>NZ_JBBYHT010000013.1:0-2489 GCF_038289885.1 Flavobacterium helocola | reverse complement strand
GGTTACTACCACAGGCGGATGTCCACCAGCGACAACCACAGGAACAATTACAGTTACACCGTTGAATACTATTGCAGCAGGCACAAGCCAAACGGTTTGTATCAACAGTGCAATTACAAATATTACATTAGCAACTACAGGTGCAACAGGAGCAACTTTCGCAGGATTACCGGCAGGAGTTACCGGTTCATGGGCAGGAAACGTAGCTACGATTAGTGGAACACCAACAGCAAGTGGAACTTTCAATTATACTGTAACAACAACAGGCGGATGTCCACCAGCGACAACCACAGGAACAATTACAGTTACACCATTGAACACTATTGCAGCAGGAACTAGCCAAACGGTTTGTGTTAACAGTGCAATTACGACTATTACATTAGCAACTACAGGAGCAACAGGAGCAACCTTCGCAGGATTACCAGCAGGAGTTACTGGTTCATGGTCTGGCAATGTTGTAACAATCAGTGGTACACCAACCGTAAGTGGACCGTTCAATTATACGGTTACTACCACAGGCGGATGTCCACCAGCGACAACCACAGGAACAATTACAGTTACACCGTTGAACACTATTGCAGCAGGAACTAGCCAAACGGTTTGTGTTAACAGTGCAATTACGACTATTACATTAGCAACTACAGGAGCAACAGGAGCAACCTTCGCAGGATTACCAGCAGGAGTTACCGGTTCATGGTCTGGTAATGTTGTAACAATCAGTGGTACACCAACCGTAAGTGGGCCGTTCAATTATACGGTTACTACCACAGGCGGATGTCCGCCAGCGACAACCACAGGAACAATTACAGTTACACCGTTGAATACTATTGCAGCAGGGACAAGTCAAACGGTTTGTGTTAACAGTGCAATTACGACTATTACATTAGCAACTACAGGAGCAACGGGAGCAACTTTCGCAGGATTACCAGCAGGAGTTACTGGTTCATGGTCTGGTAATGTTGTAACAATCAGTGGTACACCAACCGTAAGTGGACCGTTCAATTATACGGTTACTACCACAGGCGGATGTCCACCAGCGACAACTACAGGTACTATAACTGTTAATCCAACAGCTGTTCCAGTAACAGGATTTAGCTATTCTACACCAGTTTGTATAAATGGTACCAACCCAATTCCAACTACAGTCCTTGGATTCACAACAGGAGGTATTTATAGTTCATCTCCAGGTTTATCGATTAATGGTGCTACAGGTGAAATTAATCTTGGTTTAAGTACAGCTGGAACATATACTGTAACATATTTATATGGTGCAACAACATGTGGTGCAGCAGGTAGTAGTACTTTTGATATTACAATTACTTCGTTATCATTAATTTCTTTAACATCAGTTGCAACAACAACAAACCAAACATTATGTATTAATACTCCTGTTACAAACATAACCTACTCAGTTACTAATGCAACAGGTGCTACTGTGTCAGGTTTACCGGCAGGGGTTACTGAATCTTTTGCGGCTGGTGTGTTTACGATAAGTGGAACTCCAACTGCGAGTGGACCGTTCAATTATACAATAACTACAACAGGAAGTTGTTCACCTGCAGCGACAACCACAGGAACAATTACAGTTACACCATTGAACACTATTGCAGCAGGGACAAGTCAAACGGTTTGTGTTAACAGTGCAATTACGACTATTACATTAGCAACTACAGGAGCAACAGGAGCAACCTTCGCAGGATTACCAGCAGGCGTTACTGGTTCATGGTCTGGCAATGTTGTAACAATCAGTGGTACACCAACCGTAAGTGGACCGTTCAATTATACGGTTACTACCACAGGCGGATGTCCACCAGCGACAACCACAGGAACAATTACAGTTACACCGTTGAACACTATTGCAGCAGGAACTAGCCAAACGGTTTGTGTTAACAGTGCAATTACGACTATTACATTAGCAACTACAGGAGCAACAGGTGCAACCTTTGCAGGCTTACCAGCAGGAGTTACCGGTTCATGGTCTGGTAATGTTGTAACAATCAGTGGTACACCAACCGTAAGTGGGCCGTTCAATTATACGGTTACTACCACAGGCGGATGTCCACCAGCGACAACCACAGGAACAATTACAGTTACACCGTTGAATACTATTGCAGCAGGCACAAGCCAAACGGTTTGTATCAACAGTGCAATTACAAATATCACATTAGCAACAACAGGCGCAACAGGTGCAACCTTTGCAGGCTTACCAGCAGGAGTTACAGGTTCATGGGCAGGCAATGTGGCTACGATAAGTGGAACCCCAACAGCAAGTGGAATATTCAATTATACAGTAACTACCACAGGCGGCTGTCTACCAGCAGCAACCACTGGCACAATTACAGTTACTTCGTTGAATACTATTGCAGCAGGGACCAGTCAAACGGTTTGTGTTAATTCCCCAATTACCAATATCACATTAGCAACAACAGGCGCAACAGGTGCAACCTTTGCAGGCTTACCAGCAGGAGTTACAGGTTCATGGGCAGGCA
>NZ_JBBYHT010000012.1:2475-5362 GCF_038289885.1 Flavobacterium helocola | reverse complement strand
TAACAAAAAAGCCCTATCATTACTGATAGGGCTTTTCAAAAGAAAGGCGGCGACATACTCTCCCACATAACTGCAGTACCATCTGCGCAATCGGGCTTAACTTCTCTGTTCGGAATGGGAAGAGGTGAGCCCCGACGCAATAACCACCTTAAGAGGTTATGTTGCTTTGGACAACATTTACAATTCGTAATTCATAATTTTAAATTCGTAATTGTAATAATATCTTAACATACTGAGATAAATAAATTTAAAGAAAGTTTCTCTGCGCCCGAAGGCGCAGATTTATACATAAGCTAACGGGTTATTAGTACTACTCGACTATGACATTACTGCCTTTACATCTATAGCCTATCGACCTAGTCATCTTCTAGGACCCTTAAAAGAAATCTCATCTTGTGGTGGGTTTCGCGCTTATATGCTTTCAGCGCTTATCCCTTCCCAACGTAGCTACTCTGCAGTGCTCCTGGCGGAACAACAGATACACCAGCGGTTAGTCCAATTCGGTCCTCTCGTACTAGAATCAGATCCACTCAAATTTCTAACGCCCACAGTAGATAGAGACCGAACTGTCTCACGACGTTCTGAACCCAGCTCGCGTGCCACTTTAATGGGCGAACAGCCCAACCCTTGGGACCTTCTCCAGCCCCAGGATGTGACGAGCCGACATCGAGGTGCCAAACCCCCCCGTCGATATGAGCTCTTGGGGGAGATCAGCCTGTTATCCCCGGCGTACCTTTTATCCTTTGAGCGATGGCCCTTCCATGCGGAACCACCGGATCACTATGCTCTACTTTCGTACCTGATCGACCTGTATGTCTCTCAGTCAAGCTCCCTTATGCCATTGCACTCTACGCACGGTTACCAAGCGTGCTGAGGGAACCTTTAGAAGCCTCCGTTACTCTTTTGGAGGCGACCACCCCAGTCAAACTACCCACCAAACAATGTCCCCCGCAGCGCGGGGTTAGGCCTCAGACAAGCAAAGGGTGGTATTTCAACAATGACTCCACAACGCCTAGCGACGCCACTTCACAGTCTCCCACCTATCCTACACATCACGTGTCCAAGGTCAATATTAAGCTATAGTAAAGGTGCACAGGGTCTTTTCGTCCCACTGCGGGTAAGCGGCATCTTCACCGCTACTACAATTTCACCGAGCTCATGGCTGAGACAGTATCCAGATCGTTACACCATTCGTGCAGGTCGGAACTTACCCGACAAGGAATTTCGCTACCTTAGGACCGTTATAGTTACGGCCGCCGTTTACTTGGGCTTCATTTCAATGCTTCTCCGAAGATAACATCTCCACTTAACCTTCAAGCACCGGGCAGGTGTCAGGCCCTATACTTCATCTTACGATTTTGCAGAGCCCTGTGTTTTTGATAAACAGTCGCCTGGATTTTTTCACTGCGGCCAGCATTGCTGCTGGCGACCCTTCTCCCGAAGTTACGGGTCCATTTTGCCTAATTCCTTAGCCATGAATCTCTCGAGCACCTTAGGATTCTCTCCTCAACTACCTGTGTCGGTTTACGGTACTGGTACTTATAATCTAAGTTTAGAAGATTTTCTTGGCAGCCTTTAGGTACACTATCACTTTGTCCGAAGACTCCGTGTACTATCGCATTTCACCAGTCCCAGCGGATTTGCCTACCGGGCCTATAGCTAAGTGCTTTAACGAACTATTCCGTCAGTTCGCGGTACTTTCACCACTGCGTCTCTCCATCACAATTATAAGTAGTACGGGAATATTAACCCGTTAGCCATCGACTGTCCCTTTCGGGTTCGCCTTAGGACCAGACTAACCCACAGCTGATTAGCATAGCTGTGGAAACCTTAGTTTTTCGGTGTGCGGGTTTCTCGCCCGCATTATCGTTACTTATGCCTACATTTTCTTTTCTAAACAGTCCAGCATGACTCACATCACACCTTCGACCCAGTTTAGAATGCTCCCCTACCACTTACGTAAAACGTAAATCCATAGCTTCGGTAATATGCTTATGCCCGATTATTATCCATGCTCGTCCGCTCGACTAGTGAGCTGTTACGCACTCTTTAAATGAATGGCTGCTTCCAAGCCAACATCCTAGCTGTCTGGGCAGACAAACCTCGTTATTTCAACTTAGCATATATTTGGGGACCTTAGCTGATGGTCTGGGTTCTTTCCCTCTCGGACATGGACCTTAGCACCCATGCCCTCACTGCTGGTAAACATTATATAGCATTCGGAGTTTGTCAGGAATTGGTAGGCGATGAAGCCCCCGCATCCAATCAGTAGCTCTACCTCTATATAACTTATACCCAGCGCTGCACCTAAATGCATTTCGGGGAGTACGAGCTATTTCCGAGTTTGATTGGCCTTTCACCCCTACCCACAGATCATCCCAAGACTTTTCAACGTCAACGGGTTCGGTCCTCCACTATGTGTTACCACAGCTTCAACCTGTCCATGGGTAGATCACACGGTTTCGCGTCTACCATTACTGACTAAAGCGCCCTATTCAGACTCGCTTTCGCTACGGATCCATACCATAAGTACTTATCCTTGCCAGCAACGGTAACTCGTAGGCTCATTATGCAAAAGGCACGCCGTCACCCCACGAAAGGGCTCCGACCGCTTGTAAGCGTATGGTTTCAGGATCTATTTCACTCCGTTATTCACGGTTCTTTTCACCTTTCCCTCACGGTACTGGTTCACTATCGGTCTCTCAGGAGTATTTAGCCTTAGCGGATGGTCCCGCCAAATTCACACAGGGTTTCACGTGCCCCGCGCTACTCAGGATACCACTATCTATATCTTCTCTTACCCATACAGGACTATCACCCTCTTTGGTTTACCTTTCCAGGTAATTCCGGTTCAATCCGCATAGAATGTCGTGGTCCTACAACCCCA
>NZ_JBBYHT010000012.1:0-2375 GCF_038289885.1 Flavobacterium helocola | reverse complement strand
TGGTTTGGGCTAATCCGCGTTCGCTCGCCACTACTTACGGAATCACTTTTGTTTTCTTCTCCTCCGCCTACTTAGATGTTTCAGTTCAGCGGGTTTGCCCCCTATCGGGTAATGCATCTTCAATGCATTGGGTTGCCCCATTCGGATATCTACGGATCAATTCGTGTGTGCCAATCCCCGTAGCTTTTCGCAGCTTATCACGTCCTTCATCGCCTCTGAGAGCCTAGGCATCCCCCATACGCCCTTATTTTGCTTATGTGCCGCCTATTTTTATAAATAAAAATAGGACTTTCTTTATAAATACATGATTAATCATGTATCTACTGTACTTTCTACTTTTTAAATATTTTTATCTCAATATGTCAATGAACTTTTTTCCTTTCGGAACTGTGGAGAATATCGGAGTCGAACCGATGACCTCCTGCGTGCAAGGCAGGCGCTCTAGCCAGCTGAGCTAATCCCCCAATTTGAATTCAGAATTTAGAATTCAGAATTATGAATTGTGAATTCTCAACTTCCAGAATTTCCTAAGTAAAACATAGTAGTCCCGCCCAGACTCGAACTGGGGACCCCTACATTATCAGTGTAGTACTCTAACCAGCTGAGCTACGAGACTCTGTTTTTACTTATTTGTATTATTTGAATTAACAGCGAGAGTAATATTTATCGTATCGTAAAGATAGCTTCTCGTTTCTTCTCTAGAAAGGAGGTGTTCCAGCCGCACCTTCCGGTACGGCTACCTTGTTACGACTTAGCCCTAGTTACTAGTTTTACCCTAGGCAGCTCCTTGCGGTCACCGACTTCAGGCACCCCCAGCTTCCATGGCTTGACGGGCGGTGTGTACAAGGCCCGGGAACGTATTCACCGGATCATGGCTGATATCCGATTACTAGCGATTCCAGCTTCACGGAGTCGAGTTGCAGACTCCGATCCGAACTGAGATAGGTTTTGTAGATTCGCTCCTGCTCGCGCAGTGGCTGCTCTCTGTACCTACCATTGTAGCACGTGTGTGGCCCAGGACGTAAGGGCCGTGATGATTTGACGTCATCCCCACCTTCCTCACAGTTTACACTGGCAGTCTCGTTAGAGTTCCCGACATGACTCGCTGGCAACTAACGACAGGGGTTGCGCTCGTTATAGGACTTAACCTGACACCTCACGGCACGAGCTGACGACAACCATGCAGCACCTTGTAAATTGTCCGAAGAAAAAACTGTTTCCAGTCCTGTCAATCTACATTTAAGCCCTGGTAAGGTTCCTCGCGTATCATCGAATTAAACCACATGCTCCACCGCTTGTGCGGGCCCCCGTCAATTCCTTTGAGTTTCACACTTGCGTGCGTACTCCCCAGGTGGGATACTTATCACTTTCGCTTAGCCACTCAGATTGCTCCGAACAGCTAGTATCCATCGTTTACGGCGTGGACTACCAGGGTATCTAATCCTGTTCGCTCCCCACGCTTTCGTCCATCAGCGTCAATAACTTGTTAGTAACCTGCCTTCGCAATTGGTATTCCATGTAATATCTAAGCATTTCACCGCTACACTACATATTCTAGTTACTTCACAAGTATTCAAGTCTTACAGTATCAATGGCAGTTCCATCGTTGAGCGATGGGCTTTCACCACTGACTTATAAGACCGCCTACGGACCCTTTAAACCCAATGATTCCGGATAACGCTTGGACCCTCCGTATTACCGCGGCTGCTGGCACGGAGTTAGCCGGTCCTTATTCTTACAGTACCGTCAAGACTCTACACGTAGAGTTGTTTCTTCCTGTATAAAAGCAGTTTACACACCATAGATGCTTCTTCCTGCACGCGGCATGGCTGGTTCAGGCTTGCGCCCATTGACCAATATTCCTCACTGCTGCCTCCCGTAGGAGTCTGGTCCGTGTCTCAGTACCAGTGTGGGGGATCTCCCTCTCAGGACCCCTACCCATCATTGTCTTGGTAAGCCGTTACCTTACCAACTAACTAATGGGACGCATGCTCATCTTATACCGTTGGAACTTTAATTATCAAATGATGCCATTCAATAATACTATGGGGCATTAATCCAAATTTCTCTGGGCTATTCCCCTGTATAAGGTAGATTGCATACGCGTTACGCACCCGTGCGCCGGTCTCAAGTTCCGAAGAACTCTACCCCTCGACTTGCATGTGTTAGGCCTGCCGCTAGCGTTCATCCTGAGCCAGGATCAAACTCTTCATCGTATGTTGTTAAGTTGATAAATCAACTAATGTTTTCGATTCAAGTCGCTAGTCTTTTCAATAATAATCGAAAA
Organism: Flavobacterium helocola; assembly: GCF_038289885.1. NCBI lineage: Bacteria > Pseudomonadati > Bacteroidota > Flavobacteriia > Flavobacteriales > Flavobacteriaceae > Flavobacterium > Flavobacterium helocola. The sequence continues at coordinate 88 of NZ_JBBYHT010000012.1, read as the reverse complement.
ATCTTACTCTCTCTTAATTTTCAAATCTGTATTGCTACAAATTTGTGCTGTCAATTCAATATGTCTATGAACGTGTCATTCTTTTTTT
>NZ_JBBYHT010000011.1:0-7536 GCF_038289885.1 Flavobacterium helocola | reverse complement strand
CATTTTTCAGCCAAATCTCTTTCGCTGAAATTAATTCCAAGTGTATAATAGTAACCCATTTTATAGTTTAATTGAATTTAAATTCGTCTCGTTTTGTTATTTTTTAAAATTACTGCCAACGTTCTGGCGCTTGGCGAGGTTGCGAACTTCGGAACCGATTATTTTCTGTTAAAGATAAAATTTCTTGCGAAATATAAACGTGAATTTACTACAAAATTCGCAATCTTGCCAAACGCCTGTTAGCCGTTCGTTGTTTATTCAGTCGTGTTTATTTCAATTTTGTTATATTTAATCCACCTTTTCAAATTTCCAACCATTCTTTTTAAATGGTCTTCATTTAGAAAAATATTTGTCCAATAGTTAAATCTGTCGCACTGAACACTAATGTAGTAAGTCATAATTGCTAAACAGCCATAATTTATGAACTCTTTTTCTTCGTTACTTATTTCTGTTACGGTTTCGTAACCTTTTATGAAGCTGTCTGCTTTTATTTGATATTCTTCTTCGTTTAAATTTGTTGCAAGCAACTGAAACAGAAAATAAGAAATGTCGAAACATAAATAACCATTTCCACAAAAATCGAAGTCAAAAAAAGTTATTCCTGTTTCATCATCAATGTGCAGATTGTCAAACCAAACATCAAGATGGACACTTCCGTACCTCATTTTACGTTTGTCAATATTTTCCATTTTGTCTGTTAAGAAAACAGACAGTTTTTCTAAAAATTCAATTTCGTCAATGTTTTTACTGTAGAATTCCTTTGTTTTTAAAACTGAATTTTTAAGCAAATTTTCAGCATTGTAAGAGGTTCTTGTTAGTTCAAAATTTTCGGTCGATTGATGAACTTTGGCTAATGATTGTCCTATTAAGAAACTTGTTTGTTCTTTGAATTTTGCTGTCTTTGAGCCTTTGGCAAACGAAAATAAAACACCAAATCTTTTTCCTTCTGGTGCTTCAATTTCTTGAATTAATTTGTTCGATTTGTCTGCAATTGGAAATGCAACCTGTCGGTCGTTTTCCTTTAAGTGAGTTAAAAGTCTTAATTCTTCTTCAATTTCTAATTTTGTCCGCCAATGATGAGTGTAAACTCTAAATACGAATTTATTTTCACCGTCTTGAACAATGTATAGATGGTTCATTGCAAGTCGAAATATGCTACATTCGGTTTTGTCGCTCAGTCCAAATTTTTGTTGAATAAGTTTTCCAAGTTCATTTGGTGAAAGTGTGCTATTTATTGTTGGAAATTTTTCTGTCATCAATTCTTTGTTTGTCTTTGGTTACGGTCGTCCTACAATGACGGCTAACGTTCCGCGGCTTTGCGCCGTAGCGGCAAGTTAAGAATAAATGTAATAAGAAATACTGATGTGCAGAGTATTTTCCAAGAAAGATAAAACCAGCTATAGCGCAAAACCGCTGTTACCGGCTGTGTTTATTTTTAAAAGTTAGGTTGGCACGCATCTAATTTTTTCGACTTTCTGGTTTCCAATATAATTTTTTCCACTTCAGTTTTGAAACTTTCCAAAGAAGCTGTTTTTTCTAAAAGTAATTTAGTTCTTTCTTTAAGTTCATTTACCCACGGAAAATTATACTCAGCACTTAATAAATTTTCGTAATAAACTTTCATGGAATTAAAATCACCGATAAGTCCCGAAACTGTTCCTTTATGATAGTTTCCCCACAAGGAATCACTGGCAAATTCTGAATTACAAATTTTCTCGCGAGATGTATTTAATGTCTTAAAGGATTCACGATATTCGGCAACCTTTTCAAGTGCTAATTTGCAGAGTTTTTCAATTTCACTTTCGAATTGTGTTTCATTACGGAACTCTATAAAAGATGACTGCCGATTTCCGATGTCAAATGAAAAATAATCTTGGTCATACCAATGAAAATTGACGCCAACATTTAAGAAAGTTCCTTTTTCTCTTGAGTTTGGTTGAAACTCTATAATTGTTGTAAACCAGCAATTATCGTCAAAGAAAGTTCGGGATTGTCCTTTTCTCTTTATTCCATGATTTTTAAAAAAGACAGTTGCTGTCTTAGTTATAATTTTATTATGGTCGATATCTGTCATTTAAGATTGGGTTGTTCAAACATTGCCGGTAACGTTCCGGCGCTTGGCGAGGTTGCGAACTTCGGAACCGATTATTTTCTGTTAAAGATAAAATTTCTTGCGAAACGTAAACGTGAATTTACTACAAAATTCGCAATCTTGCCAAACGCCTGTTAGCAGTAGTGCTTATTTTTTTTTCTCGATATTTAGGTTTGTCTGTAGTTCTATAATTATGGAATCTTTCTTTAAATCTTTTATTTCCATTTGTTTTATTTCTGATTTCAAAATCTCATTTTCTTTAGACATTTCAATATTATCTTTATCAAACCTTGAATTTCCATTGTCAAATCCTAATTTATAAGAGCCGCCAACAGCAACAACTAAAACTGTCCAAAATAGATAATTTTTAAGTAAAGATATAATAACGTTATCCTCTGTTTTAGTGATTTTATTAGGTGAAATAGTCTCACAAGATTTCAGTGCTCCTAATAATATTTTAATTTGTTCTTCAAAATCTCTTTTCTCGTACCCAGTTAACTTTCTCCTGTTAAATGTTTCAAACAATTTATATGGTCCGCTTTCTTCATTATAATTATGTCTAATGTAATCTTCTACTCGAGAAACCCAAGATAACAAGTGTTCGGTTGCGTTACTATATATTCCGTGACCTGAGTTTTTACAATTAGCTTCAAAAGTTATTTGCTTTCCTTCGTCAATTAAGTTCTTTAGTGTTTGATTCATTAAATTCAGTTTTTAAAAAATAAAAGTTATTTTCAGTCATATATTTTCAGCGTCTGACGAGGCATTACTGCTAACGTGTCGCGGCTTACACCAGTTGCTGCTGCGAACACTGACCAAACAAATATACAGAATTTCTTTCGAACTGAATTAGTGAAAACAAGCCAAATGTCCACCGAAGCAAAATAGGTAAGCCCAAGCCCAGCAATTGGTGTAAACCGCTGTTGGCAGTAGTACTTTAACTAATCCACATGCTCAAAGAAGTATAAAAAATCCATTCTCCGTTTTGTTTTATAAAAATATCAAACGATCCAGTTCCGCATAAATTTCCGCAAGAACTACTAGAATAAAAAAAACAAACTGTATTTCCTTTTACAAAAATAGGCTTTGACAAACGAAATAAATCGTCACCGTAATTTTTGTGAAAATACTCCCAACCTTTTGAACTACTTTTAAAGATTTTATCAATTTTTTTTCTTGAAATATATGATCCGTTTTCAATTAAATTTTTTGCCCAAAGTTTATCATTATTTTTTTTAAATTCATTGAACGCATTTTCCAATTCTTCTTTTGTGAAACTTATTGAATCAATTAGAATTTCGGGAAAATTTTTTAGTTGCATTTTTGATACTGTAGTTATTTGTTCTAAACTACTTTTTATTTCTTCTAAATCTTCAAATTTATTTTCCGTATATCTCAATTTATCAGTCCTTTTTTTGAATACGTCATTAAAGAACTTATTAGTTTCAAAACTCTCTTGAGAATAAGAATTGAAAAACATGAAATAAAAAAATATATATCTTACTAACTTCATTTTTTAGTATTACTGCCAACGTGTCGCGGCTTACACCAGTTGCTGCTGCGAACACTGACCAAACAAATATACAGAATTTCTTTTGAACTAAATTAGTGAAAACAAGCCAAATGTCCACCGAAGCAAAAAAGGTAAGCCCAAGCCCAGCAATTGGTGTAAACCGCTGTTATATGCTGTTTTTGTCATATCATTGAAGATAAGTTTGCGAGCCAGGCTTCATTGTTGGAAATATAATTTCACTTTCAAAAACCACATTATTTTTATTAAGTTCTTTTAATCTATTTTGGGCAATCTTGAAATAGAACCTTCTCTTTTTTGACGAATCATTGACAATAGATTGGTAAAACTCAATAGCTTTCTCTTTGTTTTTGATGCATTCGTAGTATTGAGCATTTGCATAATGGTAAATATAGTCGCCCTTTCTCAAACTGTCGATATATGATTTTGCACTTTCATAATCTTTTAACTTAACATAATTTGCAGCCAAGGCAGTTGCGTTATCTCCGAAAACGTATGGATATTTACCTATGGAATTGTTAATTTGTTTTATTGATTCCTTAAAGTTTCCATTCTTATAAAATATTTCAGCTTTAAAATAACTTATTTGGTCTTGACACATTTTTGAGACTTCACTTCTGAATTGTGATTTTGAAATATTAAAATCCTTAATCAAACTGTCAGCTTTAAAGATTAAAATATTAGCTGGAAGATTAGAATTATAAAGTGGTGTTAATTTCAAATTAAAACTATCTACAACTTTTCCCAATTCTTCCTCATGCTTACAACCTGGATGAAGGTCATGATGTGATAAATTAGGATTGTTCTCTTTTTGCTTACATGAAGATAACACTATCAATACTGCACTTAGAATAATTAATTTCTTCATAGACGAATAGTTTTAAAATAGCATATAACGTTCCACCGGCTTTATGTTGTGGCGTTTTTTGTTACTGATGTTTACAAATATACCGAAAAGTTAGAAAGAAAAAATAGAAGGGAAGTAAAGACTTTTGATTCCTGCTCGTTCCATTATACACTATTCCCGCCATTGCATAAAACCGTTGTTATGTGTAGCTTTAATTAATTGTATAGAATTCATTTTTAATTTTAATGCCTTTTAATTGCATTTCATTGTTTAATACTATGACAATATTATTGTTGATTTGACACTTAAATCCTTCAACAATGCTAAACAAATTATTGAATTTTGTAAAATCACTATCAATCTCTTTTAAATCTTCTTTGTTTTGAGAATGATAAAATGATTTTTCATTTACTTCATTATTTTCAACTATACGATAAGTTATTTTGTCAAGATTAATTGAGCCATTTATTATTGATTTTTTTGAAATAATAATTTCTAGCTTAAAATTTTTATTTGATTTGAAAATTAGTTTATACTCAGGCAATTCTTTGTAAAATTTTATTACTCCTAAACTTAAACAACCTGAATCCGACTCAACTTGTTTTCTTAAAATTTTATAGTCAACATCGATTAAATCAAGTTTTACCAATTTATCATTTGATTTAAAAGAGATATGTTCATTATAGTAATCAGGTAAAAACTTAAAAGAAGAAGGATCTAGTTGGTAGAATCCTTCATTAATTGCATTTTTAAATAAAAGGATGTAAACTTTATATATAATAATTGCGAAAAATGTAATAAATAAACTAATTCCAAGTTGAATAGAGTATCTTTTGTATTGTTCTAAATTTTTAAAAACGTTCCATTTTTCTGGAAATATAAAAGTTATTAGTGCTATAATAATTATTACATAAGTAAAGATTTTTGTTTTATTGTTTTTCAGAAATCTATAAACATTAATCCAAATTGAATTTTTGTTTTGTTTCAGAATATTTATTTTTTCATATAATTTTCTTCTTTCATTTATACTGATGAAAGGATTTGTTTCAATTTTATTGATTGCATTGTCTAAAATATCATCTATATATAATGACTTTAACGATAAATTTGATTGTCTGAGATATGATTTTCTTAAAGATTCCAACTCATGGTTTGAAATAAAACTTTTCTTTGATAATCGATAAAGAACTAAATCTGAAAGGGTATTTATAGCATTATTAATTTTTTCAAATTTTGATTCCTGGCTTTCTAAATAAGCGTAGGGAATAGTAAATAGAACAATGATTGACTCAATATATTTTATTAGATCTTCAAAAAGAATCATTAGGGTGTTTTTTAGAAAAGTTACACATAACGTTCCGGCGCTTGGCGAGGTTGCGAACTTCGGAACCGATTATTTTCTATCAAAGATAAAATTTCTTGTGAGAAATAAACGTGTATTTACTACAAAATTCGCAATCTTGCCAAACGCCTGTTACCAGCCGTTTTTTCTTTCCATCTGATATTTGTACGGGTTTTCAGAGTCATTTTCTCCGTTGTGATAAATTAAAAATTCAGTATGTTTGTCGTCAAATTTAATTGTCTCAATTTTGTTAATACCTATTAAGCAAAGATTTTCAATATGATAAACTTCTTTGTCGAAAATCAAGAATCTAGTTTGAGTAATATTAATAATTTCTCCACAAGCTAAAAATCCACCTTTCGTTACAGATATTTTATTAGTTTCATCAATTCTATTTTCATAAACAAGTTGTCCAAGTAATAGTGTCAAAAAACTAAAAACAATTAAAGGTGTAAGTATAAATATTGTCAATAATTTCTTTTTTGAGTTTTTGAATATGGCGAAATAAGCGATTGTCGATATTATAAATATCCAGTTAATTGTCGAGAACGTGTAAAATCCTCTTAGTTTGTAACCATTAAATGCAAATATTACAAAAGTTAAAAACAATATTGTTGAGGCAACTAATATTTTCTTTATTACTTTTTCTGTTTTTGGAAATGTCGTTTTGGTTAGAAATGGAATACAATTCAATCCAATTAAAAGCCCTATGAATATTAATATTGCTGTCATACGTTAGTGTCGTTCTAAAATGGCTGGTAACGTTTCGCGGCTTGCAGAAGTGGCGAACTTCGTAATCGAGATTTTTCGGCTAAGATAAAATTTCTTGCGAAAGATAAACGTGAATTTATCACATATTTCGCCATTTATGCAAACCGCTGTTGTGAGTAGTTTTTATTTTCTTTTCGGATATATTATCTTTTTCTTTTCGCAATATTCAATTAGCTTTCCACTTTCAATAATGTCAAATACTTTCTCTTTTGCTATTTTTAAGCTTTCATAATTTTTATCACTTTTCAATCCGTGAATGGTTAGTTTAAAACCTTCGTCATCTTCATTTATTTTAATTTCAAAAAGAGCTTGTTTAATTAAATGTGTTGTTCCAGTATTTTTCCACCTAGACGAATTTAAAAAAATCTTTCTCCGATTTACATATCTTAATAAGCTTTCTTTCTCATTAGAAGCTAAATCACTGTCTGTTAAATTGTCACAACATCCGGTTCCAACATTTAATGAACCCCATTTTTCATGAAAAATTGTAAATGAATATCTTAATGGATTTCCGCAATACTCACATTCACCAATCAAATCTTCTAAATCTTCCATTTCAACAAATTCCCAACCGTACTTTGGTATTATAATACCATGTTCAGCTGCATGACAACCTTTACAAAGTGTTTGACATTCTTCTGTTGCGTATTGCCAAGGTTTTCTACCCTTATGATAAATTGTGTGATGAACTTGGAGAGTTACTCCGTCAAATTTCGTTTTACCACAACGCACACAAGTGTAATCATCATTTTCTAAAATGTTTTGTCTAAATTCTTTCCATTCTGTTTTTTGATAATTTGACATTTTTCGTCGTTTCAGGGAAAATTACTCACAACGTTATGAGGCTTGCTTTCAGTGGCGTTGAACCAACACCAAGCCAATACAAATATAACAAAACATTCCATTCAGTAGCGGATTTTCCGTAGGAAAATCCGGAAGTAGCCATTGAAGCA
>NZ_JBBYHT010000010.1:0-19464 GCF_038289885.1 Flavobacterium helocola | reverse complement strand
ATTATTTCGGCTTAAAAAATGTTAATAAAACTTATGAAGCAAGTTAAATTTAACACAATTTTTTTGCTTAAAAAATGTTTTAATCATCCTTTTTTACGTTCCAACACTGCTGACCGCTAACGTTCCGGCGCTTGGCGAGGTTGCGAAGTTCGGAACCGATTATTTTCTATCAAAGATAAAATTTCTTGCGAAATGTAAACGTGAATTTACTACAAAATTCGCAATCTTGCCAAACGCCTGTTACCAGTAGTTTTATCTTATTCGTTGTGTATGATTTTGCGATATTTTGTTATTTCCAGTAATTTCAATCAATTTCATTTTTTCATTATCAAGTTTTCTTATTAATTCTAAAAAATCTATATCAATTTTTTGGTTGTGATTTTCAAAATTATGTGGTGAATAAATTAGTGTTGGATTTAAAATTTTAAAGTTGTCTAAATTTGATTTAAGAATCCAAATACTCGCTGAAATTTTCGGATATCGTTTTTCGTCAACCAAATTACCATCATAATCAATTATTTTGCATAGAGATTTAAAATTTTTATCTTCGGAATGTATAAAATACCATTCTGTTGAGTTCTCCAAAATTAAATCATTAAACTCGGATGAATTTACAAGCGTAACAAAAAAAATATGATTTTTATATGCAAATGATTTCAGTGAAGTTTTGCCACTTTCTGTTAACCATTTCTCGAGACGTTGCCAAGCATTTTTAGCTTCGTTTTCATTTAATGAAATAATTCTTCTTATTAAGTCCATTCTAAATTAGTAACGTGATTAAAAATTACTGGTAACGTTTTGCAGCTTGGCGAAGTGGCGGATTTTGAAGCACTTAATTTCAATTTAGCACTAGTGTTTATTTGAAAACCGAATGTTCAATTTAGTACTGAACCCGCCATTTTGCCAAACTGCTGTTAGCCGTTCGGTTTTATAATTGATTTATATTTTATTGTTTTTTTATTAACACTTGATCGTTAAGTAATTGTGTAAAAGATGGTGATAAATCTAAGATATCCATATCCTCATCGATCCATTCTTTTATATTGCCATAAGTATCATCATTGTTTAAGGAAATAATTATACTACCACTAGAATAAGTATGTCCAATAGTTATATATCCTTTTGGTAATAAATCAAAATATCTTCTATGCATTTGCTCCATACCTGCAAAACCATATTCAATAGAAAATAATCTTACAATACCTTGTTCTCCTTTTGGATAATTAACATGTTTAACAAATTCCCATTCGTTTACTATACCTCCGTTATATTCTAGCATAAAATTTTTATAATCTTCTGGTAATTTATAACCAATTAGATTCTCAAATTCTTCAAACTCTTCATTTGTTATTGCTTGAGAGCTACTGTTTTTACTAAAAGTTATGTTCATATTTATTTTAAAAGTTTTATATAAAAAAAATTAATCCTCATCTTCATCCAAAATCATATCATTTAATAACTGGGTAAAAGATGGAGATAAATCATAAATATAACCATCAGGAAACCATTCTTTGGTATTCCCGTATGTATTATCGTTATTTAATGAAATAATTATATGTCCGCAATTATCTGTACTTCCAATTGCTAAATAACCATCAGGTATTTTTCCTTTAAGATTTGAGAATATCTGCTCAATTGTATAATTACCATATTTTATTTCATAAAAATAAGAAATACCTTCTCCTCCTTCAGGATAATTTATGTGTTTTACATCCTCATTTACCACACCTCCGTTGTGTGTAAACATGTGTAGTCTATAATCTTGTGGCAAAGTAAACCCAATTAATGCTTCAAAATCATTTAATTCTTCTTGAGTTATGTTTTGCGAGTCTTCTCTTTGTTTAAATGTCAATATCATGATTAATTTTTTTTTACTGCGTTTCAACAAACTGACGGCTAACGTTTTGCAGCTTGGCGAAGTGGCGGATTTAGAAGCTCTTACTTTCAATTTAGCACTAATGTTTATTAGAAATCCGAATGTTCAATTTAGCACTGAACCCGCCATTTTGCCAAACTGCTGTTGGCTGTCAGGTGTTATTTCTCAGACTGTTCATTTTTTCGATAATTTCAAAATAATCATTCTCTTTTGTTATTGCTATTTCAGTGAATTTATCCAAGTCATTAGGAATTTCAAATTTAAATGCTTTTAATTTTTCCAAATCCATATTGTTTATATTTTGTCCTCTTAAAGAAGAAACATATTTTCTAAATGGAAGTGATAGCATTCTATAAAATATTGCTTTAGATAATTTTTCATCTTTACATCTTAAAATAGATAAAAATCCGCCAATTACGGAGTCGTCATAATTTTTATCAACAAATACTACTTTTCCTAAATGTTTTAAACTACCACTTGAATTTGAAATAATTATATCATTTGTAATTGGTTTGATATGTGTAGGCAATTCGTAATCATCTTGCAAGTAAATAATTTTATCACCAAAAATTAACTTACCTGTTCGTAAATCCATATTGCTTGCGGTTATAACTTTTTTGTTTGTTTTATATGGAACTTCTGCTTGTTTGCTATAAACAATACCACCAAAATGTTCGATTTCTTTTTTATCTATTAATTCGGATAAGCTTATAGTTGTCTGTTCAAACTCGTCAATAAAATCACCTAATGGACTATTTGTTTCAATAACATAGTTATCAGACTCAAAATATTTTGAAGGGTTATTAATAATTAAATTTCCTTTTTCAATTAATTTTCCAGTATCAATATAGCTTATGTGTTTTTTTAAAACGCTTGGAATTTCTAATGTTTTACCATTGAAATTTGACAAAATATGTGAATTGATTTTAGAATTATCATTTATGTCGTTTTCGTTAAAAAGGTGTTTTCTTTCTAAAATTTCTAAACCTTCTCTTCTTCTTCCTGTTGAATATCTATACCCCAAAAACAATTCTTGCTCTTTTTTCTCGCCAGAATATGCAACAACAGTTTTTTTATTTTCATTTAAAAAATGGTTTAGAACAATAATTATTTCTAAACTTAAACCAATTCCTGTAATGGGTTTATCTATATCAATTTCATTTAATTGCTTTTTAATACTTTCTTTACTTATTAAATAATCAGGGAATTGAAATTCTAATTGCTCTATAAATTCTAATTCTTCATTTTGAATTAGTTTTTTCACATTTTGAACTACATTTATTATTTCAGTATTTTCTCTTTTCCTTAAAAATAAACCTGCTGTAGTTGTGTTTGTCGGTTTAAAAGTTTTATCCCTCAATTCTACAATACCAACTATATCGAAATTTAGTAATATTAGTTTTCTTGATTCAATATAAATTCGGCTTTCAGTATATAAAATACTTAATGGAAGTATTAAACCAGCATAACCATTTGGTTTTAAAACTTGAAAAGTTCTCTCAATAAAAAAACATTCTATTTCAGAACTTTTATTACTTACATAATTATATAAATCAAAATTTGATTTTCCGTTTACTAAATCTTGTTTAAAACCACTTATAGAAAATGGAGGATTTGAAACAACAATATCAAATTTTTCTAAATTTTTATTTCTCTTGGTAGTTTTTAAAATTCCTTGATAACTTAAACTTTTTTCAAAATCATCTAAACCATCTCCATTGATAATTATTGCATCACCATCACCATATAAAAACATTGCTACTTTTGTGGTTTTCGCTAAACGATAATCTTTTTCAATTCCATAAATAAAATCTTTTGCCCAGAAAAAATTATCTTTTATTGATAAAAAGTGTTTTTGACTTCTACCAACAAGTTTAGAAACGTCTATTCTTTTTATATGTTCTTCAATTTCGTCAATTGATTCAGAAAGGAAATGACCTGCACCACAAGAATAATCAATAACAAAAGGTAAAATATCTTGTTCTTTTTTATCTATTTTGGTTTCTATAATTTGTGTAATAGGTAAAGATTTAATGAAAAATCTTGATAATGGAGTGGGTGTGAAAAACTGTCCTGCTTCTTGTTTTACGCCAGAGTTTAGCAAGTCTTCAAAGAAATCACCTAAAAATTGGTGTTTACTCGTGTATTTAATTTGATAATTTTGTAAAAACTCAACAACCTCTTTAACAATATCAAAATTCTTTTTAAATGTGTCGTCATTATAAATGTCGATAAAAGCAAATTCTTGAAAAACAGAAAAATAATTTTCTTGAATTTCAATACCTAAAAAATCTTTTACACCTTTTGTATATAGAGTAGATAATCTTTTTACCAAAGTGTCGTAAGTGTCATTTACTTTCCATTGAAAATCCAATTCGTCTATATGATTTTTTGTATCTTCATCGTATATTTTACAAACAAATAAATTGAAAATTTTATTAAATGCGTTTGTTTTATCAGAAACAGCATATCTACGTAAAATTTCTGCAAATTCATTAAAAAGACCTTTTCCAGTTTCAGCATCTAATTCTTTTAATTCTTGCTTTTTTAAATTTCTTTTAGACGAAAAATATAAAGTTGCTTCTTCGTTAAATATACTTTCGTTTATAAATGATTTGTCCCAAGACCTATGGAGTTCTTCACTGTTTGAACCATCTAAATTTTCAACAGGTATTGCTTCTGCAATAAAATCTATACTATCACTTGTTATTTTTGAAGCGTATAGAAATATTAGTTTGGTTGATTTCTCTTGTATGCAATAACTAAAAATTTGACCTCCATCTTCTAATGTGTTAGCTTTTTCTTTTAAATATTCTTCACCCCAAGTTTTGCACTCTATCATTGCAAAAGTTTGTTTTGCTTTATCTCTTAATAAAACATCTAATCTTCCACTTGTTCCGTGACCTGAAGCCCAAGTTTTTTCAAGCTCTATGGATTTCGGTTGGTATCCCTTTTTTAAAAGTCTAATAACACATTCTAAAACAACTAAATTTTCAGGTTTTCTGAGATTTGAAGTTGATTTATGGTGAACAATAATTAGGTTGCCATAGTCAATTTTAGACTTTGTTATGTCCTCGTCAATTTCTATAATAATCTTATATTCAGTATCTGATTCTAAATTTTTGTCAGAGTTCAAGGAAAATCCTAATTTTTGTAAATTTTCAAGCATTTATTGAATTGTTTTTGGTTGTTGCAAAGTTAGTTTATTTTTGTCGGTTATTGTTTTGCGGTGTCGTTCTCTACACTTGCAGCCAACGTTCTGTGGCTTGCTCTCAGTGGCGTTGAACTAACACCAAGCCATTACAAATATAACAAAACATTCCATTCAGCAGCGGATTTTCCGCAGGAAAATCCGGAAGTAGCCATTGAAGCAAACCGCTGTTACCAGCAGTTTTTATTCTTTGTAGCAATATAATTTTAAGCTGCTATTATCGATTTCTAATGAAAATTTTCCAACACTATTTATTAAATTTTCAATTTCTTTTAAATCTTGAGTAATATTTTTATTCGAATCAATAATTTGTGGAAAAATAATAAATTCAATTTCTTTAAAAGTTAACCAACCACCAAGTGAATTACAACCTTCAAAACCGTTTTTCCAATAATCAAAACCAAATGTTGTGTCTTCGTCCAGATATAATTCACCAATTTTATCATTTTGAACTTTTTTAAATTCAATTTTTAATATTTTATCGGTATTTTGAACTAATTTGTCGACTAGTTTTATCCACTTTGAGTTAGACATCATATGTTGGGAGAATCTCGATATAGATTTTTCAACATCGCGTTCAATTTGGTCGTCATGTCTTTTTGCGTTATTGGTTCTCATAAAATTGCTGGTAACGTTCCACCAGCTTGTTGCAGTAGCGGTTAAATACATCTAAATTTTTGGTTAATCACAAAGCATTACAATTACAAAAGCGACTTTCAGTTATGCCCAAAAGCCGCTATTGCTACAAACTGTTGTTGTAAGAGGTTTTATTGTTTTGTTAATACATACTCGCCAAAAGGTATTTTAAAAGGAGCCGGATTATCAACAGGATTACCAGCACTATCTACAAATACAATTTGATTACTTGTATAGAACCAAATTTTTATTTTGTGAACACCGTTCTCAACAAATTTTCTTACTACTACATGACCGTTAGCTATGCCTTTACCGTCATAGTTAGGCTCTGAATAGGAAAATTCCATTCTTCTCTCGTTTGGGGCGCACTCATTACATCTTGGATAATTATTTGGAAAAGGTAAATACATTCCTCCAAATAAATTATGTTTAGAATTTTCATCATAATCATTACCATAATTAGTGTTAATATTGGCAAGAGTATTTATTTTTTCTATACCATTTTCTACATAACGGTATTCGCCAATTAGTACATCTTCATTAAAAGTATTAAGTCCGTCAAAATTTGTTAAATTATCTCTCTTTTGTATCATTATGGTTAACTGGGTAGCCCCCTGTGAATAAACCCAAGTGCCAACAAACTGGTCTCTAAAATTGTTAATATCTTTATAGTAAGCACCATTTACTTCTCCTATTAAAACATCAACATCATAAGCATCTAAAATTTGAGCTTTGCAACTAATACTTAATAGCAGACTTAATAGTATTAAATTTATTTTTTTCATTTTTTTGTTGTTAATTGTTAATATTTATTGGCAAGGTATTTTTCTTGGTTCATTACCATTATAAGAAGTGGCATCAGGTGCTAAGACTAACTCGCTCCAACCATTTAACTCGCTATTGGCTTCATACAAACCCATACCCGCATCAAATTCTTGTAATATTTCTAAAAAAGCATTTATCATTCTATTATGGTTGCCATTTGGTCTTATTTTATTATATTTATGTCTTAATTTATATAATTCACCACCTGATGCACCATCAATATTTTTCCAAGCTTTATTATTTCTAAAGGCTGAAAATTTTGTCCAATCTTTAATTTTAATGGCATAAGTGCCTTGTGGCACGGTTAAAGTTAAGAAAAATTCTTCATATACTTTACCTTGTCTTGGTGCTTCGTTTCTTTGTGCTACCCAAAATAGCCAGTTGATATCGCCATCAGAAAACATAGGAACAACATCTGTAGCGGAGGCTAAAGGGTGCGTGTGAAACCCACCAATGTTTGTGCCACCTGTTGGCATTTTAATTTCGTTAGGGTTGTTAGGTGAAGCATTGCAAGCTACAGGATAGTTGTAGTTTGTAGCATCTCTTTTTGAAATTGAATAACCTGATTCTCTTGTTAAATTAGTTTTTGTACGAAGGTTTGCTAAAGCGCCTTGCATACTCATATTAGATGTTAATTTATTCAATTCAGCACAAGGTGTGCTTCTAGGAGCATTTAAATATGGTGATTTAATTGGCGCAGAAATACCTTCTTCATACTCTTCAGGGTTTGTTTCTGGGGTTGGATAATCACTTGGGAAGTTGTTGTCTGATGGTCCACCACCTCCACCAGGTATTGGGTCTGAACCAAATCCATCATCAATTGGTTCACCACCACCAGTACTATCACCTGCATCAATACATTTAATTCTACTAGCAGTAAATACTCTTGGAGGTGTGTCTGAAGTGCAACTTGGCCATGAATTTACATTTGAAGAATTATGAACTCCATGACCACATGAAACCCAAATAGTTTCTGTAATAGTTTCACAACCATTAACCACAAGATTTGTATTAAAATTTTCAATTGGAATAGTAATAATTGGGTTTTGAATATTTTTGAGTTGGTCAAGTTCTAAATCTGCTTTTTCTTGTGGTGTTAAGTCATACTTTAATATTTTAACTTTATAACTTCCATCATTTTGATAACTCAAAACTAAGTTTTCTAGTTTCCCATTATCCTCTTCTCTATGAATGGGAAATGTAAATGAATGCAAATTAGCATATTGAAGATATAAACCTTCTTGCGTGTCAATTGTAAAATTATTAAGAGTGTCTTTTATAATTTTGTTTAAAGCTGAATTTGACTCACTTTGTTTTTTGTTTACATCAGCCACTAAATCAAATGCTTCTGTATGATTTTTAAATTCATTGAATGAAATTTTTCTCGACTTTATACCCGCTTCTGCATCGTATTTGTGTTCGTGCAAGTTGTCATCATTACAGCCTATAAAGGCAAATAATGTAATTAAAATAAGAATTGATAAAATTCTAAATTGTTTTTTCCTCATAGTTTAAACGTTGTTTTTGGTTAATAATTAGTTTTATTTACTGTTTTTTCGAGATTATGTTGCGCAAAAATCTCTTACAACGTTCTGAGGCTTAAAAATGTGGCGAAAAACCAGCACCAAGCCTTTACAAATATAACCAAAACTTTAAATTAAACAACTGCGCCATTTCAAAAAATCCCGAAACCAGCCATATTTTTAAACCGCTGTTGTAGGCTGCATAATATTTTCGGAACTTATAAAACTAAACGCAACGTTTATCCGCAAAGTTCGGATTTTCACGCAAAGTAAATTTTCACGCAAAGTTTGGTTTCAGGTTTTCATTTCACAACGAATTTTCCCGAAAACGTAATTTCAGCACAAAGTTTATCGACAAAGTTAGGTTCGGTTTTCAATTTTCACGCAAGATTTTCAGTAAAAAATTATTCAGAAAAAATAGGAGAGAAGCCTTCAGAGTAAGTTCGGAAAATATGTTGCCTACAACGTCTCGTGGCTTGCTGAAGTGGCGACTTCGTAATCGCAAATTTTCTTTCAAATATAATATTTCTTGCGAAAAGTAAACGTGATTTTAAAGAAAAAGTCGCCATTTTAGCAAACCGCTGTTGGCAGTAGTTTTTTGTTTTTAATATTCAATTGGCAAAAAATCTAATTCTTTTCTCATTTCCGTTTTGCAATTATTTTTAACAATTCTGAAACTTTTAAAGTTCTCTTTTGGTGTCATTAGCCATTTATTTCCATTAAATTCCCACAAAACAATTCCGTTTTTGTTATCTATAATTTTTGCCTTTATCTCGAATCCTATTTTATTTTTAATATCATAAGCATCAGCTCTAAAAGCGTTATTTTCAGTTAATCTTGTGAATTTTTCAAGTTCAAATTTTTGCGAATTTTCAATTCTCCAATTTATAGTTAGTTTAGCACCTTCAATTTGTATAGTTTCCGTTTCTCCATCACAAGGCTGGTATATTAAATAGCCATTTTTATCCTTTTCTACTTTAATCCAGTCTTTTTGAATTGCATTTAAACTATTCCAAGTTTTATCAATTTTGCGAAGGTTTATTTTTGGATAAGTTGTAGTAATGTTAAAGTTAGTGTTTTCATTTTCGTTAATTTTTGTTTGTCCAATACAAGACAATAAAATAAATGTAATAAAAACGTAAATTAAATTTTTCATATTTTTTTAGAATTTCGATTTTCTGAAAATTACTGCCAACGTTCCGGCGCTTGGCGAGGTTGCGAACTTCGGAACTATTTATTTTCTGTTAAAGATAAAATTTCTTGCGAAAAATAAACGTGTATTTACTACAAAATTCGCAATCTTGCCAAACGCCTGTTAGCAGCCGTTTTTATATTGGTGTAGCGTCATTTTTTCTTACCAAATTAAATATACCAAGTCCAATATAGGCAACAAGAAATGTTATCATAAATGCAATTAATGTATTATTATATGATGAAATTCTATCTACTTCTCTTTTCAAAGACTCATTGTTAGAATTTATTTCCTTGCGTACGTCTTCAATATCTCTTTTCATAGCAGCTATTTCAACAAATTTTCTTGGATTATCCTCTAATAAAGAATTTAAAGAGTTTACATTTTCTGATAATTCAAGATAGTCTTTTTTTATTTTTTGAATTTCCAGTTCAACAATACTGGTTTTTTCATTATTTTTTTTGGTAATAATGAAAGTATTGCTGTTTAATTTTTTTTCAATTTCTTTAATATCTTGTTCTAATTTATTATTTAATTCAGTTTCAGTATCTCGAATAAATAATTTTTCAAAATCTGGGAAAGCAGATATTAATGATGCTATTATAGCTACTATAAAAGGAATAATAAATTTACTATACTCAGAACTTAGAAGGATAGAGTATTTATATTGAGTTTTTAGTTGAAAAAATGAATCTCTAGTTAATGAATAAATTTCATTATTTTCAATTAGAATGTTTTTATCAACCAAATTTTTTAGAATCTTTTTAATTTCATCTTCAGAATGTTTTTGATAATCAAAAAATCTATAGATTCTTGAAAAAGTATATTCTCCAGGTCGATTTGGTTGATTAAGTATTAATTCCTTGAGTAAATTTTTTTCTAATTTTGATTGATTGTTTTCCATTTTGTTTTTTATTGATATTGTTTGCAATAATGGCTGCTAACGGGCCGCGGCTTGCTGAAGTGGCGACTTCGTAAATTGTTTATTTTTAGCTAAGATACAATTTCTTGCGGAAAGTGAACATGAATTTAAAGAAAAAGTCGCCATTTTAGCAAACCGCTGTTATGCGACGTATTATTTATTTAAGATTAAATTGATATTCATAAATCTACAAGTTTTATAAATTTTTTTTTTACACAATCTTACACGTTTCAATATTCTCGCAAACTTTCACGAATCAAGATTTCTCATTACATTTTTCGCTCAAACTTTCACAAATCAAATTTTCTCATTTTATTTTTCTCAAACTTTTCACGAATCAAATTTTCCGCAAACTTATACGAATCAAAATTTGTTATTCCATTTTTCGCTCAAACTTTTAACGAATCAAATTTCACGCAAACTTTTCACGAATCAAAATTTCCAATATTTTTATTCGGCAAAATTTTAAAGAATCAAACTTAAATCAAGATTTTCAAGCGAAATAAAAAGAGAAAAAGCATAATAAAATCAGCAATTTTCTATTCAGCAGAAATATGTTGCATAACGTTCTCAGGCTTTGCGAGGATTTTCGGGAAGCGAAAAACAAACTTTATATTATTAATTAACAAAACAAATACACAATGAACACAAATTTAAACAATCAAGCCGAAAATCTTGCAAAACCTGTGTTAAAAGCAGTATTTAAAAACATTTTCTTAATTCCTGTTTTACCATATCATTTAGTTTTATTTATATGGGTAAATTATACAGCTTTTAGAGATAATGATTTATTAGATGTTGCAATGACTGGCGATATAAAAAAGAATGAAAAATTTGATAACTATTGCAAAAAATTTGATGATAAGCTAATGCCTTTAAAATATGCGATATCTACTTTATTTTGGTTATACGTTATCTTTTAATATTGCTTTTAACGTTTCGCGGCTTGAAGCAGTTGGGGTTAAGGAAGCCTTTACTTTCGGTTTAAGACTAAACTTTGCAAATACAAAACCAACTTCAAATTATGCCCTAAACCCCCAATTGCTTCAAACCGCTGTTATATGATGCCCTTTTTTTCTGTTCCATTTGGCGGTTGTTATTATTCTGTTTGCGGAAGCTATATTTCTAATTGCGGAAGTCATATATCTTTCTGCGGATTGAATAATTCTAAATGCGGTTGAAATAATTCTAAACGCAAAGAAGATAAATTTTATTGCGGTAGCAATAAGTTTGTTTGCGGAGCAAACAATCCTTTCTGCGTTTAGTATATTTCTTTTTGCGGTTTGCATATTCTTAAAAGTGGGTTAGACTTTTCTGTTTTTGGTTATGTTATTTTTTTGCTTTCTTAAATTCTATTCCTTTTACTTGTGCAAATTCTGGACTTGATGCTCCGTAAAGTGATTTAATGTATTTCTTTACTTCGGTTGCTATTTCAACTAATCCTGTGCTGTCTGCATATAATGTGTTGTTTCTTGCAATTCTTGAATTGCTTATGTTTGTGTATGCTGTTGCTACTTCATTATTTTTAGCAGTTAAATTGGCTTGCAATGCTGTAAGCGTTGCAGTTGCTAAAGCGGTTTCGTTTGGTGCATAACTTGGCTCTGAAATTAAAACAGATGTTAGACCTGCCAAATGTTGTATTTGTTGGTCATACGATTGCTGACTTGTAGAAATGGTTGCTGGTGCTGGTGTGTTTGGGTCGATAGGCGTTGTAGCTGTTGATGCTCGTTTGCCTTGTAACTTGCGATTAAAACCTTTTGCATCTTTTATAACTTGTGCTGTTGCATCGGTAGTTTCTAATGCGTTTACTAATCGAGTTGATAACGCTTTTAAACCGCTGAAAGCGTTAACTCTTTCGTTTACTTTATTATTGTATGCTGTATTTTTGGTAATTACATCTGCTAAACTTGTTTGCGATGCTGTTGCTAATGCGGTAAGTTGTGGTAACTTTAAAGCATTTTTTGTTGGGTTGTAGGTTGCTCCGTAGCCTGTTACGAATGAAATTAAATCTTGTAAGTTTGCTACGTTTTTAGCGTGTCCTGTTTCTGATACTGATGCCATATTTTAAGTTTTTTAATTGGTTATAGATTTCAAAAATAAGTAATTTATTTTAAAAAAAATAGTTTGCTATTTTAGGTTGATAGCCATTCCTATACCTATTTGTTTGCCATTATAAAAAGGTGCTATTATTGTAGATGAAACATTTTTATTAGATTTAAAAATATGTTTGTTAATGTAAGGAAACATCCAATAAGCAACTTTTGTGCTTAAAATTCCTATTCCTGCTCCTGCAACTACATCTGTTAGCCAATGTTTGTCGTTATAAATTCTAAATGCTCCTGTGCCTGCTGCAACTAAATATCCTGTTATACCATACCAAATTGAAACATCTTTGTATTCTTGCCACAAAAATTCTGCGCTTGCAAATGCTGTTGCGGTATGACCTGACGGAAAGGAATTGAAAGCCGAACCGTCTGGTCTTTCCACTTTAGTAATTGATTTTAAACTTAATACTGAAGCGGACATAATTAAATAAGATGTGCCTAAAATTATTGTTCGTTCTTTAAAATTATGTTTACCTTTTATTCCTACCACGTTTAAACCGTAAACTGTAATTGCTGGTGCATATTGTGAAAAATCATCAATTGTAATTTTTTGGTCTATATTTTCATTTACTTCTTCTTTTATGCCTGAATTGATAAATTTTAAGCCATCACTTTCAATGCCAATTACACCATAACCAATTAAAACTGTTGGAATGATTAATTTTTTTAATTTGAATACTTGATTGTTATTGACTGTTATTTTTTTAAGAGTATCAATTTTAGTTTGTTGCCCATAGATTGCGTTTGCTAAAAATATAAATATAAAAACTATTTTTCTCATAAGTTTGTTTTTAAAGTAGGTTACTGCATTATTATTTCTAATCCGTTTTTAATTATTGAAACATCAATTTTGTTGGTTTTTATATTGTAATATTCTCCATCAATTTGTATGTCTGTGTTTATTTTGTTTGGAATTTTAATACTCATTTTTTGGATTAATGAATGCTGTGCATTTTTGAACTTCTCGACTTTATTTGATAGTACATACATTCCTAAAATGAGCTTGTTTATAAAGTTTAACTTTGAAACAACTACTAAATCTAACCAACCATCTTGTAAACTTGCTTTAGGTGTTAAGCTCATTCCATATCCCATTTCGTTAGAATTTGAAATGAACAATAGAAAAGAATTTGTATTTATAATTTGATTGTTAAAAGCAAGTACAGTTTGAATGGGTTTAAATTGAAAACTTGATGTTACTGATGCTTTTATGTAAGCAATTAAAGTTCTTTTTTTATAGGTTTCGTACTTTTTAATAATATGAGCATCGATACCGATACCCATATTACTAAAAAAATAGTGTTCATTTACTTGTCCCACATCAATTGTTTGACTATTTCCGTTTCGGATAATTTCTGTTGCTTTTTTTATCTCTTTTGGAATATTTAGATTTGAAGCTAAACCATTGCCTGAACCAACTGGAATAATACCTAACTTGATTTTTGTATTTATCAAACACGATGCTACCTCGTTTATAGTTCCGTCGCCACCACAAGCTACAATACAGTTTGGATTGTTTTCTATTGCTTTTTTAGTGAGCGTAATTGCGTGTTTTTTATGGTTAGAATAATCAACTTCAATTTTAAACTTTTCCTTTGAAAAATATTTTTCTAATTCTGTTTTGCCAATATTATGATTACCATTTCCCGAAATAGGATTTACTATAAAATGAATGTAAACCATTATTTCAATAATTTATTTGTGAATAAATAGTCGGCAGTTTGATACCAAGAAATTGTTTCATTAAGAAATGATTTATCCATTGGCAAAGGTTTTAAACTATTATCTGTTTTGTTCCAATAGTAAAAAGATTGCCTTTTTTGGTCAGACAAAATCATTACTTTTTCTTTTTTCATCAATACTAATTTTCTGTAGGTTCCAACAAAAGCACGTTCTTCAAAGTTTTGATTAAATACATTTTTGCCAAAGAAATTGCTTTCGTAACTCCAATTCATCATTGAAAAAAATGTTGGAAAAACATCTATTTGAGAACATTGTTTTGATACTTTTTGGTTCATTTCTTGTGGAAAATTGACAATAAAAGCAGGAATGTGATAATTGGCTACATCAATTTCATCTTTACCTGCACTACTTGCACAATGGTCGGCAATAATTATGAAAACCGTGTTTTTAAACCAAGGTTTATTCTTTGCTTTTTGAAACATTTTTTTTATAGCGTAATCAGTATATTTTACTGCTCCTTCACGTCCACTACCTGATGGAATATCAATTGCATTGTCAGGGTAAGTAAAAGGTCGATGGTTAGAAGTTGTCATAACAAAATTGAAAAAAGGTTTGTTATTTTTGTGATGTTCATCGGCAACATTTAGCATTTTAGAATAAATATCTTCATCGCAAATTCCCCAAGCGTTTTCAAAAGTTACTTCGTTGTCGTTGATATTATTTCGAGTTGTTTTAATTTTATCACTCAAGACACTTCCGCGTCCACGATCATAAATTGTAAAACCATTTCCACCAAAGTAAGCGTTCATATTATCAAAATATCCATCGCCACCATAAAAAAAGTTTGAATTATATCCTTTGGATTTAAAAACATTTGATACAGTAAATAAGTTTTGATTTTCTGGACGTTTCACAATACTTTGTCCTGGTGTTGGCGGAATACAAAGTGTCATTGCTTCCATACCACGAACGGTTCTTGTTCCTGTGGCATATAAATTATCGAAGAATACACTTTTTTGAGCTAAACTATCTAAAAACGGTGTTATGTTTTGCTGGTTGCCAAACTCTTTCATAAAACTGGCACTTAGGCTTTCTACTAATATAAAAACTACATTTTTTTTACTTGGTGTAGCATTTGTAGTATCAGAAATTGTCCTGTGAATAGATAATTTATTAGATTGAAATTTACTGTTATTGTCCGTTAATTTATTTCTAATGATATTGAAAGCTTCTTTGTCGTTTACAGATGTGTAAAACTCATTATAAACCATTTGATTGTTTCTGAAAGCAGAAAAAAACGAATAAATTCCTGATTTTGAGATTTCGGCATTATACCGATTAGAAGACCATTCGGCGTGATTGTTTGTTATAAATGTTGTAAAAAACAAACAAGAAACTAAACCAATTACTAATACAATACTTTTTTCTTTTAAAGTTGCTGTTTGTGAGAATGTGTTTTTGAAGGCATTTCTTTTATAAAACAGAAATAATACTAAAAAAACAATAACCGAAACTCCAATTATTAATACTGGTATTGGATATGATTCTTGAATATTTTTAACAACTTCGTGTGTGTAAATTAGATAATCTACAGCAATGAAGTTAAATCGGGTTTTGAATTCGTCCCAAAAAGTGATTTCGGCAAAAAAGGTAAATACTAATATAAAGGTTACTAATGTGGTAAAAAACCAAATGAATATTTTATCAACCCAAGAGCCAATAAATTTATTTGGAAAAATGAAGTAATATATAATGGCAGGAAATACAATAAAACTTATTGTACCAATATCGAAAAACAATCCTGTTAGAAGTGTACCAAGTGCAGTAAATATATTAAAGGAAACTTCATCGTATTGCCATACGAAAAATATAATTCGTACTATTTGAGAGATAGCAAGAAACCATATAACGAAAGTTAACAGCAAGGAATACCTTGTTGAAAAGTTGATTTTTTTGAACATAATTGATAAATTAAATTAATTTAGAAAAGATTAGTTAAGCAAAAAAAGCACTGCACACGAAGTGTGTTGTGCTTAAATTATTAGTGCTAACTAATTTTGTCTTTTGTTATTAAATTACCATTGTTGTCAAAAAAGATGTCTTTGCCTTTTATTTCGGCTTCATATATTATATTACCTTTTGCAGTAATAATTTTTGCTGTTTCTTTTACTTTTTGATTTTTATAATTTTTTATAATATAATTTACAGCTTTTTTTGGAAGCTCATTAAAATTAATTTCGACTTCTGTTTCTAAAATTTCCCCTTCATTATTAAATACTACGGAATTTGCAATTTTATTTAACTTAAAACTTGCTTCAAAGTTATTATCTTCTTTATCCCATTTTACTTTTTTAGCATTTGGGTAAGCAGAATTGAAAGCAGTTATTACTGCTTTTGGTGTTTTGCTTTGTGCAAAACTTGATGTATAGCTACATATAATAGCCAATACAACGAAAAAATATTTTTTCATTTTATTGATTTGTTATAATTTAAAAATGTTTTAATTTTCCTTTGTAAAAAAAGGAACTACAGTAATAAATTAAACAAATATTGGTGGGCGAAAAATGGAAAGAGTGTGGTTGAAAGTATAAATAGCTTTTTTGTAATTTGAAATTACAATACTATTTTCAATTGTTACTTTAATACTCTTGAATTCAAAAGTGTTAACTTCTTGAAAGAAAAGTGTGGCAGTAAAATTACTAAATGTGAAGTCTATATTTTTGTGTGGCTTTTGTTCATCTCCGTTGTCGTGTTTGTCGAACAAGCCATCAATATTTATTAAGTGGTCAGTAATAAAATCGAGTGGTGTCATATCGTGATGTTCGTGTTCTTTACAATTATTATACATTTTAGGAATGTCTTGTAAAGTTGAAAAGTCTCCCATTGGTAAAAATATAGTTCCCAATGAGTAATAAAAAAAGATAAATATTTTTAATGTACTTTTCATTATTCAAAGAAACGAAAAATTTTGATTTTTATTGTATGTTTTTTTCAGCGGTTTGTGTAGCTCAAGGGTATCATATAACGTTCTGAGGCTTAAAAATGTGGCGAAAATGCAACACCAAGCCTTTACAAATATAACCAAAACTTTAAATTAAACAACTGCGCCATTTCAAAAATTCCCGAAACTAGCCATATTTTTAAACCGCTGTTAAATGCAGTTTTATATTTTCGGAATTTAAAAGACAACGCAACGTTTATCCACAAAGTTTGGTTTTCTGATTTCCATTGTCACGCAAACTTGATCTGTCGCGCAAAGTTTGGTTTTCCGCAATGTATTTTCAACACAAAGTTTTTCGACAAAGTTCGGTTCAGATTTCACTTATCACGCAAAATTTTTCGGCTACATTTTTCATTAATTTTCTTGCAAAAAAATAGGAGCGAAGCGTTCAGCGTAAGTTCGGAAAATATATTGCATTTAACGTTTCGGGGCTTTGCGTTCGGGCGGGCAATCGAAGCACAAAAGTTGATATTATTACTAAAAATTCAATTGAAAAACTGCCGTTGAATTTTGCACTTCAGCCCGACTGACGCAAAACCCTTGTTAGCTGTAGGCGTTTTATCCATATATCAGTCTTATTTCTGTTTCTCCGTTTCTTTTAATTTCTTTGAGAGTATTTATAAGTTCATTAATTGAATTTTCTAATACTTTTTCAGAAATTATTCCATTGTCAATAGGGTATAATGATAATGGGTTTTCTTGTTGGTATTTAATCATTTTTTCGTAATCAAAATTAAAATCCTGATAAACATTCCTGTCATCTTTTGGATTTAAAACAACTTTCGAAAAATAATTTTTATTTTTCTCTGTTTTGTTCTTAAATTCGTCTAACTTATTCATCAACTCGTCAATGTCAACCCACATTTCATTCTCTACAACTTCAACATCAAAATCCTCAAATTCTTCAAGTTCTTCTTCAAAACCCATTTCAGGATTGTATGTTTTCTGAAAAATACTTAAATCAATATCTAATATTTTTTCTATTTGACTAACAATACTTTTGTCATCATATCCACCAATTTGTTCAAAGAAATACGATAGAGGATATGGAAAATCAACATATCCAATTTCTTCATTGTTTTTTAATTCAATACTATAATACATTCCCATTTTACAGATATTTTTATTGTCAATATTTTTCACGTAATGTTCATATACGCTTACAGCTAACGGTTTGCAGCTTGCAGAAGTGGCGGATTAAGGAAGTCTAAACTTTCGGTTTTTCACTGACTTTGCAAGTACAAAACCAACTTTAAATTAAGCCTATAACCCGCCATTTTTGCAAACTGCTGTTGTGCGTTCGTATTTATTATTCAAGTAATTTTCTTTTCTGTTCATCAAACTCTTGTTGAGTTAAGATTCCTTTTTCAAGTAAACTATGTAATTTTTCCAAGTCACTTACTAAATTAGATTTAGTTTCAATGTTTGAAATTTCAGACTCTTTTAAAATTGGTTTAGTAGTTTGTTTACTTAACAATCTTTTTAATTCTGAATATAACTTTGGAATATCTTTACTTGGTTTTAAAAAAATATCACATTCATTACCATTATCATTTACAATTAATGTCAATTGATTTTCTTTTCTTCTTTTGCCACCTATTGCAGCTCCAGCTAACAACCCAATTCCACCAGTTAAAACTCCACCGATAATTGCTCCAGCAGCTGCTTTTCCACCAGACCTATAAGTTTCTTGATTTAGTCCAACTTCTATAATGTCATTTGGTTTAATAATTTTTTTAACAGATGTAAATCCTGTTAGTATTTTAAATTCAACTTCATTTTCTCTGAATTGAATTATAACAGGTTTGTCACCGCTACTAATATCAGGAAATCCCATTTCGTATTTTTCCGAAAATCTTGGATACTTAAGTGAATCTTTGAGAGAGTCTAAAAATCCCATTTTTTTTTATTTTTAAAGTTATTTATTAAGAGAACGTTTATCGTGTCGCTTTTGTAATATGACGCACAACGTTCTGAGGCTTAAAAATGTGGCGAAAAACCAGCACCAAGCCTTTACAAATATAACCAAAACTTTAAATTAAACAACTGCGCCATTTCAAAAAATCCCGAAACCAGCCATATTTTTAAACCGCTGTTGTAGGCTGCATAATATTTTCGGAACTTATAAAACTAAACGCAACGTTTATCCGCAAAGTTCGGATTTTCACGCAAAGTAAATTTTCACGCAAAGTTTGGTTTCAGGTTTTCATTTCACAACGAATTTTCCCGAAAACGTAATTTCAGCACAAAGTTTATCGACAAAGTTAGGTTCGGTTTTCAATTTTCACGCAAGATTTTCAGTAAAAAATTATTCAGAAAAAATAGGAGAGAAGCCTTCAGAGTAAGTTCGGAAAATATGTTGCCTACAACGTTTCGGCGCTTGGCGAGGTTGCGAACTTCGGAACCGATAATTTTCTATCAAAGATAAAATTTCTTGCGAGAAATAAACGTGAATTTACTACAAAATTCGCAATCTTGCCAAACGCCTGT
>NZ_JBBYHT010000009.1:0-49089 GCF_038289885.1 Flavobacterium helocola | reverse complement strand
ATTTCCTTCACAATCCGTGAAAGTATAGGTATAGGTTACAGTTCCTTCACAAGTTGGAGCTGCAGAAATAACAGGAGCCGAAGCTACTAACACATTATCACAATTATCTGTTACCACAGGAACCAAAGGCGCTACAATATCCGCAGCACACGCTACAGTTGAAGCAGTGTTTTCTGGCATTGTGAAATCTGGTCTTTCTATGGTAAAAACCTGAGTCAAATTAGTTGTGACACATGATGTAGTTAATGTATAACTTCTGTTTACAACAGTAGGACAGCTTCCAGTAATTACATCTACATAACTTATAGTGTAACTTAATGAATTATTTGATACACTTCCACCAATATTAATAAAGTCTTGTAATGTTATTGAAACTGGAGTAGTACTAAATGGTAATCCAGTTATTGCATTTGTACTACAACCAACTATATTAACAGCTTGTGGAGATGTAATTGTAGGGTTTCCAACAATAATAATTTGTAAGGTATAATAACAACCATTAGTATTTGGTGGTACGGCATAGTAATCGAAGCTTCCTAATGTATTTGGAAATGGATTTGAACTTGTATATTCCATAGTATTTCCAGTTACAGGATAACTGTTATAAAATTGTGTTCCAATAGGATAATTTGATGCAATTGAATTGAAAGGAACTTGAGATATTGGACTACAATAGTTAAAAACAAGTTCTGTATTTGTATTTTGACAGTTTTGGTTAATAAAATTTGTAGCATCAATTGTTGTTGTAATAGCATCTAAAATAGGGTCTCCTAAACATAATCCACTACTAACATACCCTTGAATAAATGGTTTATTAATTATTTGAATACCAGTTACAGCACCAACACCATTAATAAAACCATATAATGATGCTGAAGGAACACAATTGGTATTCTTTAAAAGAAAACAATCTTCTGTGATTTTAACTTTATATTTTAGTTCTCCTAAAACGGTTGTTGGAGTGCTAGGAACAGGAAGTGTGCCAATATCCCAAATTAAACTTCCAGAAGGACCATCACTTGGGTTAAAATAAACATTGTTTGGAGTAGGTAGCGGACTAAAATTTATTATGCCCGATTGACTACCATTTACAAATGTTGTTGTGTAAGGTAATTGAATTTTTATTTGTGTATTATTTATGCTTTCAGTTCCTTCATTTAAAATTTTTATTGAGTATTCAATTTCTTGTCCAGGAGTCACTGTAGTTGTGCTAGTTGCAGGTAATCCATTTATTGTAACTAAGGACATAACACCTTCTGGATCTGGAATATACGCATCAACAGCCATAGCAGCCATAAAGATAACATAAGTGTCTTGCGTCGAGCCATATCTTAGTGTGGTAGATGTTTGATTATTCGCTATGACTGTATTCCCTGGATTTGGAATATTAAACATTGAAATATCTAATCCGGTATTGTTTACAAGATTTGGACTTCTTGTATTACCTCCAGTTTGAATAGAAGAATTAAAGAAATTATTGGTTGCATTTCCAGTGTGATTTAATGCTTGCCAATTGTTATCGCTTGATCTTAAAATATTAAAGTAATCACCGCTTATGCTACGATCACCCTCACCAGCCATTAAACCAAGTTTAATATTTACTTGGCCTGTTTGAACTGCATTAAATCCAGAAATTGGTATTTGATGACTCACAGTTGTGCTTCCTTGCACATAAGCATGACCATCAAAAACGGTAATATCGCGCCATTTCATTTTAGAGTTTTCATAAACTACAATGATTCCCCATCCTCCGTAATAACCTGTTCCTCCGCCATTTCCTTCAACAAGTGCGATGTCAGCAACAGTATATTGACCTAAACCATTTGTTTTTACGTATTCTGTAATTTCTGCAAATGCAGAATACATAAAACCATCATTTGTTTGTGGATAATAAATATCATTGGTTCCTGCGGTAATTTCTGTATAAGTAGCCGCTGATGGTCCTTTTAATTGAACTTTCCTTTTATTTAATGTTTTAGTAACTGAGTTTTTCGTGACGTTAAAAGTATCTGGACTATTTGAACCATCTGATGCTCTTCCTGTCCAGTATAAACCAGCAAAAACTATTTTTGAACATTCTGGAATGGCACCATTTTCAGTTGAAAAAGTCAAATTTGCACTTGAAGAATTAAAAGTATTGGAATTTCCATCAACATCGACATAAACCATGTTATTATTACTATTAGGTTCATTTACATCATAATTGTTTAATGTTAAATTAGTATTTCCTATTATAGTAAAATCCCCTTTAATATTATATATACTTGTTGAAGGGCTAGCAATTGCTTCTCTAGGTGTAAAATTTACTCTAACCTGAGAATGTATTGTAAAACTTAGTGAAAGAAGAATAATTAAAATTAAATTTTTTCCACTAAAATTAACAACTTTTGAGTAATTTTTTGTATTCATAGCTTGAGATTTATTGTGGAATACTTATTATGTAGGTTATAACAATACTCTGATTAATAAGATTAATAATAGATGGACTTCCTATAAAATCTGTTTCAATTATAATGTGAATTACTTCCAAATTTGTTAAAGGATTTAATAGATTTAAATCGATTGGATTTGAATTGTTTTGAAGTCTTAAAATACAATATTTCAAATTTTGTAACAGAGCTGCATCAACTTGACTTAACTGACTTAAATTATCGTATTTTATGTCTATAATTTCGAAATTTTCATAGCTATTCCTAGAAGATACATTTGTATTGACTATCAATATATCTCTTGAATTCAAAATAGATTCAATCTTATTTTTAAGAGTTTGATCAGATTGAAGTGCTACAGAATCATAGTTATGAATGACTTGTGCATTGAGCTTAATTATGCAGAGAAAAAATAAGCATAAAAAATGTATTTTATACTTGTGCTTTATAAAACTTTCCATAATAATAATTTTACTAAATTAATGATTACAGTAAGTTGATTTTAAGGTTGGGTTTTGGGGGTAGAAAATGAAGTTAAGTTTTAAAAAAAATGGGGGAGTACAATTTTTTGTTAGAGCTAAATTACTCAAAAACTAATAGTTAGCTGCAATTAGGTCAGTGTTTTCGATAAAGTGTTTAAAAAAATCTACTAACTAACTTAAAATTGGCAAAAGCTTTAACTTTTAATTCAAAAAAAAGTAGTAATTTGAATCTCTAAACTAATAACTATGAAAAATTTAATACTTATTAGACATTCTAAATCAAGTTGGGATGCTCCGGTTCAGGATATTGATAGATCTATCTCTCAACGAGGTGTTAAGGATGCACATCTAATTGCTTCAAAAGCACCAGAAATTTTACCTCGTTCTTATATTGTTTGGTGTAGTAAAGCAAAACGAACACAAGAAACGGCTTTTATTTTTTCACAATACTTGTCTATCCCTTTAGAAACGATTCGTTTTTCAGAGGATTTGTACACTTTTGATGCTAAGAGCTTAGAAAAAAGCATAAAAAAATGTGAAAATTCATATGATAGCCTAATTCTTTTCGGACATAATGAAGCTATTACAAAATTTGTTAATAAATTTGGAGACCTTTATATAGATAATGTACCAACATCTGGAGTAGTTGCTTTGCAATTTGATACTGATGATTGGAATAACATCTCAAAAGGACAAACTAAAGCAACATTATTTCCAAGCCAGTTTAAAAATGAACAATCCTACAAATAACTATATAGATAGAGAAAAAAGTTGGTTAACATTTAACGCAAGAGTACTTCAAGAAGCTAATGATGAGAATGTACCTTTATTAGATAGATTTCGTTTTCTTGGAATTTTTTCTAATAATTTAGATGAGTTTTTCAGAGTTCGTTACGCGGCCATTCGTCGTATGAGCCTTGAAACTACTGAAACCGAAAAAATTCTAGGTGTTCCAGCTGAACAATTACTTAAAGAAATTACCGATATTGTAATCGAACAACAATCGGAAAGTTTACGCATATTAAGTGAAATCGAAAAGAAATTAGAAAAAGAGAATATCTATATTATTAATGAAAAGCAAGTAACTAAAGATCAAGAGATTTTTATTCACGATTATTTCATTCAAAAGGTAAGTCCGGCTGTAGTAACTATCATGTTAAATGACTTAGAAGAATTTCCTCTTCTAAAAGATACTTCAGGATATTTAGCGATAAAATTAGTAATGAATTCGGAAACTTCGCAAAAAGAAGTCCGTTACGCTGTTATCGAAATTCCGCATACTATTAATCGATTTGTAGTTTTACCTTCAAATTCTGAAAAGCAGTATATTATTCTTTTAGATGATGTTATACGTCTTAACTTAAATAGTATCTTTAATATATTTGATTATGAAAGCATTTCGGCTAACATGATTAAAATTACGCGTGATGCTCAGTTAGAATTCGATAGTGATTTGAGTAAAAGTTTAATGGAAAAGATTTCCAACTCGGTTAAAGAAAGAAGAGTAGGAGAACCTGTTCGTTTTGTTTACGATCAAGCTATTGGAAAAGATACTTTGGAGTTTTTCCTAAAAGGAATGAATATTTTAAGTTCTGATAGTATTATTCCAGGAGGAAGATATCACAATCGTAGAGATTACATGAACTTCCCAAATTTAGGACGATACGATTTATTATACAGAGAAAATCTACCATTACCGGTTCCAGGATTATCATTAGAAGGAAGCATTTTAGAGCGAATCAAAAAGAAAGATTATTTACTTTACGCACCATATCAGTCTTTTTCTTATATCATTAAATTTCTGCGTGAAGCGGCTTTAGATCCAAAAGTAGCTTCCATTAAAATTACGTTGTATCGTTTGGCTAAGAATTCGCAAATTGTGAGTTCTTTAATTAATGCTGCTAAAAACGGAAAAAAAGTAACTGTTCAAATCGAATTGCAAGCGCGTTTTGATGAAGAAAGTAATATTTCGTATTCAGAACAAATGCAAACCGAAGGTATCGAATTAATTTTTGGTGTTAAAGGTTTAAAAGTTCACAGTAAAATTTGTGTCATCGAGCGCATTGAAGAAGGAAGAGTTAAACGTTACGGATTAGTTTCAACCGGAAATTTCAATGAAAATTCGGCAAAAGTTTATACTGATGTTACGCTTTTTACAAGTAATGTTGAAATTTTGAAAGACGCTGCAAAGATTTTCGATTTCTTTGATGTGAATTATCGAGTACACCGTTACAAACATTTGATAGTTTCTCCACATTATACACGAACTCGTTTTAACAAGTTAATCGACAGAGAAATTTTAAATGCCCTTTCTGGAAGAGAAGCCTATATCAAATTGAAAATGAACAGTATATCTGATTTTAAAATGACGGATAAATTGTATGAAGCCAGTAAAGCTGGAGTAAAAGTTCAATTGATCATTAGAGGAATTTGCTGTTTAATTCCAGGTGTAAAAGGATTAAGCGAAAATATTGAAGCGATAAGTATCGTTGATAATTATTTAGAACATTCCCGAATTTATATTTTCGGAAATGCTGGCGACCCTGAAGTTTTCATTTCATCAGCCGATTTTATGACCCGAAATTTAGATGCAAGGGTAGAAGTAACGTGTCCTATTTATTACAAAGAGATTAAAAAAGAATTAATCGAAACTTTTGAAATAGGTTGGAAAGCCAATGTAAAAGCACGAATTCATTCAGCCGATTTACTAAATCAGTACAGAAAACGTGGCGATGAAAAACCGTTTAGAGCCCAACAAGAAATGTACAATTATTACCAAAACAAATTAGACGTAATTGCAGAAGAGTTGCAATAATAAAAAATAAATGATTACAATAAAAAAATATGCGGCTATCGATATCGGTTCCAATGCCATGAGGTTGTTGGTAACTAATATCGTAGAGCAAGAAGGTTGCGCTCCTCAATTCAATAAAAGTTCCTTAGTTCGTGTTCCAATTCGTTTAGGACAAGACGCGTTTACGGTTGGCGAAATTTCGGAAGAAAATATTGACCGAATGGTTGATGCCATGAAAGCTTTTAAATTATTAATGAAAGTTCACAAAGTTGAACATTATCGTGCTTGTGCTACTTCAGCCATGCGAGAAGCCTATAATGGAAAAGAAGTTGTCGAAATCATTAAGAAAAAAGCCGATATTAAAATTGATATTATTGATGGTAAAAAAGAAGCAGCTATTATTGCGGCTTCCGATTTAAAACAATTCATAACTTCTGATAAAGCGTATTTATATGTTGATGTTGGTGGTGGAAGCACCGAATTCTCTTTGTTTTTTGAAGGAAAAATTATTGCATCCAAATCATTTAAAAACGGAACCGTTCGCTTGTTAAATGAAATGGTAAATGATATCGTTTGGCAAGAAATGGAAAAATGGATTAAAGCCAATGTAGAACCATTTGAAAATATTACGCTAATTGGCTCTGGTGGAAACATCAATAAATTATTCAAATTATCTGAGAAAAACCAAGACAAACCGCTGTCATACATGTATGTGCAATCGCAATATCAAAAGTTAAACAGCATGACATACGAACAACGTATTGCCGATTTAGGTCTAAACCCAGACCGCGCCGATGTAATTATTCCAGCGACAAGAATCTATCTAAACGCCATGAAATGGAGTGGCGCCCGACATATTTACGTTCCAAAAATCGGATTATCTGATGGTATCGTGAAAGCAATGTATTATGGGAAGATATAATAATTAGTCCCGTAGGGACGTCATCTTGGTAGATAAAAAAAATAAAAATCAGCATAAGTCCCGTAGGGACGACATCTCGGTAGAAAAAAATAATTGGTTAACCGAGTCCCGTAGGGACGACATATCGGTAGATTTTGGACAACAATCGGTAAATAATATTGATTTATGGCAAACACATACACACAAATTCACATCCAATTTGTTTTTGCGGTAAAATATCGAAACGGATTAATTCATTCGTCATTCAAAGATGAATTATACCAATATATTACAGGAATTATCAAAGCAAATAATCATAAGATGTTAGCCATTAACGGAATGTCAGACCACATTCATATTCTAATCGGAATGCGTCCAACACAATCTATTTCCGAATTAATGCAAATCATTAAAGCCAATTCATCTAAATGGATTAACGAAAAAAAGTTTTTGAAGGTTAAATTTGAATGGCAAGAAGGTTACGGAGCATTTTCGTATTCCAAATCACATGTTCAAAATGTAATCAATTATATTCAGAATCAAGAAGAGCGTCATAAAACGAAATCATTTCAAGAAGAATATTTGGAATTTTTAGAAGCTTTTGAAGTGGATTATGATGAGCGTTACATTTTTAAAGAGCCTATTTAATGTCATCCCTACGGGATTTTAGAAACAGTTAGTTATTAGTTACCAATATTTCATCCCTAACGGGATTTTAAATTTAATCAAAATGAAAAAAAATATATTATTAAACCTCATAATTATTGCAATATCAGTAACAAGCTGTTCAAAACTTAATCAAGCTGAATATAAATTTGTTGGTGAATATCAGTATGAAATTGTTAATGATAGTTTATTCAATAATACTTATTTAACAGAAGACAGTTTTGGTTATTTAATTGGTGATTTAGAAATTCCTGGTGTGAAAATTAGAGACATAGAGCATTTAGACAAAACTAAAGATTACATAATTTCTAAAGACAATCCTATAAAAGCTGCGTATACAAACTCTAAAAAAAATGATAGTGAAGGAAGTTATAAAACAAAACTAAAACCTTTGGATGTAATTAAAGACTCAACTAAAAAAACAAATAAAATTTACATTTACGAATTAAAATCTAAAGGAAAATACAGGTTGCTTGTTGGTTAACCATAAAGAGAAGAAATAAACTGTTGTTAACCCAAGTTTTTTTGCTACTTTATTTTCATAGATAATATGTCTTTTTACTCAAATTTGAACTTTAAATTTTAAAGATATATATTTTCCTTAAACATCCAAATCAAACGTCTTTCTCAACAATTCAATGGTAGGATTAATTTGTTTTAATCGTTCAAATTTTTCTTGTGGTGTAAAGGCGTATTTGTTTTCAACCGTTTCATTAACCACTACTTCAATAGTAATATCATGGTTGTGTAATTTACCTCTTAAATAACCTATTAATTCATGGCAACCTGTTAAAAATTCTTCCTTTGTACTTTGATTAGGGAGTTCTAATGTAATGGTAGTTCCGTTTAAGGTTGGATCGTTCATTTGCATATAAGTCGCCATTAAACGCTTTCCAGAATCCGTCATTTTTTGCGCAAATTTATTCCATTGCAACAACATATCGGTTTCGTTAAAAACTTCCGAAGGCAATTCTTCTTTGTGCTTTTGATGCTGATTTTGTTGGGCTTCTAAGTCTTTTTTAGCTTTAATACTCGCTAATGAAAGTGCCGAAACTTTAGTTCCCGTTGGATTTAAATTCGTTAAAACTGGCTTAGGAATTTCTGGAACTATTGGAGCAACTACTTCATTTTGAACTTGAGAAATTTCCGCAACTATAGGTTCGTTTACAACGGTTTCTGCAACTACAACAGGTTTTGGTTCCTCTGTTGGAATTTGCGCTTTAATCGTTGAAACTTCAGTAATAGAGTAGGAGTTGTTCTTGTAATAAGTAGCCGGAATTATAAATTTAGCTACTTTTTTTTTTCTCCATCAAAAGTGATAGAGGCTAATTGCATCAAACAAAGTTCAACTAAAAGTCGCTGATTTTGACTGACTTTAAATTTCAAATCGCATTCGTTTGCCAATTCAATTCCTTTAATTAAAAAGTCGTGCATGGCTTTGTGCGATTGTGCAGCATATAAAGCTTGCGCTTGTTCTCCAGCTTCTAATAAAGGAAGAGTAGCCGGATTTTTACAAACCAATAAATCTCTAAAATGCGATGCCAAACCTGCAATAAAATGATGTCCATCAAAACCTTTTGCTAAAATATCATTGTAGGCAACTAATAAATCTGGAATTTTATTTTCTAAAATTAAATCGGTGATTCTGATGTAATATTCAAAATCTAATACATTTAAATTTTCGGTAACCGCTTGTCTGGTTAAATTATTCCCACAATACGAAACTACTCTGTCAAAAATAGACAAAGCATCACGCATAGCGCCATCTGCTTTTTGAGCAATAATGTGTAATGCATCATCTTCGTAAGCAACACCTTGTTCTTTAGCAATTTCGGCTAAATGTTCTTTCGCATCTTTAACCGTAATTCTTTTAAAATCAAATATCTGACAACGCGATAAAATCGTTGGTATTATTTTATGTTTTTCAGTAGTCGCTAAAATAAAAATGGCATGTTTAGGTGGTTCTTCTAATGTTTTAAGGAAAGCATTAAAAGCTGCTTGAGAAAGCATGTGCACCTCGTCGATGATATAAACCTTATATTTTCCTGTTTGTGGAGGTATTCTAACTTGGTCGATAATACTTCTAATATCGTCAACACCATTGTTAGAAGCCGCATCTAATTCGAATACATTAAACGAAAAATCTTCATACGGGTCATCATAACCTTCTTGATTGATTTTTCGAGCTAAAATACGCGCGCAAGTTGTTTTTCCAACACCACGTGGTCCAGTAAATAATAAGGCTTGCGCTAAGTGATTGGTTTCAATAGCATTCAACAAAGTATTTGTAATAGCTTGTTGACCCACAACATCTTTAAATGTTTGCGGACGATATTTACGAGCTGATACGATAAATTGTTCCATAAATTCTATTGAAACACAAATATAGAGGTAAAAATTCCAAAAGGCAAATTCCGAAATCTAAATTGAGGAAAATGTTGCTAAAAGTTATTCACAATTTTCAGATTATTGAATCTTGAACTAATATTAAAGAGTAGGAGTGTGTTTGTTTTTGATGGCTAATTTAGATACTAATTCTGCATTTTCATCTGATGAATTTGCAGAAGTTCCTGTAACAAATACACCTTTTAGTCCATATTTTGAAACGATACCATAAACTGAAGCCTGATCGTCTGGATTGGAGTTTCCTTCGTAATAGTAAATGTGATTGATGGTATAGTTTTCGGGATGTAAAACGATATCTTTTTCATTTTGATTGAAATCAAAAGTAAATCCTTTCTCTCTTAATTTTTTTAAAGCTTCTGAAACCGAGGCATAATGATAGATACTTGACATATTAATGAGAATTAAAAGATTTGTGGACTATAAATTTACAATTTAAATAAAGAATAAAAGCCAAACGTTATGTTAAACTATCTATTAAAATTTCTTTAAAACCATATAAATTATTGTAAGTTTGCACCGCAGACCGCCTTATCGTCCGTGTGTAAGCATGGTAGGAAAGTCCGGACACCAAAGAGTAGCATAGCGGGTAACGCCCGTCCGTTGAAAGGCGAGGACAAGTGCAACAGAAAGTATGTACAGGTAATGCTGTAGTGAAACCAGGTAAACTCTATGCGGTGAAATGTCAAGTATATCAGCAGTTTCTGAGCAATCAGAATAAGGGCGACTCGTCCGATGTTGAAGGGTAGACAGCTTGAGTCACGCAGTAATGTGTGATCTAGATAAATGATAAGGGTCCGCCATTGGCGCGATACAGAATCCGGCTTATAGGTCTGCATTTTTTTTGAAGATTTTATCCTTCATCTTCCTCTTCAATATCTTCTTCTTCGTCGCTTTCAAATTCGTAAAAAGAAAATACCGAACCACCATAACTTTTTGAAAAAGAGAAATTTGTTAGATGTTCTAATTTAGTATGTTTGGAATGTTCTACAATCAACATACCTTCTTCGTCTAAAATTTCGTTTTCAAAAATAAGCTGAATAATTTTTTCAAAATTTTCCTGGCCTAAATCATAAGGAGGATCAGCAAAAATGATATCATAACTCGCTTTACTTTTTTCTAAGAATTTAAAAACATCACTTTTGATAACGCTGATATCTAAATCTAAATCGGTTGAAGTTTTTTTAATGAAATTTACACAACCCATATCGCCATCAACACTTGTAATTGGTCCAGCGCCACGAGAAGCAAATTCATAACTGATATTACCAGTTCCTGCAAATAAATCGAGTACTTTTAATCCATGTAAATTAAAATAGTTATTCAAAATATTAAATAACGATTCCTTACACATGTCGGTTGTAGGACGAACAGGTAAATTTTTAGGTGCAACTAATCTACGCCCTTTGTGTTTTCCGGAGATAATTCTCATGAATGG
This sequence comes from Flavobacterium helocola, assembly GCF_038289885.1. NCBI lineage: Bacteria > Pseudomonadati > Bacteroidota > Flavobacteriia > Flavobacteriales > Flavobacteriaceae > Flavobacterium > Flavobacterium helocola. The sequence continues at coordinate 37,976 of NZ_JBBYHT010000009.1, read as the reverse complement.
TATAATATAAAGTGATTTCTTAAAGCAGTAGGAGTTACTTCTAAAATTGAAGCTTTACTAGTAACATCTAATAAACTACAATTTCTAATGTATTGGAAAGCTATTTTAAAACAAGCGTCTTCTTCAGAACAATTTCCTAATATTTGAACCAAAATAGTTTCAGGATTTAGTTGTAGTTGCTCACAAGTGAACAAAATATAGTAAATAAAATCTTCTGGTGTTTTGTATTGAAATGAATTAAAAAGAATTAATTGTTGATTTTTTACCACAATTAGTTCAAAGTGTTCTTTTTGTAAGTGAACAAAGACTTGCTTTTCTTCTTTGTTTTTAGATAAATCGAGTAGTTGTTTTACCAAAATAGAATTCGCATTTTGGTATTCAAAAGTTTCATATTGATCTAATAAGAAGTTGTTGATATTAACGAAAGGCACATAAATGTTATTCATTTCATAAGGAAAAACAACATCATAAGTAAAAAAATCGGTTTCAAAAACTTTGGTATTGTATTGCAAATAACTCGCTAAAAAATTAGCATCAAATAATGAAGTAGGTACAAATGCATTCAGATTATTATCGTGCACCACCATTACTTCATCGTAGGATTTTGTAAGAATAGGATAATCAACAAAAGTGCGCCATAATTGTTCTTCAATCACTTTGTTTTTCTCAAAGGGAATTGACATGGTATTGATTACCTTGTTGGAAATTAAATCAAAGACACAAAAAGAAAGTCCACTCAAGGAAACCTGAATGGACAACTTTTTATATGTTTTTTGAGTAATGTCGTTATTCGTTATTACCATATTTTTTTGGCCAGTTTCCAGTAAGAGTTACTTCTTCTAGTGAACCTAAAATAATTTGTGGACCATTGATTTCGTCAATAGACTCAACTTTATTTTCTTGTTTTACTAATTCTTGATCTAAATCTTTTAATAAAGCATTTTTGTCAATAATAGCTTGGAATACAGAAAGATTCATATCGTTTCTACTAACAACTCCTGTTTTCATAGATACTGGAACTTCAACTCCACCAACTTTTACAACATTAAGTCTTTTGTAACGATCAGAGTTTTTGAATAATGAATCTTTAACAGATACAGAACCTAATTTAGTAATGATTACTTCATCTTTAAAGAAACCACCAACACCATCAGCACCAACAGTGATACCAAAAGCAGCATTTTTAGCAGCATCAATAACAGCAGTATCTTTTCTAGAAATAATTTCAAATTGTCCGCTTTCAACAAATTTGATTAATTCCTCAAATGTATCTGCATATTTTCCATTTACAGATTTGTAACCCGTTTGAAGTTTTTTGATGTCTAACATTGTTTTAACAGCAACTTCATAACGAGCTTCTTTTTCATTTTGAAACTCAATAGGTTTCATAATAGATGAGTATATTAAATATACAAGAAAAAGAGAAATTCCCCACAATACTGCAGTGAATATTTTTTTATTTCCAGGTGTAACAAATTTATCAATTAGTTTAACCAATGCAAAGATTAAAACAATCAATACGACTAAATAAATAGCAATTTCTAACATTTGAATAATTTATTTTTAGTTAAATAGGTACGCAAATCTACAATTTTTTTTTCTACACAAAAGAATTTCTTGCAAAAATCATCAGTATATTTGAAAAATTAATATTGGCCAAATCCATTTTTATGACTTATAAGCTGTTTTACAATTTATTACAAAATAATTTTCCGCATCAACCCACACAAAAACAAGAAGTTTTTTTTCAGAAAATTGCCGATTTCATTTTGAATTCGACTTCTGATGATATTTTTGTTCTCAAAGGTTATGCCGGAACGGGTAAAACAACCATAATTTCTACGGTTATTAATAATTTAGGCGATGTTAATATGAAAGCGGTGTTATTAGCTCCAACAGGAAGAGCAGCAAAAGTGATTAGTAATTATTCAGGAAAGCCAGCATTTACAATTCATAAGAGAATTTATTATCCTAAAAAAAATAAAACGGGAGGAGTGAGTTTTACTTTACAACAAAATAAATTTAGGAACACACTTTTTATAGTAGACGAGTCTTCTATGATTTCAGATACGAATCAAGATTCTAAATTATATGAAAATGGTTCTTTGTTAGATGATTTGTTCTTTTATGTAGAAGCTGGAAAAAACTGTAAATTGCTATTAATAGGAGATACCGCCCAGTTGCCGCCAGTAAATATGAGTGTGAGTCCAGCTTTAGATATTGATTCACTTTCATTACATTATCAAAAAAATGTGCATCATATCGAATTAGATGAAGTAATGCGTCAGGCAGAACATTCTGGAATTTTGTATAATGCTACTGAATTACGTGAATTATTACATTCGCATTTTATTGATACGTTTCAATTTAAGCTAAAAGGATTTAAAGATATTGTTCGTCTGCAAGATGGATATGAAATTCAAGATGCTATTCATCAGGCGTATGATAATTATAGTATTGAAGATACGGTTTTCATTTTACGTTCTAATAAAAGAGCCAATCAGTATAACCAACAAATTAGAACTTCCATTTTATCCAAGGAAAGTGAAATTTCAACTGGAGATTATATGATGGTCGTAAAAAATAATTATTTTTGGTTAAAAGAAGAATCAGAAGCTGGTTTTATTGCGAATGGCGATATCATTGAAATTTTAGAAATCAGAAAAATTCAAGAGTTATACGGATTCAAATTTGCAACTGTAAAAGTCAGAATGGTTGATTATCCCAATCAAATTCCGTTTGATACTGTTATCATGTTAGATACAATTATGAGCGAATCACCTTCGTTAACTTATGAAGAATCGAATAAATTGTATCAAGAAGTGTTATTGGATTATGAAGACGAGCGTCAGCAATATAAAAAATTACAGAAAGTTAAGGAAAATGAGTATTTCAATGCCTTGCAAGTTAAATTCTCTTATGCGATAACGTGTCATAAATCGCAAGGTGGCCAATGGAAAACGGTTTTTGTAGAGCAACCTTATTTACCAGAAGGAATCGATATCGATTATGTACGTTGGTTATACACCGCCATCACACGTGCAGAAGAAAAATTATATTTAATTGGATTTAAAGATGAGTTTTTCGAAAATTAATACATTTGCAATCAAACTAAATCAACCATGAAAATCATAGCTGTAATTCCTGCTCGATATGCATCCACACGTTTCCCTGCAAAATTAATGCAAGATTTAGGTGGCAAAACTGTAATTCTTAGAACCTATGAAGCAGCTATGTCAACAAATTTATTTGATGATGTTTTCGTGGTTACGGATTCCAATTTAATTTTCAATGAAATTATTTCGAATGGAGGTAAAGCCATCATGTCTATAAAAGAACACGAAAGCGGAAGTGACAGAATTGCGGAAGCAGTTGAAAACATGGATGTTGATGTTGTAATTAACGTGCAAGGTGATGAACCATTTATTAATAAAAAGCCTTTAGAAGAATTAATCGAAGTCTTCAAAAACGATACCGAAAAGAAAGTTGATTTGGGTTCTTTAATGTTTCAAATTATTGATAAAGAAGAAATTAACAATCCAAATAACGTAAAAGTTATTACGGACCAACAAGGTTTTGCTCTTTACTTTTCGCGTTCAGTAATTCCATTTCCAAGAGATGAAAATGCAGGTGTTCGTTATATGAAACACATCGGAATTTATGCTTTCAGAAAAGAAGCTTTGATGGATTTTTATCGATTACCTATGTTATCATTAGAGGCTTCTGAAAAACTAGAGCAACTTCGTTATTTAGAATACGGAAAACGTATTAAAATGGTTGAAACTTCGCACGGAAGCATCGGAATTGACACTTTTGAAGATTTAGAAAAAGCTAGAAAGTTATTGTCTTAAATTTCTTCGTCTTCAAAATAGCCTTTACTTTTAACTTTTGTTGAGAAAAAATTTAAAAATAAGATTACAAACGATAAAAAGAATAGTGCTTGTAAACTAACCAATACTTTTCCAAAAGTGGTAATAGGGTAGTAATCTCCGTATCCAATTGAATTTGAACTTATTAAACTAAAATAAACCGAATCGAACCAGTGTTCAAAAGGTTTATTCATATTATCTCCCAAAGTATACAAAACTGCAAACGAAACTACAACTTCAATGTAATTAAAGAACAATAATAACATTGAACGTTTATAAGAGCGGGGTCTTGAAAATAGATCGGAGGCAAAAATCAATGTTGGAATATACAGTATGGTTTCTAATAATAAAAAGACCAATATCCAAATCACATAATCATGATTTTGCCAGTCATTTATCAGAATTAAGAATGGAAAGATCACCTTAGACAAAACATATAAATCCATGGCCAAATCCTTATATTCATGACCAAATTTATTGGCGAAATGTTTAATATAAATACCTAAAAATAACAATTGAGAAATCGATAAAAACAAACGAACAATCTTCTCAATCCCATTATCATCTTCATGATCATTGTTCCAAATAGATTGAATATTAGAAATTCTCTTATGAAGTGGACTAATTGGATGAGAATGCTTTTCACTGACTTTTCCCACTAAAAGTTTTTTTACTACACGCATTAGGCTAATTTTTTAATGGTAAATAATTCGTTGTGGACTTCAATTTTCGGATACAATCTAACAGAGTAGTTGTTGTCAAATTTGCTTTTATAAATCGCATTTCTTCTTCTATCTTGATAATCTAAAACCATGGTATTGAATAAGATAAATCCATTTACATTAAGTAAAAAATTAATACGATTAATAAAGAAATCTTCAAATAAAAAATTCGGCATTGTTGTATCTTGGAAAATGTCAATTATAATTAAATCGTATTTTTCTTTGGTTTTTAAAACGAATTCAAATGCATCATCAATTACGATTGAAACATTGTCGTGTTTTCCTAATCCAAAGTATTTTGTTGCCAATTCTACAACAGCCGCATCAATTTCTACGCCTGTAATTTTACCTTCAAATTTTACTTCTTTTTTCAGCGTCTCAATTACACTTCCACCAGCAACGCCTAAAACTAATATCGATTCAAAATTTTGAATACGCTCGTAACCAATGTATTTTAATCCTTTTTTTAACACGCGCTGTAAACTTCCAAAAGAATAATTGGTATTTTCAGAATCTAAAACCAAATACCCATTATTCCAGGTAACTTCTAGATTTTTACTGTAAACCGATTTCTTTTGGTGAATTTTTATAGGTAATAAAAAACTCAATAAGCGCTTAATCATGTAATTTTGTTTGTAATCGTAAATATAATTTTATTTTTGTCTCAAAATAGTCTAGTATGAAACAAATTATATACAAATTTATTTTCTGTAAAATTTTTGGATGGAAAGTAGTTGGAACTATCGCTCCAGAAGTTAAAAAATGTGTTTTAATAGCCGTTCCACACACGAGTTGGTGGGACTTTTTCCTTGGTATTTTTTCACGAGGTATTCTAAATATTGAAATTAATTATGTGGCTAAAAGGGAATTATTCGTGTTTCCGTTTAATTATTTTTTCACTTGGACAGGAGGAACACCTTTAAATCGTCAAAAAAACGAGAACAAAGTAGATACAATTGCCAAAATATTTAAAGAAAAAGAAATTTTTAGATTAGCTATCGCGCCAGAAGGAACTCGAAAAAAAGTAACCGAATGGAAAACCGGTTTTTATTATATGGCTTTAAAGGCCAATGTACCAATTGTCCCAGTAGCTTTTGATTACGGAAGAAAACAAGTGGTTTATCATGAACCATTTTATCCAACTGGAAATATCGAAGCGGATATTAAATTTTTAGAATCGTATTATAAAGGAGTCATAGGAAAAGTTCCAGAATTGAGTTATGTTCCAAAGGAATAATCTATTTAAAGTGTTTATTATTAGGAAGATAAAATAAATTTCACTCAAAATAAAACCAAGAAGAATAGTTTTTCGTAGATAGAAGAAACCAAAACTTTTAACAAATGAAAAAACTATTTTTACCTCTAGCTTTAGTAGCAGTTTTATTTACTTCTTGTAATGACGACGATTCTTCAATGGTAACTCCTGAACCAGAACCAATTGATCAAACACCAACTCCGGCTCAGGAATTAAAATTGGTAACCACTAGTAACACATCAGGAAAAATATCATTTACAGATTTACTAGCGACAACGCCTACTGCAAAAAGTTTTACAATTAGTTCAACGGATGCAGATGGTGTTTACTATGATACATTTAAAGATCAAGTAGTTTTGGCTTCTCGAACCAATAATAGAGTAGAAGCTTATAACGGATTAAGAAATGCCATCATTTCATCTGCAACAACATTAGATTTATCGTTTTCTTCTTCAGTGGATTTTACAAACGCTCGTGAAATTGCGGTTTCAGGAGATAAAGTAGTGGTAGCTCAAGATCAAAATGCTGGTAATGGAAATATCAGCAAATTTTATGTATACCAAAGAAATACAACTGGATTTACACTTTTAAATACATACACTGTAGATATCAAACTTTGGGGAATCCATTTAGATGGAACTACCATGTATGCAATTGCAGATAATACTAGCGATTTAGTAGTTTACAACAATTTCTTTTCAAATGCTACAGGGTCAATTTCGGCTTCAAAAAGAGTTACAATTGAAGGTTTAGTTAGAACACACGGAATTACTTATTCTCCGCAAGATAATGTAATGGTTTTATCTGATGTAGGATTAGCTTCAAGCGCAACCGACGGTGGTTTAGTGGTTATTAATAACTTTACTTCTGTACTAAACATGACGAATAATTTGGGAACAATTGCTATGAACAATCAAATTAGAGTGTACGGACCTAATTCTATGTTAGGAAACCCTGTCGATGTTGCTTATGACCACGTAACAAATGCAATTTATGTAGCAGAACGCTTGAATTCAGGCGGTTTAGTTTTAAAATTTGCTTTCCCAACAATGTCAGCAGATGCAACACCTCAAATGAGTAGAGCAGAAGCAGGAGTAACAGCAGTTTATTTACACCGAAGATAAAGGTTAGTTATTTAATTATTTAAGAACTCTGGAGAAATTCAGAGTTTTTTTATGGTTTATAGTTTTTGAAAGTTCCGTTTTTAAAAAACACTACAATGCGCTCAATTTCTTCAGGAGAATTATTTTCTGTTTTAATCGATTCTACAGCATTGCTTTCTGAAAGAGTAGGAGGAATTCCTTTTTCAACAGTCGAAAATAAATCAAGTTCCGAATTAGGGACTTCTACAATTGGTAATGAAGATGTACTTTTTTCAATTTCTAAAACTGAATGAGCCACAATTTCAGATTTCGGAAAATTTCCTTTTCCATTTAAAATCCAATACAAATCTACTTCAGGAAAAACATCAATTACTTTGATGATAAAATCTAAGCTAGGTTTATTTCTCCCAGAGAGTAGGTGAGACAAACTCGAACGCTGTACATTGATTTTATCCGCAAATGCAGAAGCAGATAAATTATAATAATCGAGTATAATTTCTAAACGTTTAATAAAATCATCGATGTTTACCATTGTAAATAGTGAATAGATTTAAAGAATTACAAATGTAAACAATAATAGTGAATTAAGCAAGTTTACAAATGTAAATAGAAGGTTTTAATATAAATAAAGACTTAATGTAAGTAATATTAATAAACTGATTTACAATAATATAATTATTTTTATTAGACTAGTATTAATCTTGTAAACATGACTAATACTAGGGAGTTATTAAAGGTATTACAATAGTTTACAAAAGTAAATTATGCAGTGTTTTTACATGTTTACAAATGTAAAATATAAGTTGTTTACATTTGTAAATCAAAAGAAAGCCATGAATTATTTACAATTAGCAACTCAATATTTAGAACCAAAACTCAAAGGAAAGTATATTCATTTAGATACTATTTTACCAATATTAGAATCATTAAATTCAGATTTTGAGATTACTAAAATTGGAAAATCAGTTCAAGAACGAGAGATCTATCAAGTAAAAATAGGAACAGGAAAAACAAAAATTTTGATGTGGTCGCAAATGCATGGAAACGAATCTACCACGACAAAAGGGTTATTTGACTTCTTTAATTTTTTACAATCGGATAATGAAATAGCGAATCGCATTAAAAACGAATACACCTTATTATGTATTCCTATGTTGAATCCAGACGGAGCATTCTTATATACAAGGGAAAATGCGAATACAATTGATTTGAATAGAGATGCTTTTAATGCTACTCAACCAGAAATGCAAGTCTTACATAGTGTTTGTAAAAGTTTTCAACCGGATTATTGCTATAATTTACACGATCAAAGAACTATTTTTGGTACAGAAGGTTTTAATTTACCTGCAACGGTTTCTTTTTTATCGCCAGCTTACAATAAAGAGAGAGAATACAACGATGTTCGCTTAAAAGCAATTCATATAATAAACAAGATGAATAATGCGTTACAACAATACATTCCTAATCAAGTTGGACGTTTTGATGATAGTTATAATGTAAATTGTACAGGTGATTATTTCACTACTCAAAATACGCCAACTATTTTATTTGAGGCGGGACATTATGCAAATGATTATCAAAGAGATATCGTTCGTGGCTATATTTTTATTTCGCTTTTAAGTTCATTTGACGTGAGTTACGAAAACGTTATAGTTGATAACGAATTGATGAATTATTTGAAGATTCCTCAAAATAACAAATGTTTTTATGATTTTATTTACAAAAATGTCAAAATTATTGATAATAGTGAAGAAAAAATAATTAACTTTGCAGCTCAATATACTGAAGTAGTGCAAGATGGTCAGTTAAAATTTGTGGCAAGAATCATTAAAATAGATGATTTGCAGGATTTTATAGGACATTTAGAATACGATTGCAAAAATGGTTTATTTACTTCTATTGGAAAGCATTTTCCAATAATAGAAGAAAAAGCTGATTTTTTTATCAATAATTTAACAGAATTTAACAATGGTGTAAAAATTATTTGATAAATTTGCTTCAGATTTGAATAAAAATCAAAAATTTAACAAATATTATAAGCACTTATGAGTAAGTTTCGTTTAGATGAAGTAGATCATCAAATTTTGGACATGTTGATTGATAACACGAGAGTTCCTTTTACAGATATTGCAAAAAAATTATTAATTTCTGCAGGAACGGTACATGTTAGGGTGAAAAAAATGGAAGATGCAGGAATCATTCAAGGTTCTTCTTTGACATTAGATTATGAAAAATTAGGTTATTCTTTCATTGCTTATGTTGGAGTTTTCTTGCACAACACGTCACAAACTAAATTCGTTTTAGAACGTATCAATCAGATTCCATTCGTAACAGTTGCTCACGTGACTACTGGAAAATTTAATATTTTCTGTAAAATTAGAGCTAAAGACACTAAACACGCTAAAGAAGTTATCTTCATGATTGACGATATTGAAGGTGTATACAGAACTGAAACCATGATTTCTTTAGAAGAGAGCATCAACGACAAAAAACGTTTAATGCATACGATTTTTAAAGAATTGTAAAATACGAAAGCCTCTTAATGAGGCTTTTTTTATACCTTTAAGTTATGAAAAATTTACAACCAAACGAATTTGCTCCCTATTATGAGAATTATATCAAATTAGTTCCAGAGCAAGATATTATTAAAGGACTTACAATACAAAAAGAAGAAATGTTACATTTCTTTAAATCTGTACCAGTTTTTAAGCATGAATTTCGATATGCAGAAGGGAAGTGGACTGTCAAAGATATTATACTGCACTTAATTGATGCGGAGAGAATATTTGCTTACCGCGCTTTACGAATTGCAAGAAATGATAAAACTGCTTTGCCAGGATTTGAGGAAAATGATTATGTGATTACGGCTAATGCAAATAATAGAGAATACGAAAGTTTGTTAGCCGAATATGAAAGTGTTCGAAATGCTACAATAAGTCTATTTGAAACTCTTTCAGGTGAAGATTTATTACGTTTAGGAACAGCTTCAAATTGCAGTGTATCTGTTAGAGCTATTGGATATATAACACTCGGTCATGAATTGCATCACAAGAATGTAATTTTAGAACGTTATTTGTAAAAAAAAAGGGATTCAATTTTGAATCCCTTTTTTTGTGTATTAATCTTCGTCGTCATCGTCAGCATCATCGTCGTCTCCGTCTTCTGAGTCTTCGATATCATCTGAATCATTTGAAATATCATCGTCGTCGTCATCTTCTTCAATGTCTAAATCTTTCAGACTTCCGATTTTTTCATCTGGTACAACTACCACATCATCTTCAATAATGTCGTCTTCGTCATAGTTTTCAATTCGGTCAGATAGTTTTGTACTCACTTTTACTAAAAAAATAGTGTCTTCAGTTCGTACTTCTACTGCCTCAATTGTTTCATTCTTAGCGTTTTTAAAACGAATAATATCCGAATCATCATATCCGTCAGGAAATTTCTCAACTAGTAAGGTTAAGATTTCATTTGTTAATTTTGCGTAATCAACAATAACTCTTTTCATTGGGTAGGTTTTAATCTTGTATTTTGGTCAAATGTACTATCCTAAACTTATATTTTCAAGTAAAATAAATTTTTTTTTTAATTTTTTTTACCAGCCTAAAATGTAAGCAAACATTAATGGTGCAACAATCGTAGCGTCAGACTCTACAATGAATTTTGGTGTGTGAATATCTAATTTACCCCAAGTAATTTTCTCGTTTGGAACAGCTCCAGAGTACGAACCATAACTTGTTGTTGAATCAGAAATCTGACAGAAATAGCTCCAAAATGGCACATCATGCATTTCCATATCTTGATATAACATTGGAACTACACAAATAGGGAAATCTCCTGCAATTCCTCCACCAATTTGGAAGAAACCAATTCCTTTTCCTGCACAATTTTTTGGATACCAATCTGCTAACCACATCATGTATTCAATTCCGCTTTTCATTGTGGTAGCTTTAAATTCACCTTTGATACAGTAAGAAGAGAAAATGTTACCCATTGTACTATCTTCCCATCCTGGAACTACAATTGGTAAATTCTTTTCAGCTGCAGCAACCATCCAAGAATCAGCTGGATCAATTTCGTAGTATTGTTTTAATACTCCAGAATTAATCATTTGGTACATAAATTCGTGTGGGAAATAACGTTCTCCTTTAGAATCTGCATTATTCCAAATATCAAATAAATGTTGTTGTAAACGTCTAAATGCTTCTTCTTCAGGAATACAAGTATCCGTTACACGGTTGTAATGGTTTTCTAATAAATCCCATTCTTCTTGTGGTGATAAATCTCTGTAATTTGGAACTCTTTTGTATGAATTATGAGCTACCAAATTCATGATATCTTCTTCTAAATTAGCTCCAGTACAAGAAATAATATGTACTTTATCTTGACGAATCATTTCGGCTAACGATTTTCCTAATTCAGCTGTACTCATCGCACCTGCTAAAGTAATCATCATTTTTCCGTTGTCTAATAAATGTTCTTCATACCCTTTTGCTGCATCTACTAAAGCGGCAGAGTTAAAGTGAAGATAATGTTTCTCTATAAACTGACTAACTGGTCCTTTGCTCATTATTTCTTATTTTATTGTTCTTTTCTTTTGTTGTAACCTAAAATTTCTAAAACGTCTTCTGCTTTTTGTTGTTCCGAAAAAACTTCGGTAGCAATAATTCCGTTTTTATCTTTATCAATTAAAATGTGTTTTGGTTGTGGTAAAATACAGTGACTTAATCCGCCAAAACCACCAATTGTTTCTTGATACGCTCCAGTGTTAAAAAATCCGATATATAAAGGTTTTTCTTTGTTGTATTTTGGTAAATAAACCGCATTCATATGTTGTTCTGAATTGTAATAATCGTCTCCATCACAAGTTAATCCACCAAGTAATACCCGTTCGTAAGTATCATTCCATCGGTTTACGGCTATCATTACAAATCGTTTATTGATAGCCCAAGTATCTGGAAGTGTAGTAATGAAAGATGAATCAATCATGTTCCAGTTTTCACGGTCATTTTGTTTCTTTTGATATAAAACTTGGTACAAAGCACCGCCAGCTTCACCAACAGTAAACGAACCAAATTCTGTGAAAATATGTGGAACAGGAACTTCTGCTTCGTCACAAGCAATTTTGATTTGGTTTAAGATTTCGTCTACCATATATTGGTAATCATAATCAAATGCTAATGAATTTTTAATTGGAAAACCTCCTCCAATATTCAAACTATCTAAAGTTGGACATTCTTTTTTCAAAGCAATGTACACTTTCATACATTTTAATAATTCGTTCCAATAATATGCAGTATCACGAATACCAGCATTAATAAAAAAGTGAAGCATTTTTAACTCAACTTTCTTATTTTCAGCGATTTGCTTACGATAAAATGGAACAATATCTTTATATCCAATTCCTAAACGAGATGTATAGAACTCAAATTTTGGTTCTTCTTCCGCAGCAATACGAATTCCGATTTTAAACTTACCATCAATTTCTTCCTGTAATAAATCTAATTCTTCAAAATTATCAATTACAGGAACTGTATTTTTATGTCCGTTATTAATTAAACGTGCAATATTAGTTACATATTGATCGCGTTTGAAACCATTACAAACAATAAAAGTGTTTTTATTTATTTTACCTTCTTCCATTAATGTCTCAACAATATTAATGTCGAAAGCAGAAGAAGTTTCAATGTGAATGTTATTTTTTAAAGCTTCATTTAAAATGAATTGAAAATGAGAACTTTTTGTACAGTAGCAATAGAAATACTTCGCATCATAATCGTGCTTTTCCATGGCATTTCTAAACCACATTTTTGCACGATTGATGTTTTGTGAAATTTTAGGTAAATAAGTAAACTTCAATGGAGTTCCATATTCTTCAACTAATTTCATTAAATCAATACCATGAAATTGAAGTTCATCTTTATTTAGAGTAAATTCTTCTTGAGGAAAATAAAAAGTTTGATTAATTAAGTCGTAATATTTTGTGTTCATTTTGAAAATTTGGATTAAATTAAAAAGTTACTAATTGTTTTTTAATCACAATTTTCAAACCCTAATATTGGCAAAGCGAATTAGTAGTTTCTCACTAAAAGCCTTTGATATTTCAAACAAATCGATAATATGAAAACTAAAAATAGAAAAAAAGAATCGCCCAATTATAGAGATGTCAGCATTTCTATTATCGAGTGTTCTATTGAAATTTGATTGTTTTTTGTTTTCTTTCATTAGGGCAAAGTTAAAAAATAAAATGGCTAATAAATAAAGAAAAAATAAAAAAATAATTACACGGAATAATCTCTAAAAGCTTTGTAAATCAATTCGTTATCTGATTCTTGATTGATTTTAATTTTCCCAATTCCGTCAAGCAAGGCAAATTGTACTTTACCAAACTCATTTTTTTTGTCAAAAATCAGCAATTCAATGATTTTTTCAATTTCGTTTTGAGTGAATTCAATGCGTTCAAAAATATCATTGATAATGTATTTGATTTCCTGATATTCTTCGTTTGTTAGTAAGTTTTTTTCTCTTGAAATGTAGCTTTCTAAAATCATCCCAATCGCAATTGCTTCACCATGAAGTAAATTTGTTTTATCTTCATTTTCTAAGAAATAGCTTTCAATTGCATGACCCAAAGTGTGACCAAAATTCAAAGATTTTCTAATCCCATTTTCGGTTAAATCTTCACATACAATAGTATTTTTTATTTGAATAGATTGATGAATTAAATGATTTAAATCCTCTGTGCTTAAGTCTTTTAAATTTTTAAATTTATCCCAATATTTTTTATCAAAAATCAATCCATGTTTCAGCATTTCGGCTAACCCAGAACGCATTTCGTTTTGAGGTAAAGTATTTAAAAATTGTGTATCAACAATCACAGCTTTAGGTTCTCGAATAATTCCAATTTGGTTTTTCAAATTTCCTAAATCCACTCCATTTTTTCCACCAATTGACGCATCAACCATAGAAAGTAAAGTAGTTGGAATATTAATAAAGTCAATTCCTCTTTTAAATGTGCAGGCAACAAATCCACCTAAATCAGAAATTACACCACCACCTAAGTTAATAAGAATACTTTTTCTATCACCACCTAAATCCGACAAGGCGCCCCAAACTTCAGTACAAGTAGCAATGTTTTTATGAATTTCTCCAACCTCTAATTCGATTATTTCAATTTCGATTTCAGTTGCCAAATTATTTAATAAATGTGGTAAACAATATTGAGATGTGTTTTCGTCTACTAAAATAAAAATCTTAGAATAATGAGAAGGTTTTAGCATTTCTGCCAAAGTTTCATATCCTTTAGAATCAAAGTAAACATTATAATTGTTGGCTGTAATTGTTTGCATGTAAAAAGCTTGAATTTTATTGCAAAATAAGGCATTTTTTATTTAAAATTCGTAAAAACTGATGTATATTTGTGTCGTTTATTATCAAAAATATCATGAATAAAATATTTGACAATACCCAAGTTGCTTTTTCTTTAAAAAGTGATACCGAATTAGAAAGAGCTTATTTTCTTTTTAAACTAATTGCAAGTCAACCACTTGTAAAAATAGGAACTGCTGTTACCAATTTCGCTCTTAAAGCTCATTTACCTGTTGAAGGATTAATTCGTTCAACCGTTTTTGATCATTTTTGTGGTGGTGTAAATGAGGTTGATTGCTTAAAAGTAGTGGATAATATGTTTACCAAAGGAGTTTCTTCGGTTTTGGATTATTCTGTGGAAGGAAAAGAAGAAGAAGCTCAGTTTGACGCTGCTTTAGAAATGACTTTAAAAACAATTGAATTTGCAAGAGAACGTGAAGCTATTCCGTTTGCGGTTTTTAAACCAACTGGTTTTGGTCGTTTAGATTTATATGAAAAAGTAGGAGAGAAGTCGGTTTTAACAGAAGCTGAACAAAAAGAATGGAATCGAGTAATTGCACGTTTCGATTTGGCTTGCAAAACTGCGCATGAAAAAGACGTTTTGTTATTAATTGACGCTGAAGAAAGTTGGATGCAAGATGCGGCAGATGCTATTGTTACTGATATGATGCGCAAATACAATAAACAAAAAGCCATTGTTTTTAATACGTTACAAATGTACCGTTGGGACAGATTAGATTATTTGAAAAGTTTGCACGAACAAGCAAAATCGGAAGGTTTTTATATTGGAATGAAATTAGTTCGTGGCGCTTACATGGAAAAAGAAAATGACAGAGCTACTGAACGTGGATTAAAATCGCCAATTTGTGTTTCTAAAGAAGCTACCGATATTAATTATGATGCTGCCGTATTGTATATGGTTGAAAATATAGATAAAATGGCGATTTTTGCAGGAACTCACAATGAAGAAAGTTCATATAAGTTAATGCAATTAATGACTGAAAAAGGAATTACAAAAAACGATAAACGAATCTTTTTTGGGCAGTTATTAGGCATGAGCGACAACATTAGTTTTAATTTAGCAGAAAACGGTTATAATGTTGCTAAGTATTTGCCGTTTGGTCCGGTTAGAGATGTGATGCCTTATTTAATTAGAAGAGCAGAAGAAAATACTTCAGTAGCTGGACAAACAAGTAGAGAGTTAACATTGATAAAAAAAGAGAAGGAAAGAAGAAAGTTATAATTTTTTCTTAAAGTTGTTTTTGTATTAATTTTATGCTTATTTTTGATAATCAATTATAAAAATTTTAATTATGAAAAAAACATTACTTACTTTAAGCTTATTTGCTTCTTTTTTTAGTTTTTCACAAGTTTTGCAATCGGATAATTTTAATTCCTTTGTTATTGGAAATGTAGGTACTGCTTTTAGTGGCGCATCAACTGGTCAAGGAGGTTATTATACAGAAGCCGCTAATGGTGCAGCTCCTACCACATCTAATAATGCAGCAAACTCAAATTTCCAAGTAGTATCTACAGGTAATTCCTCAACAAATGGTTTATCTATAGTTGGACCTAATGGTGATAAAGGTTCAAGATTTATGTGGAAAAATGGTTTGCCTACTGCATGGACTGGTAGAACACCAGGTAATAACATTATCGAAGTTGAAGTTGATGTGAATCCAGGAACAAGAGGGACAAGTCGTAACTCATTTGGTGTTAGGATATATAATGCTGATTTTACAAGAACTCTCGCAGGGTTTCAGGTAAATGCATCAACAGGAGAATTATTTTTAGTAGCATATTCAACTCCTAGTCCGGATCCTGTAGGAAATTATTCTTATCCTTTAGCTGCAGCTCCTGGTGTTCAATTACCACAGAATACTTGGTCTAGAGTTGGAATTTCATATAATTTTACGACTGGTGAGGTTTTGATTAATTCTACTGCCATTACTGGTGGCCCACTAGGTGTAAATGGAAGTTCTCCAAGTACTAATCCTGCTGAAGTTGATTTTGTTGTAACTAGTGGTTCTGTTGTTGGTCCTCCTGCAATTAATAATACCGCTGCTGCAACAATGAGATTTGATAATTTAGTTACTAGAGCTTCAAATACAGATACTTTATTAAGTTCAAACCAATTTACGATTGGTGATAACAGTTTTGTTGTTTATCCTAATCCAACTAGAGATTTATTAAGCATTTCTAATCCAAATAATTTCGATATTAAAAACACAACTGTTACTGATATCAATGGAAGAGTGGTTAAAAATCAAGCAGGTTCTCTAACTCAAATCAATGTTTCTGATTTAAATGCTGGTGTTTACTTTGTAACAATTGAAGCAGCAGAAGGAAAAACTACTAAGAAATTTATCAAACAATAATTTCTATTTTATTACATAAATTAAAAACGACCAGATTTACTGGTCGTTTTTTTTCTTTTTATAACTATTCATCATTAGCATTACTGCGCCAACTAAGCCTAGGCATACAAGCGCAAAAACAATAATCATTATAAAAGTTCCATTGCTATGCGAATAAAGTGGTAATAATAAATTTGCCATAGTTATAAAGGTTAGAATTTACACAAAGATAAAGGGTAGCAATTGTTTATTACCTGATAATTATCATATATGCTTATTCTAAAAACTTCGCTTTTAATTCGGGTGTTGGAATCATACAAGCTTCTTTTTTGCCATACCATTTGTAACGATTTTTTGCTACGTAATCGTAAACGAAATCTCTTAATCCTGTTGGTAATATCTGAAAAACTGTTGCAAAGGTAAAAATTCCACTTAATCCTTTTGCAATATGTAAAGCAGCTGTTGATTTATAATAATAAGAAATTCCTGGTTCGTACAAAACTATACTATCTGTGTGTATTGGATTAATTCCAATATATTTTAAAATCTTTTGTCCTAATTCCGATTGAAGCGAGACAAATCTAAAAATATCTTTTTTGTCGTGTTTGATTACATATTGAACCGACGAATCGCAAAGGTTGCAAACGCCATCAAACAATATTATTTTTTTATCTTGTGGCAAATCTTGTATTTCCATAATATGCTTCTAAATGTTATGCAGGTTGCACGTATTCTAATTGGTCTAAACTTACTTTTGAGGTGAAAATTCCGTAATTCACTGTTGCTTTTGTTTTTTCGATTACATCAATGGTTCCAATCGCTTTTCCATCTATCATGCGAACTCTGTCGCCCACTTTTAGCGTAACTTTTGGTTTGTTCTCTTCTTCAATTTTGGCTTTGATTTTCTTTTCCTTCTTAATCACACGAATTTCCTCCACAATCACCTTAACTTCTTCTTCTACTTTTTTCTGGATAACTTCTTTAACTTTCTTTTCTTTAACCGAAAGTTTTTTTCGTTTCGAATTTTCGATTTCAACCATTTTCAAAAACTCACCAATTAAAGTCTTTTTATCTTTGTTATTAAAGTAACTTTCCGAAATATCATCAATCTTTTGCCCAATGTAAATCAAACGCTGGTTTGCATCATATAATTCCTGATAACGTTCTAATTTATCTTGAATTTTCGCATTGATGGTTTCCATTTTCTTACTTTCTTCACGCGCTTTGGTTTCTTCTTCTTTTAAATTTAAAGACGTTTTTTCCAATTTTGAACGCTCTTTTTGAAGTGTAGCAATTGTTTTGTCAAAGCGAACTTTTCCGCCTTCGATTTTCTTTTTCGCACGATTGATTAATCCGAATGGAATACCATTTTTCTGTGCGACTTCGAATGTAAATGAACTTCCGGCTTGACCCAAAATCAATTTGTACATAGGTTCTAATGATTTCTCATCAAACATCATGTTCGCGTTGGAAGCAAAAGGTAATTCGTTTGCTAATATTTTTAAATTACTGTAATGCGTAGTAATAATTCCGAAAGCTTCACGAGCATAAAATTCTTCTAAGAAAGTTTCAGCCAAAGCACCTCCTAATTCAGGATCAGAACCAGTTCCAAATTCATCAATTAAGAACAATGTTTTTTCGTTACATTTCTTTAAGAAGTAGTTCATGTTCTTTAATCGGTAACTGTAGGTACTTAAATGATTTTCAATGGATTGATTATCTCCGATATCTGTTAAGATTCTGTCGAATAAAAAAGTTTCGCTTCGTTCATGGACTGGAATTAATATCCCACTTTGCAACATTAATTGAAGTAATCCTACGGTTTTTAAGGAAATCGTTTTTCCTCCGGCATTAGGTCCAGAAATCACAATAATGCGACTTTCGTTGTGTAATTCGATGGTTTGTGGATACGTGATGGCCTTTTTTTCTTTATTGTTCAAATACAAAATAGGATGGAAGGCTTCTCTAAAAAAAAGTCGCTTTTCTTCGATAATATTAGGAAGAATTCCATTGATTTTATATGCGTATTTGGCTTTAGCAGCAATCACATCAACATCACTTAAAAAGTCTTGATAAGCCGCAATAGTTTCAGTAAACGGACGAATTTCATTAGTTAAACGTTTCAAAATTCGCATGATTTCTTCGCGTTCTTCAAACTCTAAGTTGTTCAATTCTCTTGAATAGCGTTGAGCTGCTTCGGGTTCGATATAAGCAATACTTCCTGTTTTAGAATTTCCTAAAATAGAACCTTTTACTTTTCTTCGGTACATCGCTAAAACCGCTAAAACTCTGCGATTTTCAACAACTGTTTCCTTGATATCATCTAAATAGCCCAACGAATTATATTGGCTCAAAGCCATACCAAAACTTTGGTTTATTTTGCCACGAACCACGTTTATATTTCTTCGAATATCAATCAAATCAGGTGAAGCGTTGTCTTTGATGATGCCGAATTTATCTACCACTTCGTCAATGCGTTGTAAAATCAGTTTTACAATGTCAATTTGGGAAGCTTTTTGATATAAATTTGGATAATACTCTTCAAATTTCTTTAAAAACTGAATCAACGTAATGGCAGTTTCCGAAAGATTTGAAATCTTTTTGAAACTTCCCACTTCTAAGAAACTATCTTCGATAGCTAAGAATTTTAGTTCGTAGTTGATGTTCTCAAATCCGTGATTCGGAATGGCGTTATTGTTGGAAAACGAAGACAAATATTCAGAGGTTTGCTTCAAATTAATAAGCAATTCTTCTTTGTTTTTGAAAGGTGTAATTGCCATTGCTTTTGCTTCACCAATATCAGTGTTGCAGCGGCCAGCAATCGTTTCTAAAACGGTATTAAATTCTAAATCTTGTAGCGTTTTTTGGGTAATCGAAATCATTTTTCTTTTTCTGTTAGGTCAAAGTTACAAAGTAATAAATCCATATTGCAATAGAAATTTATATTTTTGGTAAAAATTATAAAATGTTTATCAAAAATCAGACTTGGAAAGCCTTATTAGCAACTGAATTTCAGAAGCCGTATTTTGTTGAATTGATGCAACAAGTGGAACAAGAATACACTAACACAACTTGTTTCCCGCCAAAAGAACTGATTTTTTCAGCTTTTGAACAATTTGATTTTCAAGATACGAAAGTGGTTATTATAGGTCAAGATCCTTATCACGGAATAGGCGAGGCAAATGGTTTGTGTTTTTCAGTGAATGATGGTGTGGCAATTCCGCCTTCGTTGAAGAACATTTACACGGAAATTAATAATGAATATGATCGAATTCTATTCCCAACATCGGGTAATTTAGAAAGATGGGCAAAACAAGGCATTTTGTTGTTAAATGCAGGTTTAACCGTAAGAAAAGACGAAGCTAACAGCCACAAACACTTAAAATGGAATGTTTTTACCGATGCTGTGATTGATTTGATTAACGAGCAATCTGAAAATGTGGTTTTTTTACTTTGGGGAAGTTTTGCTCATAAAAAAGGAAAACTTATTGACAGAGAAAAACATTTGGTTTTAGAAAGCGGACATCCTTCTTTTGCGCATTCTCACAAAAAATGGTTTGGACACAATCATTTTAAATTGACGAATGAATATTTGAGAGAAAAGGGTGAGAGTGAGATTGAGTGGTAAAAAAAGGACAAAATCACTTCACCTGAATATCAAAAATTAAAACACTTATTAGCAGCAAAATAAAGAAGATTACCAAAAACAACAAATAGCTATAGATGGAATATAAAAATGCTTTAACTATTGATAAATTATTGAAAAAGGTAATGTAACACCAAAAAATCAAAACGATATCCATCAACATTAAAATATCAACAAATAGTTTATTGTAACTAGATTCAGTATAGTATTTGGTGATTGGAAATATAGCAATTCTAAGAATTAAACGTTGTGAAGCCATGTAAGCATTTAAGACAAAATGCTCTATAAAATTGTACCCTTGTTTTCTAAAAACTATATAAGAAGCTATTGAAAAAATTGGAATAGATAATAATATTATCCAATAATAATGATGTGAAATCCATTCGTTTAAACTTTCATATTCCACACCTTGTATTACGGAAACGGCTTTTTTATCTAAAACGCTAAAATGAAATAAATGACGTAAAACGCCATATAAAGTAGCTAAAATAATTACTAAAGAAATAGGTTTGAAATGTTTAACTCGTTTTCCTTTAATAAATTCTCTTATCGAATCTCCAGGTCGAGTAAATAATTCTTTAGCTGTGAATAAAACGCCTTTATCAAAATGAAAAAAAGCGTGTTGTATATCATGCAAAATAAAATGTAAATTTAATTTATGTGTATCAGCCGGTTGTCCACAATTATTACAAAAGTGTCCGGAATAGGTTTGATCACAATTTTTACAAGTTACTTGCATTATAATTGGATTTAATTCACAGTAAATTCTAAAGCGTTTGATGGAATTCCGAATGTACTTGTTTTAACAGTTACCATTACTGCATTTTGTGAGTTTAAAGAAACAATTTCAGGGTCAATAAGAATGCGGTATTGTCCAGCGGCTAAAGTAATATCTGATTCGTATTCATACGTGGTATCTAAAGCGTCTAAAACCGCTATTCCAGAAATATAGTCTCCTATTTCGTTTTCGCCTTCAACCGTAGTTACGCTAGTAGGTGTAATGTATTCCCATGCGCCATTTGTGTTTTTCTTTTCTAATGTATAATTAAAAAACATTTTTCTAGAATTACTTGTCAAATAAATATCAAATGGATTTGTATCTTGGGGTAATAATCTCGGTACATAACAAGATAAGTTTAGTTCGTTACCAGTAACATTAACTTCAATTAATTCATTTGAAGTAACAATTTTAGAAGCAAAAAATTCATCATCGCTTTCGGTACAACCTGTAAAAATTAAAGCTATTATAGCTACTATTATGTATTGAATATATTTTTTCATATGTTTTCTTTTTAAAATCTATAACCTAAATTAATTCCTAATCGCGCTACTGTTGATGGACTATCTTCATTAAATAAGTTTTTTCCAATACCAACATTCAAATCAACTACAAAACTTTCTTTAAAGTATAATTTATAACCAACGGAACCTCCTAATGCAATATCGCTATAGTCATTTCGTGTAACTACAACATAATCAGCAACACCATTATTTAACGTAGTTAATTCTTTAAATTCACCTCCGTTAAAATTAACGAAACCTTCTAAATAATATAAATTAGTTGCACTTTTTGACATGGCATAACGCACATATGGAATTACTTGATAGTCAATCAAAGTACGAGTGTCATCTGTAAGGAAATCATCGGTTTTGCTGTTTTTGTTAAACATCATACCTGTTATACCTACTGAGAAATCTTTGTTTATAAAACGTTCGTATGAAATACCTAATTTTCCATTAGCTATACCATTTAAAACATCTATTTTAACTTCGTTTTTCTTAGCTAAGATAGGAGACACAATGGTGTCGGTTGTAATTGTTTCATTTGTTTGTGCAAAGGCACTTACCGATAGAAATAATCCTAATAAATAGCTTATTTTCTTCATAAAAAGATTGTTATTTTTTGTAAATATAGAAAATTTTATCAATTAAAAGTGAGCTCTCCCAGAATTTCTTCGCTCATAAATTTACCGCCAGGATAGGTTGCTGTATAGTCTAAATTTAGCCAAATTTGACCTCTTTCGTCTATATGATAATGGATTTGCTGATTGTGGCTTTCTTGTTTAAAAAGCTCTTCTTTAATTAAATAGATGGCGGTTTCTAAATCGTTTTTATTCCCAATTAACATTTCTGGATACAAATGACCTCCTGTATGAATAATTCTAGGTGTTCCGCCAACAGCCTTAATGCAAGCAGCCATTAAAACCGCATGATCATCACAATCACCAGAGAAATGTTGTAAACTTTCAGAAGCATAAGCAATATATTCTCTTCCTTTTGGGTCGTTGACGTAATTCCAACGGTTTCTAATTTCCTTAAAAACAGCAAAACATTGAATCATTCTTCGCCTATCACCAGTTTGTTTAAATTCTTTAAAATGTTTTGTAGTTGCCGATAGTGCAAAATTTCTAACTTTTGGATTTGCAAAATCAACAGCATTAATAATTTTCGATTTGTTTGGAAAAGGAAGTAGTTTTGCGACTATTATATCTTGTGGGTTGGGAGTTTCACTCATTGAATACACCATATAACGATAATCTTCAAAAACTCTATTAAAACCGTAATTTCCAAATAAAGTTCCGTACAATAAAGCAATTAGATACAAGAAGACAATTAGAATAATAATTGTTTTTACTAATCGTAAAAGAAGTTGAATTATTACTAAAATGATAATAAAAATGATAATTCTATCTAAATGAATTATCCATTCTAAATCGATTAAATTTTGGTGTGCAATTAAAAAAGTAGGAATTGCAATTAAGATATTCAATAAAAAAATGACAACAATATCCCATGGCTTTGGTAAAGAAAGCTTTTCTTTTAGTTCAGCGATAGTAGGAATTTTAATTGTCATTTCGTTTAAAACGATAAAAATACGGAATTATTTAAGTATCGATTCTTTTGGTAATTTTTTATCGATAATTTGAAGCTTCAAAAGTTGTTCCATTATTTTGTCTAAGGTTTGATTGGTCATTTGTTTTTGTGACCAACGGGTTAATTTTAACCATTCTTGAATTGATTCAACTTTCTGATTATAATTTGAAGCTAAAGTTCTGTCAATGCTAGGAATTAACTTGAATTCTTCTGTAGTTGTATTGATAATGTCTAAAATTTGTTCGATGATTTTTGGATGTTGTTCCAAAACTTCATTACGAACAGCAATAACAAAACAAGGCCATGGAGTAGGGCAATCTGCAATTCTTCTGAAAATTCCTTTATCCACTAGTGGTTGTGTCATAAAACGTTCCCACATGAAATAATCTGCTTTTCCTGAAGTTAGATTTTCAACTGCGCCATCAATGGTATTTACGATTTCGAATTGTAGATTTTCTGTATTCCAATTCTGATTTTGAGCATTCACAATACTCATTAAATGCGAACCAGAACCCATTCGAGAAATCGCAACTTTTTTATTTTCTAAATCAGAAAGTGTATTATAACTTGAATTTTTTGCTACATGAATTCCCCAAACTAATGGACTTTGCACATAAACTTGTACAATCTTACTTGGATTTCCAGCAACAATATCTTTTATGATGCCTTCAGTCAGAATTACGGCAATATCGGTTTCGCCATCGCGCAACATTTGGCACATTTTACCTGTTCCTTCTGGCACATCGGTCCACTGCAAATCGATTCCAACGGCTTCAAATTCGCCATCTTCAATACACATGTGCCAAGGTAAGTTGAAATGCTCTGGAACGCCAGCTATTTTGATTGTTTTACTCATGTTTTATTTTTGTTCTTAGTAATCTTATTTTGATTCAACTACTAAACATTGATGTCTTTAAAATTTTGTAATCGCGCATAGCGAATCATATTTGTAAACGATTCAGCATCTAATTTTGGTATTTCTAAAATTGAATTTAATAAAGTAGTATCATATTCATTAGCAGCCGAAGTTAAATATGGCTTTAAATGTTTGCCAATACTTTCGTAGTACAATTTTTCAATGGTGTTTTTATAATCAAAATCTAATGTGTTTTGAATCACACTAAAGTTTGAATAACCTACTTCTTTCATAATGAGTTGTAGCCCTTTTACTAAATTAAAACTCTCGTTATGAACAATGTTTAGTTGCTGTATGTCTTCTCTTTCAAATGTATTTACAATAACTTTAGCTACATAATCAACAGGAATTATATTTAACCCCGTTTCTTCACTAATGGCAAAACGTACATTTTCTTGTTGGTCTTTACGTTGTGCTGTAAAATGGAAAAACTTTGCCATCAAATAAAAAACCATATATTTTGGTATAAAATAACGATTTTCGTTGCTTAGCATTTTGCCACCAATCACACTTGGTCGTAAAATTTGATACGGTAAATTTAATTCCTTACACTGTTGAATAACAAACTCTTCTGAATGAAATTTAGCATTTTCATAGGCATTTCGATGCTCTAATTTAAAATCTAAATTATGAAAGTCATTACCAATTAAGCCTTTGCGAGCTCCTGATGAAAAAGCAGTACTGATGTAAATAAACTTTTTAATGAAAGGAGAAAACATTTTGAAAATTGCCTTTGTTATAGCCGCATTTTCATTGAATATTTTATCTTTTTGGTTTTCGTCTGTAGATAGATTAACATAACCTGCTGAATGAATAAAATAAGCGCCTTTTATTTTTTCTGAAAACGAATCTTGTAGAGCAGCCAAATCGGTATCAATAATTTCAAGATACTGATTGAGTTTGTCAACTCCTTTATCCAACAAAAATTTAGGTGTATAATTACTTGAAAGTAGTTCGTTAATACGCTCTTTAGCGGTTACTTTGCCTTTGTTTCTTGTAATTAGAAATAGTTTTCCTTCAATGTTATTGGTTATAAAATTTTCTAGAATATCATACATAATGTGAGACCCTAAAACACCTGTTGCACCAGTAAGGATTATTTTCATTCGATTTTTATTTAGGACAAAAGTAGTGCTATTTTACGGAATTATTTTCTAGTTGCCACCATTTCCAAGTTACACCATTTTCATCAGGATAATCTTCCATAAAATTGAAACCTACTTTTTGCAACACATGATTAGAAGCACCGTTTTGGGCATGGGTGTAAGCATTCATTTCTTGAATTTTCATTTGATTGAAACCATAGTCTAACCAAGCATTTGAAGCTTCCGTAGCGAA
This sequence comes from Flavobacterium helocola, assembly GCF_038289885.1. Taxonomy (NCBI): domain Bacteria; kingdom Pseudomonadati; phylum Bacteroidota; class Flavobacteriia; order Flavobacteriales; family Flavobacteriaceae; genus Flavobacterium; species Flavobacterium helocola. Next base: position 12,528 of record NZ_JBBYHT010000009.1, on the reverse strand, counting down.
ACCTTTGTTCCAAAATTTTTCATTTAAACGATAACCGTAATCATAGAAATTGGTATTTCCGTTTTCTACATGGTCGTTTACAAATTTAATCCCTGTCCAACCTATTAATTCATTCGTATCTTTAGTAATAGCTACAAAACGCCCAATTCCGTTATTGATGTATTGTTGTCTAACCATATCAATGTAAGCGTGAACTTCGTCAATATGAACAACTGGTTTTTGCCATAAATATTTATGAACATTAGTGTTGCAATCCATTTCAAATAATGAATTTGCATCTTCATGACGCATTTCTCTTAGGATTAGTCTTGGTGTTTCTAGTATTAAATCCATTTTATAATTTCATCATTCAACATTCGTTATTCGATACTCAACATTTAAACTTGGAATAGTCAATTTTGAACAACGAATATTGAAGTTTTGGTTATTCTGCTAACTTATTTAAAGTATATTCAATTAATTCATCTACAGCTTTGTATGGGTCTTCACTGAAAGTTCCTGTTGCACGGTTAGCGATGATAGCATTTAATGATAAACAGTTGTGACCTAATAGTTTTCCTAAGCCGTAAATTGCTCCAGTTTCCATTTCTAAATTAGTCATTCTAGTTCCATTAAAATTGAAACTATCCATTTTAGAATTTAATTCTGGATCTTGAATTCCTAAACGCACCACACGACCTTGTGGGCCATAAAATCCTCCAGCTGTTCCTGTGAATCCTTTGAAAATTTTATCACTTTCTAAACGTTGTTCTAACGTTTTGCTTCCTGCAATTACATATGGACGACCTTTTCTCATGTCCCAATTCGTTTGCTTGATAAACGCTTCTTCCATTTCAATTTCCGAAATTTCGTCAATTAAATAGGAGCGAAGCATGTTGTCCAAACCTAAACCATACTGACTCATTACAAAACTATCGCAAGGAATATCCGCTTGTAACGAACCGGAAGTTCCAATACGAACTATATTCAATGAAGTCAATTCATTTTTAACGGTTCTAGTTGCTAAATCAACGTTTACCAAAGCGTCTAATTCATTCATTACGATGTCGATGTTATCTGGACCAATTCCTGATGACATAACCGTAATTCTTTTACCTTTATACGTTCCAGTTTGCGTTTTAAATTCACGTTTTTGAGTGGTAAACTCAATAGAATCAAAGTGTTTTGTGATTTTTTCAACACGGTTTTGGTCACCAACGAAGATAATATCGTTAGCGATTTGTCCAGGCTTTAAGTTAATGTGATATACACTTCCGTCTGGATTTAATATTAATTCTGATGCTGCTATCATTTGTTTTTGTATTATGCTTTAGGCTATATGCTTTAAGCCATTTTTATTTCATAATTTTTTATTCACTTATTGAATTTAACCTCCAACTCGTTTTGTTTTGAATCCTTTGTCTTGTAGTATTTTCATGATTTTATCACGATAATCACCTTGAATGATGATTTCTCTATCTTTAAACGTGCCACCAACGGCTAATTTGCTTTTGATTTCCTTAGCTAAGATTTTAAAATCTTCGTCTTCGCCTTCATATCCTGAAATAATCGTGGTAGGTTTTCCTTTGCGCTTCTCATATTTGCATATCATTGGTTCTTTTTGAACGAATAATTCGTGAGGCGTTTCTTCGATAGCTTCTGGTTCGTTAGAAACTTCGTGGTTAGGGAAAAGTTTTTTTAATTGTTCGCTTAAATCCATTTTTAATAAGTTAACAAGTTCTACAATAACAAAGTTACTTTGTTTTATGTTAGATTTTATAAAAAACAAAAAAGACATCAAGAAAACTTAATGCCTTTTCTATCTATTATAAAATTATTTATTTTTTAATCAATCCTAATTCTACCAAACGTTCGTGTAAGAATTCACCAGCGGTGATATCTTCATATAATTTTGGATTATTTTCATCGATACATTCTGGTAAGCAATTTAAACTCATATCGCTTACAGGATGCATGAAGAAAGGAATTGAATAACGAGAAGAACCCCACAATTCTCTTGGTGGATTTACCACTTGGTGAATCGTTGATTTCAACTTGTTGTTGGTATGTCTTGATAACATATCCCCAACATTAATCATCAACTCGTCTGGTTGTGCCATAGCGTCAATCCATTCTCCATTGTGATTTTGTACTTGTAATCCTTTTCCTTGAGCTCCCATTAATAAGGTAATCAAGTTGATGTCACCATGTGCTGCTGCACGAACGGCTCCGTCTTTAGGTTCGTCAGTAATAGGTGGGTAGTGGATTGGACGTAAAATACTGTTTCCGTCTTTGATGTATTTATCAAAGTAGAATTCGTCTAATCCGATGTAAAGTGCTAACGCTCTTAAAACATAAACACCTGTTTTTTCTAACATTTGGTAAGCTTCTTTACCTACTTCATTGAATTTAGGTAATTCCGTTACTTCCACGTTATCTGGATATTCGCCAGCGTACTTTGAACCTTCGCTATCGTATTGTCCAAAGTGCCAAAACTCTTTCAAATCTCCAGCAGAGCGACCTTTAGCATGTTCTTTACCAAAAGAAACATAACCACGTTGTCCGCCAATACCTGGAATTTCGTATTTTGCTTTGGTTTCTAAAGGAAGTGTAAAGAAGTTTCTCACTTCTGAATACAAACCTTCTACTAATTTGTCATCTAAAAAATGACCTTTTAATGCTACGAATCCGATTTCTTCGTAGGCTTTTCCGATTTCATTTACAAATTTTTGTTTACGTGCCGGATCATCCGACAGGAAATCACGTAAGTCAACACTAGGAATTTGTTGCATACTTAAGCTTTGTTGTTAATAAATCATTTGGGTTATAACCCAAGTAAATACAAATGTAATTAAATATTTTAAATTCAAAAAAGTAAAGTTATTAACAATTGGAAAAGTGAAAAGTAAAAAGTTTGATTACACAGAGCTACACTGAGTTTTTTTGAAATACTTTGTGTTTAGAGAGCTACACAGAGAGGTTTTACTTTTATGATTAATTCATTTGTAAACTTTGCAAAAAAACTTTGCGACTTTGCGTTTAAAATTTAAACTTGAATTTGTTCTTGTCCTTGACTTTGATTTTTTAACTTTCTTTTTTTATAACAATTCGCTTTCAAAATGTTATTTTTATTACTTTTGAGCAAAATTTAATCGTTCCATCATCATGAACTTTGAAAGAAAAGAATTATCGAATTCGCAACTACTTGATTTATATAAGAAAATCTTAAAACCGCGTTTGATTGAAGAGAAAATGTTGATTCTAATCCGTCAAGGAAAAGTATCGAAATGGTTCTCTGGAATTGGACAAGAAGCCATTTCTGTCGGAATCACTTCGGTTTTGGATAAAGATGAATATATTTTACCAATGCACCGTAATTTAGGAGTGTTTACTACTCGTGATATTCCATTACACCGTTTGTTTTCGCAATGGCAAGGAAAGAAAAACGGATTTACAAAAGGTCGTGATAGAAGTTTCCATTTCGGAACACAAGAATATAAGATTATTGGAATGATTTCGCATTTAGGTCCTCAATTAGGGATTGCAGACGGAATCGCTTTAGCCAATAAATTAAGAAAAAATGGAAAAGTAACTGCAGTTTTTACTGGTGAAGGCGCTACTTCGGAAGGAGATTTTCACGAAGCATTGAATATTGCAGCAGTTTGGGAATTACCGGTTTTATTCGTCATTGAAAATAATGGTTACGGATTATCAACGCCAACAAATGAGCAATACCGTTGTGAGAACTTAGCTGATAAAGGTGTAGGTTACGGTATGGAAAGCCACGTTGTAGACGGAAATAACTTATTAGAGGTCGTGCATTTGATTTCGGAATTAAAAGCTTCTATGGTAGAAAATCCACGTCCTGTGTTATTGGAGTTCAAAACGTTTAGAATGCGTGGACATGAAGAGGCGAGTGGTACGAAATACGTTCCTCAAGAATTGATGGACATGTGGGCAATCAAAGATCCAGTAGAAAATTATAGAAACTACTTAAAAGCTACAGCGGTTTTATCCGATGAAGAAGATGAAGCCATCCGAGCTGAAATTAAGAAAGAAATTGATACGGATTGGGCAAAAGTTCAAGAAGAGCCAGAAATTGTAGCTTCTTTGGAAGAAGAATTAGGGGATGTTTACCAACCTTACGAATTTGAAGCATTTAATCCATCTTCAGAAGTTGAAAATATACGTGTGATTGATGCTATTTCGAATGGTTTGCGTCAGTCGATGGAACGCCATGAGAATTTAGTTATCATGGGACAAGACATCGCCGAATATGGCGGTGCTTTCAAAATTACCGACGGATTCGTAGCGCAATTTGGAAAAGAAAGAGTTAGAAATACACCAATCTGTGAAAGTGCTGTAGTTTCAGCCGCTAACGGATTATCCATAAACGGATTTAAAGCGGTAATGGAAATGCAATTTGCAGATTTCGTTTCAACCGGATTTAATCCAATCGTAAACTTATTAGCCAAGCAACATTACAGATGGCAAGAAAAGTCGGATGTAGTGGTGCGTATGCCTTGTGGTGGTGGAACTCAAGCAGGACCATTCCATTCGCAAACTAACGAAGCTTGGTTTACGAAAACTCCAGGATTGAAAGTAGTTTATCCAGCGTTTCCTTATGACGCAAAAGGTTTATTAAATACCGCAATTAACGATCCAAATCCCGTATTATTCTTCGAACACAAGCAATTGTATAGAAGTGTTTATCAAGATGTACCAAAAGATTACTACACATTACCTTTCGGAAAAGCGTCATTGATTAAAGAAGGAACAGATGTTACGATTATTTCATTTGGAGCAGGAGTTCATTGGGCTTTAGAAACTTTGGCTAAAAATCCAGAAATTAAAGCAGACTTATTAGATTTAAGAACCTTACAACCGATGGATTGGGATGCGATTTACGCTTCTGTTAAGAAAACAAATAAAGTAATCATTTTACAAGAAGATACTTTGTTTGGAGGTGTTGCCAGCGATATTTCAGCAATGATTATGGAAAACTGTTTTGAACATTTAGATGCTCCAGTAAGAAGAGTTGGAAGTTTAGAATCAGCTATTCCGTTTATGAAATCATTAGAAGATCAATATTTACCAAAGGTTAGATTTGAAACCGAATTAAAAGAATTATTGGCTTATTAATTCATCATCATAAATAATTTAAAGACACTTTCGGGTGTCTTTTTTTGTTTTACATCGTCTCGTACCAACTAAATTTGGAATGGATAATTGCTTCTTTTTCTTTTTTTAAATAATCTAAATAGGCTAGGGCGGCTGGGTTGTGGTTTTTACCTTTTACCCAAATCAAACTCCAGTCGGTTTTAATAGGTAATCCTTTTAACGGAATGATTTGTAAGTCCTTGTTTTGTATTTCTTTACGAATCCCAATTAAAGGCATAATTGAATATCCTAGACCTGCTAAAATTGCTTGCTTAACTGCTTCATTTGAGGTTAATTCCATTCGTTTACTAATCTTAAAATCTTGTTGCACGATGAAACGTTCCATGGTTTGGCGTGTTCCTGAACCGTTTTCTCTAAACAATAATGGACGATTTTGTAGTATATCTTCAATTTTCTTTTTCTTGGTAAAATCTTCTTCCATATTCCCAACTAAAAACAATTTGTTTTGCATCAAATCTATTTTTTCTACTTTCATTTTATCGGGAAGTATCGAAACCAAAGCAAAATCCACTTCATTGTTTTGCATACTTTTAACTACTTTATTTTTATTGGTCACATCCATTTCTAATTCTACACCAGGATGTATTTTTAGAAAATCAGCCAAAAAATAAGGCATCACATATTTACCTGTAGATACAACCGAGATTTTTATTTTTCCAAAAAGTTGTCCTTTATAAGCTAACGTTTTATAATCGATTGTATTGACTTGTTGTAATATTTGTTCGGCTGCTTCTGCTATTTCTTTACCAAAATCAGTTACGTAAATTTTTCTACCCACAACTTCGGTTAAGGGAATTTCAAATTGATCTTGAAAATTTTTTAATTGAATTGACACCGCTGGTTGGGTCAAATGTAGTTCCTCAGAAGCCTTTGTAACACTCTGATTTTGTACTACTTTCAAGAAAATTCGTAATTGATTTAAAGTGTAATTCATAAAAATATTTTATATAATGTATAGCAAAGATAAATAAAAATATATGAAATAAAGTATAGAGATTTGCATAAAAATAATCAAATCATGAAAAAAGTAACGATTGCTAAAGGAGACGGAATTGGTCCAGAAATTATGGAAGCTGTTCTAAAGATAATCAAAAAATCGAATGCTCCAATTGATTTTGAAGAAATTGAAATAGGAGAAAAAGTGTATTTGGCGGGTAATACTTCAGGTATTTCTGATGCTTCATGGGATGTCATTCGAAAAAACAAAGTGCTATTAAAAGCGCCTATCACAACTCCTCAAGGTGGAGGATATAAAAGCTTAAATGTTACTATGCGAAAAGCTCTAGGTTTATTTGCTAACATTCGACCTTGTGTATCGTTACATCCTTTTGTTGCCACAAATTTTCCAAATTTAGATGTAGTAATTGTTCGTGAAAATGAAGAAGATTTATATGCTGGAATTGAACATCAACAAACCGACGAAGTAGTACAATGTTTAAAATTGATTAGTCGCCCAGGTTGCGAAAAAATCATTCGTTATGCCTTTGAATATGCACAAAACTACGGCCGCAAAAAAGTGACTTGTTTTAGTAAGGATAACATCATGAAGCAAACCGATGGTTTATTTCACCAAGTTTTCAAAGAAATTGCGATGGAATATCCAAACATCGAAGCAAATCATATGATTATCGATATCGGAACCGCTTATTTAGCGGATCATCCAGAGAAATTTGATGTCATTGTGACTTCGAATTTATATGGTGATATCATTTCAGATGTTGCAGCACAAATTGCAGGTTCAGTTGGTTTAGCAGGTTCAGTAAACATAGGAAATGAATGTTCGATGTTTGAAGCAATTCACGGTTCTGCTCCTGATATTGCTGGACAAAACATTGCCAATCCATCAGGTTTACTTCAAGCGGCGATTGCGATGCTATATCACTTGGGTTTTACCACAGAAGCTACTCGAATTCAAAACGCTTGGTTAAAAACGTTAGAAGATGGAATTCACACGGCCGATGTTTATAATGATGCTTTAAGCAAGCAATTGGTAGGAACTTCTGAATTTGCTGATGCCGTAATTGCCAACTTTGATAAAGTACCAAATATTTTAAAAGCTGTAACACCTCCAAAAAATTCAGTAATTCAATTACCAGAATACAAAAGAAAAGAAGCATCTCAAAAAGATTTGTTAGGTGTAGATTTATTTGTTCACTGGAGTGGATTGGATGCCAATGTTTTAGCTGAAAAACTGAAAGCTTTAACTACTGAGAGCATGGATTTGGTTATGATTTCTAACCGAGGCGTTAAAGTTTGGCCAAACGGATTTTCGGAAACATTTTGTACCGATCATTGGAGATGTCGTTTTCAATCCAACCAACCTCTAGAAAAGATTGTAATTGTTACGCTACTAGGTAAAGCAATTGATTTAGGAATTGATGTTATTAAAACTGAAAATCTTTACCAATTCAATGGTGTGAAAGCATATTCCATGGGACAAGGTCAATAAATAAAAACATCATGAAAAAAATAACAATACAACTCGTTTTGATTTTGTGTGTGATTGTCGAATCAGTGCTTGTTTTTAAAATGATGGAATCACCAGATATCATCTGCCAAGAGCTTTACGCAGGTTTAGCTATTTTGGTTTTGCTTACAATAATTCGTTTAATAAATAATTTAACAGACATTACTTATGGAAACCCTGAAGAAAATTAATTTGATTAATGGCGAATTTAATTCGTTTGAAGCGCGTGAAATATTGATGGATATGTGTAATAAAAATATCAATTTTAATAAGGTTCAAAATTTTAGTTCCCAAATTCGTTTTGGTGAAGATGACGAACAAGCCCTTAATCGAATTGATCAATTAAAAGAAAGTGTGGCTCATATTTCTGAAATTTTAGAAGAAGCGAAATCTCATAATAGAAAACTCAAAATAAAATCATTCATCGAAATCGAGTATGAAGACTAATTCCGATTTTTTTTCTGGTCGACGTTTGCTCATCGTGACGAAACATCAAAAGGAAGAAGTTATTGCTCCTTTACTTGAAGAAGCTCTTGGAGTAACTTGTTTTGTTTCGAAAGACTTTGATACGGATAGTTTAGGCACCTTTTCGGGAGAAATCGCAAGAAAAGATGATGCTTTAACTACGCTCAGAAAAAAATGTTTGGAAGGTATGCAATCAGAAGGTTTTGATTTGGCAATAGCAACTGAGGGTTCGTTTGGGAATCATCCTACAGTATTTTTTGCACCTGCAAATGACGAATTAATCATGCTAATAGACCAAAAACATAATCTCGAAATTGTTGAACGAGTATTGAGTATGGATACCAATTTTGATAGTTCTGAAATTCATACAAAGGAAGAATTAAAGGCATTTTTAGATAAAGTTCAATTTCCTTCGCATGCTGTTATTATGAAAAATGCTGCTGAAAATTGGACTAAAATTTACAAAGGAATTACTGATTATGATTCGGTTGAAAAGATATATAATGAAATAGTTGTTTCGAGTAATTCGTGTTTTATAGAAACGGATATGCGTGCTATGTTCAATCCAACTCGAATTAAAATTATAAAGGAAGTTAGTTTAAAGTTAATTAAAAAGGCGCATTCTATTTGCCCCGAATGCCTTTTTCCCGGCTTTGGCGTGGTTGGTGCCGAAGCCGGTTTATTATGTAGTAGTTGTTCTATGCCGACTCGTTCTACATCAGCACATATTTACCAATGTCAACATTGCAATTACAAATCGAAAGTTTTATATCCGAACGGAAAGAAAACGGAAGACCCAATGTATTGTGATTTTTGTAACCCATAAAAAAATGATTAGTAAAGATATTAGTTTAGCTGTTCAGCATCTCAACCAAAACGGCATCATAGGTTTTCCAACTGAAACCGTTTATGGATTGGCAGGAAATGCTTTTGACACAGAAGCCATTCATAAAATATTTGAAGTAAAAAAACGTCCTACTTTTAATCCTTTAATTGTTCATATTAAAGGAATTGAAGATTTAAAACAAGTCGCTACAGAAATTCCACCAATAGCATATGAATTAGCTAATGCTTTTTGGCCAGGACCTTTAACTTTAATATTAAAAAAACAACCTTATATTCCAGATTTAGTTACAGCTAATCAAGATACAGTCGCGGTTAGAGTGCCTAATCATCCTGTGGCTTTAGAACTTTTGCATCAATTAGATTTTCCTTTGGTAGCTCCAAGTGCGAATCCTTTTACGAGCATAAGTCCAACAAGCGCTGAACATGTTGAAAATTACTTTGGAAATCAAATCAATATGGTTTTAGAAGGTGGCGAATGTTCGGCAGGAATAGAATCAACTATTATTGGATTTGAAAATAATAGAGTAGTAGTGTATCGCTTGGGAGCATTGGCATTGGAAGAAATTGAAAAAATATCTGGAAGTGTGACATTATTAAACAAAAAAGATAAAAAACCAATCGCACCCGGAATGTTACTGAAACATTACGCTCCAAAAACCGATTTTATTCTAACTCGAAATGTTCAAGAAGAATTAGATTGGTATTCTGATAAGAAAATTGGATTGCTTCTTTACAATTCTTTCATGCCTGATTTTGAGAGAAAAAATCAAATTGTTTTATCGGAGGAAAGCGATTTAAAAATTGCGGCATCCAAATTATACCATGCGATGCATAAATTAGATAAAATGAATTTGGATTTAATCATTGCAGAACGCTTACCTGAATTTGGATTAGGTATTTCAATTAACGACAGATTAGAAAGAGCCTCAAAAAAATAAACACAACAAAATAAAAAATATAAAATGGATTTTAGCTTATTACTTGAAAATTTAACCAATCCGGCCTTACTTTATTTTATCTTAGGAATTATAGCAGTTAGCTTAAAAAGTGACTTAGAAATCCCTAATAATTCGTCTAAATTCATTTCTTTATACTTACTGTTTGCCATTGGATTTAAAGGAGGTCAAGAATTATCACATGAAACGATTAACAGTGAAATTATTTGGTCCATGCTATTCGGAATGTCCATTGCAATAGTGATTCCATTATATACCTTTTTCATTCTAAAACGTAAATTGAATGTGTATGATGCTGGAGCCATTGCTGCAGCTTATGGTTCAATTAGTGCCGTAACTTTTGTAACTGCTGTTTCCTATTTAGAATCACATCAATTGGAACTTCACGGCTATATGGTAGCTATTATGGCGCTCATGGAATCGCCTGCCATTATTGTAGGTTTAGTATTAATATCAATTTTTAATAAAGAAAAAACGCAAAAAATTAATAAAACTGAAATTTTACGTCATTCGTTTACCAATGGAAGCGTGTTATTGATTTTGGGAAGTTTGATTATTGGTTATCTTACAAGTGCCAAAGAAGCACAAGGAATTCAACCTTTTACCAATGATTTGTTTAAAGGATTTTTAGCTATTTTCTTATTGGATATGGGAATCACAAGCGGAAAAAAATTGAAATCCTTCTTTGCCCATGGTTGGTTTCCATTTGCTTTTGCCTTATTAATTCCGTTAGTAAATGGAGGTGTTTTTGCTTGGTTGAGTGGATTTGTTACGGATGATGTATCTAATCGCTTCATTTTTGCCATTCTTGCTGCAAGTGCTTCTTATATTGCTGTTCCTGCGGCTATGAAAATAACGGTTCCTAAAGCTAATCCAGGTTTGTTTTTACCCATGGCATTAGCCATAACATTTCCTGTTAATATTACCATTGGTATGCCCATATACTTTTATATTGTTCAGCATTTTTAGAGTTAATTTTTGAGTATTTTTAAAAACCTTGAAATTTAGTATTTCAGGGTTTTTTGTTTTCAATTTCAACTTTTTTAAACAATTAAAAAAATATTTTTTTTAATTGTTTAAACTTGTAAGACCATGTTATAACCAAATCTGAATTATTTTATCTAATTTTTTTACTGTTTTAGATAATTATTTTGATATTTTTAGTTCAGTTATCCTAAAATAATATCCACTTATACTTCAAGCTTTCCAATTATTAAGTTTGCTTAATAATTTCAGATTTCAGTACAGATTTTCTATAGTTTTAACAAATAATATTTAAGAGTTTTAATACATATTTATGAGGTTTCTTTGCTTCTTTTTTCAATTTAAAAAAGAGCATTTTAAAAGCTTATAAATTTAAAAAATCTTAAAATAATTTATTCTATATGAAAAAACTATTTCTAATTGGAGCATGTTTGGCTATTAATCAAATAAATGCTCAAGAGTCTTTTTTAACTTCAGGTGGAAATTCCATAGGAAGTAACGGTAATTTAAATTACTCAGTAGGACAGCTATTTTACAAAACTGTTAATGGAGGTACCGCTTATTTATCGCCAGGCGTAGAACAACCATTTGAAATACAGATTGTATTGGGATCAGATAATTTTAATATTAGTTTAGAACTATCTGTTTATCCTAATCCAACAACAGATAAGATTTACTTGAATGTAAAAGAATCCAGTTTTGAATCACTTCAATATCAAATGTATGACATTAATGGAAGATTGATAGAAAATAATAAAATCCATGATAATTTAACAATAGTTCAAATGGATAAATATCCAGAAGCAATTTATTTGTTGAAAGTAATAGACAAAGGAAAAGATGTAAAAACTTTTAAAATTATAAAAAAACAAACCAATTAAATTAATAAATTATGAAAAAAATATACTATTTAGCATTGCTGTTATTTGTTTCTATTTCAGCATTTTCACAGAGTCAGAATTATATGAGTTACCAAGCGGTAATAAGAAATTCTTCAAATAATTTGATTGCTAACCAAGCAGTTGGAATGAGAATTAGCGTATTACAAGGTTCTGTTGTAGGAACAGAAGTTTATGTCGAAACACAGACTCCTATTTCAAATATTAATGGATTAGTTACTTTAGAGATAGGTAATGGAACTCCAACAGTTGGTACTTATAATTCAATAAATTGGGCAGCTGGTCCTTATTTTATTAAAACTGAAACTGACCCTACGGGTGGGAATTCATACACAATTGTTGGTGTATCTCAATTAATGAGTGTTCCTTATGCTCTTTATGCCTTAAATTCAGGTAGTTCAGTAGCAGGTCCACAAGGTCCAGCAGGATTAAATGGTAATGATGGTTTAGACGGAGCAACAGGTCCAATGGGTCCTCAAGGTCCAGCAGGATTAAATGGTAATGATGGTTTAGACGGAGCAACAGGTCCAATGGGTCCTCAAGGTCCAGCAGGATTAAATGGTAATGATGGTTTAGACGGAGCGACAGGTCCAATGGGTCCTCAAGGTCCAGCAGGATTAAATGGTGTTGATGGTTTAGACGGAGCGACAGGTCCAATGGGTCCTCAAGGTCCAGCAGGATTAAATGGTGTTGATGGTTTAGACGGAGCGACAGGTCCAATGGGTCCTCAAGGTCCAGCAGGATTAAATGG
>NZ_JBBYHT010000008.1:0-62574 GCF_038289885.1 Flavobacterium helocola | reverse complement strand
ACTATACGCCTTGGCTAGCCCCGATGGGAGTGGAAATCCTTTTATTGCTTTATTGACTTCGCTCAATTTGAAAAGCAAAAAAAGATTGTAGCGGACAGCGGGACAGATAGTCTTTATGGAATGTCAAACGTCTGCTTCTAAAAAATTACTTCTTAGCTTCTGCGGTGGGTTTGGTTTTGATTTTGTTGATCCAGTGGTTGTTTAATTTATCGAAGTCGATAGGTTTTGCTGGTTCTTGTCTGGTTAATTGGCTTTGATTGAAGGCGGCATTTAAGATTCCTTCTATTTGGTAATCTTCTTTTACGTCGTATGGTTTGTATTGGGTTTTTAAATTGATGTCGAATAAATAAGCGGTGGAGTTTGCCCAAAAGGCTTTCCAACTGCTTTTATACTCCTTAATTAAATCGAAAGTCGTGCTTCCGGTTTGGCGGTAAATTAGTTTGACTAGGATTTGACCATCTTTACGTGATAGCTTTTTTAAACGCGGTTCGAATTCTTCCTCTAAATACTTTTCTACGATTTTAAAGTATTTCTTTTTTTCGCGATTGGTTTTTAGTTTTGCCATGGTAGCATTTAACTGCGTTAATTTATCCGCTGTTACTTTTGCATACGGATATACTTTAAAGATTCTTCTCTTTAATATTAACTTGGCTTTTTTATCTTCATCCATAGAATAGACATTGTCTGGAGTGAAAATAATTTCTTTTAATTCGATAGAATATATAATAGACGAATCCTGTTGCGTCATTTTTAACGTATCGGTTTCGGTTTGAGCAAAAGAAAAAGTAGTGATGAATAGCAAGAAACTACTTAAAATTAACTTATACATGATGATTGATTTTATACTTTTTAACTCATAGCAAAAAGTAAACCAAATTTATTGAAATTATATGAAACTCTAATTACTTATTTATATTTTAGCAAAAAATTATAATTAAGATGAGTACAAAATCGATATTAAAGAAGTCGTCGATGACTTTTTTAGAAAATTATTTGAATAATGCTTCTCCAACAGGATACGAATCGGAAGGGCAAAAACTTTGGATGGACTATTTAAAACCATATGTTGATACCTTTATTACCGATACCTACGGAAGTGCTGTGGGAGTTATTAATCCAGACGCTCCTTATAAAGTAATTATTGAAGGTCATGCGGATGAAATTTCGTGGTATGTGAATTACATTACCGATGACGGATTAATCTACGTAATTAGAAACGGAGGTTCGGATCATCAGATTGCGCCATCGAAGCGTGTAAACATTCATACTAAGAAAGGTATTGTTCGTGGTGTTTTTGGTTGGCCAGCGATTCACACTCGTGGAAGAAGCGGAAAAGCAGAAGAAACAGCAAAAATTGAAAATATATTTATTGATTGTGGTTGCTCAACGAAAGCCGAAGTAGAAGCTTTAGGCGTTCATGTGGGTTGTGTGATTACGTACCCCGATAATTTTGAGATTTTAAACAACGATAAATTTGTGTGTAGAGCCATTGATAACCGCATGGGTGGTTTTATGATTGCCGAAGTAGCGCGTTTATTAAAGGAGAACAAAAAGAAATTACCTTTTGGATTGTACATCGTAAACTCGGTGCAGGAGGAAATTGGTTTGCGTGGTGCCGAAATGATTACCCAACGCATTAAACCAAACGTTGCCATTGTTACCGATGTTTGCCACGATACGACTACGCCAATGATTGACAAAAAAATTGAAGGCGATTTAAAAATGGGACGCGGACCAGTTATTGCTTACGCTCCTGCGACACAAAACGTGTTACGTGAAATGATTGTGGATACAGCAGTTGAAAACAAAATACCTTTCCAACGCCATGCGACTTCTCGTGTTACAGGAACCGATACCGATGCTTTTGCGTATAGCAATGGCGGAGTTGCCTCGGCTTTGATTTCGTTACCGTTGCGTTATATGCACACTACCGTAGAAATGGTACACCGCGACGACGTAGAAAATGTAATTAAATTAATTTACGAAACGCTATTGAAAATTGAGAATAACGAAACGTTTAGTTATTTTAAATAAAAAAACGGCTCAAATAAATTTAAAAAGACTGTCCAAAAAGACACTATCTTGTCAAGCTGAACTCGTTTCAGCTTCTATAAACAATAGATTATCATTGTTTTTTAGATTCCGAAATGAATTCGGAATGACAAAGCAGACTTTTTTGACAGTCTCTTTTTTTGCACTTTTTTGAAATTTTAACACAAACTGCAGAAAAACTACAGCAATTGTTTTGTGAGAATTTTGTTATATTGCAGGAGAATTAAAAAAACAGTAAATTCTTTATGATATTTACTATTTACATGCCATTTTAAAAACAGACACCTATGCCAGATATTTTACCAGCTTGGGACATAACACTAAATGTTTACGGACCTATAACCGTTGAAAGAAGGTTCAATTTCAGACAACGTAAGGACTTTCATTTCCACGACAGACTTTACAGCGACATTGAAGTAACTAAAAATGGGAATTACGGAATAACAATTACTTTGACTGCTTTTGCTTCAGAACAAGTAATTGCAAGGAAAGCCGCTTTATATTTTTGCGGACAAGCATTAGACATTTTATCTTTAACAGTAAATCTCCCAACTATTTTGACTTTAACTGATAGTAAAACATTTTCACCACGTCAGGAAAATGAAAGAAGAAGACTTACTGAATACGAATTAACTAGCGCTTTTAAAACTGCACGACTTTGGGTTTTGACAGAACCTACATTTCTGAGAGCAGTAGGCTGGTATAGAAAAGGGCTTTACACAGAAGACCCATTCGACAAATTTCTTGCATTTTATAATAGCATAGAAACATTATGCTCAAAATACAACCCAAACCCAGGCGCTTGTAATAACCGTGGTTCAAAATGTCACATTTGGGAGACTTTTAAAAATATATGGGGCGAATGCCCTAACTGGCCAATAATACCTAATCAAACAGACTGGATTGACAATAACTATGAAACACGGAAAGATATAGCACACGGAATTGCTTCAATTGACATTAATGTGGTAGAAAATGTATTTGCAAAAATTGAAACAATAAAACAGGTTGCACATAGACTTATAACTGATTGGAAAGAAAACAGATTAGAACCAAATATTACGGACGAAATTCAAGCTAAACTTTTATGAAACAGGCGACAAGAAGAACGGCCGGTAACAAGGGTTTTACATCAGGCGGGATGAAGTGCAAAATTCAAGTTTTGTATTTATATTGAAATTTATATATTAGTTGAACGTTTCGGATTCGAAATCCCACTCGAACGCAAAGTACCGAAACGCTACACACAATACCCGAAACGAGACAAATAACATAAGAAAAAATAAATAAATGACTAAAGCTGAATATAATTTAAGAGTTAGAAGTGAGGTAGAAATTTTAAAGCAACAATATCGAAATGATAGTTCTGCTTTTTTAATATGGTTTCTAAAAAATATTTTTTGCTTAAGTGAACAAGAAAGCGTGGACAGTGTTTGCGACGGTCCAAGAGACAAAGGAATTGATGGTATTTGGGTAGATGAAAATGAAGAAGAAATTTATATTTTCCAATCCGAATTTTCACCAAACGATGATAGAGATGCTGGAGATACCAAAATAAGGGAATTTGTTGGCGTAAGCAATTGGTTTGCTGACGAAAATAAAGTAAATAATCTTTTAGCTTCATTAATAAATTTAGAACTTAAAGAAAAGCTTTTAAATCTTAAAATTCACGATAAAATAACACGAGGGTATTCTGTAAACTACGTTTATGTTACAAATAAGATATTTGACATAAATGCAAAAGAATTTTTAAATACAACTAATATAGATGCTTACGATAATAACTTAGTTTTTGATAAGTTCACTTATATGGTTGAAGCTGATATTGCAAACACTCCCAAAACTTTAAATTTAAGCAATTCATCTGCAATATTATATAATTCTGCAAAAGAAAACTCTTCAATAGTTTTAGCAATACCTGTGAATCAACTTTTAAAACTTGATGGAATTCAAGATCATACGTTATTTTCAAGAAATGTAAGACTATGGACAGGAAAAACAAGAGTTAATAAAGAATTAGCAAATACAATAAAAGATCAAAAAGAGCACGACAGATTTTTCTTGTATCATAATGGTGTTTCAATTACTTGTTCAGAATTTGAATTTAAGCAAGCTGAAAATAAAATTGAAATTTCTGGTTACCAAGTTATTAATGGCTGTCAATCTTTAGTTTCTTTTTATCAAAATAGGAATAACTTAACTGATAATATGCTTGTTCTTACTAAAATTATAAAAGTTGAACCACAAAGCCCTTTAATTCAAAAAATTACTAAAAATGCTAACAACCAAAATGCAATAAGCCCAAAAGATCTTAAATCAAATGATAGAGTACAGGTTAGTTTACAAAGAAACTTCTTTGAAACATTTAATAACAACGTACTTTATATGATAAAAAGAGGTGAAAATACAATTGGATATTCAGACATAATTGATATTGATTATGCAGGTCAATTAATAATGACATTTTATTTCAATGAACCATATAAAACTCACTTGAAAACAAGCTTTTATGGTGATAGCTATGAAAATATTTTCTCGAGAAATATGTCTTGTCAAAAAATATATTTGGCATATATTATTCATAATAAAATAATTGAAAACATAGAAAAAATAGAGAATATTCCAGTAAGAAGCTATGGTTTAGCTAAATATACTTTCTTGAGAATAATAAAAGCAATTATGGAAGATGATGAATTAGGTAGAGAAATCATTGAAAATCCAAATAATTTCGTAACAGGTACCAACATTGAAGTTTTAAAAAAGGCTATTCAAAAACTTTTCGATCTAGTAGCTTTGGATATAAATGGATTTATTTCTGAATATCAACAAACAGTTTCATTATTTGACTATAAAAACCTTTTTAAAAATAAAGAATTTTGCGACAAAATGAATATAAATGTCTTGACAAGTCATAAAAAATCTGTTGTAAGACATCCCGAAGACAGTTTCAAATCTATTTACGAAACTTTAGATATTTAATATCCCTACCTTGGCGCAGTGCGTATCCATCCCCAGCTCACACACAAATCCCTTCGCGTGGCAAAACATAAAACAAAAAAATCCCGCTTTCGCGGGATTTTCTATATCTTATCTATTCTGTAAATAATTCAAAACGTTTTTCTCAATTCGCTCGTTGATATTTGAAATATCCGCTTTTACGAATTTTTCTCCAATAATGTTTTCGAATAACTCAATGTAACGTTCTGAAACCGTTTCGATGTATTCGTCGGTCATGTTTGGAATTTGTTGGCCTTCTTTTCCTTGGAACCCGTTTTCAATTAACCAACGACGCACGAACTCTTTTGACAATTGTTTTTGTTCTTCGTTGTTGTTTTGTCTTTCTTGGTAGCCTTCTGCGTAGAAATAACGAGAAGAATCGGGTGTGTGGATTTCGTCGATTAATACGATTTGTCCGTCTTTTGTTTTCCCGAATTCGTATTTTGTATCTACTAAAATTAAACCACGAGAGGCTGCAATTTCAGTTCCTCTTTGGTATAATGCTCTGGTATATTTTTCTAAAACTAGGTAATCTTCCTCGGTTACAATTCCATTAGCTAAAATAGCTTCGCGCGAAATGTCTTCGTCGTGTGAACCGTTATCGGCTTTCGTAGTTGGTGTGATGATTGGTGTTGGGAATTTATCGTTTTCTTTTAATCCTTCGGGCATTTCCACACCGCAAAGGATTCTTCTTCCTGCTGCATATTCACGCGCTGCATGTCCTGATAAATATCCACGAATTACCATTTCTACTTTGAAAGGCTCACATAAATGTCCTACCGCCACGTTTGGATCTGGCGTAGCTACTAACCAATTGGGTACAATATCAGCAGTTAATTCCATGAACTTAGTCGCAATTTGATTTAGTATTTGACCTTTGTAAGGAATTCCTTTTGGTAAAACCACATCAAATGCCGAAAGACGGTCGGTAGCAACCATCACTAATAAGTCATCGTTGATATTGTAAACTTCTCTAACTTTTCCACGGTAAACCGATTTTTGACCTGGAAAATTGAAATGGGTAGTCGTAATTGTATTCATTATGCTGTGTTGTTGTTTGTGTGGTGCAAAAGTAAACTATTTATTTTCTTCCAAAAAAGATTTCATAAAAAAAAGGGATCGAATTCGACCCCTTTAAATTTCAATTCTTTTCGAACTCTTATCTAATCATTATTCTCAATACTCTTATATGCATCAATAATTTTCTTCACTAATCGGTGACGCACGATGTCTTTATCATCTAAATAGATAATTCCCACACCTTCTACATCTTTCAAAATTAGAATCGCTTCTTTCAATCCTGAAATGGTTCTTCTTGGTAAATCTACCTGACCTGGGTCGCCTGTAATCATAAATTTGGCATTTTTTCCCATACGTGTTAAGAACATTTTCATTTGGGAATGCGTAGTATTTTGCGCTTCATCTAAAATTACAAAGGCATTATCTAACGTACGACCACGCATGAAAGCCAACGGTGCAATTTGGATAATTCCTTTTAAAATATAATCTTCTAAGGTTTGTGGTGGCAACATATCACGCAATGCATCATACAAAGGTTGCATGTACGGATCTAGTTTTTCCTTCATATCACCTGGAAGAAACCCTAAATTTTCCCCTGCTTCTACGGCTGGACGCGTTAAAATAATTCGTTTGACTTGTTTTTCCTTCAAAGCTTTAACCGCCATGGCAACACCCGTATAGGTTTTTCCTGTTCCAGCTGGACCGATAGCAAACACCATGTCGTTTTTGTGAATGGTATCCACTAGTTTTTGTTGATTAGGCGTCATCGCTTTAATTAGCTTACCTCCTATTCCATGCACTAAAATTTTGTCTCTGTCGTGCATGTGTTCGGCATCATGTTGATGACTTGTTTCTAAAACCCTCAAAATAACATTATCATCTATACTGTTGTAACGCGTAAAGTGATTCATTAATCTTCTGAAGCGATTTTCAAACTCATCCAAGATTTCAGGCTCACCATACGCTTTAAGAGTAGTTCCTCGTGCTACGATTTTAAGTTTTGGATAATACTTCTTAATGGATTCAAGATGAGCATCTTGCGCACCCCAAAACTCTTTTGGAGCGATGTCGGTTAATTCAATTACTCTTTCGTTCAAAGGCTTTCTTTTTTTAATTATTTTTGAAACGCTAAATTTATAGTAGCTTTGCAATCAAATTTAGTAAAAACAACTGTTGGATTTCAAATAAGTTATAAACAAAAAAATGTCAATAATTACGCTAATTACCGATTTTGGACACAAAGACTACTTCGTAGGCGCTTTGAAAGGCAAAATTCTGTCGGAACAAAAAGACGCAGTTATTGTTGATATTTCGCACGAAATTGACTTATTCAACACATTAGAAGCGAGTTACTGTATTGAAGCCGCTTATTCTAATTTTCCAAAAGGTACTATTCATATTATTGGTGTTGATAGTGAACGTGTAGGTGATACCCAACATATTGCAATGCAATGGGACGATCATTACTTTATTTGTGCCGATAATGGCATCTTGAACACCTTAATTCAGAAGAAAATCCCACAGAAAATTGTAGCTATTACTATTCATGATAGATTGAATACCAATGTGAGTGACATGGATGTTTTTGTAGCTGTCGCTTGTCATATTTCAAGAGGTGGTTTGCTGAATGTTATTGGAAAGGAAATTCAATCTTTGAAATCGGTTAGTGTATTGACCTCATCTGTTTCTGATGATTTATCTGAAATAAAAGGGCAAATCGTGTATATCGATTCGTTTGGAAATTGCGTTACTAATATTTCGCAAAAACAATTTAACGATACGGTTAGAGGTAGAAAATTTGAAATCATCATTAAAAATAAAAAGATAACCCGTTTGCACAAAAGCTATTCCGATTTTCCAGTTTCTGATACGAAGCAACTGAAAGATTTAGAAGGCGACTTCTTGGCTTTGTTCAACGAAAATGGGTATTTAGAAATTGCTATTTACAAGAGTAATCCTAAAACAGTGGGTTCTGCCGCTACGTTATTAGGGTTGCATTTTAGAGATAGTATTTCGGTAAAATTTAAATAAAACAAAACTATGTTCATAAGAATTGTAAAAATGCGTTTTCAAGAAGATAAAATCGAAGCTTTTTTAAATAATTTTGAAGAAGTGAAACACCACATACGAAACTTCGAAGGAAACCGTTTCTTAGAATTGTATCAAGACAAAAACGACAAGCGCATTTTCTTTACTTATAGTTATTGGGAAAACGAAGAAGCGTTAGAGAATTATAGAAAATCGGCTTTGTTTGATGGCGTTTGGACCTACACAAAAACTTTATTCAGCGACAAACCAGAAGCTTGGAGCGTAGATAGATTAGCAACATTAGAATAAAACAGTTAAACAAATAAACGTTTCAACAGTTAAACAATAAAAAATGAAAGCATTATTATTACGAGAAATAAAATCCTTTTTTGGTTCGCCGATTGGATATTTAGTCATCGGGATTTTTCTTTTACTCAACGGATTATTTCTTTGGGTTTTTGAAGGCGAATTCAATATTTTAAACTCGGGTTTTGCCGATATGAGTCCGTTTTTCAAATTGGCACCATGGATTTTAATTTTCTTAATTCCTGCCGTAACCATGCGCAGTTTTTCAGATGAGAAAAAACAAGGAACGATTGAGTTGTTGTTTACCAAACCACTTTCTAATTGGGATATCGTAAACGGAAAATTCTTAGGCGCTTTAGTTTTAATCATTTTAGCGATTGTTCCAACGATTATTTATGTATTGACGATTTCACATTTTGGAAATCCGCAAGGCAATATTGATATGGGAAGTACACTTGGTTCGTATTTCGGATTGTTATTCTTAATTGCGGCTTACACGGCGATTGGAATTTTTGCTTCTACGCTTTCAGACAATCAAATTGTGGCGTTTATAATTGCTGTTTTTTGTTGTTTCTTTTTCTATTTCGGATTTGACGGCATTGCTTCTTTCCTTGGAAATTACAGTTCAATGTTTGCTGCTTTAGGAATGGATTATCACTTTAAAAGTATGAGTCGCGGTGTGTTAGACACGCGTGATATTGTGTACTTTGTGAGTGTGACGTTTTTGTTTTTATCGGCAACGGTTTATCAACTTAAATCTTTGAAATGGTAATGGCAGCAAACAAATCAAAAGCTTTAAAGCAATTAGGAATTGTATTTTTAGCCATCATCGTTATCAATTTAATTAGCAACTTCTTTTTTAAACGTTTCGACTTAACGCAAGACAAACGCTATACTTTATCGGAAACGACCTTAAACATTATAAAAGATGTAGAAAGTCCGTTATACATTGAAGTGTATTTGGAAGGCAACTTCCCACCAGAATTCAAGCGTTTACAAAACGAAACCAAACAACTTTTAGAGGAATTCACCGCTTACAATTCAAACATTATTTTCAACTTCAAAAATCCGATTGAAAAAGAGGAAACGCGAGTAGAAAAAATGAAAGAATTCTACGCGAAAGGCATGCAACCGTTAAGCATCACTGTGGAAGACAAAGGAAAACAATCGCAAGAAGTAGTTTTCCCTTGGGCGCAAGCAACATATGGTGATAGATTCACAAAAGTAGCCTTATTGAAAAACTTAATGGGTGCTACAACTGAAGAAAAAGTAATTAGTTCAGTACAGCATTTGGAATTTGGTTTTGCGGAAGCGATCAATAAAATTTCAAAAGAAAAGCAAAAGAAAATCGCCGTAATAAAAGGGAATGGAGAAGTGTTAGAACCTTTCATGGCCGATTTCTTAAGAACGGTTAAAGAAAGTTATTACATCGGACCTTTTACATTAGATTCAGTAACAAAACAACCTACTCAGACTTTAGAAGCGCTTAAAAAATACGATTTAGCCGTAATTGCTAAACCAACGGAAGCGTTCACCGAAGAAGAAAAACAAGTATTAGACCAATTCATCATGAATGGTGGAAAAACCTTGTGGTTAGTAGATGTAGTTTCAGCTGATATGGATAGTTTGTACAACGAAACCGGTACTATTTTAGCATCGCAACGCGAATTGAATTTGACAGATATGTTCTTCAAATACGGAATTAGAATCAATCCGTTATTGGTAAAAGACGAATATGCAACACCAATCAAATTAGCATCAGGAAATCAAGGAAGCGAAACCCAAATGCAAGAATACACTTGGAAATTTGCACCGTTTATCTATCCAACTTCAACCAATCCGATTGTGAAAAACATGGAAGGGATTAAGTTTGAATTTGCTTCTCCAATCGAAATCCTGAAAAACGATATCAAGAAAACGGTTTTATTGAGTTCGTCTGAATATTCGAAAACCGTTGGAACACCAAGTCCGATTTCATTAGATATGGTTACAGAAGAAACCACTCCTGAAGAATATGAAGGTAAAGGATTGCTTCCGGTAGCAGTTTTAATGGAAGGAAAATTCAAATCAGCATACCAAAATCGTGTGTTACCTTTCAAAGATAATTCGTTCCAAGCAACTGGAAAAGATAATAAAATGATTGTAATTTCGGATGGTGATATTATTAAAAACCAATTGGATAAAGGCGTACCATTAGAATTAGGTTTCGACAAGTGGACGAATCAATTATATGGCAACAAAGAGTTCTTAATGAACTGCGTAAATTACCTTTTAGACGACAACGGACTTATTAACATCCGAAGTAAAGATGTTGATTTACCACTTTTAAATAAGGAAGAAGTGTATAAAAATTATACCATGGCACAAATGATAACTGTCGGATTACCAATAGTTATTTTGGCTATCTTTGGGTTTTTATTTACTTTCTTACGCAAAAGAAAATACAGCCGCTAGTTGTTGATAATTTGTTTTTGCGTTTGAGTATAATTAGAATATATTTGTGAAATATAAAATCAAATCACGATTTTAAAATACAAGATGATGAAGTTTATAGTATCGAGTTCGTATTTATTAAAACAATTACAAGTTTTAGGAAGTGTTATCAACAGTAGTAACACCTTACCTATTCTTGATAATTTCCTTTTTGAATTAGACAACAACCAATTAAAAGTTTCAGCTTCTGATTTAGAAACTACCATGACGGCTACGTTAGAAATTGATTCTACGAGTCAAGGAAGTGTTGCTATTCCAGCTAAACTTTTATTAGATATCTTAAAAACATTTCCAGAACAACCGTTAACTTTTACTGTTGAAGACAATTCAACTGTAGAAATTAGCTCAAACTCGGGTAAATATGCGATTGCTTACGCACCAGGAGAAGAATTCCCTAAAGCAGTAGTTTTAGATGATCCTTCAAAAACATTAGTTCCTGCGGAAGTATTAGCAACTGCAGTAAGCAAAACGATTTTCGCTGCTGGAAACGATGATTTACGCCCTGTAATGAGTGGTGTTTTCTTCCAATTTTCACCAGAAGGATTAATTTTCGTAGCAACAGACGCTCATAAATTAGTAAAATATGCTCGTACCGATGTAAAAGCATCACAAGTAGCTGATTTTATTATGCCAAAGAAACCTTTAAACATTTTAAAAGGAATTTTAGGAGCTTCTGACGCTGAAGTTTCAATCGAATATAACGATTCAAATGCTACATTCTCTTTTGAGAATTATGTATTAACTTGTCGTTTAATCGATGGGAAATATCCAAACTACGAAGCGGTTATCCCAAAAGAAAATCCAAACAAATTATTAATCAACAGAGTTCAATTTTTAAACTCGGTTCGTCGTGTGGCTATCTTTGCTAACAAAACAACGCACCAAATTCGTTTAAAAATTGCTGGAACTGAATTGAATATTTCGGCAGAAGATATCGATTATTCAAACAAAGCAGACGAGCGTTTAACTTGTGATTACCAAGGAGACGACATGCAAATCGGTTTCAACTCACGTTTCTTAACAGAAATGTTGAATAATTTATCAAGTGATGAAATCCAATTAGAAATGTCAATGCCAAACAGAGCTGGAATTTTAACTCCAGTTGACGGCTTAGACGAAGGCGAAACAGTTACTATGCTAGTAATGCCAGTAATGTTGAGCAACTAATTTACAATATTTGATTTTACAGTATTAAATCTGAAAATCTTATAACCAACCCTAACTAACTTTAAAAACCACTTAGCTTCGGCTTTAGTGGTTTTTTAATTTTAATTTAAACGCAAAGAAGCAAAGTTTTTTTTCGCAAAGAACGCAAAAGAAAACTTGGTGACACTTCGAGAGACTTTGTGTTACTAAAAAAACTTCCAACTTCTAACTTCTAACTTCTGACTTTGATTTATCTTTGTACCTTAAATTTAGAACATGATTCCACAAGAAACCATAGTTGCTTTGGCCACACCGTCTGGAGCGGGTGCGATTGCTATTATTCGATTATCTGGTAAAGACGCTATTACGATAGTGGCTGACGTATTTCAATCGGTTTCTGGAAAGGATATTACGAAACAGAAAACCCATACGATTCATTTAGGACATATTGTCGACCCTTCGACAAGCTCAGGACAGGCTGGCAAAGTGTATGACCAAGTGTTACTTTCTATTTTCAAAGGTCCGAATTCGTACACAGGTGAAAATGTAATTGAAATTTCGTGTCATGGTTCTACTTTTATTCAACAACAAATCATCCAATTATTGCTTCGTAGAGGCGCTAAAATGGCTCAGGCAGGTGAATTTACCTTACGTGCTTTTTTAAACGGGAAATTAGACTTATCACAAGCGGAAGCAGTTGCTGATTTGATTGCTTCGGATAATGAAGCGAGTCACCAAATTGCGATGCAACAAATGCGCGGTGGTTTCAGTAACGAAATTGCTAAACTGCGTGAAGAATTATTGAATTTCGCTTCCTTAATCGAATTGGAATTAGACTTTGCAGAAGAAGATGTTGAATTTGCCGATAGAACACAATTTCATGATTTATTAGAACGCATTGAGTTTGTTTTAAAACGTTTGATTGATTCGTTTGCTGTTGGAAATGTAATTAAAAACGGTATTCCAGTTGCGATTGTGGGAGAACCAAACGTTGGAAAATCGACTTTATTGAATGCTTTATTGAATGAAGAACGCGCCATTGTTTCTGATATTGCTGGAACTACGCGTGATACGATTGAAGATGAATTGGTTATCAACGGAATTGGTTTCCGATTTATTGATACGGCAGGAATCCGTGAAACACAAGACCATGTAGAAAGCATTGGAATTCAAAAAACTTTTGAAAAAATTGAACAAGCTCAAGTTGTAATGTTCCTTGTTGACAGTACCGAATTAACAATGGAAAGCTTGGAACGTTTAAAAGTTGAAGTTGAAAAAATTAGAAACAAATACCCACAAAAAGCTTTACTTACGATTTTTAATAAAAAAGATAAACTAGATGAAAGTTTGCTTACTAATTTAAAATCACAAATTGAGAATTCAATTTTTATTTCTGCAAAACAAAAAGTAGGTATTGAAGAATTAAAAAATGAATTGATGTCCTTTGTAAACACTGGTGCATTAAGAAACAACGAAACGATTGTAACCAACACACGTCATTACGATTCCTTATTAAAAGCTTTAGAAGAAATTCAGAAAGTGAAATGGGGATTAGATTCTGGAATTTCATCTGATTTAATGGCGATTGATATTCGAAGTGCATTATATTTCTTTGGTGAGATTACTGGTGAAGTTACGAATGATGAATTGCTTGGGAATATTTTTGCTAATTTCTGTATCGGGAAATAAAACCGCTTTCTCTTGATTTACTTTTTGTTCTTTTACTTGACTAGCAAGTATTTACAAGTCTTTCTACTTGTTTATGATTTACCTTATTAGTACATTTGTTTCATCTCATGTACACCTTCATACCAAAAAGGTGTAAAAATGTACACCTATGAAAATCACTTTAAAAAAGAAAAAACTTAAGAACGACAAGTACAGTCTTTACCTTGAATATTATAAAGGCTCACAATTAGATAAAGACGGCAAAAGAATTCATATAAGAGACTTTGAGTATTTAAAACTTTATCTTCATCAAAATCCTCTTAATGCTGCTGAAAAGAAAGAAAACAAAGAAACTGAACTTTTAGCGGAGCAAATTCTATCTATTAGAAAAGCTGAATTCTTTCAGGGTAAGTTTGATATTAAAAATACTTCAAAATCAAAAAGACGCTTCCTGGATTTTTTTATTGAAAAAACTGAAGAAAAAAGCCATTCCCCAAAAAACTACGGAAACTGGACCGCTACATTTCTACATTTAAAAAGATGTATCAATCCTAATTTACTATTTGAAGAGATTGATGAAGAATTTGCAAAAATGGTTCGTAACTACTTTGACAAGGAAGCAAAAACTAAAAGTAATTTACCTCTTTCCCTTAATTCAAAATACTCCTATCTGAATAAATTTAAAGCATGTTTGAGAGCTGCTTTTGACGAAGGCTATCTATCTATCAATTATGCTTCAAAAATCAAATCTTTTGAGCAAGCTGAAAGCCAAAGAGAATATCTAACGTATCAAGAATTACAAGCTCTCGCTAGCACAAATTGTAAATACCAAGTACTTAAAAATGCTTTTATTTTTTCCTGCTTAACTGGATTGCGTTGGTCTGATATCAATACTTTAACCTGGGGCGAAGTTAGAGATGAAGACAATGGAATTAGTAGAGTAAATTTTCGACAAGAAAAAACAGATGGTGTTGAATATTTATACATCTCAAGTCAGGCAAGAGAATTACTAGGTGAAAGACAACACCCTTCAGAAAGGGTTTTTAAAGGTTTAAAATATGGAGCGGTTTACAATAATGAGATTGTACGTTGGTGTAACAGAGCCGGTATTTCAAAACACATTACTTTCCACAGTGCCAGACATACTAATGCTGTACTATTACTCGAAAATGGAGCCGACATTTATACTGTTTCAAAACGTCTTGGCCATCGAGAGATCCGAACTACAGCGATTTACGCTAAGATTGTAGATCAAAAAATGAAAGAAGCAGCTAACTTGATTCCTGAAATAAAAATTTAAAAACATGATTGCTAACTATTTCCAAAAAAACAAAGAATATTTCAAGATTAGAAAATCAATAATACTTGATTATAACCCTGAAAAAACCAATAAAAAGATAAAAAAAAGAATAAGTAAGCTAAACGAATTTGAACATTTCAGTCTATTTTGTGAGGTATTTATTGAAAAACCACTATTCCCATTTACAAAAGAATATTTAAGTCATTTCACAAAAAAAAGAAAGAAGTCAAATCACAAAATTTACGATTTTTTCCCAAGGTCCAACAGTAACACATCGAATTCAAGTAAAGATTATTATTTAGTTTTTAATTGTAATAAAGATTTTGAAGAATTAATCATTAATCATTTAAAAACAAAAGAATATTCTACCGAAACACTCGTTAAAAAACTTTTAATAATTAAAGAGTACTTATTACAATATTTTTTAGATCCGCTAGAAATATTAATTCCAACTTTAAAAAATCAATTAAAAAAAACTAACAAGCTCTTTATAGAAAATGATACATTTATTTTTGATTTAATTGAGGAGTTAGAATACAATAAGAAAAATTACAATAATCTTCTAAACAGTATTGAAAATAAGATCAAATCTCTTTCAAATGAATCTATTGAAAATAATCAGATCAAGAACAATTCTTCTTTAAAAAAAATCAAAGGTAATTATCAGATAGAAGTTAAAAATGAAGTGTTAGAAGAAATATATAATGAGTTAAATAGATATGATTTTATTGATATTGATAGAACTTCTAAAGAAGATTTCATAAAAGTATTTAAATTAGACTGGAAAGACCACGATTCGGTAATTCATTTTAAAATTACAAATGTTGAAGTTAAATTTTTTATTGAATGTTTTGATGAAGATCTCAATGAAAAAATACCTTTAACTTTTATTGAACACGCAGGTAATATAAAGACAAAAGATAGAATATTTAAAGCTTCAACTCTTTATAGTGGAGGCAGTCAAAGTGAAAAAAATTCGCCAAACATTAAAATAATCCGTTCGATTTTTGAAAAAATAAAAAAACATTAAGGTCCTTAATACCTTAATATTTTTCTATTTTCCTATACTGACATTTGCTCATATAAACTTAAAAAAAGTAAAAATATGGACGCAAATGAAGTAATTATCGAGAAGCTTAACAAGCTAGAAACATTATTAGTAAGTAGTGTAAAACAAATTTTAACGGTTGAAGATCTAATTAATTACACTGGGTTTTCAAGAAGTTATATTTACAAACTGGTTCATAAGAATATCCTACCCTATTCTAAACCAAATGGAAAAACTTTGTTCTTCCAAAAAAATGAGATTGATTCTTTTCTTTTACAAAACAAATCTGTTTCAAATGCTCAATTGACTCAAAAAGCATTTGATTATGTGGCAAAATCAAAATAAAAAAAAAGCACAATTGAACTGCGAATTCACTTGTGCTTATATTTTTTAATCTCTTTGTATATGTGCATTGCAAATATACAATAATTCTGTTATTGTATGAAAGATAAAGACAAAAATCTGTTGTATCAAACTGATACAGCATCAAATACGATATTTGATAGAATCATCAAATATATTAATACTAAATATAGAATACGCTTCAATACTATTTCATTGGATTACGAAATAAACATTATTGGCGATGATTATTGGGAACCTTTAAATTTATATTCTTTACTTATTGAATTAAATCGTAATAACATTGAAACTAACTACAATAAGCTAGAAACTCTTATAAAATCTAATTTAATTGAAAGATATGATCCGATTAAAGAATATTTTTTAGAATTGCCGAAGTGGAATAAAGATGTTGATTATATCAAAAAATTAGCTTCCTATGTAAAAACTGATGATGATGAAGCTTTTATCTACCATTTAAAAAAATGGTTTGCTAGAGCTGTAAAATGTGCTTTTGAAAAAGAAAAAATCAACAAACACTGTATCGTGTTAGCCAATGGTGATCAGCATGCCGGAAAATCTACTTATCTAAACAGTTTTATCCCAAAGAAACTTGAAAACTATATGGGGGTAAATATTGGAACTGATAAGGATTCCAGGATTAAAATGTGTAAAAACTTCTTAATCAATTTAGAAGAATTGTCTGTAATCGGAAAAGCTGAAGTTAACTACATAAAATCATTAATTAGTATGTTTTATATCAACGAGCGTTTACCATATGAAAGAAAAGCTGAAAATTTACCTCGTATTTGCTCATTTATTGGTTCAACCAATATGGTCGATTTTCTTACAGATGAGACAGGTTCTGTCCGATGGATAATTTTTGATGTCATTGGGAGAATTGACTTTAATTATTCTAAAGAAATTGATATGGATAAAGTGTGGTCACAAGCTTATTATTTAGCCTTTTATGACAATAGTTTTGAAGCAGAATTAACCCATCAAGATGTAATTGAAAATGAGTTGAGAAATGAAAAATATACCAATTACACCATCGAACAGGAAACAGTATTAAAATACTTCGAAAAGACAGATAATATCATCTATTTCAATACAGCAACAGAAATAATGACAAAACTAATCCCATTGGGTTTAAAACTTAACAGAGAAAGAATCGGCAAGGCTTTAAGCGGTTTTAAATTCAGCAGAATAAAACATCCAAAAAAACAAGTTTATGGTTATTTAGCAAAACCTAAATTCAGTATTAGTCCAGTTGAAATAATGAATATTTAAAAAATTAGTTACCTAACTTACCTAGTTACCTAAACCCTTATATAATAAGACTTTTTAAAAGGTAACTAAAGAAAAAATAGTCTACCTATACTTACCTTAAAAATTTAGGTAACAAGGTAACCATTAGGTAATATAAAAAAACTTCGTAAACAATTGAGTTTACTGGTTTAGGTAACTAGGTAGCCAAAATTGGAAAATAATTAGATAACGAAAATCAGAAATTTAACTTAAAGGAAATAAATAAGAATTTTATTTTCTCTTTTTCCCTTAAGTTAATTTTTTTTTGAAGCTGTCAGGAGTTTAAAAATCAATTAAAAAAAATCAATCCGTCGAGTTAACCATACGGAGTAGTTATAGCCCACTATAACTAGAATAGAAAAAATTCTAGTTGTGGGCTCTCCCGAGGGGGTCTGCGACGCTTTAAATTCGTTAATTATGGAAAAATCCTCAATACATTTTGAAAACGTTAAACCTACTAGTCAGTCACATAATTTAAGACAAAGAGAATTTGATTATGTTCGACAAGAATTAACACCATTGAACAAATCATATGGTAATATGAAACCACATTCTGAAGTGATTGAAGAATTAAAAAAAATCATCAAAGAGAAAACAGGAAGGTCAGCTCAAGCAAAAGCTAAGTTTCTAATTGAGGGGGTTTTCCTTTTTAAAAAAGATCACACAGACGCCGAGTTAGTTCAAGTAGTTAATAATTTCGGAAAGAAATTTAATGTCAGTCTAAAAGAACTTCATATCCATAGAGATGAAGGTCATTTTGACAAAAAAACTAATGAGTGGAAACCAAACTATCATGCTCATTTGGTTGTGGAAAATATAAATCGAGAAACAGGAAAGTCTGTAAAATGGGACAAAGAAGATTTGTCAAGAATTCAAGATTATTTTGCTGAAGCATTAAACATGCAAAGAGGTATTAAATCCGATAGAAAGCATTTAGGAGCCTTAGAATACAAAGTCAAAAAAGAACAAGAGCAATTAGATAAAATACTAAATGAAAAACTAGCCACTTACAACAAAAGAGCATTTGAAATACAGGGCAAAATTTTTAGCGATTATTATTTAAAAATTTTAAATCGTGAAGAAAGGGATAAATTTTCAGACTTTCTAAAAGAACATAATTTGGCAGATGAATTCATAAAACATTTAAAGAAAAAAGAAAAAGAAAAATCTAAAACTCTTAAATACAAACGTTAACCAAGTAACCAAAATATGGCAAAAATAATCCTAATTACCCATCAAAAAGGAGGAGTTGGTAAAAGTACACTCACCTTCAATCTAGCACAAAACTTTTCAAGTAATTCTAAAGTTGCCGTTCTCGACTTTGACTTACAAGGTAGTTTGAGTCAATTGAAAGAAATCGTTACTGATTTCGATGTGATTCCATTTGTTGAAGAAATAAATAGTATTTCAAACTTAAACTATGATTTCATATTTATTGATACGCCACCTTATTTATCAAATCATTTATCAAAATTGATTCAAATTGCAGATTTAATCCTGGTCCCAACCAAAGCTGGAATTTTAGACATATTGGCTATTAAAAGTACATTGAAACTTATTGAACATGAACACAAATCAAATTCAACTCTCATCGTATTTAATATGATTAAACCAAACACGACATTAACGCAAGATATATTAATTAGTTTGGAAGAATATAATGTACCAATTGCTAAAACACACATTAGTGATTTAGTTGCTTTCACAAGGTCTGTAATTATGAATGGCGTTACAAATGACCGTAATGCAAAATTCCAATTAGACCAACTAACAAAAGAGGTTTTGTTTTTGTTGTTATAGTTCTATGAATCTATAATTCTATAAATCTATAATTCTATAAAACTATAAATCTATAAATCTATATAAATATGAAATCAGATAATATAAATGACCTAATTAACAAGGTTAAGTCTAACAATGAACAGAGCAAAATTCAAAAAATTGTACCTGTATCAATTAAAGAAATTGAAGAAATACAATTTTCATTCTACATTGAAAAAGAGTTATACAAAAAATTGAAATTGAAATCGATTAATGAAGAAATGAGCATGAAAGAAATCATGAATGAAGCTCTAAGAAAATTCATTTGTTAAATAATATCGGAATTTAGAAGAAATGAAAAAACATATCTTATACCATCCAAAACAAAAAAAGACTTGATTAACTCAAGTCTTTTTTCTGTCTGATCTCACTTTTTGGTCGGTTTCACCGAAGTTACTCTCTCCGCCAAGACTATACCCAGCTCCAGTGAAACAAATTTAATGAAATTTAATTTTCCAAAAAATATTTTTCCATATTATTTGAAAGCAATTGAGTAGAAATTTTCATGTACTCAGATTTATTAATCATTCCAGGTTTATTGAAATCAAATAAAGTCAATCTATCTAACATGACTCTGAAATAAGCTAAAACTGAATCCGTGATTAGACCATTATTTTTATATTCCATTAAGTCTTCACAAATTTTAATTTTTATACTGTTTTCTGTTTGTCTTTTATCTTTATTGGTAAGCATATAAATTACAAATAGGAATTGATTATAAGTTTCATTGGTACTTAAAATATCAATTAAATTAATTCGCTCTATTTCGTTTAATAGCAACAAAAATTCAATTGAAATCTTACGAAAAAAAGTATCCTTTTCAATGCCATCATCCATATTTAAAAGATTGATAAATTCATCCGAAGTAAATGAATCAATTAAAAGTTCAGGAGTTGTTTTAGCTCCAAATAAAACCATATTTAAAAATACGGTTCTAACATCAAGTAAAGTTGAGTTTTCCATAAGCATAAAAAAAATGCGTGAGACATTAGCCAACCGTCAAAGAGGCACTAGGAAGCCCAACAACCAGAAGACTACGCCCACGCAAGTATCATGCACAGGCGTAAGTCTATTAATTTCGGTTGTAAAAGAAGATTCCTAGTTTTCTTTGACCTCATTAATAGCTTACGCGATTAAATATATTTTTCTGATGTAAAAATAGAAATTCTAATCCAATTCTTTTTAGTCTTTTCTCTTTCTTTTTTCAAGTATCAAAAAAAGAAAACAAAGACAAACAAAAGCAACTAACTAGCGGAAACTATTTTTACAGTTCCGTTTACGGTTTTCCTCATTTATTTTGTTTTCCCTTTGTTTACCTTTGTTTCCAATGGTACCCCCGTAAAAATACCTGGTATGAAAATCAGGTATTTTTACGGGTTGTAAATACCCTTTTTTTTCGTTATGTTTGGGAATTATACTACAATTAAAATAAAAACAAATGGCGTTAAGCTGGAATGAGATAAAAGACAGAGCAGTTAAGTTTTCAAAAGAATGGAAAGATACCACTAATGAAGAAGCTGATGCTAAACCATTTTTAGACGCTTTTTTTGATGTCTTTGGAATCACTCGTAAGAAGATTGGAACATTTGAACACAGAGTAAAAAAACTATCGGATGCCGATGGGTATATCGACTTACTTTGGAAAGGAACTATTTTGGTTGAAATGAAAAGTCGTGGTAAAAACCTTGACAAAGCATTTCAACAAGCAATTGATTATACACACGGATTAAAACAAAACGAACTACCGAAATATGTTTTGGTATGTGATTTCCACATTTTTAGATTATACGATACCGAAGAACAAACGACTTTATCCTTTACTTTAGACGAATTAGTACTAAATGTGCAAAGCTTTGGTTATCTTTTAGGGTATCAAAAGAAAACATACAAGGAACAAGACCCTGCCAACATAAAAGCAGCGGAATTAATGGGAAAACTTCACGACCGATTAGAAGAAATTGGGTACGAAGGGCATCCGTTAGAAGTTTATTTGGTTCGGATTTTATTCTGTTTGTTTGCGGAAGACACTACTATTTTTGATAAGCAACAATTTCAAGATTACATAGAACATAGAACCGCCGAAGATGGAAGTGATTTAGCATCCAAAATTCAAGAATTGTTCCAGGTGTTGAACACGGCAAAAGACAAACGTTTCAAAAACTTGGACGAGCAATTAAACGACTTTCCGTATGTTAATGGTAAATTGTTTGAAGAAATTTTACCAATGGCAAGTTTTGATAGTAAAATGCGCCAAGCTTTATTAGATTGTTGTTACATCGATTGGAGTAAAATTTCACCGGCTATTTTTGGTTCTATGTTTCAAAGTGTAATGAATCCAAAAGAACGTCGAAACTTAGGAGCGCATTACACCAGTGAAAGCAATATCTTAAAACTAATTAAACCCTTATTTTTAGATGAACTTTGGGCTGAGTTTGAAAGCATCAAAGGAAATAAAAACAAACTGCCTGAATTCCATAAAAAGATTAGTCAACTTAAATTCTTAGATCCTGCTTGTGGTTGCGGTAACTTCTTAGTAATCACTTATCGTGAATTACGTTTACTTGAATTAGAAGTATTACGAGCTACCTACAAATCAGGACAAGGAGTTTTAGACATTAGCGATATCATTTGGCTCGATGTTGACATGATGTACGGTATTGAATACGAAGAATTTCCTGCACGTATTGCCGAAGTAGCCATGTGGTTAATTGACCACCAAATGAACATGCTCATTAGTAATGAATTCGGACAATATTTTGCCCGTTTACCATTGAAAAAGTCGGCTAAAATTGTACATGGAAATGCTTTAAGAGTTGATTGGGATGAAGTTATTTCAAAAGACAAACTTTCTTACATCATTGGAAATCCACCATTTATAGGTAAGCAAATCCAAAATTCTGAACAGAAAAAAGATATGGAACTGATTTTTGCTGGAACAAATGGTAGTGGGACATTGGATTATGTTACTGCTTGGTATTTAAAAGCGGCAAAATACATACAAAACACAAAGATAAAAGTTGCTTATGTCTCTACAAATTCAATAGTTAAAGGCGAACAAGTTGGAAATATTTGGGGAATATTATTTAATATATATAAAATAAAAATTCACTTTGCTCATCAAACATTTAAATGGGGTAATGAAGCGAAAGGGAATGCCGCAGTTCACGTAGTTATTATAGGGTTTGCAAATTTTGATGTAACTATAAAAAGAATTTTTGAGTATGAGAATATTAGTGGAGTAGCACAAGAAATTAAAGCAAAAAATATAAGTCCATATTTAGTTGAGGGAAAAGATATGTTTATTGTTTCTAGAACTAAGCCTCTTTGTGATGTTCCTGAAATAATAAAAGGGAGTGAAACTACAGATAGTGGACATTTTATGTTGACAGTTGAAGAGGTTGATTTTTTAAAACAAAAATATCCTGAAAGCTCTAAATTTATTAGACCTTTCATTGGAGGCGGAGATTTTATTAATGGAAATGTTCGTTATTGTCTTTGGTTAAAAGATGCACCTTTAAATGAAATTAGACATATTCCATTTATTCAAGAAAGAATTGAAAGAGTAAAAAACTTTAGACTTTCAAGTAGTAAAGCAAGAACGAAGCATTGGGCTAATTTCCCTACATTATTCTCAGAAGACAGACAACCAAATACAAGATATTTGATGTTTCCCAAAGTATCTTCTGAAAGGAGGAAATATATACCTTTTGCATATGTTGAACCTGAATTTATAGTTAACAATACCGCTTCATTTATTCCAAATGCAACTCATTTTATTTTTGGTGTTTTGGAGAGCAAAATGCATATGACCTGGATGAGTTATGTTTGTGGTAGAATGAAAAGCGATTATATCTATTCAAACAAAATAGTCTATAATAACTTTCCTTGGCCAGAGAATATATCCGACAAACAAAAAATTACAATTGAGAATGCTGTAGAAAAAGTTATCAAAGTTAGAAATGAATTCCCAAAATATACATTAGCAGATTTATACAATCCGTTAACTATGCCACCAGCTTTAGTAAAAGCCCACAATGAATTAGATAAAGCCGTTGATGCCGCATACAGCAAACAAGTTTTCACTAGCGAAGCCAAACGCATGGAGTTTTTATTTGAGTTGTATGAAAAATATACAGCTGGATTATTTGTGAAGGAGAAGAAAGGGAAAAAATAATTATACAGATCAACCAAATTACAAAAAAATGAGTAAAACTATTACCTTTAGCGAGTATAGATATCATCTATTACCTTTGGAAACTGAACAAACAGCACTAGAATTGCATGGTCCAAAACCATCATTTGAAGAACTTAGAGAAACAAAAAATAAAATTTTCGAAGAAATAATACAATCACTACCAGAAACTAAAAAAGAGAAAAATCTATTTAAACTTTTAGACAACACTGACAGCATCTATCTATTTAAAGTTTCAAACAAAAAATATGATAAAATAGTTGAAGATTTTATAGAAAAAGAAATAAAAACTGAACCTTATGTTTATCTAATAGTCAATAATGATCCTAATGTTCAAAAAATATATATAAGTGAAGATATTGAAGTGTTTACATCTGTTAATGCTACTAAAAATATCCTCATTACAATTTTCAGAAAATATCTTCATACAAAATATTTAAACATTGAAACCAATGAAGTTTTCGATAAAAAGACTTTTTGGACTTTAGTTAAGAGGTACCAAGGCAAAATTAAATATATAAATATTGAAATGATTAAACCTAATTTAGCAAATATATCAAAATCACTACCAGAAGCATTTAAGAAATTTGCTGAAAACACAAATGCTCATAGAAGTAACATTATTTTAAAAGCACCAGAGAATGGGAAATTGGAGAAAATTAATGAATCTAATAAAGAATTGGAAGGACTTGTTGATTATTCTTCCAAAGGTGGTGGAGAAATAAAAGTGAAAGTGAAAGGTATTTCGAAACAATTAAAAACAAGTGATAATATTAAAAAAATTGATATTGAGCAGATTTATCTCGAGGGTTCCCATGAACAAGTCATCAAAATGTATAAAGAAATTTTAAAAAGTTGAATACACTAAAAAACATCTCATTTTTTGTCATTATCTCATTTATTTTAAATTTGATAAGCTACTATTTAGAGTCTAATTTCCTATTAGAATTTCTTTCTTCTAATTTAATAATTATACTCCTGACTCTATTAGCAATAAATACTGCAACGACAGGATTATTATCAATCAAAATGGCAGAACTTGAAACTAAATTTAATGATTTAGATTTTAAAAGTACTTACATTGAAATGAAGTTTTCACTAAAAGAACAAATTATACTCATAATATTATCTCTTTTAGTTTTAATAATAAATGATAGTAAATTGATTGATTTTGAATTTAAGAATTTTATAATAGGAACTTTTCTAACAACAATATTTATTTATGCAATAGATATACTTAGAGATACTGGTATATCTGTATTTAAATTATTAGAGTTAGTTAGTGATATTAATAAATTAAAGTGAAAATTAAATAAATAATATTCCAACAAGGATATTATTCCATTTCCAATTGAAAAACTCTAAAGTGTGAGCAATATTTTATGGTTTATGAGTTGTATGGTTTGAGTGAAGAGGAAATAGGAATTGTAGATAATAGTTGATAATAAAAGTAAAAATAATATGACATCAAGAAATATAGATTGCAATGAATTATTAGCAAAAATCATAGATGATAAATTGAAAGAAGAAGGGCTAATTAATGCTTCTGAAAACCAATTAGTAATAAAATTAGCTAAAGGTCAATTGAAAGATTTTGATTGGAAAGTTGCTTTTGAAGAAATTCTTTATAAACCCAAAGACGAAAATGTAAGTAATAATGAAGCTTAATAATCTACATATAAAATCATTTAGGGGAGCAACACAGCCAGTAACCATTGAGTTTGATAAGACAAAAAAAATCACAATGATTTTTGCTGAAAACGGTAATGGAAAATCTACTATTTCTGATGCATTTGTATGTTTACTTACAAATGAAAAAGGTTCATTAGACGATAAGTCATCTATTGATATGCGATTTCTGAAATCATTAGGAACAGGTAATGGAGAGACTTCAATTAAATTAGATACTGATATTGGTTTATTTTCTGCAACGCTATCTGGAGCCTCTAAAACTTTTATAAAAAATCCAATTGTTGGAATACCTTCTATTCGTTTTTTAAGAAGAAATCAAATAATCAATTTGATAAATGCAGAAGCAGCAAAACGATACGATACATTAAAAGATTACATTGATGTTTCGAATATCTTAACTTCAGAAGATGCATTAAGAAAAGTTAATAAAGAAGTAGATACAGATTTGCAAAGAACAACTGAAATACTTTCTAGTGCTAAAATAACTTTAGAGAAATCTTGGGAAATTGAGGGAAAACCTGATGGAGAAATGCTTATTTGGGCTAAAGCTCAATCTGAGAAAGATTTATCAAAAGAAAATAGAGATTATCTAGTTTTAGTTGAACTTATTAAACAATGGAACGCAATTGATATAAAACATAAAGAAATAGTTTCATTAAATAATACAATTAAGCAGTCATTACAAACAAAAAAAAATTCTGAAGAAATAGTAAACAAACTCAAATTAGAAAATACAACAAATAATACAGAACTATTAACTTTATTGAAAAATGCTAAGACATATATAGCTGAACAGGGAAACATTAATAGTTGTCCGGTTTGTTCAAGCGATTTTGAAAAGACTGTTGTAATTACTTCACTTGAGAAACAAATCATATCAATGGATGCTTTAGACAAAGCAGCTAAAATACTTGATACAAATACAAAAGATCACGATAAAAATATTGCAATTCAAACAAGTGCAATTTCAACGATTAGCGAATTAATAATCAAATACAAAAATTCCATTAGTAAATACAGAGAAAAACTACCAGAAATAGTTCCTTTTGTAGACGGTGTTGGTTTAGATGTAACAATTAATTATACTTGTTTTACCGATAATTTAAGTGCTTTAACAGTCCTTTTTAGTAAAATTGATGAAGCTGAAAAAACAAAGCGTAAAGCAATTGAACAACATAATATTATTAAAGAACAATTCAATTCAATAACTACAAACACTGAAAAGTTTGAAAAATTAGTAGCGCTTTCAAAAGCAACAAATAAAGCTTTTACTATTGTTGAAACAGAAAGAAAAAAGTTTTATGACAATGAACTTCTGTCAATATCAAGTGATGTAGAACGAATGTATCAATTGCTTCACCCAGATGAAGGTTTGGGGGGAATTAAATTATTTCTGAATCCCAAGTATAAAAATTCTTTAGAGCTACAGGCAAATTTCCATTCAGAAAAAGAAATTACACCACAATCCGTTTACAGCGAGTCTCATCTCGATACTTTAAGCATATGCATTTTCTTAGCGTTAGCAAAAAAGTATAGTGATGGCAATACTATATTAGTTTTAGATGATGTAGTAATGTCGGTTGATGAAAGCCACTTAAATAAATTTATAAATTTGTTGCACGATGAAGCAGAGTATTTTGGACAAATAATAATTACAACACACTACAGACCTTGGAAAGATAGATATAGAACGCATCGTGCGCCAGGGGCAAAAGTACACTTTATCGAACTACGAAAATGGTCTAAAGAAACTGGAATAAGAGTACAAAATGGTCGTGTAGAACTCCAAGAATTGGAAATAGCATTAAATGATACTTCTTATTTCGATAGACAAATCATAGCAAGTAAAAGCGGTATAATTCTAGAAAATATATTAGATTATTTAACTGATATTTACGAATATCATCTACCAAAACGTAAATCTTCTAAATATACTTTAGGAGAATTAATTGATACTCTGCAATCTAAATATTTAAAAAATATTAAAACTATCCATAGAAGTATAAGAATAAACGATAGAAGCGAGGAAGAAGATTATGAAGTTGAATATCAGTTACAACCTGTAATTGAAGATTTAAAAAAACTATTATTTATTCGTAATCAAGTGGGCGCACATTTTAATTTAGATCAAGACGCTTCTGATGAAGATGTTGAATTATTCGGAAAAAAATCTTTAGAATTAGGTAAGATAT
This sequence comes from Flavobacterium helocola, assembly GCF_038289885.1. Lineage (NCBI taxonomy): Bacteria > Pseudomonadati > Bacteroidota > Flavobacteriia > Flavobacteriales > Flavobacteriaceae > Flavobacterium > Flavobacterium helocola. The sequence goes on along the minus strand of NZ_JBBYHT010000008.1, from coordinate 34,966 downwards.
TAATTTGTTCAGTAACAGGACAATTACCCTTGTCAAAAGATGTTGACCACTGGAAAACTAAAAATGGTTCTGTAAAATTATTTCCACTTGTTAAAGCATAGATACTAAAAATGGATACTAACATAAGCTCAAATACACTATTTCATTTTACTACTGAAAAAAAATATTTAACTAGTATTTTAAAAAATGGACTTTTTGTAAGATATAGTTTGGAAAATTATCAAAACTTAATCAATAACAAAGCTGAAATTGTTTTCCCTATGACATGTTTTTGTGATATTCCATTATCACATGTCAAGAATCATACTAAAACATATGGTAGATATGCCATTGGATTGACAAAAGAATGGGGTATGAAAAACAAAGTAAGCCCTGTTATATATTCTTATCCAAATTCTGAAACAACCGAAATATTAAATTATGCTTTTGAAAATATTGAAAAGTTTTTTGATATTGATGAAAAAGAATTAAAAAACATTAAACTTACTAAAACTACAGAAAAGCTATTTGAACATTACAATAAAAGAGATATCGAATTAAGTAAAAAAATAAATAGTGTCCATAATAATCTTTCTAATTTTATTAGGTATATAAAACCTTATGAAGGTAAGTTTTACAGGGATGATAACTATCTTAAGAATAAAGTGAAATTTTATGATGAAAGGGAATGGAGGTTCACACCAACAAGAGATTTTTTATTCAAAAACGGAATTAAAGATAGTTACACAAAAGAAAATTATATTGATAAAACAAAAAGAAGAGCATTAAATATAAAACTAGCTAAACATGTAAAGTTAGTGTTTGAGCCAAAAGATATTCGTTTTATAATTGTTGAAAAAGATGATGAAATACCAGAAATGATTAATCAATTAGAGATGATTTTTGGAAATAAGGCGACTTCAAATGAACTGAAGCTTTTAAGCACAAGATTGATATCAATGGAGCAAATTTTAGAAGATTTATGATATTGATAGTTAAATTAATTTTAAGCTCAAAAAAACATATTAATAGTTAGGAATTTATTAAAAATTAATTTAAATGATCATGAGAATTGCAGCAATATATATACCAGAAAATACATTTCCTCATTTATTTGGGGAAAATCATACTGAGTTCACCTTAAATCTAGGAGGCAAATTCAACTATTTATTTAAAAGTAAAAATTCTAAAATTGAAGTAAATAAAGTAACTGAAAATGAAAACTTCATTAATGAATTTTGGGGAAATGATATTTCATTGGTAAGTTGTATAGTTGGAAAAAATGCAGTTGGAAAAACTACAATTCTTAGATCCCTAAATAATTCTATTGATTCAAGTAGTAAAAAGTTAATTTATTTAATTGAAAAAAGTAATTCTGATTCATTTGACATAATTAATGAAACAGAAAAAACGGTTATAATTAATTTTGTGGCTTCTTTTAATGAAATTAAACATAAGTCATTTGAACCTTTATATTATTCTCCGACTTTGGATTATGATCTTGTTGATACTTTTTCACCCATTTCTCTTATAAATTATTTTGATAATAATTTGGAGGACTATTATCTTGACTCTGTCAATAGAAATGTTAATTTTTTAAATGACTCAATAATCAAAAAAATAAAGGATGCGTATTATGATTTTCCAAGTTATGATTATATAAAAATAAATGTTAAAAAATTAAGAAAATCTAGAATAAGAGCACCATATCTAGAATCAAATTTTGGAAATCCACATAGAGGTGATGCATTAAAAAATGAGCTAAAAGGTGAAATAAGTAGACTTAAAGACAAGCAAAATTTCTATAGTGAATTTTCGATAGAAGATATGATTAAATCTCATGAGAAAAGCATTAGTCTTCTAGAAAGTGAAAGTTTTACTGAACAGTTTGATAAATTGTGGAATTTAAAAGATTACAAATACTCAGATAATACTGGTTACGATTACATTCATAATTCATTTGATTTTATTAAAAATCTTGAAGTAAACATTTTAAGTTATTTATTGCTTGGTGCTACATTTCCTCAAACAGGTTTGGGAGGAGGAATTGATTTTAGTAGAATTAATGAAACAAATAATTTTTATGACAGACTAAATTTTTTCCTAGAAATGTATTTTGTTAATGAGTATAAATCTTTAACTGAGAAAATAAAAACTGATTTAAAAGGGATAAAAATTGAAGATAGTCAAAAAATTATAGCACATATTGAAAAAGATTCTTTTTCAAAACTTTCTGGTGTTGATATGAACCCCATAAAAGAAAGAATGATAAGTTATACTGAATCATTTGAAGCTATATTGACATTTTATCAAAAAATAACAAAAATTATAGATAGTGATTTTGTCAAATTAATAGATGGAGATTTAATTTTTAGTATACAAGATTATCAGAGTAAATTACTCTTTGATGAATTAATCTATAATTATAAATATATTTTAAAAATATTTCCAAAAAGCCCAATATATATTTCTCTTTTTGATTTTTCTCCAAATAAAAAACTATCGACAGGAGAGAAAGCATTGCTAGATTTTTATTCTTCTTTGTATAATTACATTGATACTAATAAAGAAAGTAAACATTTGAATAATGAATATTATCTATTACTACTAGATGAACCAGATTTAGGCTTTCATCCTTTGTGGAAAAAGAAATTTATTAATGCAATTTCAAAAACTCTTCCTCTTATTTTTTCAAAAATTAATCCGCAAAAATATGATGAAGAAAAAAAGAAATACATTTATACTAGAGAAAATCCTGTTATTCAAATCATATTTAGTACTCATGACCCACTAACTTTATCGGACATTCCTAATCAGTGTATCTTTTATTTAGATAAAAATGGTAACTCAAGCTTTATTGTTGATTCAAAAAGAAGGAGTCAAAAATCTTTTGGTGCAAACATTACTGATTTATTAGCCGACAGTTTTTTTGTTAATGATGGTCTTATTGGTGATTTTGCAAAAGAAAAAATAAACGCTACCATAGAATGGATTAACAAACAAAGAATACTAAAAGAAAATTTAAAAACAAAATATATTGTGGATAATGGACAATATGAATTTCACAAAAAAATAATATCAATTATTGATGAACATGTATTAAAATTAAAGTTAGCTGAAATGCTTGAAGAATTAAAAGGTGACAAAAATATACAGGAAGAATTAATAGATAAAGAAATTGAATATCTACAAAATAAAAAAAGAATGTTATGATTTACATTAATTCTAATGATGCAAAAATTAAATCTGCATTAGATTTTCATATAAAAGGTTTATTTTCAATTTTGAAAAGAAGAGTTAATCGTTGTACAAATAGCGACATTAAAGCCTTTTTATCAGATGCTACTTTGAAGATTTTTTTACAAGGTAAACCAGAAGAAATATTAGACTTAAATAATCAGTTTTATTCAAATATAAGTAATTACTCGTTAGATGGATATGATAATTTTAGGTTAAATATTGATAAAACCCCAAAAACTAGAGCTGAAAAACAAAATGTTACAAAGTACAAACGTTTGAACTCTTTTGTTGAAGACATTTTTAATTACGAAACTTCATTCTCTATAAAAACAACAAAATATTCTACTTATAATTTAGCTAATAATCTAGATATTAGTACATGTGTTTACTGTAACAGAATGTATACTAAAACAGTTTTTACACCTGAAAAATTAACTAGACCAGAATTTGATCATTGGTTTCCAAAAAGTAAATATCCATTATTAGCACTATCATTTTATAATTTAATTCCTTCATGCCATATCTGTAATAGTTCTTTAAAAGGTGCTACAAATTTAAATCTTAATGACTATTTACATCCCTATATTGATGATGAAAAAATAATAAACACGGAAATAAAATTTAGTTATTATAACAAATCCTTAAACACTTTCGGGTTCAATATGCTAAATAATCCAAATAGTAAAAAAGGGTTAAATACTATTAATGCTTTTAAAATTAAAGAGATATATGAAACTCATGAAGAAGAAATCAAGGAATTGAGGAGAATAAGGGATGTTTATTCTGAAAGTTATTTGCAAAAATTATCTACATTATATAAAGGAATAATTTCTCCCGAAGAAGTATATAGATTGGCATTTGGTGTTTATATTGAAGAAACTAAGTTTGAAAAAAGACCATTGAGTAAAATGAAGAAAGACATATTAATAGAATTAGGAATAATAAATGATGAAACAAAGTAATTTCAAAATCATTGGAATAAAAGCTCTTGAAGAGTGTGATTCTAACTATACTAAGGTATTAGAAAAAGAAAAGTTATATTATTTCTATTCTGATTATGAAATTATTATAAATAATGATGGTAAAGAACAAATTATAATTAATAAGGAGATTGTTAATGGAATATTTAATGACAATGAAATTAAGAATAATGTAAATATTAATATTTGTGCAATAGTTGGTAAAAACGGATCAGGGAAAAGTTCGATTATTGAATTGCTATTTAGAGCTATTAATAACATTGCTTATAATTTTAAATTTGAATCGGATTTGCCAAAAAAAACTATTACTGCTGATTTAAAGATAGTTGATGGTATTCATGTAGAGTTTTATTATAAAACAGATAAGTTTTACAAAATAATAGTAAATGAATCAAAATTTGAGGTTTTTAGTTTCAATTCAAACTTGTTATTAAATGAAAAATCTGAACAATCTAGGTTTGATTTGAGTAAATTATTTTATACTGAAGCCGTTAATTATTCTCATTATGCTTACAATAGTTTTGAGTTTGGATTTATAAAAAATGGAGTATTTATAAATTGGTTAAAGGAGTTATTTCACAAAAACGATTCTTATCAAACACCATTAGTTTTGAATCCAATGAGAACTGCTGGTAATTTTGATATTAATAGAGAAAATGAATTGGTTAAACAAAGATTATTAGCAAACATTCTTAGAACTTCTCAAAAAGGTAAAATTGATTTTAGAAAATTTGGTGATAATTTAAAAGCTGATACTCTAATATTAAAACTTAAGCCTAAAAAAGAAAAGGTTTCTTATTGGGTAAAAGATAGTAAAGGAGAAGATATAGAAAGATTTTTTAAACTAGGTGCTTTTACAGTTAGAGAGAAAGATGATTTAGTAAATTCTTTAATGTTTGAAATTCATGGTATTCCTCATATAAAATTAGTTATTTCTAAAAATGTTAAATATGATTTAGCAAGACAATATATTGTATATAAACTTGTTTCAATATGCAAAAAATATGAAGATTATAAACATTTTTTACTTCCAAAACATTACAAGTTTGATACAAGTCTATTCAAAGAATTTATCAATAAAATTAAAGATGACGATAGTCATATTACCTTTAAATTAAAACAAACCTTAAATTATTTAAAGAATGATTTAATAAATATAATAGATGATGATATTCAATTAAATATTGAAGAACTTTCAAAAAAAATTGAAAAAATAAAAAAAAGGAACCAATCTATTTTAGAATTAATACCTCCTCCAATTTTTGATATTGATATAGTTCTTAAACCTGTAAAAGAATTAGATGAATTAATCAAGTTTAGTTCTCTGAGTTCAGGTGAAAAACAGCAAATATATATGGTAAGTTCTTTACTTTATCATCTTTATAATTTAGATTCTGTAACAGGAAATAAAATAAAGTATGAAAATATAAATATCATTTTTGAAGAAGTAGAATTATATTTTCATCCACAAATGCAAAAATCGTTCATTAAATATTTTTTAGATAGCATAAGCAGGATTGAATTGAGAAAAATTAAATCTATTAATATTTGTTTTGTTACGCATTCACCTTTTATTTTATCAGATATTCCTAGTAATAATATTATGTTTTTAGAAGTTATAAATGGTAAATCAATTCAAAAAAAAGGTAGCAGAAAAACATTTGGCGCTAATATACATGAATTATTAAGTGATAATTTTTTCATGTCAAATGGATTTATTGGAGACTTTGCAAAAGATAAAATTGATATGACTATTGATTGGTTAAATAAAGAGTTACTCAATAAACGAAAATTTGAAAATGAAAATTCTCAAGAAAAATACAGAATAAATGATGAAGTTCTTAAATTTCATAAAGGAATAATCTCTTTAATAGATGAACCAATTATAAGAATTAAATTAAGTGAAATGTTATCTGAGATTGATGATAATGATAATTTTTATGATAATATTATTAGAGAGCAAATAAGATATTTAGAAGACACCCTGAAGAAAAAAAAACAATAATATGCAAAAATACTCCGTAAACCAACACTTAATAGAAACACTTTTAACCTGGGTAAAATCAGGTGAAATTGCCATACCAGAAATACAGCGCCCATTTGTTTGGGACAGTTCAAAAGTCAGAGACTTAATGGATAGTTTGTATCAGGGCTTTCCTGTAGGCTATGTAATTGCTTGGCGTAATCCTAATGTCCGTTTAAAAGACGGTAGTATGAGTGAAGGCAAGAAGATATTAATCGATGGGCAACAACGTGTAACCGCCTTAACAGCTGCTTTACTGGGTGAATATGTTATTGATAAAACCTACCAACGTGTTAAAATCAAAATTGCTTTCAATCCTATTTTAGAAAAGTTTGAAGTACAAAATCCAGCTATTTTAAAAGACCACACTTGGATTCCCAATATAGCAGAAGCCGTAAGTGGTGAGATTAGTATTTTGAAACTAGTGCGTAATTATTTAGCCGTTAATCCTGAAGCCGATGAAGATTTAGTAGAGCGTGCTTTTACGAATTTGATTAACATTCCTAAAAAACAAATAGGAATTATTGAATTATCGCACGATTTAGATATTGAAACCGTAACAGAGATATTCATTAGAATTAACTCTAAAGGAGTCGTGTTAAGTCAGGCAGATTTTGCCATGAGTAAAATCGCTTCCAATACCGAATATCAAGGCAACGTATTGCGTAAAGCCATAGATTATTTTTGTCATTTAGCTATTTCTCCAGAGTTCTACAAACATATCGTTGACAATGACCCAGAGTTTGCTAAAACGGAGTTTTTTGCCAAAATGCAATGGTTAAAATCTGAAAACGAAGATTTGTACGACCCTGAGTATACTGATTTAATTCGTGTTGCTTTTACCTCTCAATTCAACAGAGGGCGTTTATCCGATTTAGTGAGTTTACTATCGGGTAGGAACTTTGAAACACGTTCCTTTGAAGATAGCATTGCCGAACAATCTTTTGAGAAATTGAAACAAGGAGTTTTCAATTTCATTAATGAAACTCATTTTAAACGTTTCATTATGATAATCAAGTCAGCCGGATTTATTTCGCCTAAGTTGATACGTTCGCAAAATGCTTTAAACTTTGCTTACATCTTATATTTAAAATTGAGAGAGTTAGGTGTTAATTCGGTTCACATTGAAAGCTATGTAAAACGTTGGTTTGTGTATTCGGTATTAACAGGTCGTTATTCAGGTTCGCCTGAATCAGTCTTTGATTTTGATATTAAACAAATTCACAATCGCCCTTTTGATGAGTATTTGAAAGAAAAGGAAGAAGGAGAATTATCAGAGGCATTTTGGAATGCTTCGTTACCACAAAGTTTAGATACTTCAGTAGCGAGTAGTCCTTATTTCAATGTGTTTTTAGCATCCCAAGTTAAAGCCAATGATAGAGGTTTCTTATCTAAAGATGTATTAGTAGGAGACTTAATATCCCTAAGAGGTGACATCCACCATTTGTTCCCTAGAGATTTTCTAAAGAAAAACGGATTAGACAGAGGAAAATACAATCAGATTGCCAACTATGTGTATATGCAATCGGAAATCAATATTAAAGTAGGAAATAAACCACCCAAAGAATATTTTGAATTGGTAAATTCTCAAATTGCATCTGACAATAGATTAGTAAGTGGTTTGGCTTCTCAAGAGGAATTATTAGCGAATTTAAATGCGAATTGTGTTCCAGCTGAAATTATGACAATGGGATTAGAAAACTATCAAGATTTCTTAGTAATGCGAAGAAAGTTGATGGCTCAAAAGATTAAAGATTATTATTTTTCATTGTAATGGCTAAGAAACCTAAATTTTATGTCGTTTGGAAAGGAAGAGAAACAGGTGTGTTTTCTTCATGGGAAGACTGTAAAGCACAAACTAATGGTTTTGATGGAGCAGTTTTTAAATCGTTTGAATCTAAAGCCTTGGCAGAACAAGCTTTTCATGATTCAAGTTCACATTACATAGGAAAAAATAAAAAAGTAGTGAGCACGCTTTCAAAAGAAGCCTTAGCGCTCATAGGTGAGCCTATTGAAGATGCAATTGCAGTAGATGGAGCTTGGAATACAAATACTGGTGTAGTTGAATATCAAGGAGTTTATCTAAAAACATATGAAGTATTATTTCATGTCGGTCCTTTAGATGACGGCACTAACAATATTGTTGAATTTTTAGCTATAGTACACGCATTGGCTTTATCAAAACAATGGCATTGGAAAATTCCTATTTACTCAGACAGTAGAATTGCATTAGGCTGGGTAAATGAAAAAAAGGCAAGAACGAATCATCCACCAAGTGAGAAAAACAAAAAACTATTCGAATTGATAGCAAGAGCCGAAAAATGGTTAGAAAATAACACCTATGAAAACGAATTATTAAAATGGGAAACCAAAGCATGGGGTGAAAACCCTGCTGATTTTGGGAGAAAATAAATTTTATGTTAGACAATAACAACATATTAAATGGTTTAAACGACAAACAACAAGAAGCTGTTGTTAGTGATAATAAGCGTCTTTTAGTTTTGGCCGGTGCAGGTTCAGGCAAAACAAAAACATTGTTGCAAAAAATCATTTATTTAATCGAAGAAAAGAAAGTACATCCATCTAGTATTTTAGCAATTACATTTACTAAAAATGCTACTAATGAAATGATGGATCGTCTAATTGTAGCTGCTGATACAACGGGTTTATATGAGCGTATTATTTTTAGTAAGGTATTAACTAAGAAAGAAAAAGACGCCGAACGTAGAAATTGGCAGCGTAAATACAAATGGATTGAAGGATTAACGGTTCGTACTTTTCATAGTTTTTGTTATAGTGTATTGCGATCAGATGGTGTAAAGGAATTTGATAATAAGTTTAAGATTATTGGTGATGAAAAATCAACAGACATTGAAGATATTTCTAACAGAATAGCTGATGAAACTGTCTTTGAAGTATTCCACAAAATCTTCATTGAAAAATGTGATGATAATGCTTTCTTGTTAAAAACAAAGCGTTATGTTTTGGATTATTTAGTAGATAAAATTCATATTTCAAAAGAATACGAAAATACTAAAGTAACTGATGGTAAGTTTTACACCACTTTGAATAGTACAAAAGTAAAGTCTAAATCCGAACAATATATTGCAGATTGGCTTTACAGACATAGTATTTCTTTTGAATATGAACCTTTGCTGAATGTAAAAGACTTTGATTTTCATCCTGATTTTTATATTCCAGATGCTAATTTGTATCTAGAGCACGTTAGTGATTTGAGTTATCCAATGGAAGCTAAAGAAAAACAGTTTGCCAAAGGAAATATTTTGTATGCCAAAACTTTTGAAAAAGACACTCAAGATTCAGCTGTATTCAATCACACCTTAGATAAAATTGTAAAAAGTAGATTACCATACGATTTTCATGAAAAGAAACAATTGAGCTTTTTAGAAGAGTTCAAAGGATATTTTGAAGAAGTAAAAGACTTTGTTCGTCAAATCATTCGAATTTGTGATATGATAAAAGTAGAGAATATCTCTCTTGATGAAGTAATTAAAAGAGCTTCAGAAGATAAACATGAACGTATCAGAGTGTTTTATGAATTAGCGATTCCAATTATTTCAGAATATATAGCTTACACCACCAATAAATCATATCTTGACTTTAATGACTTAATATCTAAGACAACTTCTTTATTTACAAACCATGAAGATGTAAGACAGCGTTATCTAGATAAATTTCAATATGTATTAGTTGATGAATTTCAAGATGTAAATAATTTACAAGTTGAACTTATAAGATTACTTATAAAGCCAGAAACTCAATTATTTTGTGTTGGTGATGATTGGCAAAGTATTTACGGTTTTAGAGGATCCAATGTAGAATATATTATCAATTTTGAAAAGTATTTCTCAAATGCACAAGTAATTAAACTCAATCAAAACTATAGAAGTGAGAGAAATATTGTAGAAGCAAGTAATGAAGTTATTAAATACAACAAACACAAAATTGATAAAGACATTGCAGCTGTAAAAGATTCTCAGCAAAAAATCATTATTCAAAAAGGGAATAATTTAGATGATAATATAAGATATTGTATTGAAAAAGTACAAGAGCTATTAGAAGAGGGATATGCTAAAGATGATATTTTATTCTTGTACAGAAGGAATAATATGTTTTCAAGTTACCGAAATGAGTTCAAACAAAATAAATTCTTTGTTAATGGTAAAACAATTCATGCGTCAAAAGGACTTGAAGCAAAGGTAGTTTTCATCATTGGTCTTACCGAAGGAAAAGGAGGTTTTCCGGATGTTTGGTTAGAAGATAGATTGTTTCAAATTATCAAAAAAGCGGACTATAATTTGCTTTTAGAAGAAGAAAGAAGATTGTTTTATGTAGCAATTACAAGAGCAAAAGACAAATTATATTTAGTTACAGAAAAAGGAAATGAATCAAGCTTTTTGAATGAAATTCCAGATGAATATACTTCAAAAAGTAATCAATTAGGAAAAATAAATCATAGACAAAATGAATGTGTAAAATGTCATGCCCCTATGAAAGAAGATTGGATTGTTTGTCCAAAGTGTGGTAATAAAAAATGACACTACTCAAAATATAATACCCCTGTTATAAAATAATAAAATTATGCGGTGAATAACTCTTCTATTCACCGCAAAATATGCGGTGAATAATTTACCATTTCATTTTAAAAAAGACTCTAGACAACTTTTAAACTTACTTTTTTGCAAGTAAAATTAAATAAACCCAATATTAAACTTACGAAAATGATTGTTATTTAAAACAAAAAGGTTAATTTTGTATATAATAACAATCATTTTTTTATGAATACTAAAAAGCAATCTATTTTTCCGAAGTACGATTTGATACTTGAAAAAATGGGAGAAAATATAAAAGTAGCCCGTAAAAGACGCAAATTAACCACGACACAAGTTGCTGAACGTGCTGATATATCACGTTCTACATTATACTTAATTGAATCTGGAAATTCAGGTGTAGCAATGGGAGCTTACTTTAATGTATTGAGAGTATTAGGACTTCAAGATGATTTTTTAAAGTTAGCTGCCGACGATGAATTAGGCAGAAGATTACAAGACCTGGAACTTTTAAAATAATGAAATATGGCACTAAATAAAACTGACATATATGTTTATGCCGATTGGATAGGTATGGAGGAACCTAAACTTATTGGAGTATTATCTGCTCAACAAGCGAAAGGTAAAAAAGCTTTTAGTTTTGAGTATGATGCTTTATGGCTTAAAACAGGACAAAAGTTTTTATTAGATCCAGACATAAGTTTGTTTTCAGGTTCTCAATATCCAAATCAAAAAGAAAACTTTGGTATTTTTTTAGATAGTATGCCCGATACATGGGGAAGAACACTGATGAAACGTAAAGCAGCACAATTAGCTAAAGAAAATAATGTAAAGACACCAACTCTTTATGATATAGATTTTCTTTTAGGCGTTTACGATGAAAGCAGAATGGGTGCGCTACGCTTCAAAATTGATCCAAATGGCGATTTTCTAGATAATAACAAGATTGCTTCAACTCCACCTTGGTCGTCAATTAGAGAGCTTCAAAACGCGGCTGAAAACATTGAAGATGATAAAGACAATGATGAAATAAGAAAATGGCTTTCAATATTAATTGCACCTGGTTCTTCTTTAGGAGGAGCAAGACCCAAAGCCAATATCTTAGATACGGATAAAAGTTTGTGGATAGCCAAATTTCCATCAAAGTCAGATACAATAGATAAAGCAGCATGGGAATACTTAGCCTATGAATTAGCAATACAAGCTGGAATTGACATGGCTCCATGTCGTATAGAAAAAATAATGGGTAATTATAATACCTTTTTCACGAAACGTTTTGATAGAGAAAATGGGGAAAGAATTCATTTTGCATCTGCAATGACTATGACTGGAAATAATGAAGAAACAATAAAAGACAATCACCCAAGTTACTTAGAAATAGCTGAATTTATTAGTAACTATGGTGTAAGTATTGAAAAAAATCTGCATCAATTGTGGCGCAGAATCGTTTTTAATATAAGCATTTCAAATACAGATGATCATCTTAGAAATCATGGTTTTATATTAACTAATGAGGGTTGGATATTATCTCCTGCATATGATTTAAATCCTTCAATTGACAAAGATGGATTGTCATTAAATATTGACATGTATAACAATGATTTAGATTTTGAATTAGCTAAAAGTGTTGGAGAATACTTCAGGCTAAATGAAAAACAAATGAACACTATAATTAATGAAGTTAGTAGTGTTGTAAGCAAATGGAAAGAAATTGCAAACAAAATTGGAATTTCAAGAAGCGAACAACAGTTAATGGAAAAAGCGTTTAAATATTAATTTAGTAGAATTAAATTCGATTCTAAGAAAACGTAAATAAAATTCATTAAACAATATTTCATAAGTTTATATTATGAATAAACAAGTTGACATATCAACTATCTTCCCCAAACATTTGTTTTGGGATATAGATTATAGTAAACTAAATATTGATAAGGATAAAGACATTATAATCCCAAGAGCTTTGTATGCCACAATTCCAGAAACTTTTGAAAAAGACATACAAATATTAGAAAGTCTTTATTCCAGAGAAGACATCGTTGAATACCTTAAAAGCACAAAAGAACTTATTACTAACTCAGTATGTGAAATGGTTGCTAAAAGATATAATATAGCCGCATTTTATCGTTTCAAAATATAAAAAACTTAACTATAACAGAAAAATTGTAAATTTGTAAAAAATAATTTTTCCCCTTAATAATTAATTTTTGTAACACCTCGAGTACACCTCCACCTTCTTTAACCCTTATGAATAATAAGAAAAAAGATATTGTATCGGCAAAATAGAAAGAAATTTCTTACTTTTTATTAATTCATCATAAATATCATCTTTAGTTCTAAACTCTGGCAACATTCTTGCAATATGTAAACAAATTTGTTTACATTTGTATTATGAGTTTTGAACTAGAAAAATATAAAGGTATTCATCCAGGAATCATTTTAGAGCGTTTATTAGCAAAAAAAGAGATTTCTCAGCGTCCTTTTGCCCTTTCTATAGGAGAACATCCACAAACCATTAATGCTATTACTAAAGGCAGAAGAAGTCTCAATACTGCATTAGCTTTAAAAATTGAAGCAGCACTCGGTTTAGAAGAAGGTTCAATGGCATTTCTTCAAACTTTTTATGAAATAGCTGAAGAAAAAAAGAAATCACTCCATACTCCTAACTTATCTAATCTAAGAAAATCACTTTTTTGGGATACCGATATTTCTAAAATTAACTGGGATAAGCAATACAGAGCAATTATTCAACGTGTTTACGAAAGAGGAAATGAAACCGAAAAAAAAGAGCTAGAAGCATTTTACGGTTTACCTAAGATTAGTGTGGCTCTTCAAAACTCAAGAAGAAAACCTTACACTATTAATGAAAACAAACAAAAAGCATAATGCTCTATTACAATACCGTAAATGATTTGCTAAAAAATAGTCTCATTACTCTAATGGATGCTCCTATTTTTCAAAACTTTAGATTAGTTGGTGGTACTGCATTAAGTCTTCAAATTGGGCATAGAGAATCCATAGATATTGATTTATTTAGTGATGCTGAATATGGTACATTAAATTTTAAAGAGATTGAAGATTTTTTGAAAAACAATTTTGACTATGTTGATTTTTTAGATGTTCCACCTGCAATGGGGAAGGCATATTTCGTTGGAAATAATGAAAATAACACTATAAAATTAGATATATTTTATACCGATACATTTATTCAACCTTTTATCGAAGTAGATGGAATAAGAATGGCTACTATTGAAGAAATTATTGCTATGAAGATAGATGTCATTCAAAGAGGCGGAAGAAAAAAGGATTATTGGGATTTACATAATTTACTTGATTCCTATTCTATAAGCCAAATGATAGAATTACACGAACAAAGATACCCTTATAGCCATGATAAAGATTTAATCATTCAAAACTTTATTTCTTTTGAACAAGCTGATGATGATTTTGACCCAATTTGCTATAAAGGAAAATATTGGGAGTTTATAAAAGAGGATTTTGAAGAAATAATAAAAAATAATTTTAGATAAAAAAGAGCACAATTGAAAGCGCTCTTTTCTATTAATAATTTAAATTCAACCCTACTCCAAATCCCATATCGCTATCATAATGTGTTCTTAGGCTGAGATTTCGTTTTAGAATATATCGTGCTTCTAGCATATATTCGGTATCAGTATTGACCATGAACCCCATTCGTAAACGTTTGGAAACTGGTATATCTTCTCGCATTAATTGTAATCTTAGATTTCCGTCATGAAACACCTCTGCTTGAAACTGAACTAACATGGGTAAGGTATAGGCAAATCCGGCACTGAAAACAGCTCTATGGTCTTTGGTGTTTTTTTGTCCGAAAATGTTTTTTTCAACTTCGCCTTCCATGTCGCGGTAACGCCAGTCAAAACCTATGAAGGGCATTAACCATTGCATTTTTCCAATATATCTTCCTAAATGAAATTCTGCTTCATAACCGTGCATGTCATTGTATCCTAAACGCCATTCTGCACCTAAACTCCATCGTGTATTTTGAATCATTGCCATACCATCGTTTCCATTAGTAGCAAAATCGTTTTCTGCCATGATATGAAAAGCTCTGTCATCTGCGTACAATTTGCGTTGGGCTAATTTTGGATTAGGAATTAATGGGTTTGATTCTTGATTTTCATACGTAAAAATTCTACCCATACCTGCCATCATGTGATACAAGATGTGACAATGAAAAAACCAATCGCCCTCAACATTAGCATTAAATTCTACTACATTGGTTTCCATTGGCATTAAATCCATTACGTTTTTTAAAGGTGCATAATCCCCTTGTCCGTTAATGATTCTAAAATCATGTCCGTGTAAATGCATGGGATGACGCATCATGGAACCGTTGTAGAGCGTAATTCTAACATTTTGACCTTTCTTTATTAAAATTTTATCGGTTTCTGAAATTACTTTGTTGTCCATGCTCCAAACATAACGGTTCATATTTCCAGTAAGCTCAAAACGAAGTTCTTTAACTTCTACATTTTTTGGTAGCGCTGTTTTTTCTGTGGCTTTAAGCATAGCATAATTAAGTGTGGTGATGTTCGCCAATGCATTAGCATCATACTTATTATGTTTTGAATGTTCTTGATGCATTTCCGTTTTAGGAGTTGCTTCTTTACTTTTTTCTATTTCTTCACCAGTAATTTCAGGATACATAACTACGTTCATATCCATTTGATTTAAAGACATGCTCATTCCCATATCGTCTAACTCACCGTTCATTTTCATCATATCGTTCATCATCTTCATCCCTTCAAAATATTTTAATTTTGGCAAGGGTGAAATCAATTGTTTGATACCATTTCCAATGTAAACTGAAGCCGACTTTGTTCTATCTTCGGCAGTAGCTAAAAATTCATATGACGTATTATCGGCTGGAATTGTGACTATGACATCATAGGTTTCTGAAACAGCAATTAGTAATCGATCTACTTCCACAGGTTCTACATCATTTCCATCACTAGCAACCACTGTAATTTTTCCACCTGCATAGGTCAACCAAAAATAAGAGGAAGCACCTCCATTGGCAATACGAAGTCGGACTTTATCTCCTCCTTTGAACTGAGCTAATTGACTTTCGCTTTTTCCGTTCATTAGAAACTTTTCGTAATAAACATCACTCACATCCATAGCATTCATGCGTTTCCACTCGTTACCTAATTTTGTCTTGAAATGCCCTTGCTTAATGGCTTCACTATAACTTTGTGTGGAACCCTTTTTTATGGCAAACCAATCGGAAGCGTTGTGCAACATTCGGTGAACGTTTTCTGGTTTTAAATCGGTCCATTCGCTTAAAATTAAAGGAACTGTTGGTAAATCATCGATACCTTTTCTAAAAGTAGGATCGTTTTCTTTTTTATTCATAATGAACATACCATACATTCCGATTTGTTCTTGCAATCCAGAATGCGAATGATACCAATGCGTTCCGTTTTGGATGATGGGAAACGTATATTTATGGGTTGTGCCAGGTTGAATGGGCATTTGGGTTAAATTCGGCACACCATCTTCTTTATTGGGTAAAAATAGTCCGTGCCAGTGCAACGAAGTGCTTTCCTTTAATTCGTTATGGACATATATTTCGGCAATATCACCTTCTGTAAAAGTTAAAGTTGGCATTGGGATTTGACCGTTGACTGCTATGGCTCTTTTTTCTTTTCCCGAATAGTTTACAATCGTGTCACGCACATACAAATCGTATCGCACTATTTTTTGAGCAAATGAGTTGGGTATCGAAACTAACATAAGTAGCATAGTTACCACTATTCTTGAAACACTTTTTTGTTTTTTCATCTTTATATTTTCAAAGATTAATAAAAATGCCACCTTACTTTGTTTCAAGTAGCACTAAAGACTTATGAATTGATTTTTTCGATTTTAAAACCTGCTTTTTCCACCGCTTGCATAATTTCCTTTTCTTTCTCTGATGAAGCTTCAACGGTTAGTATTTTTTCTTTGTTGTGAATATCAACTTTCCAATTTTCAATTGCGGCTACTTGATCTAATTCTGGTGTTACTTTGGCTACACAGCCCATACAATTGATATTTGTTTTGAATTTTAATGTGTTATTTTTCATTTTGATGTTGTTTTAATTGTTAAAATATTTTAATCGTAAACTATTCGCAACCACGCTTACACTACTTAATGCCATAGCAGCTCCAGCAATCATTGGATTTAATAAAAACCCATTTATTGGATATAAAATTCCGGCTGCAAGTGGAATGCCAATAATATTATAAATGAAAGCCCAGAAAAGGTTTTGCTTAATGGTATTCACGGTTTTTGCTGAAATCTTTATTGCCAATGGAATTTTAGAAAGATCAGATGAGATAATGGTCATCTTGGCTACATCAATAGCGATGTCACTTCCTTTTCCCATCGCGATACTTACATTAGCTTGTGCTAAAGCGGTACTATCGTTGATACCATCACCCACCATAGCTACTATTTTGCCTTTTGCTTGTAGCTCTTTTACAAAATCCGCTTTATCTTTTGGTAAAACTTCTCCTTTGAAATTGGTAATTCCTACTTTTTCAGCAACAGCTTTGGCTGCATTTGCATTATCACCTGTTAGCATATACACTTCAATATTCATTTTTTGAAGTTCTTGAATGGCTTCTATGGAGGTTTCTTTGATTTCGTCGGCAATGGCTAAAACGGATAACGCATTTTTAGCATCGGCAAACCAAATCACGGTTTTAGCTTCTAATAGCCATTTTGAAGCTTCATGATCTAGTTTTTCAGAAATACTTATACCATTTTCAGAAAGCAATTTTTTATTTCCAACAAAATAATATTCTTCTTTATAGTGGGCTTTCACCCCTTTTCCTGTGATGCTTTCAATGTGATTTACATTTACCGAATTTTCATCTTTATAAAAACTTACAACTGCTTCTGCCAACGGGTGTTCCGATTGTTTTTCGATAGCTATCAAAATTTGTTTAGAACTATCATTTTCTTCTGCCCAAATAACATCGGTTACAGTGGGTTTTCCTTTGGTTATTGTACCCGTTTTATCTAAAATAATGGCATTGATTTTTTTAGATAATTCCAAGCTTTCAGCATCTTTGATTAGAATTCCTTCCTCTGCTCCTTTTCCAACACCAACCATAATGGCTGTAGGTGTGGCTAATCCTAAAGCACATGGACATGCAATTACTAAAACTGTCACTAAAGCTAACAATCCTTGAGTGAATCCATTTTCACCACCCCAAATTATCCAAGCAATAAGTGATAGTACGGCAATTCCGATGACAATTGGAACAAAAATACTCGCTATTTTATCTACCAATTTTTGAACAGGAGCTTTACTTCCTTGTGCTTCTTGCACCATTTTAATAATATGAGAAAGCATGGTATCGGCTCCTACTTTTTCCGCTTTGAATTGAAAACTTCCTTTTTGATTAATCGTTCCCGAAAACACTTTGTCATTTGCCTCTTTTCTCACTGGAACGGGTTCGCCACTTAACATACTTTCATCTACAAAAGAACTTCCTTGTGTCACCATTCCATCAACCGCTACTTTATCTCCTGGCTTAACTATGATGGTCATTCCAACTTCAACTTGTTCAATAGGTAATGCTATTTGATTCTGTTCAGTATCTAATATGTTAACGGTTTTGGGTTGTAAGCCGATTAACTTCTTAATTGCTGAAGATGTATTTCCTTTAGCATTCTCTTCCAGTAACTTACCTAATAAAATAAAAGCAATTACTACTGCTGCAGATTCAAAATAAACATGAGCGTGTAATCCTTTTGAATGCCAATAATCTGGGAAAAGAGTATTGAATACACTAAATATATAAGCAACACCTGTACTTAATGCAACTAGTGTGTCCATATTGGCAGACCCATGTTTAGTTTGCTTCCAAGCATTTATAAAAAAGTCTTTACCAAAACCTAAAATTACAGGAGTTGATAACACCCACATAATGTAATTAGCGTAAGGAATATCCATAAAAAACATGGCTATAATTACTAGTGGTAATGTCAAAAAAACAGCTCCAATTGTTTTCTTTTTTAGTAAATTATATTTTTTTTGGTGAAGTTCTTCTAAAGTTTCAGAATTTTCATTTCCTTCCTCAATAAATAAATCATAACCAATGCTTTGAACTGCTTGACGCATTTGATTTACTGTAACTAAACTCGGAATATATTCAACTGTTAAAGTGGCTGTTGCATAATTAACTTGTGATGAAACAATACCAGGTAAAAATTTTACGATGCTTTCTGTACTAATCGCACATGAAGCACAAGTCATTTGAAGCACCGGAATTGTCTTTTTTATTGTTGTTACTTCATATCCTAAATCACGAATAGTTTTTACAACATTCGGAATAACTTCTTCAGGTTTATCTGTTTCAATAACTGCTCGATTGTTATTTAACTCTACAGTATGACTTGTAATGTTTTTTACAGACTGTATACCTTTATCAACTATTAAAGCACAGTGCTCACTCTCAACATTTTCAAGAGGAATGTAAATCTGTTTTCTTGTTTCAGTTTTCATCTTTATAAGTTTTATTGGTACAAAGTTCTGATGATTTGCTTAAGTTGACTTGTATAATTATGGAAATGATTTACACTATTTATAATTTATCGATTTGCGTTCGTTTAGCTTCTTTTATTTGTTTGAAATGCGTTGGTGTAAAACCAGTTATTTTTTTAAATTGGTTACTTAAATGTGCTACACTACTGTAATTAAGTAAATCAGCAATTTCACTAAAACTTAATTCATCATAAATAATAAGCTCTTTAACTTTTTCAATTTTTAGATTTATAAAATACTTTTCTATACTAACACCTTCAATCTCTGAAAATAAATTACTTAGTTTACTGTAATCTTGATTTAGGTTTTCTGAGAGAAATAACGATAGATTTTTATCTAAATCTGCATTTTTATTTTGAACCAAATCAATTAATTTATTTTTGATAAGTTCAATTATTCGACTTCTTTTATCATCAATTACTTCAAAACCAAACTTCTCAAGATTTAATTTAATATCCTTTTTTTGAATATCTGTAATCTCTTGATTCAGTTCAATTTCTCCTAATTCAACTTTTACTAGTGAATAGCCTAAATTTTCGATTTCATTTTTAACAACCATTTTACAACGATCGCAAACCATATTTTTAATATAGAGTTTCATTGCCTTTTTATGTTAGAATGTCTTTTTCAAACTACCACAACTCAACATTTCAGCACCATAATAAGGGTTTTTAATTTCCTTAACCTCACTTATCCAAATAGCTCCTTTACCATCATTTGCCATGGGACAGAAATCTTGATATAGTTTTTGCTTTGAACCAAAGGTTATGATTAAATCATTAATGTTATTACTTAGCATAATAAAATGCTCTCTTTGATTATGAATTTTGCCAGAATTATCTCCGATATGCTTTGCATGAACGCTACCCTTTTCTAGTATACTCAAAAGTTCATTTTTTAATTTTGTATCAAGAGAAGAAGTATCAGTACTATTAAATGTTTTTAATAAACTTTTTCCAGCTATAGCAGCTGCTTTACTATCATCTTTTGTCAAAGCATTTTTAAGTTTTAAATAGTTAGCAATAATTTCTGATGTTGAAAATTGTTTTGTTGATTCTTGAGAAACTTCCGTCTTTTCCTGAACATTTTGAGCTTCAACTGTTGTTGTATCTTTATGTTCGTGTGAACCATCATTGTGATTATGTGTTGCTTCTTTTTGTGGTACAGGCTCTGTTAATTCCATTCCACATTTTGAACATTCTTCACCCTTTTTTCCTGTAATTTCTGGATGCATAGAACAAGCATACAATTCGTTCGAAGTTGATTTTGTTTCTATACCATCGGTTTCTTTTGCTTTATGATTGCAAGAAGTTATTATAATTGCTAACAACGCTGTAATAAATAGTGTTTTCATGATAATTGATTTTTAAAATTAATTACTTTGCTTTTTTAAATTGAAGAAAGTATAATACAAATTAAAATATACTCCATTTGGCGCCGAACGCACCATTGAGCTCATTAACTCATGTCTGTAAGCTACATCTACTCTCGCCTGACTATTAAATATAAATTGAATTACAGGCACAACATCCAAATATGATTTACCGTTTTCGTTAATGGTTTGACCTGCAAATTCAACCATTAAATTGATATTGGTTTGTTTGAAACTAGTGTACTTTTTAGGGTACATTAATTTTCCAAAAGAAAGAGTGTAATTAGTGGCATTATCTCCTAATTCGCTTGGAAATGGATAATCTGGTTTGTTATCAAAAGCTTTCTCAAAACTAATTGATGAACTAATTGCTAATTTTTTAATCAGTTTAGTAGCCACAATTCCAGATTCAAAACCCGTATTATGTCCCATGACTTCAATTTGTTCCTGATGTATGTCGGCATTATTGAAACTATATCTTCCAAAAGCTGCCATACGGAAATGACTGTTTAAATCATCTGTAGAATAAAAACGATATTTGGCATAAAAGCTTCCTCCCTCTGTTACTAAATCATTACTTCTGTTACTCACAAAAGCAGATGCACGAACCATCAAATTTTTATTAATCCCATATGTAACTTCGGGCATCAGATGATAACTATATCCTGATTTAAATTCTTCTTTAAAACGTGATTGAAGCAGGTTAACACCTAATGAGTTTGCCGGAACATTACTAGCTGGATCTGTTATTAGAAACAACTCTTGACTTACACTCGTTTGAATAGTTAATAGAATAATTAGAATAAAAAAATTTCTCATTAGTTTAAAATTTTAATATGAAAATCATCTTCACTGTTTGCAACATAAGTCGCAATTTCCTTATATGATTTTGATAATTTTTTAAACTCTTTTTCTGTAACATAACCTTTATCTACTACTTGAAATTGAACAACTTCAGTAACACCTTTTTTGTCATTTACTAAAATGTAAGGACTTTTACTAATGGTTTCAGCTTTTGCAGTTATCACTAATGATCCAATAAAAAAACCTGCTTTTTCTACTTTTTCTTTAAATGTTTTTGGACTTAATTCATTTCCTTCTTTAAGAGTTACAGTAAATGTATTGGTATTTAAATCAGTTTCAACATTGGTAACTTCTGGTAATGCTTTAAGTTGTTTGTTAATCGCATTTGAACACATTGAGCAAGTTAAACCCGTTGCTCTAATTTCTGCTTTAACAATTTGTGCATTACTTTTTATTGAAAACATCAAAACCATTGATGCAACGACCATATATACTTTATTTATTTTTTTCATTTTACTTTTCTATTAATTTAATTATTTCTTCTTCTGTTGGATTTTTTGCAATTAGAATACCTTCTTCATTGAATAAAAATTTCGATGGTAATTCCTCTACACCAAATTGTATTGCTGTTTCAGCATCAAAACCTTTGGAATCTATCAATTGGGTAAATTTAATTTTATCTTTTTCAACAGCTTTTAGCCATTTATTAGTATCTGTATCAATTGAAATTCCGATAATCTCCATTTTATCTGAACTAACTTTATTATGTAGTTTTACTAACTTTTTATTGCCTAACCTACAAGGAGCGCACCATGATGCCCAAAAATCAATTAATACATATTTCCCTTTAAAAGATGTAATATTTACCTCTGTATTACTAGTACTTTTTAATGCTATTGATGGTATTGTATCTCCAACATCAATCTGTGCAGTGGCTATATTAGTAATTAAAAAAAATGCAAAAATTATTCTTCTCATTTTAGATTATTTAATAGTTTCTACCGTTTTTCCACAAGTTAACATCATTGAGCCGTAGTAAGGATTTTTTACTGCATTTTCTTTACTTAACCAATTTGCACCTTTACCATCATTGTACATAGGGCAATGTTGGAAATAAACTGGAACCTCATACTTTGCAACTTTTAATAATGAATAAATGTCTTTTGATAATGTTGTAAAGTGATTTCGTTGTTTATTAATATCTTTTGATTTTGAAATCAGTTCAGTATCTTTTTTAATTTGATTTACAACTTTCATCCAAACCATATGAACATCCATATCCAATTTGTCCATTTTAACATTGTTTATTGCAGTTAGTAATTCCTTTGAAGCGATAGAAGTTGTATTTCCATCAGAAGAAATCAAAGCATCTTTTACCACAAAATAGTTATCAAAAACAACTTTAAGTTGGTTAACTTCTTGAGCTTCTATTTTTGGCGTTTCAGTATGATTTAAATGATTATTATGATTTCCTGTTGTTTCCTCCACTTTGACTGGAACTTTAGCAACTCTATCATATTGACAACATCCATGAAGATTGTCATAGACATCATTCGGTGCAAGAAACTTATCACTATCATATCCTGCTAATGCTATTCTTTTTAGTATTTCGTCTGGATTAGTTTTAGTAGTATCATAAGTTAAAGTAGCCATTTTCGAATCTTGATCCCAATCTACTTTAGCTACTTTTTTGATATTTCCAGCATTTTCGATTTTGGTTTCACACATTCCACAATTACCATAAATGGTAACGGTTTCGGTTTTAGCATTTTTTATTTGTGCATTGATTGTAATAGATAGCAATACAAAAGTTGCTATCATTATATTTTTAAATGAATTTTTCATTTTAATAATGTATTAGTATCAAAGTGAATTCCTTTGATAAGTTGATAAAAAAATAATGAATTACAGTTTAGAAGTCTATCGGTTTGAAATAATTAATAATAATTATAAAAACGGAAAGTAAACTGAATGATTGATCTGATAGCAAAATGCTATAAATTTGACACACTAATGGCTGTCAAAAAAAGAATTTAGCCTATTTTAGGTATTAGCCAAATAGAATGAAAACCATCTGAGATTGATGGTGCCGTGTATGAAAACTTAACTTTCTCTATTGAAGAATATTGAATAAAGTTAATTTTAAAAGTAATTTCTGGTAAAAAAATGATTGAAGAAGATGGACAAGTCATAGAACAACCACAATTTGAGTGACCACAATCACCTTTACATCCCTTTTCATCTTTGCTTTCAGAACTGTCATTACTACAACAACATTTCTTTTCATTTTTGTTAGATGAAACTTCTTTTTCACAAGAATGTTTTGAATTAGAGTTACCACAAGCCATAGCAGCACTAGGCATTAAAAACATGCCTAATAAAACTATTAATATTATGTGATATTTTTTCATTTTTAACTTTAAAACATCACAAATGTATAAAAAATGAATTGTTGTTTGTATAAAATATTGTTAAATAGAATTCAAAAGCATTTGTTAACTCCAATTTACTTTTAAATAATTGTATCCATTTTAAAATTAAACAACTATTTTTTAATCCAAGATCTTTATTTTTTTACTTATTTTTGTTAAAGTTTTAAAACTTAAATAAAATTAATTTTTGTAACACCCCGAGTACACCTCCACCCTCTTTAACCCTTATGAATAAAGAGAAAAAAGATATTGTATCGGGAAATAAAAAAACACTACTCTTAATTATCCTTTGATGATATCTGTTCTTTCAAACGAACCACTTATCCTTCCGGATTTTTTTATACTTTTGCAACGTAGCCCTATCATCTATTTATAAACCAAACCTTCTTTTGTAATAAACACTTAAGATGAACGATTACCAAATTATTTTTCAAAAAAGAGCTGCCGACTACCATTATGCCATGCAACAGTTTCCTGAAGCTAGAAAGCATGAATTTGACAACTTATTTTCAGGAATAAATTTTGAAAATGATGTTCATTTGTTAGATGTTCCTTCAGGTGGCGGTTACTTACGAAATTATACTCCAAAGAATACAAAAGTTACTTTAGGTGATTTCTCAGAAGGTTTTGCCATTGATGAAATCCAACTAGTAACTCCAGAAAAATTATCATTTGAATCAAACACTTTTGATGCTGTTTTTTCATTAAGTGGTATGCATCACTTAAAAAATGTTCCTCAATTTATTAGAGAATGTCTTCGTGTTACCAAAACAGGTGGATCATTCATTTTTGCTGATGTAAAAAAAGGAACGAGTGTAGATGTGTTTTTGAACGAATTTGTAAATACTTACAATTCTTTAGGTCATAAAGGTGATTTTTTCCTAGAAACTTCTTTTGAGGCTTTTGAAGATATTCAATCCTGTATCAGTATTTGTGAATACAAAGAATATCCTTTTCAGTTTGCTACTGTATCGGATATGGTTACGTTTTTTAAACTGTTCTTTGGACTAGATAAAGCGGATGATCCAACAATATTACATGGCATAGAACAGATTTTAGGGACGAAAACCACTGATAAAGGTATCGAAGTAAATTGGGGTTTACTCCTATTCCAATTAAAAAAAGCATAGAACTAATTTCTGAATTGATTTTGCAATCGAAACCACGAAGTTCTGATAGCGCTCTTAATTCCTCTTCTTATGTTTTTCCAACTTTTAGGTTTTGTTTGCAGTTGAGTAAGTAGGTTTTTTATTGCTTCTAATTTACTTATTTCTAAAGTTGTATCGTGAAATATAAATGGTTTTGTTTCTCTCTTAATCATTTCGTCGTAAATTTCTAACCAATAAAAATAAACCGCTTGATTAAACACTTGTTCCTGAATGACCTCTATTAATTTGTCGTAAAAAATTTCAACAGAATTATCTTTAGACGGAATCTCAAATCCAAATTCTCTTGGGTCTTTGCCAAGAATAATAAGTGACACTATTGCTCGATAGCATTTAGTACATTGTGAACAATTCAATTTAGTATTCAAATGGTGATAACAGACACGGAAAGGTGTTGGGATTTGCTTTTCTTCAAAATAATCACAAAGTAATCGCATCTTATGAAAACGATTCGCTTCTTGACCATGATGAATTACATTTGTATTTCCCCAAGCTATAAAATTATCAATATAACTCGAACCCCAAGGCATAGTTTCCTTAGATATATCTAATGTTGAACCGATATATACTTTGCCAATTTCATTTTTATAAGCAATAGGTGCTAAAAGCGATGTTAACGACAATCCGTGTTGAAGAAGTGTCCACCAATCTTGTGTATTGTTATAAATTAACTTTTCTACCTTAAATGCATAAAAATCACGCACATTACTTCTTAAAAAGTACTTTGTATTTTTTAAGGTTAGAGGTGATTTTCGGTTAACTTCCTGAACTTTTTCCCATTGAGACGTATTATCAATTTCAATATCGGCTCCGTGTATCGTTATCAACTGAATTTCATCGGTATCTAACCTCGAATAGGTATAAAGAGCATCTACTCCACCACTAAAAAGCATAGCAGATAGATTAGAATCATAAGTAATTACTTCTAAATTTTCTACTATTAACTGAGACTTTTTCGTAAGTATTTCGGGATAATATTTTGCAAACTCATGCTTAACCTTTTCAATACTTAGAAAGAAATTTTTATCTAATGTTTTAACTTTTAAAGTCGCTCCTAAAAACCAACATATTGGATAAACATTAGCAACATACGAAATATTTAAAATAGACTCTGGAATATTGTTTAAATCTATATCATATTGAACAAATAAATTTTCATTGAAATAGGGGTTTAGGCTTCCATCTGTTTCTTGAAGATATACGATTTTATTTTCACTTTTATTTATATCTGTCTTTTTTAATATGATATTTTTTGCCATTTTCTTTTAATTCGTAACTTTAGGGTGTTCCTATTTTCCAAATTTACAATTATCTATTAGCCAAACAAAAAAATTAATTAGAATTCTTAATTTTGAGAACCATTTACAATTATAAACTGAATTTGAAGTCTCTCATACATTTTAAAAAGAGATAAAACTAAGCCTCATATGGATTCTCTCACTCAAATAGTCCTTGGAATTGCCACAGCCGAATTGGTAGCAGGTAAAAAACTGCAAAACAAAACTTTTTTGTATGGCGCTATTTTAGGCACGATTCCCGATTTAGATATTGTAGTGGGAAAATTTTTAAGTGATGTTGAAGGCGTTGCGATTCACAGAGGTTTGAGTCATTCCTTTCTCTTTTTTGTTTTTTTGTCGCCAGCTTTGGGCTTTTTGATTTCTAAAATTGAAAAGAATAAAATCAGTTTTAAAAGCGCGTCATTATTGTCGCTTTCGTGCTTAGTTACCCATGTTTTGTTGGATGTATTTACCTCTTGGGGCACACAAATTCTTTGGCCTTTAAATTACCGATTTGCCTTGAAAACCATATTTGTAATTGATCCTTTATACACGATTCCGCTATTGATTAGCTTGATTTTTGTTTGGAAAAACAAAGACTCTCTAATTCGAAGAAAATATGTAATTCACGGATTAATTATAAGTTCTTCATATTTGCTTGTAACTTGCATTTTGAAACTTTTTGCTGTTCATCAATTCGAAAAAGCTTTACAATATCAAAATATAGCTCATCAAGAATTAATTGTAAAACCAACTGCTTTCAACTGTATTCTTTGGAACGCTAATGTATCCACTTCAAAAGGATATTATCTTGCTGATTATTCTCTATTTGACTCCCAACCGATTCAGTTTGTTTTCTATTCTAAAAATAGAGAATTGGAAGAAAAATTGGTAAATTCGAATGATTTCCAGCAACTTAAAAAAATAAGTGAAGGTTGGTATTTGGTTTCCGAAGAAAATAATCGCTTATATTTTAATGATTTACGTTTCGGTTTGTTGAATGATACACCTAAAAATCCCCAGTTTGCTTTTAGTTACCAAATGATTCCAATGTCTGATGGAACATATAGAGCTAAGGAAGTTCCAAAAGCCAAACGAGATGGAAAAGCATTGCTACAAAAGATTTTTACACGAATAAAAGGTAATTAATGTATGGCAAAATATTCAGTAGTTTTTCATCCATCTGAAACTGTCATTAAAGCGGTTAAAGAGCTCAAAGAACAATTGAGCAATAAAATTGGTTGGTTTCCGAGTAAGAATTCCTTGGCGCATATAACTATTTGTGAGTTTGATTACGAACTAGCTACTTATGAAAATATAAAATCCCGAATCACAGCTTACTGTCGTTATCAAAATCGTTTTGATGTTACTTTTAACTCATTTGAAAATTTCACGAATGGTGCGTTTTTTATTGCTCCAGATATCGAAAGTAAAACCAAAATGGCTGAAATCATGAAAGAAATTCCAAAACAAATTCAATTTTCTGTTAGTCATAAAAGTTCAGAACCGCATATTTCTATTGGAAGACAACTTAGCAAAGAACAGCTTAAAGAAGCCT
Source organism: Flavobacterium helocola (assembly GCF_038289885.1). Lineage (NCBI taxonomy): Bacteria > Pseudomonadati > Bacteroidota > Flavobacteriia > Flavobacteriales > Flavobacteriaceae > Flavobacterium > Flavobacterium helocola. The sequence goes on along the minus strand of NZ_JBBYHT010000008.1, from coordinate 6,985 downwards.
ACAATTTGTTTCAAAAAATTCACTTAAACTTTACTTGCGAAGGTATAACGATTCGTATTTTTAATCCCGAAAGAAAACAATATGACGTTTTAGAAACAATACCTTTTTTGAGCGAAATGAAACCTGAAAAAGAACAATTAACCTTATTTTAATTATTCTTTCGTACTCATTTTAATCTGTAAATGATTCAATAATACTTGATATTTACTAATTTCTCTCAATACGAATACATCATCAGTTTCGTCCATCATGTCGTCTAAATCATCACTTACCTCAATTAATTTGATGCTGGCTTCAGAAAAATTCTTGATAGCCATGTTATCAATAATCAATTGAATATCTTTTTTTATTGTGGTAAATTGGTCTTCCATGATTTTAATATAACTCTTTTTTTATCGTTTGTAATGGGATGTTTGTGGTAATTAACTTCTGAATTATATCTCTTCGAAGTTCCTCCAAATCATTATAATCCAAATATTTCGCCCAAGCATCCGATTCTAAAATTTCTTTAATTTGTCTGATGATTTTTGCAGTTTCTGAAGCATTTCGCAAAACGGCATTTTCATCGTAGTTTGGATTGTTTTTGTGTTGAAAGGTTACTTCCTTAGTATCGAATTTTACTTCTACATAAAAAAAGTTTTCGGTTTCATTATTAGGATAAAAATCAGTCCATTTTGCATAACCAATTCGTTCTTTCTGATTTGGATTTTTAATTTCTGAAATTAATCTCCACCTACAATTTGCAGCTCTTCCCCAGTGATTGGAAATACGATAAACGCCTTCCTCAGTAAAACAATATTCGCTACCCGATTTGCTTTTGTAACTTGTTTTGATTTTAGAAATCTTATTTGGTTCTATTTCAATAAATTCACAAAATGTATACTTATGAAAATTGTTTTTGTTATACATTTAAAAAAATTCAATACGTTAAAATTAATTTTAGGTTTTCAAAATCTATAGGTTTTATCAAAAAGGATTTTACAAAACAATATTTTTTTGCGTTTTGTATATCTTTTGGATTTATGCTACTTGAAAGAATATAAATCAAAGGACATTTTACAAATTTATATTTTTCCCATTCATTTAAAAAATCCCAAGCATCCCAAATTGGCATATTTATATCTAAAAAAATGATGTCAGGAAAATGTGCGGAATTAGTATCATCAGAAAAAAAATCAAATGCTTCTTTTCCGTTTGAAAACTGAGATATTTCAAATTCTGAATTAATCTTATTAATTTGATATTTTAATGTAAAAATTAAAATAGGATCATCATCAATAATAGCGATTTTTTTAATCATTATTCTTTTTAAAATATAAATTAAACTTAGATCCAATATTTACTTCACTTTCCACTTCAATCCATCCTCCCATCGCTTCCATTTGATTTTTTGTAATAAATAATCCTAAACCTCTTGAATTTTCAGTATAATGAAAAGTCTTATACATTCCAAAAATCTTGTCTTTATAACGAGATAAATCTATCCCAAGTCCATTATCTTCAAAACTTAGTTTTATATAGTTTTCTTCGTCATGACTTACTATCCTTAAAAACTTGTAATTTGATTCTCTAGAATATTTAATTGCATTTGAAATTAGATTTTGAAAAACCGAATCTAAATATTCCGCAAAACCATAAATTTCAATAGATTCATGAACATTAATATCAACTGAAATATTGTTTCGATTTAACTCAAGCTGAAATGTATCAATAGACTTTTTTATAAACTTTTTTAATTTAAATTTATTTAATTCATCCTTATTTGAACTATACAACAGAGCAACATCCGATAAGTTATTTGTGGTCTCAATCATATTTTCAGAAGCTAACAATAACATTTTAAAAAATTCATTTTCTTTAACGGGATATTTTTCTCCTATTAAATGAACTAATGAGCTAATATTAGTTGAATGCGATCTCAAATTATGTGAAACAATATGAGCGAAATTTTGTAAACGCTCATTTTGCGATTTAGATAAATTAAGAAGTTTTAGTAAATTTGACTCTGTATTTTTTTGATGAGTGACATCCCTTCCATAAAAATAGTAATTATCTTCTAAGAAATATATTCTCCAAATAATCTCCTTGAAAACAAAATCATTATCTTTCATTTTACAAACAAAATTATCAGAAATACTCATTTTTAAAGCCTTATCAACCTGTAAATCAACAACTTTTTTATCTTCGCAAAACACAAAATCTAAAAAATTTTGTTCATCATTAGTTAATTCATTTTTACCAAAATTTTTGGACCATGATTCATTTGAATTAATTAGGTTTAATTTTAAATCCGTTACAACAATTAAATCCTGAAAAAATTTAAAAAAATCTTCTAAATTACTATTCTTCGCATGTAATAATTTTGATTGTTCAATTAGAATTATATTAGTTTTTCTTAAGTTCAGTAGATTCATAACTTGACTAGCAAGTCCCTTTAGAGAATACAATTGTTCCTCTGATAATTCTATTAAATCATCATGAAAAACACATAATGTACCTAAAGCAAAACCATTCTCTGATCGCAATGGAACACCTGCATAAAAAACAACATTTGGATTTTCAACAACAAATGGGTTATCAAAAAAAGTTGAACTTTTTCTAGCATCCTCTACAATATAAACATCTTTATTTTCAACAATTACATGACCACAAAAACTTACGTCTCTATGTGTTTCATTAATAGCAATTCCACATTTTGATTTAAACCATTGTCTGTCTTTATCAATAAGAGTAATCAACGAATATTTTGTATTGCATATTTGAGAAGCTAGATGAGTGATATAGTCATAATCTTTTTCTTCGAAAGAATCAAGCACCTTAAATGAATACAATTCATTTAATCTATCGCCTTCATTATTTGGAATCAAAGGTGCTTTCATTTTTTTGAAGTATTTAAAACATATCAACTAAATTTACTAAATTATTTTTTAAATAAATTATTTTTTCTTCTTTTTGCTTAAAAAAATCGACCAAAAGCTACTATAAGAATTTTTATTCTAATTTTATTTGTAACTTTTGTTACCAAATAAAATTAGAATATTAGAGTATCTTTACAAAAAGGATTACAAATGAGAGATATTTTAGATCAAGCGTACAGCTATATTTTTGAAGAAGCTTTATTGGACGAAATTGCTAAAGTAGCAGTTTATAAAGAATTTAAAGCCGATGATTACCTAATTGAAATTGGAGATTACATCAAAACGATGCCACTTTTATTAACTGGCGCGATTAAAATATTGAGAGAAGATGAAAATGGCGATGAATTATTGTTGTATTTCTTAGAACGTGGCGATACTTGTGCCATGACCTTAACCTGTTGTATGGGACAATCGAAAAGTCGTATTCGTGCCATTGCTGAAACCGATGGTGCTATGCTAATGATTCCTGTAGAAAAAATGGAAGAATGGTTGACCAAATATAAAACGTGGAGAAACTTTGTTTTTGATAGCTACAATGTCCGTTTAAACGAAATGTTAGAAGCGATTGACACCTTGGCTTTCATGAATTTAGACGAACGCTTGTACAAATATTTAACCGATAAGGCAAAAGTAATTGGCGATACCGAAATCAAAAATACACATCAAGAAATCGCTTACGAAATGCATACATCAAGAGTCGTAATTTCCCGATTATTGAAAGCGTTAGAGTTGCAAGGAAAAATCAAATTACACCGAAATAAAATAGAAATCCTTCAATTCTAATGGAGATTTTAGGCTATGTTGGCGCATTATTTATTGGATTAGTTTTAGGACTAACAGGTGGCGGTGGCTCTATTTTAACGGTTCCGATTTTGGTGTACTTAATGAGTGTAAGTCCTGTTACGGCAACAGCTTATTCGCTTTTTATCGTAGGAACTACTTCTACTTTTGGCGCGATTCAAAACTACCGAAAAAACTTGGTAGACATCAAAAACGGATTCATTTTTGCGATTCCGTCTTTCATAGCCGTTTACTTAACCCGAAAATTTATAGTTCCAAGAATTCCTGAAATCATTATTGAATCACCAATTCTCATCACAAAAAACACGTTTTTAATGCTGTTTTTTGCAGTAATTATGGTTTTTGGAGCACTTTCGGTACTAAAAAAGAAGAATCAAGACACTAATAATGAAGAAAATAGAAATCTAATTTTAATCGGAATTCAAACCTTTATTATCGGAATAATCATTGGATTAGTTGGTGCTGGCGGTGGATTTTTAATTATTCCATCGTTAATTTTGTTTGCCAAATTACCTATGAGAAAAGCCGTTGGGACTTCCCTATTCATCATCGCAATGAACTCATTGGTAGGATTTATCGGTGATGTGCAGAATTTGGAAATCGATTGGATCTTTTTGTTAACGTTTTCAGCAATTTCGGTTGTGGGAATATTTATTGGAATGTACCTCACAAAATACACGAATGAAAGCCAATTAAAAAAGATTTTTGCTTACTTTGTATTGGTAATGGCTGCCATTATCTTGTTAAAAGAAATGTAAATGTAACTTTGGGTACAGAAGAAATAAAATTTAGAACGTAAATTTGTAAAAAATATAGAATATGAAAATCGAACAAATATATACAGGATGCATTGCTCACGCAGCGTATTACATTGAAAGCAATGGTGAAGCAGCCATTGTTGACCCATTGAGAGAAGTACAACCTTATATCGAAAAAGCGAATAAAGACAACGCAAAAATCAAATACATTTTTGAAACGCATTTTCATGCGGATTTTGTTTCGGGACATTTAGATTTAGCTAAGAAAACAGGAGCTTCAATCGTTTATGGTCCAACCGCAAAACCAAATTTTGAAAGTATTGTAGCTACTGACGGACAAGAGTTCAAAGTGGGCGGAGTTACTATTAAAGCCATTCACACACCAGGACACACTTTAGAAAGTACATGTTATTTAGTTACTGACGAAACAGGAAAACAGCACGGAATTATCACCGGAGATACTTTGTTTATTGGTGATGTGGGTCGTCCTGATTTAGCTCAGGAATTAGTAGAAGATTTAACACAAGAATTATTAGCAAGCCATTTATATGATTCTTTACGCAATAAAATCATGCCGTTAAGTGATGATTTAATTGTATATCCAAATCACGGTGCTGGAAGTGCTTGTGGGAAAAACATGAGTAAAGAAACAACGGATACTTTAGGAAATCAAAAGAAAGTCAATTACGCTTTGAGAGCCGATATGACGAAAGAAGAATTCATCAAAGAATTATTAGACGGATTAACGCCTCCTCCAGCTTATTTTCCTCAGAATGTATTAATGAATATTCAAGGATATGAAAGTTTAGATGCGGTGATGTCAAAAGCAGAAACACCTTTACATCCAAAAGAATTTGAAGCGGTTGCCAATCAAACAGATGCTTTAGTTTTAGATGTTCGAAACGAGAATGATTTCGTAAAAGAACATGTTCCTGGCTCTATATTCATAGGATTACATGGACAATTTGCGCCTTGGGTTGGAGCATTAATCAGAGATACAAAACAACCAATTTTATTAATTACTCCAGAAGGAAAAGAAGTAGAAACCATCACTAGATTATCTCGTGTAGGGTTTGATAACACCTTAGGATTCTTATTAGGCGGAATCGAAGCATGGAAAGCCGCAGGTTACGAAACCGATAGCATTGAATCCATTTCACCAGAAGTTTTCGCATCAAAATACGAAACCGCACCAGTTATCGACTCAAGAAAACCGGGAGAATATACAGCCGAACATGTTGTAAATGCTAAAAATATTCCATTAGATTACGTTAACGAACAATTAGCCGAAGTACCAAAAGGTGAAAAATTCTTCATTCATTGCGCAGGTGGCTATCGTTCTGTAATTATGTCATCTATCTTGAAATCAAGAGGCTATCACAACATGATAAATGTAGAAAAAGGAATGACAGGCATTAGAACTACAGACGTTCCTTTAACGGCATATGTTTGCCCGAGTACATTGAAATAAAACAATTTAAGATAAAATACGAAATCCGACTTTAGATGAGTCGGATTTTTTTATGGGCGTTCCCCAAGGGTCGGGCTTTCCGCAATCGCTTTACTTAAAATTCTTAGGCATTTTAAGTAAGAGCTCAAACAATTACTCCTATCCCTAACGCGGAATTGGTTTTCAGTCAATATTTATTGAAAAATAATTTATAAATTGCAAAAAAATTAATTTAATATTCAGAATTAATTTAATTACATACAAAAATCTTGTAATTTCCTTAAAATGAAAAAATTCATTCTCTTTATTTTCTTGACTTTCCTTGGTTGCAAAAGTGTAAATTATCACAAAGAACTTTCCAAGGTATCAAGTATTAACTTAAATAATAAATATCAAAAGATATTTATTATAAGTTAAACAATTCACTTAAAGACTCTAAATCTATTATTTACTATTACCAACCTAGTTTTAATTTTGATTCAAATGATTTCAGTGGGGTAATTTATGACTTAAATTCAAGTAAATTCTACTATATCAACATAGAAAATAATAAAATTGAAATTAATGAATCTTCTAATAATCCATATTCTAATTACCATAAAAACAACATCTTATTCTATTTAGATAACAACCAATTTAAATTTACAAGTATTTCTGATAGTTGTTTTTATTCAGGACCCAAGATATATGATCATATATTTGAAATAAATTTAGAAAATACATGTAGTAATAAAGAAGTAATTTTTAAAAATTTTTATCCATGTCTAGAATAATTTATAACTAAAGTAAAATTTCTATCTCCAGATCGTGCTCACAAAACAAACGAAATCCACGAGCGAGACGCTCGCGTTAGCCTTTCATGAAGTATAAAAACAACAAAACCACCCTATTGAGGTGGTTTTTTATATTTAGAGTCCCATCGGGGCATTTATTAATAACAAAAAAGCCCTATCATTACTGATAGGGCTTTTCAAAAGAAAGGCGGCGACATACTCTCCCACATAACTGCAGTACCATCTGCGCAATCGGGCTTAACTTCTCTGTTCGGAATGGGAAGA
>NZ_JBBYHT010000007.1:0-79138 GCF_038289885.1 Flavobacterium helocola | reverse complement strand
CGTCTCGCTCGTGGTTGTGACACGAGCGAGACGCTCGCGTTAGCGACGGTAAAAGTAATAGTTTTATTTTTCAATTATTTAGGTGTATTTTCAATGTCTTCTTTAGAAAATCCTGCTTTTAATATTAATGTCGTGTCTGTGATTTTTTTATCTGAGAGTATTTTTTTTATATTAGGATTATTTGGTAAATAGTTAACCTTATAAAAGTCTCCTAGTCTTATATTTTCCTCCAAACCAATTAAACTTTCTGATTTTATTGTTTTTCCATCTATATAGTATAAATATATATATCCTTTACTTTTTGATATTCCCTTAATTTCAATTACTCTACCAATAGTTTGCATCCCATAATTATTTAATTGAATAGAATTGTTGTAGGATTTTACAACTGAATATAACACGGATACTATACATATCCCGATAATTATATAAGCTAATTTTTTATTATTTTTCATTAAATGATTTATTTTCTATACATTTCAAATCTATTAATTTTTAAATTAATTATTCAACTGAAAATCAAGTCTACGTTAGGGATAGGAGCATTGTTTGAGCTCTTACTTAAAATGCCTAAGAATTTTAAGTAAAGCGAGTGGGATAGCCCGACCTGTCATTGCGAGGCACGAAGCAAACAGGAACGCCCTAAAATTCTAAAATGGCATCGTAATGCTTGTGGTGATTTTTAAATTCTTGAACACCTTCTTTAAATGTTAGGTATTTTGCACCGTTTTTGTGGTTGTTCTTACTGATTAGGTACATGTAATGAAAATGTCGTGTGAGTTCTTTCCAACCGAATAAAAGCGAATGTTTTGGATCGTACATGTGAGTAGGTTCGCTGATGGCACCGTTTATTTCTACGATTTGGAAGTTTTTACCTTTTGCTAAATCTTCATAGGAATGGTACATAATATCCATTCTTCCGAAATGAAAACCATTGATTTGACTGCAAATGATATTGAAACTTTCCATCATTTCTGGAGTGATTTCGTGACTAGCATCGACGAATTTTGTTCCGCGACAATGATTGCCGTAAGGAACCAAATTAATGGTTTCTCCTTCGTTTAAAATAGTGTTTAGTTTGTCTTTGTATTCTTCTTCAAGTACTTCTAATTGTAGTAGATAGCGTTTGTCTTGATGTAATAATTCGCGAAGGGTGTTTTTACCGTTTCCAGTAAGTATCATGAATTCTTTGGATACAATTCCGGTTATTTTTCCTTGTTGGTTTGGTAATTTTACATAGAAAAGTCCGATTTCATTTTCATACGGAATCAAATCTTGTATTAAAATAGCAAACTTTGCTTTTTTGAGATAATTTTCTAGTTCTTCAGTGTTGTGGATTTTTTTTACGGCAGTTCCTCTTAAACCAATATCGGGTTTTACAATTAATGGGAATTGAATGTTTTCAGAGTTAATTCTTTGTAAAATAACTTCTAAATTTTCATTAGGACTAACTAAAAGAGTTTTAGGATAATATTGTGGTGGAATCAAATCGTAAATTTCTTTTTTCGATTCCATAAAAAATCCTCCATTTTTTATTGTTGGATTTGAAGCATTAAAGAAAAAAAATGAGCGTGTTCTAATCACATAATACAAATATTGAAAATATACTGGCAAATACACCACTTGATAGGGCCAATATTCCCAATGGGTTAACTTATGTAGGAAAAGATTCAGTTTTGTCATTTTTTATTCTAATAAATCAAGATACTTCATTTGTATTATATCGTTCTTTACTTTGCATTGCGTTATGCTGATGGTTTTCAATACATCGTTGCGATTAATCTGCAAGCCAAATTCTTTATTTTCTGATTCTGTAAATTGATGAAAATGTAAAATTTCTTCTGATGTTGGACAGTTTTTATTTTTTATAAAATCTTGAAACCATTCTTTTCTTTTTTCTCTAATTTCTTTTGAATATAGAGTAGAAGAGGACCAAATGTGAAATTGCTTTGCATCAAATTCTGTTGTGCTTTTTTCGACTTCGTTCCATTGCAATTGCGTCAATTTATTGTTTTCAACTAACACAATTGTGAACGGCTCAATGTCAGTTAAATCTATGATTTTCCAACAATCTAAGGTCTTTTCGGCAGTCATTAAATCCAAGACTATCAAACCTCTACTTTTTCGATAGTTTGGTTTTGGAATGTGTTTTTCTTGTGCTCCGTTTAGTAAAACAATAATTTTGGTTTCATTATTTGCTACCCAAGTTCCGCCAGCTTTTGGGTCTTTTGGAAAGATTATCTTTTTTCCTTCAATCAAATATTCTTGTGGGGAAACTGCTCTTTCACGAGTAATTTTTTCATCTCTGTTGGAAGTAATGATGCAACCTTCAGCAGTTGGAATATACGTTACTGTGCACATTGTTTGCGGTATTCTAATGTTGATGGCGCTACTCCGAACGAACTAGGTATTTTAATATGCGGCAAACTATGTAATGCTACTTTTATTAAGGCTTGATGATGAATACTGTGTTCTAAATTGTAAATTAATTCTCTGAAATAGTTGGTTTGTAACAGTTCAATTGGACTAAAACAATTGTGTGTTAGCGAAAGAGGTTTATTTGGTTTTTCTAGTTCCAAAAGATATTTTTCTATGATAGCAATCGCTTCATTTTTATCGGTTTGAAGTAGTACATCTCTTTTTCTATCATCGTAATTGATTAATCCGTAGTCGTAGTTTTCTAGCAAACAGCCGAACAACTCAATAATATGTCGCATGTGTTCTCCAATAGTAGCATTGCTTAACTCTGGATTTTTTTGCGTGAATTCATCGTTTGTAAGCTGACGAAGTAATTCGATATTTTCGGAAAGATTATTCTTTATACTTTGTATCAGCATAGTTTTACTTTGTTTCTTGAACAAATTTTATGGAAACAGAGTTCATGCAAAAGCGTTGACCAGTAGTTTCTTTTGGTCCATCGTCAAAAATATGACCTAAATGACCATCACATTTTGCACACAATACTTCAGTTCTAACCATTCCGTAGCTCAAATCTTGAACATAGACAACCGAACCTTTAATTGCTTTGTCAAATGAAGGCCAACCACAATGTGAATCAAATTTGGTGTCTGAGGTGAATAAATCATTTCCGCAACCCGCACAAACGTATTTACCTTTTTCAAAATGATCCCAATATTCTCCTGTAAAGGCTCTTTCGGTTCCTTTGTTTCTTAAAACTTCATATTGCTCTGGAGTAAGCTCAGCTTTCCATTGCGCTTCTGTTTTTTTTGAATTTGAATTCATGGTTTTAGGTTCTTTGTTTTGTGATTGACACGACTGAAATGTGATTACTAAAAGTAATAAAAATAAGTTTTTCATATGTGTAAATTTTATTTTTTATTGGTCACATATGTTATCGCTTTTTTTTTTAACGGTGTTTGCCTTAGCAAACTTTTTATTAATAGCGATTTCATAGCTAACATTTTTTCAAATTTAAGTGTTATAATTCAAATAAAATGTTAACAATCTTACAAAGTATTTGAATTAGGTATTGATTTCTAAATCTTTAATATAGTCTTCGTTTTCATAGAAAAAGCGCTCAAAAGCATCCATTTTTTCGGCAAAGAAGTCAAAAACTTCAGGCCAAGTGTTTTTGTTATTAATGCTAATTCCTGTTTTTTCTACCCAAACACGACTGATTACTTTTCCTGTTTCTAAATAGAAATTACGTTCAAAAATAACATCGTCTAAATAGTCTTCTAAAAGAATGGTTTTTAACGATTCTACTTTCTCATAATATATCTTACGTTTTTCTTCGTCTTTTGGTTCTATATCTAGTAAAACTAATGCTTTTTTATTGTCAACATAAAATTTGAAGGTTACATCTTTTATTTTGGTATTGTATAACAACCACTTACGAGGATATTCGGCGGCAAATGCAATCCAAAAATCTTTTTTTATTTGAAGCGCTTCTTCTTTACTGAACATATTATTAAATTAGAAAGTTATTTTGTTTGAAAAAAATAGCTACCTTTAAGGTTGCTAAATTGAGATTGTATGCTTTTTAATGATTTTATAAAATATATTCCAAAGATAGAAAAAGAAACGCTCCTTTCTACGGATGCGCATGCAAAAATGGCGCCATTAGAACGTATTTCTTATTTAAATGAGGAAAATTATATGGATAAAAATCCGAGGAAAGCAGCCGTTTTAATGCTCTTCTATCCTAAAAATTCGGTTACACATTTAGCCTTAATTGTTCGAAATTCGTATCCTGGAGTTCATTCTTCTCAAATAGGTTTTCCAGGTGGTAAAGTTGAAGAGTACGATGCCGATTTAGAGGAAACAGCACTTAGAGAAACTCATGAAGAAGTGGGTATTCATCCAGATAAAATTCAAATCATCAAACCATTTAGTGAAATTTATATTCCACCAAGTAATTTTTTAGTCGCCCCTTTTATGGGAATTTCTAATGAAGAATTAACTTTTATTCCAGATTTAGATGAAGTCAAACGAGTTTTAGAGTTTTCAATTGCTGACTTTTTAGACGAGAAAAGTATTACAAAAGTAACCATGTCAACTTCTTATGCTACCGATATTGAAGTGCCTGCATTTATGGTGGACAAATATGTGGTTTGGGGCGCTACTGCAATGATGATGAGTGAGTTAAAAGAAACCATTAAGTGTGCGTTAAGTAAATGTAATTTATAGTGGTTTCAAATTGTTACGCACGATGATGAATTTAAGTCATTTTTTCTTTCTAAAATCACCTATTTTACTACTTTTGCGTTCTTGTTTTGTTAAAAAAAATGAAAATTATGGGATTATTTAAGAGAAATCCTTTCGGACATATATTGTTTTTAAAGACTTGGTTAATTCGTATAGCGGGTTTTTTGACACACCGTCGTTATCGTTATTTTAACCAATTACAAATCGAAGGTTCAGAAATTATTAGAAGTTTGCCTGATACGAATGTTTTATTTATTTCGAATCACCAAACCTATTTTGCTGATGTTGTAGCTATGTTTCACGTTTTTAATGCGAGTTTAAAAGGAAGAGAAAATAACATTAAAAATGTAATGTATTTATGGAATCCGAAGTTAAACATGTATTATGTAGCGGCTAAGGAAACCATGCAAGAAGGTTTACTGCCAAGAATTTTAGCTTATGCGGGAGCCATTACAGTAGAAAGAACTTGGAGAGCGAAAGGAAAAGATGTTACAGAGAAGAAAGATGTTAATCCGAACGATACTGAAAATATTAAGATAGCCTTAGAAGATGGTTGGGTAATTACTTTTCCACAAGGAACTACACGTTCTTTTAAACCAGTGAGAAAAGGAACCGCACATATTATTTTGCAACACAAACCAGTTGTGGTACCAATTGTAATTGATGGTTTCCGTCGTTCTTTTGACCGAAAAGGATTGATGATTAAGAAAAAAGGAATCTTACAATCAATGGTGATTAAAGAACCATTGAAGATTGATTACGAAACAGCAACGGTTGATGAAGTGGTAGAAATGATTGAATTTGCAATAGAACAACATCCTTCTTTATTAAAAGTGATTCCATCTGAAGTTTTAGATGAACAAGCTAAATTAGACAGAGAAAGAATGTGGAAATATTAGATAAAAAAAGAGGCAATTGCCTCTTTTTTTATTTAACTGCTTCTACTTTATATCCTTGTTTTCGCAATAGTTTTATTACTCCTTCTTCTCCAGCTAAATGACCAGCGCCAACACCAAAAAAGGTAGGTTTGTCTTTCATGGTTTTAATCATAATTGGAATCCAGTTTTTATTTCTATTGTTCAATAAAACATCTTGGTTTTCAGAAGTGATTTTATTATCAGAATCGTCCATCATTTTTAACATTCCTTCAATGTCTTTGTTTTGATAGATTTTCATCATTTTATTCATTTCATCTTTATCTTTTTCCAAATCGCCTTTTGCCATTTTTAATAGTTCTTCTGCTTGTATTTCATATGAAATAGCATCAAAAACTTTCATTTGGTCTTCAATAGTTTCTAAGCCGAAAACCTCTTCGTTTTGTTCTTCGGTTACTTTCATTAAAACACTTTCCACGGATTGAAATGGGCAATCAATCATCTTTGGATAAAGCATAGTAGTTATCATAAAAGGTTTAAAACTATCAAATAGCTTAGCCGACATGTTCAAGTTTTTCTTTAGAAATTCATCTACTGTTTTAAAATCTTCAGAGTTTAGTAAAGTCGATAATTTTGCACCATCTTTCATCATCATATGTTGCATCATTTGCATTTGCATCGATTTTTCATCCATATCTAGCTCTAAATACAATTGTTTTGTGTTTTCTAATGCACTTAACGTATTATCATCTAAAGTTGCGTCACAAGTAATATGAATGGTTCCAAATAAATACGAATCGTATTTTAATCCGTTTCCAGATATTTTCCACAATAAACTTTTTTCTAATTCTTGAGAGAAAGAAAAACCAGTTAGTAAAGTTAAAAGCGTGATAAAGAATTTTTTCATTAGTAGTCTATTTTTTTTAGTTCGTCATAATTTTTTTGAAGTCGGCGCATTAAAATTCCATACAGTAATCGGTAGAATAACCAAATTAGGCCAATAAATACAATAATTACCGCAGCATAAACTAAAAGCATGATACAGTAAAATGTTTTTGGATCAATATTAGAAGATGCGTTGTCAATTACTTTTTTAATAGAAGGATCGTATAAAAATTGGAAAATAAATACAATAATCATCGATATTGCAGTCATTGCTAAGTTATACCAAACATAATATTTAACTGTTTTACGAGTTTTTAAAATGTTTTGCATCAATTGTTTAACATTGTCTGTAGTGTTTATCGCTTTGTAGTTTTTAAAAAACAAAAAGATAAAAAAGAGAATGACTCCATAACTTATTACAGACATAATAGGCATAAATGTATCCAGATGATATAATTCAAGTGTTTTGGTGTATTTATCATCTGCCGTTAAAAAAGAAATACTCAACCATAAAAGTAGTTCTAAAACACTAATAATCACAATCCACTTCACGATAGAAGAGGAACGTTTATGTAGCATTCCATAAATTTCTTTTTCACCTATTTGTTGGAACGAACTTTCTTGTTTTTTCCAGTCTTTTTTTAATAAATCTAATTCATCCATGAGTTACGGATTTAATATTTTTTTTAATTTCCCTTTAACACGGTTCATTTTCACACGTGCATTCACTTCACTAATCCCCAACGTTTCTGAAATTTCGGTATAATCTTTATCTTCTAAGTATAAGAAAACTAAGGCTTTTTCAATATCGTTCAATTCGCTAATGGCACTGTACAGTAGCTTTAATTTTTCTTCTTCTTCAAAATTGTAATCGTCTTGTGTTACTTTATGAAAAGTACTATCAAATTCAATTGTGTCAATACTTCGCTTCTTTTTTCGGTAAAGTGTAATGGCTGTGTTTAATCCTACGCGATACGCCCAAGTAGTAAATTTAGAATCGCCTCTAAAGTTTGGAAATGCTTTCCATAATTGAATCGTAATTTCCTGAAACAAATCTTTATGCGCATCTTCATCAGTAGTATATAATCGACAAATTTTGTGGATTATATTCTGATTCTCTTTGAGTTGCTTTACGAAAAGTGCTTCCGATTCTGATTTCATATACAATAAGTAGTCGTTTGAACTAATTTGTTACAAGTTTACTATTTCAAATTTAATTAATCATTAACTATTTTGCGAAACATTCAATTCTTTTTCTTCTTATCTTTGACTTGATAAATTTACAATGATAAATGAATATTCCTCGTAGTAGTTTTCCAAGAATCGTCATCATAGGTGGTGGTTTTGCTGGAATATCTTTAGCGAAAAAACTTCGCAATAAGAAAGTACAAGTCGTTTTACTAGACAAACACAATTATCACAATTTTCAACCTTTGATGTACCAAGTAGCAACAGGCGGTTTAGAGCCCGATTCTATTGCGTACCCAATTCGAAAAATTGTTCAAGAATATAAAGATTTTTATTTCCGATTGGCAGAAGTTCGTGAAATTGATGCCGAAAACAATACGATTTACGCCGATATTGGCGAATTAAAATTTGATTATTTAGTCATTGCAACAGGTTCTAAAACCAATTATTTTGGGAATAAAGAAATCGAGCGCAATAGTATGGCGATGAAAACGATTCCGCAGTCGTTGAATATTCGTAGTTTAATTTTAGAGAATTTCGAACAAGCTTTGCTTACCAATGATATCGATGAACGTCATAGTTTGATGAACTTTGTTCTGGTAGGTGGTGGACCAACAGGAGTTGAATTAGCTGGAGCTTTAGCCGAAATGAAAAAAGCCATTTTACCAAAAGATTATCCCGATTTAGATGTTCGAAAAATGGAAATCAATCTAATTCAAGGAAGTGACAGAGTTTTAGATTCGATGAGTGAAAATGCTTCGGAAAAAGCTGAAAGATTTCTGTTGGATTTAGGAGTAAGTGTTTGGAAAAAAGTTCGTGTAACAGGTTACGATGGAAAAACCGTCACGACCAATTCTGATTTATCATTCGATTCGGCTACTGTGATTTGGACCGCTGGTGTACAAGGTGCTTTGCCTCATGGTTTAAAAGCCGATAGTTTTATCAAAAATGTCAACAGAATTAAGGTAAACCAATACAATCAAGTAGAAGGTTATGATAATCTTTTTGCTATTGGTGATATTGCTGTAATGACTTCAGAAGAATATCCGCAAGGACATCCTATGATGGCACAACCTGCTATGCAACAAGGAAGATTATTAGCCGAAAATGTAATCCGATTATTAGATAAAAAACAAATGAAACCTTTTGTTTACAAAGATAAAGGTTCAATGGCAACCATAGGAAGAAACAAAGCCGTTGTGGATTTGCCAAAATTCAAATTCAGCGGTGTTTTCGCTTGGTTTGTGTGGATGTTTGTGCATTTATTTTCGCTAATTGGATTCAAAAATAAAGCAGTAGTATTCCTAAACTGGGTGTACAATTACATCCGTTTTGACCGAGAAGCACGTTTGATTATGCGTCCGTATAAAAAGAGAAAATTAGTAAGTTTTACGAGTGACGAGTTATAAATAGGGAAAAGTTGGAAGGGATTAGGGAAAAGTTAATACGTTACGTAAACTATTCCCTAATCCCTTTTCTCTTATAACTTATTCTCATACCCAATCGCTAATCCCACAAATTTACTATACCCTTCCATGCCGTCTTTTTGTTGGTTGGCTTTTAGGAAATTATCGTAGAAATATTCAAAAAAAGTATTGATTGGCGTTTGGTATTCCTTCCAAAAGGTTTTGTTTTCTTCAAAGTTTTTTAAAACGCCTTTGTTGATTTTTTTCAAATAAGGCTCTGAACTTTCTTCTTTTATCATTTCCAAATTATGCAATGCATAGCGCAACGCAAAACTGTAAGCTGAATATTGGAAATACAAATCCTTGTTTTTAGCGGCGGTTACAAATCCGATGAAATTGCATTCGCTTTCGCTTCCAATTCCCGTTTGATGCGCCATTTCGTGGCAAGTGGTTAAAGGTGAAGTGTATTTAGGTTTTAAATAATTCACTTGCGCTTCATTGGTAAACGGATTCAAATACCCACCAAATCCCATATAACTCAAAGGATAACTAAACAACGATGATTTGATACTTTTTACTTCGTAACGGAATTCTTGTAAATCACTTGGAATATTTTCGTATCCTTTCAAAGCCAAATTGTAAATTTCGTCATCCGAATACGGAATCACAACCGCAACAGAATCATTTTTAGTGATTTGCAATTGTAATGCATTGGTTTTTACCAACATTTTTTCAATAAAAACTTTCAATTGGTCTACCGAATATTCTTTTTCAATCTTCAATTTTTCATGTAACGGAATGCGGTAGTAGTTCATTCCCCAAAGGATGTGAAAGAAAAAATAAAACACAGAAACCCAACTCAATATCGCTAATCCGTTATTTTTCCACTCTTTAAAAAAGCCAATTCGGTGTTTCCAAATCCATCGGAATAAGATTAAAATCAATATAAAATACATTACATCACCAAAAGAAAATGGTAACCAACCCAATGCTTTTCTCGACAAGAAAGCCAATTTTGGATAAAAACCTTTGCTGTACCAATTTTCTACAAAATCAGTAAACAAACCAATCGTTTTCACTACGATGATTTGAATAACTAAAAATAAAGGAAGGACGAATTTTCTTTTCACGAATTTATATTTGCCATAAAATTAACTAATAATATAGAATAGCGCATTTCTTTTTTTGTAAATTTGTTCTTTAAATTTTAGGAATAATGACAAAAATAACTTTAAATATTCCGGATAACGAATTGACTTTCTTTATGAAATTGATTGAAAAATTTAATTACGAAACTGTAGTTAATGATGTCTCCGTTTCTGAAGAGATGAAAGTAGTTTTAGATGAAAGAAGAGCGTCTTCAAAAAAGGAAAATTTTGTCCCTTGGGAAGAAGCGAAAAAGCAAATTCGTTTGAAAACAAAATAATGAGTTATAGAATCGTAATTGAACCTCGAGCTATTGCTGATATTCAAGAAGCTGTAGAATTTTATGAGTCAAAAAGAGAAGATTTAGGTAACTATTTTTTTCAAATTATTGATGAATATATTGAATCGATTGCAACAAACCCATTTTTTCAAATTCGCTATAAAGATTATCACGGATTACCAGTTAAAATTTTTCCCTACATTATTCTATATTTTATAGACGAAAAAGAGAAAACAGTTTTTATTTTATCTGTTTTTAATACATCACAGAATACGACTAAATACCCAAAATAAAAAAACAATGAGCCAAGAAATTAGAAATCTGGAACCAAAGCCACTTTGGAATAAATTTGCCGATTTGAATGCTGTACCGCGTCCGTCTAAAAAAGAAGAGCGTGTAATTGAATTCATGAAAAACTTCGGAACCAGTTTAGGATTAGAAACGTTTGAAGACGAAATCAGAAACGTAATCATTCGCAAACCAGCAACGCCAGGAATGGAAAACCGCAAACCAATTGTTTTACAAGGACATTTGGATATGGTACACCAAAAAAATAACGACACTAATTTTGATTTCGATACACAAGGAATTGATATGTATGTCGATGGTGACTGGGTTCGTGCTCGCGGAACGACACTTGGTGCTGATAATGGGTTAGGAGTAGCAATGATTATGGCGATTTTAGAATCTACAGATATCAAACATCCTGCAATTGAGGCTTTGTTTACCATTGATGAAGAAACCGGAATGACAGGCGCTTTAAACTTAAAAGGCGGTGTGTTGCAAGGTGAAATTTTATTGAATTTAGATACGGAAGAAGACGATGAAATTGATATCGGTTGTGCAGGTGGAATTGATGTTACAGCTACAAGAGGTTACAACGAAGAAGAAACGCCAGAAGGTTCTGTGGGTTACACGATTACTGTAAAAGGTTTACAAGGTGGACACTCAGGAATGGATATTCATAAAGGATTAGGAAATGCTAACAAAATCATGAACCGTTTATTATTTGACGGATTTGAGAATTTTGGATTGCAAATTGCTGAAATTTCTGGAGGAAGTTTGCGTAATGCAATTCCGAGAGAAAGTGTAGCGAAAGTTATTATTGCTGAAATGTATGACGAAGCGTTTGTTTTTGACATGCAAGAAGTAATTGGCGATATCAAAACCGAATTCAAAACGATGGAACCAAATTTAACGATTGAGATTGTTAAAAACGATTCAGTTCCTGCGAAAGTAATGGATTTAGGTGTACAAGAAGGATTACTAAGAGCGATTTATGCAGCACACAACGGCGTTTACAGAATGTCGGCTGATATGGAAGACTTGGTAGAAACTTCAAATAATATTGCAAGAGTAATTGTAAAAGACGGACAAATTTCGATTCAGAATTTAACGCGTTCTTCTGTGGAAAGTTCTAAAATGGATTTAGCCAATGCGCTACGTTCGGCTTACGAATTATTTGGTTGCGAAGTAGAATTTGGAGGAAGTTATCCAGGTTGGACACCCAACGTAAACTCTGAAATTTTAGACGTTTTGACTTCAATTTACGAAAAACAAAACGGTGAAAAACCAAAAGTAGTAGCTTGTCATGCTGGATTAGAATGTGGTATTTTAGGAACGAATTATCCAAATATGGATATGATTTCTTTTGGACCAACCATTCACGGCGCACACAGCCCAGATGAAAGAGCGTCAATTAAATCGTCTCAGAAATTTTGGAAGTTTGTTTTGGAAATTTTAGAGAATATTCCGGTTAAGAAATAAGAATATAGCATAAAGATGAAATCCCGAGTTAGCTCGGGATTTTTTTTGTGCTGGCGCGAGCATCTTGCTCGTGACCTTTGTTTTTATTAGCTTTACTTTGTGTTCACGAGCGTGACTATCGTGTAAGCGTAGAGGAAATTAGGACAAATCTTTTTTTACAATATCTAAAAATTCTTTTTTTAGTTTATCAATTGCTTCATAATAAACAATCCATTTTTCACGATATCTAACCAAGTTTTTTTGATAATCAGATTTTAATTCTCCTGCTAAATCTGCATTTAAAATATCTGCTCTGTGTCTAATGCTAATTAAATCATTTTGAAAAACTTCTTTTTTAGCTTCAAAATTTTTGACAATTTCATGTAACTTATTAATGTAACCCTCAATATGGTAATATGAAGGAGTTTTTAATTTAAAATTTTTGAACCAATCTTCTGAAAAATTTAGTTCATTTTCTATATCTTCAAAATTATTCATTGTTTTAGGTTGTAATTATTTATGGTTTTTCACAAAATGAGTAAATGATATCATTTACAATATTTTATAATCAGTGAAGTCAAAAATAAGAATTAGTAAATTGATTGTCAATTTAAGTTATCAACAAAAAAAAAGGCTCACTTTCATGAACCTAATTAGACTATAAATATTTAAAATTACTTTTTCTCTCTTTTTGTTTGTTCTTTTAAAATGGATGGTAAATAAGGTGAAATAGTGGTTTCTAATGCTGCTTCAGAGATTGATAAGGCTTTAGCATCTTGTGGTAACGTGTTCCAAATTTTTGGGTTTTTAAAATCGTAGCTTCCAAAAACAATTACGGGAGTTCCTTTTAATTTTACTTTTTCGGCGCTTTCTAATTCCCATTGATCGGCAAATTCGTATAGCATTTTGGCATCTTTTTCTAACAATCGCAAACAAGAATGCGAAGCTGGATAACCAGGTAATTCATATTCGTGAAAACCAATGCCTTGTTTGTTTTCAATGTTGAAATTCCATTTTAGTTTCCATTCATCGTTAAACGTACTTATGGTTTCTTCTGCTTTCCAATTGGTAAAAAATAAACCGGTTGGTGTTTTGTCTTTTTCTCTTCCCAGACTTGTAGGTCCGGTATGTGTTAAAACGCCATATTCATAAGTCGCGAAAGCTTGCGTGGCATACGAAAACAGAATAATTTTACTTACTTCGTTCAAAGTCGACACTTCTATCGGGAAAGGCATATAATATTCCAAATCACCCGAAAAATCAGTTGGAACTACTATTGAATCTAATTTTTTTAAATTCACGGCATCCACACGATTTAGAGCTAAAACCAAGTCGAGCGCTTTTGGATTTGTGCCGTTACTTTCTAACCAATCTTCACTTTTTTGAAATGTATAGGCGACTTCTTTAGGTTCGTTTCTTTTTATTTCAGGTTTGACAATGGTTATAACTTCTTTCTTTTCTTCTTTACAAGAAAGTGAAAAAAGACTAATTGCCAAAACCACTATTTTTAAGACGTTTTTCATGTTTTCTTTTTCGCAAAGTTATACCTATAAAACGTGTGTTGTCTTACATTATTCTTTGAAATAGTTACATGATTTTGATTTTTAGAAGTATTAAAAAAGGCTCACTTTCGTGAACCTTCTAAACTTATTTTTGTCTAATTATATTTCTAAACAAATGAAAGTTATTAGGAATAGCGTTTGTTATTTCTGCTTTGTTTGATGTTATTGTAGGTTTAACGCAAATTACTTTAGTGTCTTTATCTATTTCAATTATATGGGTAGATGTGAAATTTTTAATGTCTTTGTGAACTAATTTGAATTCATATTTACCAGGTAATAAATAAATTATAGCAAATTCATTTGACATAAGTTGCCCTAAAGGTTTATTGTTAATCCATACATTTATAAATGATGAGTTATCTATTTTATGATTAAATCCAGCTCCATTATAGATTAATATTTTTCCATTATCAAATTCTCCAATTATTACTGGATCAGAAAATGTTCTTTGTAAACTAAATTCAGATTGAATGGGTTTTAATAAACAAGAGGAAAATAATAATGATGATATAAAAAGCAATAAAAAAATCTTTAATCTCATGAGTTTTAATTTGTAGTTTTAATCTTATTATTTTTCAAAAATACCAAAAACTTCATTACAACTCCATTTAAGTTATCAACAAAAAAGGCTCACTTTCATGAACCTTTTTCTTTTATTAACTCAAAATAATTAAAACTAAAATTGGAAAAATTATTCCAGCTACGGCTAGTTTCCAGCCTCGTCGTTTAAAGGTGTTTTTGCCGTGGGTTACCATTAAAGTTCCTGTGATGGCAATAAGTATTAAAGAAATTCCAAAAATATCAGAGTAGTAAATCCACCAGTTGGATGTGGTTTTATGCAACTTCATCGTTTGACTAATAATCGGAGTTTTATTGAAGGCAACAATTTCACCTTTTCCTGTTTTCATGTCGATTTCTACATCGTGCTTTTCAAACGAAATTTTAAACGTGCTTTTCTTTACATTGTGGCGACGCATTTTATCATCGATACCCAATTGTTTTCCTAAATTTTCGGCATAGGTTTCAGTAATTTGGCTTTCTTTGGGTAATTGTACTTTGATGTTTTTGGTTTCGATGGTGTATTTTTCAGGATGCCAATGTTCTCTGTGGTTCATTAAAATTCCCGAAAATGCAAACGAAATTATCAATCCTACGTAGAAGTAGCCAAAATCGCGGTGAATGTCTCTAACTAATTTTTGTTGTTTCATGGTTTAAAATTTATATCGTAAAGAAGTTAAAATTTGTCTTGGAGCAATAGGGTTTACACTGTAGTTTTCGTGCATCGTATAATTTAACTCGTTGGTAATATTTGATAATTTGCAAAGTAATGTAAATTGTTTCCAATTGTAACCAAGCGATACATCAATAGTTGTGTAGCCATTTACTGGAATTTCTCTATCCCAAACATTGTTTGGATAGGCTGGATTTACCTGATTGTTCCAACCACCAACTCGGTCGCCAATGTAGTTTCCAATTGCACCAACTGATACATTTTTGAACATTCCTGTTGGAACGGTATAGAAGAAACTCAAATTAGCGGTATGTTGTGGTGTTCTAACCAAACGATCACCTTCGATAAAACTTCCTATTGCTCCAGTGGTTTCTGTATAACGCATATCGTTGTAGCTGTAACCCGCCATAATGTTGAAATCGTCGATAGGTTTGTAGGTAATGTCTAATTCAATTCCTTTACTTGTGGTTTCACCGCTTAACGCTTTTACATTGGTGTTGGTATTGATGTTTCCGTTGGCATCAAATTCTGCTGTTTGTGCTAAATTGCTGTTCACAATTTGGTATAAAGTAACGTTTGTTGTTAATTTTCCTTTCCAGAATTCATTTTTAATTCCGGCTTCAATTTGGTCAATGATTGATGGTTCAATTGCTTCGTTATTAATATCTACTCCGGTATTTGGTGTAAACGAATTCGAATAACTTGAGAATAAAGTAATGCTTTTCGTAGGTTGGTAAATTAATCCCACTTTTGGCGAAAAAGCTCTGTCGTTACGAATTTTTTCTTCAGTAACCGTGTTTGCTGTAATGTTGTATGTTTCAGGTTTTGCTTCTTGATACGAGTAGCGAATACCTAATAAAGCTTTGAATTTTTCTCCAAACGAAATCAAATCTTGAGCATAAATTCCCAAACGATTGGTTTCGGTTTTAACGATTCTTGTCACTTCTGAAGGTAAAGCGGGTAACTCATTTGAAGCAGCATACGAAGCTGGATCAAAAATATTCACAGTATCGTAAGTGGTTACTGTTGCTCCAGTTGTAGGATTAAAAAATCTAAACGTATACGCATCGGCATATGAAATTTCAGTATCTATTCCTGTAAACAATTGATGTTTGATTTTACCTGTTTTAAAATTGCCTTGTAAGCTAATTTGATTGGCTAGAATTTGTTCTACTGCTTTATTTCTTCCATACGGACGATTCCAATCGCCATTTGCTGCAGGTTGCATACGTTCTGTTCCAATTGATTCTCTATCGTAATCTTGGAAAGAAGAATTAAAGTTTAGTTTCCAATTTTTATTGAATTCATGATTTACTAAAAGAGAAGCTGTAGCTTGTTTGGTAGTTCCGTTAGACCATTTTGCACCTAAATAAGCGTTTCTTGGCACATCAGCAATTTCTTTTCCAATAGAACCGGTACCAAAATCGGGTGTCCAATCATCGCTTAAATAATCGGCTTGAAGCGTGATTTCTGTTTTATCACTTACTTTAAAAAGTAGGGAAGGATTTACGTAGTAGCGTTCTTTCGTAACATAATCTCTAAAGCTTTCTGAATTTTCATATGAACCATTAAAACGATATGCAATCGAATTATTAAAAGCACCATACACATCTGCTGAAGGTTTGTAGAAATTGTAACTTCCTGCTTGCATGGTGAATTCGCCGCCGGTTCTAAAATTTGGAGATTTAGTTACCATATTCATAATTCCTCCGGGCGCCACATTTCCGTATAATAACGCTGCACTACCTTTTAAAATTTCTACTTTTTCTAACGAAGAAACTTCTGGAATAGAACCACTATTGAAACGGAAACCGTTTTTAAACATGTTGTTGGCCGACATGTCGTAACCTCTTGACCAAAACGATTCTTGAGCGCCACCTCGTGCTGAACCAACATAAACACCATTAGCGTTTTTAATAACATCACTCAAACGAATGGATTGTTGTTGTTGGATGATTTCGGCCCCAATCACTTGAATGGCTTGAGGTAAATCTTTTTCTTTGATTCCAGCTCTGTTTACTGAAGATTTTGAAGGGTTGTTTTTGGCTTCGATAACCACTTCTTTTAACTTTTTTACAGTATCGTTTGCTGTAAAATAGTTTTCACTAACGTCGTTAAGGTTTTCTTGAGATACTGCCTGAAGTGAAGACAGTAGGACTATGGATTTGAAAATGTTTTTATACATCTTATTTAGATTAAATTAAAATAATGATGCAAAAATATTAAGTCATAATGAAACTACAAAATTTATTTAGACTTATTTTAAATAATATTTGTAAAGAATTGATTTTCAAACCGAAACTTTTAAACACTTAAATTTTTAAACTTTAAACTAAAATTGTAACTTTGCACTCCAAAATAAATAACAGCTATGTTAGATAGATTACAATATGTAAAACAACGTTTTGACGAAATTTCAGACTTAATTATTCAGCCTGATGTAATTGCCGATCAAAAGCGTTACGTACAATTAAATAAAGAATACAAAGACCTTAAAGGTTTAGTTGAAAAACGTGAAGAGTACATTACGCTTGACGGAAATATAAAAGAAGCTAACGAAATTATCGCTGATGGTTCAGATGCCGAAATGGTAGAAATGGCCAAAATGCAATTAGATGAAGCTAAAGAGCGTTTGCCACAATTGGAAGATGAAATCAAATTTATGTTGATTCCTAAAGATCCAGAAGATGCGAAAAACGTTATGGTGGAAATTCGTGCAGGTACTGGTGGAGACGAAGCTTCTATTTTTGCAGGAGATTTATTCCGTATGTATACTA
The DNA here is from genome assembly GCF_038289885.1 of Flavobacterium helocola. Classification (NCBI taxonomy): domain Bacteria; kingdom Pseudomonadati; phylum Bacteroidota; class Flavobacteriia; order Flavobacteriales; family Flavobacteriaceae; genus Flavobacterium; species Flavobacterium helocola. The sequence continues at coordinate 61,374 of NZ_JBBYHT010000007.1, read as the reverse complement.
AATATTGCGAAGCACGTGGTTGGAGAACTTCTGTAGTAGATATTAGTGAAGGAACTTCTGGTGGATTCAAAGAGGTAATTTTTGAAGTTACTGGTGAGGATGTTTACGGAACTTTAAAATTTGAAGCAGGAGTACACCGTGTACAACGTGTACCACAAACCGAAACACAAGGTCGTGTGCACACTTCAGCGGCAACGGTAATGGTTTTACCAGAAGCAGAAGAATTTGATGTACAAATTGATATGAACGATGTTCGTGTTGACTTTTTCTGTTCGTCTGGTCCTGGAGGTCAGTCGGTAAATACGACGAAGTCTGCGGTTCGTTTAACGCACATTCCAACTGGATTAGTGGCGCAATGTCAGGATCAAAAATCGCAGCATAAGAATAAAGATAAAGCAATGGAAGTATTGCGTTCTCGTTTGTACGAAAAAGAATTAGCCATCAAACAAGCGGAAGATGCAACAAAACGTTCTTCGCAAGTAAGTTCAGGTGACCGTTCGGCAAAAATTAGAACCTATAACTATTCTCAAGGTCGTGTAACCGATCACAGAATTGGTTTAGACGTTTTTGATATGGATGGTGTGATGAATGGTAAAATTCAAAAATTTGTTGACGAACTTCAGTTGGTTAACAACATGGAGAAATTAAAAGAAAACGAAGTTTTTTAAAAAGATTAATATTTTCTATGCACATATTAAGTTGTCTTGAAATAAGTTGACTTATTGATTTTTAAGATTGTTAAATCGGAATAGAAATAATTTTATTCCGATTTTTTTTGGATTTTTAAATTCATTGTTTTTAAAAATAAAATTATATTTTGTGTATATTTGAGATTATAAAATCTACTCAATGCTTCCAGAAATACAAAACTTATATGATGTTTGGTACCCTAACAGGATAGCAAAAAGGAACGAATCAAAACAGATTTCATTTAATGAGCTAACAAATTCAATTATTAGCACAGGTCCATTTTATTTTTACATCATTGATTTTTTTGACATGTCTCTTTCTAATATTAGTCCTGTAATTTCTCAAATACATGGATTTGATTCTGAAACGGTTACATTTAATGACATATTAGAAGCAATTCATCCCGATGATATTGAATTTGTAGCTAAAGCTGAAGCAGTTGCAACCGATTTTTTTTACGAAAAAGTAGGTTACGAAAAAATGTTAAGTTATAAAACAAGTTACAATTTTAGATTTCGATTAAAAAATGGAGAATACGCTCTATTTAATCATCAATCCCTAATGCTTTCATTAGATGATGATGGAGGATTAGGAAAGTCGCTAAACATTCACACTCGCATAGATCATTTGAGTAACTTTAATACGTATAAGGTTTCCTTTATTGGACTTAATGAAGAACCTTCTTTTATGAATTTATATGCAGATGAAAAAAATCAGGAATTAAAAGAATTTTCAAAAAGAGAAATTGATATTATTAAACTTATCGGTAACGGATTAAATAATGAGGAAATTGCTGAAAAACTTTTCATTAGTGCTTTAACGGTTAAGAAACATCGCAATAATATATTAGCTAAATCCGATTCTAAAAATACGGCACAACTTATAAAAAATTGTATTCTTCAAGGGATAATTTAATAGTTTTTAATTAAAAATATACTCATTTTGGTGTATTGTTTTGAAAATTTAGGTATCATAATTTTGTTTATAATTAAAAACGTAAACATTATGAAAAAAACTACTCTAGCGTTGATTATTTTTTTATCGGTTAATTTTTCCTTTTCACAAATTTCTGAATATGTATCAGGATTAAATAATCCGACAAAAATGATAGTAGATGGAAATATTATTTATGTTAATGGCTGGGATAATATTTATACTATTGATACTTCTGTTAGTTCCCCATCTGCAAATTTAATTTATACGATGCCTCCTGATTTTTATGCATATAAAACATTAAAACTGGGAAATAATTTGTTTATTTTGGCGGAAAATTGGATTGAATCTACTGATACTTTTGTGGGAATGCAAATTGTAAAATTAGATGTTACCAATTTGGGTGCAGGAATACAAACAGTTATTAGTTCATCTAATTTTATTGCTTCTTTTGCAATAGTAGGAAACACAATTTATTATTCAAATGAGGTTGAAACATCTCCAGATGTTTATTCAACTGATATTTATAGTTTTGATGCAACTCAAATTTCACCAACACCAATACTTGAATATTCGGACATTGGCCTTAATGATGTTCCAGTACAAGATGTGGAAGTTTATAATAATATGTTGTATATTTCATCTGGTTCTGGTGGAGAAGAAAAAATTATAAAATTTGATTTATCGTCAAGTACAGCTGTACCTCAGGAATATTTAAACACTTCAGTTTTAAACTTTAATAAAGGTATTTTTATAACTTCTACAGGATATTTGTACGTTACGAATGCACATGAAATTAAAAAAATAGATGTTAATAATCCTGCAGCTACCCTAGACTTTATTGGGAGTCAAACAACTTACCAAGATACATTTAATGGGACACCATATTATGCGAACTTCAGAGATGTAGTTTTAATTGGAAATAAACTATACATGACTTTAGAAGAGCAAGGAAGAATTGTAACTATAATTGATACAACACTTGGAACGCCAAATTTTTCAGAGCAAACTTTAAAAATGTATCCTAATCCAGTAACATCAGATTTATTTCTAGTTGATAACACAGACTTCAATGAATTTGAGTTGTTTGATTGTTCTGGTAGAAAAGTTAAAAATGGGAGTATCGAATTCAATACCATAAATTTTAGTCAATTAGATGCTGGTATTTATTTTCTAAATTTAAAAGGAAACAATAAACAAAATAACTTTAAAATAATTAAACAGTAATCAAAATTTCATCTATTTCATATAGTCATTATTTTTAGAATAAAAAAATGGCGACGAACTTCAGTTGGTAAACAACATGGAAAAATTAAAAGAGAACGAAGTTTTTTATTCGGAAACTTATTACATATAAAAAATGCCAAACTAAATAATAGCTTGGCATTTTTTTTTGAATCAATAAATAACTGTAACTATTCTTTGGCTTCTGAATTTTCTTCTGCTTTTGAGCCCATTCTATTCGCTTTTAAAAGAGGAGCAAATTTAAATTTGATTGATGCAATTTTCATGTTGTCAGAACCAGATAAACCTTCGTTTTCAACGGTATTTTTTCTAGTATCTAATGCTTCATAGTATAATTTAATTTCATCCCAATCTTCTCTTGAGTAGCTTTCTTTATTTTTTTCAACTGTTGAGGTAAAGTTGTCATATACTCTTAAAATGTTGTCTTTGTTTACCCAAGTAAAAGCCATATCGTCTCCAATATCTTCACTTCCAAAAAGTGCTGTTCTTACAACTGATTTTGTAGCTGCTTTAGGTTGTTGAGCTAAATAATTCGCTTTGTATAATTCATATTTGTCGCTAGAAACTAGTATTTTCCCTTCTAATTCTTCGCGATTTTCTAAATCTTGCAAAGCAACTTCAGCTGCAATTTTTCTTCTTTCGTGATCATTTTCAATGCTATCCCAGTTTGTTTTTAAATCACTTAAAGCAACATTGTTTAACGAGTCTACATACATTTCATATGCCACAACTTCTTTTTCTGCATTAGTTTGCTTTTCATCTTTACATGAAATTAAAGCAACTCCTGATGCAAGTGTAATAAGTAGAAATTTTAAATTTTTCATTTTTGATTGTTTATTTGTTAGAAATTTTTGAAATTAGTTTGGTTACTGCAAATTGAACTCCGTAACCTAAAATTTGTTTAAATGGATTTTTGGATTCGCCAACTACCATTCTTTTAGATAAATAACCGCCTAATACGCTGGTAATGGTTGAAAATAGATTGTCTTTGTTGGTAGCGGTTTTGTAAAATTCGGAAATACCTTGATTAACAATATTGGAAACAGTAAATGAATTATGAACAGTAAAATATTGTTCTTTTAATTCGACGAATTCATTAGCTCGTTTTATTTTTAATGCTGCAATTTTGTTGTCAAGAATATCGGTTTGTTTGAGCGCTTTCATCCTTATAAATGGTTTGGATTACTTTCATCTTCAGAGATAATCTTATCTTTTAATAGCTTAGAAACAATTAAATTATCAATTGGTATTTTAATTAGTGTTTTTCTAAAAATGAATACAATAATGGCAACTATAAAATAAAATCCAGAAACTAGGAAAAATCCCATGGCATAATCATTTAAGAGTTTGCCTATAAAAAGACTAATTCCAATGTTAATAAACAAGGTAAACATAGCCACAATAATAGAGATGGAAATAACAACCGATAAAGATGAGATTACATCTGATGTTTTATCTATGGTATTTAATTGTAGTAATTCAAAACTGGTTTTGGAATACTGTTCTGCTTTTTTGTAAAGTAGCTCTATATCGGTGGCTATATTTTCCATTGCTATTTCTTATCTGGTAATGTCGTTACTCATTCGTTCTAATTTCGATTTTCCATCTTCAATAACTTCTTCTGCATTAGAAGTAAAGTTTGAATATTGATCTTCAACCGAAGCAATAAAATCAGTAAAACTTCCTTTTAAGTTATCTTTTAAATCGGTTCCTTTTTGTGCAATTTTTCTTCTGGTGTTGCTTCCTTTATCTGGAGCAAACAATACGCCTAATAAGGCACCAACTGCTAATCCACCTAACACTCCTACAATAACGTCTGTATTTTTCATACTATTATTTTTTAATGATTTATATTTCTCTTCCTTTGATTAATCTGAATAAAATCGCAATTACAGCGATTACCAACAAAATGTGAATAATATTACCCGCACTGTAAACAAAAAATCCTAATGCCCAAAGAATAACAAGCACTATGGCAATGGTGTATAATAAATTTGACATATCTTTATGTTTTAAAGTTTATAATTGACTAAGACAAGCTTTTGACTTATCTTTTTGAACTCTAACAAAGGTGTAACTTATTGAATCAATTTGTGTTACATACCAAAGGCTAAATGTTACAGATTTCCCACATTTATTGAATTCTCGTTACTTTGAGTTTCCAAAACTTTGAACTAACTTTGCCAAACAACTAACATAAACACCACAACGTTTTGACAACACAACAACTTCAAGACCAAATCCAAGCTAAGAAATCTTTTCTATGTATTGGTTTGGATGTCGATTTGAATAAAATTCCCGAGCATTTACTACAAACCGAAGATCCTATTTTCGAATTCAACAAAGCGATTATTGATGCAACTCACGATTTGTGTGTTTCTTATAAACCAAACACCGCTTTTTATGAAGCTTACGGAATAAAAGGTTGGCAATCGTTAGAAAAAACCATCAATTATATCAACGAAAAGTATCCTGAAATTTTCACCATTGCCGATGCAAAACGTGGCGATATTGGCAACACGTCATCCATGTATGCTAGAGCCTTTTTCAACGACTTAGATTTCGATTCGGTAACTGTGGCTCCTTATATGGGAAAAGATTCAGTAGAACCTTTCTTAGCATTTGAAGACAAACACACGATTATGTTGGCATTAACTTCAAACGAAGGCGCTTTTGATTTTCAAACGAAAAATGTAGAAGGAACAGAATTGTACAAAGTAGTTTTGGAAACCTCAAAATCATGGAAAAATGCTCATAATTTGATGTATGTAGTAGGCGCAACTAAAGCTGAATATTTCACTGAAATCAGAAAAATTGTTCCTGATAGTTTCTTACTAGTTCCAGGTGTTGGCGCTCAAGGCGGAAGTTTAGCTGAGGTTTGTAAATACGGAATGAGCAAGAATGTAGGTTTGTTAATCAATTCTTCAAGAGGAATTATTTACGCTTCAAACGGAACTGATTTCGCTGAAAAGGCTAGGGAAGAAGCGTTGAAATTGCAACAAGAGATGAAAGAGATTTTGGGATAAATTTTGAACAAATGCAATTCACAGACCAATTAGGAACCCAACACACTTTTGCTTCAACTCCATTGCGAATTGTTTCATTAGTGCCTTCGCAAACCGAATTACTTTACGATTTAGGTTTGGAAGATAACATCGTTGGAATAACTAAATTCTGTGTGCATCCTGTTCATTTTAAAGCAACGAAAACGATTGTTGGCGGAACAAAAAACATCAAATTCGATAAAATAAAAGCACTTCAGCCTGATATTATCATTTGTAATAAAGAGGAAAATACCAAAGAAATTGTCGAAGAATTAAGTGCTATTTGTCCAGTTTGGGTAACCGATATTCTCACGATTGAAGATAATTTACAAATGATTCACGATTTTGGTCAACTTTTCAATAAACGAACTGATGCTCAAAAATGGATAGACAAAATTAACTTTGCTTACCAAGACTTTCAGCAATTCATCAAAGATAAACCTATTAAAAAAGCAGCTTATTTTATTTGGGCAAAACCTCATATGGTAGCTGGAAATCATACGTTTATCAATGAATTATTGAAATTAAATCATTTCGAGAATATTTACGAAGTAAAAGAAGGTCGTTATCCAGAAGTCGAATTAAAGAAAATTCGTTTAGAAGGCGATCCTGATTATGTTTTTTTGTCTTCCGAACCTTTTCCATTTACCGATGAACATGCTTTTGAAATAGGACGTTTTACACATCATGCCAAAACTGTTTTTGTCGATGGCGAAATGTTTTCTTGGTACGGAAGTCGATTGCTGAAAGCATTTGATTACTTCAAAAAACTACATACTAAAATTTAAAATTTGTTCAATCGTTAATTTTGTTGAAAAGCAGTACATTTGGGCAAAATTAAAATTTTGATTTCCTACACAATTTATAAAAACGAAACGAGTACAGAATGGGTTACTTTTGTTCATGGAGCAGGAGGAAGTTCGTCTGTGTGGTTCAAGCAAATTCGCGATTTTCAGAAGCATTTTAATGTATTGTTATTGGATTTGCGTGGTCATGGAGATTCAAAAGAACAATTAAAATCAGCATTCAAACAAAAATATACGTTTAAAGCCATTGCCGAAGACATTGTTGAGGTTATTAATTTTTTAAAAATTGAAACCTCTCATTTTGTTGGAATTTCGTTAGGTTCAATTGTTATTCGTCAATTAGCAGAAATGCATCCCAATCGTGTCAAAAGCATGATTTTAGGTGGTGCGATTTTAAAAATGAATTTCCGTTCGCAAGTATTAATGCGATTGGGAAATACGTTTAAATATGTGTTGCCGTATTTGGTGTTGTATAAGTTTTTTGCTTTTGTGATAATGCCGAAAAAGAACCACAAACAATCGCGTTTACTTTTTATCAACGAAGCCAAGAAATTGTATCAAAAAGAATTCATTAAATGGTTCAAACTTACCGCCGAAATTAACCCAGTATTACGCTGGTTCCGTCAAAAAGAACTAAATATCCCAACACTTTACGTTATGGGCGAAGAAGATTATATGTTTTTACCTTCGGTAAAGCAAGTCGTAGCTAACCACGTTAAAACCGCCGAACTTTTCATCATCCAAAACTGCGGACATGTAGTAAATGTAGAACAACCGGTTATTTTTAATGAAGCGGTGATTGGATATTTGAAGAAAAGGTAGGTTGATAGGTTGATTATACTTTTCAATTGCGGATTTTATATAGGGAAATTAGGAAGTAGTAATTGAAGTAAACTGTGGTTAGTAAAAGTATTTTTTATAATTCTTCATTTAAATATTTTTGGATTTCGTTTTCATTTTTTAAATCTATGACTGCAGATAAATCCCAATCATTTAATATTAAATCCATTTCATTACCAATTGTCAATAAAATATTTTTTAATATGGATTTAGTTTCAATGTCTTTGTGAAATCTAAAGCCATTAATCCAAAAATCGTGAACTACATTATCTTTTAAAGTGATTATTATGTCAGCACTTTTGTAAGAATAAGCAAAAGTATTTTCACATTTCCATTTTGTTGCTCCATAACCTTCGTAAACCTCAGTGTTTTTTTTTAAGTCCAGGTTTAAAAGTAATTTATCAAGTTTCTCAAAAGTAAATTTCTTATTAGCTATAATAATTGGATTTTCATTTCTAAGATAAATATTTGTAAAGCCATTTCCATCAAAATTTTCTTCAGCAAAATTCTCAATTTTCTCATTCTCTTTTTTCAGATGAAATAGATTTTCTCGTGGAAGAATTTCAACTTGATTGAAAAAATCCTCATGAAAATAAGCACCATTTTCATTTGCTTCAGTTCCATAAAACTTACTGAATTTTTGTAGTAAAATGTTGATTATGTTCATCGTTTTTCAATATTGCTACTAACGTCCCGCTAGCTTTGCAAGGTCGCGAACTTCTGAACCGATTGTTTTCTGTTAAAGATAAAATTTCTTGCAAAATGTAAATGTGAATTTACTACAAAATTCGCAATCTTGCCAGAAACCTGTTAGTAGAAGTTTTTTTAATATCTTTTTTTTATTTCAAAATAAACAATTAATAGTAACCCAAAAGGAAAGAATAGTGTTAAAATAAAGTAGCCTTTGATTTGTTTTATAATACTCGTTCCAAATTTAAGTTCTGTTTGATAATTAATATGATTACTAAAACCACTTTTTTTATCAACAATTCCAATTTTTTCTGTCCTTTCATCTCTAAAGTTTACACCAATAGGAACTTCACCATTACTATAATAAAATATATTTGGGTTTGTTAATCTTTCATCCGTTTTTATAAAATAGAAGTATTTGTTATTATAGTAATCAAAGGTATAATTAAAGAAGCATATGGAATTTGTTTTCAAATTAATGTCGGAATCATTATCAATTAACTTTCTAAACTCATTTTGAAGACTAATGTATTGATTAGCATCTAAAAAATCAACATCAAAAATATTTGACTTTTTCCCCGCATTTTCTAAGTAATTTATAAAAACCTCATTTTGAATGTTTAGTTCTTTAATTAAAATATTGATTTCATTTTCAGAAAAACCAATATTTTTTTCTTTTGGATTGTTATTAAATTTTAGCTTTCTCAAGTTTATTTAGTAATAGCGTTTATTTTGCAATGCCTTCATGAATTTCTGCTGACGTGCTGCATGTATGAGAAGTAGCGGATTAAAAAGCACTTTGCTTACAGTTTGGTACTGATTTTCAATAAAAGTAGTGATCTTTTATTTATCACTGAGACTGCTATTTATAATACACGCTGTTAGCAAACGTTCATTTCTTTTGTTTAATATAATTAGCCTGTCATTTACTGATTTTTATTAGGCAACCTTACGGTATTTATCCAATAATTTTTTAAGGAATCAGCGAGCTTATCTAATTCAAAAATATTATCAGGTTTTACAATGTATGAGCTGCTTTGCTCTTTATATGCTTTTAGAATGTCTTCTTTCCTGGATGAGGTAGTAAGTATTAATACCGGTATTTGCTTGAAATCCTCTAAAGATTTGATTTCCCGTAAGGCTTCGTGACCATCCATTATGGGCATGTTGATGTCCATCAAGATCAGGTCAGGCAAGTTCGAATTTTCGAAAGGTGCTTCTTTTCTTAAAAATTTCATCGCTTCTGCACCATTAACAACATGATGCAGTTCATGCAAGAATGATTGATCGTCCAAGGCTTCTCTAATCAGAAAAGCATCTTGTTCGTTATCTTCAACTAAAAGAATGGTTAATTTTTTCATTTTTGAATTATTTTGGTATGGTAAATTTAAAAATAGTTCCTCTAGAGGCAACAGGTTCGAACCAGATCTTGCCACCATAGGCAGCAACTATTTTTTTACAGGTAGCCAGGCCAATTCCTGTACCTGTGTATTCAGATTCTGTGTGAAGGCGTTTGAAAATTTCAAATACTCTGTTTTGATGTTCTGGGGCTATTCCAATTCCATTATCGGCAACGGTAAAGGCCCACCATTTTTCGCTTTCGGCAACTTCTATTTTAATTTCCGGTGTTTGTCCTTTGGGCTGATACTTGATGCCATTATTAATAAGGTTGGTAAATAGCTGAATAAATGAACTCGCATCACCCTTTAAGATCGGCATCTTTGATCTGCTAATAATTGCATTTGTATTAACATCAGCTTGGTAATTATAGATGATTGAATCCAGCAAGTTGTTCAAATTGACCGGTTGGTCACCGACTACACCTGTTTTTGAGAAATCAAGGATATCGGTAATCAGGGTTTTCATTCTATTTGCATTGTCATATGCATTGTTGATGTATAGATTGGCTTTTTCATCCAAACGGTCACTGTATTTTTTTTGCAGCATGGAAAGATAGGTAGTTATACCCCTCAGTGGCTCTTTCATGTCATGAGCCGCGATATAAGCAAACTGTTCGAGCTCTTCATTTTTTTGTTTTAGCTGTGCCTGAATGAATTTAATGTGGCTGATATTGGTGGCAGCAACCAGATACTTTGTCGGTTTCCCCTCGAAAAAGATTACTGTAACCGACACCAAGCCATCCATTATTGATCCATCGGCTTTTTTAAATGTCCATTCCCTGTTTTTGTATTTACTTTCATTAGCCAAAGCATAGAGTAATTCTCTGGTTTCTAATTTTCCGGAACGGTTTTTTACCAAAGCATTTGAAGTTTCCTCCCATTCTTTATGCAAAAACAGCAAATCTATCATGGATTGGCCATTGACTTGATCGCTGGTATATCCCAATAATTTTTCGACTCCAATATTTATATCTTCGATTATTCCCTCCTCGTTGGTTGATATAAATGCCACTTCTGTAGTAGCGTCCATCAAGGCTCTGTTTTCTTCCAAGAGGGTTTTTAATCGCATTTCAGTAAGCTTAAGCGGTGTGATATCAACTATCTGAGAGATAAAGTTGAGTATATTTCCATTTTCATCTTTAACCATAGAAACCGCAAGAATGATATAGACGATATGCCCTGCCTTATGAAAATATCTTTTTTCCATTTCATAGTGATCCCGCTTACCCTCAATTAATTCGTTAAGTAAGCCTAAATCAATATCTAAATCTTCAGGATGTGTAATATCCTGAAAGGCAAGTTGCATCAACTCTTCATCGGAGTATCCTACGATTTCACAAATTTTCTTGTTTACCTTTAGCCATTGACCTTTCGGGCTGATGATAGCCATACCCACAGCTGCATTTTCAAAGTTTCCTCTAAAAGCTTCTTCACTTACTCTAAGTGCTTCTTCACTATGTTTATACTCGGTAATATCCTCATGTGTTCCGTACATCCACAAGGGCTTGCCATCATCAGTCCATTCAAATACTTTTCCACGATCATATACCCACACCCAATGCCCCTCCTTATGTTTTATCCGGGCTTCAAACTCATAGAACTCAGATTTCTTCTCAAAACAAGCAGTTAATCTTTTGCCGGATTCTTCCAAGTCATCAGGATGTGCCAGCTTTATCCAGGTTTCAATGCTAATGGGAGCAAGTTCTTCAAGGGTGTAGCCCACTATGCTAGCCCATCTTTCATTAAATATGGTCTCACCTGTTTGTACATTCCACTCCCATGTGCCCACATTAGTGCCTTCCAATACGGATTTGAATCTACGTCTTGCATCCACAAGTTCTTGCACAGGGCGACCTTCCGGAAGTATGTAAATCACTTTTCCGTTGTCATCAAAAATTGGCTTTAGTGTAAAAAGAATAGTGATTGGCGTTTTGTTGGCAATCCACACAACCACTTCATATTCCAAAGCTTCACCTGAGAGTGCTTTCTGAAAATTCACTTTAAGCTCTTCCTGTGTATGTTTAGAAATCTGCCACCAATAACAGTCCCAAAAGTATTTACCGATTACATCGCTATGCTTAATACCTGCCAGATTGACTGCTGTATCATTAGCTTCCAGCAAAATGCCGGTTGTATCTAAAAAACCGATAAAGGTGAAAGTGGAATTAAATATCCCTTTAAATTTAAGTTCTTGGTTTTTTAAATCGGTTATATCTTGAAAACTTCCAATCAATCTATTACCTTTTTTTCTACCTTTTGATCTAACCCACTTTTCGTTATTTTTATCTGTAATAAGTATGCATTCGATATTAAATGGTTCGGCATTAATTATACAGTTTTCAACTGCTTTTGAAACTAATTCCTGATAATCGGGGTGGTAAAAACTGATCCCTTGGGTTTTATCTAAGTCTGTGTTATGAGGTAGTTCATGAATATCATAAACCATCTCACTCCATTTAACTTTATTATTATCTAAATAAAGTTCCCAATGTCCAATTTGGTTGATATTTTGAATCTCTTCCAGCAGTGCTATCTTCTCATTTAATTCGTCTATGAGGCTATTGTTTTGCTCCATAATTTTTTGTTATTAGTAATATTTTAACCTATCTGTGATTGGCTTTTGCTGACTGATTTCTGATATTCACGTGTTACATAAAATGTTTGCTAACGTCAGACTGTGAAAAAACCTCACAATCTTTCTAACAAATATAGTGAAATACTTGTAAGAAAAATACAGATTTTGTATTTTTATGTGTGCAACATATTCAAGGAATTTCACGTCATCAGCTCCAAATGAGTAGCTTAGAAGATAAGATAACATTTGATAATCTAGTTCGTTTATTGAGGCATTTGTTACTCATATCAACGCAATTAAAATAGGTTTTGAGCCTAAAGTTTTAAAAACCGAAGGACGGCCTAATTTTAGGTTAGAAGTCTTTTTAAAATTGTATTTATATGGTTATCTCAACGGAGATTAGAAAAAGTAAACATTGAACATAGTTTAATCATGCAGGTCTATAACATCAAGCGTAGCATCAATATCCTTGGAGTTCCCGATCTAATAGCTAAACTCCAAGCTTGGAACACACCCTATAAGAGAAAGGGTTTGTTTTTTACAAAAATGACCAATTTAAAGCTGTTTTTAGCCTCGATTATTTTTGGAACCGACCAAATAAATTCAAAATTAGCTTGTCATAAAGCGAAGATATATGCGATTTTAAAAATGAAATTGTAGAAAAAAGAGGTTTTTTTTAGAGCCTGACGTTCTGTGGCTTCAAGAAGTGGCGATTATTCAATAACCAAGCCATTACAAATATAACAAAACATCTCATTATGCTGCCGATTTTCATAAAAAAATCAGGATATAAATATTAAATCAGAACGCTTTTAGCAACTATTTTTTTAGTCCACTTTTTAAGTTATTGTTTTTTTTGACTTTTCTTCAAACTAATAATTGGTTTGAATTCGACTTTTTCACAAGCGTAACAATTTTCTTTTCTGTATTGTTCAAATTCGCCATACTTTGTTTTATAAAGTTCATAGCCACTTTTCTCTATTTCAAAATCTGCATAGCAATATGCAATTGGTAAATCCAAAGGAGTATGAAACCAATCTATTCTTGATTTTTCTTGAAAATTGAAATTTCCATTTTTGTCAGTTTTAACACTTTCTGTTCTTAATTCTCTAGACTCATTAGAACCGATTTTTTCATCTATGTAATATTCTTCTTCAATTCTATAGGCTGTTGCATTGAAAACAGGTTTTTTGTTTTCGTCAACTACTTTTCCAGTAATTTTTGGTTCGTAGATAACTTTTTGAGGACGTATGAAAAGTAAAGTAATAAAAACTGTAATTATTGCTATATTTATTTTAATGATTTTCTTCATTTTTGGTTGTTTTTATCATAGAATGCGACAGTGATATAATAGAAATATTTAAAATCCAATTAATTTAATTCTTTTACGTTTAAAGATTTTATCATTATTATAATACTCAATTCTTTTTTTATCAATATTGATTATTATCTTTTGTGTTTTTTTAGGAATTTTGAATCTTACGTGTGGGCCAGTAAATGAAAGTTCGAATTCTGAATTAAAATCTGCTAAAATCAGTTGAGCTTTTCCATTAAAATCAGTGGTAGTTTCATTTATTTTTTTTGCTTCTCTTTCTACTATATTCCCTCCAGCAATTGGATAATCTTTTTCATAATAAATTTCAAAATATATGGTCTTTGATTTTAATTGTGAAAATGAATTTATGCAAATGAATATCAGAATAAGGGTAAAGCAGTTTTTCATTTTTTAGTTACTTTAGTCTAATTAATTTAATGCAGTAATTCTTTTAAGTGCAGCTATAAAGTTATTTTGTTCATTTTTATCACACCAATTATATAAGTAAATAACAAAATAATCTGAATTTTCTGTTTCTTCAATTCCATTTTCAGAATATTTTATAACAGATTTGTTATCAATTCCTTTTATTTTTAGTTCCCTTAATAATGTTTTTGAATTTTTATTATCAACTTCAACTTCAACTTCAACTTCAATTTCAATATCTCTTAAGGGTATATTCCATTTTTGATAATAATCAGAAATAGAGTTTCCAATATAAAAAGTTATTGTGGAATTTTCTAGATTATATTTAGCTTTAGTATGAACTTTTAAATCATTTGAATCCGTACAATTAAGCATATAGTTTTCAATAGTTTTTGCTAAAAATAACCTATCATTACTTTTTTCAATTATGCTTTTTTTTGAAGAGCATGAATGAAACAATAAAAAGCATAATATTCCGATGATTTTTTTCATTTCTTCTATAGGTTAGTATACGTTAATTAGTAAATTCAATTTTCTTTTCTCAAATATAAATAATAATTATAAAATACCTACTAACAAAAAAATCCCCAATTGCTTGAGGATTCTGTTTATTTTTTAGTTTTACCTGAGTTGAACTTAAAGCGTTCTATTGGGCTTTCGGGTTTTTGTTTTTTGTCGGAAGGTTTGCCTTGTCCAAATGGTTTTTTAGCAGGAGCGCCTTTTGGTTTAAAAGGTTTTTTCTCGCCTTCTTTTTTAAAATCGGGCTTTTTGTCTTCTCTTGATATAGCGGTTTTGTTTTTTGCTATTTGGTCTAAAACTTCTTTTGGGTTTTTAGGTTCTTCTTTAGTTCCACGCAAATGAATGACTAATCCGTTTAAGAAATTACGCAATAATTGGTCGCCACATTCCATAAAATTTGGATGGTCTTCGCTTCTAAATACATTCGCTAATTCACCTTTTGAAACTCTAAAATTAACCAAGTTTAAAATTTCAATAATTTGGTCATCACGTAATTGCAACGCTACGCGTAACTTTTTAAAAATATCGTTGTTATTCATTTGTATAAAATATTAGGTCAAAGATATCCATTTAAATTAAGATTTCTTATTTTTACCGCAAAGAAATAATGTATGGATACGTTACAAGAAAAATTAAGTCTATTACAAGAAATGATTGCTTTTGCTTTAATCGATGGCGAATTGCACGATAGAGAGTACGATTTTTTGGAAATGGTAGCCATGGAATTAGAAATAGAAAAGCCTGTTTTTCATAAATTATTTGAAAATAGAGCTTCTGTTTCTGTAATTAAAGATGAGTTTCATAGAATTTGTCAGTTTTACCGTTTGGCTTTATTAATGCATTGCGATGGCGTTATGCACGAAGCCGAACAAATTAAAATCAACGAAATCGGAATCAACATGGGATTGAATCCGTATGCAATGAAACGCGTATTGAATTTAATGAAAAACTCCCCAAACCGAATGGTCGAGGGAGATGTTTTGTTGTCAGTTTTTACTGAACAGCATAATTAAGTCCCAAACTGATTTTCGTTAGCCTTAATGTAATCTACGATTAAAGTTACAATGTCTTCTTCAGTTTCGTCTTCAAAGAATAATTCGTCTAAGTCTTCCCAACCAGAAATGATGTTTTCGTCTGCTTTTTCGATGAATTCCATTCTTTTTTCAACGTCAGATGAATAGGCTTTAACTGGAAATAAACTCAATGCTTTTGAAATTAATTCAGCCGTTTTAAATGCTTTTATTTCTTTATAAGATGTAATGACTTCTTCTGCAAAATCACCTGCTTCTGAACTGAAAAAGAATTGAAAACCGCCTTCTCCCATAGCACCTTCAAATAAATCTACAAAAACGAATACTTTTTCTTCATCGGTTAACGAAGAGAAATCTTCTGTTTCTTCTTTTTTCTGCCAAATGATTTCTCCAATCGCTTCAATGATTTTGATTTCGTCTTCTAATTTTAGAATGTTTTCAATTTTGCTCATAATTTCTTGATTAACGTTTTATATTCTTGTCATTCTGAACTTGTTTCAGAATCTAAACTCCTAATTTATTAACTGAGAAGCTGAAACGAGTTCAGCTTGACAAATTTTTAGAGAAAAAATTACAACTTTTCTTGTAATGCTTTTATATCGTCACGTAATTTGGCAGCTTGCATAAAATCTAATTCTTTAGCGGCTTTTTCCATCATTTTACGCATGTCTCTGATTTTCTTTTCTATTTCTGGTTTTGATAAATACAAACTTTCTGGCTCAGCGGCTTTTAAAGCTTGATTTTCATAATATTGTGTCGATACAGAATTGTTTCCTAAAGCGCTTCCTAAACTCTTATTCAAAGCTTTCGGCGCTAATCCGTGTTTGGTATTGTAATCGATTTGTTTTTGTCTTCTGTAATTGGTTTCGTCAATCGTTTTTTGCATCGAATTCGTAATTTTATCCGCATACATAATGGCTTTTCCATTTACGTTACGCGCAGCACGCCCCACAGTTTGCGTTAACGAACGATGACTTCTCAAAAAACCTTCTTTATCAGCATCTAAAATCGCAACTAGCGAAACTTCGGGTAAATCTAAACCTTCACGTAATAAGTTGACTCCAATTAAAACATCAAAAATCCCTTTACGTAAATCTTGCATGATTTCCACACGTTCCAAAGTATCTACATCCGAGTGAATGTAACGACAACGAATCGAAACTTTGGTTAAATATTTGGCTAATTCTTCCGCCATACGTTTGGTTAAAGTAGTGACCAAAACACGCTCATCAGCTTCGCAACGCAATTGAATTTCTTCAATTAAATCATCAATTTGATTCGCACTTGGACGAATTTCAATAATTGGGTCTAATAATCCTGTCGGACGAATGACTTGTTCCACATAAACGCCTTCTGTTTTCTGTAATTCATAATCAGCAGGTGTTGCCGAAACATAAATGACCTGATTTTGTAAGGCTTCAAATTCTTCAAATTTTAGTGGGCGATTGTCCATGGCAGCTGGTAATCTGAAACCGTATTCTACTAAGTTTTCTTTACGACTTCTATCGCCACCGTACATAGCGTGTACTTGCGAAATCGTAACGTGACTTTCATCCACAACCATTAAGAAATCATCTGGAAAATAATCTAATAAACAGAAGGGTCTGGTTCCGGGTTCTCTTCCGTCTAAATAACGAGAATAGTTTTCGATTCCAGAACAGTAGCCTAATTCGCGAATCATTTCTAAATCGAAATTGGTACGTTCTTCTAGTCGTTTTGCTTCTAAATGTTTACCTATTTCTTTAAAATAATCGACTTGTTTTACCAAATCTTGTTGGATAGCCCAAATCGCATTTTGCAACACATCTGGCGAAGTCACAAACATGTTCGCAGGATAAATGGTTAGTTTTTCATACTTTTCAATGACTTGCGATGTTTTTGGATCATAGGCTTCAATTTCTTCGATTTCGTCTCCAAAAAAGTGAATTCGGAACGGTTCATCGCCATAACTTGGAAATATTTCCACAATATCGCCTTTGATTCTGAAATTTCCAGCGGCAAAATCAGCTTCGGTTCTTGAATATAAACTTTGGACTAATTGATGTAGTAACTTGGTACGAGAAATTTGTTGACCTGCTTCTAAATTGATTACGTTTTTTTGAAACTCAACCGGATTTCCAATTCCGTACAAACAAGAAACAGAAGAAATCACAATAATGTCTCTACGTCCTGAAAGTAGCGCGGAAGTTGTACTTAAACGTAGTTTTTCTAATTCTTCGTTAATGGATAAATCTTTTTCAATGTACGTTCCGGTAACTGGAATAAAGGCTTCGGGTTGGTAATAGTCATAATACGAAACAAAATACTGCACCGAATTATTGGGAAAGAACTGCTTGAATTCGGAATACAACTGTGCCGCTAAGGTTTTGTTATGTGCTAATACTAAAGTTGGACGCTGTACTTCTTGCACCACATTAGCCACCGTAAATGTTTTTCCAGAACCGGTTACACCTAATAATGTTTGGTACTTTTCACCATTTAAAATACCTTTTGAAAGTTTTTCAATGGCTTGTGGTTGGTCACCAGTAGGTTTATATTCGGATACGACTTGGAATTTCATTAACTAAAGCTAAAGAGTTTAATAGGTGTAAAGTTACAAAGTTAAGCTAAGATTTTTTCATTACAGAATAAATTATATATTTGTTCGAAGAGTTTCCCCAAAGCTCTAAACAAAACTTAACTACATGAAAACAAAAAACGCACTACTTTTATTAGTACTTGTTGCTAATTTATCATTTTCTCAAACGTTTATTCAGCAATATCAAAATATTGTGAATCAAACTTCCCAAACGAATATTACGAATTATTTAACTGAATTTGAAGCTTTTGGCGTTAAAAGAAGAGGAACTCCCGCCTTAGAAAATACATATAATTGGTTGCGAAATAAATACTTAAGTTATGGTTATGCGGCGGGTCAATTACAAGAAGATACGTTTACAAATTCAGGCTTTACTTGTAAGAATTTAATTTTAACAAAAGTAGGTACGGTTTATCCAAATACCTATGTTATTGTTTGTGGACATTATGATTCAGTTTCAGGAACAGGAACAAATGATAATGGAAGTGGAATTGCTACGATTCTTGAAGTTGCACGTTTATTACAAAATGTTCCCACCGAATATTCTATAAAATTCATCAATTTTAGTGGTGAAGAAGATGGTTTGCTAGGAAGTCAGCATTATGTAAATACGATTGTAAATGGCACATCTCCAAAAATGAATATAAAATTGGTTTTCAATATTGATGAAGTAGGTGGAATTGCAGGAATGACAAATAATTCGATTACTTGCGAACGTGACACCGGTAATCCAAGTTCAAATAATGCTGCATCGAATACGATTACAAATGAATTGATTAATTGTGTTGAATTATATTCGCCGCTAAATGGTGTTTTATCGTATGCTTATGCATCAGATTATATGCCTTTTGAAGAAAATAATGAGATAATAACTGGTTTTTTTGAGACCAACGAATCAACTCATCCACATTCTCCAACGGATTTATTGGTTAATATGGATCCAGTTTATAATTTTAATGTGGCAAAAGCGGCAACAGGAGCTGTACTTCATTTTGCAATTGCATCTACCACTTTAGGAACAAATACATTTGACAATGACTTGCAGATGAGTTTTTTCCCAAATCCTACAAAAGAGATTTTAAATATCAATTTTGGAAAATTAACGAATCAAAAAAGCGCGATTAAGATTGTTGATATTAATGGGAAAGTAGTTTTTACTTCAACTTTTGAAAATCCTAACATTATTGAAAGAATCAATCTTCCTAATTTATCAAAAGGAATGTATTTGGTGAACGTTACTTCAGAAAATGCGGAAATAAATAAGAAGATAATTATCGATTAATCCCAATATTTAATAAGATTAACTGTTTTTTTACTAAAATTTGGCATATTAATTGCTTTCAAAAGTGTAAACTTTTACACTATGAAAATATTTTATTTTTTTACATTTTTCTTCTTTACAATTGTTGGTTTTTCCCAAGAATATGTTGGTCAATACTCTAAAAAGAAGATTGCTAAGAACGGAGAATTATTCGAATTTAGTTTGACTTTGAATAATGACAATTCTTACACTATTGAAATTCATCGTAATTTGAATCAATGTAATAGTGTTGATGAATTTTTTAGAGGTAAAGGGAAATGGCAAAAAGAAAATAAAAAGATTCGTTTTTTTCCAGATTTAAGTAACGAAAAGAATGAAATTGATTTATCTGGAGCAACAGCAAGATTTGATAGTAAAAATAAAAAGGTGCTAGTTTTTTTTAATCTGATATCCTCTTGGGATTTAAGTGTCGGAATGCAAAAAAATGATTAATCCCAACATTCCATTAACAATAAATCGCCTTTTTCGTGAGAAATGGAAACAATTCCGTCCTCGGTAACATGATTGCTGCTTCCGGTTTTATATCCAATTGTTAGCGAATGATTTTCTAAAGGATAAAAAAGATTAGTAGAATGAATTCCCGTTACTTCTCCAATTGGAATTAATGATATTGGCGTGTTTTTAGTATACCATTTTTCAAAAGTGTTTGGCAATAAAAAAATCTTAGAATGATCATCTAACAATACAATTTTTAGTTGGTTTCTAAATTTAACGATGCTTGTAATGTTTGTTATGGTATGATCGGCGCGTTTTCCGGTTGCCCAAATAACATTTACCGCTTTATGTCCTTTTTCAATAAGATAATCAAAGGCTTTTTCTAAATCGGTTTTATCTTGATTTGGCGTATGAACAATTTCTAACGGATATTGTTTTTCTAAATAATATTCTGGATTAAAACCTCTGTCAAAATCGCCTAATAATACGTCAACTTTGATTCCTAGTTCTAAAACACGTTCAATTGCCGAGTCTAAAACAATCACCAGTGGCGACCATTCTAATAACTGACCTAATAATTCTTCACTACAGGAAGCTCCGTTAGCAATAATTAAAGCAGGTTCTTGGTCGTCGCGAACAATGTGATGTGAAGACATTTTTTAGATTTAAAGTAGTAAAGATATTGTTAAAAAAAATCAATTACAAAATCAAGTTCAAGTGCAAAATTCAAAATTGATTTTGTAATTGAACTTGATTTTGTATTTTAAATTTATTGCACTAAGTAATTAACAGTATCAATTTCAGATAAATGAAAATAACCTAACGGATAATTATTGTTGTTTGTTGTATTTGTAATATTTCCTCTAATGGTTGCAGGTGGAGTTGCAAATGGATTTCCAGAACCACTTCCCGCAATGGTAATCAATTTATTCATGTAATTATGATAGCTTTTAGAAATGCCTTGAACGCTTAAATCTAATGTTATTCCGGGTTGAGTTTCGCTACTTCCGTAAAATCCAAACATTACGTTTCCTTGGAAAAATTCATCGCTAACCACACCAAATTCAGGTATTTGTTTGTTTGGATTTTTGACGCCTAGTAAATAATAATTTTCTTCAGCTCCATTGTCTTGGTAAAAATATTTGATTTGAATTTCATCTTCACCACCAAATCCAGGAACGGTTTCTTGAGTAACATTTATAATATCTGGAGTTGCAAATAAAGCACTAGAAGCAGTATAAACAGCTCCTTCATAAAGAATTTCTAATCGATATATTTCTCCAATTACTGGCTGAAAATTGTTGCAAACATAATCTCCTGTAGTTGGTACTTCAACAAAGTTGAATACCACGTTAGAACTATTTGTAACAGTAACAGTAGCACCATTTGCAGGAAGAATATCATTAGTGTAAAAATCATTCGTCAAACTTAATTTTATAGTTTGATTTTCGCCTGAGGTTCCTTTTTGCCATTTAATTATGGCATCAATAACCAATTTAGGTTCTGAATTGTTCAAATCAATATCTACAACTTCTTCACAACTTATTGATAAAATTGTTGTGAAAAATAAAACGCTATATAAAAGAATCTTTTTCATGGTTTTAAAATTTAAAATTATAAGAAACTGAAGGCACAATTCCGAAAATAGAAAGCTTGACCGCTT
The DNA here is from genome assembly GCF_038289885.1 of Flavobacterium helocola. Taxonomy (NCBI): domain Bacteria; kingdom Pseudomonadati; phylum Bacteroidota; class Flavobacteriia; order Flavobacteriales; family Flavobacteriaceae; genus Flavobacterium; species Flavobacterium helocola. Next base: position 39,863 of record NZ_JBBYHT010000007.1, on the reverse strand, counting down.
CATTTGCTCCAGTTTCAGCATTTTGTCTAAAAGTTATTGAAGCAGCGTTATAGCGGCTGTATATGTTGTAAATTCCAAAAACCCATTCGCCTTTGAATTTTTTATTTTCATATTTTTTAGGAGTTAAAGTTGCTGAAACATCCATTCGGTGATAAGCCGGTAATCGGTCTTCGTTTCTTGAATTATAACTAGGAACCGTTACACCTTGAAAAACATATTTTCCTGTAGGATAAGTTACAGGTTGTCCTGATTGAAGTGTGAAATTAGCTCCAAAACTCCATTTTTTATTTAATTTATAACTTCCGGTAACTGCTAAATTATGTGTTTTGTCATACGCAGAACGATACCAATCGCCATTGTTAATTCCTATTTCTGTAGGTGTTCTTCCAGGAGTTTTTTGTTCTGAACGTGATAACGTGTAAGAAATCCATCCGTTTAAGCGTCCTTCATTTTTTCTAAGCATCATTTCTAAACCATACGAACGCATTCTACCATTTAAAATTACTTGTTCAATTGCTTCATTGGCAATTAAATCGGCACCATCAATGTAGTCGATTCTATTTTGAACTTTTTTGTAATACGTTTCTAATTCTAAAGTGTAATCGCCATCTTTAAAGTTTTTAAAATAACCTACAGCAATTTGATCTGCAATTTGTGGTTTAATGTAATTATCACTTGGTGTCCAAACGTCTAATGGTGTGGGTGATTGCGTATTTGAAATCAATTGCATGTATTGCACCATTCTATTATATCCCGCTTTTACAGATTGATCTTTATCAATTTCATAGGAAACCGTAAGTCGAGGCTCAAAATTAGAATAATCAGCTATTTTTTCATTCGAACCAAAATATTTGGTGCTAGTTGGAGTTGCTTTTTCATAAATTTTCAATTCTTCATCATACAAAACCGGCTGATTGTTGTCGTAATAGTTGATAGTAGAAGCTCCAACTCGATAAAATGAACTAAAACGAATTCCGTACATGACGGAAAGTTTATCGGTTAAATTTTGCTCAACTTCGGCATATAATGCGTTTTCAAAAGCGTATTTTTTATCCAATTGTCTGAAGTTGATTGATGAATTTTCATCTAAAGGTTCAATGGTTCCGGGATTAATATCGAATTTCGTCACATTGACTCCAAAATTAAATTTTACTTTATCGGATGCATAGTATTTAAAATCGTATTTTAAATTATAGTTTTGAATGGTTGATTCCCAATTGAATCCAATGAAATCCAACTCTAATCCATAAAAATAGTTACTATAAATTAACGATAAATTGGAAAATAGTTTATCTGAGAATAAGTGATTCCAACGCATGTTAAGTGTTGAGTTTCCATAAATATTTCGAAACGATTCATTTAAGTTGAAAATATCACGACCAAAATAACCAGATAAATATAAGTTGTTGTTTTCGTTGAGTTTGTAATTCAGCTTGGTGTTTAAATCATAAAAGTAAGCCGAGTTTTTATTATCAGTTAATTTTAAGAATAAGTGAGCATATGAACCTCTTCCTGCAATAAGAAAAGAACCTTTGTCTTTTACAATTGGACCTTCAGCCAATAAACGACTCGAAATCAAGCCAATTCCACCATTCATACTGAATTTATTACTATTTCCGTCTTTTTGATAAACATCCAAAACCGAAGCGGCTCTTCCTCCAAAACGAGACGGAATTCCACCTTTATACAATTTCAAATCTTTAATCGCATCTGCATTAAAAACTGAAAATAATCCAAAAACGTGAGAAGTATTATAAAGCGTAGCTTCATCTAAAAGAACTAAATTTTGATCCGCACCACCACCACGTACATTAAAGCCTGATTGACCTTCCCCAGCATTAGTAACACCTGGCAAAAACAAAAGCGATTTAATAATATCAACTTCGCCCATTAAAACTGGCATCTGCTTAATGGTGCTAATTGCTAGTTTATTAACACTCATTTCTGGTTTTTTGATATTGGTCTTATAAGCGTTTTCTGTAATGACAACTTCTTTAAGTTCTTGTTTGCTTTCTTTTAAGCTAAAGTTTTTCTTTACGTTTTGATCGATTTCTAATTTTTCAGAAAAGGTTTCAAAGCCAATATAGCTAATTTGAAGCGTATAATTTCCTTTTGGTAAAGTAATAGAATAGAAGCCGTATTCATTTGTATATGTTCCGATATTTAAATCAGAAACATATACCGAAACACCAATTAAAGTTTCATTGTTGTTAGCATCAGAAACGATTCCACTTAGGGTTACCTTTTCTTGTCCGAATCCCAAAAGTGAAAAAAAGAATAAAAACAAATAAAGTTTTTGTTGTAGCATGATTTCGGTATAGATTTTGTACTACAAATTTCACGAAAAAAATATGCAATAGTTTAAAACAAATGTTAATTTGTAATCAAAAATCAATTATTGTTTTAATTTTACAAAATTCAATGTTATCTCAATGAAGACTAAAATCTTTACGTTACTTTTTATCCTTCAATTTGTGCTGGTTTCAGCGCAAAAAGATTCTCCATTTAAAGCCTCTAAATTAAAGTTAAATTGGGACGAACCTGCAAAAGTTGAAACTCCTTCTAATACCAAATCGTTACCTTATAAAAGTATTTTTGATAAAAATGATGATTATTTGAAAAAGTATTCGATTTTGAATCAGAAAAAGGGAGAAGAAAGTGTAATGGTTCAGAAAAGTGAATTTAAGAATCCAGGTGATGAAATTAAAAGAAAATTAAATAATCAAGATAAAGAAATCAAACCTGAATATCGCTCTAATCAATTTTTAGGAGAATTTCGTGTAATGACTAAGTATGTTAAGGTAGTTTGTCGTGATCATGAATACCCAGATGGTGACAGAGTTCGGCTATTAGTAAACGATAAAACTTTAGTTTATGAAATATTGCTTGAAGCAGCTCCAAAAGAATATTATATTGATATTTCGGAAGGTTTTAATAAATTAGACTTTGTTGCTTTAAACCAAGGTTCTTCAGGTCCAAATACTGCTGCATTTAGTGTTTTTGATGATGCAGGAAACCTAATTACTTCAAATGAATGGAATTTAACAACTGGAATTAAAGCTTCGATTGTAGTTATTAAAGAAGAAAATAAGAAAACAAAATAAAAAAAGCGACCCAATCAGGTCGCTTTTTTGTTGTATAATGTTTGAGTCTTAACTCAATTTTGCTAAAATCGTATTCAAAGTTTCACTCGGACGCATTGCTTTTTCAGTTAACTCAAAACTTGGATGATAATAACCACCAATTTTTTGTTCTTTACCTTGAGCAGCAATTAATTCAGCATCGATTTTCGCTTCGTTAGTAGTCATTGCTTCAGCAATTGGAGTAAAAGTTGCTTTCAATTCAGCATCTTTAGTTTGGTTTGCTAAAGCTTGTGCCCAGTAAAAAGCTAAGTAGAAATGTGAACCTCTGTTGTCAATTCCACCCACTTTTCTTGCCGGAGATTTGTCTTCTGCTAAGAATTTTGCGTTTGCTTCATCTAAAGTGTCTGCTAAAACTTGCGCTTTTGCATTGTTTTGTGTTTGTGCTAAATGTTCTAAAGAAGCTTGTAATGCTAAGAATTCACCTAATGAATCCCAACGTAAATAACCTTCTTCGATAAATTGCTCAACGTGTTTTGGAGCTGATCCACCTGCACCTGTTTCAAACAATCCACCACCATTCATTAATGGAACGATTGATAACATTTTTGCCGAAGTTCCTAATTCTAAAATTGGGAATAAGTCAGTTAAGTAATCACGTAATACGTTTCCAGAAACTGAAATCACATCTTTTCCTTGACGGATGATTCTCAACGTTTCTTTCATAGCATCTTTTACATCCAAAATGCGAATGTCTAAGCCCGTTGTATCGTAATCTTTTAAATATTTCTCAACTTTTTTGATGATTTCTCTATCGTGTGCTCTGTCTTTGTCTAACCAAAAAATAGCTGGAGTATCAGATAAGCGTGCTCTGTTAACTGCTAATTTTACCCAATCCTGAATTGGAGCATCTTTCACTTGACACATTCTAAAAATGTCACCAGCTTCTACTTTTTGAGATAGTAAAACGTTTCCATTTTCATCTTCCACGTTTACAATTCCGTTTTCTTTTAATTGGAATGTTTTATCATGAGAACCATATTCTTCTGCTTTTTGAGCCATTAATCCAACGTTTGGAACAGAACCAATTGTTTTTGGGTCTAAAGCACCATTTTGTTTCATTTCATCAATACAAGCGGAATAGAAACCAGCATAAGAACGGTCTGGAATAATAGCGATGGTATCTTCTTCTTTACCTTCTGTATTCCACATTTTTCCACCACTACGAGCTAAAGCAGCCATAGAAGCATCTACAATTACGTCAGAAGAAACGTGAAAGTTAGTAATTCCTTTTTCTGAATTTACCATAGCCACACGTGGGCCATTAGCTAAAGCATCAGCAATAGCTTGTTTGATTTCAGCTTCTTGAGGAATTCCAGCAATTTTATTATATAAATCTTGTAATCCGTTATTTGGATTGATATCTAATGAATTGAATAAGTCAGTATACTTAGTGTAAACATCAGCAAAGAAAGTTTCAACGATAGCTCCAAAGATAATTGGATCAGAAACCTTCATCATCGTTGCTTTTAAATGCGCAGAAAGCATTACGTTTTTCGCTTTAGCATCAGCAATAGTTGTTTTAGCGAATTGTTTTAAAGCATTTAAGTTCATCACTGAACTATCAATAACTTCACCTGCTTTTAAATTAGAGAAATCTTTTAAAACAGAAGTTGTTCCATTTTCTGCATTGAAGACGATTCTGAATTTCCCGTCTTTTTCAATAGTTGTTGAATTTTCGGTTCCGTAGAAATCACCTGAATTCATGTGAGCTACTTCGGTTTTACTATCTGAAGCCCAAGTTCCCATTTTGTGAGGATTTGCTTTAGCATAGTTTTTAACCGCTTTTGGCGCTCTTCTGTCAGAGTTTCCTTCACGTAATACTGGATTTACAGCCGAACCTAATACTTTACTATATTTTGCTTTAATTTCTTTTTCAGCATCATTTTGAGGCTCTTCAGGGAAATTAGGAATATTAAATCCTTGCGATTGTAATTCGGCAATCGCTTCTTTTAATTGAAGAACTGAAGCAGAAATATTTGGTAATTTGATAATGTTAGCTTCTGGAGTATTTGCTAGTTGTCCTAATTCGGTAAGTGCATCACCAATTTTTTGATCTTCTTTTAAAAACTCCGGAAAGTTTGATAAAATTCTGCCTGCTAAAGAGATATCTCTGGTTTCTATAGCAATGTTTGCAGTTTTTGTAAAGGCTTTTACAATAGGTAAAAACGAATGTGTAGCCAACATTGGCGCCTCATCCGTAATGGTATACATTATTTTAGATTGATTGGACATGAATGTTATGTGTTTGTTTGAATATAATTTGTAAAATCTGCCAAATATAGGAAATTTGAAAGAAATAATTTAGGATAAAGGCTTAAATCTTGCATAAAATTCAATAAAAAAAGCCACAACAATGTTGCGGCTTTTTATACTTGAGAAAGTACAAATTAGTTTTTGTATCTTCTTTCTTTGATTTTTGCTTTTTTACCAGTAAGATCTCTAAAGTAGTAGATACGAGCTCTACGAACTTTACCTCTTTGGTTCACTTCAACTTTTTGTAAAGCTGGCATGTTTACTGGGAAGATACGCTCTACACCAACAGCTCCAGACATTTTACGGATTGTAAAAGTTTCAGTTGCTCCAGCACCTCTTCTTTGGATTACAACTCCTTTGAAGAACTGAGTTCTAGTTTTTTCACCCTCTTTAATTTCGTAGTACACAGTGATAGTATCACCAGCTCCGAATACAGGGAAATCTTTTTTTGTTACAAATTCGCTATTAACGAAATCAACTAAATTTGACATAATCGTAATTATAAATGTTTGATTCAAAGCAACATACACGGTTATCGTCAGAGGTTGGTTCAAAGTGGGTGCAAAATTAAGAAAATAAATTAAATAATTAACAATTAATAATTGATAATTTTATCCAAAACATCAATTTTACTCTTCTAATAAATCAGGTCTTCTGTTTTTGGTATGTTCATACGCCATGTCTTCACGCCATTTTTCAATTTTGGCGAAATTCCCACTCAATAAGACTTCAGGAACTTTCAATCCTTTGTATTCGGCTGGACGCGTGTATATTGGTGGTGATAATAGATTATCTTGAAAACTATCTGTTAAAGCCGAAGTTTCATCACTTAAAACTCCAGGAATTAATCGAATAATCGCATCGCAAAATACGATTGCTCCAATTTCGCCACCACTTAATACGTAATCGCCAATCGAAATTTCGCGTGTAATATGCATATCACGAACACGTTGGTCTACACCTTTGTAATGACCGCATAAAATCAATATATTTTCATACATCGAAATCGAATTTGCCATTTTTTGGTTCAAGGTTTCCCCATCAGGTGTCATGTATATGATTTCGTCGTATGTTCTTTCGCTTTTTAGTTTCGAAATACAATCGTCAATTGGCTGAACTGACATAACCATTCCAGCTCCGCCACCAAACTGATAATCGTCCACACTTCTTTGTTTATTGGTAGTGTAGTCTCTTAAGTTGTGAAAATGGACTTCGACCAATCCTTTTTGAATGGCGCGTTTCATTATCGAAGCCTCAAAAGGACTTCGCATTAATTCGGGTAAAACGGTAATAATATCAATTCGCATGCTGCAAAGATAGTAGATTATTTTTTAGTTGCCGAAAGTGAATACACCATTGGAATTTTGTTTTCCAAGTGCTTGATTCGGAATTTATTCGGCTGAAATTCTTCGGTTTGATTGAAGCAATTGTAAGGCGAATAATCAAATTCGTTGAAAGAATTAATTTCTAATCCGTTTGAAATCAATGCATTTAAAACTTCTGAAATAGGATGGTTCCAAGTGATAGTAGTTGTATTGAGAGAAGCTTCTTTATCCGCATATGTTCCAGATTCTTCCTCTAAAATAGGTTCTACATTGAAATAATTATAAAAAACTTCCTTGAAATCGTTATCAAACATCCAAACCACAGGATGAAATTCGGCAAAAACAAATTTACCATCTGGTTTTAAGAAATGTGAAACTATTTTTGCCCATTTGCCCAAATCTGGAAACCAACCAATAGTACCATAACTGGTAAAAACAATATCAAATTTTTCGTCTAAATGGTTTGGAGCATCATAAATATCACAGCAAACGAAAGTGGTATCTAAATTTAATTTTTCATTGATTTCTCTTGCTCTTTCAATGGCTTTGTCTGATAAATCAACACCTGTAGCTTTAGCGCCCATTCTCGAAAAAGTCATGGTATCTTGACCAAAATGACATTGCAAGTGCAATACTTTTTTTCCTTTTACATCGCCAAGTAAATCTAATTCGATACTGTTTAATGTTGATTTTCCTTTCAGAAAACCTTCCATATCGTAAAAATCAGAGTCAATGTGAACATCAACTTTGTTGTTCCAAGTTTCTTTGTTTATGTTGATGTAATCTTTTGCTTCCATAGTATTCAAATAAGTATATCAAATCTACTATTTATTTTGTAATTTTGCACTTTCAAATTAAAAATCAAAACAATGGAAAACGGAATATACGCTAAATTTAACACGGCAAAAGGTGCTATTTTAGTAAAATTAACGCACGATTTAACACCAGGAACGGTAGGTAACTTCGTAGGATTAGCAGAAGGTCAATTAGAAAATTCGGCTCGTCCAATGGGAAAACCTTATTATGATGGATTAAAATTTCATCGTGTAATTCCTGATTTTATGATACAAGGTGGTTGTCCTCAAGGGCAAGGAACAGGTGGTCCTGGTTACAACTTCGACGATGAGTTTCACCCAAGTTTAAAACACGACAAGCCAGGCGTTTTGTCTATGGCAAATGCTGGACCTGGAACTAATGGTTCTCAATTTTTTATTACACACGTTCCAACAAATTGGTTAGATGGAAAACACACTGTTTTTGGTCACGTAATTGAAGGACAAGATGTTGTTGATGCTGTTGCAGGTGACGATGCTTTAGAAAGTATTGAAATTATTAGAGTAGGAGAAGAGGCTCAAAAATGGAATGCAGTGGAAGCTTTCAGAACATTTGAAGGTTCAAGAGAGAAAAGAATTGCTGAGCAAAAAAAAATGGCAGAGGAAGCTTTGGAAAAATTAGCCGCTGGTTTTCAAAAGACTGAAAGTGGTTTACGTTACCAAATCATCCAAAAAGGGAATGGTGCACAAGCTGAAAAGGGTAAAAAAGTATCAGTTCACTACCAAGGAGCATTAGAAAACGGACAAGTATTTGATTCTTCATACAAAAGAAAACAACCAATTGATTTCCAATTAGGAGTTGGACAAGTTATTGAAGGATGGGACGAAGGTATTGCTTTATTAAAAGTGGGAGACAAAGCACGTTTTGTGATTCCTTCTTACTTAGGATACGGTTCTAGAGGTGCAGGAGGAGTAATTCCACCAGATGCAACTTTAGTATTTGATGTAGAATTAATGGATGTGAAGTAATTAGTATTCATAATCAATATAAAATCTCAAAAACATTGTTTTTGGGATTTTTTTTTATATTTACCCATCAAACAAATCTTGAAATATGAAAATTAAAATTATTACAATAGTTCTTTTAGGAACATTTATTTATTCTTGTTCGTCAAAAGTTATTCAACCAGAAGCACCAAAAGTTGAAGATGCTCCTATTGTTATTGAAGCACCACTAACAGCTGAATTAGCCGAAGGTAGAGCTCTTTTTGTAAATAATTGTGCTAAATGTCACGATTTATATAGTCCTAAAGATTTTAATGCAGAACAATGGAAGCCAATTATGTTAAGTATGCAGAAAAAAGCTAAAATTTCAGATGAAGAAAGAGAAATAATTTACGCTTATCTAACAAAATAATAAAAAGTAATCCGTCAATTGGCGGATATTTTTTTGGTATCATTTTTGTATTTTTACCACCAATTATAATCTATGAAAACCAAAATATCTTTTTTCTTTCTTCTTTTCTCTTTGTTCTCTTTCGGACAAGTGCCGCATTGTGGCTTTGATTTTACGTCGTATTTAGTAGTAAAAGCCCATGAAGAAGGAAAATCTGATAATATTCCCGATTTAAAAATTACGTTGGTCAACGAAAAAGGAGAAGAAGTCATCAACGAGAATAACAAATACAGTTGGAAATACGGTAACCAAGCTTTAGTTTTTACTCGAAATCATTTAATAAGTAAACCAAACGAAGCTGAGAAATGGTTTTTTCCTTACGCTGGTGATACGTATTTACTTTCAGTAACGAATACATTTCCTGCGGAAGAATTCTTTATTAAAATTCAAGATACAAAAGGAAAATACAAAGAACAATTAGTGCAATTACAAGCTTTTAATATGTACATATTATGTTCGAGTGAAAACGAACGCCAAGCCAGAACTTTCGGACCTAGAAGCAATAATCCGATTGAAGTGATTTTGGAGAGAAAATAAAAAAAAAACACCTCAAAAAAGGTGTTTACTAAATTAATTACCGTTGTTAACAGCAATAACTTTTAGTGTTTTGTTACCAGCAGGCAATTCCCAATCTACTTGATCGTTTACTTTAAACCCAATAATCGCCACACTAAGCGGAACTAAAACGGAATATTTACTTTCTTTTATATTCGCCTGAGAAGGCAAAACAATTTGAAATTTCATTTGTTTTTGAGTGCTCATGTCTTCAATGATTACCTCAGAATTAATTCGAATAATATCATTTTCGATAGCATTATCTTCTATAATATTGCCTCTATCTAATTCTTCCATTAGTAATTTTATTTCTCTTGCGCTAGTTGCCGAAAGATTCGTTTTGGTAATCTTTTTTAGCAGTTTATGATCGCTTGATGTAAATGTTGGTATTGGTTTCATATTATTTTAATTTAAATTCATGAATTCTTCTCGGTTGTACTTTATAGAATCTTTATAGTAAATCTCAGTGAAATTTTGATTGGAATTGTGTTCCACTCTTTTATACAAGAAATCGGGCGTTATTTCTTTCGGATTTTCAAATCCACAAGCACCAATAAATTCACCAAAAGCTTTTAATGTATTTTTGTGAAAATTAGCGACTCGAACCCTTTTATCAGTAACATCTAATCCTTTGTATAACGATTTATCTTGCGTTGCAATTCCCACCGGACATTTTCCGCTATCGCATTGTAAAGCTTGAATGCATCCAAGAGCAAACATCATTCCTCGGGCACTATAACAAGCGTCAGCACCTAAAGCCAACGTTTTTGCAATATCAAAAGCAGAAATAATTTTTCCAGAGGCTAAAATTTTAATTTCGTCACGCAAACCATATTCTTTTAGAGTTTGGTTCACAAATACAATTGCATCTGAAAGCGCCATTCCCATATAGTCAATAAATTCAAGAGGTGCCGCACCTGTTCCTCCTTCAGCACCGTCAATGGTAATAAAATCAGGATAAATTTTAGTATGTAACATAGCTTTTACGATATCTATAAATTCATCTTTTCGACCAATACAAATTTTGAAACCTACTGGTTTAAAGTTGGAAAGTTCTTTCAATTGTCCAATAAAATATAGCAATTCGGTAGCATTTGAAAAGGCGGTATGACCAGATGGCGAATGTACCGTTGTAAAAGGTTTTATACTTCTAATTTTTGCTATTTCAGGTGTATTTTTTTCTGCTGGAAGTAATCCACCATGTCCTGGTTTTGCTCCTTGCGATAATTTTAATTCAATCATCTTTACTTGTTCGTAATTCGCTTTTTCTGCAAATAATTCACTAGAAAAGTTTCCTTTTTCATCTCTACAACCAAAATAGCCTGTTCCAATTTGCCAAATCAAATCGCCTCCCATCAAATGGTAATCACTAATTCCACCTTCGCCTGTATTATGCGCAAAATTCCCAAGTTTAGCTCCTTCGTTTAATGAAGTAATGGCAGTTTTACTCAAGGCGCCATAACTCATAGCGCTAATATTATAAATACTAGCATTGTAAGGTTGTAAACAATTTAAGCCACCAATTAGTGTTCTAAACTTTTTCTCATCTGCTTTTTTAGGATAAACCGAATGTGCAGCCCATTCATAACCAATACGATTAGGGTCATCTTGCATTCCAAAGGAAATGGTTTGTTTTTCGTTTTTTGCTCTTTGATATACGATAGAACGTTGTCTTCTGTTAAAAGGTTTTCCATCTAATTCGCCTTCAAAAAAGTATTGACGAAATTCAGGACGAATCGATTCAAATAAGTAGCGTAAACGTCCTACCAATGGGTAATTTTTTCGAACAGAATGTTTTGTTTGTGTACTATCGATTAATACGAGAAGCAAAGCTATTAATGGAGCACTTAAAAAAATGGAATGTACTTTATAATAAAAAACCAAGAAAAGAGTTCCTGTAAAAAAAGAAAGTGTAATTAACCAAATAATATGGCGTGCGTTTAGCTTCCCAAAAAGTTTTTTTTGTGACATGTTTTTTAGTTTTTAGATAAAAAAAATTATTCCAGAAGTTATTTCTGAAATGTTATTGAATGTAGTTTTGTAAAAGAAAATCCTCCGCCTGAAGAATATGTATAGAAAGACGGAGGCCTAATTGATGAAGGCCTTGCTGTGGGTAAATGCTACTACTTTTGTAATAGTATTTGAAATTAAAAGTGTATTTGAAACTAGGTATTTCAAAATGAAAGGGTTTAATTTGAGTACAAAGTTAAGTAAACTAATCAGATAAAAAAATTACTTCCATTTAATATTGCACCCAATACTCGGTTTCTGTTCCGAATTAATTAATCGATTCATAACCACACCATCAATTGCACTACGTAAATCAGAGCCACTTAACGGAATACCATTCGCTGGTCGGCTGTCGTCTAACTGTCCTCTATAAACCAATTTATTCTGATTGTCGAAAAGATAAAAATCAGGTGTACAAGCCGCATCGTAGGCTTTGGCAACTTCTTGTGTTTCGTCGAATAAATATGGAAATTCAAATCCGTTTTCAAATGCAAATTCGGTCATTAATTCTGGTGCATCTTGCGGATATTTTACCACATCATTACTAGAAATCGCAACAAAACCAATTCCCTGCACACGATAATCATTCACCACTTTTAGTACTTCTTCAATCACATGATGCACAAACGGACAGTGATTGCAAATGAACATTACGACCGTTCCTTTTTCTCCTTTACAATCAGCAAAAGTTTTATATTCATTTGAATTGGTGTCTCTCAAATGAAAATCTGGAGCAATTGTGCCTAATGGTAACATGTTAGAAGGAGTTTGAGCCATTTTGAAATTAGAATTAGAGGTTAGAATTTGGAAGTTTTAATCTTTCTACTTTTTACTTTTCACTTTTTACTTCGTTAATTATACGCACCAAATCTTTTATTGTTACAAAATGCGTCAATACTTTTTTTTAGGATTCCATTTTCTTACTTTTGCATCACAACACAACAACTATGTACAAAATCTTCATTCGTCCGTTACTTTTCTGTTTCGATCCAGAAAAAGTGCATTATTTTACTTTTTCATTAATTCGTTTTCTGAATAAAATTCCAGGTTTTTCAGGCTTATTTCAATCGCTTTACGAAGTAAAAGATGCTCGTTTAGAGCGAGAAGTTTTCGGAATTAAATTCAAAAATCCAGTAGGATTAGCAGCAGGTTTTGATAAAGATGCGAAGTTATATCAAGAATTATCGAATTTTGGTTTCGGATTTATTGAAATTGGAACATTGACTCCTGTTGGACAAGAAGGAAATCCTAAAAAACGTTTGTTTCGCTTAAAAGAAGACAATGCCATTATCAACCGAATGGGTTTCAATAATGGTGGCGTTAAAGAAGCAGTAGAACGTTTGAAACAAAATAAAGGCGTTTTAATCGGTGGAAACATTGGAAAAAATAAAGTTACGCCAAACGAAGAAGCGGTTAAGGATTACGAAATCTGTTTTGAAGCTTTGTTTCCGTATGTAGATTATTTTGTGGTGAATGTGAGTTCACCAAACACACCAAATCTTCGCGAATTACAAGATAAAAAGCCTTTGACTGAGTTATTACAAACGCTTCAAAATCAAAACAACGCAAAACCAAAACAAAAACCAATTTTACTAAAAATCGCTCCCGATTTAACTGATGAACAACTTTTAGACATCATTGATATCGTAAACGAAACCAAAATTGCCGGTGTAATTGCTACAAATACTACGATTTCTCGCGAAGGTTTACAATCAGAAAACAAATCAGAAATGGGCGGTTTGTCTGGAAAACCATTAACGAAACGTTCAACAGAAGTGATTCGTTTTCTTTCGGAAAAAAGTAATAAATCGTTTCCAATCATTGGAGTAGGAGGAATTCACACAGCTGAAGATGCGATGGAAAAATTAAATGCTGGTGCTAGTTTAGTTCAGCTATATACAGGATTTATTTACGAAGGTCCAGCTTTAGTGAAAGCAATCAACAAAAAGATTTTGGAAAACAGCTAAAATTTCTATCTTTGAAGCTATGAACGAAATCAAAATTATCGAATGTCCACGCGATGCCATGCAAGGCATTAAACCTTTTATTCCTACTGAAAAAAAGGTAAAATACATCCAATCGTTATTGCGTGTAGGCTTTGATACTATTGATTTTGGAAGTTTTGTTTCGCCAAAAGCGATTCCGCAAATGCAAGATACAGTTGAGGTTTTGGCTCAATTGGATTTATCGGCAACGAATAGCAAATTATTAGCCATTATCGCCAATACACAAGGCGCTCAGAATGCTTCAATCCATAAAGAAATTCAATATTTAGGATTTCCATTTTCGATTTCGGAAAACTTTCAAATGCGAAATACGCATAAAACCATTGCGGAAAGTTTGGTGACATTACAAGAGATTTTAGAAATCGCTGATAAATCGAATAAAGAAGTGGTTACCTACATTTCAATGGGCTTTGGAAATCCGTATGGAGATGCTTGGAACGTGGAAATAGTAGGCGAGTGGACTGAAAAATTAGCGAATATGGGTGTGAAAATTCTATCGCTTTCTGATACCGTTGGAAGTTCGACTCCAGAAGTTATTGATTATTTGTTTTCTAATTTGATTCCGAAATATCCCAACATTGAATTTGGAGCACATTTACACACTACACCAGACAAATGGTTTGAAAAAATTGATGCAGCTTACAATGCAGGTTGCCGTCGTTATGATGGTGCCATTCAAGGTTTTGGTGGCTGTCCAATGGCAAAAGACGATTTAACAGGAAACATGCCTACAGAAAAATTATTGTCGTATTTCACTACCAAAAGAGAAAATACGAATACCAGTCCAATGAGTTTTGAAAGTGCTTATAACGAAGCAACTAAACTATTTGGCGAGTTTCATTAAGCTGATTTTCTTCGCTTAAAAACTTTATAAATTTCTACCCAAAGTACAGAAATACTTCCCACTAAAACACAAATTCCTATTTGGGTTACACTTACCATTTCAAACAAGAAGAACTTTGAAAAAGCAGGAATAAACAATAGTAATCCTGTTAGTAAAATGGTGATTCCAATGATTAATCCCACCAAATTATTTTTGTACTGAATTGTTTTAAAAATCGAATAATAAAACGAACGATTCGCTAATGTTAATACGATATTAGAAGTGATTAATGTTAAGAAAATCAAAGTTCTAGTTCCGTTTTCTGACATGCTTTCTCCAATAGCATATTGATACATAAATAACAATCCTAACGTAATTACTAAGCCTTGAATGATGCTAATCAATACTTCTTTTAAGTTGAAAAAAGTCGTGGTTAGCGGTCTTGGTTTTTGCAGCATCAGATTGTCTTCCATGGGTTCATTTTCGTAAATGATAGAACATGTTGGGCCCATAATAATCTCCAAGAAAATAATATGAACTGGCGTAAAAATATTCGGATAGATCCAACCCAATGCCAACGGAATAAATACAATTAAGATAATTGGAATGTGAATCGAAATAATGTATTGAATTGCTTTTTTGAGGTTGATGTAGATTTTTCTTCCCATAGCGATAGCATCCGTCATTTTTTCGAAATTATCGTCTACGAGAATTAAATTGGCGGCTTGTTTGGCAATTTCGGTTCCTTTTTTACCCATAGCAATGCCTATGTGTGCCGATTTCAATGCAGGTCCGTCATTTACGCCATCACCTGTCATCGCTACAATCTGGTTGTTAGCTTTTAACGCTTGAATAATTTTAAGTTTGGCTTCAGGAAACATTCGTGTGAAAATAGAGGTTTCCATTACTTTTTCTTTCAAAGTCGCTTCATCCATTGCCATTAATTCGTCGCCATTCAAGACTTTATTTGCATTTTTAAATCCGACTTGTTTTGCGATGGTTGAAGTAGTTTCAGCATTGTCTCCTGTTACGATTTTTACTTGAATTCCTGCTTTGTAAAATGTTTCAAAAACGGCTTGGATATTGTGTTTTGGCGGGTCGTAAAACGCTACTAATCCTTTAAAGTTGAATTTTAATGCTTGTTGAGTTTCCGGATAATCGGTTCCAGAAAAGTCAGAAACTCCCACGCCTAAAACTCGAAATCCTTTTTGCGTCATGGCTTTCATCGCAGTTAAAATCTGATTTTTTTCAGCTTCATTCAAATGACTGACTTCGATTAAAGCTTCTGGTGCACCTTTTGCAGCGATGATTTTTTTACCTGATTCGTTTTCGAAAACGTGAGTCATCATTGGAGGTTTTCCACTTAACGGATATTCGTGAACCAATTTAAAATTTGGTCTTTCGTCGTCGCTTTCAAAATTGGAATACGCTTCATGAATCGCAATTTCCATCGCATCAAACGGAATAGGTTCGCTTGACCACATGGCGTAATTCAGTACTTCTTCGGCTTCTGTTGTTAATTTATCTTTTGTATCAATAATCGTATCAGAATCAAAAAGATACAATTCGGCCAAACTCATTTTATTTTCGGTAATGGTTCCGGTTTTATCGGTACAAATTACGGTCGCGCTTCCTAAGGTTTCAACCGTTTTGGTTTGTTTGGTAATGATTCCCATTTTCATCAAACGCCAAGCGCCTAAAGCCATAAATGTAGTAAACGCAACTGGAATTTCCTCTGGAATAACGCTCATTGCTAAGGTTAGCGCTTTTAATAAACTATCTAAAACAATTCTTGAATTGTAATAATTAATGCCCCAAACGATTCCGAAAATCACCAAACCAATAATCGACATTTTAGTAACGAAATTGTTGATCTGAATTTGCAAAGGCGTTTTTTCGTCTTCAATTGCATTCAAACTAGAGCCAATTTTCCCTAGTTGAGTGTTTTTTCCAATAGCAGTTATTTCGCAAATTGCAAGTCCTGAAGCTACAATCGTGCCTTGAAAAACTTGCTTGTTTTCGGATTCATTAGATTTAAAAACCGATAAAGATTCACCTGTTAAAATAGATTCGTTAACTGAAAAATCGTTGGATGAAAGAATAATTCCGTCTGCAGGAATAAAAGCGCCTTCTTCCAGCTGAACACAGTCTCCAATTACAATTTCTTCTGTGGGAATTTCGATTATTGTACTATTTCTAATGACTTTACATTTCGGTTGCGATAATTTTTTCAAAGCTTCAATCGCATTCCGACTTCTTGATTCTTGAAAAACTGAAATTGCAATTACAAATACAATTGCAATAGCCATAAAAATACCATCACCATAATCTCCAGTTATGAAATATATACTTGTTGCAGTAAACAATAAAAGAAACATAGGTTCCTTAACAATGTCTAATAACGAATTTAAGAAGTGGTTTTTTTTAGTATGTTCTACGGAGTTAGTTCCGTGAATTTTTGCGGATTCTAAAACTTCTAAATCGGTTAAACCTGTACTTGTTTTTTTAGAATCGGTCATTGTAGATGGATTATTATTTATGCAAGTTACATAATTTATTCTTAAAAGAAATAGATTATTTGTCTAAGTTTTACTATATTTGCACGCAATTTAACAACAACTACAAATTGCACCATGAAAGCACACACAACTAAAATCGTTGGCGAAGGCCTTACTTACGACGATGTTTTGCTTATTCCAAATTATTCAGAAATTTTACCACGCGAAGTTAGTATTCAATCGAAGTTTTCGAGAAATATTACTTTGAATGTTCCTATCGTTTCCGCAGCAATGGATACAGTTACCGAAAGTTCTATGGCAATTGCTATGGCTCAAGAAGGTGGAATTGGCGTGTTGCACAAAAACATGACGATTGAGCAACAAGCAGCGAAAGTAAAGAAAGTAAAACGTGCAGAAAGCGGTATGATTATCGACCCAGTAACGTTACCTTTAACAGCAACTGTGGGTGATGCAAAAATGGCGATGAAAGAATTTAGTATTGGCGGAATTCCAGTAGTAGATGATAACGGAATTTTAAAAGGAATTGTTACCAATAGAGATTTACGTTTCGAAAAAATAAATACACGTTCCATTTTAGAAGTAATGACTTCCGAAAATTTAGTAACGGCAGCTCAAGGCACTACTTTGCAAGAGGCTGAAGGAATTCTTCAAGAAAATAAAATTGAAAAATTACCAGTAGTTGACAACAACAATAAATTAGTAGGTTTAATTACCTTTAGAGATATTACCAAATTAACGCAAAAACCAATTGCTAATAAAGATAGATTTGGTCGTTTACGCGTGGCTGCCGCTTTAGGTGTAACAGCTGATGCAGTAGATAGAGCAACGGCTTTAGTAAATGCTGGTGTTGATGCTGTTATTATTGATACCGCTCACGGACATACAAAAGGTGTAGTGGATGTGTTAAAAGCAGTAAAAGCAAAATTCCCAGATTTAGATGTAGTAGTTGGAAACATTGCTACTCCAGAAGCGGCTTTATATTTAGCACAAAACGGAGCTGATGCAGTGAAAGTAGGAATAGGACCAGGTTCTATTTGTACGACGAGAGTTGTTGCAGGTGTTGGATTTCCTCAATTTTCAGCAGTTTTAGAAGTAGCTGCGGCGTTAAAAGGAACAGGTGTTCCAGTTATAGCAGATGGTGGAATTCGTTATACAGGAGATATTCCAAAAGCGATTGCTGCGGGAGCTGATTGTGTGATGTTAGGTTCACTTTTAGCAGGAACAAAAGAATCGCCAGGTGAAACGATTATTTTTGAAGGAAGAAAATTCAAGTCGTACCGTGGAATGGGTTCTGTGGAAGCGATGCAAGAAGGTTCTAAAGACCGTTATTTCCAAGATGTTGAAGATGATGTGAAGAAATTAGTTCCAGAAGGAATTGTAGGTCGTGTGCCTTACAAAGGAGAATTAAATGAAAGCATGCAACAATTCATAGGTGGTTTAAGAGCCGGAATGGGTTATTGTGGTGCAAAAGATATCACTACACTACAAGAAAACAGCCGTTTCATTAGAATTACAGCAAGTGGTATTGGTGAAAGTCACCCACACAATGTAACGATTACGAAAGAAGCTCCGAATTATTCGAGATAATTTTTTAGTATTAAGTGATCATTCACAGTAATCAGTAAAATAGAAACCTGATAGTCGAAAGCTATCAGGTTTTTTTATTTGGCGCCAAACATTTGCACCGCATAAATTTTCTTATTTTCCCAATCGATACTAAAACCGATTTCGGTATATAAATATTGATGGTCTAAGATATTTTTCAAATGATTGGGTGATTTCTTCCACAGATTGAACATTTTTAAAGCCAAAGCGTCTATATCGGTTTCAGAATAGATTTGGTCTTTAATTCCAGTGAATAATAGATTTTCGCCTACTAAAACAAATGAATTTCCGCCATAGAAATAGACACGTTCTTTCGGGCTTTGTTTTTTAGCATCGGTTTGTTCGTGTGATAAAGTTTGATTTTTTGCAATGTAATTTACATGATCATCTGCAGCTTTTTTCAAATAAAAATCCAAACCAAGTAATTTTGTGTCATTATTAGAACGTTCTTCGTTTACCAATTGATATACTTTTGTTTTCAGTTTTTCTACATCAATTTTGTTTTGATTTTGACTGAAAATCAATACAGAAAAAAGAAGTAGGAATAGGGTGATTTGGGTTTTCATGTTAGTTGGAGATTAGTTCTTGCTTTAATTTATCCAAAGTGGTTTCTTTAAAATTTAAATCAAATTCACTTTTGGAATTTTTATCAATATAAAACGAATCAAACATGATTTTATTTCCTGAATTAGCATAAATAACAACTTTGATTTTTCCAATAATTTTAACACTGTCTGAATGGGTTTTAAACTCGTTTAAATTGTAGTTTAAAAGTGATTTATTGTTTAAATATATTAGGTTTATGGAGTAGTCATTATATTTTTTTGTATTTTTTAAAATTATATTTTTTTCAACTTCATATTCTAAAACTTCATCAATATTTATCCAACCTAATTTATTATCAGTAAATGAATATATTTCTGAAAAGTTATAGTGAAATTGTTTTCTGTTTTTTAATTTATAACTCTTTTCTGCTTCTGATAAAGTTTTATCATTATTAATATCACTATCTGATTCATCTGTTTCAGAAAGAAAAATGCGAGCTAATTCACTTAAAGCTTCATCTTTGCTTAATTCTTTATTTATAATTTCTATAATTTTCAAAGAATCAATTTTTTGAGCAATTTTTAAACTATCTAAAGTTGTTACTTTGAAAAAACCACCTATACCATCTTTACCAACGCTAATTCTAAATGCATGATTTCTTAAAATATCTGGATATAAAACTTTTAATTTGGATTTTCCCAATTCCCATTTAAAAATAGAATCATTATCGTTATAATAAATATTACTGTCGGTTAATGGTTTATTCGGAATTTCTACTTTATATGATTTTCCTTTTTTGATTTTCAATTGTTTATCGTCTTCTTTAAAATTAATGTAAAACATTCCCGAAGATTCTAATAACTCATCTTTATCAGTTACAGTTGATAAACCATTTAAAATCATATCTTCTTTTGAATAAAACTCTTTTAATTCAAAAATGATTTTTCCATTCGAATAATTTTCAAATAAATCTCTTGGAATCCAAATATCTGTTCCTTCTTTCCCTGAAATTAAAGTATCATTTTTAAGAACGAATTCAAAAGTTTGTAATTTATCCGTTTTTAATTGAGAAGAAATTGCAATCGAATTTTCTTCAATTGGTAAAGACGTTTTTTCTTTTTGACAAGAAAATATTGTAATGGATAATATAAGGATATAAAATACTTTCATAAAGTTTGTTTTGAAAGAAAAATCAAGTTTCGTGCCAAAATCTTAATAAAATCTTAAAATTTAAACACAAACTTTAAACTCAAAGTCATTGCGAGGAACGAAGCAATCTAAATACTCATAATGTCGATTATTTCGTCATACAAGTCATTCCAAGTTGGATTTATACTATTTATTAATTTTTCTTTTGTAGCTCGATTACCAGCTTTTAATTGTTTTTCTCGTCCAATAGCATCACCAATCATTTGAAACTGTTCATAATAAACTAACTTATTTAAGTTGTAACGAGCAGAAAATGAATTTTCATAACGTTTTTGTTTATGTTCTTCAATCCGTTGTGGTAAATTAGAAGTAACACCAATATAAAGCACTGTATTGTTTTTGTTCGTAATGATATAAATAAATCCTGGTTTCATTGCTTACAATTAAGATTGAGTAGAGATTGCTTCGAGATTGCTTCGTTCCTCGCAAAGACTTTGCGTTGAGGTTTACGTTATTATTGTTTCAAAAACTCATTAATTTTTTTTCTATCACCGGCAATCCATAAAATATCATCTGATTCTAAAATCCAGTGTGATTCTGGATTTAGAATACGTTTTCCGTTACGTTCGATGCCTACGATGATGCCGTGTGTTTTCTCTCTAATTTGCGATTCTCGAATACTTTTTCCTATGCAAACGCGGTTTTTAAGTTCTAATTGTTGTAGAATAATATCTTCTTTAATGAAAGCTTCTGGTTCGTCTATTTCGTGTTTGTCTAAGAAGTTTTTGAATAATTTTACTTGTTCATCCGTACCAATTATGTTGATTTCGTCACCTGGAAATAAGCGTTCGGTTCTTATTGGAATATTAATCGTGACATCACCACGTTTGATAGACGCAATATTAATTCCGAATTGCTCTCTAATTTTTAATTCTTCCAACGTTTTACCTGCTAAATTCGATTCTTTTGCAATAATTAAATCGGCCATATGACCATCCCAAGGCGACAATACATTCTGACGTTTGTTGGCTTGTTTCGTGATTTCTCTATCGTTGAAGTTTTTCAAGAAATGACCTTCGATTTTGTTGTAAAAAGCATGCAATCGTTTCGGGAATAAAATGTACGATACAATTCCAATAACTAAAGCAATGATGGCGATAACTGGTGAGAAAAACTCATTCAATACAAATCCGAAATAGAATAAGGTTAGCGCAATTCTAAAGAATACCAACACAATAATCGGACCTTGATATTTTCTGACTTGCATTAATTCCTGTACTTGTTCCACAGCCACTCTTCGCAACGATAATGCCCATAAAAAGGGTGATAAAATAACAACCGTTATTAAAGCTGCGATAGCATTTCCAAAACGGGAATCTTCAACCAAAGGCAAAATATATTTGGATGAAAGTAGAATAATCGCCACAATAATAATCGAGTGAATGATTACCTGAATTAAATACGCTTTTAATACAATTTGCCATGTGCTAACCGATTTAATAGCTTCGGTATTGGCGCTGTAACGTTCTATTTTTTTAACCCAACGTCTTGGTAATTTTTTCTCCAAAAAGATAGATAAAGGCGTTGAAAATTTCACCATGAATGGCGTTGTAAAGGTTGTAATAGCTGAAACCGCAACCACAATTGGGTATAAGAAATCGCTCGTTACATTTAAAGTCATTCCTAAAGTTGCGATGATGAACGAAAACTCTCCAATTTGCGATAAACTCATACCAGTTTGTATGGATTGTTTCAGCGGTTGACCCGAAAGTAAAGCGCCAATGGTTGAAGAAAGCGATTGCCCAAGAATAACTACTAAAGTTAGAATTCCAACCGGAAATGCATATTTCATCAACATTTCAGGATCAATCAACATTCCGACAGATACGAAGAAAACCGCGCCAAATAAATCTTTTACGGGTTTTACCAAATGTTCAATGTGTTCGGCTTGTGTAGTTTCGGCAATAATTGAACCCATAATAAACGCACCAAGAGCAGGAGAGAAGCCCACATTTGCTGCAAAAAGTACCATTAATAAGCACAATGCCAATGAAACAATAAGCAACATTTCATCAGTTAAAAGGTGTTTGGCTTTTTTAAGTAATGTTGGGATAAAGAAAATTCCCGCTACAAACCAAATCGTTAAAAAGAATACTAATTTTAAAACGGATTGAAATAATTCGGTACCCGAAAATTGCTGACTCACCGCAACGGTAGACAATAAAACCATCATTAAAATGGCTAAAATATCTTGCACGATTAAGGCTCCGATTACATTTCCTGCGAATTTTTGTGTTTTTACACCTAATTCATCAAAGGTTTTTAAGATAATTGTGGTAGAAGAAATGGATAAAATTACACCTAAAAATAAACTATTCATTTTGCCCCAATCCATCATTTGCCCTACGAAATAGCCCAAAGCTACCATTGTGATGATTTGGGTTAACGCTGTGATGGAAGCTGTTCCGCCGACTTTCATTAGTTTTTTGAAACTAAATTCGAGTCCTAAACTGAACAAAAGAAATATAACGCCAATTTCTGCCCATACCTTTACACTATTCATGTCTTTTACCGTCGGGAAAAAATCAAACTCGCTTCCAGCTAAAAAACCTGCGACCAAATATCCTAAAACTAACGGTTGTTTTAAGATTCTAAAAATGAGTACTGCAATGGCAGCAGTGACTAAAATTAGTCCTAAATCGCTAATTAAATTGGGTAAATGAACAGTGGAAGCAGTGAGTAGTATTGGCATAAATTTGAATTTTTACTAAAATAGTGAAAAGTGGTCGGTTTTCAAAATTTCAATTCTTTATGCGCTCAATTTTATTGTTTTTTTAACGAATTAAGTTCTTGAAGCGTGTAAAATTTCATTTGGTTTGAAACCACAAATTGACAAATCATTTCTAATGTTTTCAGATCTACTTCATACTCATTTGTAGCTTTTTCAACGGGTTTGTGTCCGTAGAAAACGACTATTTTATTGTGTTTTTTTGCGTAATTTAAAACTTTAGTTAAGTAGTTTAAACTAAAATGCTCGTAATTACTGTCGATTCCAATTCCGTTTGCAAGTCGAGTTCCGTTATAGAAATTAGCGTTATCGGCTACTTTTTTGCCGCCTTTTGCAGTTCCTCTGATGATTTCGAAATGTTTTTGTAATTCGTAGTCTAATGTTTGTGTTTTGGCTCCAAAAGGATAAGCAAACGATTTAATTTCGATGCCTTCTTTTTTGAATGCTTCGATTAAAGGAAAAATTTCAACAATTAAGTATTGCTGTTTATTATTTTTCTTAGCAAATTCTTTTGCATTGAGATGACGAAATCCGTGACCAGCAATTTCGTGCCCTTTGTTTTGAAGTTCTTTTAAATTTGAGATATCTGAAACAGAGAGTTTTTCAAAATTACTTACGCAAAAAGTAGCTTTCCAATTGTATTTTGCGAGTTGAACATCCGCTTCTTTCCATTCGTTTACGAAGTAATCATCAAATGTGATAACAACTCCAGCTTTGGAATTTGTGGTTGTGGTTTTGGTAGACGAACAAGAATAAAAGAAAAAACCTATCAGTAAACTAATGAGAATGAGTTTTATACTGATAGGTTTTGGCATATTTTAGAAGGAATTAAATCCCCAAATAATTGCTAGGTGTAATTTGCATTAATTCCGCTCTTACTTCTTCAGAAACTTTTAAAGTTCCAATGAAATTATGAATGGCTCCTTTGTTAATTACAGTATTTGTTCTAGTTAAGTCTTTCAAAGCTTCGTATGGATTTGGATAACCTTCACGACGTAAAATTGTTTGAATTGCTTCAGCAACCACCGCCCAGTTTTTCTCTAAATCTTCTGCGAATTTTTCTTCGTTTAATAACAGTTTATTCAATCCTTTTAAAGTAGCTTCAAATGCGATTAAAGTGTGTCCCATTGGTACACCGATGTTACGTAAAACCGTACTGTCTGTTAAATCGCGTTGTAATCTTGAAAGAGGTAATTTTGCTGAAAGATGTTCGAAAATCGCATTCGCAATTCCTAAATTTCCTTCCGAATTTTCAAAATCAATTGGATTAACTTTATGTGGCATCGCCGAAGAACCAATTTCTCCTGCTTTGATTTTTTGTTTGAAATAATCCATAGAAACATACGTCCAAATATCTCTATCTAAATCGATTAAAATCGTATTGATACGTTTTAAAGCATCGAAAAAGGCTGCAAAATGATCGTAATGTTCAATTTGTGTTGTTGGGAACGAATGGTGTAATCCTAAACTGTTTTCTACGAAATCGGTTCCGAATTTTTTCCAATCTGTGTTTGGATATGCTACTTTGTGTGCGTTGTAATTTCCAGTTGCGCCACCAAATTTAGCTGCAAACGGAACATTGAATAACAAACGCATTTGCTCTTCTAAACGCTCTACGAAAACTAAAATTTCTTTTCCTAAACGAGTAGGAGAGGCTGGTTGACCGTGAGTTCTAGCTAACATTGGAACGTCTTTCCATTCCATTGCTAATTCTTTTAATTTTGCAATTACACTTACTAAACCTGGTAAATATACATTTTCAAATGCTTCTTTTGTAGAAAGTGGAATCGCTGTATTGTTGATATCTTGAGAAGTCAATCCGAAATGGATGAACTCTTTATATTCTTGTAATCCTAAACCATCAAACTTAGATTTGATGAAATATTCCACCGCTTTAACATCGTGATTTGTTGTTTTTTCGGTTTCTTTAATCCAAAGTGCATCTTCAGTAGAAAAGTTGATGTAAATCGCTCTTAAAGAATCGTAAATCGATTTGTCAATTTTGGCTAATTGAGGTAAATCAGCTTCGCGCAAAGCAATAAAATATTCAACCTCTACCAAAACGCGGTATTTAATTAAGGCTTCTTCAGAAAAATAAGGAGATAATGAAATAGTTTTGCTTCTATAACGACCATCAATTGGCGAAATAGCATTTAATTCTGTTAATTGCATTTTGTTGTGTGTTGTTTAAAGAAGTGCAAATTTAGTAATTAGTGATTAGTTATGAGTAATTAGTTTAGAGTTTTTTACTTTAAATTTAAAAGTTCTTCTTTAACAATTTTCATTCCTTCAACGGCGGTTAGTGGTAATACTTTCAACTCATTTGGTAAATCATAAATCGTGGCTGGATTTGGATCAATGTAATACACGGGAACATTTTGATTCACATAATTCATCAATCCTGCTGCAGGATATACTTGTAAAGAAGTTCCGATAATAATTAAAATATCAGCTGTTTCTACAATATCAATAGCGTGTTCAATCATAGGAACATCCTCGCCAAACCAAACAATATGTGGTCGTAATTGGTTACCTTCCAAATCAAAATCGCCTAAATTTAAATCGTGTTTCCAATCAATTACAAAATCTTCGTTTAAAATGCTTCGTACTTTTAATAATTCGCCATGCAAGTGAATAACTTTATTACTTCCTGCTCTTTCATGTAAATCGTCAACGTTTTGGGTAATAATATGAATATCGAAATGTTCTTCTAATTCGGCTAAAATTTCGTGTGCTTTATTAGGTTTTACGGTTAAGAGTTGGGCTCTTCGTTTGTTATAAAAGTCCAAAACTAATTCAGCATTTTTTTTCCAACCGATGGGCGAAGCTACTTCCATAATGTCATGACCTTCCCACAAACCATCAGCATCACGGAACGTTTTGATTCCGCTTTCGGCACTAATTCCAGCACCTGTTAGTACTACAATTTTTTTCATTTTTCTTTTCTTTTGCAATTTTAAAAAACAAATGCGCCTTAAAGACGCATTTGAGTATTATACTTTTCCTAAGGTATAGAGTTGTTCCATTGTTGGTCCAGCACTTCCTCCCGCAGGTTCTAATGTAATTCCGAAAGCTTGTGCTTCATTTGCGTTTTCTACTTTAATTACTTTTGTAGTACTTGTAGCATATGAATCAAGCAATCCAATACTTGTAGGTGTTAAAACAGGTTCTAATTTTAATGCCCATACTTGGTATACCATTCCTTTTGGAGGAGTTGGTAAACCAGAAGCATCAATGTATACTTCTTTCGTGTTTTTGTTGTAATATGCTTTTGCATAAGCGTTTGGAGCTACTTGTTGTCCAGCTAAAGCAACGGCAATATTACTTGTATCTCTTAAAATGGCTAAAACTTCTTCAGATTCTTTTTTCTTCAATTCTAAATCCACAACTGATTCTTGTAATAAGTCTTTTTGTGTAGAAACGTTATTCAAGGTTTCATTCGTTTGGTTTAATTTATAAAATTGAAGTCCAAAACCAACAACTAATACAGCTGCAGCAATCCAACCCGTATATTGTGACCAATTGGAACGCGGTTTCATTGTTACGACTTTGCTTCTTCCTAATAATTCGGCTCTGATTTTTTCGAAATTAGTTGCCGATAAATGAGGTGCTACACTATGTGATAAATTAATGACTGCTGCTTCAATAGCCTTAATTTCCTCTCTCACTTCAGGATATTGTGCTGCCATTTGGTTGACTTCCGCAATTTCTTCATCGGAAAGTTTTCCAAATACATACAGTTCTAAAATACCTGATTCTATATATTCTCTACTATTCATTGATCATTAGTCTTAATTCATTCATACAATTTCTGTTCTGCGTTTTCACGGTTCCTAAAGGAATCTCTAATTCATCAGATGCTTCTTGTTGGGTATACCCTTTAAAAAACAACAAATCAATTAGTTGGATGCACTTTGGCTTCAGTTTTTTGATAAACTCTTTAATTCCAATCGCATCTATTTTGTTGATGGCCTTCGAGTTATCGTCCAATATATGTACGAAATTATCGGTAGATAGGTTTTTCTGATTGTTGTTAAATCCTTTTGAGCGCAATTTGTCAATAGAAGTATTACGTGCAATATTTAACATCCAGGTGTACAATCGGCCTTTTGAGGTATTGTAAGTATCAATATTTTTCCAAATTTTAACAAAAACTTCCTGAAGCACATCTTCAGCTTCTTCTTTGTCTTTAATTAAATTGAAAATAATTCCGTACAAACTCTTCGAGTAATTATCGTAGAGTAGAGTAAACGACCTATCGTCTTTTTTAAGTAATAGGGGTAAAAGTTCTTCTTGTGTCATGCAATTTTCTTTTTTTTTGTCTAAAATAATAAAAAAAGTAGTATTATTTTTGCCTTATGGAGAAATTTAATCAAGACTTGTTAACATACTTAGAAGGCTTTATTACCGAAAATAGAAAAGAAGGCTTTTTAAGAGTATTGAAAAACCGAACAAAACATTTTACTATTGCGATGGAAGATGTGTTTCAATTGCACAATACAAGTGCTGTGATGCGTAGTTGCGAAGTATTTGGTATTCAAGAATTGAATGTGATTGAGCAAAAATTTGGTAAAAGTATCGATAAAGAAATTGCAATGGGAGCTGAAAAATGGGTCGATATTAATCGATTTTCTTCCATTCAGGATTGTATTACTAATTTAAAAGGAAAAGGCTATCAAATAATAGCGACTACACCGCATAACGATTCTTGTTTATTGCATGAATTTGATATTACAAAACCATCTGCTTTATTTTTTGGAACGGAGCGCGATGGTTTATCAGAAGAAGTAATGCAACAAGCGGATGGATTTTTGAAAATACCAATGGTAGGTTATACTGAAAGTTTGAATATTTCAGTTTCTGCAGCAATTATTATTCAAGATGTGACAAATCGTTTACGTCAATCGGATATTAATTGGCAATTATCGGAAGAAGAAGTTTTAGAAAAGCGTTTGGATTGGACGCGAAAATCTATAAAAGACATTGATTTTATAGAAAAAAAGTTCAATGAAGTTAATTCAAATTACTAATTTATTCTTCGAGATGCACTTCTTTTAAGGTCAGTTTTAAAGCTATAAATCCGATTATTCCAGCAATTAAGGAAGAAAGCAAGATTATAAATTTAGAATTATTAATGATGGTTTCATCTTCAAAAGCCAAAAGCGTGATGAAAATAGACATCGTGAAACCAATTCCTGCTAAGAAACCTACACCAAGTATGGATTTCCAGTTGAGTTCATTCGGAAGTTGACAGAATTTTAGTTTAATCGCTAAAAACAAGATGGTAATTATTCCTAAAGGTTTTCCAATAATAAGTCCTAAAGCAATTCCAATGCTATAATTTTGGGATATAATACTATTAAAATCAGAACCAATTATAATTGCAGTATTTGCTAATGCAAAAATGGGCATGATAATAAACGCTACTGGTTTATGTAAAAAGTGTTGCAATAAATAGGAAGGTGTTTTTTCGCCACCATCTCCAAAAGGAATCGCAAATGCCAATAAAACGCCAGTAATTGTAGCATGTACGCCAGAATGAAGCATAAAATACCAGATAATAACCCCGCCAATTAAATATGGAATAAGATTGTTGACTTTTAATCTGTTTAAAATCAGTAAGCAAGCAAAAATCCCTAGTGCAATTAATAAATTAGCCCACAATAGTGTTTTGGTATAAAAAATAGCAATAATTATTATAGCACCTAAGTCATCAATTACTGCTAAGGCGGTCAAAAAAATTTTTAATGAGGTAGGAACTCTATTTCCTAATAAGGATAAAATTCCCAAGGCAAATGCAATATCGGTTGCCATTGGTATTCCAGCTCCAGATTGTGTGTTTGTTCCAAAATTAAATAGTAAAAAAATCAATGCAGGAACAAGCATTCCGCCTAAAGCGCCAAAAATCGGAAGTAAAGCATCTTTTATGTGCGATAATTCGCCTTTGTAGATTTCTCTTTCTAATTCTAAACCAATTAGTAAAAAGAAAATTGTCATTAATCCATCGTTAATCCAATGTTCAATACTATGACCTGCAAATTGCGTTTCCCACAAATGAATGTATGAATTTCCGAAGTCAGAATTAGCAATGAACAAGGAAATGAGGGTAAAGGCAATTAAGACTAATCCTCCTGATTTTTCGCTTTCAAAAAAATCTTTATATAATTGAGTTGCTTTCATTCTATTTTTATTAAGCGTCGCTATTTTAAAGCAACTGAATTGTCAAATAGTGAAGAGGAATTTGAAATTATTTATTCTTCTTTAAGATTTTATAATCTTCATAGCACGCACTAATGGCATCCATGATTTGTAAGTCGTTTGCGGTTTGAATAAAATATTCTGAATAATTACAGTTTTGAAGAATTAATGGAATATCATCTTTATTTATTTCCAACAAAGCAGCAAGCGTTTCTCGGTCAAACTTAGTAGCTAAAAGATTTCTAACGGTATCATCCTTTTTCATTTCTTTTAGTTTCTTCATTTCCTTAGGTCGTTTACCAAAAACATTATAGAGTAAATCTGCTGGATTAGAAATAGAACCTAAAACTTTTGCAATCGCACCTGGTTTATATTCACCACCTTCATAACCTGCTTTTAGCCCTGAAATGCTATAGCGATAAGAATCATTTGCAACCGGAATTAATCGTGTGTCTACTTCAACAAATCCAGTTAAGTTGTATTTAGCAACAATTACTTCGTCTAAAACATATGCTTTTTCAGTCAAATAAATTTTAGTTGGATTTTGTTTTATCCAGTCGTTGGTTACTTTTACTTTTACGGTTTCGTAGCCTAGATAGGTAAATAATATAGTGTCATTTACTTTGGCTCCAATTTCAAACGTACCACTTGGGCTGGTTACTGTTCCTTTTACACGCGAAGCATTTATAACGTGTACATTGCCCATAGGAAGTTTTGTTTCGTTATGAATAACAGTACCTTTTAAGTTAGTCACAAGCGAATCACTTTGTGAAAAACAAAAATTTGAAATTAGGGCAAAAAGAAAAACTACAAAATATCTCATTCTTTATTTATTGATTCAAAAATACGAATCTAAAGATGATATTTTGTAGTTTTCTATAAATTTATAAGAAAATTAACGAAAATCGTTAGCTTCTTCTTGGTCTTCTTGGTCTTGAAGAATCTCCAGCACTTTCAGCACGTCTTGGCGCTCTATCTGAAAATCCGCCTTCTCTTTTAGGAGCAGAACTGCTTCTTTCGCCTCTGAAGCCACCTTCTCTTTTAGGAGCTGAACCTCTATCGCTACGGAAACCGCTATCTCTACCACCTTCTCTTCTTGGAGCAGAACCACTTCTTTCACGGTTAAAGCCACCTTCGCGTCTTCCACCACCAAAGCCTCCGCCAGAGTTTCTTCCATTATGGTCACGTCTTCCGCCACCATCATTTTTAGAAATTTCAACGTTGATTCTTCTACCGTTCATATCATATCCGTTAAGAACAGACATTACTTTGTCAGTATGTTCTCCATCAGTGTTAAAGAAAGAGAAACCTTCTTTTACATCCACTTTAAATACGTCATCTCTGCCTAAATCTAAAGTTTCTTTGATAAAGTCTTTTAATTGCATCCAATCGAAATCGTCTCTTGCTCCAATGTTAATGAAATAACGAACAGGATCACCTGCTCTAATTTCTCTTGGTTCAGAACTTCTTTCTCTATCATTTCCTCTTTCACCTGATAAATCACGTTTCGATTTGTAATAGTTGATGAATCTATTAAATTCAACAGATACCATTTTCTTAATTAACTCTTCTTTAGATAAACCATCTAAAACTTCATTAATAGCAGGTAAATAGTTGTCAATTTCGTGATCAACTTCTGTATCTTTAATTTTGTTTGCTAAGTGTAACAACTGAATTTCGCAGATTTCAATTCCAGATGGGATTGTTTTTTCTTCGAATTTTTGTTGGATAATACGCTCAATTGAGTGTATTTTTCTGATTTCACTTTTCGTAATAATTACAATAGAAGTTCCTAATTTTCCAGCTCTACCAGTTCTTCCTGAACGGTGATTGTAGGTTTCAATTTCGTCTGGTAATTGATAATTTACTACGTGAGTAATGTTGTCAACGTCAATTCCACGAGCCGCAACGTCTGTTGCAACCAACATTTGAATTTGACGACCTCTAAACGATTTCATTACGCCATCACGTTGTGCTTGCGATAAATCTCCGTGTAATGCCGCTGCGTTGTAACCATCTTCGATAAGTTTTTCAGCAACCGCTTGTGTGTCTCTTTTTGTTCTACAAAATACAACCGAGAAAATATCTGGGTTAGCATCTGCTAAACGTTTTAAAGCTTCGTAACGGTCACGAGCATTCACACAGTAATATTCGTGTGATACTGTAGCCGAACCTGAGTTTTTGCTTCCCACAGTAATTTCTACTGGAGACGACATGAATTGTTTTGCAATACGCGCTACTTCAGCAGGCATAGTTGCAGAGAATAACCAAGTGTTTTTCTCATCTGGTGTGTCCGATAAAATGGAACAAATGTCTTCGTAGAATCCCATGTTTAACATCTCATCTGCCTCATCTAAGATACAAAAATCGATGTTTTTAATGTTTACAAGACCTCTGTTAATCATGTCTTGCATTCTACCTGGTGTTGCCACAATAATTTGTGCACCACGTTTAACTTCTCTAGCTTGTTCTGTAATGCTTGCACCACCATAAACAGCCACTGTATGTAACCCCTTTATGTACTTTGAGTATAATTTAATCTCGTTGGTGATTTGTAAGCATAATTCACGTGTTGGCGATAAAATTAATGCCTGTGTATTTCTATTCTCAGCATCAATTTTTTGAATTAGCGGGAAACCAAAAGCTGCGGTTTTCCCTGTACCTGTTTGCGCTAGGGCAACTAAATCTGTGTTTTGTTCCAATAGTACTGGAATCGCTTTTTCTTGCACTTCTGACGGATTCTCAAATCCTAGATCTTTAATCGCCAGCAGTAGCGACTCATTCAATCCTAATTGTTCAAATTTATTCATATAATATTTTAAATTGGGTGCAAAGGTACGGTTTATAAATCACATAAACTAATTTGTTAGATATTGATTTTCAATTTGTTACGATTTTTTTCTTTTTCACATATTTTATAAAATATGTTTTATTGCTCAAATTACAATGGAAAAATTAGAAAGTAAGGTATTTTTGCATCAAAATAAGAGCCATGTTTGAACTGTTAGACATTATTGGAACATTAGTATTTGCTATTTCAGGAGCATTAACTGCTATTTATAAGAAATTGGATTTGTTTGGTGTGTATTGTATTGCTTTTGTAACAGCATTAGGTGGTGGAACAGTTCGCGATGTATTAATAGGAAGAACGCCGGTAGGGTGGATGTTAGATATCGATTATGTATATATTATTACAACAGGCTTTCTACTTTCTATAATATTCAATCGTTATTTAGAACGTTTGCGTATTTCGATGTTCTTATTCGATACCATTGGATTAGGTGTTTTTACCTTAATAGGTTTAGAAAAAGGATTAGAATTTGGCTTAAGTCCGGTTATTTGTGTGATTTTGGGAACTTTGACAGCTACTTTTGGCGGTGTAATTCGTGATATTCTCTGTAACGAAATTCCAGTTTTATTCCGAAAGGAAATTTATGCTACGCTTTGTATTGCGGGTGGAATTCTGTTTTTCCTTTTACAAGAATTACAAATGCAAAGCGATATTATTTCATTAATCGTAGCGGTTTTTATTATTTCATTCCGATTAATAGCTTTCAAATACAATTGGAGTTTGCCTATTGGGACAGTTTTTGTAAGAAAAGAATAAGTTCTTTTACCGCAATTCCTCTGTGACTGATGGTTGATTTTTCTTCCATGCTCAATTCGGCAAAAGTTATATCAAATCCGTCAGCTACAAAAATTGGGTCGTAGCCAAAACCATTGGTTCCAATTTTTTCTTCAATGATTTTTCCGTTGATTATTCCGGTAAATAAATTTTGTTTTCCGTTCAGATTTAACGCAATCACCGTTTTAAAATTGGCTTTTCTGTTCGATTTGTCATTTAATTCCGATAAAAGCTTATCCATATTATCATTTGCATCTTTTTGTTCGCCAGCATATCGAGCAGAATAAACTCCTGGAGCACCATTCAAAGCATCAACTTCTAAACCCGTATCATCTGCAAAACAATCGTAACCATATTTTTCAGTAACGTAATTGGCTTTTAGGATGGCATTCCCTTCAATCGTATCGGCTGTTTCTGGGATATCTTCAAAACAACCAATATCTTCCAAACTTACAATTTGAAAGGTATTTGGAACTAAAGCCTGAATTTCCTTAATTTTATTTTTATTGTTGGATGCGAATACGAGTTTCATCTTCATTTAATTATTTATCATGTAATATACTACAAATATATTTTCAAATTTATTAGATTAGCAAAAAAAAATCGAATGAATCAAAATGTTTTAATTGTTGATGATCATGCCATAGTAAGATCTGGCATTGAAATATTACTAACAGATAAGTTAGAATCCCCTTTTTTTTATGAAGCTGATTGTTTTGAAAAGTGTTTAGATATTCTTAGTAATTTTAAAATAGATTTAGTTATACTTGATATCAATCTTCCTGAAGGATTAAAAACAACAATGATTTCAAAAATCAGAAGTATTAACCCAATTCAAAAGATTTTGATTTTCTCTGCACATGAAGAAGAAGAGATTAAATTAAAATACATAAGAGCAGGTGTAAATGGGTTTGTGTCAAAACTAGAAGAGGAGAAAAATTTTATTGAAGCTGTAATTGAAATTTTAGCTAATGGAAGTTCAATTTCAAATGAGTTTATTTTTAAAGCAAATGCGAATAATTTAATTGATTCAAAAGATAAACTTTCTAATAGAGAAATGGAAGTTGCTAAACTTTTAATAAAAGGTTTTGGAAATTTAGAAATCGCAAATAAATTAAATTTAAAAATGTCTACAGTTAGTACCTATAAGAATAGAATTTTTGAAAAACTTAATGTTTCTAATGTAATTGAGTTAGTTACAATTTTTAATAATTAGATATTTTTGAATCTACGATAATTTCTATCCTACTTCCTTTTGGATTGTTTTTGTTAATTCTAAAATCACCGTTTAATAAGTTTATTAATTCTATTACTAAATATAATCCCAAGCCATTATTTTGAAAATTAAATTTTGTTTTTTCATAGTTGTTAAATAAAGTTGTGTAATAATTTATTTGTGCATCTGTAAATCCTTTTCCAGTGTCAGTTACATTAAGAAAAATTTTATTAGACTTAAGTTCAATAGTTATATCGATAGTTCCGTTTTCAGTATTTTTCAAAGCATTGTCGACTAGATTACCAATGATAATTTTAGAAATTTTATTAGTGATTAAGATTTTTTTGTTACTGAGGTTTTTGTAGTTGAGCTGATTGTTTTTTGATATAGCAATTTCTTTGTATAAGTTAATGATTTCACTTGATATTACATCGGCATCTACAAAATCATCTTCACTTATCGAATTATCAAGTACAATTTTTGAATACTCAATTAAATTATCAATAAAATTTAATAATGATTTTGATGAATTGTTAAGAGTATTACTTATTTTTTGAATTTCAATATTATCAATGTTTTTTGATTTTTCTTCAAGATTATTAATCCCAATATTTATGAATTTTAATGGAGATTTTATGTCATGGCTAATGGTGCCAATTAGTTTTTTTTGCTGATTTATTTCTTTTGTTAAATTATTTTTTGTTGAGTTTAATTCATTAATGGTTTTAATTAATGTTCTAGTTCTTTCCTCTATAGTACTCTCAAGTTCTATGTTTTTCTTTTGAATGTAATTGTAACGAAGACGAATTCCGATAACAAAAATAAAAGCAATTAATATAGAAGAAATTATTTTAAACCAAAGGGTTTCATAATATAAAAAAGGAACAACAATAGTAATTTGTTTTGTTTTATATATAGTTGAAAAATCGCCTAATTTTCTGATTAATAAATCATGATTTCCTGGAGGTAGATTGGTAAAAGTAATAGTTCTATCGTCTGCTAATTTAACCCATTTGTCATTTTTGTTAAGTTGTAATTTTGCTTCAAAATAGACGTTGTCTTCATTTCCAAAATAGGGAAAGTCTATTTTTATTCTGATGCGATTGTTTTTTCTATCAACTTTTAAAGTGTCTTTGAAGTATAATATCCTATTTGCTATTTCAACTTCATTGATGTAAAAGTCTCCAGAGGGTAAAATTTTGTTAACTTTTTCTGGATTAAAAGCAATTAAACCGTTCAAACTTGGGTAAACAAAATAACCATTTTTAAGCTTTGTATTGCATGGTTCACAACCACCATTAAATTCATTGGTTAAAAAGCCATTTTTTTTGTCATAATGATTGTAATAAACAGGTGATTTTTCCTTGATGTAATTCAGTAAATTTTTCTTATCAACCTCAATTAATCCCTTGTTAGTACTAATCCAAAAATGACCTTCATTGTCTTCCATTATACAATGTGCAGATGTTAAGTATGAACTTTTATCAATTGGTAATTTGTAAAATCTATTATTTTCAAATAGGCTAAAACCATTACTGTAAGTGCAAACCCAAATTTTATTATCATTACATATAAATATGCTTCTTATGTCATTTTTACCGCTTGATAATTTTGTTACTTTTTGAGTGATTTTATCATAATGAATAATTTTTTTATTCAAACTCGATAGTATCATTTTATCTTTTCTCAACTCAACAAAGAAATTTACAGGCTCATCTAATGATTTTATAAAGAGAGGTTTAGAGTTTAAATCATTAGCGTTTATTGTTGCTACAGATACTAGTGGAGCATCATCTTTCCTAAATCCTATCCAAATTTTATTTTCAGAATCACAATATATGGTAGATAAAATAGATTTGAACTTATATTTCTTAAATGTCTTGTAGTTTGTTTTGTGGAAATAACAAACAAGATTCGAGTTTTCAGGAATCCATATATTCTGATTTTTATCTATTGCAATTCCAAATTGATTTCCAGTTTGGTTTAGCTTTAAGTCATTAATTAAGCCATTTTTATTATAAATTTCGCCTTTAGAAGTCAAGAAAGTATTCTCTAAAAAAGGTGTTGTTGCATAATAATTATTGTTAGCGCTATTTATATTAGTTAAGATACCAAATTTGTTTAAGGTAATTATTCCTAAACCTTTTTCACCTGTTCCTAAAAATAATTTATTACACTTAATATCATAGTATAAACATTTAATGTCATAAGTAAAAGGTTTGTCTTGTTTGTGAAGTAATGATAAGTATAATTTATTGGTTGCTTTTTTTATAATATAAATTTCTTTGTTGGTGCAAATAAAATATTGTTGTGTAAGATGATTGTATATTTTTTTATTGATATTATTTAAATCTAGTTTATTGTTTTTTGAAATGAAATAATTAAAAATAATGTAATCGCCATTAGAACTAAGGCATACTAGTTCATCATTAAGTAAAAAGTAATCGTCATTTGGTTTGTGTTGGTGTTCAATAACTTTTTTCTTATTATTCTTATTGTCGAAAAGTATGATTCTATTTTTTTCGATTTTGTAATAATCGCCTTTTTTGGTTCTTATTTTACTTAAAAAAAAATCGGTTTGTAGATTATTAGTATTATTTAAATAAAAGCGATTATTTTCATACTCTTCAAAAGAATTCAAAAGATAATTTTGAGTTGTTTTAATTGCAGTTCTTTGGTTAATAATGATATTATCTGCATAGCTTTCGGTAAAAGTCTTCAAAGAGTCTTTTTCAATAGAACCACTTAAATAGAGAAAACGATTTGATGACAAGCCTCTATTGTTGTTATTGTAAGTTTTAAAATTTTTACCATCAAAACGTACCAATCCATTTTCAGTTGTCATCCAAATAAAACCAAATTTATCTGGAGAAATACTCTTAACAGAATTTTGTGGTAAATGCTCAGTATCGGCAGAATACCATGCTTCATGAAAATTCTGTTGCGAAAATCCAAATTGAAATAATAGAATAAAAAGTAAAAATCTGCTCAAATGCTTTCTTTTAGTTAATTTTATCGATGAAATGCGTAATAAATTCGACAAACAACATTGTAGTTTTTATTCTACAAATAATTGTAGTACTCATCTGCAAATATCTTAAAAAAATCTTAATATTTTTGCTTCCATTTTCTGTATTGTCTAAAATGACAATGCACTGTTATAAATGCTATTAAGTAAATATATAATTATGATGAAATCATTACCAATTGATTTTTTTAGTTTAAAAGGCGGTTTTAAAAAACAACTAGTGTCATTAATGATATTATTTGTTTTGTTGACGTCTGTTAATGTGTTTTCGCAAAATTTTGAGAATGTTACAATTACTGGAATTAATTCTGGTGCTGGAACAAATAATGTTTTGTTTAATGCTAATTCTGCAACAATACCTAATTTAGCAAGAGTTAGGGTGCAAAAATTATCAGGAGGACCAACAGTTCAAATTACATTTACAAATGATAACTTTAGTTATAGACATGTTAATCCAGGTATTACACCTGGAATCCCTAACAATGTGACTAGAATGAGAGTGTCGTTCCTTCAAGCAGATGGTATTACGCCAGTACCTGTAAATGACTTTAGGTTTATTATTAATGATATAGATGGACCAAATAATGAATCTTTAGGTACTAACTGCGGTGCAAATGTTCGATTTACGGCTACTGCTATTACAACAAATTTAATTATTGATAATGTGCCACCAGATCTTAATGCAACTGGTACTCAAACCGAATCTGACGGATTGCCAAGTAGGGTGATGTATGAATTTAATGATATTACATTCATTGAGTTTGATATTTATGCTAATAATAGTTTTGTTAAAGAATTTGACTTAAATCAAAATAACTTTGCTATTGCAACGCCATTGTATGCAGTATGTTTGAATGATACTGATGGTGATGGTGTTTCTGATGATACAGATTTAGACGATGATAATGATGGAATTTTAGATTCTGTTGAAGCTGGAGGTAATGATCCAAATGGCGATCATGATGGAGATGGATTACCTAATTTCCTAGATGTAACTGATAATACTGGTCAAGATCCATTTTATATTACAAATGCAGATGGATCTGTTACAAATTATACCGATGCAGATAGCGATGGTGTGCCAGATGTTTACGAGTCAAGTTCTGATTCAGATTCGTTGCCAAATCACTTAGATTTAGATTCGGACAATGATGGTTGTACAGATGCGAATGAATATTACAATTTAACAACAGCTGATGGTGGTGATGGTGGAGTTTATGGAGTAGGCATTCCTGCAGTAAATCCAAATGGAACCGTTGTAGCTGCAAGTTATACCGGATCATATACCAATGTGGTTGCACTTGGTACTGCAAGTACAATAAATACACAGCCAGCTAATCAAACTGTTTTTGCTGGTAATAACGCAACTTTTACAGTTGCAAACTCAGGTGGTTCAGGGATTACAACTTATCAATGGCAAGAAAGTACAAATGGTGGTGGTACATGGACTAATATTACAAATGGTGGTATCTATTCAGGTGCAACAACTAATACCTTATTATTAACTGGTGTTACACTTGCAAATAATGGATACGATTACAGAGTAATTATTAGAGAATCAAATTTTGTCTGTGCTAATGTACAATCAAATAGTGCAGATTTAATTGTAAATGCAGCTGTTGGAAATGTAACTGGCAATGTTTTTGAAGATATAGATGCCGATGGAATTTTTGATGTAGTTGAAAATGGTATTGCTGGAGTAACGGTTTATGCAGACTTAAATGGAAACGGCACTCAAGATGTTGGCGAGCCTAGCGCAGTTACTATTGCTGCAGGAGGAAGTTACACGATTACGGGTGTTCCAGCAGGTTCTCCAGTAAATATAGTAGTTAATACAGCAACTTTACCAGCAGGATCAGTTCAAACAGCGGGAACTAATCCAACAAGTGTAACTCCAGTAGCAGGATCAAGTGTATCTGCAGGAGTTGATGGATACCAAGCACAAGGAAGTGTAACAGGTACTATCTATGCCGATGTAAATGGTAATGGAACACAAGACGGAGCAGAAACAGGCATCTCAGGAGTAACGGTTTATGCAGACTTAAATGGAAACGGCACTCCAGATGTTGGCGAGCCAAGTGCTACAACAGCAGCAGATGGAAGTTATACGATTACGGGTGTTCCAGCAGGTTCTCCAGTAAATATAGTAGTTAATACAGCAACTTTACCAGCAGGATCAGTTCAAACAGAAGGAACTAATCCAACAAGTGTAACTCCAGTAGGAGGCGCAAGTGTATCTGCAGGAGTTGATGGATACCAAGCACAAGGAAGTGTAACAGGTACTATCTATGCTGACACAAATGGAAATGGTACACAAAATGGTGCAGAAACGGGTATTTTAGGAGTTACAGTTTTTGCAGATTTAAATGGAGATGGATTATTTACTGTTGGAGAGCCTACAGCTACTACAGCAGCAGATGGAAGTTATACAATTACAGGTGTTCCAGCAGGAAGTCCAGTTGCTATCGTAGTTGATACTACTACTTTACCAGCAGGATCAGTTCAAACAGAAGGAACGAGCCCAACCAATGTTACTCCAGTAGGAGGCGGAAGTGTTTCAGCAGGAACAGATGGTTACCAAGCACAAGGAAGTGTAACAGGAACAATCTACGCTGACACAAATGGAAATGGTACACAAAATGGTGCAGAAACGGGTATTTTAGGAGTTACAGTTTTTGCAGATTTAAATGGAGATGGATTATTTACTGTTGGAGAGCCTACAGCTACAACAGCAGCAGATGGAAGTTATACGATTACGGGTGTTCCAGCAGGTTCTCCAGTAAATATAGTAGTTAATACAGCAACTTTACCAGCAGGATCAGTTCAAACAGAAGGAACTAATCCA
>NZ_JBBYHT010000006.1:125776-127618 GCF_038289885.1 Flavobacterium helocola | reverse complement strand
TACAGCAACTTTACCAGCAGGATCAGTTCAAACAGAAGGAACTAATCCAACAAGTGTAACTCCAGTAGGAGGCGCAAGTGTATCTGCAGGAGTTGATGGATACCAAGCACAAGGAAGTGTAACGGGAACAATCTATGCTGATGTAAATGGTAATGGCACACAAGACGGAGCAGAAACAGGAATTTCAGGGGTAACAGTTTTCGCAGATTTAGATGGTGATGGAGTTCAAGATGTTGGCGAGCCAAGTGCTACAACAGCCGCGGATGGAAGTTATACCATTGCAGGTGTTCCAGCAGGTTCTCCAGTAAATATAGTTGTAAACACAACAACATTACCAGCAGGATCAGTTCAAACAGAAGGAACTAACCCAACAAGTGTAACTCCAGTAGGAGGAGCAAGTGTATCCGCAGGAGTTGATGGATACCAAGCACAAGGAAGTGTAACTGGTACTATCTATGCTGATGTAAATGGTAATGGCACACAAGACGGAGCAGAAACTGGTATTTCAGGAGTAACTGTTTTCGCAGATTTAGATGGTGATGGAATTCAAGATGTAGGAGAGCCAAGTGCTACTACCGCAGCGGATGGAAGTTATACCATTACAGGAGTTCCAGCAGGAAGCCCAGTAAATATAGTAGTTAATACAGCAACTTTACCAGCAGGATCAGTTCAAACAGAAGGAACTAATCCAACAAGTGTAACTCCAGTAGGAGGCGCAAGTGTATCTGCAGGAGTTGATGGATACCAAGCACAAGGAAGTGTAACAGGAACCATCTATGCAGATGTTAATGGTAATGGCACACAAGACGGAGCAGAAACTGGTATTTCAGGAGTAACTGTTTTCGCAGATTTAGATGGTGATTGAATTCAAGATGTAGGAGAGCCAAGTGCTACTACCGCAGCTGATGGAAGTTATACCATTGCAGGAGTTCCAGCAGGAAGCCCAGTAGATATAGTAGTAAGTGTAGCAACTTTACCAGCAGGATCAGTTCAAACAGAAGGAACTAACCCAACAAGTGTAACTCCAGTAGGAGGAGCAAGTGTATCTGCAGGAGTTGATGGATACCAAGCACAAGGAAGTGTAACAGGTACTATCTATGCCGATGTAAATGGTAATGGAACACAAGACGGAGCAGAAACAGGCATCTCAGGAGTAACGGTTTATGCAGACTTAAATGGAAACGGCACTCCAGATGTTGGTGAGCCAAGTGCTACAACAGCAGCAGATGGAAGTTATACGATTACGGGTGTTCCAGCAGGTTCTCCAGTAAATATAGTAGTTAATACAGCAACTTTACCGGTAGATTTCTTCCAAACAGAAGGAACTAATCCAACAAGTATAACTCCAGTAGGAGGAGCAAGTGTATCCGCAGGAGTTGATGGTTACGATTTTTATGATAATGATAATGATGGTATTACAGATTCTGTTGATATTGATGATGATAATGATGGTATTACAGATATTGAAGAGCAAAATGGAAATCCTATATTGGATACTGATGGAGATGGAATAATTGATAGTTTTGATTTGGATGCAGATGGTGATGGAGTTAACGATATTTTTGAAGCTGGTCATGGTGAATCAGATGTAAATAATGATGGTATGGTTGATGGTCCAGTAGGAACTAATGGTATGCCAGATGCTGCTGAAGGTGGAGTTGATGGAGCAGGTCCAGATTATACACCTCAAGATTCTGATGGCGATGGAATTCATGATTTTCAAGATATCGATGACGATAACGACGGAGTAAATACATTCTACGAAAATCCAAATGCTGATGGTGATGGTAATCCAAATACAGGAGCTACACAAGACACAGACGGAGATGGTATAGATGATTA
>NZ_JBBYHT010000006.1:125013-125676 GCF_038289885.1 Flavobacterium helocola | reverse complement strand
TTTAGACATCGATGACGATAACGACGGAGTAAATACATTCTACGAAAATCCAAATGCTGATGGTGATGGTAATCCAAATACAGGAACTACACAAGACACAGACGGAGATGGTATAGATGATTATTTAGATATCGATGACGATAACGACGGAGTAAATACATTCTACGAAAATCCAAATGCTGATGGTGATGGTAATCCAAATACAGGAGCTACACAAGACACAGACGGAGATGGTATAGATGATTATTTAGACATCGATGACGATAACGACGGAGTAAATACATTCTACGAAAATCCAAATGCTGATGGTGATGGTAATCCAAATACAGGAACTACACAAGACACAGACGGAGATGGTATAGATGATTACTTAGACATCGATGACGATAACGACGGTGTAAACACTACATTCGAAAATCCAAATGCTGATGGTGATGGTAATCCAAATACAGGAGCTACACAAGACACAGACGGCGATGGTATAGATGACTACTTAGATGTAGACGATGACGGTGATTCAGTAGATACAGAGTTTGAGAATCCAGATCCAAACGGAGACGGAAACCCAGCTGACGCTCAAGACACAGATGGAGACGGTACACCAGACTACTTAGATGTAGATGATGATGGTGATTCAGTAGATACAGAGTTTGAGAATCCAGA
>NZ_JBBYHT010000006.1:0-124913 GCF_038289885.1 Flavobacterium helocola | reverse complement strand
TCCAAACGGAGACGGAAACCCAGCTGACGCTCAAGATACAGATGGAGACGGTACACCAGACTACTTAGATGTAGATGATGACGGTGATTCAGTAGATACAGAGTTTGAGAATCCAGATCCAAACGGAGACGGAAACCCAGCTGACGCTCAAGACACAGATGGCGATGGTACACCAGACTACTTAGATGTAGATGATGACGGTGATTCAGTAGATACAGAGTTTGAGAATCCAGATCCAAACGGAGACGGAAACCCAGCTGACGCTCAAGATACAGATGGAGACGGTACACCAGACTACTTAGATGTAGATGATGACGGTGATTCAGTAGATACAGAGTTTGAGAATCCAGATCCAAATGGAGACGGAAACCCAGCTGACGCTCAAGACACAGATGGCGATGGTACACCAGACTACTTAGATGTAGATGATGACGGTGATTCAGTAGATACAGAGTTTGAGAATCCAGATCCAAATGGAGACGGAAACCCAGCTGACGCTCAAGACACAGATGGAGACGGTACACCAGACTACTTAGATGCTGATGATGATGGTGATGGTATTCCAACAGCAGATGAGAACCCAGATCCAAATGGTGATGGTGATCCTTCTGATGCACAGGATACAGATGGAGATGGTATTCCAGATTATTTAGATGCTGATGACGAT
Source organism: Flavobacterium helocola (assembly GCF_038289885.1). Classification (NCBI taxonomy): domain Bacteria; kingdom Pseudomonadati; phylum Bacteroidota; class Flavobacteriia; order Flavobacteriales; family Flavobacteriaceae; genus Flavobacterium; species Flavobacterium helocola. The sequence goes on along the minus strand of NZ_JBBYHT010000006.1, from coordinate 124,246 downwards.
AATGATGGTATTATTGCTTCTGATGAAGGAGGAATGACTGATACAGACGGGGATGGTTTACCAAATTATTTAGACCAAGATTCTGATGGAGATGGTATTCCTGATAACGTTGAGTCTCAAACAACAGATGGTTATATTAGTCCTTCTGGAGTTGACGCAAATAATAACGGTGTTGATGATGCTTATGAAGGCGGATTAACTCCAGTAGATACAGATGGAGATGGTACACCAGACATGTTTGATTTAGATTCAGATAACGATGGGGTTCATGATCAATATGAAAGTGGAGTTGATTTAGCAGGAACAGATTCAGATAATGATGGTTTAGATGATAATGTTGATACAACGCCAGGTTATGGTGACTCAAGTGGTATATTTGTTACACCAAGTGAGGATCTTCAAGATACTGATGGAACAGAAGATGTTGATTATAGAGATATTGATGACGATGGGGATGGATTGTTAACAGAAGAAGAAAATGGAGATGAGAATGGAGACGGTAATCCAGATGATGCATTTGATTCAGACGGTGACGGTACACCTGATTATTTAGAGTTTAATAATCACGAACCTTCAACAGATGATTTAGAAATCTTCAACTTAGTTACTCCAAATGGAGATAGTGATAATGATGTATTTGTAATCAGAAATATTGAATTGTATCCAGATAATACTGTTCAAATTTATAACAGATGGGGTATCTTGGTTTATGAAGTTTCAAGTTATAACCCAGCAGAAGGAAGAGCCTTTGTAGGAATTTCTGAAGGAAGAGTAACAATTAGCCAATCTTCTGAATTACCAGTAGGTACATACTTCTATGTTGTGAAGTATAAAAATAACGCTGGAGATAACAAAGAACGCGCAGGATACTTATATATTAATAGATAAAAAAAGCTTATGGGGGAAGCAATTCCCCCTTTAGCAATTATAAAAAGTGAAAAAAATGAAAAAAAGATTTTTAATATTTATTGTAACACTTGTAGCAGCATCATCTTACGCTCAACAAGATTCACAATTCACAAATTATATGTATAACACTATTAATATCAACCCCGCTTATGCTGGTTCTCGTGGTGTTTTAAGTGTTTTTGGATTGCATAGAAATCAATGGGTTGGATTAGATGGAGCTCCAGTAACAAATACGTTCTCTTTAAACACTCCAATTAATAATTCTAATTTCGGAATTGGATTTTCTATAGTAAATGACAGAATTGGACCTTCGGATGAAAATTCAATTTCAGCAGATGTTTCTTATTCTATTAAAACATCAGAAACTTTCAAGTTATCTTTTGGAATTAAAGCTACTGCAAACCTTTTAAATGTAGATTTTACAAAATTGAATATTTATAATCCAGGAGATGCTTTAGCACGATATAACATAGATAATAGATTCTCTCCAAATGTTGGGGCTGGTATTTATTTTCATTCAAACAAAACCTATGTTGGTTTGTCGGTTCCAAATTTCTTAGAGACAAAACATTTTGATAAAGATGAATCTTCTTTCTCTTCAGAATCAGTTGCTTCAGAAAGAATGCATTATTATTTAATTGCGGGTCATGTTTTTGATTTATCAGCAAATGTAAAATTAAAACCAGCAATTCTTACTAAAATGGTACAAGGTGCACCATTACAAGTTGATTTGTCTGCAAATTTCTTATTTAATGATAAATTTACTCTTGGTGCAGCATACCGTTGGGATGCGGCTACTAGTTTATTAGCAGGATTCCAAGTTTCTGATTCTTGGTTCATTGGTTATGGATATGATATGGAAGTGACTAAATTAGCAAACTACAATTCTGGTTCACATGAAATTTTCTTACGCTATGAATTGTTTAAAAATTATGACAAAGTAGTTTCTCCAAGATTCTTCTAAAAAAAATACATTATGAAATTAAAAGTAGTATTATTATTATGTGTTTTGAGTTTATCTAATGGATTTGCTCAAAAAGGAAAGCTTGCTTCTGCAGATAAAAAATTTGATAACTTGGCCTACATTGATGCTATTGAAATCTATAAAAAAGTAGCAGAGAAGGGGCATAAATCTGTAGATTTATTTCAAAAGTTAGGTAATTCATATTATTTCAATGCTAATTTATTAGAAGCTAATAAATGGTATGGTGAATTATTTTCCTTGGGACAAGAAGTAGAACCTGAGTATTATTTTAGATATGCTCAAACATTAAAATCTGTTGGCGATTATAAAAAAGCAGATGAATACTTAACAAAGTTTTCTCAAAAAACAGCATCAGATAATAGAGCAAAAATTTTTAATGATAACAAAGACTATTTATCTGAAATCAAGAAAAATTCAGGAAGACAAAAAATTGAAGATGCTGGTATAAATTCTGAATATTCAGATTATGGTGGAGCATTTTATAAAGAAAATTTTATTTTTACTTCAGCTCGTGATACAAGTGGGCTTGCTGTTGTAAAGCACAAATGGACTAATGCTTCTTTTTATAATTTATATAGTGCAACTGTAAGCTCAGAAGGTTATTTAATTAATCCAGAACCCTTAAATAAAAAAGTAAATTCTAAGTTTAATGAATCATCTGCTGTTTTTACTAAAGATGGTAATACAATGTATTTTACTCGTAACAATTACACCAATGGAAAACAAAAAACGGATGCTTCAAAAACCACTTTGTTAAAACTATACAAAGCTTCTAAAGAAGGTGTTGATCAATGGGGTAATGTTGTAGAATTACCATTTAATAGTAATGAGTATAGTTGCGCACATCCAGCTTTAAGTCCAGATGATAAAACTTTATATTTTGCATCCAATATGCCAGGCTCTGTTGGTCAATCTGACATTTTTAAAGTAGCTATTAATTCTGATGGTACTTTTGGAACTCCAGAAAGTTTGGGAGGTGGTATTAATACAGAAGCTCGTGAAACATTTCCATTTGTAACAGATGAAAATGAGATTTTCTTTGCTTCTGATGGTCAATTAGGCTTAGGTGGATTAGATGTTTTCTCAGTTAAAGTTTATGAAGACGGAACCATGTCAAAAGTATTCAATGTTGGTTCGCCCGTAAATAGTTCTCAAGACGATTTTGCTTATTTAATTGACTCTAAAACAAAATTTGGTTTTTTCTCATCAAATAGACAAGGAGGAAAAGGAAATGATGATATTTATAAATTCGTAGAGCAAATTCCGTTGCCATACAATTGCAAGCAAATAGTTTCTGGAGTTATTGCAGATGAAGAGACTAAAGAAGTTTTAGCTAATGCCAAAGTAACTTTGTTTGATGAAGATATGAATGTAATTAGCGAAATGATTGCTAATGAAAAAGGTGAATATAGATTTGAAAATTTGGAGTGCGAAAAAACATATTTTGTGAGAGCAGAAAGCAAAGATTACGAAACAGTTGAAACATCTGTAGTAACTGGTAGTGCTCCTGGAGAAACAACGGCAAGATTGCCAATCACAAAACGTGTCAAAAAAGTTGGAGTTGGTTCAGATTTAGCAAAAGCTTTTGATATCAAAATTATTTATTTTGATTTAGATAAATCTAACATTAGACCTGATGCATCGTTACAATTAGAAAAAATTCTTCAAGTAATGAAACAATATCCTACAATGAAAGTAGATGTTCGTTCACACACAGATTGTCGTCAAACTGCTAAATACAATTTGGCTTTATCTGATAAAAGAGCAAAGTCTACTATTGCTTGGTTAGTTAAAAATGGTATAGCAGCTGATAGACTAACAGGTAAAGGTTATGGAGAATCGCAATTAGTAAACGATTGTGGTTGTGAGCCAACTAATGAGTCTAAATGTTACGAAGAGGAGCATCAAGCAAATAGAAGAAGTGAATTTATTATCACAGCAATGTAATTAAAAAAGAGCTAACAAATATTTGTTAGCTCTTTTTTTAAAGTATAAAAGCCGATCTGGAGCGATCGACTTTTACGGTGAACGTGTAACCACATTTCTGTGTCGTTCGGTGCAAATGTAAGACCAATAATTCGATTATGAACTATTATTTCTATAATTTTTTTTCTAATCAAAATAAATTATAATAAAAGTATTTTTCTTTTTACTTTTGCTTCGTTTTAAACACCTATTATATTATGGTAAAAGATTTATTCGAAAGAATTCAGAACAATAAAGGTCCATTAGGAAAATGGGCTTCACAAGCAGAAGGATATTTTGTGTTCCCTAAATTAGAGGGAGAATTAGGTCCGAGAATGCAATTTCAAGGGAAAAATATTTTAAACTGGAGTTTAAATGACTATTTAGGATTAGCTAATCATCCAGAAGTTCGTAAAGCAGATACCGAAGCAGCAATGCAATATGGAGCTGCTTACCCAATGGGTGCTCGTATGATGAGTGGTCATACAAAATATCACGAACAATTAGAACAAGAATTAGCTGCTTTTGTAATGAAAGAATCGGCTTATTTGTTAAACTTTGGATACCAAGGAATTATGTCAACTATTGACGCTTTGGTAACTAGAAATGATGTGATTGTTTATGATGTAGATGCACATGCATGTATTATTGACGGAGTACGTTTACATAGTGGAAAACGTTTTACGTACAAACATAATGACATCGAAAGCATGGAGAAAAATCTACAGCGCGCTACAAAATTAGCTACGGAACAAGGTGGTGGAATTTTATTCATTACTGAAGGTGTTTTCGGAATGCGTGGTCAACAAGGAAAGTTGAAAGAAGTTGTAGAAATGAAGAAAAAATACAATTTCCGTTTATTAGTTGACGATGCACACGGTTTTGGAACACTTGGTAAAACAGGAGCAGGAGCAGGAGAAGAGCAAGGTTGTCAAGACGGAATTGATATTTATTTTTCAACTTTTGCAAAATCAATGGCAAACATTGGTGCTTTTGTTGCAGCAGATAAAGATGTTATCGATTATTTAAAATACAACTTACGTTCGCAAATGTTTGCTAAAGCGTTACCAATGATTCAAACTATTGGGTCATTAAAACGTCTAGAGTTATTACGTAATTCATCTGAAATTAAAGATAAATTATGGGAAAACGTTAACGCATTACAAAGCGGATTGAAAGAAAAAGGATTTAATATTGGCGATACAAATACTTGTATTACTCCAGTTTATCTTGAAGGTTCTATTCCAGAAGCGATGATAATGGTAAACGATTTACGTGAAAACTATGGAATTTTCCTTTCAATTGTAGTGTATCCAGTAATTCCAAAAGGTATTATTTTGTTAAGAATGATTCCTACAGCTTCGCATACAATTGATGATATTAATGAAACACTAACAGCTTTTGAAGCTATTCGTGAAAAATTAGTAAACGGAACATATGCTAAAATTGCAGAAGCAAGTGTTCAAAATGTAGAGTAATATTTTTACATATAACAAAAAAGGGATTCAATTTGAATCCCTTTTTTTATAGCTCTTTTTTATACGTTCTTCTTCGTTTATTGATTTTCGAATTAAAGTTCTTCCATAAATTATGAATCGCATGATTTTCTTCTAATTCGGGAGTTCTAATACAAGTTTCAATGCCTTTTGCTTGACACACTTTGTAATATTCATCAAAAACAATAGCTGTAACACCTTTACTTTGGTATTCTGGTGTAACACCAATTAAGTAAAAAACAACTTCTTTTGAATGTTTTCGAGCTTGTAATAAATGATAAAATCCAAAAGGAAACAGTTTTCCATTTGCTTTTTTTAGTGCTTGTGCAAAACCAGGCATCACAATAGCAAAAGCAATCATATTGTCATTTTTATCGACAATAAACTTGATAAATTCTGGATTAATAAAACCAATGTATTTCTTTTTAAAATATTCTTTTTGAATATCATTAATAGGAACAAACGATTGTAATCTTGCATAAGTTTCATTAAACAAATCAAACATCTTATCTACATAAGGCATAATGTCTTTTGTTTTTGTGAAATTTAAGCTACGCAATTCGTAACGTTTTTTTATTAATTCACTTGCTTTTTGAAATGGTTCTGGGTTGATACCATTAAATGAGAAATCACTTTCAATGTATTCCTTCTCTTTTATAAAACCAAGTTGTTCAAAATGAGTAATGTAATAAGGCAAGCTGTACCAAGTTATCATATTGCCTATTTGATCAAAACCTTCGCTTAAAATACCAACTTTGTCTAAATTAGAAAATCCCATAGGACCTTCCATGTGATCCATGTTGTGTTTTCGACCTAATTCTTCTACTTTGTTTAAAAGTGCTTTAGTAACTTCAATATCGTCAATAGCATCAAACCAACCAAAACGAGCTTTTCTTTTCCCTAAAAGGTTGACTTCTTCCCAATTGATAATTGCAGCAATTTTACCAACAATTTTACCATCTTTGTAAGCCAAGTAAAAATGGGCTTCTGCCGTTTGAAGTGCAGGATTCTTTGTTTTGTCAAAAGTTTCAAGTTCTTCTGCAATTATTGGAGGAATCCAATATGGGTTATTTCTATATAATTCGAAAGAAAACATTACGTAATCTTTCATTTCTTTTTTTGTAAGGGCTTCTTTAATTGTTATCATTTTATTCTACTGCATCTTTTCTTTTCTTCGCTTCTTTTTCCCCTTTTTTCTTCATTTTTTTATCTGTTTTGGTTTCAGTTCCTGGTTTTGCTATTTTTACTTCCTTATAGTTTTTTGTAAATCTCCATGAAAAACCAATACCTCCAGTGAATAAACTTGGTGTATTTTTTATGTTTTTTCCCACAGAAGCATCTATTTGCATATCCTTATTAAATAGATAAGCAGCTCCCATTCTAAATAAACCATCAGAATAATAATCCCCCATGTAACCCTGATTTTCAATAAATCCTGACCATTGTTTATTAAATCCTCTAGTCAAAGTAACTATATAATCAATACTTGCAAAGTCTGAACCTATTTTATTGTAAGCTACATTTGTTACTAAAACCCAATGGCTTCCAAAATGATTTTGAGCAATAATCATTGCTTTCGGGCTCACTTTTGGTTCTTCGATATCAACAGGAGCAAAATTAAATGGATTGTCAGAAAAATTTAAATTTGCACCTCCATAAACTGCTATAGCAGGAATAAATTGTCTCCATTTAAATCGATGATTGGCTTTCCAACTGTATAAATTTGGTTTTTCTTCATAATTTTTGAATGGATCATACACTAAGTATTTTGCTCCTAAAAGTGTTTTTTTCAAAGCACTTCTATTTTTATCAAGTAATTCTGATGTATAGTTGTCATTTTGATATTGAAACTCTGCAATAAGTTCTAATTGCTCAAAAAATAATCCCCAACGAATATCAAATTCAGCCATAAACCCACTGGCTTTATAATCTAATGTATTGTGATCTTCATTTACATAGTGCAATCCAGTTTCGGTTTGAAAAACTGATTTTCCAACAGAAAACGCCATCATTGAACGACCTGGTCTATTAGAATTGATTTCATCTGTAAATTGTCCAAATGAAATTTGCGATGTAATTCCAAATATTAAAATTAAAAGTGTTTGGGTAGATTTCATAAAAAAATGATTTATGTCCAAAAATAGTTATTTTATCATAATTTTAAGAAACAAATTTGAAGTTTTACCAACCAATATCTGTATTTTTGAATTTTAAATTTTATTAGCATGGAAATGGCTTCACTTACAGGAACTATAAAGGTTATATTTTATATTATTCTGTTTTATTATCTGTTTAAGTTTTTAATGCGAATTTTTGCCCCTATTTTAATGCAAAAAGCGGTGAATAAGATGCAAGAAAAAATGCAGGAACAATATAGACAACAACAAGAACAACAAAATAGAACTTCTCAAGCAAATGCTCAAACACCAAAACCTAAAAAGGAAGTGGGCGAATACATTGATTACGAAGAAGTGAAATAATTGTTAGTTTAACAAGATTACTCCCAAGGATATTATTACAATATCCTTTTTTTAGTTACTTTAGCACCTTTATTTATTGTAATAATATGAAGAATATAAAAGCATTCTATCCGCATTTATTAGTCGTTGTTGGATTTATCTTAGTATCACTATTTTATTTTTATCCCGTTTTAAAAGGAGAAAAAATTTTCCAATCCGATATCGTACAATACACCGGAATGGCTAAAGAACAAATCGATTTCAGAAAAGAAACAGGAGAAGAACCTTTTTGGACTAATAGTGCTTTTGGAGGAATGCCAACCTATCAATTAGGGGCAAAATATCCAAACGACGTAATTGGGATGTTAGACGATGCATTGCGTTTTTTACCGCGTCCTGCTGATTATTTATTCCTTTATTTCTTAGGGTTTTATGTGTTGTTGATGGTCTTAAAAGTAGATCCATTAAAAGCGTTTTTTGGAGCGTTGGCTTTTGGACTGTCTACTTATTTGATTATTATTTTAGGAGTAGGACATAATGCCAAAGCACATGCAATTGCATATATGCCAATGGTAGTGGCGGGAGTTTTATTGGTATTCCAACGAAAATATATTTTAGGAGGTTTACTAACTATGGTGGCGGCTGCATTAGAAATTAATGCGAATCACTTCCAAATGACGTATTATTTATTATTGTTATTAGCGATTATTGCTGTTTATTATGTGGTTATTGCGGTTAAGAATAAAGAATTCAAAGAATTAGGAAAAGTAATTGGAGTATTTGCTGTTGCAGGAATTTTAGCCATCGGAGCGAATGCAACCAATCTAATGGCGACATCAGAATATGCTAAGTTTTCAACGCGTAACAATAGTGAATTAACTTTCAATCCAGATGGTTCTCCAAAGACGGATAGCAACGCTATGTCGTATGAATATATCACCGAATACAGTTATGGAGTTGCAGAAAGTTTAAACTTGATTGCACCTGGACTTTTCGGAGGTTCTAACAATGAAAATTTAGGAATTGAATCTGAAACCTATCAAAATTTTGTAGCCCAAGGCTATCCAGCGGATCAAGTTCAAGGTTTTGTAGAACACGCGCCAGCGTATTGGGGCGCACAGCCTATTGTTGCGGCGCCAGCATACATTGGAGTAGTAGTGTTTTTCTTATTTGTAATGGCCTTTTTTGTTGAAAAACGAAACATCAAATATTTATTTTTAGCAGGAGCTGTATTTTCATTATTACTTTCTTGGGGTAAAAATTTCAGTATTTTAACCGATTTCTTCATCAATTATGTTCCGTTATACGACAAATTTAGAGCGGTATCATCTATTCAAGTGATTTTAGAATTGTGTGTACCAGCTTTAGCGATTGTTGGGTTATACCAATTTTTCAAACAAGATGAAAAAGCAAAATGGAACGCCCTTTGGAAATCAGGAGCCATTACTTTTGGACTTTTAGTGGTTTTATTCTTGATTAAAGGAATGTTTACTTTTTCTTCTGCAAACGATGCGATGTATGCACAAGCGTATGGCGATGATTTCATTAGAACGTTAAAAATAGATAGAGCTGCTTTGTATACTTCTGATGTTTTGCGTTCGATGTTGTTTGTAGGACTTACTTTTGCTGTTTTATTTCTTTTCGTAAAAAACCTGATGAAAGAAACTACAGCAATTATTATAGTTGGAGTTTTAATGGTTTTCGACTTGTTTATGGTAGACAAACGTTACGTAAACAATAATCCTGATCAATTCAGAAGTGCAAGAGAAGTTGATATGCCATTTGAACCAACTGAAGCCGATCAAAGAATTTTAGCCGATACCACGCATTTCAGAGTTTTTGAAGTAGAAGGAGGAATGAGTAATGCTAGAACATCGTATTTCCACAAATCAATTGGTGGTTATCATGCCGCGAAACCAAGAAGAATGCAGCAATTATTCGATTATCAAATCGCTAAAAATAACGTTCGTGTGTTAAACATGTTAAACGTAAAATACGTTATCCAATCAGACGAAAACGGACAAAAATTAGCTTTAGCCAATCCAGCAGCGAATGGAAATGCTTGGTTTGTAGAAGAAATTAAGTTGGTAAAATCTGCAAACGATGAAATGAAAGCGTTGGATAACTTAGATTCAAAAAAAGAAGCTGTAATTGATGAAAATTTTAAATTATCGATAGGTTTGAAAATGTTACCAATTAAAAAAATGAGTTTTCAAAAGGATTCTACTGCGACAATTCAATTATCGACATATAAACCAAATCAATTAAAATACGTTTCAAATAATAGTAATGAAGGTTTTGCTGTTTTCTCTGAAATGTATTATCAAAATGGTTGGAAAGCAATGATTGATGGCAAAGAAGCTCCAATTTATAGAGTAAATTACGTCTTAAGAGGCTTAAAAATTCCAGCAGGAAAACACACTATCGAATTCAAATTTGAACCAGAAGTAGTAAAAACAGGAAGCACTATCGCTTTAATAAGTTCAATAGCAATGCTTTTATTAATTGGTGCAGGAGTTTATTTTGAGAATAAGAAAAAAGCATAGAATCTTGTCATGCTGAATTTATTTCAGCATCTCACAAATAATTTAGAAGCTGAAACGAGTTCAGCTTGACAGAATATCATTTTTGAACTTGACATTGAAACCAACCAAAAAAATACTCATCATATCGTATTACTGGCCACCAGCAGGAGGTCCAGGCGTTCAGCGTTGGTTAAAGTTTGTCAAATATTTACCCGATTTTAATATCGAACCTCATGTTTATATTCCTGAAAACCCAACTTATCCGTTGCTGGATGAGAAATTATTGGGTGAAGTTTCAGATAAAGCAATTATCATTAAACAACCCATTTTTGAACCATACGGATTGGCTTCGGTTTTTTCGAAAAATAAGACTAAAAAAATCAGTTCTGGCATTATTCCTAATCAAAAAAAGCAATCTTTTGTAGAAAAAGCAATGCTTTGGATTCGTGGTAATGTTTTTATTCCAGATGCGAGAGTGTTTTGGGTGAAACCTTCGGTTAAGTTTCTGAAAAAATATCTTCAAGAAAATCAAATTGATACTATAATTACAACTGGTCCACCACATAGTTTGCATTTGATTGGTTTACAATTAAAAAAAGAACTAGACATTACTTGGTTGGCCGATTTTCGTGATCCTTGGACTACGATTGGTTATCACAAACAACTAAAATTGAGTTCGTGGGCGGCTAAAAAACACAAAGCGTTGGAAAAAGAGGTTATGATGACTTGTGACCAACTTTTAGTAACGTCTCCAACTACAAAAACCGAATTTCAAGCCATTACTTCAAAACCAATTGAAGTCATTACAAATGGCTACGATGTAGAAAAAGTGATTAAAAAACCTTTGGATGAAAAATTTACTTTAGCACACATAGGTTCGTTTTTATCGGCAAGAAATCCAAGGATTTTGTGGAAAGCACTGAAAGAATTAACCAAAGAAAATCTAGAATTCAAAAAACAATTTCAATTAAAGTTAATAGGAGCGGTGAGTGCTGAGGTGCTTCAAGCGTTAAAAGAGTTTAAGTTGGAGAAATATGTAAATCATTTAGGCTATTTGCCACATGATGAAGCCATAATTGAACAACGAAGTTCACAAGTGTTGTTGCTTATCGAAATCGATTCTGAAGAAACTAAATGTATTATTCCTGGGAAATTATTTGAATATATGGTTTCAGAGCGACCAATTATTGCCATCGGACCAGAACATGCTGATTTTGCTCAAATCATTAAAGAAACTAATACGGGAACTTTTTTCAAATATGACGAATTAGAAGCTTTGAAAGCACAAATTCTGACTTGTTTCGAACAATTTCAGCAAAATAATTTAAAAGTATATCCTGTTGGTTTGCAACGATACAGCAGAAAATCATTGACAGAGAAATTAGCCAAATTGCTAATCACTAATCACTAATTACTTAAAAAATGGGAATTGTCATCAAACAATCGATTAAAAACACCATCATTACCTATATCGGTTTTGGAATTGGTGCGATTAACACGTTGTTTATGTACGGACAATTTCTAGGCGATACTTTTTACGGTTTGGTCGGATTTATTCTGTCGGCGGCTAATATTATGATGCCTTTAATGGCGTTTGGTGTGCACAATACATTGGTAAAGTTCTACAACGAATACGAAACCGAAGAGAAAAAATCGCAATTTCTTACGTTTGTTTTGGTTTTACCATTGCTAATAATTCTTCCGATAAGTTTGATCGGTTATTTTGGTTATCATCAAATAGCGGAATTATTATCGCAGAAAAACCCAATTGTTTACGATTATGTTTGGCAAATTCCAGTAATCGGGCTTTGTATGGGCTATTTTGAGATTTTTTATGCTTGGGTAAAAGTGCATTTGCAATCGGTTTACGGCAGTTTTGTGAAAGAAGTTTTGCTTCGTGTTTTAATTTCAATCTTCTTATTTGCAGTTTATTTTGATTTTATCTCTCCAAAACAGTTCATTTTTGCGTTAATGGGAATTTACTTTTTATCGCTTTTAGCTATGTTTTTATATGCGATGAAAGTCAAAACACCACGATTTAATTTAGTTTTTCCTGATAATGCGAAAGCTGTTTTAACCTATTGTTTCTTCATTATTTTATCAGGAAGTGTGGCAAATATGCTATTAGATGTCGATAAATTCATGCTAAATTTTTACATTAACATCGATAATATTGCGTTTTATTCGGTTGCTATATTTATTGCTACAGTAATTGCGGTGCCAAGTCGTGCGATGCATCAAATTACGTATCCTATCACGGCTAAATTAATGAGTGAAAACAAGCACGAGGAATTAAATGAATTGTACAAAAAGTCTTCGATTACGCTACAAGTTATTGGTGGTTTAATTTTAGTAGGTATTTTGGTCAACATCAATGAATTATACAGTGTTTTACCAGCAGGTTATAGCGAAGGGATTGCTGTGGTTTTCTTTATTGGGATTTCGAAGTATTTCGATTTGGTTTTAGGAAACAATAATGCTATTATTTTTAATTCAAAATATTATCAAGCGGTCTTGTTTTTAGGATTGTTTTTGGTTTTTCTAACGATTTCTTTAAATATGATATTCATTCCGCGTTATGGATTAAATGGAGCGGCAATAGCAACGTTAATTTCAATTACACTATATAGTTTGGCCAAATTACTTTTTGTAGTGCTTAAAATGAAGTTATTTCCGTTTACTAAAAAAACTATTGTGGCTTTGGCTTTAACAATAGTAAGTTTTGGGGTGTTTTATTATTGGGATTTTAGTTTTCACCCATTTGTAAATATTATCCTGAAATCTATTTTAGTAACCTTGTTTTATGTAGGGCTGAGTTATTATTTAAAAATTTCATCGGATATTAATTTTGTAATTAATTCAGTTTTCAAGAAATTTTTGAAATAAAAAATCCTGCTTCATCTTCCCAGAATCCGCAGGATTTAAAAACAAACTTAACCAACCAATTTTTATTTTCTTTTAACTTCTAAAGTTTCTCTTTTGATTTCTTTTACGTCATCATCAGACATTTTTGCTTTAGAACCGTCTTTTCTGTAGTAGTAATAGTCATCGTCATTATAGTCGTCTCCATTATCATCTCCGTAACCATAACCGCCATTTCCACTTGAGTAATGAGTTCCAGGGTTGTAGTTGTATCCGCCGTTAGCGTGGTTGATAAAACCATATACATCTACAATTCGTCCTCTTCTGTCGTAAACAATTCGCATGTTACCTACTTTAGTTACAGCAAAACTGTTATAGCTCATATAAATAGTTCCAATACGTTTTACTCTTCCAAAAGCGTCGTAGTTGATGTAAACATTTCCTACGCGTCTTACTCTACCAAAGTTATCGTGTTCTACACGGATTCCTCTTTCAGAAGGGCCGTAATAACCTCTAGTTCCGGGAGCACCATTTGTTCCGTTTACATGATGTCTTGGTCCTGAAGGTCTTGTGTTGAAATCAAATTCTCCATTTGGAAACAACATAAACTCAATACCACGTTCTCTGAAGATAATTGGTTCTGCATCTCTATAATCGATGTAATAACCTCTTCTGTTTGTGTTGTCAGAAAAAACAGGGTTTTCTGACGCTAAAGCCAAGTTCCCTACCAGAAGGATACTGGCTACTACTAAAAGTGTAATTTTTTTCATGATACAACAATTTAAAAGTTGGGCAATTTTATTTTAAAACTCGTTTCTAAAACTTGTTGCTTGATTAGGTATTTCCAATTGCTGTGCCAAACTCAAAAAAAGTGTTGTAAACAATTTGTTAATGAGTTGTTATTAAATAAAAAAAAGAACGCTAACTTGTTGATAGCGTTCTTTTTAGTGATATAAAAATTCTTATGTTTATTGTGATCCGTATCTTCTCATCATTTCTTGTTGCATTTGTTCAATACCTTCCATTCCTAATGTAGAGAATAAAAATATTACATAAATTAAGTAAATAACTCCTAATGCAATTCCAATGATACTTAGAATTTTACCTATTTTCAAATTGTTATAGTTAGTGTATGCACTCGGGTTTTCGGCATATAGTTTAGCATCTTTATTTGCTAAAACTAATCCAATAGCTCCAAGGATAATACTAATAATTCCATAACAACAACAAGTTAAGATTGAAAATATCCCCAGAATAAGTACTGCGGTGGCATTAGGTAATTTTTGATTTTCCATATTGATAAAGTTTAATTGGTTACGGTATTGAAATAAATTTTGATAAAATAAGCTATTAGAATTACAGCACCATTTAAAATAGCGCTAGCGATAACTAATTTAGCATAATTTCTTTTCTTGTCTAATAGGTGTAGACCTAAAAGAATAAAAAATAAACCTAAAGTATAGATAGCAGGAAAGATTTTAAAGGCTTCATAAAATTCTCCTTCTAATAAAAAAGCAATGGCTCTTTGTGTGCCACAACCCGGACATTCAACTCCAAAAAGTTGTTTGTTCATACAAGGCAACATATGTTCTTCCATACCGCTTTTTACAATCAGATTTGTTTTACAAGTTTACAAAAAAAAGTTCACAATCAAATACTAAATTTAAAAAGACTATTTTTGAAACCAGAAAAAAGTATTTTTTAAGAGAAAGAAATATGAAGCAATTTTTGTACATTTTGATGTTCGCAGCAGTCGGAATTTTTGCTATGATTGAACAATCAAAACCAGCTCCAAATCGATTTATTATGATAGGAGCAATGGCTGTTTTTATGTTTGGATTATTTAGATTGATGAAGAAAATTCCATCAAAAAATGATGGAGAAAACGAAGAAGAAAATGACAAAGAAATTTGAAATAGGAGATAAGGTTGCGGTTTTAGACGACGACATCTCTGGAGTAGTAATTAAGGTTCAAAACAATGAAATTTCAGTGGAAACAACTGATAAATTTGTGATGACATTTTTTGTCAACGAGTTGGTTAAAATAAACAATTCCAATGATTTAAGTGGTTTTTTCTCAATTCAAAGTTTAGGTTCTGTTTTAAGGGATAAAGAAGAGCCAAAAAAGCGCAGTTTTGTCAAAGAAAAGCGTTCTCGTAAGGATGAATTTGTCTTAGAAGTTGATTTGCACATCGAAAAATTAGTGCCTTCAAAACGTGGAATGAGCAACTATGATATCCTAACTTTGCAAATGGAAACCGCAAAAAGACAACTCGATTTTGCTATCAAAAATCGAATGCCAAAAGTGGTCTTTATTCATGGTGTTGGTGAAGGTGTTTTGAAGGCCGAATTGGATTTTATGTTGGGTCGCTATGACACCATTTCATTCCAAGATGCGAACTATCAAAAATATGGTTTGGGAGCTACTGAAGTTTATATTAAGCAAAATGTAAAGTAAGATTTTGGACTAAAATTTCACTTCTAGAAATAAAAAAAGGACTACTCAAAATTGAATAGTCCTTTACTTTTTTAGTTGAAAATTTTATAAATCGGTTTCGTAATTACCAAAATTATATTCCGTAAAACTAAACGAATTTGAACTTCCAGAAAAGTTCACATTTACGAATTTAATATTGTGAGTATATCCAGTTATTGTAACTCCATCTATAGCATAAAGCGCATCAGTAATAATTTCGATTGTTCCGCCAGTAGCATTCCATTCGTCTTGAACAGTTGGACTTGCCGGTGGAATTAAATCGCAAATACTATCATCTGTTACATTTCCAGAATAAATTCTGTATATAATTTGGTTGGTTGAAATTACATCAATTATTTCTGGACTACCATCGGGAGTTTCATCAGTTGGAAAACTCGATTCTGGAATATTGAGTAACAACATTTCATTCCCATTGATTTTGAAAATCAAATTATTATCTGTGCATTCTTGAATGTTAACCGTATCAAAATTAAAAGATTCTAACGTAATATCGCCGTCATCGCAGGCATGTAGCATAAAAACTGAGGCTACTAAAACTATAAGTTTTTTCATTTATTCATCGAATTTATGCAACAAAAATAAAGGTTTTAATTTATTAATTTGCTAAAGTTTGTTAATTTCAACACGAATTGAATTTAAGACTTCCAAAATAAAATGATTTGTATCTTTGCGACATGAAAAAAGTGTATTTAGATAACGCCGCAACCACGCCTATTCATCCAGAAGTTATTACTGCAATGATGAACGTGCTTCAAAATGATTTCGGGAATCCATCTTCAACGCATAGTTTTGGGAGAAGTGCCAAGACTTTGTTAGAATCATCCCGAAAATCCATTGCTAAACTACTAAATGCACAAGCTTCAGAAATTATTTTTACATCAAGCGCTACAGAAGCCACAAATTGGATTCTAACTAGTGCTGTTAAAGATTTGGGAATTAAACGCATTATTACGACTAAAATCGAGCACCACGCTACGTTACATACGGCCGAACATTTAGCAAAGGAATTCGGAATTCAAGTTGAATACATTACCATTTTACCAAACGGAAACATCGATTACCAAGATTTAGCGGCTAAATTACATTCAGATGTTCCAACATTAGTATCATTAATCCACGTTAATAACGAAATAGGAACGATCTTAGACATTAAACGTGTTTCAGACCTATGCAAGTATGCAAAAGCGCTTTTCCATTGCGATACGGTGCAATCTGTTGGAAAAGCAAATTTAGATGTACAAGAGTTAGGAATCGATTTTTTAGTAGCAAGTGCACATAAATTTCATGGTCCAAAAGGAATTGGGTTTGCGTATTTGAAAAAGAATTCAATGCTACAACCGATGATTTTTGGCGGCGAACAAGAAAAAGGCATGCGTGCTGGAACTGAAGCTGTACATCAAGTCGTAGGAATGGCAAAAGCGTTAGAATTGGCTTGCGAGAATTTAGAAAACGATACCAATTACATTTCCGATTTAAAAAACTACTGCTTTTCAGAATTGAAAAATATATTTCCAGAAGTTAAAATCAACGGAGAAAACACGTTTTATAACCTTTTGAATGTGCAATTACCATTATCAGAAGAAAAGACATCAATGTTGTTATTTACTTTAGATATGAAAGGAATTGCTGTTTCACGCGGAAGCGCTTGTCAAAGTGGAAGTATCAAACCATCGCACGTTTTAGCCGAATTTTTACCACCAGAAGAAGCTAAAAAACCAAGTTTACGTATTTCTTTCAGTCATTTTAATACTAAAGAAGATATTGATTTGCTAGTTGAGGCTTTGAAAACTGCTTAAATAAAACTTCTGTCATGCTGAACTCGTTTCAGCATCTCAAAAATATAAGAAAAGATCCTGAAACAAGTTCAGGATGACAAAAAGCAATAAAAAAAACACGAATTACATCAATTAAATCATGCAATTCGTGTTCAATAAGTTATTCAGGAAACTACAATTTCCCCATATTCTGAGCCAATGTCTCAATAAATTTTGTGATTGGTCCTTTGATCATCATTGCCATCATTGGGTTGAAATCACCTTCAAAAGCTAATTGTACTTCTGTATTGTCAGCGTCAATTGCGTTTAAGTTTCCAGTTAAGGTAAAAGGTAATTTGCTTGAAGCCGCTCCTAAAACGATTTGTGAGTTTGGAGTTCCACCTTTTTTAACTAATTTAATTTCTGGCATACCTTTTAATCCGAATTCAAAGCAATTCTCGTCGATTACTTCAAATTTTGCGATATTTTCAGGCATTAATTTTTCAAAATTCTTTACGTCGTTCAAAGCGTTGAATAAATATTCAGCCGATTTTGCTACGTTTACTTTTGGACTTTCTAAGTTCATATGTTTTTTTATTTATTGTTGATCTTTTTTTGTTTAAACTTCTACGTTCCACTCTGCAGGATTGGCGTTCCAAGCACTCAATGTTTCCAGTTCGTTTTCCGAAACATATTGTTTGTCAACTGCTTTTTGTAATAAGTTTTCGTAATTACTTAACGTGAAAACATCCAAATTGGCTGCTTCAAAACGTTCTTTTGAAACTGGAAAACCATACGTAAAAATCGCTGCCATTCCTTTGATATTAGCACCTTCGTTACGTAAAGCTTCTACGGCTAACAAACTACTTCCGCCTGTTGAAATTAAATCTTCTACGACAACTACATTTTGTCCTTTTTGCAAGAAACCTTCTACTTGGTTTTGTCTTCCGTGTTTTTTTGGTTCAGGTCTAACGTATACAAAAGGCAGTCCCATTGCTTCTGCAACAAGTATACCAATTCCAATTGCACCAGTTGCAACGCCTGCAATTACATCGGGTTTGCCAAATTTTTCTTCAATATGTTTGGCAAATTCATCGCGAATATAATTTCTAACCGCTGGAAATGAAAGGATTATGCGGTTATCACAATAAATCGGAGACTTCCAGCCTGAAGCCCATGTAAAAGGATTTTTAGAATTTAATTTAATTGCGTTTATTTGTAAAAGCAATTCGGCTGTTTGTTGTGCTGTGTTGTTGTTAAAAATCATATTGCAAATGTATAAAGTTTTTGTGAACGATAAGCCACTTTTTTTGACAAATCAAGTTCAAAAGGAGACTGATTTCAAACTTTTTTTATTAGAAAGTGTTGATATCAAGAAGTTGATTGTTAAAATTTTTCAGCATAAAATTCAGAAAGCGTTTCTGTATCATCCCGATGAAAAGTTAATCATGAAAACGCTTCGTGCCAAATTACCTGTTGAAAAAGCGGGTGGTGGCTTGGTTTACAACAAAGACGGCGATGTGCTTTTTATTTTCAGAAACGGCAAATGGGATTTACCAAAAGGCGGCACTGAAAAAAACGAAACCATTGAAGAAACCGCTATGCGCGAAGTAGAGGAAGAAACCGGTGTAAACGGATTAGTAATTACAGATAAACTCCAAAAGACATATCATATTTTCAAAAGAAACGGTCGCTACAAATTAAAAATTACGCAATGGTTTGAAATGCGCACCAAATACGAAGGCATACCGCAAGGTCAAGCCGATGAAGGCATAGAACGTGTAGAATGGGTGAATCCAAAGGATATTAAGTTTCTTTTAGAAAACTCGTACGAGAATATTAAGCTGTTGTTTGAGGCGGAGAAAGTGGTTTAGATTTTAAATAAAATTTATTTTTCGATATTTGTTAAAGAGGTTTTAGCATTAATTTCGTCTACAATTTTTATTTTTTCTACTATACTAAGTCCATGAAAAACGCTTATAGTTTGATAATCATATTTAAATAGAATATCACCGCTTTCCATTCCAATCATATTCAGATAAAGTGAAAACATTTCTCCAATATTAAAACCAATAGTTGAAAAATCTTTATAAGATTCAATTTTGTATTTTACATTTTTAATCTTTGATATTTCGTATTTATTATTAAACATCAAAAAACTACCTTTCTTTTTGATATTTAAGTAATTATTCCCAATTTCAATAATATCGTAACCTCTTAATTCCCACAAGAATTTTCTAAAACACCAAATTCCGATAATTAACATTATAAAGTTAGCAATTCCATTTCCTTCATCTAAATATGAGAAAACTGAGTTTATAATCAATAGACTAAAAAGTCCAAATAACACAACTGATGTTAGGTTTGTATTGGAAGCTTTTTTAATTATCAATTTGTTTTCTACATTTGAGAAAGTCACTTCCTCTTTTCTGAAATCTAATTTTTCTAACATATACTATTTTAGTTAATTCTATATACCGGATACTGCAAATGCGCTTTTTCATAATAAGGCGATTGTCTGTACAACCAATCCAATTGCGCTGCGCCGTTTTCCGCGAAAGTTTTGTTGTTTTGTTTCTTTTGTTCTAATTCGGCTTTGATTTTTGGATTTTTATCCAAGAATTCTTTGGCTAAATCTTCAAAAACATAACTCGAAAAATATTCTTTTTGTTGTAAAATAGGGTCGAAGAAGTTCCAATTGAAATAACTGTCCACCGCTTCTGGTTCTAAGGTTTCTACTAAATATTTCACACCTGGTTGATTCGTGTAAAATACATAGTCGCCCATGAAAAACTTCACTTTTTGAGTCGATTTAGACACTTTCGTATTGTAATGTCCGTAATGTCCTTCGTAAGGCGATTTTGAGGTTTGATAACTTTCAATTTTATACGATTCTACTTCAATTATCGTATCTTTTTGAATACGTTCGGCATTGATATTATTCAATTTCAAAATATCCAAAACTTGCCATTGCGATTGCGGAATAATATACGCTTTTGGAATATTTACAAATTTCGTAGGTTTATAATTCCCATAAAACGGAATTTTCTTGGTAAACGGTTTGCTTTTGTCATAAAACAAACGGTCTTTTCCTGAAACATCACTTGGTTTGTAACCACCTTGATAGCCTTTAAAATCTATATAAGACACTTTCGTTGAATCAATTGCCCAATCTAATGGATATTGCATTCCTGCTTGATATTCGTTCAATGCGTCTTTTCGTATTTGCTTGATTTTTTGCCAATTTGAGTCTGCGAAATTAATCGTGCTTACCATAAATTCGTAAGTCACTTTCACACGTTCTTTATATACTTTCAACATGTGTGTTTCTGGAACAAACCCTAACGTGTGGAATAAAGTTGAATAACCTGTGGCATATCTTGGGGTATCAGTAAATTGCTCAAAACCTTTATCAGGCGTGGTGCTGTGCACATTTACATACGGAACCACATCGATTTTCTTTTTGTCCATGTCTTTCACCACCGAAGGATACAATTCGTTGATAAAATAATTGCCTAATTTGTTTCCCAAACGTTCGTGTTGGGTCGCAATACAAGTAAACGTATATTGATAATCAGCACCATTGGAAACGTGATTATCTAAGAAAATATCGGGATTTAACTCGGTAAACAACTTTTGAAAACTTCTCGAATTTTTAGTGTCCGATTTAATGAAATCGCGATTCAAATCATAATTTCGAGCATTTCCTCTAAAACCATATTCTTCTGGTCCGTTTTGATTGGCTCTGGAATGTGAATTTCGGTTCAACATTCCACCCACACTATACACCGGAATAGCAGCAATTAAAGTGTTTTTAGCCGTTTTTATTTTTCCTGTGGCCAAATCGCGCATCAACATCATGGTAGCGTCAATTCCGTCAGGTTCACCAGCGTGAATTCCGTTGTTGATTAAAATTACCGCTTTATTTTTAGTAAAATATTCGTCAAAATCAAATTTACCTTCGCTTGAAAACAGCACTACATGCAAAGGTTTTCCGCTATCGGTAGTTCCTTTGTGAATTATTTGGATGTTGGCAAAACTTTCGTCTAATTTTTCATAAAACGCAATACATTCTTCATAAGTAGTAGATTGGTTGCCATTACCACGTTCAAAAGGCGTAGATAAATCGTTTTGTGAAAACACGGAAATCGAAAAGAAAAGCAAACTTATTTTTAAAAAACGCATAGTTGAATTTGATTTGATTTTCAAAAATAAAGAATCTTTTTGAGGTAGAATTAATAATTTGGTTTTTTAGCCACAGATTAAAGGATTGAAAGGATTTAATATTGTTTTGTATAAATTATCTGTGTTAATCTTTTTATTTCTTGGCGATTATATTGAGAAATTTTAGCCACAGATTAAAGGGTTGAGAGGATTTGAGGTTGTTTTATAGAAATAATCCGTGTAAATCTGAGTAATCCGTGGCAATTAAATACTTTTTTAAATAATTGGCTTTATCTTTGCCGCATGAGTCAAAATCCATATTCCAACAATGTACTATTGAATCTTGGTATTCAAAGTTTAAACAAAATGCAAGAAGTAGCGCAACATGCTATTTTGAATGAAGATAATATTTTATTGCTTTCTCCTACAGGTTCGGGGAAAACATTAGCGTTTTTGTTGCCTATTTTTCAATTATTAGAAGAAGACGTAAAAGGCGTGCAATGCTTAATTTTAGTACCTTCTCGCGAGTTAGGTTTGCAAATTGAACAAGTTTGGAAAAAAATGGGTACACATTACAAAGTCAATACGTGTTATGGAGGTCACTCGATAGAAACTGAATTCAAAAATTTAAGCAATCCACCAGCTTTGTTAATTGGAACTCCGGGTAGAATTGCCGATCATATAGAACGCAATAGTTTTGCTACTGAAAACGTTAAAACCTATGTTTTAGACGAGTTTGACAAATCGTTGCAATTGGGGTTTCACGAGGAAATGTCATATATCATTGGAAAAATCACTAAAGCCAATAAACGAATTTTAGTTTCTGCGACTTCTGGCGTGGAAATTCCGAAATATACCAAAGTAATTGATCCGAAAGTAATCGATTTTATTCCGAACCAAAAACAGAACGATAATTTAGATGTTCGTATTGTTTTTTCGAAATCGAAAGACAAAATCGAATCGTTGTTTCAATTGATTTGTTCGTTAAATTCTGAAGCTGCTATTATATTTTGTAATCACAGAGAAGCGGTTGAGCGTATTCATGAAATGCTAACAGCAAAAGGGATTATTTCTACGTTTTATCACGGTGGATTGGATCAGGACGAACGCGAACGAGCGTTGATTCAGTTCAGAAATGGAAGTGTTTCGTATTTAATTACAACCGATTTGGGTGCGCGTGGTTTGGATATTCCAGAAATGAAACACGTTATTCATTACCATTTACCCGCAAAAGAAGACGAATTCACCCACAGAAACGGAAGAACTGCTCGTATGTTAGCAACAGGAACCGCTTATGTGCTAATTCACGAAACCGAAAAGAAATCCGATTATTTTGATTACGGCAAACGTAGATTAGATGTTTCTAATGCGAAATCATTGCCAAAAGCGCCTTTGTTTCAAACGCTTTACATCAGCGGAGGAAAGAAAAATAAGTTGAATAAAATTGACATTGTAGGTTTCTTTTCGCAAAAAGGAAAATTAGAAAAAGACGATATTGGATTAATTGAAGTAAAAGATTTTATTTCTTTTGTAGCGGTAAAATATCCAAAAGTAAAATCGTTATTGCAAAACATCAAAGAAGAGAAAATGAAAGGGAAAAAGTATAAAATTGAAGTAGCGAGAAAGGTGATTAAGAAAGAGGAGGAGTAAATTGGTTGGTCTATGAAATATTTGATTTTAATTCTAATATTTAGTTTGTTTTCATGTAAATCTGATGACAAAAAGTTAGAAGGTTTTCAGGAAAAAGCAGAAGAAATGAATCAGGAAAATTCTACTGTTTCTATAGATACAACTTCTTTTATGGAATTTTTTGAAAGTTTTATTTTTGATAAAAGACTTCAAAATAGCAATAAAGACAATTCTATTGATTATAATTTTTTCTCATCGAAAGATTTTGTCGCTTACTTGAACTCGGACACATTATCTGTTTTTGAAGAAAAAAACCTTTCAGACAAACAAGATTTGATAATCCTTGATTTTAAAAAAGTTAAAAATTTAAAGTATAAGTTTGAAAAGATAGATAATAAATGGACTTTTTCTGGTTCTAATACTATTTCCATTAATAGTTTGCCCGAAAAAAAGTTTGTTGATTTTTTAATGAAATTCTCAAAAGATAGTATTTATCAAAAATCACACATTTTATTTCCCTTAGAAGATTATTCTCTTGATGATGATTATCAGACCATTTCACAGAAAATAGAAAAAGAAAAATGGAATCATTTTAATCTTGTTGAAGAAATAGAAAGTTTACTTTTTTTTGCAAATATTGATTCAAATAATGTTTTTAGAAATATTTATTACAGAGGAATCGGGAATGGAATTTTAATAAAGTTCACTTTCAAAAGAGTTAATAATGACTGGTTTTTGGTTAAAACAGAAGATTATTCAACTTAATCAATAATTTTGATTTATGACTTCTCCAACTTGTCCATTATGTAATTCCATAGCAACGCTTTTTTGCGAAAAGCCTAAACATTTGTTTTATAAATGTAATACTTGCGATGGCATTTTCAGACCTAAATACACTTTTTTAACCGCTGAAGAAGAAAAATCGCATTACGAAAAACATAACAATGATGTTTTTGACGAGCGCTACCAAGCGTTTGTTTCACCAATAGTCAACGCTATATTGAACGATTTTTCTCCAGAAGCTAAAGGTCTGGATTTTGGTTCAGGAACGGGTCCAGTGATTGCTAAAATGTTGACGGATAAAGGCTATCAAGTACAGAATTACGATTTGTTTTTTGCAAAAGAACCATCACTTTTAAAAGAAAAATACGATTACGTTTCGTGTTGCGAAGTAATGGAGCATTTTCATCATCCGTATCAAGAATTTGAATTATTGAAAAGCTTATTACTTCCGAAAGGAAAATTATATTGCAAAACAGCAGTTTATAACCATCAAACGCCTTTTGAAAATTGGTATTATAAAGATGATTTCACCCATGTTTTCATTTACCAACTCAAAACTTTGGAATGGATAAAAACCGAATTTCACTTTTCGAATTTAATTATCAAAGAGAAATTGATTGTGTTTGAGAATTAGTAGTTTTCGTCAAGTTAAACGAGTTCAGTATAACTTACACTTTCTCAACCGCAACTTTATACGTTGGGTCTTCAAGAATATTAACATCAATTATTGCTTCTGCATTTTTTAGTAAATCGATACAATCAGAACTTAAGTGTTTTAGATGTACGGTTTTACCCAATTTTGCATAGCGTTCTGTTATTTTGTTAACTGCATCAATCGCGCTCATATCGGAAATTCTACTTTCGGCAAAATCGATTATGATTTCATTTGGGTCGTTATTTACATCAAATTTTTCAGCAAATGCAGTGGTTGAACCAAAGAAAAGTGGTCCAAATAATTCATAATGTTTTACACCGTTTTCATCAACATATTTTCTGGCACGAATGCGTTTTGCACTTTCCCAAGCAAAAATTAAAGCCGAAATAATTACTCCAACCAAAACCGCTAAGGCCAAATTATGCAAGAAAATTGTAATCAAAGTAACAATTACCATTACTAAAATATCCGCTTTTGGCATTTTGGTAAACGCTTTAAAACTTGCCCATTCAAAAGTTCCTATCGCAACCATAATCATCACGCCAGTCAATGCCGCCATTGGAACCAACTCGATAATTGGCGCTCCGACTAAAATAATAATTAAAATAGTTAAAGCCGCAACAATTCCAGATAAACGAGCTCGCGAACCTGCGGATAAATTCACTAACGTTTGCGCAATCATTGGACAACCACCCATTCCGTAGAAAAAACCATTGGCAATATTGGCGCCACCTTGTGCTAAACATTCACGGTTACTGTTTCCTTTGGTAGCTGTAATTTCATCTACTAAATTTAGCGTTAACAAGCCTTCGGTTAAACCAACAGCTGCCATAATGGCTCCATAAGGCAAAATAATCATGAAAGTTTCCCAAGTAAATGGAATTTCTGGAATATGAAAAGGAGGTAAGGAACCGCTAACAGAAGCAATATCAACTACTTGTTTAGTATCGATATTGAAACCTATCACAACTGCAAATACAACTATAATAGCAACTAATGAAGCTGGAACAGCTTTAGTGATTTTTGGAAAAATAAGAATAATAGCAATGGTTAATGCTACTAAAGCACTCATCGTTAGCAATGGCGAACCCGAAAGCCATTCTGAAGTTCCATCGTTAACTTGTTTGAATTGTTCAAATTGCGACATGAAAATAATAACCGCTAATCCATTTACGAAACCAAACATTACAGGATGTGGTACCAATCGGATGAATTTGCCTAATTTGAATAATCCTACAATAATTTGAATAACCCCTGCCAAAGCCACAGCACCAAACACATATTCTAATCCGTGCGATTGCATCAAGGCGATTAAAACAATTACCGTTGCACCAGCCCCTCCAGAAATTAAACCAGGACGACCGCCAAAAATAGCCGTAATTAATCCCATGATAAATGCTCCATATAATCCAACAAGAGGAGGAAAGCCAGCTAAAATTGCAAAGGATAAGGATTCAGGAATCATGGTCATAGCAACCGTTAAGCCTGCTAAAATTTCAATTTTGTAGTCTACTTTTTGTTTAAAATCGAATAGATTGAATACTTTCTGCATGTAAATTTTTGCTTTGGTAATTTAAAATGCAAAAGTAAGGTTTTCAAATTTAAAGCAAAGTACCATTAAAATAGATTTGAATTAATCTATTCTAATATATGTGTTTTTTATTATTGCCCATTTTGGAAAATCACCTTCAGTACTAGTATAAAAGTAATGTAAAACTAAATTTGTTTCGTCTAAAACCTCAATTGTAGCTTTATTGGTATATGTATATCCATAAGGTTCATCTCCAACGTAAACATTTTGTGTTATAATATTACTATTTATTTCATAATTATGTAGTATTATTAAAATTACATGGGTCCCCAGAATAATAATGGCTTACAGAAGTATTATTGTTTAAAAATTCAATAGATTCACTATCACTGCAATTATTAACATTAGATATAGTAGTTCCAGAGCCATCATCAACTAATACCCACTTTCCAATAATTCTATTTTTATAATTTGTATTTGTATCATCAACTGAACAGCTTATGTTGAGAAAAAGGATAATGCAAATTAATGATTTAATTTTCATCTTTATTTTTTTATTACCGATTCAGGAACCAATTTAGAAATATCACCTCCATTTCTCAATACATCACGTACAATACTCGAAGAAATAAATGAAGTTCTAGCAGCGGTTAACAAGAAAACAGTTTCTATTTTAGACATGACACGGTTGGTGTGTGCGATGGCTTTTTCGAATTCAAAGTCGGCGGGGTTTCGTAATCCACGTAAGATGAATTCTGCGTTTTCTTTTTTACATAAATCGATTGTCAAACCAGAGTAGGTGATGACTTTCACTTTTGGCTCGTCTTTGAAAGCTTCTTCAATAAAACGTTTTCTGTCTTCTAATGAAAACATGTATTTTTTTTCAGCATTAACGCCAATCGCTACAATTACTTCATCAAATAAAGAAACGCCTCTTTTGATAATATCGTAATGACCGTTGGTAATTGGATCAAATGAACCTGGAAATATTGCTTTTTTCATAGTTTATTTCTTTAAAGCCAATTCAATAGCGTTTTCAAACAATTCAGGTAATGAAATTCCTGCTTCTCTTGCTTGTTGTGGTAAAATACTTTCGGTAGTTAAGCCTGGAATCGTATTCATTTCTAACATATGAGGTTCATTGTTTACGATAATGAATTCACTTCTCGAAAAACCTTTCATTTTCAATACTTCGTAAGCTCTTTTGGCAACCGTTTCGATTTTTATTTTCAATTCATCCGAAATCCTTGCTGGCGTAATTTCTTTAGATTTACCTAAATATTTCGCTTCGTAATCAAAAAAGTCGTTTTCGGATACAATTTCGGTAATTGGTAAAACGGTAACTGTTCCTTTATAATTTATAACTCCAACAGAAACTTCTGTTCCGTCAAGGAAGCTTTCAATAATGATTTCGTCGTCTTCTTTATAAGCGTTTTCAATAGCTGGAAGAAATTCTTCTCTAGTTTTTACTTTCGAAATTCCGAAGCTCGAGCCTGATTTATTTGGTTTTACGAAGCAAGGTAAACCCACTTTCGCTAAAATGTTTTCTACGTTAATTTCATCGCCCAAATTCAAATAATACGATTCTGCTGTTTTTATTCCGTAAGGTTTTAAAACGGATAACATATCGCGTTTATTGAACGTTAGCGCTGCTTGGTAATAATCGCACGAAGTTTGAGGAATATTTAATAATTCGAAATAGGCTTGCATCAAACCATCTTCGCCAGGTGTTCCATGAATGGCATTAAAAACGACATCAAAATTGATTTTTGAACCATTTACAGTTACAGAAAAATCGTTTTTATCAATAGGAAATTCGGCATCATTTTCGTCCACATACACCCATTTTTCCTTGAAAATATGAATACGATATGGATTAAATTTTGCACGATTAATGTTGTTAAACACTACATTTCCGCTGGTTAACGAAATTTTGTACTCGCTAGAGTAACCCCCCATGATAATGGCTACGTTTTTCATTGTAAATTTCAAATTGATATACACAAAATTACATTATTTATTGAGATTTTACGTTCTTTTATTCGTTTACCAAAGAAATATTTTTGCAATTCATTCGTTTTAAATCTGTGAAGAAATCAAAATGAATTGCATCGTAATTTCTTTTTGAATTTTATATCTTTGTCAAAATATCATTTTGTATGAGTTTATTTAAATATTTAACAAGTAGGACATTTTTTACTCAAGCTTTTTTAGCTGCTGCAATAGTAGTGGGTTTTACTTTTTTAGTAATTCAATTTTTAGATTTTAGAACCAATCATGGTCAGGAAATCAAAGTGCCCGATTTATCAAAAATGAAGTTGGAAGTCGCTGAAGAAAAACTGAACGAACTGGATTTAGAAGTTTTTCTACTAGATACAGTAGAATTCAATGCTGATTTTCCGCCTTTTACTATTTTAGAACAAGATCCTAAAGCAGGAAGTTTAGTAAAAGACGGACGAAAAGTCTATGTAAAATTAAACGCTGGTGAATTTACAGATATTACCATTCCAGAATTC
This sequence comes from Flavobacterium helocola, assembly GCF_038289885.1. Lineage (NCBI taxonomy): Bacteria > Pseudomonadati > Bacteroidota > Flavobacteriia > Flavobacteriales > Flavobacteriaceae > Flavobacterium > Flavobacterium helocola. The sequence goes on along the minus strand of NZ_JBBYHT010000006.1, from coordinate 95,516 downwards.
AAAGACAAAACGTTCCGACAAATTTCGGCTACCATAAAATCATTAACGTTGAAAGAAGGTAAAGTTACTTATAAACCGCATATTGCTAAAGATGTGGTATTGCAAATTTATCAAAATGGAAGACGTTTAAGAGCAGGAGATAAGGTGAAGAAAAACTCTGTTTTAGATTTTGTTTTAGGAGATGGAAAAGAGGTGTTTAATGAAGAAACTTTTAGTTCTGAAGAACCAGCAGATACATTACCACCAGCAGAAGAAGGCGTAACAGAACCAGTAGAATTTAAAGAAGAAAATGGCGGATTATAATGTAGGAAACGAACTCGAAGACGAGTTATACGAACATCATCGTTTTGAAGCAAGTAAAGGTCAATCGGCCTTGCGTGTAGATAAATTTTTGATGAACATGATTGAAAATACAACCCGAAATAAAATTCAACAAGCAGCAGAAAATGGTTCTATTTTAGTGAACGATGTTGCGGTAAAATCCAATTATAAAGTGAAAGCTGGAGATGTCGTACGTTTAGTATTGGCACATCCCACTTATGAGCAATTGCTAACACCTGAAAATATTCCGTTAGACATTGTTTATGAAGACGATCAATTGTTGGTGATTAATAAACCAGCAGGAATGGTTGTGCATCCAGGTCATGGAAATTATTCTGGTACTTTAGTAAATGCATTAGCTTATCATTTTGAGAATTTACCAATGAATAGTTCCGAAAGACCAGGTTTGGTGCATCGTATAGATAAAGATACAACAGGTTTATTAGTCGTGGCTAAAACCGAGCATGCAATGGCTTATTTGACAAAGCAGTTTGCAGAAAAAACTTCGGAAAGAGAATATGTTGCTTTAGTTTGGGGAAATATTGAAGAAGATGAAGGAACTGTAGAAGGTAACATTGGTCGTCATGATACGAATAGAATGCGAATGGCGGTTCATGAAAGTGACGAAAAAGGAAAACATGCAGTAACGCATTATAAGGTTTTAGAGCGATTTGGTTATGTAACCTTGGTTTCGTGTCAATTAGAAACAGGTAGAACACACCAAATACGTGTGCATATGAAACATATTGGTCACACACTTTTTAATGACGAGCGTTATGGCGGTGATTCCATCTTAAAAGGAACCACATTTACAAAATACAAACAGTTTGTAGACAATTGTTTTAAAGTATTACCAAGACAAGCACTTCATGCAAAAACATTAGGATTTGAACATCCTATCACAAAAGAATTTTTACGTTTTGATACACCAATTCCACAAGATTTACAGGAATGTATTGAAAAATGGCGTGTGTATTCAAAAGCACAAACGTTTACAGAAGATTAAAATTAATATTTTATTTTATATTTGAATTAATAAACAAACTAACACGAATATTTACCATGAAATTATTAGAAGGAAAAGTTGCCATCATTACTGGTGCAAGCCGTGGAATTGGTAGCGGTATAGCAAAAGTTTTTGCAGAACAAGGAGCAAATGTTGCTTTTACTTATAGTTCGTCTGTAGAATCGGCAATGGCTTTAGAAAGTGAATTAAACGCTTTAGGAATTAAAGCAAAAGGATACAAATCAAATGCAGCTGATTTCAATGAAGCACAAAAATTAGTGGATGACGTTATTGCTGAGTTTGGTAACATCGACGTATTAATCAATAATGCAGGAATTACAAAAGATAACTTATTAATGCGTATGTCGGAAGAAGATTTTGATAAAGTAATCGAAATCAACTTGAAGTCTGTATTTAATATGACAAAAGCAGTTCAAAAAATTATGTTGAAAAACCGCAAAGGTTCTATCGTTAACATGAGTAGTGTAGTAGGAGTAAAAGGAAATGCTGGACAAGCTAACTACGCTGCATCTAAAGCTGGTATGAATGGATTTACAAAATCAATCGCATTAGAATTAGGTTCAAGAAATATTCGTTGCAACGCGATCGCTCCAGGTTTTATTGAAACTGAAATGACTGCAAAATTAAACGAAGATGTTGTAAAAGGTTGGAGAGAAGCTATTCCTTTAAAAAGAGGAGGAACACCAGAAGATGTAGCAAACGTTTGTGTTTTCTTAGCTTCTGATATGAGTGCTTATGTAACGGGACAAGTTATTAATGTTGACGGAGGAATGCTGACATAAAAAAGTAACTAGTATTTAGTGAATAGTAAATTAGATGGCTATTCACTAATTACTATTCACTAATCAGTTAAAGAAAAAATGACAACAAGTACAATTTTACTTCTATTATTGTCAGTAATTATTGCTGCTGCATTGTCGTTTTATCAATATTTATATAAAGTCAAAAATCAGTCAAAATTGTACTGGTTTTTGGCTTTTTTACGTTTTATTAGTCTATTTTCTATCTTTTTATTGCTGATTAATCCAATTATCAGTCGAAAAATCACTGAAATTAAGAAAACGCCTTTGCCAATTGTTGTTGACAATTCTAAGTCAATTTCCGAATTAAAAGCAACGAAAGAAGCTTCTGAATTATATCAGAAAATAGCGGATAATAAAGCTATTGCAGAAAAATATGACGTACAATTGTTTTCGTTTGATGATGAATTTCAATCATTGGAACAATTAGATTTTAAAGGTAATCAATCTCATATTGATGGTGTAGCTAAAAATTTAAAACAGTTATACCGAAACACCAATTATCCAGTAGTTTTATTTACAGATGGAAACCAAACTATGGGAAATGATTATGTGTTTAGTTTTCAAGAAAACACAAGTGTTTTACCAGTTGTTTTAGGCGATACGACAACTGTTTTCGATTTGAAAATCAATCAAATCAATGTAAACAAATACGCTTTTTTAAAGAATAAATTTCCAGTTGAAGTATTCTTACAATACAATGGAAATCAGTCTATTTCAACTACTTTTTCGATTCAGAACGGTAATCAAACCATACATAAACAAATAGTTACTTTTTCAAAAGATAAAAGAGCACAATCTATTTCTGTTTTATTAAATGCAGACAAGGTTGGAATTGCCAAATATAAAGCTGTGATTTCTTCTAACATAAAAGAGAAAAATACGGTTAATAATACTAAGAATTTTGCAGTAGAAATAATTGACCAACGTAGTGAAATTGCTTTAGTTTCGGCGATTAATCATCCTGATTTAGGTGCTTTAAAACGAAGTATTGAAACCAATCAGCAACGTAAAGTTTCAATCCTAAAACCAGAGGAAGTAAAGTCATTACAGAATTACAATATTCTGATTTTATATCAACCAACCACTTCTTTTAAAGCTATTTTTGAGCAAAATAAAGTTGCCCAAATCAATACATTTATTATCACTGGAACTGCAACCGATTTTAATTTTTTAAATCAGGTTCAAAACGATTTGTTGTTTAAAATGTCGGCACAAAAAGAAGATTATTTGGCAACTTTTGATTCGAACTTTAATTTGTTTTCGCAAGCTAATATTGGTTTTGAAAATTTTCCACCTTTGGAACATAAATTTGGAACTATTGCAGCAAAAAGCAATGTAAGCACACTACTTTCTGCAAGAATTAGAAATGTGCAATTGCAAAATCCGTTATTGACTTTTACTGAAAATGGAAGCAAAAGAAACGCTTATTTATTAGGTGAAAACATCTGGAAATGGCGATTAGAAAATAATTTAAACAAAAAATCTTTTGAAGATTTTGATTTGTTTACTGATAAAATCATTCAGTTTTTAGTAACAAATGCATCAAAAAAGAATTTGAATGTTACTTATGAAAGTTTTTATAATTCGGGCGAAAGCATTGAAATTACAGCTGAATATTTCAACAAAAACTATGAATTTGACGACAAAGCGCAACTAACAATTCAAGTTATAAATTCTAAGACAAAAGCGTCTAAAAAGTACGATTTACTTAAAGCTACCAATTCTTATAAAGTAAATTTAGATGGATTAGAGGCAGGAAATTATTCGTTTAAAGTAACTGAAAAGCAATCAAATTCTAGTTTTTCTGGTAGTTTTGAAGTGTTGGATTTTGAAATTGAAAAACAATTCGTAAATCCTGATAAATCTAGATTAGAGCAATTGGCAACCAATACCAATGGAAAAGTGTATTATCCAAATCAAATAGAAAATCTAATCAAATCGTTACTTGAAAACGAAAATTATATTCCTACACAAAAAGAAACTATAAAAAAATCACCACTTATCGATTGGATTTGGTTATTAATTTTAGCAATTTTTGCTTTAGCTACCGAATGGTTTGTTCGAAAATATAACGGATTGTTATAAAAGGTTGATTACTATTTTTCTTTGAAAGTTAAATTCATTCCCTAATAGTTGAATTCCTTCTTTTTCAAAAATATTTCCATTATGATTTACGTTGTCTGCTAAACCACACCAAGGCTCAATACACAAAAATGGAGCGTTTGGTTTGGTCCAAATCCCTAAATAAGGAAATCCTTCAAACTGAACTGAAAGAACGGGTTTATTCTTGTTTAAAAGTATAAGTTCGTTTGATTTTAAATGTTTGAAAACCAAAGCATCTTTTTCAAAAAGCGAATAGTTTAAATTAATCTGTCCGTTTTCGGAATTTATTTTCCGGAATGAATTGCTAAACTGTTCGTTTTCTAATTCATAGGATACAAATTCCTCTGCTTCATTAAATTGTAAGGAGTAGTTTGAAAAAGAATCTTCAATGGCAAATGCCGGATGTGCTCCTATGGAAAAAGGCATAGTTACTTCCGATCTGTTTTCAACAGAATACTTCATTTTTAATTCATTTCCGTCTAATTCATATTCCAATTGTAATTTAAATTCAAACGGATAATTTTTCAACGTTTCAGAATTACTTTCCAATACAAAAACAACAGAATTTTCGGTTTGATTTAGAATTTGAAATTCGAAATTTCTGGCAAAACCATGTCTTGGCAATTCATATTTTTTATCAGCAATGGTGTAAGCATCATTTTTTAATCTTCCAACAATTGGAAATAAAATGGGAGATGTTTTGTTCCAATAAGTTTCATCAACTGTCCAAATATAATTTTGGTTGTCTTTTTCTAATCGAATTAATTCGGCACCAATTGTATTAATCGATGCCGAAATTTTGTTATTTGAAAGTGTAATTATCATATTAATCTTCTGAAATTCCTTTCCAGTTTCTAATAATTTTTGATAAAAAGAAAAGTGTTAGAATGGCAAAAATAAAATTTAATGAAAACATATGAATTATATGCTCTCTCATCCATTCATATTCGGGAGATGTATAGTTATAATCGTATCTATTTTCACCTCTTAAATAATGTTCTTGAATTATGAAATAAATCAAAGGAATAATTCCTATGAACGACCATAAAAACAGATTCAAAGCAATTCTACTGAGTTGTAAATTCTTTTTGTTGAAATATATTAAGAAGAAATAAAATATAATCCCTAAAATAGTAAATAGAATCAAATAAGCATATATATCTCCTAAGCCTGTAATTGCTGTAAAAATACCGTAAACTATATTAATAACCCCAGTTGTAACAACCGCAATTAACCAACTTTTTCCAGAAGTAACTCGGAAAGAAAAAATCAATATAGACAATCCAAAAGCACCATATAAAAACCCTAAAATCATTTCAATATTGAAAAATGGATCTGTATGTGCTTCTGAAACGGTATCATATTTATCTTTTAATACATCTTGCTGCACAAAATATTTAGAGTATTTTCGGTCATCATAACCAATTTTTGATGCCATCTCATAGTTATTATAAGATTCATCAGTTTCATATTGTTTCAAATATGGTTGAATGTATAAAAATTTATCAAATTCTGGAGCTTTGTAAACAATTTCAAACCATTTATCCATATTTAAATTAGTGGCTAAATCATGTTCTCTAATCAAGCTTAAGTAATTGTCCATTAATTTTTTAACTTCAGCTTGATTGTCCTGATGTAACCAATTTTGAACTTGAATTTTATTTAACGAATCTAGTTCTCTTGAAATCACAGTGAATTCAAACGTATTTCTATTTACTAATGAAAATTGATCGTATTTTTTTCCGTTAAAGATGATATGATTTTTATAAGCATAAGCCATAGTAGCTTGTGTTTCATAAGCTCGTTCTTGGGTTTCATAGTTTTCAGAAATTTCATTCTTTACTAATTTATTCCCTAAACTATCAATTAATCTAGAGGCTAATGAATCTATTTCTGTTTCTCCAAAACTTCCATCAATAAACATATCAGCAGTAGCAATAGTTTTGCAGCGATTGGTTGTTTCTTCAAGTGAATAATAACTTCTTTGATGTAATTGCTTTCCAACTGAAAAAGGTAAATAAAACGTAATCAATAATGTACTAACAACAAATATTTGCAACCATTCGTAAAATAAACTGTATTTTGATTTACTATAAAATGATTTTAACGAATTGTTTTTAAAGTAATTAACTAACCATAAAATAATGATAATTATAACAAGTAAAACACCAAATAAGATGCAAGTTACTTCAATATCTAAGTTGTTTCTGTTTGAAAAATCGATGGTTCCATCCAAATAACCTAAGCCAAAAAAGATGAGGTGAAGTAGTAATCCAATAGCAACCATAGGAACAAATTTGGTGTTCCAAAGCAATGGATATTTTAATAATAATTTTTTCTGTATATCTTTAAACATGATTTTATTTTTTTAGTTCACAAAAAAGCGACGTGTTGAATTTGAAATGTTTCGCATGTAAGTCATAGGAATCGATTGGTTTATAACCACTTTTAAGAAATCGTTCATTTCAATTTTTTCCGGAAAAGTAGCAATAAAAGTTCCGCCATTTTGTTCCAAAGAAATTACTTCTAAAGTGGTGAAAGCTTGTTTTAAATCGCTTAAATTCAACGAACTTTCAAATTCGATAATACAATTTTTTGCTACATCATTTTCGGTATTCAAATTCTTTTGCGAACCACGTTTTAAGAAAACCACCTGATTTGATGTTTTTTCCACTTCATACAATTGTTGCGAACTCAACACAATAGCTATTGGTCTAAAAGCCGAATTTGCGATGTTTCTAAAATCGTCTAAAATGGTTTGTTGTGCCAAAATATCTAAGTTAGCCAAAGGTTCATCAATCAATAAAATTTTGGGTTTACGGAGTAACATTCTAGCCAATTCGAAACGCATTTTATAACCAGAAGACAAATTATTCCAGTAATGTTTTCTAAATTTTCGCAATCCTAAACGTGTGATAACTAAATCGACGACTAAATTATTTTCTTCTGGTGAATAGCCATAGCAACTTGCTGTGAACTCTAAGTTTTCATACATAGAACCGCGCCAAGTATCAGTTCGTTGTGGAATGTAGACTAATTTTGTTCGTAAATCATATAAATCATCGTATTGAAATTGGTAATTTATGGTTCCAGATGTTGGATGTAATTCACCACATAAACTTCGTAGTAAAGTTGTTTTTCCGTTTCCGTTTTCGCCAACTAAACCAATGATTTCACCTGTTTTGATGTCTAAATTTATAGGACCCAATCCAAAAGAAACATTGTATACTTTTTGTAGATTTTTAACCGAGATAATCGTTTGATGATTATGACATTCTTTTTTACTCAAGAAGGTATAAAGTTCATCTAACAAGGTTTTTAAGCGTGTTTTTTTATCTTCGTCTTCTTTTTCATTATGGTCTAACCAATTTAAAAACTCATTGGTTTTGGTATAAAAATCAATGTTTTCGGTATCTAAAGTAAAATCGATTACTCGTTTTATGGTTTGATTGAAGTCGTTGAATTCGAGAAGTTCTTGCACCTCGCGGAATTGTTTTTCAAATTCGGTCATATATTTTATTTTATAAAATTTCGTTTTAGTAAACCATACATTACGGTATCGGTAAATTCGTTATTATAGTAAAAATCTTCTTTAAAATGAGCTTCTTTTACAAAGCCAACTTTTTGTAAAACACGTTCCGAGGCAACATGACGTGAATCGATGACTGCAACGATAGAATGAAAATTTAATGTATTGAAAGCAAAATCTAATAGTGTTTTCACGGCTTCGGTAACATAACCTTTTCCATTGTGTTCGGGAGTAATCATGTAGCCTAACTCAGTTCTAAAATGTTCAGGTTGTGTTCTGTAAAATCCCATAATTCCGATACACTTATCACTTCCTTTTTCGGTTACTGCCCAGTTTATATCAATATTTTCATCTATTTTGTCGTTAATCATTTTTATGTGTGCCAAAGCGCCTTCAGTATCTACAACCAAAGGTCTCGGAATAAATTTCATAGTTTCAGGATTCCCTCGAAGCGCTATAATTTCAGGAGCATCTTCATTCGTTAGTCTTCTAAAACGTAAACGTTCTGATTCTAGTATAGGAAAAGGAGAGAAGTTAAGTTGTAGCATTATTCTAATTTGAATCTTGTTATTGAGTTTGAAATTGCTCTTGAATTGCTTTATCGTGTTTTTTACTGAAGAAAATCAACATGCAAATAGCACCAATGGTTGCATATAACATATCAGATTGCGTATCCCAAACATAGCCTTGCGTACCTAAAAAAGCATCGCCTCCTTCACCAGTACATAATGAAACAGCCCATTCTAACCATTCGTAAGCCGCGCTAATCGCTAAACAAACCGCTACTATAATGAAGTTAAAGAAACTCTTATTTGAAACAACATTTTTTCGAATAAATAACTCTCTTACAATCATTGCCGGAACAAAACCTTGTGCAAAATGTCCGACTTTATCGTAGTTGTTTCGAGTTTGATGAAACGTTTCTTTTATCCATTCAAATGGAGGTACTTCGGCATAGGTGTAATGTCCACCAAGGAATAAGATGTAGCAATGAATTAAAATAAAGAAATATGTAAAATTCGTAAATTGAAAATTTTTATAGGTAAAAGCCAAAATCAGGAAACCGATGATTGCTGGTAAAACTTCTAAAAACCAAGTAAAATATTCTTTTGGCTGAATTCCAGAAACGAGTAATCCAATAAAGAATAGTAGAGAGTAAAGTTGTAATTTTTTCATTTATTTTGGTTTATTCGTTGAAATCTAGATCTTTATTATGTGTTTCAGCAATAGTTAGAGTAGAGTAGATGCCTAGTGCAAAAGCAAAGAAACCTACAATTGCAGCTGCAACAATCACGCCATTATTTACTTTTAAACCGTCAAAAGCCAGTAACATAACGGGAACTAATCCACGAACCATATTGGGAATAGTGGTAGTAGCTGTACTTCTAATATTGGTTCCGAATTGTTCGGCTCCAACAGTTACAAACATGGCCCAATAACCCGTTCCTAAACCTAACCAAGCACAATAAAAGTAGTACATATTTTCCGATTTGGTTCCACCAAAAAGCATCAAACAAACTCCAATGATGGTAAACAACATCATATAGAAAATGGCTTTTTTACGAGAATGTAACCAATGCGAAATAAAACCACTTGCAAAATCGCCAACCGAAATCCCAACATAAGCCCACATAATAGCTTTTCCCGGCTGAATATTATCAATTCCCATTACAGGCGCAAATTGATTGGCCATAACCGCTAAAATTCCGATACAAAACCAAGTAGGTAATCCAATAGCAATACATTTCATGTATTTTACGAAACGATTCCAATTGGTAAAAAACGAAAAGAAATTCCCTTTTTTGATGTTATTATCGTGTTTGATATCGTTGTAAATTCCAGATTCTGCTACGCTAATTCGTAATACTAAAAGCATTAATCCTAAAGCACCACCAATGTAATAAGCAATAGTCCAATCGCCTGCTAATTCTACAGTTAATTGTGCTACAACAGCTCCAAGTAAACCAAATCCAGCTACGATGGAAGTTCCAATTGCTCGTAATTGTTTGGGTAACGATTCCGAAACTAAAGTAATTCCGGCACCAAGTTCACCGGCTAAACCAATTCCGGCAATGAATCGTAACCAAGCATATAACATGGTTTTATCTTCAACAGGAAAGTGAGGTAAATAACCACAAGCAATATTAGCCAAAGAATACACTAAAATGGAGCCAAACAAAACCGAAAGTCTTCCTTTTTTATCGCCTAAAACTCCCCAAAGAATTCCTCCTAAAAGTAATCCTACCATTTGGTAATTAAGAATCAGGGTTCCAGCAGTATCAATATCTAAGTTCATGTCTTTTAAGCTAGGGACACGAACAATCCCGAAAAGAAGTAAGTCATAAATATCAACAAAATAGCCTAATGCAGCTACAATCACTGGAAATGATAATAAATGTTTTAGTTTTTCTTTCAGAGTAAAGTTTGACATTGTTAGTGTAATTGGTTAGTTAATTTTGTAAAAATAGAGATAATAGAACTAAAATGGTTTTGGTTTGAAAATATTTTTGAACAATAATCTTTAACAAAATTCAGTGGTTTTGTGTTAGTTTTCTGTAATCTAATCCATACCAAATCATTAAATTTGAAATAAAAAAGTTATGAGAAAATGTTATATAGTTGTGCTAGTAATTTTTAGTCAGTTTCTCTTTTCGCAAACCGATACCAGAGTTTATGATATTATTAAATCCATTTCAACAAAACGAATTGAAAACGATATTCGAACGTTAGCTAATTTTGGTACTAGAAACACATTTAGTGATACTATCTCAAACAAAAGAGGTATTGGAGCAGCAAGAAGATGGATTAAATCAGAATTTGAAAAAGTTTCTAAAGATTGTTCTAATTGTTTGGAAGTTTTTTATCAGAAAGATTATGTAACAACAAACGATGGTGAGCGTGTTCCAAAAGACACTTGGATTGTGAATGTAGTGGCGGTTCAAAAAGGAACAAAAAACAGCAATCGATATGTGATTATGACGGGTGATATTGATAGTAGAAATTCAGATCCAATCGATTTTACAAAAGATGCTCCTGGTGCTAATGATAATGCATCTGGAATGGCAGGAACGATTGAAGCAGCAAGAGTTCTATCCAAATTTAAATTTGATTATAATATTGTGTATTTAGGTTTGTCAGGCGAGGAGCAAGGTTTGTTTGGGGGAAAAGGTTTCGCTGAGTTCGCAAAAAAGAATAATTGGGATATTATTGGAGTTTTAAACAATGATATGATTGGGAATATAGAAGGTGTTGATGGCGTAATCGATAATCGAACATTTAGAATTTTTTCTGAACCAACACCTATTACTGAAACAGAAAAAGAGAAAAGCAATAGACGTTTTTATGGAGGTGAAGTAGATGGTATTTCTAGACAATTAGCAAGATATATTCACAAATTAACAACGACTTATATGCCAGAAATGAATCCGATGATGGTATATCGATTAGATAGATTTGGCAGAGGTGGACATCACAGACCTTTTAATGATTTAGGTTTTTCTGGAGTTAGAATTATGGAAGCACATGAAAATTACAACCGTCAACATCAGGATTTAAGAGTAGAAAATGGCATCAAATATGGCGATGTAATCGAAGGTGTAAATTTTGAGTATGCGAATAAGTTAACTGCTGTAAATGCAATCACTTTAGCCAGTTTGGCTTGGGCAACTCCTGAACCTAAAAATGTTAAGATTGGAGGCATTGTACAACCTAATACCAAATTAAAATGGGATAAGGTTTCTGATGAGAATATAATTGGATACAAAATTTATTGGCGATTAACAACTTCTCCACAATGGGAATTTAGCCGATTTGTTGGTGATGTTGATAATTTTGAGTTGCAAGGAATTGTAATTGATAATTATTATTTTGGAGTTTCTTCTGTTTCTAAAACAGGGCATGAAAGTGTGGTGGTTTTTCCAAATGATATCATTAGAACAACATTCAAAAGAAACTAGTTTAAAATAAGAAACACCGAATCAATTCTGAATCGGTGTTTCCCAAACTAAAACAAACTAACCCATTATGAACCCATGAATTAAGGGGATATTTTTGAAAGTATTGGAATTTATTTTACCAATTCACTTTCGTTTCTAAAAACTAACTGACCATCAAAACTGTCTAGCAAAATAATGCTGTCAACGGTAACTTTACCAGCCAATATTTCTTTTGAAAGTTGGTTTAAAACTTCACGTTGAATTACTCGTTTTACTGGTCGTGCACCATATTGTGGGTCAAAACCTTTTTGCGCTAAGTATTCAATTGCTTCAGGTGTTGCATCCATTGTAATTTGTTGGTGTGCCAACATTTTAATAACACTTTTCAACTGCAAACCAACAATTTCTTTGATATTCGCATTGGTTAATGGTGTAAACATTACAATTTCGTCAATTCTGTTTATAAATTCTGGTCGAACAATTTGTTTCAATAAACCTAAAACTTCTACTTTGGCTGCTTCGGTTGCAGCATCAATTCCACCTTTAAGATTTTCGAATTTCTCTTGTATAATGGCACTTCCCATATTTGAAGTCATGATGATAATCGTGTTTTTGAAATCAGCCACACGACCTTTGTTATCGGTCAATCGTCCTTCATCTAACACTTGTAATAAGATGTTGAATGTATCTGGATGCGCTTTTTCAATCTCATCTAACAATACTACTGAATATGGCTTTCTTCTTACCGCTTCAGTCAATTGTCCACCTTCATCATAACCTACATATCCTGGAGGAGCACCTACTAATCTACTTACAGAATGACGTTCTTGGTATTCACTCATGTCAATTCGAGTCATGGCATTTTCATCGTCGAAAAGATATTCGGCTAACGCTTTGGCTAATTCGGTTTTACCAACACCTGTTGTTCCTAAGAATAAGAAAGAACCAATTGGTTTTTTCATGTCTTGTAATCCTGCGCGACTTCTACGAACAGCATCGCTCACCGCTTCAATAGCTTCTTCCTGACCAACAACTCTTCTGTGTAATTCTTCTTCTAAACGAAGTAGTTTTTCTCTTTCGCCTTGCAACATTTTCATTACGGGAATTCCAGTCCATTTAGCAACTACTTCGGCAATATCTTCGCGAGTAACTTCTTCTTTAATTAAGGAAGTTCCGGCTTGGTTTTCGGCTAATTGAATTTGCAAAGCATCCAAACGTTCTTGCGCTTCTTTGATTTTTCCGTAACGAATTTCAGCTACTTTTCCGTAATCTCCATTGCGTTCCGCTTGTTCCGCTTCAATTTTGAAATCTTCAATTTCTTGTTTTACGTTTTGAATATTGTCTACAACATCTTTCTCTGATTTCCATTTGGTAAAGATTTCGTTGCGTTCTTCTTTTAGATTAGCTAAATCCAAACCTAAACCTTTCAATTTGGTTTCGTCATTTTCACGTTTAATGGCTTCCATTTCGATTTCCAATTGCATGATTTTTCTATCCAAAACGTCTAATTCTTCAGGTTTTGAATTAATTTCCATTCGCAATTTAGAAGCCGCTTCGTCCATTAAATCAATTGCTTTATCTGGAAGAAAACGATTGGTTATATAACGTTGTGATAATTCGACAGCCGCAATAATAGCATCGTCTTTGATACGCACTTTGTGGTGTGTTTCATATTTCTCTTTGATACCACGCAAAATCGAAATAGCGCTTTCAGTATCGGGTTCATCGACCATTACTTTTTGGAAACGTCTTTCAAGCGCTTTGTCTTTTTCGAAATATTTTTGGTATTCGTCCAAAGTTGTTGCCCCAATAGCACGTAATTCGCCACGAGCTAAAGCTGGTTTTAAAATGTTTGCTGCATCCATAGCACCTTCGCCACCACCAGCACCAACTAAAGTATGTATTTCGTCAATAAAAAGTACAATATCACCTTCGGCAGAAGTAACTTCTTTTACCACCGCTTTTAGTCTTTCTTCAAACTCTCCTTTGTACTTGGCACCAGCAATCAATGCACCCATATCTAATGAATAAACGATTTTATCTTTTAGATTTTCAGGAACATCGCCATCTACAATTCGGTGTGCTAAACCTTCGGCAATGGCTGTTTTACCAACACCAGGTTCACCAACTAACATCGGATTGTTTTTGGTTCGGCGTGTTAAAATTTGTAAAACTCTACGAATTTCTTCATCACGACCAATTACTGGATCGAGTTTACCGTTTTTAGCTAATTCGTTTAAGTTTTTGGCGTATTTGTTCAAAGAGTTATAAGTTTCTTCCGCCGATGCCGAAGTTACGCGTTCTCCTTTGCGCATTTCGTCGATAGCGGCTTGTAAACCTTTTTCAGTAACGCCTTGATCTTTTAAAATCTGAGCGACCTTACTTTTCGATTTGAAAATAGCCAAGATTAAATGTTCGATAGAAACGAATTCATCGTTCATTTTTTTTGCAATGATTTCAGCCTCGTTTACTGTAGTTCCTGCCTCACGAGAAAACATAATTTCGCCACCAGAAACTTTTGGAAAACTTTGAATCGTACTATCCAATACTTTTTTGAAAAGCTCCACATTAACGTTGAGTTTTTTCAAAATGAACGGAGTTACGTTTTCGTCCACTTCCAAAATTCCTTTGAATATATGTTCGTTTTCAAGCTGTTGTTGCCCAAAACTTTGTGCAATTTGCTGTGCTTGTTGCAAAGCTTCTTGCGATTTGATTGTAAATTTGTTGATGTTCATATTCTTAATTAATCCTTTTTAGTGAGTTGTTTCATAGGGATTATTCAATATATGTTCCAATCTTTTAAAGATGTCAAAATGTCTTTTTTTAAGTGTTTTTCTTTTGCTTTAATGACAAAATGACATTTTGTAGACTAAAAAACACATATAAAGGTACAAAAAAAGACAGTATCATTAAATACTGTCTTCTGTTAATTAAGTTATAATATTTACCTTCTAAACTTATTATTGGTAATAATGCCTTTTAGCTTGGCTTTTAAATCTTCGCCTGTATCATAAACCATTTGTTCATTACTTGGAAACGGAACGGCTCTTCTGTCAAAATATTGATAATAATTCTCTTCACAAGCGCGTTTGTCACCATTATAGTTAGCGTAGATGTAATCAAAAATAAATTCGCTAGTTACTGGGAAAGCATCTATTAATTGATTGGTTCTAAAATCAATATAATCTACTTTTGCGGTTACTTGACATGATTTGAATTGGGTAAATTCGTAAATGCTAACTGTAATAGTTTTCATGTTATCCACTTTAATAGGATTGCCTAAACTATCTTTTACTACATTTCCGTTGTTGTCCAAGAGTGTTTTAAAACCATCTTTAATTTGCTTTTCTTTGATGAATTGTTTTTCTTTTACCTGTTCTGGTGAAATGTTGATTTGTCTAAAATTAACAATCATACCAAAATCATAAGTAATGTTTTTTTGTTTATTGTTGTGATAAACAGTCCATTTATCATTAATTCCATAGGTGCTAAAATCCAATAAATCGTCTTGTAAACGTTTTGGAATAACCATATTGGTTTCGTTTTTTGTGTAAACATGAACGAAATCAGTTCCTTTAAATTGAGCTTCGTCCATTAAAGCACGAACATCTTTATAACCCGGATTTAATTTATCCAAATACGCTAAATCATCAAAAGCTTGTCTAAAATCTATTTTGTTTTTAGAAGCTAATAGTTTTTTAGCATTAGCATATAAAAATCCCGAAAGATTATTTTTACTACTAATCAGTTCATCAGAATAATCATCCATTGGAAAGATAGCATTTCTACCTTCTTTCAACAATTGAAGTGGTAAAAGTGGTTTTATACGTTCTTGACGATTGTGTAATTGTGTGTAAAGATTAAAAATTCTTTCGTAGTTCGAAGGATTATTTTCTTTTATTAATAAGTTTAAAGATTCTAAATCGCGTTGCTTTGCCTTAGCAAAAGCTTCTTCTAGTAAGTAAACGTAATCTTGGTTTCCTTTAGAGTTTTTATTAGTTCTTAAACCTTCTAAAGCTCTATTTATAGCGCCGTCATAATCGCCATTACTTAGCATAGATTGAGTTTGCTTCACACCACATGAAACAATTAATAACGATAAAAATAATAAGGTAATTTTTTTCATAAAATTAAATATTTTGTCAAAGATAAAATTTTTTTGGAGCTAATTACTTCGTCAGTTCGCTTTTTTGTAGCTCGTGTCCTGCTGTCCGTTCTATCTTTTTGTTTTTAAAGAAAAAACAAAAAGGATGCCACTTCCATCAGGGCTAAAAAATAAAACTCCGAAAGGTGATTTCGGAGTTTTAGTATTGAAAGGTTGTGTTTTTAGAATTTCAATTCCACTGCGGGTAACAATTTACTTGAAACTTCTCCAAAACCAATTCTAAGATTGTCTTTTTGACAATATCCTCTGATAATTACAGTATCGTTGTCGTTGATGAATTTACGCTCGGAACCATCGTTCATTTTTAATGGTTTTTGTCCGCCCCAACTCAATTCTAACATCGAACCGAAAGAATCTTCTGTTGGTCCAGAAATAGTTCCACTTCCCATCATATCGCCAGAGTTTACTCTACAACCATTAATGGTATGGTGCGCTAATTGTTGCGCCATTGACCAATACATGTATTTGAAGTTGGAACGTGAAACTACAGTTTCTACTTCATTTTCGGGCTGAATCGCAACTTCTAAATTAATATCAAATGCTTTTGCGCCTTTTTGTTGTAAGTATGGTAATGGTTCTGGTGATTGCTCAGGACCTTTTACTCTAAATGGTTCTAAAGCATCCATTGTTACAATCCAAGGCGAAATTGATGAAGCAAAGTTTTTTGCTAAGAATGGTCCAAGTGGCACATATTCCCATTTTTGAATATCGCGCGCACTCCAATCGTTAAATAAAACCATTCCGAAGATGTGTTCTTCTGCTTCTTCAACAGGAATTGGTTCTCCCATTAAATTGGCATCAGTAGTAATAAAAGCAGTTTCTAATTCAAAATCCACTAATCTCGAAGGTCCAAAAACAGGAGTAGTCTCTCCGTTTGGTAACGTTTGTCCGTAAGGTCTGTGAACAGGAATACCTGAAGGAACAATCGTTGAGCTTCTTCCATGATAGCCTACAGGAATGTGTAACCAGTTTGGTAACAAAGCATTTTCTGGATCACGAAACATTTTTCCTACGTTGGTAGCGTGTTCTTTTGAACTGTAAAAATCAGTATAATCACCAATTTGGACAGGTAAAAGCATTTCGATATCTTCTACTTTAAAGATAACAACTTCTCTATGCTCTTTGTTGTCTCTTAATTTTGGGTTATTTTCATCGAAAAGTTCTGCTAAGCGATTTCTTACCAAGCGCCATGTTTTTTTTCCGTCAGAAATAAAGTCATTAAGCGTGTCTTGCATGAACATATCATCTGTAAGTTCAATCCCTTCAAAATAGCCTAATTGTTGTAAAGCACCCATATCGATAGCGCAATTTCCAATCCTTGTTCCAATGGTAATTACATCCTCTTTTGTAATAAAAACTCCAAATGGAATATTTTGAATAGGAAAATCACAATTTTCGGGCACATTAATCCAAGATTTTCTAGTTGGGTCGTTTGCTATATTTGGCATATTTGTATTGTTAGTTTGTTGTTGAAAAATTATGAATCAAATATAAAATTATCTAGCAATGTAACAAACCTTTTTTGTAATTTTGACCTAATTTTAACGAATATTTATTGCAATGCAACGCGACGAACAAATTTTTGACCTAATTCTTGATGAACAAGACAGACAAATTCACGGAATTGAATTAATTGCTTCTGAAAACTTTGTAAGCGACCAAGTAATGGAAGCTGCAGGTTCATGTTTAACTAACAAATATGCTGAAGGATATCCTGGTAAAAGATATTACGGAGGATGTGAAGTAGTAGATATTGTAGAACAAATTGCAATTGACAGAGCAAAAGCTTTGTTTGGTGCGGAATATGTAAACGTACAACCTCACTCAGGTTCACAGGCGAATACAGCTGTTTTTGCTGCTTGTTTGAAACCAGGTGATACTATTTTAGGATTTGATTTATCGCATGGTGGTCATTTAACGCATGGTTCTCCAGTTAACTTTTCCGGAAAATTATACAATCCAGTGTTTTATGGAGTAGAAGAGGAGACAGGAGTATTAAATTATGATAAAATTCAAGAAATAGCAACTGCAAACAAACCAAAAATGATTATTGCTGGAGCTTCGGCCTATTCTCGTGATATGGATTTTAAACGTTTCAGAGAAATTGCGGATAGCGTTGGCGCTTTATTATTAGCTGATATTTCACACCCAGCAGGATTAATTGCTAAAGGATTACTGAATGATCCAGTTCCTCATTGTCATATTATAACAACAACAACTCATAAGACTTTAAGAGGTCCTAGAGGAGGAATGATAATGATGGGGAAAGATTTCGAAAATCCTTGGGGATTAACTACTCCAAAAGGGGATATCAGAATGATGTCTCACGTTTTAGACATGTCTGTTTTTCCTGGTAATCAAGGTGGACCTTTGATGCATATTATTGCTGCTAAGGCGGTTGCTTTTGGAGAATGTTTGACTGATGAGTTTTTCCGTTATGCTATGCAGGTGAAGAAAAATGCACAAGCAATGGCAGAAGCGTTCAATAAAAGAGGATACAAATTAATTTCAGGTGGTACAGATAACCACATGATGTTAATTGATTTGAGAAACAAAGGAATTTCAGGTAAAGATGCTGAAAATGCATTGGTAAAAGCTGAAATTACAGTAAATAAAAACATGGTGCCATTTGATGATAAATCACCATTTGTTACTTCTGGTATTCGTGTGGGAACTCCAGCCATCACAACTCGTGGTTTAGTAGAAGAAGATATGGAAACAGTTGTAGCTTTAATTGATAAAGTATTAATGAATCATACTGACGAAGCTGTTTTAGAGCAAGTAGCGGAAGAAGTAAATGATTTAATGAGCGAAAGAGCAATGTTTGTTTTTTAATTGAAAGATTAAATAATTTAAATATTAAATAAAAAATCCGAGCATTGCTCGGATTTTTTATTTTGACTTGGTAATTCGTAATTTTTTATTCGTAATTATTTCCCGTCTCTATCTACTTTTATTCTTTCAGGACGATTGGCTAATTCCCATGCCAAACCAAAAGCTAATTGTGCGCGTTTTGCTAAAGCATCGTATTCAATTTTATCTGGAGTATCGCTTGGCAAGTGATAATCTGCATGAATTCCGTTAAAGAAGAAAATTGAAGGAATTCCTTTTTTAGCAAAGTTGTAGTGGTCAGAACGGTAGTAAATTCTTTCAGGATCGTTTCTATCGTTGTATTTATAATCAAAATCTAATTTTGTGTATTTTGCATTTACTTCTTCGTTAATTGTATGTAATTCACTACTCAATCTATCTGAACCAATTACATAAATATAATTATTAGTATTTGGATGCAATGTATCACGTCTTCCAATCATATCAATATTGATATCAGCCACCGTATTCGCTAATGGGAATAAGGGATTTTCTGAATAATATCTTGAACCATGTAAACCGTGTTCTTCACCAGTTACGTGTAAAAATAAGATAGAACGTTTTGGTCCGTGTCCTTTTTTCTGAGCTTCTTTAAAGGCTTGAGCAATTTCTAATAAAGCAACAGTTCCAGAACCGTCATCATCAGCACCATTATAAATTTCACCATTTTTCATTCCAACGTGGTCGTAATGTGCGGAAATGACTAAAATTTCATCTGGTTTTTCTGAACCTTTAATGAAAGCCCAAATGTTTTCTGAGTCATTCAATTTAGGAGCAAATCCTCTTTTCATGAATTCAGAAGGTACTTTTTGATAAAAATCAGTTGCCCCTGGAGGAAAACTGATTCCCATTTTTTTGTATTCATTAATCAAATATTCTCCAGCTTTCTTTTGCCCAGGTTCACCTGTATTTCTTCCCTGCATTTCGTCACCAGCCACAATATATAAGTGTTTGCTTAGCTCAGGAGCTGTAATTGTGGTGATATAAGTGCCTGCATCAGCTGGTGTTTTTTGTGATGTTTGAGCTGATGAACAGCTAGTAAGTAACAATACTAAACTGGCACCTGAAAACAATATTTTTTTCATAAATAGAAGGTTGTTATGTTAATTGGAAACAAATATAATTAGTTAGTAGCTAAACTTGATTTTTAATTACGTTTAATTGAATATTTTAACATTTTTTAATTAAATAATTTGTAAAAGAATATGTCTTTTCAATCGGATTTTCTTTTAAAAAATTAATAAAAGCGCTTCCAATAATCGCTCCTTTTTGATATTCTGTAGCTTGTTGAAATGTTTCTTCATCTTTTATTCCAAAACCAACAATTTGAGGATTTTTCAAGTTTAAATCGGTAATTCGCTTGAAATAATTCATTTGTTCCGAACCGAAACCTGATTGACTTCCCGTAACCGCAGCCGAACTCACCATATAAATAAAACTATCAGAAATAGCATCAATTTGTTGTATACGTTCAACCGAAGTTTGTGGCGAAATCAAAAAGATGTTTTTTAAATTGTATTTTTTGAAAATAGCTTTGTACTCGGTTTCGTAAACGAATAAAGGTAAATCGGGTATTATTAATCCATCAATTCCAACTTCAGCACATTTTTGACAAAATTTCTCCATTCCAAATTGCATCATCGGATTGAAATATCCCATTATGATTAAAGGAATTTGAACCGATTCTCGTATGTCCTTCAATTGTTCAAATAGGAGCGATGTCGTCATTCCGTTTTCAATAGCAATAGTAGAACTTTCTTGAATGGTAGGTCCATCGGCTAATGGGTCAGAAAAAGGTAAACCAATTTCAATCATATCCACTCCATTTTTTTCCAATTCTTGAATGATGGAAACAGTGTCATTTATTTTTGGAAATCCTGCAGTGAAATATATGGAAAGCAGTTTTTTATCTTCTTGTAATTTTTGGTTGATTCTGTTCATGATTTTTGGTTTTAACGCAAAGACGCAAAGTTTTTCGCAAAGTGCGCAATGATTTTATTAAACATATAAGTCATATAAGTTGATATACTAACTTTTTTATAAAGTTTCTAAAAGTTCATGTAAGTTTTTAGCTAATCACTTTTCACTAATTACTATTCACTAATTATTATTCACTAAATTTAAAATAATCAATATAAGTATTCAAATCTTTATCACCTCTTCCGGATAGGTTAATAACCACAATATCATTAGGTTGGAATTGTTTTTTATCCAAAACTGAAAAAGCATGAGCGGTTTCAATTGCAGGAATAATGCCTTCCGTTTTTGATACTTCTAATCCAGATTGCATGGCTTCGGAATCGGTAACTGCGATAAATTCCGCTCTTTTGGTATCGTGTAAATGTGCATGAAGCGGCCCTACACCAGGGTAATCCAATCCTGCTGAAATAGAGTAGGGCTCTGTGATTTGTCCGTCTTCAGTTTGCATTAATAAGGTTTTACTTCCGTGAATAATTCCGATTTTACCCAAAACCGAAGTCGCAGCACTTTCTCCAGAATCTACGCCATGTCCAGCCGCTTCCACAGCAATTAATTTCACTGATTCTTCATCTAAAAATTCGTAAAAAGCACCAGCAGCATTACTTCCACCGCCCACACAAGCAATTACGTAATCTGGGTTTTCTTTGCCTTCTTGAGCTAAAAGTTGGGATTTAATTTCTTTAGAAATCACACTTTGAAAACGTGCCACCATATCGGGATAAGGATGAGGTCCAACCACAGAACCAATAATATAAAACGTATCAATCGGATTGTTAATCCAATCACGAATGGCTTCATTAGTCGCATCTTTTAAGGTTTTCGAACCTGAAGTTGCTGGACGAACTTCTGCTCCCAACATTTTCATGCGGGCTACATTTGGCGCTTGTCTTTTGATATCGACTTCACCCATATAAACGATACATTCTAATCCCATTAATGCACAAACCGTTGCTGTTGCTACACCGTGTTGACCTGCGCCAGTTTCAGCAATGATTCTGTTTTTCCCTAAACGCTTGGCAACTAAAATTTGTCCGATTGTGTTGTTGATTTTGTGCGCGCCTGTATGACACAAATCTTCTCGCTTCAAGTAGATTTTAGTGTTATATTTTTCTGACAAACGTTTAGCAAAATACAGTGGCGTTGGACGACCTACAAATTGTTGTAATAAGTCGTTAAACTCTTCTTGAAAAGAAGGTTCAGCCATTATTTTTAAGTAGTTTTCTTTTAATTCTTCCACATTTGGGTATAACATTTCGGGAATGAAAGCTCCTCCAAATTGGCCATAAAATCCATTTTCATCAACATTATATTTCGTTTTCATAAAGCAATTTTTTAAATTTTCTTAGTTTTATTTCACTTTTGTATGCTGGTTTTGTTTCAAATCGACTATTGACATCTATGGCAATACATTTTTTTGCGGCATCGGTTTTGAAGAAATCTTTTATAGCATCCACTTCAGTTTTTCCTATGCCACCACTCAAGAAAAAGGGTTTTTCGTAGGGATAATTTTCTACTATTTTCCAGTCGAAAGTAATACCGTTTCCACCAGGTAACTTTCCTTTGGTATCAAAAAGGAAATAATCAACAAATAGCACATATTCTTTAATAGTTGTAAAGTCGAATTTATCTCCAATCGAAAACACTTTAATTACTTCAACTCCCAATTTCTTGACGTTTCTACAATAGTTAACAGATTCATTTCCATGTAATTGCACTATTTCTAATTGATATTGATTCACTTTTGAAATAATATCTTGTATGGATGCATTTACAAAAACCCCAACTTTTTTAATAGATTTAGGAATTTCAGGAATTGTTTCCAAATTCATATTTCGACTTGATTTTTCCCAGAAAATAAAACCTAAATAATCAGGATTTAGAGTTGAAATCTCCTTAATGTTTTCAGGATATTTCATACCGCAAATTTTTAGTTTTACGTTTTTCATATCACTAATTTTTGAATGAATCTTTGAGCTTCCGAACCAGGATTTTCTGTTTTCATGAAATGTTCGCCCATTAAAAAGCCTTGATAGCCATATTTTTGTAATTCTTTGACTGCTTCAATTGAACTAATTCCACTTTCTGAAACTTTTACAAATTCGTCTGGAATTTTAGATGCTAATTCTTTGCTGTAATCCAAACTCACTTCAAAGGATTTTAAATTACGATTGTTAACACCAATCATATCTAAACTTGGCATTATGGCTGTTTCTAATTCTTCTAAATTATGTACTTCTAACAATACTTCTAAACCTAAACTATGCGCAAATTCTGAAAGTTGTTTGATTTCTTTTCGAGTTAAAACCGCTGCAATTAATAGGATTACATCGGCTCCGTAAGCTTTGGCTTCTAAAATTTGATATTCATCTACAATGAATTCTTTTCGTAATAATGGAATATTTACTGAAGCTTTTGCTAATAACAAATCATCCAAACTTCCACCAAAATATTTAGCATCTGTCAAAACCGAAATTCCGCAAACTCCCGCATTTTGGTATCCTAAAACTACATCTTCTACTGAATGATTGTTATTAATAATGGCTTTTGAAGGCGAACGACGTTTATGCTCCGCAATAATTCCTGAAAAGCTGTTTTTTAATAACTTACTCATTGAATAGGTTCGAGAATTGAATAAAACAGAAGCTTCTATTTGCGAAACGGGAATGATGCTTTTCTTTAGTTCGACTTCACGTTTTTTATCGATGATTATTTTATCTAAGATATTCATGGTTTTGAGTTTTGTGTCACATCGAGCGGAGTCGAGATGTTCATAAGTTCTCGACTGCGCTCGAATTGACAAATTTTAGTTACTTATTGCAATTAATTTTTTTAATTTTTCCAATGCTTTTCCGCTTGATAAACTTTCTTGCGCTTTTACTAAAGCTTCATCATAATTCGATTTTTCAACAGTTTGAATGGCGATGGCTGCATTAGCACAAACTACATTATTTTGAGCCGTTGTTCCTTTTCCAGAAATGACGTCGTAGAAAATTTTAGCTGATTCATCAACGGTTGTTCCGCCTTTGATGGTTGCTAGTTGACATTCAGGTAGTTTGAAATCCGATGGTTTTAAAATTTGTTCAGATGTATTGGATATAATTTTTACTTCATCAGTCAACGAAACTTCGTCAAAGCCGCTTAATCCATGTAAAATAGAGTAGTTGGTTTCAGTATTTTGGTACAAATACGCATACATTCGAGCCAATTCTAAACTAAAAACACCAACCATTTGATTTTTTGGAAACGATGGATTTACCATAGGCCCCAACATATTAAAAAACGTTTTTACGCCTAATTCTTTTCGAATCGGACCTACATTTTTCATAGCCGGATGGAAGAGTGGTGCGTGCAAAATAGCAATATTTGTTTCTTCGATCGATTTAGTTAGGAAATCGGAATCATTCGTAAATTTTACACTCATTTTTTCCATTACATTACTTGAACCCGAAATGGATGAAACACCATAATTACCGTGTTTTGCAACTTTAATTCCAGCACCAGCTACGATGAAAGATGCTAAAGTGGAAATATTGAAGGTGTCTTTTCCATCACCACCAGTTCCACACAAATCGATAGTATTATATGCTGAAAAATCAACGGGTATACACAATTCTAGCAAAGCTTCACGGAAACCTGCTAATTCTTCAATGGTTATACTTCGCATCATGTAAACGGTCATGAATGCTGCAATTTGACTTGGATTATAACTTCCAGAAGAAATATTGACCAAAACGTCTTTAGCTTCAGCTTTCGTTAATATTTCGTGATTTATTAATCGGTTTAATATAATTTTCATTTGGATTTTTTATTT
Source organism: Flavobacterium helocola (assembly GCF_038289885.1). Lineage (NCBI taxonomy): Bacteria > Pseudomonadati > Bacteroidota > Flavobacteriia > Flavobacteriales > Flavobacteriaceae > Flavobacterium > Flavobacterium helocola. Next base: position 70,971 of record NZ_JBBYHT010000006.1, on the reverse strand, counting down.
ACTGAACACTTATTACTGAATATTGACAACTAATTCAAAAGCCAATTTTCTAAGATTTTTTTACCGAATGGAGTTAAGACACTTTCAGGATGATATTGAACACCACGAATATCAAAATGAGCGTGTTTCATCGACATAATTTGACCATTTTTATCAGTAGAAGTTACGATTAATTCAGCCGGAAGGTTTTCATTTGAAACTACCCAAGAATGGTAGCGCCCAACTTCAAATTCGTTTGGTAAATTATTGAAAATGAAGTCGTCTTCGATTTTTGTGACTTTTGTAGCTACACCATGATAGACTTTTTCTAAGTTGGTTAAAGTACCGCCGAAAACTTCTCCTATAGCTTGTAATCCTAAGCAAACTCCGAAAATACTTTTAGTAGTAGCATATTTTTTGATAACATCTTTCAATAAACCCGCTTCATCAGGAATTCCTGGTCCTGGCGAAAGTAGAATTTTATCGAATTTTTCTAATTCATTTAATTCGAATTCATCGTTTCTAAAAACGGTTACATTCGCATTCAAATCCTCTAAATAGTGGACTAAATTGTAGGTGAAACTGTCGTAATTGTCTATAACTGCTATTTTCATGTTTTTTTGTTTCATGTTTTTTTTGTTTCAAGTTTCAAGTTCCAATTAACCTGAAACCTGAAACTTGAAACCTTTTTATATGTTTTCTGCTAAATCTAAAGCTTTTTGCAAAGCGCCTAACTTGTTGTACACTTCTTGCATTTCGTTTTCTTCTGATGAACTTTCTACAATTCCGGCTCCAGCCTGAAAATGTAACGTATGATTTTTGCTCAAAAAGGAACGAATCATAATCGCGTGATTGAAATTGCCTTCAAAATCTAAAACTCCGATAGCACCACCATAGAAACTTCTGTTGGTTTTCTCAATGTTTTCTATTAATTGCATGGCTTTTATTTTTGGTGCTCCGGTTAATGTTCCGGCTGGGAATGTTTTGGCTACCAACTCCATAAAAGTATGATTTTCTTTTAATTTTCCTGATACTTTTGACACCAAATGAATCACGTGAGAGAAAAATTGGACTTCCTTGTATCTATCTACTTTTACTTCGTTACAACTTCGGCTTAAATCGTTTCTTGCTAAATCGACCAACATGACATGTTCGCTGTTTTCTTTAGAGTCTTCGCCTAATTTTTTAGCTAATTCGGCATCTTGTTCGTCGTTTCCGGTACGTTTGAATGTTCCTGCGATAGGATGAATTTCGGCGAAATTATTTTTTATTACTAATTGCGCTTCGGGTGATGAACCGAATATTTTGAAATTTCCATAATCGAAAAAGAACAAATAGGGTGAAGGATTTATACTTCGTAAAGCACGATAAACATTGAATTCATCGCCTTTGAAATCTTGTGAAAATCTTCTAGATAACACCAATTGAAATACATCACCACGTAAGCAATGTTTTTTTGCTATCGAAACGTAGTTTTTGAATTCATCATCAGTTAAATTAGATGTTCCGTTTCCAGATTTTTGAAACGAAAAGGAAGCAAAGTTTTTCGATTGTAATAATTGTTCGATTTCAGCGATATTGTTGCTTCCATCAAAACTATGACAAAATAAATACGCTTCGTTTTTGAAATGATTAATAGCAATAATGTTTTGATAAACAGCGTAAAAGATTTCGGGAATTTCGTTTTCTATTGATTTTTTTGTAATCGAAACTTTCTCAAAATATTGAATCGCATCATAAGCTAAATAGCCAAATAATCCTTGCGTAATAAATTTAAAATCCGACTTTTCCGTTTCAAATTGATTAGAGAAATTTTCGATTTCTTTAGCCACGTTTAGATCAGTATCAATTGGGATAATTTCTGAAAAACCATCAGGAAAATTCGTTTCAATTTTTTGATTTTCCACTTTAATCGAAGCAACCGGATTGAAACAGATGTACGAAAAACTGTTGTCATTTGCATGATAATCAGAACTTTCTAGCAAGATGCTATTAGGAAATTTATCACGAATTTTCAAGTAAACACTTACTGGCGTAATGGTGTCGGCTAGAATTTGTTTATAATTAGTATGTAACTTGTATTTTTTCATATTTGTTTAATTTTTGGCAATAAAAAAAGGCTTGTCGTGATTGACAAGCCTTTTCTATGTATTTGGTTTTAAATTATACTATAGCAGGTTTCGCTCACGAAGTTTGACGTAAGTTAGACCACCACCAAGTATTGTTTAAAATTGAAATCATTTTCTTAATTGTATGTTGCAAATATTTCTAATTAATTTTCGAATAAACAAATTTTTTAATACAAATTTGGATATTTTGTTGGATTTGCCTCATTCATAATCGCATACACTTTCTCAAAAATGTCCTCTGTTGAAGGTTTTGAGAAGTAATCTCCATCGGTTCCATATGCAGGACGGTGTGCTTTTGAAGCCAATGTTTGCGGTGCACTATCTAAATGTTGGTAAGCTTTTTGATTTTCTACAATTTCTTGTAAAATGTATGCACTTGCTCCACCAGGAACGTCTTCGTCAATTACTAATAAACGATTTGTTTTCGCTACCGATTTCACAATATCATGATTAATATCGAAAGGTAATAACGATTGAATATCAATAATTTCAGCGCTAATTCCAACTGATTCTAATTCGTTTGCTGCTTGTTCTACCAAACGTAATGTTGAACCGTAAGATACTAACGTAATATCAGTTCCTTGTTTGATGGTTTCAACTACTCCAATAGGTGTTTTAAATTCACCTAAATTCGTTGGCATTTTTTCTTTCAAACGGTAACCGTTCAAACATTCTACAACTAATGCAGGTTCGTCAGTTTCTAATAAGGTGTTGTAAAAACCAGCAGCTTTAGTCATGTTTCTTGGAACTAAAACGTGAATTCCTCTGATTGCATTAATAATCATTCCCATTGGAGAACCTGAATGCCAAACGCCTTCTAAACGGTGACCACGAGTTCTTATAATTAACGGTGCTTTTTGACGACCTGCTGTTCTGTATTGTAACGTTGCTAAATCATCACTCATGATTTGAATAGCGTACAATAAATAATCTAAATATTGAATTTCAGCAATTGGACGCAATCCTCTCATTGCCATACCGATTCCTTGACCTAAAATAGTAGCTTCACGAATTCCCACATCGGCAACGCGTAATTCTCCGTATTTTTCTTGCATGCCTTCCAAACCTTGGTTTACGTCACCAATGTTTCCTGAATCTTCACCAAAAATCAAGGTTTCTGGATATTTTGAGAAGATAGCATCAAAGTTATCTCTTAACACCAAACGCGCATCTACGTCTTCAGCAGTTGCATCATAGGTTGGAGCTACTTCTTTTGATTTTAAAACGGTTTTATCTGATTGCGAAAATAAGTGCGAACTGAATTTTGGTTGGATTTTCTCCGTATAATTTTCAATCCAAGTAGCTAAAGTAGCACGAGTATTTTCTTTGATAATCATTCGCAACACTTTACGAGCTGCTACTAAAATATCTTTACGAATTGGTTCTTTTATCGAAGCAACATCGTTAGCGATTTTCTCGATAAAAACTTTGTTTTCACTTTGTGAAGCGATTGTATTTAATAAACCAACTAATTCTTGTTGTTCCGCTTTTGTTGGTGCAGTAAAGTTAGTCCAAGCTACTTTCTTACCTTCTAAAACGTCTTTTTTTGCTTTATTGTCAATTTCATCTAATTCTTCTGAAGTAGCTATATTGTTTTCGATTAACCAAGTTTTCATTTTAGCTACACAGTCAAATTCAGCTTCCCAAGCCAAACGTTCTGCATTTTTGTAACGCTCATGACTTCCAGAAGTTGAGTGACCTTGCGGTTGTGTCAATTCTTGTACGTGAACTAAAACAGGAACGTGTTCTTCACGAGCAATTTTTGATGCTTTTTGGTATGTTTCTACTAAAGCTGGGTAATCCCAACCTTTAACACGTAAGATTTCGTAACCGTTATTTCCTTCATCACGTTGGAAACCTTTTAAGATTTCTGAGATGTTTTCTTTTGTTGTTTGATGACGAGCGTGAACTGAAATTCCATATTCGTCATCCCAAACGCTCATTACCATTGGAACTTGTAAAACACCAGCAGCATTAATCGTTTCGAAGAATAAACCTTCAGAAGTGGAAGCATTTCCGATGGTTCCCCAAGCTACTTCGTTTCCGTTTTCGGAGAAGTTCGTTTGGTTGATACCTGAAACATTTCTGTATATTTTTGAAGCCTGAGCCAATCCTAATAAACGAGGCATTTGCCCAGCAGTAGGAGAAATGTCAGAACTCGAATTTTTTTGTTGGGTTAAGTTTTTCCAATTTCCATTTTCGTCTAATGAATGCGTTGCAAAGTGTCCGCCCATTTGACGACCAGCACTCATTGGATCAAAATTAATATCGGTATGGCCATACAATCCAGCGAAGAATTGCTCGATATTCATAGCACCAATTGCCATCATAAAAGTTTGATCACGATAATATCCTGAGCGGAAATCTCCATTTTGAAACGCTTTTGCTAAAGCTAATTGAGGTACTTCTTTACCATCGCCAAAAATTCCGAATTTGGCTTTACCTGTAAGTACTTCTTTTCTTCCAAGAAGACTACATTCTCTACTGATTCGGGCGATTTTATAATCGTTAATGACTTCTTTTTTGAAATCTTCAAAAGAAACTACTTCCGATGTTGTTGCTGTTTTCATAAGCCGTTTATACGAAATTGATAATTCAACAAATTTAATTAAAACCAGTAATAAAACAATAGGGGGAATAATATTTTTTTAATTATTATTAAATTATCAATAGTTTTAATTTGAAAAACGCAATGAATTTATCTAAAAATGCTTTTTAATTATTGAATTATCAAATAAAAAGATAAAAAGCTATTAAAACCATTTTCTGGTAAATAGAGAAATTAATGTTTTTGGACTTAAAGTGACTACAAAACGAATTTTTTCGCCATAATTATTAGAATTTAGTTCAAATCCATTTGAAGAATAAACAGGTAAGAAAAGTTCAAAATAATCAGGAACTAAATTTAAATGTAAGCCTGAATCGTATGCGAATTTTGCGCTTGAATATTGATTTTTAAACATTCCGGCATCTCCATAAATTTGAATCCAATTCCAAATGTTGAATGTTCCATTAATAGTGGTCATCCATTGATTAGCAAATCTTGTATCTAATTTAGATTTAAATCCGCCTTCTGCATAAACATATTGTTGACTATAAATTCCAGTAGTTTCACTTCTACCTAACAAATTATAATCGAACATATAATCGTTTGGTCTGTCTAATCCAAAACTAAAAAATTCAGAATTTGTACTTCTGTACATGAATGCTCCAGCGAAAAATCTAAAACTGATTTGACGATTGTTTTCAAACAATTTTCGGTAATGAATTTCTGTAGAAACTTTTCCAAATGAATTTGAAATTTGTAAATCGTTTAACAGAGAGAAATGTTTTGTGGCTTCTGATTGATAATTACCGTATTTAGCATTAAAAATATTATAATTCTCTGTATTTGAATCTGTAACGAATTCTGATTTATCTCTGTTGACATAAACTTGTCTTAACTGGATGAATTCATTTTTGTTAGTTCTGAGATTTTCATCACGAAATCTAAATTGTATAACAGGTATAAAATAGCTATAGAAGGCATCTTTTGTGTAATGGAAGCGACTACCAGTTACTAAATATCGAATGTTGTATAATTTACCTTTTTCGCGAATGTTATCATCTACAAAAGCAGAAAATTTACCTACAAGAGTTTCTGTATTGCTCGAATACATTGGTGTAACACTAAAGGTAAAAGGTTTGTTTAAAATCGATTTATTATTGATTCGCATTCCCAAGGCAATACCATCATAAATATTAAATTCTACTTCTGGTACAAAGAAAATTTGATTGTAATAGGGTTCTTCTAAATCTTTAAAAAAGACAAATTTAAACGGACGATTGTTGAAGAAAAAGCCTTTTAATGATTTCCAATTGTTTCTCAAATTGTATTCTGGAACTTCGTTATTGTAATTAAGTGTTAATTTATCGGCACCCATTCTTGGAATCACTATAGTAGAATCGGTTTTGATATTAGTCAACCAAATTTTGTTAACTACTTGATCATCTTTTAATTGATATAATGAAATAGGAACATTAGTATTGGTTTTGTTAATGATATTTACAGAAAGTGAATCTTCTGTTTTGGTTACTTTTCCAAATTTATAATCAATTAAATCGCGGGTTTCTATTACGGTTCTGAAAAACCAATCGATATCTTTTGGGCTATTTTTGATTAAAATGGTTTCAAACTGACGTGAATTGGTTCCTAAAAATTGATTTTCTTGAATGTATTCTTTAATAGTATTGTGAACAATATCGTTTCCTAAATAGCTGTCTAAATATTTTAAACTCAAACCAGCTCTATATTTACTTGCAATTTGCTCGTTGAATTTTATCAAACGATTTTTAGGTTCGTTTAAAGCTTGATCTAAGTTTTTACGAGCCATTAACATATACAAATAGTTGTATTGTTGGTTAAAATCGAGATTGATAAAATGGTAAGATTTTAATATTTTTAAATTAGCCACATTACCAGTCATTTTCAGTTCAGGAAAATATTCATCGGCATATTGCATCATGATGAACATCTGAATTCCGTCATAAATCCAATAATCGCGTCTTTGATTTAGATTTAAATTTTCTTTTAGATAATTGTTTAAATAGGTTTTTAAAAACTTTAATTCGAACATTAGTTCATTAGAAAACGGGCTCAAAAAACTAGGTAACTGATTTAATCCATAAAACGGCTGACGTGCATAATCTTCTTGAGAGATTAAGATTTTAGAAGTAAGAGGTAAACCTAATTTTGATGCTGTAAAACGACTTACTTTATCAAAAATAATAGCTTTATCTATATCGCTAACTCTGTTATCTTCAATTCCACAGCTTACTTCAATGATTTCGTTTTTATAAGTTTGATACGTGTTTGAAGGTTGAATGGTAATAATTACTTCACTCTTATTTTTTGAATTCAGTTCAACCTTTTTAGTGTCTGCAAGTTCAAACGAATTGGCTTCAGCTAAATTACTGGTTATATTGAATTTTTTTGGAAGTTCAAATTCAATTTCAAAATTAGAAAAAGCATTTGGTATGTCATCAAGATTTTCATTACTCTGTTGAACAAATTGTTTATGTTCGTATCGAGAAGGATTCAAATACCAATTTTTTAAGGTAATTCTACCATTGTTATCATAACCATATCGCGTAAACTTAGCATCTGGAATTTTTACTTCATAAACTAAGGTAAAAGTTTGTTTCGAAAAAGGTAAAACAGGTTGGTTTAGCTCTAGTTTAACCAAATCTACTTTTTCGTTTGGTCTTTTCCAATTTACAGATTGATAATTAGCATCTACAACTGTCTTAATTGAAGTGAAACCTCTTTCTTTTTCACTAGCCAAATGAAATGCTCTCACAAATTCATCGGAATATTTTTTTGCTAATGCAGACGATTTTGATGAAAAGGCATTATTCCAATCATTTAAAATAATATGTTTTAGCGTATCGTTGCTTGTATTATTAAATGTCAAAACTTGATGAATCAATAGCGTTTTTTCTTCTGTATTAATTCTAACAGACATTTTTGAAGAATGCTGAGAAAAAATAACAAGCGGAAATATTAAAAATACTATTTTGATTAAAAATTTCAAATTGAATGAATTGGTTTCAGTTAGATGACAAATAAAGTAAAAAGTTGCTTTAAATAAATGCAAAATATAAAAATACTCGTACAATAGCCTTAAAAAAGAATTAAAATTAGCAAGTATTGGTATAAAATAAAGTTACTTTCATATTTATATTCGTATTTTTGATAAAATTAGTTTTTATGCCTCAAAAATTACTTACCTATTTATTCCTATTTCTAGGAATGTTTTCTTATTCTCAAGTTGTTATTAATGAGATAGATGCAGATAATCCTGGAAGCGACGTTATGGAGTTTGTTGAATTAAAATCGAGTACTCCAAATTTTCCTTTGGATGGTTATGTGCTTGTTTTTTTTAATGAATCTAACTCATCAAGTTATTATACCTATGATTTAGATGGCTTTGTGACCGATATTAACGGAATTGTTCATTTTGGTAATGTTATGGTCGAACCATCGCCTGCAGGAAGTATTCCTAATAGTAATATTCAAAATGGGCCAGATGTTGTAGCGTTATATCTTGGAAATGGTTCTGATTTTCCCTATACATCTACTTCAGGAACTTTAGCAACTTTAACTAATTTAATAGATGCAGTTGCTTATTCAAATAGTAACACTTTAGTTGCAACCAATTTAATGTCTATTTTAAATTTAACTGTTAGTTCAATAAATATAGAGACATCAACTTCGGTTTCAAAATCTATACAAAGAAAAAATGATGGGACTTATGAGGTTAAAGCACCAACTCCCGGAGTTAATAATGACGGAACTGGAATTGTTTTAAACTATGTTTCTGTTTCAACTTCTCAAACAATTTATAATGAAGGAAACAACTTTAATGTTGTTTTCACAACAAGTCAACCAGTTACTACTGCAAACCTCAGTATAAATTTCACCCTTAATAATGGTAATTTTAACAATAGCGATTATTCTGGAAATTTATTTGTTACAATTCCAGTAGGTCAAAGCTCAGCTCAAACAAATGTTATTTTAACGGATGATAGTGTTGATGAAGGAGATGAAGAAATGTTAATTAATGTTCAACCGTTGTCTTTAGGTTATGTTTTAAATAATAATAACATTACAGTAAGAGTTTACGATAACGATTTTATAGTTCAATCTTACGGAACTCCTTTAAGTCCAACTTATGGATTGGTAACACCAACTATTCCAGCTGGATATTATGATTCATTAGAAGGTTTGTCTGGAAATGCTTTAAAGCAAGCGCTTCAAGATATTATTGCTAATCCAGCAGTTGTTAGAGCTCATAGTTATGGCGATATTTGGGAAATTCTTAAAAGCGCCGACATAAATCCTGAAAACAGCAATCAAGTTTGGATGCATTATGTTGAAGCTCCAAAAGCTAAACTAGATCAACAAGTTGGAAGTAGTGGAGTAGGAAAATGGGTAAGAGAGCACGTATTTGCGCAAGCAAGAGGTGGTTTTTCTGGAGGAACATCTTCTACAGCGGATGGAATCAGTATTTGGTTACCAACAAATGCTAACGACATCTTATCTGCTCACTCAGATGCACACCACTTACACGCAGAAGATGGACAAGAAAATGGAGTAAAAAGTAATAAAGATTTTGGTTTAGGAGACTACAATGGTCCAGTTGGGACACAAGGAAAATGGAGAGGAGATGTAGCAAGAGCATTATTTTACATGGCAGTTAGATACAATGGGTTAAATTTAGTTAATGGTAATCCTTCGGATATTTCTGGAAATCAAATTATGGGAGATTTAGCTACACTATTAACTTGGAACACTACAGATCCAAGAGACGATTTTGAAATGAATCGTAATAATTACATCTACACTTGGCAAATGAATCGTAATCCGTTTATAGATTATCCTAATTTAGCGGATTATATTTTTGGAGCTAATTTTGGTCAACAATGGTTTTCAACTTTGTCAACTCAGAATCCTATTGAAAATAGGGTAGCAGTTTATCCAAATCCAGCTTCTGAATACTTGATTGTTTCTGGTTTAGAAGGAAGTTCAAAAGTAGAAATTTATACCATTACAGGGCAATTAGTGCAAAGCCAAGATTTTAATAATGAAATACAGATTAATTTGGATTTACATGTCGGAATGTATTTGGTAAAAGTGACTAATGGTACTCAATCCACAACAAAAAAAATAATTGTTAAATAATAAAAAGGTCAGATTTAAATCTGACCTTTTTATTATTAAATTCCTGCTATTTCTTTTAATTCCTTAACAAATCGTTCTGCTAAAACATCAGCTTCTGATTGTGTTGGTGCTTCTGTATAAATTCTAATAATTGGTTCGGTGTTTGATTTTCTCAAATGTACCCATTCTTTAGGAAAATCAATTTTTACTCCGTCAATTGTGGTAATATTTTCCGATTTATATTTTTCGGTTAACGTTGCTAAAACATTGTCTACATCAATTTGAGGTGTTAACTCAATTTTGTTTTTACTCATATAATATTGAGGATACGAAGCTCTAATTTCGGCAACGGTTTTATCTTGATTCGCTAAATACGTTAAAAATAAAGCGACACCAACCATACTATCTCTTCCGTAGTGCGATGATGGATAAATGATACCACCATTTCCTTCGCCACCAATAATTGCGTTGGTTTTCTTCATTAATTCCACCACATTTACTTCACCCACAGCACTTGCTTGGTAGGTTCCGCCATGTTTTTCAGTAATATCGCGCAAAGCACGAGAAGACGACATATTAGAAACGGTATTTCCTGGAGTTTTCGATAAAACGTAATCGGCAACGGCTACCAAAGTATATTCTTCGCCAAACATTTCACCATCATTTGAAATAAAAGCTAATCTATCTACATCAGGGTCAACCACGATTCCGAAATCCGCTTTTTCTTCTACAACCAATTTACAAATATCACCCAAATGTTCTTTCAAAGGTTCAGGATTGTGTGGAAAATGCCCATTTGGCTCGCAGTATAATTTTACTACTTCAACACCCATTTGTTCCAATAAATTAGGGATAATAATTCCGCCAGATGAATTAACACCATCAACTACTACTTTATATTTCTTAGTTTTTACCAAATCAGCATCTACTAAAGGTAATTCTAGCACTTCATCTATGTGAATATCCATGTAAGCATTGTTTTCAATAACTTCGCCTAGACTGTCTACATCCGAAAAATCAAAAGCTTCGTTCTCAGCAATTTCTAAGATTAATTCACCTTCTTTTCCACTTAAAAACTCACCTTTTTCGTTTAATAATTTTAGTGCATTCCATTGTTTTGGATTGTGCGAAGCGGTTAAAATAATTCCACCATCAGCTTTTTCAAGCGGAACAGCAATTTCAACTGTTGGAGTGGTTGATAAACCCAAATCAATTACATCGATTCCTAGTCCAACTAATGTATTCATTACTAAATTGTGAATCATTGGTCCCGAAATTCGTGCATCTCTTCCAATAACTACTTTTAATCTTTCGTTACCTTTTGAAGCGTGTCTTATTTTTAAAAATGAACCGTAAGCTGATGCAAATTTTACAGCATCAACTGGAGTTAAATTGTCGCCAACCGCACCACCAATTGTGCCACGAATTCCTGATATTGATTTTATTAATGTCATGTGTAGTTTTAATTTTGAAATACAAATATAAAAGATGTAGCTCGCAAAGACGCAAAGACGCAAAGATTTTTTTATATATTTACAAAAAGAATACATAAAAAATGAACTATCTCGCACATATTTACTTATCAGGAACTAACGATTTGCTAAAAATCGGGAATTTCATGGCAGATAGTATCAAAGGACATGATTATGAAAATTTCGATTCCGAAATAAAAAAAGGGATTTTATTGCACCGCCACATTGATAGTTTTACCGATATGCATCCTATTTACAGGCAAAGCAAGCATCGTTTGCACGAAAAATACGGACATTATTCGGGTGTGATTATGGATATTTTGTATGATCATTTTTTAGCAAAAAACTGGAGCAAGTTTTCTGACGAAAAATTAGAAAATTATGCCAACGATTTCTATCAATTATTACAAGACAATTACGATATTTTAACCGAGAGAATTAAAGGAATGATGCCGTATATGATTGCTAGAAATTGGTTTGTTAGCTATGCAACTATCGCTGGTTTAGAAATGATACTTTTTCAGATGGATTATAAGACTAAGCACAGAGCCAATATGCAAGAAGCGATTGTGGAATTACAAGATTTTTATACCGAATTTGAATCGGAATTTTTTCTCTTCTTTGAAGAATTAACTGTTTCGTGCCAACAAAAAATCGCTGAATTAAATGAAATTTTGTAACGAATTAAAAACACATTTTCGGAAAGAATCCAATAGAGAATTGGCAGTTCCGATGGAGAATTACATGAAAAATAATTTTTCTTTTTTAGGAATAAAAACTGAGAAAAGACGAGCGATTTTTAAATCAATTTATGAGCAAAATAAAGCCGAAATTAAATCCAATTTCAGAACTATTGCTTGGGAATTATTTCAAATGAAAGAACGAGAATTTCATCTAACCGGAATTGATTTATTAGTAAAAGAATCCAAGAAAAACTTTGTTATTGAAGATATTAAACTCATTGAAAAATTAATTATCACCAACTCATGGTGGGATTCGGTAGATACAATTGCAAAATATTTATTGGGCGGTTATTTACAACAATTTCCATTGGAAACTTTAAAAGTAATCGAACGTTTTTCAAATTCAAAAAACATGTGGCTGAACCGAAGTGCGATTTTATTTCAGTTGAGTTATAAAGAAAAAACAAATTTCGAAATTCTTATATCAGAATGCGAAAAACACAAACATTCTAACGAGTTTTTCATTCAAAAAGCTATCGGTTGGGCTTTACGCGATTATAGTCGTTTTAATCCATCAGGTGTTACAGCTTATGTAAACAGTACAAATTTAAAGCCTCTAAGTAGTAGAGAAGCCTTACGTTTACTATAATTTTTGTTTTATTTTTCAGATTAAAGATTTACCTTCGTAAAATACTTAAAAATAATGCCAAGAAAAAAAACGTTTTCTTTTAAAAACTTAATTCATAAGAATTTTAGACGTTTAGAACAGTTTATTTTTCTTTTGAAATCGTTACTTACACCACGACAATTTATTTATTTATCGTGTGTTTTAGTAGGGATTTCTTCTGCTTTGGCGGTAATTATTCTGAAAACTTTTGCGCATTGGGTTTTTAAATCGTCCCAAAAATTAGATGATATACTTCACCTTCCTTTTAGTAATAGTACTTTACCCATCATTGGAATTATCATCACAGTTATCATTATTAAAAAAGTGTTAGATGGTTCTATAGAAAAAGGAACTTCGCAAATTATGTATGCCGTTGCCAAAAAGCGAGGTATTATGCCTAGAAAGCAAATGTTTGCTCAAATAATTACAAGTTCATTTACCGTTGGTATGGGCGGAAGCGCAGGTTTAGAATCACCAATTACCATTACTGGAGCAGCTTTTGGTAGTAATTATGCACAAAATTATAGACTGAGTTATAAAGATAGAACGCTGTTATTAGCTTGTGGAGTTGCCGCCGGAATTGGTGCTGCTTTCAACGCGCCAATCGCAGGTGTTTTGTTTGCTATCGAAGTAGTTTTAGCCGAGATTAGTATTACGGCATTTATTCCAATTATGATTAGTGCTGCTACTGGAGCTTTAATTTCTACAATAGTTTTGAACGATACCATTTTATTCTCCTTTAAAAAGGTACAGTTTTTTGATTTTCATAATTTGCCTTATTATATTTTGCTAGGAGTTTTAAGCGGATTTGTCTCGATAAATTATGCCAGAACATTTCGAAAAATCGAACATTTTTTTGCAAGATTAAGGTTCAATTACATTAACAAAGCATTGTTTGGAGCGGGAATTTTAGGGATTTTGATTTTCTTTTTTCCATCACTTTTTGGAGAAGGATATGAAAGCATTAAACTTTTAGCCGACAATCAATCTGGAAAATTAGTGCAAAATACAGTTTTTGAACGCTTCCAAGATTCATCCTGGATTTTATTGATTTTTGTTAGTGTAACTATGCTAATTAAAGTGTATGCAACCAGTTTAACATTAGGTGCTGGTGGAAATGGAGGTAATTTTGCACCATCGCTATTTGTGGGTTCCTATTTGGGATTTTCGGTAGCAACTTTTTTTAATTTAATTGGATTTACAAAACTTCCTGTTGGTAATTTTACTTTAGTAGGAATGGCTGGAATACTAAGTGGATTATTTCATGCGCCGTTAACTGCAATTTTCTTAATTGCTGAAATTACTGGCGGTTATAATTTGATGGTTCCTTTAATGATTGTGTCTTCGGTAAGTTTTGCCATTTCTAAACGTTTTGAGCCGTATTCATTTGATATTAAAAATTTAGCGGACAAAGGGGAAGTTTTTACAGATAATCGCGATACCAATATTTTAAATTCTATTGATGTTTCTAAACTTATTCAAACCGATTTTAAAGCAATTTCTTTGAGCAATAGTTTAGAGGAATTGGTTCAAAAAATTCAAGAATCTGATGAACATATTTTTCCAGTTTTAGACGAAAAAAACAAACTACTTGGACTTATTCATTTGGATGAAATTCGACCAATTGTTTTCTCACAATTCAAAGTAAAATATACTGCTGTTGAAGAAATCATGCAACAACCAAAAGAAATTATCTTTTATGATGAAACCCTTGAAACCATCATGGATAAATTCGATTCTTCTGAATGTAAAGTTTTACCAGTGCTGAAAAACGGAATTTTTCTTGGTTTTATGTACAAACAATTAATTTTAGAAAAATATAGACATCGTTTGAAATCCATGATTATTGAATAAAAGGTCTTTATTTAACAAATTCTTATTCTTGCTTCAACCTAAATTTTCGCACTAAAATCAGTATCTTTGCGTTTTGCCAAAAATTATGCAACACACAACAGAAGAAACTATCGAAATTATTGGTGCTAGAGCCCATAATCTTAAAAATATTGATGTATCTATTCCGCGTGAAAAACTAGTGGTTATTACTGGTTTATCAGGTTCCGGAAAATCGTCATTGGCTTTTGATACGATTTATGCTGAAGGACAACGAAGATATATCGAAACGTTCTCTGCTTATGCACGTCAGTTTTTAGGCGGATTAGAACGTCCAGATGTAGATAAAATCGACGGACTTTCACCTGTGATTGCGATTGAGCAAAAAACGACCAGTAAATCGCCTCGTTCAACTGTTGGAACTATTACAGAAATTTATGATTTCTTACGTTTGTTGTATGCGAGAGGTGCAGATGCATTTAGCTACAACTCTGGCGAAAAAATGGTTTCGTATTCTGATGACCAAATAAAACAGTTGATTTTAGAAGATTTTAATGGCAAACGAATCAATATTTTAGCACCAGTTGTTCGTTCTCGTAAAGGGCATTACCGCGAATTATTTGAACAAATTGCCAAACAAGGTTTCTTGAAAGTTCGAGTAAATGGTCAAATTCGGGATTTGGAATTTGGTATGAAAGTCGATCGTTATAAAACACACGATATCGAAATTGTTATTGATAGAATGGCAATTGATACTGAAGAAGATACCGACAAACGTTTATCGGAAAGTATCAAAACCGCTATGTACCATGGTGATGACGTAATGATGGTGATTGAACAAGAAAGTCAAGAAGTACGCTTTTACAGCCGTAATTTGATGTGTCCGTCTTCTGGAATTTCGTATCCAAATCCTGAACCAAATAATTTTTCATTCAACTCTCCAAAAGGCGCTTGTCCATGTTGTAACGGATTAGGAACTGTGAATGAAATCAACTTACAGAAAATCATTCCAAATCCGAAATCATCGATAAAAAATGGTGGTTTTGCACCTTTGGGCGAATATAAAAGTTCATGGATTTTCAAGCAATTGGAAATTATCGCACAGAAATACGATTTCAAAATAACCGATGCTATCGAAACCATTCCGCAGGAAGCAATGGATATGATTTTATACGGTGGAAACGAGAAATTCTCAGTCGTATCAAAGGTTATGGGAATTACCAAAGACTATAAAATCGATTTCGAAGGAATTTCAAATTTTATCAAAAATCAATACGATAATTCCGATTCAGCAAGTATTAAGCGCTGGGCAAAAGAATTTATGGACGAAAATGATTGTCCAGAATGTAAAGGAACAAGATTGAGAAAAGAATCGTTATATTTCAAATTAAACGGAAAAAATATCGGCGAATTAGTCCAAATGGATATTGCCGAGTTATCCGATTGGTTTGCTGATTTAGACAATCATTTATCTGAAAAACAAAAAGTTATAGCCGTTGAGGTTGTTAAAGAAATTACCGCTCGCCTACAATTTTTGTTAGATGTTGGTTTGAATTATTTATCACTAAACCGAAGTTCAAAATCGCTTTCTGGTGGTGAAGCGCAACGTATTCGATTGGCAACGCAAATTGGTTCGCAATTGGTAGGTGTTTTGTATATTTTAGATGAACCAAGTATCGGTTTGCATCAAAGAGACAATGAGCGATTGATAAAATCTTTAGAGAGTTTACGCGACATCGGAAACTCGGTAATCGTAGTAGAACACGACAAAGACATGATTGAACGTGCCGATTATGTTATTGATATTGGTCCAAAAGCTGGTCGTTTTGGAGGGCAAATCATCAGTAAAGGAACACCGAAAGAACTATTACAAGAAGATACCATTACCGCACAATATTTAAACGGTAAAATGAAGATTGAAGTGCCAAAAACACGTCGTGAAGGCAACGGTAAATCCATCAAATTATCAGGCGCTACAGGAAATAATTTAAAAAATGTTTCGATTGAAATTCCGTTGGGAAAATTAGTTTGCGTAACGGGTGTTTCGGGAAGTGGAAAATCGACATTGATTAACGAAACATTGTATCCGATATTAAACGCACATTTTTTCAATGCGGTAAAAAAACCACAACCTTACAAGAAAATTGAAGGTTTAGAACATATCGATAAAGTAATCGACATCGACCAAAGTCCGATTGGAAGAACACCGCGTTCAAATCCAGCGACTTATACTGATGTTTTTTCGGAAATTAGAAGTTTATACACGCAAACGCCAGAAGCAATGATTCGCGGTTATAAGCCTGGAAGATTTAGTTTTAATGTAAAAGGCGGAAGATGTGAAACCTGTGAAGGTTCGGGTGTGAGAACCATCGAAATGAGCTTTTTACCTGATGTTTACGTGGAATGCGAAACCTGTATGGGAAAACGATTCAACAGAGAAACTTTGGAAATTCGCTATAAAGGAAAATCAATTTCTGATGTGTTGAATATGACTGTGGATGAAGCGGTAGAATTCTTTGAAAATATTCCGAAAATCTATCGAAAAGTAAAAACAATTCAAGATGTTGGATTGGGATATATCACGTTAGGGCAACAAAGCACAACACTTTCTGGTGGAGAAGCCCAACGTATTAAACTGGCAACCGAATTATCTAAAAAAGATACAGGAAATACCTTTTATATTTTAGACGAACCAACCACTGGGTTACATTTTGAAGACATTCGAGTTTTAATGGATGTTATTAATGTATTAGTTGAAAAAGGAAATACGGTATTAATCATAGAACATAATTTAGATGTTGTAAAACTAGCCGATTATGTAATTGACATTGGTTACGAAGGTGGAAAAGGTGGTGGAGAAGTGGTTGCAAAAGGAACTCCGGAAGAAATTATAAAAAATAAAAAAAGCTACACAGCACAGTTTTTGAAAAAAGAATTATCTTAGCAGGCTTTTTTAAAAATTAAAACGAAACGAATATGGCAGCAGATCAATACGAAAACGACGATCATAGAATTCAAGAAAAATTCAAGCAAAAGACTTGGAACGAAATACGATCAAACGATTCTTGGGCAATTTTTAAAATTATGTCTGAGTTTGTAAATGGATATGAATCAATGGGAAGAATAGGTCCTTGTGTATCTATTTTTGGTTCGGCAAGAACAAAACCAGATGATAAAAACTATTTATTAGCCGAAAAAATTGCATTCAAAATCAGTAAAGCGGGTTATGGTGTAATTACAGGTGGTGGTCCTGGAATCATGGAAGCAGGAAACAAAGGAGCGCATTATGGAGGAGGAATTTCGGTAGGTTTAAATATCGAATTGCCTTTTGAGCAACACTTTAATCCGTATATCGATAAAGATAAAAACTTAAACTTTGATTACTTCTTCGTGAGAAAAGTAATGTTTGTAAAATATTCACAAGGTTTCGTGGTAATGCCAGGAGGTTTTGGAACATTAGACGAATTATTCGAAGCAGTAACGTTGATTCAAACTAAGAAAATTGGAAAATTCCCTATTATTTTAGTAGGAACCGAATTTTGGTCAGGTTTATTAGACTGGATTAAAACGGTGATGATTGACAAAATGAAAAATGCCAATCCAGAAGACATGAACTTAATCAAAGTAGTAGATACAGAAGATGAAGTATTGGAAGCGTTAGATAACTTCTACAAAAAATACAATTTATCACCTAACTTCTAAAAAACTAAAAAGTCCTTCATTCGAAGGACTTTTTTTATTTTGAAATAAATTCTCTAATTTTTTGGATTACGGTTTCATCTCCTAAAATCTTACGATGCCCTAAACCTTCGGTTATCATGATTTCAGATTGTTTTAAATGTTTTTGTATATTATAAGCCGCTTTTACAGAAACATCATCATCATCTTTATCGTGAATAACGAATACAGGAATTTCTGTTTTTTCTGCTGCTTTGTAAGCGGAATAATCGTCCATTTTTCCACCAAATTTTGCTTCAAAATGATCTCTTAATTTGATTCCGAATTCAGGTTTTAGTTGTAGTTTACAAATGAAATCATCAATAATATCTTGAATGATATCACCACTTCCAATAATTACAGCTTTTTTAACTTGAAGATTTTGTTTAATTGCATTCAAAACCGACATACCTCCAAGTGAATGACCAATAGCAAATTCAAACGGTCCATACTGCTTTTCAATTTCTAAAATAGAAGCAATAAATTCAATCATAATTGACGAATTTCCTTTTGATTTACCGTGTGCTGGCGCATCAAAACTAATGGTCATGTAACCCATTTTCAGCAATTCATCAGCAATTTTCACCAATTGTGTTCCTCTTCCAGACCAACCATGGACTAAAAGTACTTTTTTATCACTTTTGCCATACTCATACACCACAATTTCTTTCTGGATTTCTGGAATAACAATACTCTTTTGAATACTATCGCGTTCCATATGCAGTTCACGCTTTGGTAATTTGTGACGAATTGGAGTTGTAAAAAGTTTGGCAGCAAATTTAGTGGTAAGAGAAGGAGAAACAGCTTGTAAAAACTTTGCTGTTAACAAAATAGCTTTAGGTATTTCTATAACTTGTGCTTGTTTTTGTTTCTTTTTAGGCATTTTTTTAAATTTGGTGCAAGTTACAACTTATGTAAATTTGAAGTACTATAGATTTTATAAAATAAAGTTAAAATGCAATTCTAATAGTATTGAATAATGGCATAAAATTTGGAAAAGTAACAGAGTTATCAAACAATAAATCGTATTTTCGTAAAAATTTTTCACTCATGAATTTCAAATTTAAATTTATCGCATTTGCTATCTTGGTACTCGTTGTATCATGTGCTAAAAATCCGTTTACAGGGAAAAGTACAATGGCATTAGTTCCTAATAGTCAAATTTTCCCATCTGCTTTTCAACAATATAATCAATTTTTATCTGAGAATAAGGTTATAAAAGGAACTGCGGATGCAAAAAGAATTGAAACAATTGGTACTAAAATCAAAACGGCTTCAGAAAGATGGTTAACTGCTAATGGTCATGCCGATTATTTAGAAGGTTATGCTTGGGAATATAAATTGGTAGATAGTAAAGAAGTAAATGCTTGGTGTATGCCAGGAGGAAAAATCGTTTTTTACACTGGAATTTTACCTATTTGTAAAGACGATGCAGGTATTGCTGCTGTAATGGGACATGAAGTAGCTCACGCATTGGCAAACCACGGACAACAACGTATGAGCGCAGGACTTTTACAACAATTAGGAGCCGTAGGAACTCAAGTAGCTGTTGGTAATAAAGATCCTCAAACGCAAGCTTTAATTATGCAAGCATATGGTGTGGGTTCTCAAGTAGGAGGAATGTTACCATTTAGCCGTTCTCATGAAAGCGAAGCTGATATGATTGGACTTACATTAATGGCAATTGCAGGTTATGACCCAATCAATGCTGTGAAAGTTTGGGAACGTATGGCTGCTAATTCAGGAGGACAAGCGCCACCAGAAATCTTAAGTACACATCCAAGTAACGAAACACGTATTAAAGAATTAACAGCTTTAATTCCTCAAGCAAAAGCGGAAGCAGCTAAGTTTGGTGTTACTTTCAAATAATTAAAAAATTACTATTATATTTGAATCCCGACAGTGTCGGGATTTTTTATTTTAAAATAATTCGTATGCAAAAACTTCAAAAAGGAGATTCTAAACTTCTAAACGCTTGGGCTTTTTACGATTGGGCAAACTCGGTTTATGCTTTGGTAATTTCCTCAACCATTTTTCCACTGTATTATGGAGCTTTATTTCGTCAAAAAAATATTGAAGAAATTGTGTTGTTTGGTTTTTCTGTAAGAAGTGAAGCTTTAATAAGTTATGTTACCGCTTTAGGATTTCTAATCATTGCTTTTATATCACCATTATTATCAGGAATTGCCGATTACATGGGAAATAAGAAGTTTTTCCTAAAACTTTTTTGCTATGTTGGAGCAACTTCTTGTATGTCACTTTACTTTTTTTCTTTAGATACAGTTGTTTTAAGTTTAGTTTCGTATTTGTTAGCCTTAATAGGATTTTGGGGTAGTTTAGTATTCTACAATTCCTATTTACCCGATATCGCTCACAAAGACCAACAGGATAAAATCAGTGCAAAAGGGTTTAGTTTAGGATATGTTGGTAGTGTTGTTTTATTATTGATTTGTTTAGCTGCAGTAATGTCGGTAGAAGATGATCAAAAGTTACAAATGATGCGTTATTCTTTTTTATTGGTTGGAATCTGGTGGATAGGTTTCAGTCAGTACACTTACTATTACTTACCAAATAATAAAAACGATAACAAACTGCATAAAAATGTACTATTTAATGGCTTTAAAGAGTTGCGAAAAGTTTGGCAACAAATAAAGGAATTAAAATCCTTGCGACGTTATTTAGGAGCTTTCTTTGTCTACAGTATGGCAGTACAAACCATTATGATTATTGCCGCTTATTTTGGAGAAAAAGAAGTGCAATGGGGAAGCGATAGTAAGCGTACAATGGGATTGATTGTTAGTATTTTATTGATTCAATTAATTGCTGTTTTAGGCGCATGGCTAACATCGAAACTTGTTGCTAAATACGGAAATATTACAATTTTAATTGGTTTAAATTTCTCTTGGATTTTAATTTGTACCTATGCTTATTTCGTAGTTACACCAAATGATTTTTACATTGCTGCAGCTTTCGTTGGATTGGTTATGGGAGGAATTCAATCCTTATCGCGTTCAACGTATTCTAAATTTATTCCAGAAGACACAAAAGACACAACTTCTTTCTTTAGTTTTTACGATGTAGCCGAGAAAATCGGAATTGTAATCGGAATGTTTACCTATGGTTATATCGCAGATGTAACGGGTAAAATTCAAAATGCCATCTTGTTTTTAATCTTATTTTTTGTTGTAGGATTACTTTTATTACTCAGAGTACCAAAAAAATAAAATATCTTTTTATATTTGGAAAAATAATTCAAACTAACTTATGAAAACTATAAAATCAATTCTAAAACTTTTAATTTTAACTTTAGCATTTACAACAGTTTCTTGTGATGATGAACCAGTTGATCCAGCGTTAGATCTTACAGCAGGAAATTCTTCTAATAGTTCATTTACTGCAAAGATTGATGGTACTAATTTTGTTGCTGCTCAAACCATTGGAGATTTTTCTGAAACAGCATTAGGGGATCAGTTGATAATAAGTGGTTTAACTAATAACGGAAAATCTATTTCTCTTCAAATTATAAATCCTTCTGTTGGAACTTTCCCAGCAAGTACGGAAAGTAGTAATTTAAGTTTGTTACAATATTTTGATACTGCTTTGGGTTCAATTAATGGAGCATTTTCTTCTTTTAATCCACTAACAAGTACATCTATTGGAACTATTACAATTACAAATTTTGATAGAACAAATGATAAAGTTTCAGGTACTTTTAGTTTTTCAGCATACAATATTTCAAATTCTACTACTAAATTAGTTACAGAAGGTGTTTTTACTAATGTAGAATTCGATAATCAAGTTGATTAATTTTAGTTTACAATATTCTAGAATCCCGAACTAACACTTCGGGATTTTTTTATGGCATACATCTTGAACTATTACTTTTGAAATTGCTATTTAAATTTATTTTATGATTTGATTATCAATAGAATAACGCTTTTATGCTTAATTTTGAATACTATTTCAAAAGATAATTACTGACAAAAAGACCATAAATATTATTATGCCGAATCAAAAAATACTAGCGCTTGACAATTTGTCACTTCAGGAAATGGATCCAGATTCAGAATTGATTCCATTAATGACGCCTGAGGATGAAGAAGAAATGAATAATGAGGCTTTGCCTGAGGATATTGCCATTTTACCTTTACGAAATACTGTTTTATTTCCAGGAGTTGTAATTCCAATTACCGCTGGAAGAGATAAATCGATTAAATTAATTAACGATGCCAATGCCAAAGGAAAAATCATTGGTGTTGTAGCGCAAATTGATGAAAACGAAGAAGATCCGTCACCAAGTGATGTGCATCATATTGGAACGGTAGCTCGAATTATGCGCGTTTTAAAAATGCCTGACGGAAATACTACTGTAATTCTTCAAGGTAAGAAACGTTTTGAAGTGGAAGCTTTTACACAAGAAGAACCCTATTTGAGAGCAAAAATCAAAGAGGTTGCAGAAGAGCGTCCAAATAATAAAAATGTAGAATTCAAAGCAATTATAGAATCAATTAAGGAATTGGCAATCCAAATTATCAAGGAAAGTCCAAATATTCCAACAGAGGCTACTTTTGCTATTAAAAACATTGAAAGTAATCCGTTTTTAATCAATTTTGTTTCTTCTAATATGAATCTTTCAGTTGAAGAAAAGCAAAAATTACTTTCGATTCCAAATTTAAAAGACAGAGCACTTGAAACCTTACGTTTCATGAACTTAGAGCTTCAAAAATTAGAAGTTCGCAACGATATTCAATCAAAAGTGCGTTTCGATTTAGACCAACAACAACGCGAATATTTCTTACAGCAACAAATGAAAACCATTCAAGAAGAATTGGGTGGCGTTTCGTATGAAGCCGAAATTGAGGAAATGCGTGCCAAAGGTTTAAAGAAAAAATGGGACGATAAAACAGCAAAACATTTCGAAAAAGAATTGTCAAAATTGCAACGTACGAATCCAAATTCGCCTGATTTTGGAATCCAACGCAATTATATTGAGTTATTTTTAGAATTGCCTTGGAACGAATTTACCAAAGATAATTTCGATTTAAAACGTGCTCAAAAAATTCTAGATAGAGATCATTACGGATTAGAAGATGTTAAAAAACGTATCATTGAGCATTTAGCGGTTTTGAAATTGCGAAACGATATGAAATCGCCAATTCTTTGTTTATACGGACCTCCAGGTGTGGGAAAAACCTCAATTGGAAAGTCGGTTGCAGAAGCATTAGGTAGAGAATACATCAGAATGTCACTAGGTGGTTTACGTGATGAAGCAGAAATTCGAGGTCACAGAAAAACCTATATTGGTGCGATGCCAGGACGTATTCTTCAAAACATTAAAAAAGCAAAAACATCTAATCCAGTGTTTGTTTTAGATGAGATTGATAAATTATCTACGAGTCATAATGGTGATCCATCTTCGGCTTTGTTAGAAGTTTTAGATCCTGAACAAAACAAAGAATTCCATGATAATTTCTTGGAATTAGGCTACGATTTATCAAAAGTAATGTTCATTGCAACTTCTAATAGTTTATCTCCAATTCAACCAGCACTTCGTGACCGTATGGAAATCATCGAAATGACAGGTTACACAATTGAAGAAAAAATCGAAATTGCTAAAACACATTTACTACCAAAACAATTAAAAGAACACGGATTAACAACTAAAGATTTACAAATTGGTAAAAAACAATTAGAAAAAATCGTAGTAGGTTACACACGTGAATCGGGTGTTCGTGGTTTAGAGAAAAAAATTGCTCAAGTGGTGCGTCACGCTGCAAAATCAATTGCAATGGACGAAACTTATAACGTAAAAGTTTCCGATGCTGATATTTTAGAAGTATTAAAATCGCCACGTATGGAGCGCGACAAATATGAAAATAATGATGTAGCTGGAGTTGTTACAGGTTTAGCTTGGACATCTGTTGGTGGTGATATTTTGTTTATCGAATCCTTAATTTCGAAAGGAAAAGGAGCCATGACCATGACTGGGAATTTAGGAACGGTTATGAAAGAATCGGTGACAATTGCTTTAGAATACATTCGCGCCAACGCTGAATTTTTAGGAATTGATCCAGAAGTTTTAAACAATTACAACATACACATTCACGTTCCAGAAGGAGCAACGCCAAAAGACGGACCAAGTGCCGGAATTGCCATGTTAACCTCAATGGTTTCTTCATTCACACAAAAAAGAATTAAGAAAAACATTGCCATGACAGGTGAAATTACACTTCGTGGAAAAGTATTACCTGTTGGTGGTATCAAAGAAAAAATCTTGGCTGCTAAAAGAGCCAACATCAAAGAAATCATTTTATGTAAAGAAAATAAACGTGATATTGAGGAAATCAAACCGGATTATATTGAAGGTTTAACGTTCCATTACGTAGATAAAATGAGCGAAGTTTTAGATATTGCCATTACGAATCAAAAGGTCAAAAACGCTAAAGTTTTAGAAACTAAAAAGTAATTTCAATATAATATCAAAAAGAACTCTCAATAAATTACTTATTGAGAGTTCTTTTTTTGTTTCCTAACTGATATAATTTTATCTTCGCAGTTGCGTTATATGTAAGATTAACACCAAAAAATGCTAAGAAAACTCTTATTCCTTTTTTCATTTCTGCTATCGGCTACAACATTTGGCCAAATAGGAGGTAAGAGTGTATATCAATTTTTAAACTTAGCACAATCTCCAAGACAAGCTGCTTTAGGCGGCAAAACGGTAACTGTAGTGGATTACGATGTAAATCAAGCGTTTTATAATCCAGCAACAATTAATGCCGAAATGCACAATCGTTTATCGGCAAATTATGGAAGTTATTTTGGAGAAGTTTCCTACGGAACAGCAGCTTATGCGTATACTTACGACCGTCATTTGCAAACATTTCATGCCGGAATAAGTTATGTCAATTATGGAACTTTTGAAGGAAGAGACGAATTAGGAAATTTAACTTCCGATTTTACAGGAAGTGAAGCCGTATTATCTGTTGGATATGCTTATAATATTCCTTGGACCGATATGTTTGTCGGCGCTAATGCTAAATTGATTTCGTCTACGTTAGAAAGTTACAATTCTTGGGGAGCAGCGGTAGATTTAGGATTTTTATACGTGGATTACGACAATGATATTAATTACGGTTTAACGGTTCGAAATTTAGGATTTCAAATTAAACCTTATCAAGATACGAATGAGAAATTGCCATTAGCCATTGACGCTGGAATTTCGCAATTAATGGAGAATGTCCCAATTCGTTGGCACATGACTTTTGAAAATTTACAGGAATGGAATATTGCTTTTTCAAATCCAAATAGGGCGGAAGGCAGTTTAGATGGAGGTTCGGAAGAAGAAAAAGTATCTTTTTTTAATAATGCTTTGCGACATGTCATTTTAGGTGCCGAATTATTTCCAGAAAAAGGTTTTAATATTCGATTAGGTTATAATTTTAGAAGAAGTGAAGAATTACGAATTTTAGAACAACGCCATTTTTCTGGAATTTCTGTTGGTTTTGGATTGCGATTTGGAAAAGTTAAATTTGATTATTCATATTCTAGATATACCGTGGCAGCTAATACCAGTTTATTTGGTTTGATGATTGATTTGGAATAAGAGAAGCAAGAGCAAAGAGTAAAGAAGCAAGAAATGAAAAAAATTACCATAGCAATAGACGGTTTTTCGTCAACTGGAAAGAGTACATTGGCTAAGCAATTGGCTGCAGCATTAGGTTACGTTTATGTAGATACAGGTGCGATGTATCGCGCGGTAGCTTATTTTGCTATGCAACATAACTTGGTTTCAGAAACGCATTTAGATAAAGCAGGTTTGGTTGCCCAATTACCTAATATCAATTTACGTTTTCAATTCAATCCGACTTTAGGATTTGCAGAAATGTATTTGAACAATGAAAACATCGAAACACCTATTCGAACGATTGAAGTTTCGCGTATGGTGAGTAAAGTGGCTGAAATTTCAGAAGTTCGTGCTGAATTAGTAGAACAACAACAAGCTATGGGCAAAGACAAAGGCATAGTAATGGACGGAAGAGACATCGGAACCGTAGTTTTCCCTGATGCTGAACTGAAATTATTCATGACAGCAAGTTCAAAAACCAGAGCACAACGCCGTTTTGACGAATTGGTAGAAAAAGGACAACACATTAATTTTGAAGATGTACTTCAAAACGTAGAAGAACGCGATTACATTGACACACATAGAGAAGATTCTCCTTTAGTAAAAGCAGATGATGCTATTGAAATTGATAATTCTTCTCTAAGTAAGAAAGAACAATTTGATATCGTATTGAATTTAGTAAAAGAAAAATTATAAACAACTAAACAAATAACAACATGAAATTTTTAAGCAATTCTTTGAAAGTGACTTTTTTATTATTATCGGTTTTATTTTTAAATGGATGTAGTAGTGATGAAGACAGCGACGAAACAACAGCAAACATTGAAGGTGTTTGGCAATTAGGAAGAATGTACGGTACAGCCAATTATACTGGCATGAACGCAAATTTAGAAGGCGATTCTGAAGGAACTATGGAGTTCAAAACAGATGGAACTTATGATAACGATATTATTAGTGCTTATATAACTGTTTCGATTCCTGCTATGAATTATTCTGAAACAACACCTATTGAAACAACTTCAACAACAGGTGTATATAATTATGACCAAACAACAGATGATTTAGAAATTGATGGAGAAATGTCGAAAGTAGTGGTGTTGAATGCTAATTTTATGAAAATTAAAACGCTAATCAACGATAGTGGTGTAACAGGAGAACTTTTTTCTGAATATCACAGATAAAATTTAAAAAAAACAAACAAAAAGGCTGTCACTTTTGAATGACAGCCTTTTTTATTTTGTTGTTTTGCTTTTCGCTTTCTCTTTAGCTTGTTTTTTAAAATAACCTCTAAACAAGAAATTGTGTTTTAACGCTTCTAAATTTTCGTTAAGCTTACCGCTGGCACCATTTAAATTCGTCATGGTTGAATCTATCTTTTTGACCAAATTTTCATCATTCGATAAATAATTCAGCGCACCTTTTCCTTCTTTTATATTTACAACTGTAGCGTTTAAGTTGGTAACTACTTTATCAATTTCGGCACTTGATTTTTCTAAATTGGTGATGATGTTTTTCATTTTTACCGCTACATCTTTATCATTTAAAACGCCAATTACATTGTCTTTTTGATTTAAAGAAAGTATTAAATGATTTAAGTTGTCAATCGATTTTACAGTTCCCAGTGAAGTTTCTTTCAAATTATGAATCGTTTCTTTCAAGTCTCTCGACATGACACTATCTTTTAATAAAGTACCAACAGTTCCTTTTCCTTGATTTATTTCGTTAGTTATTTTCAATAAGTCGGCTGTTAAAAGCGCTGCATTTTTATTGGTTTCATTTAATGTTTCTAGCATAGCATCAGTTCCAATGCGACTGTAAGATTGAATTACATCTCCATTCTCCACCTTTTTTGCGACACCTTTGCCTGGAATAATGTTAACAATCATATTTCCAACCAATCCATCCGAACTAATAGTAGCCACCGCATTTTTTTGAATATGATGCATTATTTTATTGTCAATTAACATGTTTATATTAATTGTGGTGTCATTTATCATTTCGATTTCGGTTACGGTGCCAATGTCAATTCCGGCGTAACGAACATTGTTTCCTGGCTGTAATCCGTTTACATTAGCAAAAACAGCTTTTAAGTTAGACGTGTTTCCAAACATATTTTGCTTGTTGCCAACAAAATAAATCGCAGCTAAGAAGACTAATGTTCCAATAATGACAAAGATTCCGAGTTGTATTTTTTGTGAATTTGATTTTTCCATTGTTACATTATTTAAAAAACGCTTGCACTTTAGGATCGGTTGAGCTTGATAATTCGCCAAACGTTCCCTCTATATAATTTACTCCGTCTATTAACAAAATCATGCGATTGGCAATTACTTTAGCACAATCTACATCATGTGTAATGATGATAGAAGAGGTATTGTATTTTTTTTGTACCGAATTCATCAAAAGTACAATTTCTTTCGATGTAATAGGATCTAAACCGGTTGTGGGTTCGTCGTATAAGATAATTTTTGGTTTTAAAATCAAGGTTCTGGCTAAGGCAATTCTTCGTTTCATACCGCCCGAAAGTTCGTTTGGCATTAAATCAATCGCATGAGCTAAACCTACGCTTTCAAGGGCTTCCATAACCAAAGGCGTAGTATCTTCAATTACACCAAATTTTTTCGTGTGACGACGTAATGGAAACTCTAAATTTTCTCGAACCGACATCGAATCATATAAGGCGCTTCCTTGAAATAGAAATCCGATTTCAGTACGTAATTCATCTAAATCTTCTTGTTCTAGGTTGTTGATTTCTTGATTCATCACTAAAATCGAACCGCTATCGGGTTGTTCTAAGCCAATCACACATTTAATCATCACCGATTTTCCTGAACCCGATTTTCCCATTACCACTAAATTCTCTCCTTCATACAATTCCAAATCAAAGCCATCCAAAACTACGTTAGTACCAAAACTTTTATGTAAGTCTTTGATACTAATAATCGCATTTTTTGAAGTTGTATTTGTTTTCATGGTTATAAATCGTAAAAAATATTAGTAACAAAAACCGCCACAAAGTCAATAATAAAAAGCAACATAGAAGTATAAACTACCGCTGCATTGGCTGCTTTTCCAACGCCAGCTGTACCTTTTTTACAGTTATAACCTTTGTAGCAACCCACTAAACCAATCGCAAACCCAAAAAAGAAGGTTTTGATGGTAGCCGGCACAATATCGCTGTATTCTAAAATATTGAAAACTTGGTTAAAGTATAAAGTAAAAGAAACATTTCCTTTGATGTTTTCCACTAAAAAGGAACCGTAAATAGCTATTAAATCTCCAACAATTACCAATAAAGGCAACATTAATGTGGTGGCTAAAATTCGGGTAATTACTAAATATTTAAATGGATTGGTTCCTGAAACTTCCATGGCATCAATTTGTTCGGTTACTTTCATGGAGCCTAATTCGGCACCAATACCTGAACCAATTCTACCGGCGCAAATTAAAGCAGTGATGATGGGTCCAATTTCACGAATAATAGAAACACTTACCATAGACGCCATCCAAGAAACAGCACCAAATTCCTGCAACGTAGGACGTGATTGTAAGGTAAATACCAAACCAATGATAAAACCCGTAACGCTGACTAATAACAAGGAGCGATTTCCAATATAAAAACACTGACGTAAAAATTCTTTGAATTCGTAAGGCGGTTTCCAAAATTCTTTGAAAAAGCGACCTGCAAAGTAAGAAAGTTCTCCTACTTCGATGAGAAAGTTTTGTAAAGCTTCAGTAAGATTGGCGAAATATTTTTTCATGAAGCATCGTAATTACAATCAAATATAGTGATTTTTAATGATATAAAAGCTGATTTTTGTAAGATATACCATAAAAAAATCCGATTTGAAATTTCAAATCGGATTGTAAGAATTATATTTAAATGCTATAATTCTTCTAACATGATTCGTTTTTTGTACTGTTTTATTTTTTTGAAATAGGTTGGCGTCAATCCCGTAATTTTTTTGAATTGATGCGATAAATGTGCTACACTGCTGTATTCCATTAACAAACTAATTTCGGTAAGCGTTAATTCATCATATAAAAGTAATTCTTTTACTCTTTCTATTTTGTTGATTATAATATAGTTAACTATTGTTGTGCCTGTAACTTCTGAGAATAACGACGAAAGGTGATTGTAATTGTAATCTAATTTTTCGCTGATATAATCAGAATAATTGATTTTAGGATTTTCTTCAGAATAATGAATCAATTCAATGATAATCGTTTTGGTTTTTTCTATTAGTAACGATTTTTTATCATCGATTAATTCAAGGCCTTTTTTTATAAGCCCTTTTCGAAGAAACTCCCTATCATCGCAGTGATGTCTTTTTTAAGATTTACTTCACCAAGTTCTATAGAAGTGTGTTTTAATTTTAATTTGTCAAGTTCTTCTTTAACGGCCATTTTGCAGCGAAGAGAAACCATGTATTTAATGTGTATTTTCATAAATGAAATTCCTGAATTAGTTGCTAAGCGAATATGATGCTTAATTGCATGATACGCTTTACTAATTGCTATTCTTGTAAAGGTACCTTTATAAGCGGTGCAAAACTAATTTTAATGAAAGTTAAATACTTACATAATTTTATGTTTCAGTTATATATTTATTAGCTTAAAAATTAAATTAAAACAAATACCATAATGCCACTCATCAGTATCATTAGAGCATCTTCTATAATTGTAATTGTACTCATTGGTAAATTAAAAACAGCTCCTAAACAAGCACATTGAATTTTTTTCTTATTCAAAACCGCTTGTAAAACTCCTATGATACTGATTGACATTACGATGAAAGTGATACTATTTGTTACTAAAGGAAACAAATTTGACAGAAATGAAAGTCCTAAACCTAATTCTACGAAAGGATACAAATAAGCCCAAAAAGGTATTTTTTTAGCAATAATATCATACATTTTATAACTTGCTGCAAAACCATTCAAATCCAACAGCTTGAAAAAGGAAAATGCTAAAAAGAAACCACCCATGAAATGATTCATCCATTTCATTACAATTTCAGTTGGTTCCATTTGATTCGATTTCATACTTTGTAAAGCCATAATGGTTGTGACTAATACAATATAAAAAAAGATCAGCAGTATGGGTTTGTAAATTTCGAACCAACTTTTTACCTCTTCATTAACTTCTACTTCTGCAGGGGTTTCAATATTATATTTAGTATCTAAAGCTTCTTTTAAGTCATTTAAAGCAACATGTTTATCCATGGTTATTATTACCAGCTCTGTATCTTTAGAAACGGTAACAGAAGTCACATTTTTAACTTGTAACAATGAGTTCTTTACTTTTTCTTCGCAACTTATGCAAGTCATTCCAGTTATTTTGTAAGTATGCTTCATATTGATATAATTTAATAAGTAACCCTAAAGTTACAGTAAAAAAAATCCGTTTTGCGTTAACAAAACGGATTCTCATAAATTTATTTCACAATATCAATGATAACGGTTCTGTTATAAAAACGTTCTTCTGGATATTTGTTTTCAAATGGTGCTAGTTTTTCATCTTCACCTTCACCACGAACTTTAAATGTTACATCGGTTCTTCCAGCTGCAGCAAGACTTTTTTCTAAGATGCCTTTTACATCATTTGCTCTTGCTAAAGATAAATCTTTGTTGTAATCAACTTCTCCAATAACATCAGTATGTCCTGTAATGATAACAGTAGCATTTTTCGGAATTTTTGGAGCCACAATATCTGTTAAATACTTGTCGTAAATAGCGATTGATTTTGATTCGTTAAATTCATAAATAACACTAAAACGAATACTTTCCTGAACCACTGGAGCCACATAAGGCGTTAAATGCATAGTGCTTTCTTGACTAATGATTTTACCCGATTTTGTAGTTCCGGTCATGATTACTTTGTAGTCACCTTCAGGTTGGTTGCCCATGATTGTTTTTCTAGGAATACTCACTTTTTCAACCATATAAGGTCCAAAGTTTTGAGATTTTCCTTTTTCATCTTTAATCTGTAACGACCATAATTTCAAGCTTTCTTCAGCGCCTTCAACGTTAAAAACTACATCACTATTAGGAGTTTGATTTCCCGTTACGATTTCTACAGGTTTTAATGGTGCATTTTTACCGCTTTGGAATTCCATCAACAATTCAGGTGAGTTACTTTCAATAGAAACTCTTCTGTCACCTTCTCTTAGTAATCCAAGTTCTTTTGTGCCACCGTTCTGTTCCGAAGGAACTTCTGGTTTGTCTCTACCTTCTACAGCAATTCTATTTTCTTTAATTTCAAAAACAGTTACCAAATAGTTTTTGATATTTTGAGCCATTACTAATCCTTCTTGGCGACCATTATTTGATGAACCTACTAAAGTTACTGTGGTATTTGGGTTTTTAACCATTCGGTCACCCAAAATATTCAAAATATTGTAATACACTAACATTTGACGTTCCGAACGACCCGACATGTTTTTAGGTGTATCAAATTGTACCTGATCTTCTTTGAAATCTTTCACCTGACTTTTGTTTAATACAACATAGCGGTTTGGAATTTCGGTTGAACCTTCATTAAAAAACACATAATTACGGATAGGGAATACTTCTCTTACCACTTTTACATATTCAACATTAGTAGGAGGGATGGCTGAAAAAACTACTTTTCCATCTACTGCTGCTGCTTCTACTAAATGACCTTGACCAAATTTCAATACAGCCCCAGCTCTAATAGTTGTTACATTCCACGTTTCTACATCTCTAGGATTTTGCCCAAAGTAAGGATGATAAGCAACAAACGGAGATAAAACGAATTGTGTTTTACTAGTTGTTGAATTTAACGGAATATCATAACCCATTCCTATTTGCATAGAGATGATGTTTTTATTTACATTACTAAAATCACCTTTTACATCTGGATTTTGCACTTGAAGTGGGAAATCTGGATTTGTTCCTTGTTCGTAAGTAAACGATTTGTCTTGAACAAAAGCAAATCTTGGTCCGCCATATAAGTAGAAACTAGATCTAAATGGAGCAAATCGTAAACTTGGTTCAATAGTAATGTAGCTTAATTTTGTTTCCAAATCGGCGGGACAATTACAAGGCGTTGTTACTTGATCAAATTTCCCTTGACGGCTATCATAACCCGCTTGAAAAATGAATCCCAATCTTGTGCCTGGTTTATGATATTCAATGTTAGGAGCTATAAATAGACCTATTCCTTTTCCATCATGAAAAGCAGTTGGCGGTGTAAAACCTTCATTTAACATGAAAGTAGAACCACCATAAAAATTAAAATTTGCGCCTGCTGCTACACCAAACATCCAAGAAGGTTTTGTGTATTCTTCTATTTGGGCATTTACTTTCGTAAAACCTAATAGTACTAAGGTAACTACAAACAAAGTTTGCAATTGAAGCTGTGACATGAATCTTGCTTTGGGAGATTCAATAGCTGTTGTATAATTTATTTTCATAATTTAAGTTTTAATTATTGAGGAACATTAATGGTAGTATTTACCATTGTTACAGATGAAACTAATGATAACGCTCTTCCATTTAAAACCGTTTGAACAGCATTACCTGCAGTTGAAAATGTTACTCCCGAATTGGCAATAATAGTTCCAACCATTGTTCCACCACCAGCACCATTAATAATTGCAGTACTTCCTACGTACCAAAATACATTTTTAGGTAAAGCACCGTTAATTAAGACAACACTTTTAGCTCCTGTAGGACCAGCAATACCAACTGTTAATCCAGCAGCGGTTTGAAAAATCCATACGGCATTTGGATCACCTTGTGCGTCAAGCGTTAGGTTACCATTTGAAATATTGAAAGTACCACTATCTGATTTGTAAATACCAGGCGCTAACGTTAATCCGCCAAGTTCTCCTGCTCCAGGATCAATTCCACCTGGCATTGATGCTGGCGAAATACTTAAGTAAGCTGCATTTGCATCTGCTAAAGCTTGAGTAGCAATCGCAAACGAAGTAGCCGTTCCTGGCATTGGTGGCGCTGTAAAAATAGCTCCTGTTACATTTCCTACATTTAAAGGTGTTTCAGTATAAATAGCTGTTGCATCATGAAAACCTGTAATTAAAGTAGATGCAGCAGTAGTGGCAATACTTCCGTTGATAACAGTATTTATTCCTTGATTGGTTATTCCTGCGTTTCCACCAAAAGCTCCAAAAGGAGAAGCTGAACCTAAATCGGGAGCATTCGAACTATTAATAGTTGTAAATGTCCAAACATAATTATTAGCAATAGCTACACCTGCAACATTTTTCGCTCCAGTTGTAATAGTAGCTGTAAATACAGCATTGGCTAAAAGTGGATTGTTTGGAGTAAAAGACGCCATGTTTCCGCTATAACTAACAGAACCTAAAATTACATCCGTTCCTTGTTTTAAAGTAAAAGTAGAAGTAGTAATCGTTAAAGGATCCATTGCCATATCAAATGTTGCTGTTACGACTTTATTTAATAGCACACCTGTTTCAGTATTAAAAGGATCGGTTAGAATTACTCTTGGTGCTACAATAGCTCCAGTAGTAAAATTCCAAACATAATTTGATGCTAAAGCAACGCCAGCCATGTTATGAGCTCCAGTTGTAATGGTAGCAGTGTAAACAGTATTTGCAGTTAAGTTGGCATTTGGAGTAAATAAGGCTGTATTACCTGAATACGTTACAACACCAGTAATGGTAGTAGTACCTTGTTTCAATGTAAATGTAGACGTATTAATAGTAGCTGGATCCATTGGCATATTAAAGGTAGCGCTAACTACTTTGTTTAATACCACTCCTCTTTCATTAGGTGTTGGACTTGTTGTAAGGACAAGAGGTTGTAAAGTAGCCCCTGTACTAAACGAAAACAAGTAATCTTCTTGCAAGGCATTTCCTCTTAAGTCTTTTACAGCAGTAGTAATTCTTACTACATACGTTGTGTTTGGAGTTAAATTTACTGAAGGAGTAAAAGTAGCCGTTACACCAGAATACGTTAAAGTACCTGCAATAGTTGAAGCGCCAGTTACAATAAACGAAGAAGAATTTATAGTCGAAGGGTTCATTTCTTCATTAAAAGTAACAGTGATTACTTGATTAAGAGGTACGTTTGTAGCTGCGTTATCAGGATTTGTATCAATGACTAATGGGCATACGCCCGCCGTTTCTTGAAAATCATCCTCTGCGCAACCAGAGATTAAAGTAGCTAAAACTATCGCAATAGTTACTAGAAAGTTTTTTTGTTTCATTATATGAATTATTTATGAAACAAAGGTGAACCTAATTTATACCGATAGTGTTATACAACAAAATGTATTTGTTACATATATCCAATTAAAAAAACATCCAACTTGAGGTTTTAGATAAGGGGGTTTGGGTTTTTATTTTTCACGCAAAGGGATTCGCCTGAGAGTATGAAAAATTCAATCTATTTTCACATGTTTGAATCGGTTATGGTAATTTGATTTAAACTCATAGACTATTTTTTTTATTTCGACTACCTCGGGTTTCGTTACCGACATTTAAAACAATTTCCGAATGTAAATATTCAGCCGCAGCGGCAGAATCTTTTACTTTTGTGGCACTACGATGTACCATTTCTGTTTCATAATCTGATAAAATTGAATCTCGGAGACCTTTTGTTTTCCATGAAGTAGAATTTTTACATCCTATATGAATTTTTCTGGCTAAAGAAATCGCATCTAACAAAGCCTGATTGGCACCTTGACCTTTAAACGGACTCATTGGATGTGCAGCGTCTCCAATTAGAGTGATGTTTTTAGCGTTTTTTAACTGTTCTGTTTGTAAAGTTTGTCTGTCGTAAACTGGATATCCTGAAATTTCGTTTTCATTAGTTGCTGCAATTATTTGTGGAATGGGACTATGCCATTGCGTTTTTTTTGCCGCTTCTTCTTTTAATGCTTTTGTTCCTTTACTGCTTAGTTCTTTTGCATCTTCTTCTGTCATTGGAAAACTAAGTTGCCACATTATAGAATTTTTGGTAAAGGGCATCATGTAAATTCTCTCGTTCCCATTTGCGGTTTGGAAAACGGTTTCCGAATCAAGTAAATCGCTTTCTAAATTTTGCAAATTTTCTAAAGAACAAATCCCGAGAATTACAATACAACCTAAATAGTGTAAAGGATAATCTTGTTCATTAATGACTTGCTTTCGAACAGAACTTCTAATTCCGTCTGCTCCAACTAAAAGATTAGTTTTGAATTCTTTTAATTCGCCATTAACCTGAAAAGTTAAGTTAATTTCGTTATTTTCAAGTTCGTTGATACTGGTTAATTGATGTCCCCACTTTACAGAATTACTGTCAGTAAGCTGATTGAGTAACTGCATTCGTAGGGATTGTCTAGGAATATGGATGTTTTTTCTTTTTGAGTTTTCCTCCGAAGAAGTATTTGATGTTGAGTTGTTAGGCAGCCATTTTCTTAAACCCCATTCGCCAATTATTTTCCCATCAGTAGTATGCACGATGTGTTTTGAAGAAATTATGGCGTCTTTTAAATTGTTGATTCCAAATGCTTCAATGGTCTTACTTGCTTGTTGTAAAGTTAAGCCATACCCTTGTGATCGGTCGTTAACTGTATTGTCGCGTTCAAATAGTGTAAATGGAATTTTTCGATGTAAACAGGCTACAGCTAATGCAGTACCACCAATTCCACCACCAATAATTGCAACATGAGGTAAGTTTTCTGTATCTGGTTGTATTTCATTTTCTGAAGTAAGAATTCCAGTTCCATTACATGTTTTACAAGAATATTTTTGACCAATTGGTGGGGTAGGGACTATTTGATTAGAAGTTGAAGTTGAATATTTTTCTAAAGAAATTTGATATTGAAGCCGTGCTTTTTTACTTATTTTACGTGTCTTCTTTCCAATTCCGGCACAGTCTTCACAACTAGTAAAAAATGTTTTTATGTTTCCCTCTTTTTCCACTTCCATCATTGTTTTATGCGAAATCAAAATTTTATTACAGTAGTTTTACTATTAAATAAAAATACTTTTTAAATGTAATGTTCTTATTTTTTAGTTGTTTTCAAAGGTACAAATTTAATAGTTCTATTAATAGAATAAGACCTAATTCACCATCAATGCCTGAGCCGAAATAGTAAAAACAAAATCCGACTTGTGGTGGAGTCGGATTTTGTTTGTGGGCACGGATTGTAAATCCATACTATTAATGTATTAGTTTCTATTCTTCATTTAATTTAGAAGTGTCTATTCCTTTGAGGAGTAACCATAAGCATAGCGATAGTTCTCCAAGTAAAATTGGAATTGCTAAATAATTGAAAATTGGATTTGAAAACCCTTTAGATAAGAACATTGTAAAACTATTTATCAAATAGCATAATCCTGCCAATGCATAAAACATTCCGATTGTTTTTGGAATTGCTTTGGTTTTGTAAATTACATATCCAATTATTAGGCAATAGAATCCAAAGAAAACTAATCCGACTGCATAGCCTTGTGATTGTATATTTAATGATAAAAGCGATAGTGTTGCTAACTGGTTTTGTTGAAACGTGTTTAAGTAAGTGTCGTTACTTAATAGCAACAATGGCAAAATTTGATTGAGCAGATTTACTGCAATAATAGCGGTTTGAATAATAACTAATGCTAAGGCAATTTGTAGTAACACTTTATGTGTTTTTTTGAAAAAATAATAAATAATGACTACTGTGGGTAAACCAACAACAAAGTTGATAAGATCAGCCACAAAACCTAAACGAAAAAGCATTTCATTAGCTTGGATATTGTGAGCAGTTGCCATAGCATCGTTTGATACTCTTAATGCTTGTCTAACAAAAACTTCTGAAAAAAAACCAGTAGCTATTACAATTAAATAGCAAAAACCTGCAATTCGAGCTACATTTTTATCTGAAATCATTTTTTTATTTTTTTAGGCAATGTTTGTGAAAATAGTTCTAAGGTAAGGATAAGATAAGCATGGATTGGAAATCTGTGCTTTCGAGCTAACCAAGCTTATTTTTAATCTTATCTTGTTCTTTATTCTGATTGTATTTTTCAATGTCACGTTTTGCTTTATTCCCGTATTTTCGAGCATAATAGGCTCCAATTAAAACTACGATAAGAAATAAAATTTGTTGTGTCATTGTTGTGATTCTTGTATTATCTGGTCGATAATTAATGTTTATTTGTGGACAGGGATTGTGAATTTGCGCTATCTGATACTAGTTTTTTCTCTTTAATGTTTATAATTATGAATAGTAAATATAAAACTATAAAAAATGTTAAAGGAATTTGAAATGCTAAATAATCAAATTTTTCATTTCCAACTTGTGACATTCTTGCAATTATAGGGGACAGCATTAAAATAAAACTAATAATTGTAATTAGAATTTTATTTTTCCACTTTGAAAAATTTAATCCTACTCCTAAAACCCCAAATATTGCGAAAATTTGGTCAATATTTCCAAAATCAAAGATTGTAAAAAATAACCACAGAATGAATGGAATTCCAATCATTTCTCCAGCAAGTATTATAAATAAATAGGATATTATTGATATAATTCTTGAGATGTTTTTCATTCTTATTAAATCTTTTTTTCTCTGGATTTAAACCAATAATTTTACTAATAAACCAACTGGTAATATTGAAATCATCCAAATCCAGTAATAAGTTATTATTTTATTATGTTCAGAAACTGCCTTTTTAATACTTTCATCATTTGATTTGTCTTCTATGGGTAAAGGTGTCCTGAATTGAAATGTCCCAGCGAACCAACCTCCGCCATCATTAACCCAAAGACCACCAAGATTTTCAACATATTCTGGTTCTATCTTTCGTTTTAATTCTAAAAAAGTTTTATATTTTACGTAAGCAGTTATTAAAAGTATGAGAGCTGTACTTATGTAAACTATTACTAGGCAAAGAATTATGATTTCTTTATTAGTCATTTTTTCTAATATGGTTATATCAACTAATTAGCTTCAAATATAGTCAATTTTCTTACAAGGCATTTATAATAAAAACAACTAAAACAAAAAAATCCGACCTGCTTTCACAAATCGGATTTCTATATACTTCGTACTTAAAACTTCGTACCTCGTACTTATAAGTGAATCACTTCACCATAAGCCTCAGCAACAGCTTCCATAACCGCTTCACTCATCGTTGGGTGAGGGTGAACTGCTTTTAAGATTTCATGTCCTGTAGTTTCTAATTTACGCGCTACAACTGCTTCAGCAATCATATCGGTAACGCCAGCACCAATCATGTGGCAACCTAACCATTCACCGTATTTGGCATCAAAAATTACTTTTACAAATCCGTCTGGAGTTCCAGCTGCTTTTGCTTTTCCTGAAGCTGAGAATGGGAATTTACCCACTTTGATTTCGTATCCTTTTTCTTTCGCTTGTTTTTCAGTCATACCTACAGAAGCAATTTCTGGAGTAGCATACGTACAACCTGGAATATTTCCGTAATCTAATGGCTCAACATGTAAACCTGCGATTTTTTCCACACATAAAATACCTTCAGCCGAAGCAACGTGTGCTAAAGCTTGTCCTGGCGTTACATCACCAATAGCGTAGTAACCTGGAACGTTAGTTTGGTAATATGCATTTACTAAGATTTTATCTCTATCGGTAGCAATACCGGTTTCTTCTAATCCGATGTTTTCGATGTTGGTTTTAATTCCAACCGCTGATAATAAGATATCTGCTTCTAAAACTTCTTCTCCTTTTGCTGTTTTAACGAATGCTTTCACTCCGTTTCCAGAAGTATCAATTCTTTCTACAGAAGCATTTGTCATAATTGAAACTCCTGCTTTTTTCATAGAACGTTCCATTTGTTTTGAAATGTCTTCGTCTTCTACAGGAACTATATTTGGCATGAATTCTACAATGGTAACTTCAGTTCCCATGGCGTTATAGAAATGAGCAAACTCAACTCCAATCGCACCAGAACCAACAACAATCATTTTCTTTGGTTGTTCCGCTAACGTCATCGCTTGGCGGTATCCGATTACTTTTTTACCATCTTGCGGTAAGTTTGGTAATTCGCGAGAACGCGCTCCTGTTGCAATGATGATGTGATCTGCAGTATATTCAGTTACTTTTCCGTCAGCAGCAGTAACGTCTACTTTTTTACCTGGTTTTACTTTTCCAAAACCATCAATAACGTCGATTTTATTTTTCTTCATTAAGAATTGAACACCTTTGCTCATTCCTTCTGCTACATCACGAGAACGTTTTACAACAGCAGAAAAATCTTTGTCGAATTCCTTAACAGTTAATCCGTAATCTGAAGCATGTTTTAGGTAATCAAAAACTTGAGCCGATTTTAATAATGCTTTCGTTGGGATACAACCCCAGTTTAAGCAAATTCCACCCAAATTTTCTTTTTCGATAACGGCTACTTTGAAGCCTAATTGTGATGCTCTAATAGCAGTTACATAACCACCAGGACCACTTCCTAAAACTATGATATCGTATTTCATTTTTAAAAGTATTTCAGTTTTATTTATAAGTTGCGAATTTAAGGAATTAATTTAAAACAAGTGCAAGGTCAAGAACAATTTCAAGGACAAATTCAAAATCAATTTCAAAAAGTAAAACGTCTCTGTGTAGCTCTATCAACACTAAGTAAATCAAAAAAATCTCGGCGAATCTCTTTGTAAGATTTAACCACAAAGAACACAAGGAAAGCACAAAGAACACAAAAAGAATCTGCGATAGTCCGTTCAATCTGTGTTATCCGCGTTCTAAAAACTTATCACTAGTTCAAGAGATGCTTAGCAGCATGACAAACGTTGCGTGTAACCTGAAACTTGAAACCTGAAACCTGAAACTTGAAACTTGAAACCTGAAACCTGAAACTTGAAACTTGAAACTCGTAACTATCCCAATTCAACTGCAAATTGAGAATCATATAACTTCTTGTAATACCCATTTGCTTTCGTCAACAATTCTTGATGCGTACCTTGTTCTACAATTTGACCTTTGTCCATTACAATAATTTTACTTGCATTAACAATAGTTGCCAAGCGGTGTGCAATAACTATAGAAGTTCTATCCTTAGTAATGGTTTCCGTAGCTTTTTGAATTAATTCCTCAGAATGCGTGTCGATTGATGAGGTTGCTTCATCCAAAATCAAAATACTTGGATTACTCACATACGCTCTCAAAAAGGCAATCAACTGGCGTTGACCAGAAGATAGCATCACTCCGCGTTCTTTTACATTGTAATCGTAGCCTTCAGGTAAACTCATAATGAAATCGTGTACGCCAATTTTCTTAGCCGCAGTGATAACATCTTCTCTTGTAATGGCTTCGTTATGAAGGGTAATGTTGTGATAAATAGTATCGGCAAACAAGAAAACATCTTGTAACACAATAGCAATTTGCTTGCGAAGACTTTCTAAGGTATATTCGTTAATGTTGTGATTGTCAATCGTAATTTCACCCGAATTGATTTCGTAAAAACGATTCAATAAATTAATGATGGTCGATTTTCCAGCACCTGTACTTCCCACAATAGCGATAGTTTCACCAGGTTGGACTTCTAAATTAATGCCTTTTAAAACTTCTTCATCTTTGATGTAGCTAAAACGAACGTCTTTCAACTGAATAAACCCTTTAAAATGAGTCGCTTCAACTGTTCCTTTATCTTGAACATCTTCGTTTTTTTCTAAAATTTCGAATACTCTATCGGCGGCTACAATTCCCATTTGCATCACGTTAAATTTATCCGCAATTTGACGTAATGGATTATAAAGCATAGAAATATACATATTAAAGGCAACTAATTGACCAATTGAAGTATCAGTATCTCCATTAATAATCCATAATGCACCAAAATAAACGACCAATCCAATACTAATATTAGAGATAATGTCGGCAATAGGGAAGAAGATGGAATTGTATAAGATGTTTTTCAACCAAGCCACATTGTGTTTCTGATTGATTTCTTTAAACTTCTCTAATTCAATCGCTTCTCGATTGAAAAGCTGTACGATTTTCATTCCGGTTAAACGTTCTTGAACAAAAGTATTTAGATTCGCAATTTCGTTTCTAACTTCGTTAAAAGCGACTTTCATTTTTTTATTAAAAATGTTTGTTGCTATTAGTATTATTGGCATTATTGCAAGGACAATTCCCGTAATTTTCCAATTGACAATAAGCATAAAAGCAATTACGATTATCATTTTTAAAACATCACTAATAATCATAAATAATCCTTGACTGAAAATACTAGCAATCGATTCAATATCCGAAACCGAACGCGTTACTAATTTTCCAACAGGCTCATTATCAAAATACTTCATTTTAAACGAAGTAATATGATCGTATAGTTTGTTTCGTAAATCTTTAATGATGTCTTGTCCTAACCAATTCGCAATGTAAGTAAAGTAAAATTGTGAGATAGCTTCAAGTAAAAGCGCCACAAACATTATAATTACTAATATTTTAAGGTTGGAGAAATTATCGTTTCCAGGAAAGAAGGAAAGCATCAAACTTTCAAAATACTGCTGAATTACGTCAGTTTCTTTTTTTACTTCAATTAGATAATTGTCAATCGTAAAATTCAATAAAAATGGTCTAAAAGCACTAATAAAAGCTAAGGATACAGCCCAAAAGCACACAAAGTATAACTTCCCTTTGTGAGGTTTTGCATATTCTAGCAATTTATAAAATGACGATTTTTTTCTCTTACTCATTAAATTTTTTCTCTTTCTTTTATGTAGGGATAAACAACATTTACTAAATACAATCCATGAGCTGGAACTGAAAATCCGGCTTTTCCTCTGTTTTTGCTTTCGATAATTGTTCTTAAATCTGCGACTTCAATCTTTCCTAGACCAATGTTTACCATGGTTCCCACAATTGCTCTTACCATATTACGCAAAAATCGATCGGCAGTGATGGTAAAGATAAGTTGATTTCCCGATTGTTTCCAATGTGCTTCCGAAATTTTACAATTAAAGGTATTCACATCGGTATGTACTTTAGAAAAACACTCAAAATCGATGTATTCAAACAAAATTTTACACGCTTCATTCATTTTATCCATGTCCAATTGATGAGAATGATACCAACTTCCCTCGGTAATAAACGCATCTTTAAACGTGTGCATGTAATATTCGTAGGTTCTGGAAGTCGCATCAAAACGCGCATGAGCATCTTCTGCCACTTTAAAAATACGATACACTACAATCGACGGCGGTAAAAACGAATTCAATTTGTGTGACCAATAATCGGAATCCAATTCTAATTCGGTTTCAAAATGCGCATACATTTGTTTGGCATGCACGCCCGAATCGGTTCTTCCGGCACCTACTATAGCGATAGTTTCTCTGAAAAGGGTAGAAAGCGCCTTCTCCAAAGTTTCCTGTACCGAAGCGGCGTCAGGCTGACTCTGAAATCCGTGGAAGTTTTTTCCGTTGTAGGCAAATTCTATGAAATATCTCAAAATAGGGTGTTCCGTTTTCTTAAATAGCTTGCAAATTTACAAAATTCAAAAGTAAAGTTACTTTCAAATTGTGATAATAAAAACTTAATTTTGTCTTATGAAGAAAATTCTTTTGCTATCCGATACCCACAGTCACATTGATGATGCCATTTTGAAATATGTTAACCAAGCCGATGAAGTTTGGCATGCCGGCGATATTGGAGATTTAGTAGTTACTGATGCGATAAAAAAACTAAAACCACTTCGAGGCGTTTATGGCAATATCGACGATGATAAAGCGCGAATGGAATTCCCATTAAACAATCGTTTTTTCTGTGAAGGAGTGGAGGTTTGGATTACACATATTGGCGGTTATCCTGATAAATACAACCCAGCAATTCGAGCAGAAATTACTAAAAATCCTCCGAAATTATTCATTTGCGGACATTCACATATTTTAAAAGTACAATTCGATAAGAAACTGAATTTACTACACATGAACCCAGGCGCATGTGGAAAATATGGTTTTCATCAAGTAAGAACGATGTTGCGCTTTGAAATTGATGGCGATAAAATTCAGAGTTTAGAGGTGATTGAGTTGGGGAAGAAATAGGTTTTGGGTAAAGGGTGAAAGGTAAAAGGTGATTTGTCAGTTCGAGCGAAGTCGAGAACTTTTTTTAAAACGACGAGTCTCGACTCCGCTCGACTTGACAATAAACGCTAATAACAAAAAAATCCGAAACTTTCGCTTCGGATTTTTTCTTCGCACTAATAAACTAAGATGATAGGTTTATCGTAATCGATCAACAGATTTTACGAGATCTTCGTCCTTTTTTATTGCCTTGTTGGCCAAGACTAATAAAACGATAGAAATTGCAGGAAGAAACATCCCAATACCCTTCTCTGAAACATTAGTTTCTCCGGATAAGTTTAGCGAGCGATACACAAAAAATCCTAGTAAAATAAAGTTAAATATCATGTTCAATCTGTTTAACACAAATTGATGTTGTCTCTTTTTAAAATTGATAATACTAAAAACCGCTAATAAAGCCGATACTACAAAAAACACAATATATAATAAAGAAGATGTAAAAAACACCTCTTTTTTATCTGTTGTCGTCCATAAGGAAAATACAAAAGGCAAAGCACCCATAGCTATTGCGCTGATTGCCATATAAACCGTTTGAATTCTTTGTAACATTGTTCTCTACTTTTGTAAAGCAAAAATAGTATTTCTTTTCAATTAAAACTATTGTTATATCCAAATTTATTCGTATTATTGCATAGTATTAGTCGTAAGTACTTCATTCTACGACACCTTACGCCTCAAAAAAAAATCTATCTTTTTTTTGTTTTAACTCAATCAACAATTTTATTCAACTTA
The DNA here is from genome assembly GCF_038289885.1 of Flavobacterium helocola. Lineage (NCBI taxonomy): Bacteria > Pseudomonadati > Bacteroidota > Flavobacteriia > Flavobacteriales > Flavobacteriaceae > Flavobacterium > Flavobacterium helocola. Next base: position 26,391 of record NZ_JBBYHT010000006.1, on the reverse strand, counting down.
TATCCATGTTTGATATTGAAGTATTAAAGGAGATGAAACTCTCTGATTTGCAAGAGATTGCAAAAGTGGCTAAAATCAATAAATACCGTTCACTTAAAAAAGATGATTTGGTATATCAGATTTTAGACCTACAAGCAGCTAAACCAGAAGTAATTAAATCTGAATTACCTAAAGAAGCAGCCGCAGACCAACCTAAAGAAAAAAGAGCGAGAATGCTTCCTAAAAAAGAAGTTAGTCAAGCACCAAAAATCAAAAAAGATTTGTTTTCGAAACCTTTGAAAGACTTACCAGAAGAAATTATTCCGATTGTAGAAGAAAAAGTAGTTGAAGAAATCAAAGCTACTGAAACCAAAGCAGTTTTGCCAAAACCAAATGACAAGTTGCCTCGTAAAGATTTTAAAAACAAGAAGCCTTTACCAAACAAAGTAGTTGCCAACGAAGCAACTCCTACAGCTGAAAAGCCAACAACAGAAGCTACTGCGACTGAAACTCCACAAAACGATAAAAATTTGCCTAAAAATCCTAATTTCAAGGCAAATCAAAATAATCCCAACCATCCTGATTACAAAAAAAGTAATCCTACCGAAGGAAATAATGGAAACAACGGGAACAACGGAAATACCAACAAAAATCCGCATCAAAACAAAAAGCAAAATTTTAGAGAACCTGATTTTGAGTTCGACGGAATTATTGAAAGTGAAGGCGTTTTAGAAATGATGCCTGATGGGTACGGATTTTTACGTTCGTCAGATTACAACTACTTAGCGTCTCCAGATGATATTTATTTATCAACGTCACAAATTCGTTTATTCGGATTAAAAACGGGTGATACTGTAAAAGGAGTAGTACGTCCTCCGAAAGAAGGCGAAAAGTATTTTCCATTAGTAAAAGTATTAAAAATCAACGGACACGACCCACAAGTGGTACGTGATAGAATTTCATTCGAACATTTAACTCCAGTTTTCCCAACAGAAAAATTCAACTTGGCTGAGCGCAATAGTACGGTTTCAACGCGTATTATTGATTTGTTTTCACCTATTGGAAAAGGACAACGTGGTATGATTGTAGCGCAACCAAAAACAGGTAAAACCATGTTATTGAAAGATGTTGCGAATGCTATTGCAGCGAATCATCCTGAAGTGTATCTAATTGTTTTACTTATCGACGAACGTCCTGAAGAGGTAACCGATATGCAACGTAGTGTACGTGGTGAAGTTATTGCTTCTACTTTCGACAGAGAGCCACAAGAACACGTTAAGATTGCTAATATCGTATTAGAAAAAGCAAAACGTTTGGTTGAATGTGGTCACGATGTTGTAATTTTATTAGATTCAATTACACGTTTGGCAAGAGCTTATAATACTGTACAACCAGCTTCTGGAAAAGTATTGAGTGGTGGAGTAGATGCAAATGCGTTACAAAAACCAAAACGTTTCTTTGGAGCGGCTCGTAATGTTGAAAACGGAGGTTCGTTGAGTATCATTGCTACAGCATTAACAGAAACAGGTTCTAAAATGGACGAAGTTATCTTTGAGGAATTCAAAGGAACAGGTAATATGGAATTGCAATTGGATAGAAGAATTTCTAACAAACGTATTTTCCCTGCTATCGACTTGGTTTCTTCAAGTACACGTCGTGATGACTTGTTATTGGATGAAAACACCATTCACAGAATGTGGATTATGCGTAAATACTTAGCCGATATGAATCCAGTAGAAGCTATGGATTTCATCCACGATCGATTTAAGAAAACCCGAAACAACGAAGAATTTTTAATTTCGATGAATCAATAAAAATAAAAACTCCGATGAAAATCGGAGTTTTTTTATGATTCTATTTTCAGATGTGTTTTTAAATGTTTTTACTTGTAATTCAGTTTGTTATCATGTAATCATGTAAATCAAATATTTATATGTGTAACATAAATGGATAGTGTAGGAACTAAATTTACATCTAACAATAAAATAGATTATAATGAAAAATCAAATTAAATTATTCGCCTTATTATTAAGTTTAGGTTTTCTTTCTACATCATGTAGCGACGATAATGAAGGTGAAACACTTGCTCCCTTGGCAGGAAAATGGAATGTGAGTCAAGTTGGCTCTACGGTTAATGGGCAAGAAGTTTTGGTAGATGCTCCTCAAAATGAAAGCGGTTGTAATAGAGATTATTTAGATCTTAATTCTGATAACACATTAGAGGAAGGCGATTATGATTCTACACTGGCTCCTTGTGCTATATATACAAAAGAAGGAATTTATTCAAGATCACATAACAATTTAACCACTGTTGTTGACGGAGTAAGCATTACTAAAGATATTGTTAACTTAACGCTTACAGAATTAAAATTAAGTGATGCTAATGGTGTAATTATCGTTTATGTTAGGGATTAATTTGTGTTAGGTTTAAATTAAAAACGGAAATAACTTCAAGGTTGTTTCCGTTTTTTTATTTTAATCTCTCTAAAACTCCTTTTCGTTTTATAATATTCTCGAATTCGAGTATTGTTTCAATCAAATGTAATAAAAAACTCCGAGAAGTATCGGAGCTTATTAATGCTATTTAAAAAAACAGATTTAAGAAATTAAAGGCATTTTAAAAATCTGTGAAAATCCGTTAAATCTGTGTTATCTGCGTTCCAAAAAAATTAAAAACCATTCACAATAGCTAAAAAGTCATCTGCTTTTAAAGCGGCACCACCAATTAAACCGCCATCTACATCAGGTTTTGAGAAGATTTCTTTGGCATTGTCTGGTTTTACACTTCCTCCGTATAAAATGGTTAGGTTGTCTGCAATATCAAATCCGTACACTTTTTCTACTAAAGTTCTAATAAATTTATGCATTTCTTGTGCTTGTTCTGGAGAAGCGGTTTCACCTGTTCCAATCGCCCAAACCGGTTCGTAAGCCAATACAATATTTGCCCAATCTTTCTTTTCTAAATGGAACAAACCATCACGTAATTGGTATTCTACTACATTAAAATGATTATCATTTTGGCGGTCTTTTAACTCTTCACCAAAACAAAAAATAACTCGCATTTCATGTTTTAAAGCCGTATCGACTTTACTAGCTAACAAAGCATCGGTTTCATGAAAATACGCACGTCTTTCGCTGTGTCCTAAAATTACTGTATTTACACCGATATCAGTCAACATTCCAGCTGCAATTTCACCTGTAAAAGCGCCACCTTCAGCTTGGTGCATGTTTTGTGCTGTTACAGTAATTCCTTTTCCATTCGTAATTTCAACAGCTTTGGCTAAGTTTACAAACGTAGGTGCTACAATAATTTCAGTTGAAGTATTTGGTTTTTTAGCGATAATTTCTTCGATTAATGCAATAGTTTCCTGTTGGTTTTTATGCATTTTCCAGTTTCCGGCAACGATATTTTTTCTCATTATTTTAATGATTCTAAGGTTTTGATTAATTTTTCATCATCGGCTTCAATTACTTTGTAAAGCGCAATTTTACCTGTTTTGTCCACTACCATATATCTTGGAATCCAATCTAAGTTGATTGATTTTCCAAAAACACCTTTCATTCCGTCTGAAGTCAAGTAATGTTCGCCTTTTACTTCGTATTTTTCAATTCCTTTTAACCAAGCTTCATACGTTTTATCCATAGAAATGAATAGGTAAGTAGCGTCAGGATATTTTTCTTGTAAAGCTTTTACTTTTGGCATTCCTTTAATACAATCCGAACACCAAGAAGCCCAAACATCAATTACAATTGTTTTTCCTTCGTATTTTTTTAGAATTTCAGCAAACGTAATTGGTTGGTTCTCTTTTGTAACCATTACATTTTCCAAACCTTCTTTTTTGAATGTAGTTTCTTCTTTTTGAGCACATCCTAAAGTGCTAATTAGCATGGTTGCTAAAACGAACATTTTCTTTATCATAATTTCACTTTTTATTTATTTGAAACGCATAGACACATAGTTTTCAGTTTAATTGCTTTTTTTTAAAAGTTTTTATAGAATAAAATCTTAGGATTTTATCACATTAGTCAACGCTTTAAAAATTTCTATGTTTCTATGTGTTTAAAAATTATTTTTTTAATTCCGAATACGGTTTTTTAATCAGTTTTTTGAATTCAACTCCATTGAATTTATTTTCATTGATGCCATCGTAGTATTTGAATTCGTTTCCATTCCAAAGATATTTTACTCCTGGCGTATCTCTTCCTGAACCTAATTCAGTCCAAAACGGAATCACGTCAATCATTTTATATGGGAATTTCGTTCCTGCAAATTCAAAGAAGGTTGGAATTTTCTCTGGTTCTTCATTCATGAAAATCACATAAACAGGAGGGAAGTTCTTATCTTTTCTACGCATTTCATTCAATTCTTTTGCGGTATCCATACAATGGTCGCAACCCGGAACAAAGTAGCACAGAATCTTTTTATCAGTATCAATGCCAGGAAAATACTTCTCGTAACCCGATTTTACTTTTTTAGGAGCGTCTTCGGTTTTCTTTTCGGCTACCTTTTTAACGGTATCCTTTGTAATTGCAGCAGCAGGTTCTTCATTGGTCAATAGAGAAGTAGAATCTACTACAACTCCTAAATTTTCTTGAATTTCTGAAGTTGGTTCATCCATTACTTTTTCAACAGGACGAATAGGAGCCAACATGAAAAGCGCTAAAATACAGCCCAATCCAACCGATTTCAACAACCAAAAGTTCGATTTTCCATCAGCAGGTAGTAATTTGAATAACCAAACTAATAAGCCAATAGCAATGATATTTTTAATTATGGCTTCAACGGGAGTCATTGGAATTAAATCGCCAAAACAACCACAGTTTCCTGCATTTCCACTTACAAAAGTAGTGTAGCTTAAATGAATTGTAAATACCGCTAGCAACAAAATTGTAGCTGGAATAGTGATTTTTTTCAAGTAATCTTTTAGCAAAATAGCTATTCCAAGTGCAAATTCAATTCCGATTAAAATTCTTGAGAAATAAGGTGCAAAACCTTCTGAAAAACCTAATGGATACAATTGTTTTACTTCAAAAGTAGAAATTGCAAAATAAGGCGATGGATATAATTTGGCAACAGCTGAAAGTATAAATAAAGCTGAAATGATAAGGCGTAAAATCCAAGATATATTTTTTGAGTTCATAGTATGTTTAAATTACAAATAGCAAATCATAAATTACAAATAAGGACCAAATTTTAAACTTCAAATTCAAAAAACTATACTTTGTATTTTTCAATTATAGAAGAAAATATTAATTTTAATTCTTTCCCTTCTTTTATCAGTTGTTCTGTTTCGGATTTAAATTCAGGGTTTATTCTGTTTAAAATGTTTAACCAATAAACGGCTTCTTTACTTTCTTTTCTAGAAATTTTCAATCTAAAAACAAAATCTTTTTTACTCAATGATTCATTGGCTTCGATGTAATTTGCTCCAATTGAACCTGATGCTCTAACTAATTGTTTTGAATCTTCGATGTTTGAAATTGACTTGGGTAATTTACCGATGTAAATTCTGCAAGCTATTGCAAATTCAAGGGTTCTATCTTCTAAATCGTATTTTTTTTCACTCATTTAGATTTTTTGAATTTAAAAAATTGAAATTTTAGATTTATTTGTTTTTTGTTATTTGCTTTTTGGGATTTCTAATGGCTAAAATACAACATTCAAAAAAAGGAAGCTGTTAACGACTTGTTATTTATTTTCCATTAAAATCAAAGCAAAAACCGAATAGTTAATCATGTCTTGGTAATTAGCGTCAATTCCTTCCGAAACTAAAGTTTTTCCTTTGTTATCTTCGATTTGCTTTACACGAAGTAACTTTTGAATTATTAAATCGGTTAACGAACTGATTCTCATATCGCGCCAAGCTTCGCCATAATCGTGGTTTTTATTTTCCATTAAGGCTTTCGTTTCTGCGATTTTTTCGTCATATAATTGTACCGCTTCATCAGCTGAAATATCTGGTTGATTGGCAACTCCTTTTTCCATTTGAATTAAAGCCATTGCACAATAATTGATAATTCCAATGAATTCTGATGCTTCACCTTCGTCCACTTTACGCACTTCGTTTTCTTGTAGACTACGAATTCTTTGTGCTTTAATGAAAATTTGATCGGTTAAGGATGGCAAACGTAAAATACGCCATGCAGTACCGTAATCGTGCGCTTTTTTGGAAAATAAATCGCGACAAACCGCTATAACTTTATCATATTGTTGAGAAGTATTCGACATTATTTGGTGTATATTTGTGTGAAATTTTTCAAAAGTAAAAAAATAAGAACAAAGAATACCGATTCTTAACAAAGAATTTCATGTTTTTATAAGAAAACGATTTCGTAAACTGTAATTTGAAAAACTACTTTAAATGACAATTAATTGCAACGGAAATTTAATCGATTTGTCAACTCCAAAAGTAATGGGGATTTTGAATGTGACGCCCAATTCCTTTTATGATGGTGGTAAGCACAAAGAAATCAATTCGATTATTCATCAAGTAGATAAAATGCTGTCGGAAGGTGCTGATTTTATTGACATTGGTGCGTATTCGAGTAAGCCAAGTGCCGAATTTGTATCGGAAGGAGAAGAAATAAAGCGTTTGGTTCACATTATTAAAGAATTGGTTGAAACATTTCCTACGATTATTTTATCGGTTGACACGTTTAGAGCTAATGTTGCTAAAGCTTCAGTAGAAAATGGAGTGGCAATGGTGAATGATATTTCAGCAGGTTTGTTAGATGATAAAATGTTGGAAACCGTTGCCGATTTAAAAGTGCCGTACATCATGATGCACATGCGAGGCAATCCACAAACGATGCAAAGTTTGACGCATTACGAAGATATTGTCAAAGAAATGATTTTTTACTTTTCGGAGCGCATTAAAAAGGCGAGAAGTTTCGGAATTTCAGATATTATCATTGACCCTGGATTTGGTTTTGCCAAAACATTAGAACAGAATTACGAAGTTTTGCATAAAATGGAGTTGTTTTCGATACTAGAATTACCATTATTAGCCGGAATTTCAAGAAAATCGATGATTTATAAAGTGTTGGAAAAAACACCCCAAGAAGCTTTGAACGGAACTTCGGTTTTAAATACGATTGCGTTACAAAAAGGAGCTAAAATTCTCCGAGTGCATGATGTAAAAGAAGCGGTGGAATGTATAAAATTAGTCAGTAAATTAAAATAAATAATGAAGAAATTAGTTGCTATTGTTGCCTTAATGGGTTTGTTTTCTTGTAATAACGAAGAAGTGTTGTTGCCACAAGAAAGTGTTTCGGTTATGAAAGAAATGACAGATCATTCACCTATTTACATGTTCTTTAAAACCGAAGAAAATAAAGATGATAAAGAAAAATTAGACACAATTGTGGAAGTGAATCGCAAGAACTCGATTTCTTCAACTAATTGGGTTTTCAATATAGACAAACGTTTACCGCTGAAATTAGTCATTCCTGAAGTGATGGAATTACAAGATAAAAAGAAAAGCAGTTCACATTCTAAAACAGGAACCATGAACGTTTTTACGTATTCGGATAGTGTGGCTAAGAATTTAGCGTTTTTTCCTTTTACCGATGTTGAGTTTAAATACAGTAAGCACTTTTCTAAGTTTTTCATTAAAAAACACGCCGAACATTATAGAAACTACCACAATTTCACAGTAAATTTCAACAAAGACAACAAAATTACCGTTGACGGAAATGATATTTCTCGTGAAGAATTTATCGATTTCATAAAAGAATTTGCTGATTTCACAAGTGATGGAAAAATCACAATGTTGCATTTGAATTTTGATAATCGCCTAACGTACGACCAATACATTCAAAATAAGATTTTGGCATGGAAAGCAACGAATAACGAAATTCAATTGTCTTCTTTTGAGTTCGTGTACGATGAGAAAAAATTGCCTGAATGTGGGTGTAAATTGTAAGTTGTTAAAATAAGAAAATTGGTTTTATGAGGTATGTTTTTCTTATCGTTTTCTTATCAATTTTGAGAATAAATGCTCAAGAAAATTCAGGTATAATTTTATTTGAAAATAACATCAAGTTACATTGGACAATAAAAACTTTTAACGAAAAGGAACATCAAATTAAAATTTGTAAAAACGATTTTGGTGTTCAATATATTTGTGCAATTGATAATGCTATTTGGTATGGCTCAGATATTCCTGTAGATAAGCCTAAAAATCAATTAACCAATTTGGTTTTAGAAATTGGAAAAAATAAGATTATTTTGGATGTCTCATCAATGTTTAATCCAAATTTCAGTGGAGAATTATCAAAGCATCAATTTAAAATAATTAAAAAAGGAAATCAATATGTTTTATATGGTTTCTTTTCCGATGGAGCGGGGACTTATACAGCACATTGGAGAATTGTTGATACTATTTCGATAAGAGAAGTTATATCCAACTTAGAAGAACATTTTTCATGGCAAAATTAACTACTTAGAACTCCCAACTTCCTTCTCCAACTCCCTACTGATGATGATACGGTTCATTTCTTAAAATCGTAAAACCTCTATAAATTTGTTCGATTACAAATAATCGTACCATTTGGTGCGAAAATGTCATTTCAGATAACGAAACTTTACCTTGTGCTTTTTGGTAAACAGTTTCACTAAATCCATACGGACCGCCAATTACGAATACTAAGGTTTTAGTACCCGCATTCATTTTCTTTTGTAGAAAGTCGGAGAAACCAACGCTGCTGAATGTTTTTCCGTTTTCATCTAATAAAATTAAATGGTCAGTTGGTGTGATTTTAGACAAAATCAATTCGCCTTCTTTTTCTTTTTGTTGGGCTTCCGATAAGTTCTTTACGTTTTTGATATCGGGAATAATTTCCAAATCAAATTTTACGTAAAACGACAAACGCTTGGTGTAATCATCAATCAAGGTTTGTAACGATTTATTGTCGGTTTTCCCAATAGTTAAAAGGCGGATGTTCATAGGATTTGTTTTTGCAAAAATAACATGAAACATCTGTCATTCTGAACTTGTTTCAGAATCTCTAACTTATAATTAAATAGAGAAACTGAAACAAGTTCAGTTTGACAAAGGTTAGATTTAATATTTACTATTCAATCTTTTCTACTTCTTTAAAGTCAACTTCACAAGCATAAGAGAATAGTTTTTCTTTCTTAATGATATCAGCAGTTCCTTCTGGAAGCATGTCTTCCCAACCAGTTTCACCTTTACAAATCATTTTAAGTATTTTTCTTGAGAAAAAATCTAGATTTTTTTCATCATAATCTTTGATATCGATTACTTTTCCATTGAATTTGAAGAATTTGTACAATTCTTTCATTCTTGGGTGTACTTTCAAGTTTTCTGAAGTGATTACATTTCCGTTTTCATCTTTCATTGGGTATAAATACACTTTTAAGTCGCGATAGAATAATTTTCCAAACGCTTCTAAAATTCCACCCGATAAATGGCGGTAATATTTCTCGTCGAAGATTTCAATTAAGTTATTTACACCCATAGCTAATCCCATACGAGCTTTAGAATAGTTAGAGAAATATTCAACTACTTTGAAATACTCTTGGAAGTTAGAAATCATTACGTTTTTCCCTAGTTTGCAAAGTAATTCCGCTCGGTCAAGGAAATCGCGTTCATCAATTTCACCTTCTGCTTTTAAGTTAGAAAGCGTAATCTCAAAAACCACAAATGTATTGTCTTTATCTACTTTATTCTCTTTAATAAACATGTTGTATGATTCTTCATACATATCCATATTTACTTTAGTAACCGGTCTAAAACTTCCTCTTAATGCTAAGATATTTTTCTTGTATAAAACAGCAGCAGGAAGAATGTTTTTCCCATCAGGACCAAACATTACGGCATCAGTCATGCCGTTTTTAACCAATTGTAAACTCATCAAACGATTGTCTACATTAGCAAAACGAGGTCCAGAGAAATTAATAGTATCAATTTCTAATTGGTCTTTATCTAAATGGTCGTATAAATAGCGAAGTAGTTTTTTAGGATCGTTGTATTTGTAAAAGGCACCATAAATTAAGTTAACACCTAAGGTTCCAAGTGTTTCTTGCTGTAATTTGGCATCATTTTCTTTAAAACGGATGTGAAGAATAATTTCATTATAATCTTCATCTGGTTCTACTTGATAAACGATTCCAACCCAACCATGTCCTTTAAATTGTTTAGCAAAATCAATAGTCGCTACAGTATTGGCATAACTAAAGAATAATTTATTTGGATGTTTATCTCTACTTAAACGTTGTTCTACCAAATTAATTTCATGCGACAACATCTTTTTCAAGCGACTTTCAGTAACATAACGACCATCTTCTTCTACACCATAAATAGCGTCACTAAAGTCTTTATCGTATGCCGACATTGCTTTTGCAATCGTTCCAGACGAGGCACCAGCTCTGAAAAAGTTACGTACCGTTTCTTGTCCTGCTCCAATCTCAGCAAACGTTCCATAGATGTTTTCATTAAGATTGATTCTTAATGCTTTATCTTTTATGGAAGGGATTTGCTCTATCTCTCTGTCTCCACGAACTTTAATATCTGTAACCATGCTTTTCATTAAAATAAATTTTGGGGTACTTGGAAAAAATAGTCTCCAATGGCAAAGTTAATCATTTTATAAAAACTACCATAATTATTGTTATTTTTGTGCAAAAGATAAGGCTTTGAAAATTTATTTTTTAGGAACAGGAACATCTCAAGGAATTCCAGTAATTGGAAGTCATCACTCGGTTTGCTTGAGTACGGATAAAAAAGACAACAGATTACGTGTCTCGGTTTGGATTGAAACCGAAGACGCTTCTATTGTTATCGATTGTGGTCCCGATTTTAGACAACAAATGCTAAATTCGAAATGTCCTAAAATTGATGGGTTGTTATTTACGCACGAACATGCCGATCATACTGCGGGTTTAGACGATATTCGTCCGTTCTTTTTTAAACAAGGTGCAATTGCTATTTATGCGCATGAACGCGTATTAAAAAATTTAGAACGACGATTTGATTATATTTTTCAAACCGAAAACAAATATCCAGGAGCGCCTTCAGTTTCTGAAAATGAAGTGGTTAATGACCAGCCATTTACCGTAAATAATGAAGTTGTTATTCCAGTGAATGCTTATCATGGTTCGTTGCAAGTTTTTGGATACCGAATTCAAGATTTTGTGTATTTGACAGATGTAAAAACAATGGAAGCTTCCGAAATCGAAAAAATAAAAGGATGTGAAGTATTGGTAGTAAATTGTTTAAGAGAAGAACCACATAACACACATTTTAATTTAGAAGAAGTTTTACATTTCATATCTTTGGTGCGTCCAAAAACAACTTATTTAACGCACATCAGCCATTTGTTTGGTTTTCATGAAGAAATTCAAAAGAAATTGCCAGAAAATGTGTTTGTAGCTTATGATAATTTAGAAATTAATATTTAATACTTATGAAGAACGTAATTTTGTATGCTTTGATTTTCTCGTTATTGTTTAATGTTTTTCAATATGTGAATTCTACTAAAATATTAGACGCAAAAGACAAAGAAGTACTAAAAGTAAAAGCGAATTTAAAAACTTCGAGAGATTCTGTCGCTACTTTAGCAAATGCGAATTATTTTGCTTTGGAAAGTGATGAAGATGCACAAGAGTATTTCTTTTCTAATAACTTAGATTATCAAAAAGTTGCTATTAAAGTAAAAGAAGATCTAATTAGTTTGAATGCAAATAAAAATGGAAATCCGCTTGTTCCTTATGAACCAATTGATGGGAATCCATTTTTAATTAATACCTCTAAAGTTTTAAATCACAGATGGATTATTGCCGAATTTTCATGTGGTGATTTATGGGGGCAAGTTTTAATAAAATACTTTGTTTCAGAAGGAAAACCAACCGATTTTGAAACGGTAGAAACGGTTTTATACGAAAGACAAACGAAAGAATAAATGAAATACAACGCAATGTCGACTACAACTACTAAAACCCAATTAGAATGCTATTTTGAGCAATTCAGAAAAGATATAATTGGAATCAATCAAAGTTTTCAATCGCCTTTTGGGGAAAAGAAAATCATTTACACCGATTGGACAGCCAGCGGAAGATTATATCGCCCAATTGAAGAGAAATTAATGAATGATTTTGGTCCTTTTGTAGCCAATACGCATACCGAAACTTCAGTTACAGGAACAGCAATGACAATGGCGTATCATGAAGCGCGTCACATTATCAAACATCATGTAAACGCATCTGATTCGGATATTTTAATTACCGATGGAACTGGAATGACAGGTGTAGTGAATAAATTCCAACGTATTTTAGGACTTCGTATTCCAGAAAATTTAAAAGAGTTTACGGCTATTCCAAACGAGTTGAAACCAATCGTTTTTATTTCGCACATGGAACACCATTCGAATCAAACGTCTTGGTTAGAAACCATTGCAGATGTTGTAGTAATTCCAGCTGATGAAAACGGATTATTATGCATTAATGAATTAAAGAATTTACTAGAAAAATATAAAGATAGAAGTTTTAAAATTGCATCAATTACGTCGTGTTCAAACGTTACCGGAATTAGAACTCCGTATCATGAAGTGGCAAAGTTAATGCACCAAAACAACGGTGTTTGCTTTGTAGATTTCGCTTGTTCGGGTCCGTATGTGAATATTAATATGCACCCAGAAGATGCAGAAAGTTATTTGGATGCGATTTTCTTTTCTCCTCACAAGTTTTTAGGAGGTCCTGGAACTTCAGGAGTTTTGATTTTCAATAAAAATTTATACAAAAATAACGTTCCAGATTGTCCAGGTGGAGGAACTGTAAGTTGGACAAACCCTTGGGGTGAACACAAATACATTGACAATATCGAAGATAGAGAAGACGGCGGAACTCCAGGCTTTTTACAAGTAATGAAAACCGCTTTAGCAATTCAGTTGAAAGAAAAAATGGGTGTTCAGAATATTTTAGATAGAGAACACGAGTTAGTAGATTACATTTTTGAAACTCTTGGAAATGTTGATAATTTACATATTTTGGCGAATCAACATCAAGATAGGTTAGGAGTTATTTCGTTTTATATTGATGATTTACACTACAATTTAGGAGTGAAATTACTAAACGATAAATTCGGAATCCAAACGCGTGGTGGTTGCAGTTGTGCTGGAACTTACGGACATTATTTGTTACATGTAGATCAAGAAACTTCTCATGATTTGGTTTGTAAAATTTCCTCAGGCGATTTAATTCAAAAACCAGGATGGATTCGTATGTCAATTCACCCAACGACTACAACAGATGAAATTGAATTTGTTTGCGAGAACATTAAAGCTTTAGCAGCTAATCACAAAGAATGGGGAACAGATTACGAATACAATCCGAAAACCAACGAATTCGTTCATAAAAGTGCCAAAGGCGAAATCAAAGAAATGGTTCACAATTGGTTTAATTTATAATTTAGGAAACTGTTTAAAAATTATTCTGTGTCATGCTGAATTTATTTCAGCATCTAATTAACTAGAAGCTGAAATCGAAGATTCAACGAAGTTAAACGAGTTCAGTTTGACAAAATCAGGTGTTTTTTAAACAGTTACTTTTTCTTTTGTATGTTTCCATCTTTTATGCGTCCACAAGTAAAATTCTGGAGCTTCATAGATTTGTTCTTCTACTAACTTCAAGAATTTATCAGTAATTTCATAATTAGGAACCGATTTTACGTCTTCCGAAAGTACTTCAAAGCTTGCTTGATAATAACCTCTTTTTATTTTTTTAGTTCTTAGGAAAATCACATTCATATCAAAACGTTTAGCTAGCATTTCGGCACCCGTATGAACAGGAACAATATGTCCCATAAAAGGCGCCCAATGATAAGCCGAGCTAGGTTTAGGCGATTGATCACTTGCAAATCCGTATAAACTTAAAACATTTTTATTGTAATTGTCTGAAATAGTTGGAATCGTTTCTTTCGTAGTAATTAATTCGGCTTTAAATTTAGAACGGATTCGTTTGACTAATTTATCAAAATACGGATTTGCTAATTTTTTATAAATACCAAATCCTTTACAGTTAATGTGATAATTCATGGAAACAACCCATTCGTAACTTGCATAATGCGCACACATTAAGGCAATACTTTTATTTTTTTTCTCCAAATCATAATACACATCCATGTTGCTAAAAGTGAATCGTTTTTCAATTTCCTTTTGCGATATTGAAATAGTTTTAATCATTTCTAAAAACATATCACACATGTGGCTGTAAAACTTTTTTTCAATTGTAAGTCTTTCTTTATCAGATAAGTGCGGTAATGCCAATTTAATATTATCACGGACTACCTTTTTGCGGTAACCAATAATGTTATAGGTTAAAAAGTATACAAAATCTGATAATAAGTAAAATACTGGAAAGGGTAGTATAGATATTATCCACAATATCGGATAGATAAGTATGTAAACTAATAATTGCATTCGCGAAATTTTTTACAAATATACTTTTTTAGTTCTAAGTAAATTTGACAAAGTATTCCTAAATTTACAAAAAATAGATTTCATGAATATTATTTTATTGGGTTTAATAGTAATAAATGCCTTAATAAGCTACAAAGCCATAAACGATACTTCTTTTTTTAGAAAATATGAATTTCATATTGGAAGTATAAAATCGGGTGAACAATTACGTATCTTGAGTTCTGGTTTTTTACATGTCGATTTTCAGCATTTGTTTTTTAATATGTTTACGTTGTACTTTTTTGCTCCTTATGTGATTTATAATACAAGTGCGCTTTATTTTTTGTACATTTATATGGGAAGTTTAATTGCAGGAAATTTACTTACGTTCTACTTTCATAAAAACGATTATTCGTACCGAGCAGTTGGTGCTTCTGGAGCGGTTACAGGTATCATTTTTAGTGCTATTCTGTTAGAACCAAATATTCGTATGTATGGATTAATTCCGGGCTATATCTTCGGATTTGCCTATTTGTTGTTCTCTATTTACGGAATGAAAGCCAAAAGAGATAATATTGGTCACGTAGCCCATTTTGGAGGAGCAATTGGAGGTTATGCTTTTACATTAACAAAATATCCGCAATTAATTACTACAGAACCTTTAACCGTTGGTGCTTTATTAGTTCCAATTGTAGTTTTATTTTTCTTACAAAAGATGAATAAATTATAAAATTTTAAGATTTTGTTTTTTTGGCACAATACTTGAAAAACTATAAATAATTAAAATATTAAGATTATGAAAAATTTAGTAATGATACTATTATTCTCAGCAGGTATGGTACAAGCACAAGAAGTAAAAACAGTTCCGCAAATTAGCGTTTCAGGAGAAGGAAAAATTAAGGTTACACCAGACGAAGCTATAATTACAATAGCTGTAGAAAACACTGGAAAAGACGCAGCCGAAGTAAAAAAGAAAAACGATGAAATCGTAGACAAAGTACTAAAGTTAATCAAGCAACGTGGTATTCCAACGGCTGATTATCAAACGCAACGCGTGAATTTGTATAAGAACTACGATTATAACACTAAAAAATACAATTACGTAGCCAATCAAACCATTTCAATTCATTTGAAAGATTTGTCTAAATACGATAAGTTAATGATGGATTTGGTAGATAGCGGCATCAATTCGATACAAGGTGTAGAATTCAAATCGTATAAAATTAAAGAATACGAAAGCCAAGCGCGTAAAAAAGCGATGCTAGATGCGAAGCAAAAAGCAGAAGATTACGTTTCGGTTTTAGCAGGGCAAAAAGTAGGGAAGGCGTTAGTAATTTCAGACAACTCATTTACTAATTACCCACGACCAGTGTATGCCGAAATGAAAACAATGGCAATGGCTGATGGAAGCGCAATGCCACAAGAAACCTTAGCAATTGGAGAAATTGAGATTATTTCAAACGTATCCGTTTCGTTTGTTTTAGAATAAGAAAATAGTCTAAAAAACAACAAAGCCAGAATGTAAGTTCTGGCTTTTTTTGTTATACTTTAAAAATGGCGAGTAGCCATAAACAGCTTTTTAAAGTGTAGGTTAAATAGTGATTTATATTTAACAAAAATTCATGAATAATACTCAGTTGCGGATTTTAGAAAGGTAATCTAGAACTAGTAATTGAAGCAAACCGCAATTGATGGCAGTTATTATTTTTGTATTCCAGTCTTTTTGTATTAGGAAATGTAGTAAAACTGTTTTCAATATTTTTAATTGTCAAGAATGAATAAATAAAACTGTAAACAAATAAATGAGAAGTTATTTTCTTATTTATGGTTTACGTCAATTTGAAATAAACTTACTGTTGCGTTGTCATAATGTGCTGGAAGTCCTTCAGTGTTTCTAAGTTTCAATAAACCTAAAAACTCAAAGCCACATCTTGTGTAGTGATTAATTAACCCTGAATTATCGCCAACTGTATCCATTCTTATGAATTGTTTTTGATTTTCTTTGGCATAATTCTTTGCCCATTCTACAATTTGGCCAACTAAATTTTGTCCTCGAAAATCAGGATTTGTTGCTATACGGTGAATATAAACAGCTGGATCTTCGTTACGTTCCTCCCAGATTTGAGGATCATTAAAAGTTGTCGCCCACACACAAGCAATTTTACCTTCTGAAACAATTTTCCATTGTCTGTTTTCTGAAATTTCAGTTTCAATAAGTTTTCTATCAAATTCTGGCCAATGGCTGGTAAATCTTGTCTTCTGAAAATCGGTCGCGATTTTGTATAAACGAAAAATTTCGTCTGTGTCGTTACTGTTGCTATTTTGTATTTGAAAGTTCATTTTGATTTTGAATTATTAGGGCAAATAAACTAATTTAATAGATGATTGCCTATGTTTACTTTGTGACTGTTTTAATTACCATCTCTAAAGTTTTTAACACTTTCGTTGGATATGGTAATAAAATCCAATTTTCCTTCGCATTTATCTCCTAAAGGTGCTTGTATTCCAAATCCAACTTTTACAGTGGAAGAAAGGTCTAATCCAAAACAACGAACAAATCGCCATTGTTGACCATTGACTGAATAATGAAGTCCCCAAAAATCACCTTTACGAGTTATACGCAACCAACATTTATTGGATGGGAGTAATTCACCATTGGCGTCATCCGACCAATTATCTGTGATTACAGAAACCACATTGTACATTGTGTCAACGCCTAGTTCAACTGCTAATTTTATCCATCGGGTTTCCGTTTCTCTCACCATCAAGAAAGCTGCGTCGTAGCTAAAGTTTCCTTTTGTTTCAACTTCCGCTTTGATGGTAAAATCACCAGTTTTTTCGGTATAAAAAAAAGAAGCATCATCAATTATAGCTTCTTTGTATTTGCAAATGAAATCAGTTTTAGCATTTGCTACAAGACAAAATCCGGAGTCAGTATCACTTATCTTGCAAGCATTCAAACTGTTTTTAAAAGTATTTTTCATATATTTTATTTGATTTTTTTTCTTTGATGGTTATATCTTTTTGCAATAATTTTTATTATTCTATCCAAAAATTCCCAACAGAATAGGTTTTTGCTGTTCCGCTAATAATAACTCGGTCACCTTTGTCTTCACAATATAGTTTGCCCATTCGTTCCGAAACTTGTTGCCCATAAAGTACTTTTTTATCGAGTCTTTTTGACCAAAATGGCACCAAAGAACAATGAGCAGAACCTGTTACAGGATCTTCTAAGATGGATGCTTGTGGTGTGAAAAAACGAGAAACGAAATCACAGTCATCTCCAATTGCTGTTACAATTATTCCGCCTGGGTCAAGGTTGATTTGGTCAAACAATTGTCGGTCAATTTTAATATTTCTAATTGCTGTTTCGTTTTCATAAACCAAAACATAGTCTCTTGATTTTAAAATTTCCCTAGGTTGGATATTTAACGATTTTGAAATTGTCTCGGGTAAAGTAACTGCAATAGGCATTCTTGATGGGAAGTCCATTTTGTATAGTCCATCTTCAACTTTAACAATTAAGTCGCCACTTAATGTTTCGAAAACAATTTCATCTTTTTTGTAATCTAAAATTGTCTTTAAGCAATGTGCTGTTGCAAGTGTGGCGTGACCGCACAAATCCATTTCAATTTCTGGCGTAAACCATCGCAAATGGATTTTTTCTCCTTTATCTACAAAAAAAGCGGTTTCTGCAACGGCATTTTCTTTAGTTATTTTCAACAAAATGTCGTCTGATAACCAATTGTCAAGTGGCACCACACAAGCAGGATTTCCACCAAAAATGGTATCTGTAAATGCGTCAATTTGGTAAAGTTTTAATTCCATTTTTCTTTTTATTTTATAATAAACAGCATATAGTCAATTTCTTTTTTGAAAAGACTATATGCTGTAATTTTAGTTAATTAGGCATCCACAAGGATCACTTGACCAGTAATAAATCCATCAACCGAGCGTTCAAACGCTTTACCCACCAATGTACTTGGTACGGGTTGAAATCCTGGCATCATATCGCCATAAACATCCCAAGCTTCTGCTAAAACTGTTGGATTTACTGAATTTACACGAATACCTCTTGGCATTTCGAAGGCTACACATTTTACAAAGGTATCAATGGCACCACTTGTAGTTGCATCTGCAATAGCAAAAGGAATAGGCTTTAAATTTAGTATACCTGTAATAAGCGTAAAGGAACCTTTATCAGCAATGTATTCCTGACCTATTCTAACAATATTGATTTGCCCCATCATTTTACTCATTACTGTAGTCATCCATTGCGCTTCAGTCATTTCCTCGAAGGTTGCATATTCACATACGCCAACTGTATTCACAACTGCATCAAAGTGACCAACCTCCTTGAATAATTTTCTCAAAGATTCTTCACTGGTAATGTCAACTTGGTAGTCGCAACCGTCTTGAGAGCGACCTGCTGTAATCACTTTGTGTTTTCCTAAACCTGTCAGTGCTGCTTTTCCCATTTTCCCATTAGCACCTATTAAAATTACTGTTTTCATATATTTAATTATTTTTAATTTGAAGTGCAAAATTACACTCCTGTCATACTATTCAAGTAGGACATTTGTCTAATAATTAAATTGATGCTCTTATTCTACTTAAATGTCTTTGAGTAATTCCAAGATAGGACGCTATATAGTGAAGTGGAATTTGTTGTACAAATTGTGGATAGTTGTTTATCAAATCTACATATCGTTTTTGGGCGTTGGATTTTTGATGATTAAATATCCATTTTTCGAGTTCAACATATTCTTTTTCAGCAATTATTTTTAAAAAATTCAACCATTTATTGTTTGATTTCGCAAGGTTTTCTAATTCTTTTTTTGAAATTGAAATTATTTCAGAATCGGTTAAAGCTTGTAAATTTTCTTCTGATTTATTCTGTGTAATAAATGAAGAATAAGCCACTAATAATGTATTGGGAAAGGTAAAACAATAGGTTATTTCTTCGTCATTATTAGAATAATAGAATGATCGAAAAATACCAAAATTCACGAAGGAAAGCGTGGTACAGATTTCATCTTGTTTAATGAAAAAATCTCCTTTTTTTATTGTAGAAATAGTCGCTAAACTTATAAATTCATTTATTTCACTGTCTGTAAATAAATTGTATTGTTTTAAGTATTCCAACAGTTGATTTTTCTTAAACATAGTACTTGTTTTAAGCTTTAATTCTATAATTCGTATTTATATTTTGCTGCTTTGCAAAGTTAGCAATTACAAGTGTAGAATTTTAAATCCCTTTCAAATCATTGATGATATAAAAAATATGACATTGATTTACTGGCTGTTTTTCTATAAAATCATTTGTACTTAGTTTATTAAAAGACTTTACTTTCTCCATCATTTGGAATAAAAACCTTGTTAGAAAGTCCAATTTTTGAAACTTCTACTTTTAATTGTTGTCGTGTCGTCGGGCAATGATTTACAGCTTCTAGATGATTTGCGATTACTTGATTTGGTGCGTTTTTTACGAATTTTAAAATGTCATCCATTCGCATTAACAAAGGTTGAAAAATATCTAATTGAGCCGTTCCACAAGCGACCACAGCTATTTCAGGTTTTAATTGTGTCAAAACTTTATGCACATCTTCGGTATAAATGGTGTCTGCGCTTAAATACATCGATTTTTCATTAGGCAATTCTATGTAAAATCCCATAACATTTCCCATTGGTTTGGCAACAAATCCGTAACCGTGAACGGCTGGAATTCCTTGAATTTTTCCACCTAAAAAAATGCTTTCTTTCCAATATTCAACGGTTTGGGAAACGTATAATCCTTTTTTTCTTAATGTACTTTCGTCCTTAACACTACAAATAACAGGAATTTGTTTAAGGCGAAGAAAATCCTCTGCTTCCTTATCTAAATGGTCGGGATGTAGATGAGTTATTAAACAATGTGTAGTTTTTTCCACGATATTCATTGCATTGCTTGGTAAATCTACAATTGGATTTCGTTGTGTTTTAAAACGGAACAATGTAAAAGTGGGTCCAGCAGTTCCTTTTTTTCCAAGCATTGGATCAACAAGAATGACTTTATTTCCAGTTTCTATTACCATAGTGGCATTTCGCAAATGATGTATTTTCATTATTTAATAGTTTTAAATTGAAAGTACAAAGTTGCTCCATACTAAAATAGATTCCATTGATTGAAATCAAGAAATTAAATTCTTTTTCTAATTCTACTCAATGTTTCAGGTGTAATTCCCAAATAAGAAGCAATATGATATTGTGGAATTTGCAGTAACCAGTCAGGTTTTGTCTTCATAATATCGAGATACAATTCTTCAGCAGTATTTACAAAATGGTTAAACTCTTCACTTTCCTTTTTAACAACTATTCTTTGGAAAATAGTTTCAATAAATAGTTTGCCACATTTGTATTGGTTAGTAAAAGTCAAGAATTTTTCTTTGGATAAAATTCTCAAATCTACATCGGTCAAACATTCTTGATACTTTCTTGTTACTGTGGAATGAGTAAACGAAGAAAAGTCGGTTATAAAACCTGAACTAGTATAAAAATTAATATTTTTTTCCCTGTCGTTAGTTGCATAATATTCCCTAATAATGCCTTGGTCTAAAAAACGGAGTTCATTTTCAATAGTTCCATTTTCTAAAATGATTTCCCCTTTTTTGTATGATTTAATAACAAAAGTATTTACAAATTCTTCTAAACCTTCTTTATTAAAAGGAAATTCATTGCTAAAAAATAAAGATAATTTGTCTGTTTCTGTCATTATTATTTTTATAGTTGTTTCTGCGGTTCGGCAAAATTGCCACCAACGTTCCGCGGCTTGCTCTCAGTGGCGTTGAACCAACACCAAGCCATTACAAATATAACAAAACATTCCATTCAGTAGCGGATTTTCCGTAGGAAAATCCGGAAGTAGCCATTGAAGCAAACCGCTGTTAACTGCTGGCTTTTATTCGTTTAGCCGATTTTCTATATCCATTTGTTGATGGAGAATTCGGATAATCTCTAACTCACTTTGTTTTTCGTTGATTTTGTAGAAAATAAAATGGGATTTGACCTGAGAACGTAAATAATCTTTTCTGACATGGCTAAAATCAGAACCAGAATTTGGTTTTTGACATAGATATTCTATTTCATCAAAAATCAAATTCAAATACCTGTCAGCTTGTTCTGCAGACCAAGTTTCAATTGTATAAAGCCAAATTTTTTCAAGATCATTTGATGCTTCTTTACTTATTTTGTAAATCATTTACTCAAATGTTTGTTATGTAAATCCTTTAAAAAAGTATCTCTGTTAAAATCTTTTACAAATCCAGATTTTTCTCCTTTTTTAAGTTCTTTGATAAGTTCAGCTTTTTTTGATTCTTCTTGCTCAAACATTCTTAATGCAGTTCTTACAACTTCACTTGCTGAAGAAAACCGACCACTTCTTAATTGCTGATTAATAAAATCATCAAAATAATCTCCTAATAGTATTGATGTGTTTTTTGCCATGACAAATAAATTCAAAAAACAAATATACCAAGTTTTGGTATAATGTCAAATTTTACGGAGATTTTTTTTTATGGTTACTGCTAACGTTCGGGCGCTTGGCGAGGTTGCGAACTTCGGAACGGATTATTTCCTATCAAAGATAAAATTTCTTGCGAGAAATAAACGTGAATTTACTACAAAATTCGCAATCTTGCCAAATGGCTGTTATGTAACGCCTTTATTCGTTTTTCTTATCTTTCCAATATATTTTTTCTATTTCAAATTTCTTAGTTTCTGGGTCGAAATTGTAAATTATTGAGTTTCCAATTAAACAACTTTCATAATTTTCTTTTGTTAAATACCAAGAACTCTCAATTTCAATTTTTTTCTTATTACTGAAGTCAAACTCGAATATCGGGTCATTCATTTCTTCAAATTTTTCAACGCAATTTTCAGTATTTTCTTTTTTCTTTAATTGCTCTATGATATCTGAAAACATTGTTTTCTCATCTAAATATTTTTTTATCTTATTGGATTTAACTTCGAAAAAGTTTAAAGAATTTCCGTCTCCTACAACATCATCTGTAATAACTATGTGTGAATTTTCAGCTGTTTTATAAATGTTTATTGACCAAAATCCATCGACAATTGTAAACCCTGCTTTGTTGGGTTCAAAATATTTTTGATTAAAATAATCAGGATTGTCGTCAATATAAAAATTATTCTCTTTAATTTCGTTATACCATTTAATTCTGTCATTTAATTTCCATTCCCAACTTGGAAAAGCACTATCAGGCAAGAGTAAAATAATGTCAAGTAAGTCTTTATTTATTTTATAGTCAATTGCAACTTTATTAATTGAATTTGAATTTTGGATGTTTTCATTTTCTTCGACTTTTAGAGTGTCGTTAAGTTTTGAAGTTGTTGAAATTGTATTTTGAGTTTTGTTTTCACAAGACAAAAATGTCAAAGTCAAAATTATGAAAATAAGTTGCTTCATTTTATAGGTTTTGTTTTCATAAGGCGTCACATAACGTTTTTCGGCTTTGCGTAGTGGCGGATTTTTAGCACAAAAGTTTAATCGAAGAACTGCACTTGAACCTACCACAGAACTGTCATACGAAGCACTGAACCCGCCATTACGCAAAACCGCTGTTAGTGGCTGGGCTTATTTATCTTTTGTCAGCAACATTTCTTGTCTTGTTGAATTGGCGGACATTTTACACTTCCATAACTGCAATAAACGCAACAGTCGCCTTGCTGTGGTTTTAAAACGGTCTTGCAATTTTCACATTCGTAAAAATATTGGCAAGCGTCTGTCGGCATAGTTTCTTCCTTTTTGTGCCCACAGTTTGGGCAAGTGATTGTTGATTGTAATATGATTTCCATTTTATTTCTCTTTTTTGTCTGTTACTGAATATCCTGTTCCGTTGATTGCTTTTTCAATTTCGGCAATGTTCGTTTTTGAGTTATCAAATTCTACAATTGCGTTTTCATTTTCGAATGAAGCGGTTGATTTGATAATACCCGAAAGTTTATTCACTTCGTGGTTTACGTGTTCTTCACAACTTGCACAAGTCATACCGCTAATGGTAAACTCAACTGTCTGAACATTTGATTTGTCAACCACAATGACTTGTTTTTCTGTCTTTGGATAAAAAATGTGAGCATAATAAGGAAAGGCGAGCATTACTATTGCAAATGCTGTTACTATTCCTAAAAACATTTTCGATTGAATAAATTTTGGTTTTTCTTCCGATTCGCAATTGCAGTCAATTTGCTTTTTGGGTTTTAACTTTTGATACCAAGAAAAACCAAGAACCAAAATTGTCAAACCAATGAAATACGGTCGGAAAGGTTCGAGCCACGAAAAAGTAGAAGCAAGTCCGCTTGTCCCACCAATAAGAGCCAATACTGGTGTGATGCAACAAAGTGATGCTGCGATTGCTGTTAAAAGTCCTGCACCGATTAATTTTTTGTCTGTTTTCATATTGTTTCCAAAATTTTATTTTCGTGAAGTATTTTGAAAAACGGTTTGAGCATTTTTTCATACTCTTTTGTCAATGAGTAGAAAATGGTTTGTGCTTGCCTTTCCGTTTCAATGAGTTTTCTGTCTTTGAGTTTTCTGAGATGTTGTGAAATTGCCGAAATGGTCATTCCGAGAATGTCACTCAAGTCGCAAACGCAAAGTTGTTTCTCTTCGTAAAGTAGGAACAGGATTTTCAGTCTTACGTTGTTACCCGCCAATTCAAGTCCGTTCGATAAATAGTCAAACGAACCGTTCAGTTCTGAAACTCGGTCTTTGCAACGGTTTATTTGTTTAATGTCCGCCTGTTGTCGTATGCAAGAAATGTTGTCCATAATGCAAAGATAGTCAATTTGCTTATTTAAGCAACTACTAAAATATGAAATATCAAAAAGAACTCAATTTGTCTGTCGGGTTGTGTCGTCATAGCCTTGCCACTAACGTTCCGCGGCTTGCTGAAGTGGCGACTTCGGAACTATTTATTTTCTCTCAAATATACAATTTCTTGCGAAAAGTGAACTAGATTTAAAATAAAAAGTCGCCATTTTAGCAAACCGCTGTTAACTGTAGTTTTATTCTTGAATTCTGTTTTTCAAATCCATTCTAGAATGTAGAAATCTAGTAATCTCAATTTCGTTTTCGTTCATTATTCTAAAGAAAATTATATGTTGTCCAGATTTATAACCATAAATATCATCGCTAATTTCTATATAATTTTTCGCTAAGTTTTGATTTTCAGCCAATACTTGACAATCTCCAATAAGTTCAAAATAGTATTTGTCAGCTTGGTTTTCAGACCAAACTTCGTATGTATAATCCCAAATCTTCGATAGATCTTCTATTGCTTTATTTGTTAATTTGTATTTAGCCATTTCTTTTTTTGGCTTTTAACGATTCAAGATGTTTTTTTGGATCAAAGTCATTTGCGATTCCGCTTTCAATTCCTTCATTGATGGCTTTTTTAAGAGCAACAATTTTGCTTTCCTCTTCTTCTAGCAATCTCAATCCAGCTCGAATAACTTCGCTCGCGTTTTTAAATCTACCTTCTGAAACTCTACTATCGACAAAGTTTTCAAAATAGTTTCCAAGCGATACTGATGTATTTCGTCCCATAATTTTTTCATTTTTAACAAAGTTACCAAAATTTGGTAATAATCAAAGAAAAAGTTGTTTTTTTCTCGGACAAAAAATTACAGTTAACGTTTTGCTGCTTTGAGATGGCTGGAAGTTCGTAACCGCTCAATTTTCGGCTTAACGAAAACTTGATGCGAAACGATAATTCCACTAAACTCCAGCTAGCTCAAAACAGCTGTTATGCCTTCGGTTTTTTATTTATTCCAATATTCATTTTTCGGTTTCGCTTCCGCACCGTTTAAGTCGGGAGCAATTTTAACCTTTTAAATTTATGTCAAATATCTCTTTGATTGCCCATAAAATTATAACCAATAACAAGCTTGATATAAGTTTGTTTTCCGAAATAAGCTTCCAAAATTTTAACATTATAGAATTTGCTTTTCGGTCATTATTTGGATTTGCAATTGTATTATTTGTTATCGGACTATTAGAAAAGTTATTTGATGATTGAGTTCCGTGATTATTTCCGCCAATATAATTTTCGGCCACAATTGTCGGTTTAATTTTTTCTAATTCACTTTTTTCAATGAAATCTATATATTTGAAATGTCCGCCTTTTGATTTAGCTAAAATCCCTTTTTCGGTCAAATCATACCAGTCTTTTTCTTTTGATAAGTATTCAAAATATCCAAGTTTTACACCTAATGAAACAATGCCTTCAGTAATGCTAAAATATTCATCCCTTTCTTCTTCTGTGATTGGATTTAAATATTTTTCGTGCAAAATATTCACAGAGCTATTAGGCTCTGTTATTTCAGATTCTAATAAAATAATTTCTAAATATTTATATAATGTTTCTTCTTTAATTTTCATATTTCGATTTTCTAAACTGAGGCATAACGTTTTGCGGCTTAAAAATGTGGCGAAAATGCACCACCAAGCCTTCACAAATATAGCCAAAACTTTAAATTAAACAACTGCGCCATTTCAAAAATTCCCGAAACCAGCCATATTTTTAAACCGCTGTTGTGTGCTGCATAATATTTTCTGAACTTAAAAAACTCAACGCAAAGTTTATCGGCAAAGTTCGGATTGTCACACAAAGTATATTTTCACGCAAAGTTTGGTTTCAGGTTTTAATTTCACAACGGATTTTCCCGAAAACGTAATTTCAGCACAAAGTTTATCGACAAAGTTCGGTTCGGTTTTCGACTATCACGCAAAATTTTTTCGGTAACAATTTCAATAAATTTCTTTCGGAAAAAATAGGAGAGAAGCTTTCGGCGTAAGTTCGGAAAATATGTTGCACACAACGTTATGAGGCTTGCTTTCAGTGGCGTTGAACCAACACCAAGCCAATACAAATATAACAAAACATTCCATTCAGTAGCGGATTTTCCGTAGGAAAATCCGGAAGTAGCCATTGAAGCAAA
>NZ_JBBYHT010000005.1:149898-298566 GCF_038289885.1 Flavobacterium helocola | reverse complement strand
CTGATACGGTAACACTCTCAATCACTGGATTAGGATTAACCGTGATTAAAATAGTTCTTGGTGCTCCATCACATCCATTAGCTCTTGGAATAATTACCATCGTAATAGTTCCAATATTCTCAGGATCTGTTAATGTAGCAATTTGGTTGATATTGGTCTCGTTACCACTAGTTACATAAGAACCTGTGATATTAGATATCGTAGCGCTCCAAGTGTAAGTTGTATTTATAACATCACTAGTTAGAACAATATCAGTAGAACTTCCTGAACAAATATTAGAACTGAAAGCTACATTTGTTATTGTTGGACTAGGAGTAATTTGTATTGTCATTTGTGTGTTTAAAGCACATTGTCCCGAATTTGGTGTAAACGTATAAGTATCTGTAGCACTATTATTAAATGCAGGTGACCAAGTTCCAGTAATACCATTATTTGATGTTGTTGGTAATGGAGAAGTAGTTGTTCCAGCACAAATTGGTAATACTTGTGTAAAAACAGGAGCTATTCCATTTGTAAGTGTTAAAACGCCTGATAAATTCTGAGAACCACAACCTCCATTAGTGGTAATGGTGTAAGTATAAGGAGTTCCTATAATTCCTGTTGGTATTCCGCTTATTGTAATAAAATTTCCTGATATTGTATGACTAACTCCAGCTGGTAAACCAGTAATTGTGTATCCTGTAGCTCCGTTTCCAATGGTATAATTTATAGGAACTATAGTAGTGTTGGCACAAACAATTTGATTTGTTGTACTAATTGCTGAAGTTAGTGCTAAAGTAGCAGCTGGATTTACGGTTATAGTTCCATTAAGAGATATAGTTCCACAAGAGCCTCCTGAAGTACTTATGGTATAGTTAAAAGGTGAACCTGTCGTTGTAGTTGGAGTTCCGCTAATAGTTACCGTATTTCCAGAAACAATTGAACTCACGCCAGTTGGTAAACCTGTAACATTTATTCCAGTTGCACTTCCACCAAAAGTATAAGATATCGCATTAATGGAAGTATTTACACAAACAGATTGATTTGTAGTAGCTGCTGTTGAGTTTAGAACTAAAGTTGGATTTGAATTTACCGTGATAGTTCCACCAAGAGTAGCTGTTCCGCATGAACCTCCAATGGTTGTAATAGTATAAGAAAATGGCGAACCAGTTGTTGTAGATGGTGTTCCAGTAATAGTTACATTATTTCCCGAAGTTGTAAAGTTGACACCAGTTGGTAAACCTGTTACGGTTACTCCAGTTGCTCCATTTCCAAAAGTATAAGTTATAGGAATTATAGTAGTGTTGGTACAAACAATTTGATTTGTTGTGCTAATTGCTGAAGTTAGTACTAAAGTAGCAGCTGGATTTACGGTTATAGTTCCATTAAGAGATATAGTTCCACAAGAGCCTCCTGAAGTACTTATGGTATAGTTAAAAGGTGAACCTGTCGTTGTAGTTGGAGTTCCGCTAATAGTTACCGTATTTCCAGAAACAATTGAACTCACGCCAGTTGGTAAACCTGTAACATTTATTCCAGTTGCACTTCCACCAAAAGTATAAGATATCGGATTAATAGAAGTATTTACACAAACAGATTGATTTGTAGTTGCCGTTGTTGAGTTTAGAACTAAAGTTGGATTTGAATTTACCGTGATAGTTCCACCAAGAGTAGCTGTTCCGCATGAACCTCCAATGGTTGTAATAGTATAAGAAAATGGCGAACCAATTGTTGTAGATGGTGTTCCAGTAATAGTTACATTATTTCCCGAAGTTGTAAAGTTTACTCCAGTTGGTAAACCTGTTACAGTTACTCCAGTTGCTCCATTTCCAAAAGTATAGGTAATAGGAGTTATGTTGGTGTTAATACATGTTGATTGCGTATTTGTTCCAGTTGCCGAAGTTAAAGCAAGTGTTGGGGTTGGACAAGATGTAGAACAATTTACAGTTTGTGATGGAACGCAAGAAACTCCATTTGCTGTTAACGTGAAAATTACGGTTTGTCCAGGTGTCAATCCGGTTACTGTAAAATTGGATGGGGAAATATGTGTTCCTGTAATAGGGGTTCCGCCATCAATAGTGTAACTGTAAGTAAAACTACTTTGTCCCACGTTACTAAAATCAAATGCTAAGGATGTTGGAGTTGAGTTTCCGGTATCACAAAATAAATTTAATGAACCATTATTGCTAACAGTCATAGTTCCGTTTGTAGTAACATTTCCACAAGAGCCTCCTGTGGTAGTAATACTATAATTGAAAGGAGAACCAGTTGTAGTAGTTGGTGTTCCACTAATGATAACATCGTTTCCAGAAATAATTGAACTAACACCAGCTGGTAAACCAGAAACATTTACTCCAGTTGCGCCACCACCAAATGTGTACGTTATGGTTGAAATAGAAGCGCCTAAACAAACACTTTGTGTATTCGAACCAGAAGCTAATGTAAGACTTGGTCCGCCAACATTAATAATGATGTTGTCTGTAATTGTAGCTAAACAGGAATTAGTTGCTGATAAAGTTAAGGTTATTGAACTACCACTTGTTGCGCTAAGAGGTACAGTGTAAGTAGTGGTTAAATTATTTGGGTTTGAAAAACTACCAGAAGCTGCTGTCCAGGTAACACTTGTTTGACCCTGAGCAGTTCCTGTTAAATTGATAATTTGTCCAGGACATGCTGGAATTGGTGTAGTTCCAGCTTCAACTGTGAATGGAGGAATAGGGGCAGTGCATCCATTATTGACATAAGAAGCGGTTCCAGAAGCAGTGAAATTTACAGTAGAACCATTTAAGTCGGATACAGAACCTCCAACTGCACCAAAAATATTTACTAAGTTGGCTCTTTGATATGTCACAGAGTCAGAACACCCACCACCAAAAGTAACAGCTAAAGTTCGAGTGGCTGGAGTTGCATTATAGTTTCCGAAATGACCTGCATTTGGAGCAGCAGGGGTATTTTGAAATATCATGTAAATGGTTGAAGTTAACGCTCCAAAAGAATTCAAAGTTGTATCTAAATTAGGGCTTGTAACTACAACTACAGTTGAGTTAGCTGGAAGAACGCCTCCAGTTGGTTCTAAAATTTGACCACATCCACCAGCGGCAAGTATGTCAGCATTTAATTGAGCTACTTTACCAGCAGTGGTAGCATTTTGAACTAATCCAAGCCAAGCTTGAGCTGGCCAGTTAATACTTAATGTGCTGGTGTTTAATGGTGTTCCTCCAATTCTCATTCGAAACATCTCATTGTATGCTTCATCTGTAGTATTATCACACGCATCTACTAAAATACTCTCAATTTCAAAGCATTGTGAAAAACTTTGATTTGAAAACAAAAACAAACTTATAGATAAAGTTAAAACCTTAAAAAAATTCATGCTGTAAAAAGCTTCATTTGAAAAGCGGGTGCAAAGTTACAAAAACAACTAACGACTAATATTATGTAAGCATTAATATTATAAAAAAAGGCGTAAATTTTATTTTACGCCTTTATAAATATTACTTTGGAGGATATTGCTCTAATATTTTTGAAACAAACTCTTTAATTCGAGCATCTTTTTTGTCAGTATTTTTGGTTAAATAACCACTTCCTTCGCCTTGCCAAACTAATTCTTTGGTTTTGGCATCAATGATGTCTATGAAGAGAGTTCCTTCAGGGGTTGTAGTTACACTTGTAAAACCTCCGCCCATTCCCCACCATGGATTCCAGCCCCAGCCCCAGCCAAATCCCATGTTGTTGTTAATATCAACACGTTCTCTTTCTTTGGTGAAGATACTAATCAAAACATCTGGATTTTCAGATTTGGTAAAGCCTTTGGTTGCCATTACTTCTTCTATCGAATATAAAATTCTCTTTTTATCTAAATCTGAAATTTCAGCTTTATCAATTCCGCTTTTTAAATAAGCATATGTTTTGTAGTTGGTAAAAGTTGCTTTTTTATCATAATCAGCATTCACTCTTACTGAACTACAAGAAGCAAGAGTTGCTATAAAAAGAATCGAAAGTAATTTTAATGTTTTCATAAATACAGGTTTTTAAAGTTTAAGGCTTCAAGTTTTAAAGTTGATTTCCTTTTACTTTAAACTTGAAATTATAACAATGATTCATCTACTATATTAGGGATGGTAATTTTCAATAAAGGTTGCGTCTCCATGGCTCTTTTTATTGCAAAAATTGCTCCTTCATTTCTTGCCCAACTTCTTCTTGAAATTCCGTTGTTTACATCCCAGAAAAGCATTGACTCTAAGCGTCTTGATGCTTCTTTACTACCATCAAGAACCATACCAAAACCTCCATTAATTACTTCGCCCCAACCAACGCCACCGCCATTGTGAATAGAAACCCAAGTTGCGCCTCGGAAGCTATCTCCAATTACGTTTTGAATGGCCATATCAGCTGTAAAACGAGAACCATCATAAATATTTGAAGTTTCGCGATAAGGTGAATCGGTTCCTGAAACATCGTGATGATCTCTTCCTAAAATTACGTAGCCGATTTCACCACGAGCAATTGCTTGATTGAATGCTTCTGCGATTTTGATTCTTCCTTCGGCATCAGCATATAAAATACGAGCTTGAGAACCAACTACTAATTTGTTTTCCTGTGCCCCTTTAATCCATTGGATGTTATCGGCCATTTGTTGTTGGATTTCTTCTGGAGAGTTTTTCATCATTGCTTCTAAAACGTCACAAGCAATTTTATCTGTTTTAGCTAAATCTTCTGGATTTCCTGAAGCACAAACCCAACGGAATGGTCCAAAACCATAATCGAAACACATTGGACCCATAATATCTTGCACGTAACTTGGATATTTGAAATCGATATGATTTTCTGCCATAATATCTGCTCCAGCACGAGAAGCTTCTAACAAAAAGGCATTTCCGTAATCAAAGAAATAGGTTCCTTTTGCAGTGTGCTTGTTTATCGCTGCCGCATGACGACGTAAAGTTTTTTGAACTTCTTCTTTGAATTTTTCTGGATTATTAGCCATCATCTCATTCGATTCTTCAAAAGAAAAACCAGTAGGGTAGTAGCCACCAGCCCAAGGATTGTGTAAAGAAGTTTGGTCAGAACCTAAATCGATGTGTAAATTTTCTTGATCAAAACGTTCCCAAACATCTACTATATTTCCTAAATAAGCAATAGAAACTACTTCTTGATTTTCTAATGCTTTTCGAACTCTAGCAACAAGCAATGTTATATCTTCTACAATTTCGTTAATCCAACCTTGTGAATGACGAATGTGTGTGATTTTCGGATTTACTTCAGCACAAACGGTCACGCAACCTGCAATATTTCCGGCTTTTGGTTGAGCGCCACTCATTCCTCCTAGACCAGAAGTAACGAATAATCCTCCTTTTAGAGATTTTTTAATTTTTCTAAATCCGTTTAAAACGGTGATTGTTGTTCCGTGTACAATTCCTTGTGGACCAATGTACATATAACTTCCAGCCGTCATTTGTCCGTATTGTGAAACGCCTAAAGCATTCATCTTTTCCCAATCGTCTGGTTTGGAATAATTTGGAATCACCATTCCGTTAGTAACCACAACTCTTGGTGCGTCTTTATGCGATGGAAACAAGCCCATTGGATGACCCGAATACATGGCTAAAGTTTGCTCTTCAGTCATTTCTGCCAAATATTTCATGGTCAATAAATATTGAGCCCAATTGGAGAAAACAGCACCGTTGCCGCCATACGTAATTAGTTCGTGTGGATGTTGTGCTACAGCATAATCCAAATTGTTTTGAATCATCAACATAATCGCTTTTGCTTGTTCGCATTTTCCAGGATATTCTGAAATTGGTCTAGCATACATTTTGTAATCAGGTCGTAGGCGATACATGTAAATTCTACCATACGTTTCTAATTCAGCTTTAAATTCTGGGATTAATTCAGCATGATGTTTTGCATCAAAATAGCGAAGTGCATTTTTTAAAGCTAATTTTTTTTCTTCTTCAGAAAGAATTTCTTTTCTTTTAGGTGCGTGATTTATTTCAGTTTCATACGGTTTTGGATTTGGTAAAACCGATGGAATGCCTTGTAGTATTTGTTCTTGAAATGTCATTTTTTAGTGTATAGTTGTTGTTTGTTGAACGATATTGTCAAATCGAGCGGAGTCGAGATTGATGTAAATAAATAATTTGTTCTTGTCAAATCGAGCGCAGTCGAGATTCTTATAAATAATTAGTTAGTTTAATAATCAGTCAAAAACTATTCTTGAAAAGCCTTTTTGTTTGGCTAATTCGTTAAGTTTTTTCAGGCCTATTTAGGAAAACTAAGGATAACGAATGTCAGACCTGTGATAGGACTTGTGAATTTTGATTCGGTATTTGTATAGTTCTATATCCATTTTGTTTTTTATAATCCTAAACTCCAAAAAAAATGACTTCATCTCTCAGTCTAAGTCCCCTGGTCTCCAATTCTCCCCATCACCAAGTCCCCTCATCTCCAAGCCTCCTCGTCCCCAAGTCTCCTCGTCCCTCATTCTCTCATTGCCTTGTCAAATCGAGCGGAGTCGAGATTTTTTCTAATTATTTTTTCTTGGTGGTTCCAGTTTTTTTATCAAAACCATAAGGGCAATGTCTGCAACCACTTTTACAACAATAGCCTCTTTTTAGATGGTATTTTTCTGTGAAACACTTGTATCCTTCGGGTGTGTAATAGAAATCTTCACCTTCTTTTAAATTATTTGGATTTAATTCGTTATTCATATCGACAAATCGACTTAAAAATATTTATATTTATTTTTTACAAAAATAAATATTTTTAACCAAGATTACTTCTTTCCTTTGACTAAATAATATAGTAAAGAAGAAATTTAGCAACTTTGCATGAAATGATTGTACTAGTTTTTAAATATTTAATTCCGAAAGGGTTTAGAGGTTTTACCTTTTTTCCATTTGTGTTTTTATCTGATAAAAAGGATAAATCGCATGCTGTATTATTGAATCATGAGAGAATTCATATCAAACAACAATTAGAACTTTTGATTGTCTTCTTTTTTTTATGGTATGGAATCGAGTTTCTAGTTCGATTGATTCAATTTAAAAATAGGAGAGTGGCTTATTATAATATTTCATTTGAGCGAGAAGCTTATGCAAATGAAAAAGACCTTTACTATTTAAAGCAAAGGTCTTTTTGGAATTTTTTCAAATATTTATGATTAGTAAATCGCTTTTTTGCTTATAACAGTTCCATTTGATAATGTAACTTGAATTACTAAACCTGCATTGTTTTTCTGAATGGTATTTAAAGGTACTTCATAACCATCAACATTCGGATAATACGCTAAATGTCTTCCTAAAACATCAAATACACGTACCGATTGAATTGTGTTTTTAGTTGATTTTACTGATAAAGCATCTGAACTAATAATCCATAAATTAGCCTCATCAGCAACCAAATCATCACCGCCTAAGGTTTCATTTGTGTATCTTAGTACAAAGCGAGTTGTGTAATTTCCTGCATCAGCTGTAAAACTGTATGGATTTTGTCTTAAATCATGAATGATATTAGTTACTTTATCTTCTAAATAGATGTTTTGATTTGTATCAGTAAAGAAACCATCAACTGCTGCAATTCCAATAGTGTAATTACCATTTTGTGGAACTTTTATTCCCATGGGAACTCGGTCTTCTTGGTCGAATGGTAAAGTTCTTCCTTGAATTTTCATTAAATCATCTCCAATAGCTGAATATAAATTTAAATTCAATTTTTCATCAGTAATTGCATCAAACAAACGATCTCTATTGTTCGTTGCGCCATCTGCATAAGCAACTAAATTTCTAACGTTAGAACCATTTGAACCAATTAAGTCTAACCAAATTCTACCATTATTATCATCAGTAGTTCTATAGAATTGTTGGTTATCATAAGTACTACTTCTCATAGTATTGTTAAAAGTAACATTTTCTGAAGTAGATGCAGAAGTGTGATTCATTAATACAAAGAATCCTTGACCAGCACCAATATAGCCTCCAAATGTACCTGGACCAGCTGATGCACCTGAACTATTGTAAGTGATATAATCTCCAGGAGTATAATTATAAACATAGTTATTGTAAAAAGGATCTGCAATAGCTGAACTTGGTAAAGTTCCATGTGTCCAAACGTTTATAAAACCATCAATGTTGGTGTTTAGCGTTAAGAAATTGATAGCATGAATTGCTGATGGGTATGGATTTCCAATTAAATTCCAGTTGTCGTCATTGTTTGTTCCGGGAGTTGTAGAAACACCTGTTGAATATGTTCCTCCATTCCAAACGCCTCTTGAAATAGGAGTGGTAATAATTCCATTATTTGGTGTTCCTGTAAAGACTGCATTAAAAGGAGCTAGTGCGGTAGTATAATTATCAGGACCTCTTACAATATATCCTTTACCTTGAACCATTGCTTCATTTGCGGTTGTCCAATTTCCAAAACCATTAACATTTCCTGATATAGTTGGAGTCCATTTGTATTTATATCCTGTTGTTCCAGGAGAAATATTATTAACACTAAAATTAGCAACAGGAGAAGACCAATACACATAATCTAATTTACGAATATTTGCCGTTCTAGTCATGTTCATTGTTCCTTGATTCACGTCATTGTCAATTTGAATTAAACTAGCGCTATTTTGTAAAACTAAATTACCAGTAGCATTAATATTAACCCATTCTGTTATTGTTAAATCGTTGTTTGAAGTAACTGTTAAAGTAGCATTGTTATTAACAGTTAAGTTTAAACCTAATGCATTAAAGTTGGTTCCAGAAATAATTGGGTCATTTGCAGTGTCTGGAATAACGACACAATCCATAGCTGTTGGAACTCCTGTAGGAGTCCAGTTATTAGCTACATTCCAGTTAGTGCTTACTGATCCATTCCAAACTTTTGCACCGTTAACCGTTACGGTAGCTTCCTCGGTTTCTATTAGTGTTGATCCATTACATAAAGTATATGTAATTTCTGCTGTATATGTTGTTGTAGATGTAGGACAAACATTAATTACATCTGTTGTTCCTATCATTGGTCCAGTAGTTCCTGAACCTTGGTACCATCTTAATGATGTAATAGAAGTTCCAGAAGGTACAAATCTCCAAGCTTCGTTTGTTGCTGTCCAGTTAGCGTCTAATCCGTTTCTTCCTGGGGCAACAACTGCAGCAGTTCCAGTAGCGTTTTGAACTCCAACAATTGCATTTGCATCATTCCACGTTCCGTCTATTACTTTATTCTCAATATAAACTTCAATAACGTTTGTGTTTTCATACAAAACCATCATACCAGTGTATAATAAACTGTTATTGGAAAACATTGGAACGTCATGCCATGAAGCTACTAAGGCTCTACATCCTGTATTTAATGTTATTAATTCCCAACCAACTTCTCCTCCAGCTCTTGGGTCAATATCGTGGTAAACGCCATAAATAGTGTTTTCGAATAAAGCTCCAGTAGTATTAGGTAAATTATTGCTAAATAAATAACCACTAGCCGTTCCAGCATTTGCAATATCGAAAGAAAGAACACCATTTGAACCAATTGTACATTGAGTGTAACTATTTCCATAAAAGCAAAAGTTAAAAGGGAGATTAATCGCTGGTGACCAAACATCATCATCATTAACACTCACAGGGTTTGCTAAACAATTAAATTGATATGGAGGTGCATATGGTATCGATTGTACTGTGTAAGTTGTTGTGTTACCTAAATCTAAATAGGTTGCTTCTAAATCAACACAAGTTGATGCTGCTGTACAACCAATTGCTGCAGGATCAGCTCCATTTAATCCTAATCCGCCAGAAATAACTGTTGGGCAACCTAATGTTGTTGTGCCTGTCCCAGGTCCACTTCCATTACAAGGTGTTCCGATACAAATATTAAATGAACTTGTTTGACCAGTTGCACTTGTGTATGAATATACTTGTACATAATATGTCTGACCAATTGTTAATCCTGATAAAGTACTATTGTTAGCATCAGAACAAACTAATGCTGCTCCAAGTGTACCACAGCCAGATGCTCCAGAATAAACAGCATGATACATGTCAGTAGTACTACCTGTAACATTTAATAAACTCACATAATGTGTTGTGTTTGTTGCTGTAAATCGATACCAAACATCATCATCATCTGTTCCAGAACAACTACTTGTTACACCAGAGTCTGTTGCAGATGCTACAGATCCAGCTGTTGTAGTTCCGCAGCTTAAGTCCGGATTTACTGTTAATGCTATTGCTCCTCCGCAATTATCATTGCTTGGTGGAGGCGGAGGTGTTCCAATACAAATATCAAAGGTACTCGTTTGTCCGCTTGTGCTTGTGTATGAATATACTTGAACATAATAAGTCTGTCCAACAGTTAATCCAGTTACTGTGCTTGAATCAGCATCAGAACAAACCAAAGCAGCTCCAAGTGAACCACAACCAGAAGCGCCAGAATATACGGCATGATACATATCTGTTGTACTACCAGCCACATTTAATAAACTCACATAATGTGTAGTATTTGTTGCTACAAAACGATACCAAACATCATCATCGTCAGTACCAGAACAACTACTTGTTATACCAGAGTCTGATGCAGATGCTATTGTACCCGCAGTTGTAGTTGTACATAAAACCCCAGGATTTACGGTTAGCGTTATTGCTCCTGCACAATTGTCGTTTGCAGGTCCTGCTGTAGGACAACTAATCCTAAAACTTACGTTGCCTCCTACAGTGCTTTCAGGATCTAGTAGCAGGTAGTATTGAACTCCTGCTGTTAGAGTAAATAAAGGGCTATTAGATGCGCCAGTTAAATCGTCTATACATGTCCAGCCTGTTGAAGTACACCCAGAAGCTACTGTTCTAAACTGATAATCAATAAAAGCAAATGAGTTAGTTTGTTGTATAGAATAGGAGCCTGTTGTAGCAGGTGTAAAGGTAAAAACGCGTTCTATTCCACCAGTTGTAAATCCACAAGCAGAAGTACCAAAACTACCAGTACCTGCAGCAATTGTAGTATTTACAACAGTTCCACAAGATGC
The DNA here is from genome assembly GCF_038289885.1 of Flavobacterium helocola. Taxonomy (NCBI): domain Bacteria; kingdom Pseudomonadati; phylum Bacteroidota; class Flavobacteriia; order Flavobacteriales; family Flavobacteriaceae; genus Flavobacterium; species Flavobacterium helocola. Next base: position 287,585 of record NZ_JBBYHT010000005.1, on the reverse strand, counting down.
TATGTTGGTAGTGCTTCCGCAAACTGAAACCGGCGTCGTATCAATAACACAAACTGTCCCCATCATATCATTATTGTTATCATTATTCGTTCGCATTAACCTCAATCTGTAAGTCGTATTAGGTAAAACGATTTGATTTGATATATTGGCATTTGCAGTACCTGGTGTTGTACAAATAACTTCCGATAAAGAGCCACAAGCTCCCGTGTACAAAGCTAATCCTAATCGTTTGTCTGATGTCCCATTAATAGTAATTAATGTTGTTGATGCGCCAGTGGTAAATGTGTACCATCCATCTCTCCAAGAAGTGCCAGTACAACTTTCAGCAACACCAGAATCTGTAAATGTGCTTGCTACATTATAGTTTGTAGTAGTACAAGTGGTTCCAACTGTTAGTGTTGGTGTAGCAGCGCAATTATTACTCTGCGAAAACGACGTTGTCGTAAAAATAAAAAAAAGAAAAACCAGAAAGGTCTTCCAGAAGTAAGAATTAGTTTTCATTAGAAGTGAATAAATTGTAGTTTATAGCTGATTGTGTTGATTTTGGCACAAAAATACTTTTTTTTGTGAGTTATACAACTTCGAAATACAACATTTGTTAAAAAAAAGTTATTTTGTTGATAACTTTTGTGTATTTAGTCGGTAAAAAAAACAGTTTTAATCTTTTTAAGTTAAATAGGTTGCGGATTTGGTAAAACAAAAAAAGGCTAACAATTACGTTAGCCTTTTTTAATTTGTTTAAGATTTTTTATTAAAAAATCACTTTGTAAGTTTTAGTTGCACCATTTTCAAGTGTTACTTCTACTAATAAAGCTGTTTGTGTTTTTGCAATGTTTTTGCTAGTAAATGTTTCTGAATTTACATTATTAAATGTTCCTAAAACTCGGCCTAATAAATCATATACTTTAACAGATTTAATAGTTTGATTAGTTGCACTAATATTGATAAATTCATTTGTATAAACAGTTACTGTATTTGCAATAAAGTCTTCATTTCCTAAAGTCTCATTATTGAATTTTAATACAAAACGATTTTCATATCTACCTGGCGTAGCTGTAAACGTATAAGGTGCAGTACGCAAATCATGGGTAATACCTAAAACTAAATCTTCTAAATATATGTTTTGAGTAGCGTTTCCAAATAATCCATCAGTACCACTTATAGCTATGGTATGAATGCCATTTTGAGAAATAGCAAGTCCTAACGGAACTTGGTCATTACTATCAAATGGTAAGCCTCTTCCTTGAATTGATAATCCTTTGTTTTCGGCTAAAGAGTACAATTCATAATTTACTTTAATACCTCTGTTCATGGCATCAAACGAATCATCTAAAGTATTTGTTGCGCCTGCAGCATAACCAACAAGCATATCAGTCGAAACTAAATTAGGTGCAATCATTTTTAACCATATTCTATGACGTTCAATTTCAGAAGTTACAGTATTAGTATCTGATGTTCTAAAGAATTGATCGTTTCTATGTGTATTGCTACGCATCGAATTGTTAAAAATAGCATTTTCTGTTGTAGCTCCGGCATCACGCATTAAAACGAAGAAACCTTGACCAGCTCCAATTTTTCCATCAAATCCATATTGAGTACCACCTAAGTTATTGTATCGTAAGTAATCTGTAGGATTATAATTCAATTGATAATCTTGGTAGAACGGATCGGCAATAGCAGCAGGGGCATTTCCGTGTGTCCATAAATCTACAAAGCTGTTAACGTGTGTTGAATTGGCAGCTAAGAAGGCAACAGCATCAATTGCAGATGGATACGGATTTCCTAACAAGTTCCAGTTGTCATCATCAGCTGTAACTTGGGTAGACGTTGGTCCTGCTGTTGGTCCTCCTGTATAAGTCCATCTTGTTATAGGTCTTAAGATAGTTCCGTTATTTGGTACTCCTACGAAATTTGCTGTAAACGTAGTGTTAGCCGTTGGCCAACCGTTTGGAGATCGTACAATATAACCTCTACCTATTGTCATGGATTCATTCCCATTCACCCAGTTCCCAAATTGATTGGTATAGCCAGTTGAAGTTGTTGGTTCCCATTTCCAAATCAAGCTCGTTGGCGTAGCTGGAGAAATAGCACTAGAAGTAAAGTTGGCAACTGGTGATGACCAGTATACATAATCTAATGCTCCAAAGCTAGCATTACGTTTCATAGAAATAATACCACTATTAGCCACATTGTTCACTTGAATTAGACTTCCGCTATTTTCTATGTTGAAAGTACCACCAGCATCAACGGTAACGACATCAGTAACAGTTAAGTCGTTATTAGTTTGAATTTCTAATAAACCTGAAGGTCTAACAGTTAACGTTCTAGCAAAAGCATCGTTACCCGTAATATTGATATTTGAGTCAAAAGGACCATCGTAAATGAATACACAAGTTGTTGCATCTGGTACACCTACTGGTTCCCAGTTGTTTGCGTTGTACCAGTTGTTGTCAACAGTACCTTTCCAAAGTTTAGTTTTGTTGTTAATAGTAATTAATTGCGAAATAGGACAACCATTTCCTAAAGTAGCATTAGCTGTAAATGACCATGATGTTGAAGCTAATTGTAAAGGAGTTGGTCTAACATAAACAGTTGTGACTGCTTGATTAGTATATAAAATAGTACAAGCTGCATCTGTGAAAGCTTCAACTGTCCCCCCTGTCCACGTAAATGTAGTGTTTAAAGGTCTAATTCCTTCAACTTTTATATTATCAACAGCCCATCCATCATCCCATGTTCCATTGTATATGAATCTAAAGCGTAAAGTAGAAGTTCCAGCGTATGGAGTTAAATCTACGGTAGCTCCAGTAAATATAGAAGCAGATCCTATGTCTGTGTTGTATGTTTGAATTGCTGTTGTCCAATTTGTTCCTGCAGCATTTGTTGCGACTTGTATTTCGCCAAAGTCTCCACCAAATGCAGAATAGTAATGATCAAATGTTAAAATTAATGAGTTGTATAACGAAGCGTCTATTACAGGCGAGGTCATTATTGTTTGTATGTTTGAATTGTTGTAGTCTGATGTTGTAAAAGCAAACCTATTTCCAGTTGAACCAATAGCTCCAGAATTTACCGCTGGTCTCCATACAGAAGTTGTTGTAGGTTGATATGGACTAGTTTTTACACTCCATGGAGTATCAACTCCTCCATTTATATTTAAAGGAGTAGCAACTGTAAAAGGAGCCATGCTACTTTCAAAATCTTGTGTTAATAGTGTTTCTCTAACAAAATCTCCTGCGGCAGTTATTTGAACCACATTTCCTTCACCACACACTTCAGGAACTGAAGGTGTTACCGTAATATTTGAGGTTGGTAAAATAGTAGCTACTACTGGAGTTCTATGTAAGGTTTCACAACTACCATTCCACGCAGATACATAATAAGTTGTTGTAGTAGAAATGGCAGGAGTAGTATAGGTAGATCCTGAGCCTAATAAAGTTCCACCTGTTAAAGTATTATACCATCTAATTTGAGTCGACCCAGCACTCATAGTTGCACTTAAATTAACAGTATTAGTTGGTCCGCAAGCAGATCCGTTTGTTACGCCTGTAATTTTCGCAGGACAATCGGCAATAACTCTTATAGTGTAGTCTTCTGTTTCTCCTCTATCATGACTACTACATGGATCGTAAGTACTGTTTCCAGATGAAGGACCACCAAAGTTTCTTGTTTTAATACGCATTCTGTAATTACCTAATGCTTGAGCGCCAGGGATGATAAAACCAAATGAAGTAGGTCCTGTTGCAGTATTCCCTGTAGTATATACCAATTCTGCTGGATCTTCAAAAATATTATTGTTATTCCAATCTACCCAAGTTTTGATAAACTGAGCTTCTCCTGGGAATGGGTTAAAATTAATGTTGATATTTACACCACCTCCGGGTATTTGAGTAGCTATAATAATTGATGAATAATTTGCATATCCACCAGGGGTATATCCAGATATGTTTGAAACATCGTTTATTGTTCCAACAGAGGCAACTCCAGTTATATATTCAGTTGCTAAAGTTGTAGTTGGTTCACAATATGTTAATGCTGTTGTAGTTGCATTTCCTGTAAGTGGGCTAGTGCCTAAATACAAAGGGCCTCCAGTACATAAATTATTATATGAATATATGTAAAAATAATAAGTGGTAGAGGCAGAAAGTCCAGTTGCTGCAAAAATAGTATTATTGTCTATATCTACAACAGAGTATCCTCCAGCCTGATAAACACTTCCAATGGTGTAGTTAGTGCCGTTTACAGGAGCAGCTGGCGGAGTTGCACTCGTTCCAATAATAACCAAGTAACTATTAGCAGCAGGTGCTGAAGCAGTAAAACTTCCCGATATAATACTTCCGGTTGCGGTTAAATTTAATGCCGTTGCTTGTGCTGTGGGAGCAACGCAAGGAGTTGCTGCAACAATGTTTAGCATATAGTCTTCGACTTCTCCATCAAATCCTGTTTGACATGGACCTGATGTTGCACTGTTATATCTAGATTGTATTCTCATTCTAACCGTGCCAGTTATAGCTACTGCTGGTACGGTAATAGATAATGGAGATAAACTAGTTAAGCCATTTGTAACATTGTTGGCTGTGCCTAAATTATAAAATTCTCCTGCATCAACAAAATCACCATCACCATTCCAGTCGATATATAAAGACTGATAATCAGTGTAATTTCCTCCTGTATTTATGTAAACATTTAGGTTGTAAGAAAGTGTTTTAACTACACTAGTACTTATGTAAGTATAGTCGCTATAAGCAACATTTACAGCCGTGTTTAAATTGTTGATTGTGTTAAAGTTAACCCCAGTTATTCCATTTGGAAAAGTACCACCAGAAGATGAACAATAGCAAGGTATTGTGCTTGTTGTAAAAGTGAAAGTCGAAGACGAAGATGCGTCACCACATGCGTTTTTAGCAACAATTCGCCAAAAATATGTTGTGTTTGGAGCTAAAACGCCTGTATTGTAGGTGTTAGTTGCTACGTTTGCAGTAACCGTTGCAGGAACACTTCCTGCACCAAAATATACATCATAAGAGGTTGCGTCAGCTACAGCACCCCAAGAGATGCTTGTAACTGCTCCTGCTCCTGCATAACAAACACCAGTGGTTCCGTTTGCTGGATTTGGGGTAGCTGCAGTTGTAGGTAAACTATTAATTGTAATTAAAGCTGTTTGAACAAAACATCCTGTTGGTAATGTGTATATAGCTCTAACAGTACCAGCAGTAACTCCTGTTAAAACACCTGAAGCGTTAATCGTGGCATTTGCATTACTTGTTGACCAAGTTCCTCCTGGAGTTGCATTTGTGAATGCTGGTGTTGAAGCTCCTGTACAAACAGTTGCAGCTCCACCAGCTATTGCTGCAGGCAAGGCATTTACAACAATCGTTCCATTGATAGTTGCGTTGGCACAGGGTGCTCCTCCAGAGGTAGTTAAGGTATAGTTAAAAGTTCCATTGGCAGTTGGTGTGCCACTAATAGTATAAGTGCTTCCTACTAAATTTGTAGTTAATCCAGCTGGTAAACCTGTTGGAGTAACTCCAGTTGCACCACCACCTATAGTATAAACAATATTAGTTATCGCGCTACCTCTACATATCGTTTGATTTGCAGTAGCAGCAGCAGAAGTTAATGCTATGGTTGGTAAGGCACGTACCGTTATAGTTCCGTTAGCAGTAGTAGAACAGGTACCTCCTGTTGTGGTGATGGTATAATTAAAAGTACCAGAAACACTTGGAGTTCCGCTAATGTTTACGGTGCCAGCAGCATAATTTCCAGATACACCAGTTGGTAAACCGGTAACAGTAGCTCCTGTAGCGCCACCACCAGCTACCGTATAGGTAATATTGGTGATTGCTGTGTTAATACAAAGCGTTTGATTATTAGTTCCAACAGCTGAAGTTAGCGTAATAGTTGGCAAAGGGTTAACTGTAAAAGTAGCCGCTGATGTAGCAGAGCCACTTGGTGTTGTGACTTGTACGGTTCCAGTAGTTCCGGCTCCAACAGTAACTGTTACAGTTGTTGCAGTATTTCCAGTTATAGTTGCTGGTGTTCCACCTATAGTAACGGCAGTTGCAGATAATAAGTTTGTTCCATTAATAATTAATGACGAACCAACGCACCCACTTGCTGCTCCTAAACTTGTTATAGTTGGAGGAGATGGTGGTGTCCAAGTAAATGTTCTGCCTGAATTTGGAAAAGAAACATCTCTAGTCTTACAGGTTGCATTATTTGCCAAACCAGCAGTAGTGGAATTGTCCCAAACTGCATTACCAGAGAAACTTCTATTGTTGAAATCTGTATTAGATGATCCTCTAAGGCCTACTTGTACATTTATGGCTTGAGCGTTATTACCAGTAGGAGCACAAGTTCCATAAACTATATTAATTGTATTAGAAGTTTCTGTGAGTTTTATTTGAAAATCAAATCTTCCTCCACGCGCAAATCTTCTAGCTTGTCTCCATTGGACAGTAAGAACTCTATTGGGAGCTGTTCCAGTAGTTGTGTAAATTATGTCTCTTGTGTTATCGTCATTTAAATCCACACCAAGCGCGCTAATTGCACCAGCATACCCTGTATTATCAGATATAGGTGTGTATAGGTTGTTCGCAGAAAGAGTAGTGCCAAACGTAATGTAGCCATTTGAATTAACAGAACATGTTGTATAATTGGTTCCATTAAAATTGAATGTAAATCCAATAGGAATAGTGTTAGTTGTAACAGTGTCGTCCCAACCTGAAGCAATTGCTGTAGTTCCAGTAATCGTTGTGTATGTACCTGCAGATTCTGAAAAAGTGTAGTTTGCTACCTGCCCAAAAGCATTAGAAACCCCGCAAAACACAAATAAAGCAATTAACCAAGTGGTTGTGCTTTTTTTCCAGTTTTTTGATGTCGATGCTAAGGGGTTTATCATCGACTTCACCATTTTTGTTAAGTAATTTTTTTGCATAAAAATTAAAATTTTAGTTTAAACAATCGGCTTGGGGAAGCTTACGTTTTGCAAGTATACCTGTAAAATAGTTTTATCTATTTTGCAGTGTTTTTTTTATTAATTGTTAATCAATTATGTAAATATATTTAAAATTATGTTAAAAAAAGAATAACTGTATCTTTTTTTGGCATAACTGTAATAAAGTACAAATATATGTATTTTTTTTATAAGTCAAAATTTTCATCGATGATGTGAGGCTTTATTTAGTTGAATTTTAGGTGTTTAGTGGCGCTTTATGAGTTGTTTTTGTAAATTGGGTAAAAAAAAAGATTTTTTTCAAGTTTTTATCACTTTTTTACTTGATAAATAAGGATTTATGACAATTATCTTAGTTGAAAAAAAAATTGTTTTTTGTAGTTGTCTTACATGGTTTTTATTTTTTTAACGATTTAAAACATGTGTTTTATGTGCAGCAAATGTGTAGAAAAAGTCAATGTTTTCAATGTTTTGTAATTATTTTTAATTTAAAAAAACCGTTGTTTAAATTTTTTCGTAAATGATTAAAAGTTCTTAAAATTAAAATCGTTAAAGTGTTAAAAAAAATCGTTAAAATGTGTTATTTTAAATGATTTTTTTAATTCATTTTTTTGCACTTTGGTCTGATTTTATAGCCTTTTTTCTAGGTTGTTTTTTCTTAAAATTTTAAGTAAAACATTAAATTTTTTAGATTTAATTGCGATTAATTAGGTGAAATGCGTTTTTTTACCGTCGAAAAGATGTTTTTTTTAACAATAAATAAATACTTAACACATATCTTTGTCAAGTAATACATTAAAAATCAGGATTATGAAAAGAATTATACTTTCCGCTTTAGGCTTTTTGGGTTCGTTAACAGCATTTTCTCAAATGTATGTTAGCCCAAGTAGTTACGTATTTGTTAACGATCAGTTCATGTATGTAAAGCAAGATGTGAATTTACAAAATAATGGCAATTTCTTTCTTAGAAATAATTCACAGTTATTACAAGGCGCTACTGGTGCTGGGGCTAATACAGGTTTAGGGAAACTTTCTGTCTTTCAAGAAGGTACAGTGAATAATTTTCAATACAATTATTGGTGTTCGCCTGTAGGTAATGCTTCGGCAGCGGTAGGAAATGAAGCATTTGGAATTACCATGTTGAATCGTCCTACGGATGTAATAACCAGTACAGCTGCAACTATATTACCAACCAATAATTATAATGGAACAGCAAGTCCTTTGGCAATTGCGCCTTACTGGATTTGGAGATTTATAACTTCAAATGCTTATGCGCAATGGACGTATGTAGGTGCTGGATCTACAATTAACGCAGGGGAAGGTTTTACCATGAAAGGAACTTCTGGAACAGATGCTACTGTTGCGCAAGCAATAGAGGGAGTTCAAAATAACTCTGGAAGCAGACAACGTTACGATTTTAGAGGAAAACCTAATGATGGAAATATGGCAATCCCTGTAGCTGCAGGTAATTTTACTCTAGTTGGTAATCCATATCCAAGTGCAATTGATTTGAATGCTTATTTACTACACCCAGCTAATGCAGCGGTAATTAATGGTCAAGCTTATTTTTGGGAGCAAGTGGCGGTTAATTCGCATATTTTAAATCAATATCAAGGAGGGTATGGTATTTATAATCCAGGTACTGGAATTTATACTCCAGCAGCTTTTTTTACTTATGATGGTGCTGGAAATCAAGGTGTTCCTGTAGGAGCAGGTACGGTTTTTCAAAGAAGATTTAGTCCTGTTGGACAAGGTTTTATGGTATTTGGTACTGCCGCAGGGAATGTTACTATGCAAAATGCATTTCGTGTTTTCGTAAAAGAAGGAGTAGTGAATCAGTCGCAATTTGCAAGAACTGGAGAAGTTACTTCAACCGATGTATATGATCCAAACTCTGAATTTTTTCCTGAAATACCTAACGTAGCAGGAACAGATTATACTCAAATTAGAAAAGGGACAGCTCCTTACATTAGAATTCATGCCATGTATAATAATGGAGGTATTCGACCAACAACTATAGCGTTTTTAGATACAGCTACAGATGGTTTTGATTATGGTGCTGACGGACGTTCGCCATCTGGTGAAACAGCAGAATTTTATTATGTATTAAATGATGTGCCTCATGAATATGTAGCAACAGCGGTTCAATTTGATATTGATAAAAGAATACCTGTAGGTTTTAGATGTACTGCAAGTACAAACTTTAAACTTCAAGTGAAAGATGTGGTAGACTTTGATGATAACCAGCCAGTATACTTACACGACAAGCAAACAGGAATTTACTATGATATTAAAAATGGTATTTTTGATATGGTAATGCCAGCTGGTGATAATAGAACACGTTATGAAATTACATTCAAAAATACAGATGATGTATTGAGTAATCCAACTGAAGTTGCTGATGCTTTTACAGTTTTTCAAAATAATGAAAACGGAATGTTAACCATTTATAATACTTTAAATAAAGATATCACGTCTTTAATGGTGTATGATGTAACAGGTAAATTAGTATTGAATAAAACTAATTTAGGAAAAGCAGTTTCATATGAGTTTTCAACTTCAGCTTTAAGTGATGGTGTTTATGTTGTAAAAACAAAAACGATAGACAACTTAGATGTAAGCAAAAAAGTAATTATTTCTAGAAAATAATAATCTCGATTATAGTATATTTGAAAGCAGCTTTAATAAGCTGCTTTTTTTATGCAATCATCAAACCAAAAAATCAAAATCGCATTACCAAACGGCATCGAACTCTTTATAAAAAGAGAAGATAAATTGCATCCCATTATCTCGGGAAATAAATTCAGAAAACTCAAGTATAATATTCAAGAGGCAAAAAGATTAGATCATGCTACTTTACTAACCTTTGGCGGAGCTTTTTCAAACCATATTTTAGCGGTTGCTGGTGCTGGAGCTGAATTTGGTTTTAAAACGATTGGAGTAATACGAGGTGAAGAACTTGAAAATAAAATCTATGAAAATCCTACTTTAGCTAAAGCACAGGAATTAGGCATGCAGTTTTATTTTGTGAGCCGAACTGCTTATCGCGATAAAGAAGAACCTTCTTTTGTTTCACATTTGCATGAAAAATATGGAAGCTTCTATTTAGTTCCTGAAGGCGGCACTAATAATTTGGCAATAAAAGGCTGTGAAGAAATTTTAACGAATTCAGATAAAGAATATTTTACACACATTACTTGTGCAGTAGGAACAGGTGGAACAATTTCAGGTTTGATTAATTCGTTAACTGAAAAACAGCAGATAATTGGATTTTCTTCGTTAAAAGGTGCTTTTTTGTCTGAGGTAATTCGTAATTTTGTATCGAAAACCAATTGGAGTATAAACGATAATTATCATTTTGGAGGTTATGGAAAAGTAACAGACGAATTGATTCAGTTTTTAAATTCGTTTTACAGTCAAACGGCTATTCCATTGGATCCTGTATACACGGGCAAGATGGTTTTTGGAGTTTTGGATTTAATTGAGAAAGGATATTTTCCAGAAAATTCAAAAATACTAATGATTCACACCGGTGGTTTACAAGGAATTAAAGGCATGAATTTTGCTTTACAAAGTAAGAATAAAGAAATAATACAGTTTTATGAAAATTAAATTTGCTCTATTTATTTTAGCTCTTTTTGTTGTAAGTTGTACTAGCACCAAACCTGTTGTTAGAACTACCACAAAGCCTAAAGTAACGACAAAATCTAAGCCAGTAACCCAAACAAAAACGACGACAAAAACAACTACAAAACCTGTTGTTGTGACTTCACCAACTAAATCGGAAACTACAGATTCAAAACCTAAAACCGATTCGGAAGTTAGTTTAGTGGCTACATCTAACGTAAAAACCTATGCTGAAGAGATTCAATCTTATGTAGATAATTTCAAAGAAATTGCTCAAAATAACATGCGAGCTCACGGAATTCCGGCAAGTATTACATTGGCGCAAGGTATTTTAGAATCGGGTGCAGGTAAAGGGAAATTAGCATTAAGTGCCAATAATCATTTCGGAATTAAATGTCATAAAGAATGGAACGGTGAAAGTGTAAAACACGATGACGATGCCGCGCAAGAATGTTTTAGAAAGTATGAACATCCATCTGAATCGTATCGCGATCATTCATTATTCTTAACCTCTAGACCGCGTTATTCTAATTTATTTAAGTTAGATAAAGGTGATTATGAATCTTGGGCAAAAGGATTAAAATCGGCAGGTTATGCAACGGATGTAAAATATCCAGATAAATTAATTGGATTAATTGAACGTTTCGAATTATACAAATACGATAACGAAGTCCTAAGTCGCGATTTCAAACCTTCAAAAAAAGAAGTGATTCTGGCACAAGGTGGCGATTATTATACCATTCAACAAGGTGATACTTTGTACTCTCTGTCAAAAAAATTCAATCTAAAGGTGGATGATTTAAAGAAATTAAACAATATGTCTGACAATGCCATTTCTATTGGGCAACAAATCAAAATAAAATAATGTTATATAAAAGAAGTAGCGAACTATTTGTAGAAGCTAACAAAGTAATTCCTGGTGGCGTAAATTCTCCAGTACGCGCATTTAAAGGAGTAGGAGGTACGCCTATTTTTGCAAAAGAAGCAAAAGGCGCTTATTTGTATGATGAAGATGGTAACCGATTAATTGATTATATCAATTCATGGGGACCGATGATATTAGGGCACGCTTATGAGCCGGTTGTTAATGCAGTTATAGAAAAAGCTAAAAAAGGAACTTCTTTTGGAATGCCAACAGAATTAGAAACTCAGATTGCTCAATTGGCAGTTTCTATGGTTCCAAATATCGATAAAATCCGTTTTGTAAATTCAGGTACAGAAGCTTGTATGAGTGCGATTCGTTTAGCACGAGGTTATACAAAACGCGATAAAATAATCAAATTTTCAGGATGCTATCACGGACACTCCGATTCGTTTTTAATTGCAGCAGGAAGTGGTTTGAGTACGTTTGGTGTGCCAAATTCTCCTGGTGTAACTGAAGGAACAGCAAAAGATACATTATTAGCAGCTTATAATGATATCGATAATGTAAAAGCATTATTCGAAGCTAATAAAAATGAGATTGCAGCAATTATTATTGAGCCTGTTGCAGGTAACATGGGATGTATTCCGCCAGCACAAGGATTTTTAGAAGCTTTGCGATTAGTTTGTTCTGAAAACGGAGCTTTGCTTATTTTTGATGAAGTAATGACTGGATTTCGCTTAGCAAAAGGTGGTGCGCAAGAATTATACGGAGTTCAAGCAGATATTGTTTGTTTTGGTAAAGTAATTGGTGGCGGATTACCTGTTGGGGCATTTGCAGCAAGAGAAGAAATCATGAATTACTTAGCGCCGTTAGGACCAGTTTATCAAGCAGGAACATTGTCTGGAAATCCGTTAGCTATGGCTGCTGGATTAGAAATGTTAAAAGCTTTGAATACTGATGCGGATATTTTTAAACGTTTAGATGAAAAAACAGCGTATTTAGAAAACGGAATCCGACAAGTATTAACAGAAGAAAATGTTATTTTCACTATTAACAGAGTAGGTTCGATGATTTCAGTTCATTTTGATGCTAATCCTGTTTATGATTTTGCAACGGCTAAAAACGGAGATAACGATACTTTTAAGAAGTTCTTCCACGGATTGTTAAACAGAGGAATCTATATTGCACCTTCAGCTTATGAAACCTGGTTTATCACCGATGCGTTAACGTATGAAGATTTAGATTTTACCGTTGCTAAAATTAAAGAAGTAGCAAAAGAGTTATAAACAAAAAGTCCCGATTTTATCGGGACTTTTTTTATTTGATTAAATTTTCGTAAAGTTTTTTATTACTCTTTAACTTTTTTAACTGCTCTGGAGTAAGCGATCCATCTAATTTACTTTTCATAGTTTCATAAACTTGATTGCGCTCTTTATCAGTTGTTACTTTAGCTAATGTTTCGTGTTTATAAGTTAATAAACTGATTAATCCATTTTCTAATGAGCTTTCAAGAGGAATTTCCTTAACTAATTCCGCTATTTCCATTTTTGCTAGTACAACAGGATCTTTAGATTTTTTTTCCTGAACTTTATCTTGAGCAAATGCAGTATTACTTAAAGCAAAAAAGATTATCAATGATAGAAATATTTTTTTCATAATAGATTTAATAAATTAAATGTTGTTTCGTCAAAACTAAATTAAATTCAATAAAAATCAAAATATTTCAATGAAATAATTATTTAGCACTACGCTTTTCAACTTTTTTTTCAATTCTTTCTTTTCTGTTCTCTTTTCTATCAGCTTGCTTTTCTTCCCATTTTGTGTATTGTTCTGGCTTTAATATTTTTTTCATTTTGGCTTTCATTTCAATTTGATTGTCAAGCATCTCATTTTTCATCGCAAATTTTTCATCTGCTGTTGGTTTTTCACCTTTTTCTTTTTTGGCTTTCATCGCTGCTACTTTAGTTTCTCTTTTTTTGCTTTGTTCCACTAAAATAGTTTTGATTTCTTGTTGTTGTTTCTCATCTAAATCCAATTCCAAAGTCATTCTTTTTACTTGAAGTTCAGTTTGTTGTTCTGGAGTTAGTTTTTCTCCTCTTGCTTTTCTGTCTTGTGCAAAGGTTAGTGTGGTAGCTACTAATGCAATTGCTAAAATTAATTTTTTCATCCTTCTATATTTTTTAATTGTTTGATGATAAGACATTATCATTTTAAAAAGGTTTAATCGTTAACAAAAAATTATTAAAAATTATTTTTTAATTAATTGCAATAGAAAAACGTTTGTATATTTGTAAAGTGAAAAATTTAGTCATTTTAATCGCTTTTTTTATGCTGGCAAAGCCAGCTATTCCATTTTTGGAATACGTTATTAACTATGACTATATTGTAAAAGAGCTTTGTGAAAACAAGAAAAAACCAGTACTTAAATGTAATGGTAAATGTCACTTAGCGAAGCAATTAGCAAAATCTGCTGAAGAAGATAAAAACACTTCTTCAGACAAAAAGCAAAACGTAAAACAAGAAATTGAAACCATGTTTTGTCAAGAATTTAAAGCAGTTTCTTTTGCTAAAAATTTCGTTTTCACAAACAAAAAAATCAATTCTGACTATCAGAATTTGTATGCTTTGACTGCAATACAGTCCACTTTCCATCCACCCACCTTTTTAGTTTAATTTTTTATTGCAATCGTTTCTAATGCTAAGAATCGATTAGGATATCTATGTCCAAATTTGTTTAAAGAAATCAATCTTTAAGCACAAATAATATTAAATTTTAAAAACTAAAAATTTTCAAAAAAATGAAATTTCAATTAAAAAATATAGTAGCTGTAATGGCTTTAGCTTTAGCATTCACTTCATGTTCAGATGATGATAATAACGCAATAACAGGTGAAGGAAACTTAAAATTAGAATTCGATAACGTTTATGGTGATGCTAATTTTGCATTTAACACTCCTTATACAAATTCAAACGGAGAAGTTGTTAAAGCCTCAAATGCAATTTATATTGTGAGTAATATCGTTTTGACTAAAGAAGATGGTTCAACTTACACGGTGCCTAAAAGCGAAAGTTATTTCTTTGTAAACGAAGCCGATGCAGCGAGTACATTATTAAATTTACCAAACATTCCAGCTGGAAATTACACAAAAGTTACCTTCGGAATTGGTGTTGATCAAGCACAATTTAACGCAGGAGCAGACGGACAAGGAACTATGTGGACAGATGCACAAGCATTAGGAATGACATGGTCTTGGGCTGCAGGATATAAATTCATAAAATTTGAAGGAACTTACACTTCTTCAACAACAACAACTGATACGCAATATAAAGTACATACTGGAAAAACAGGAGATGTTTATAACTATACTGAAGTAACTTTAGATTTTCCAGAAAACGCTTTAGTTAGAACAAATATTACACCTCAAGTACACATTATGTCAGATTTGAAAAAAGTAATCGACGGAACAACAAAAATCAATTTTGTTGAAGGTGCATCGGTAATGGGAGGAACAAAAGTGCAAAACATTTCTGCAAACAACGTTCCTACAATGTTTGAAGTACATCACGTTCACAACGATTAATTTTAGTAAAAGCTAATCCAGCTGTACATTACAAGTCCGCAGGAAAAACAAAAATTTTGTAAGCAAAAAAAAGAGCTTCTTAGGTCGCTATTTTTTAGCAACAAAATCAATTTGTTTTTCCTTTACGGGCTTTTCATTCCCATCTGGGCTAAAACATAGCGTTATGAAAACAAAATATTTTATGCTGTTGGCAATTGGATTTTTATTCAGTTGCGCATCAGACGATTCATCAGAATACCAAAACATTCCAATTGATTATCAAGTACCATCAAATTTTCCACCATTAGCCTACAATATGGCTAATAATCCATTAACCGAAAAGGGTTTTGAATTAGGAAAAAAAATCTTTTACGATGGTCGCTTAGCTTCAGACGGAGTAGTTTCTTGTGGCTTTTGCCACATTCAAGAAGATGCGTTTACACATCACGGACATACCTTTAGTCACGGTGTTGGCGACGGAATTGGAACCCGAAACGCACCACCTATTCAAAACATGGCCTATCAAACCCAGTTTTTTTGGGACGGAGCTGCCGATCATATCGAATTGCTATCAATGGCGCCTATTTCTAACGAATTAGAAATGAATGGCAATATTATCAACATTATCAATATGATGAAAAATGATAGTGAGTATAAAAAATTATTCCGTCAAGCTTTTCCTGGAGAAGAAATCAATTCTGAAAACATGTTAAAAGCATTATCGCAATTTATGACCATGCTCACTTCTTCGAATTCGCGTTTTGATAAATATAGAAGAAATGAAGTGGGAGGAACATTAACTTCAGACGAATTAGCAGGTTATGATTTGTTCAATCAAAAATGTGCTTCGTGTCATGCTACTGATATATTTACTGATAATTCGTTCAGAAACAACGGATTGCCAATAAATCCGTCAATAAACGACAAAGGAAGATATCGTGTAACCGAATTCGATAATGACAAATACAAGTTTAAAGTGCCAAGTTTGCGAAATATTGAAAAAACCGCACCTTACATGCACGATGGTCGTTTTTACACTTTAGAAGCAGTGTTAAATCATTATTCATCAGGTGTTTCAAATACTCAAAATTTAGACGCAAGTTTAAACAATGCTGGAACATTAGGAATTCCGTTAACAGCAACTGAAAAATTACAGCTTATTGCTTTCTTAAAAACCTTAACGGATAACGAATTTTTAACCAATCCAAGATTTGCAGAATTTTAAAAAAATGAAAAAATATATTATTATTTTCCTATTGATTTTTCAATATGGATTTACAACCGAAAAAGACAGTTTGTCAACAATTAATCCGTTTTTAAAATTTCATCAAGTTTCTTATGAGTTTTATGAGGATTGCGATGCTTGTGGTTGTTCAGCAAGTGGCGGAAGTATGGGTTTTGCCTCTATGTTAAATACTAATTTTGTCGGAATTCGTTATTTTAATCAATCGTATAACAGTACCGATGGTTTATATAGTAATTCGGCTTGGTACAACGAAAGTTATAACACTATGCAGGTTTGGGCACGAATTCCAGTGGTAAAGAAAGTGCAAATTTCTGCTTTAATTCCGTATCATTTTCACAATCGAGAATCAGCAAATGGGAAACAAAATGTTAGCGGAATAGGAGATATTACCATTTTAGGAATGTATCAATTGTACCAAACGCATAAGGATAGTACCGTTTTAGTTCATTCATTGCAGGCTGGAGCTGGAATAAAACTTCCAACTGGAAAATTTAATGAAGCTAATAATGGTAGTTTCAATCCAAGTTATCAAGTAGGAACAGGAAGTTTGGATTATCTTCTAGCTACTGAATATGTAGTAAAAAGAAAACAATTTGGACTAAATACCATGCTTAATTATGTGATTAAAACGGAAAATGATAAAAATTATCGTTTTGGAAATCAATTCAATTATTCAGGAACTTTTTTCTATTTGTATGAACTAGAAAAGTATTCAATAGCTCCGCAACTTGGTTTTGCAGGTGAAGTATATGAAGATAATTATCAGTTAGGACAAAAAGTTCGTAATACTGCTGGCGATATTTTCTTTGGTAAATTGGGCTTTGAAATAGGAAAAGATAAATTTTCTGTTGGAGCAAATGTAATGCTCCCAATTACTCAAAATTTGAATGGAGGTAATCTTGAAGCCAATTACCGTTGGAGTTTGAATTTGAATTATAGTTTGTAATAAAAAAGGAACTCATTTGAGTTCCTTTTTTTAATTATTTTCCTAAATATTCAGCAATTTTATTATCGCCGTCAACTGTAATCTTCATTAAGCCATGTTTGCTAATACCTTTGCTGGCAGCATCCCATTTTTTACCGCTTAACTCTGATTTTATTTTTAAATCACCAATCGAAATTCCTTCGTTAGCTTTTAAAATTTCAATGATGTGTTTTTCGTCTTCAGTTAATTCTGGTCCTTTTTTCTCTGGTCGCATTTGAGGGAAGAACAATACTTCTTGAATCGATTGATTGTTCGTTAAGAACATAATCAGTCTGTCCATTCCAATTCCTAAACCAGAAGTAGGAGGCATTCCGTACTCTAAGGCTCTTAAGAAATCTTCATCGATAATTCCGTTTGCTTCGTCATCACCTTTTTCGGCTAAAGCCATTTGTGCTTCAAAACGCTCACGTTGATCAATTGGGTCGTTTAATTCGGAATAAGCATTTGCAATTTCTTTTCCACAAACCATCAACTCAAAACGCTCCGTTAATTCAGGATTATCACGGTGCGATTTACACAATGGCGACATTTCTTTTGGATAATCGGTAATGAAAGTTGGCTGAATGAAGTTACCTTCACATTTCTCACCAAAAATTTCATCAATTAATTTTCCTTTACCCATGGTATCATTCACTTCGATTCCCATAGATTTTGCAGCTTCGCGCAATTCATCTTCCGATTTTCCAGTAATGTCAAAACCTGTAAATTGTTTGATGGCATCGGTCATCGTTACTCTAGCGTAAGGAGCTTTAAAGTTTACTTTAT
This sequence comes from Flavobacterium helocola, assembly GCF_038289885.1. NCBI lineage: Bacteria > Pseudomonadati > Bacteroidota > Flavobacteriia > Flavobacteriales > Flavobacteriaceae > Flavobacterium > Flavobacterium helocola. Next base: position 269,582 of record NZ_JBBYHT010000005.1, on the reverse strand, counting down.
GTTCGCCAAAAGTAGCTTCTGTTGTTCCGTTAACTTGAGTAGCACAATATTCTAAAAGGTTTTCAGTCATTTCCATCATCCAGTTGTAGTCTTTGTAAGCTACATAAATTTCCATTGCAGTAAATTCTGGATTGTGCGTTCTGTCCATTCCTTCGTTACGGAAATTCTTCGAAAACTCGTAAACACCGTCAAATCCACCAACGATTAATCTTTTTAGATATAATTCGTTAGCAATTCGCATATATAATGGAATATCTAAACTGTTATGATGCGTAATAAACGGACGAGCAGCCGCTCCACCAGGAATCGATTGTAAAACCGGAGTTTCAACTTCCATGTAACCTGCTTCGTTAAAAAACGTTCTCATAGCAGTGAACAATTTAGTTCTCTTCATGAAAACTTCTTTCACATGCGGATTCACCACTAAATCTACATAACGCATACGGTAACGTAATTCTGGGTCAGTAAACGCATCAAAAACGTGACCTTCTTCGTCAGTTTTTGGTAACGGAAGCGGTTTTAAAGTTTTGCTCAACATTTTAAAATCATCCACACGAACGCACATAGCGCCCACTTTCGTCATGAATAATTCTCCTTCAATTCCAACAAAGTCACCTAAATCGGTTAATTTTTTGAAAACTTGATTGTAAAGCGTTTTGTCTTCACCTTCGCAAAGCACATCGCGATTAAAATACAACTGAATTCTTCCTTCGCTGTCTTGTAATTCAGCAAACGAAGCTTTTCCTTGATCACGAACACTCATCAAACGTCCAGCCAAAATAACCTTCTTACCTTCTTCAAAATTTTCCTTCACTTGCTTTGAAGTGTGATTCACCGGAAATAAATCCGCTGGATAAGGGTTAATTCCAAGTTCGCGTAAAGCGTTTAGTTTGTCTCTTCTAATGATTTCTTGTTCCGAAAGTTGCATAGTATTGTATTTAAGCGTGCAAAGATAATTTATTTTGTTTCAAGTTCAAAAGTTTCAGGTTTCAAGTTTCAAGTTTCGAGATTCAGGTTTTTCATCACCCATCACCCATCATCCATCACCCATCATCCATCACCCATCATCCATCACCCATCATCCATCACCCATCATCCATCACCCATCATCCATCACCCATCATCCATCATCCATCACCCATCACCCATCATTTAGCTTCCATCTTCCATCATCAAAAAACTATTCGTATCTTTGCATCACTTTTCAAAACACAATTTCGTTTACCATGAATAAAAAAGTCCAACTTCAAGATTTAGGAAATAAAGATTATAAAGACACTTGGGATTATCAAGAAGAATTATTCAAAGAAATTGTGGACATCAAAGTTCAAAATAGGAGAGAGGAAACTTCAATTGCTACACCAAATTATTTTTTATATGTAGAACATCCACATGTTTATACTTTAGGAAAAAGCGGCGATGTTTCAAATTTATTACTTTCTGAAAAACAGTTGGAAGCAAAAGGAGCCACTTTTTACAAAATAAATAGAGGAGGTGATATCACCTACCACGGACCTGGGCAAATTGTAGGTTATCCTATTTTAGATTTAGAAAACTTTTTTACTGATATTCATAAATACTTACGCTTTTTAGAAGAGGCTATCATTCTAACTCTAGCAGAATATGGTTTACATGGAACTCGTAGCGAAGGCGAAACCGGAGTTTGGTTTGATGTAGGAACGCCATTTGCAAGAAAAATTTGCGCTATGGGCGTTAGAGCTTCACGTTGGGTAACCATGCACGGTTTTGCATTAAATGTAAATGCCGATTTGGGATATTTCGATAATATCATTCCTTGTGGCATAAAAGGAAAAGCCGTTACTTCAATGCATGCTGAATTAGGAAAAGAAATAAACGAACAAGAAGTAAAAGAAAAAATTCTAAAACATTTTCAAAATTTATTTGAAGCAGAGATTGTGTAGGTAAATTAATCCTAAGTTTTTCCTTACTTATCCCATACATGTCCCATGCATATCTAGGATATAAAAGGGTCTTTAAAATTGCGTGATTAATTTATAAGGTAGAATATTTTCTTTGTGTTTGTTAAAAATAAAGTTAAAAGTGTTTTAGTTCGGTGCAAGTATTAAAAGTAAAACGCGCTGTGTATCTCTATTCAACGAAACAAATTAAAAAAAATTCCGTGTACCTCTGTGTAAATTCTATAATTCCAAAGTCAACTGTTCAGGCAATAATCGAAAACTCATTCGGTGATATTTGCAAGGACCATATTTTTTGATGGCTTCTCGGTGGTCTTTTGTTGGGTAGCCTTTATTTTTCTTCCAATTGTACATTGGAAATTCTTCATGGATTTTATCCATGAATTCGTCTCGGTAAGTTTTTGCCAAAACGGATGCTGCTGCAATACTTAAATACTTACTATCGCCTTTAATAATACTTGTTGTAGGAATTGATTTTAAAATTTCAATTTCCTCTGTAGTAAAAATCTTTCCTTTTTTTTGTTTCATACCTAATTTTCCATTTAAAGGACGATTTCCATCTACAATTATATACTCAGGAGTTGGATTTAGCTGCAAAATACACTCTTGCATAGCTTTCATTGAAGCATTTAAAATGTTTATTTCGTCAATTTCATTTGGGAAAATATGGGTAACTGCAAAACTAATTGCTGTTTCTTCAATGACCGGCTTTAATTTTTCTCTGTTTTTTTCGGAAAGTTGTTTGGAGTCATTCAATAGAATGTTTTCAAATGCCGCAGGTAATAATACAGATGCTGCAGTTACAGGGCCAGCCAAGCATCCTCTCCCAGCTTCGTCGGTTCCGCATTCCAATATTAAATTACTGTAACTTTTACTTAACATGCTTTTTTTTGACAAAAATATAATTTTATACGCAACCTTTTTGCAATATATTCATCTTTATAATGGGTTTGTTCCATAAAATGTTTTTTTAATTCTAAAACTTTAACAAAAATAAATTAGTAATATTCCGAAGTATTATTTGTTTATTTAAGAAATAATTAAGAAGTTTGCGGAATAACTAACTCAAATAAATTTAATATGAGATCGAAGTTCAAATGGATTTTTACGCTTTTAGTAGCGTTTACGATGCAGTTTTCGTTCGCGCAAGAGAAAACTGTAACAGGTCTAGTTTCTGACGAACTAGGGCCTATCGCTGGTGCAAATGTAGTTGTTGAAGGAACAACTCGTGGTACTACTACAGATTTTGATGGTAAATATACTATCAAAGCAAAACAAGGTGAAGTTTTAGTAATTTCTTACACAGGTAAGAAAGTTGCTAAAATTTCTGTAACTGCTGCAAGTACTTACAATGTGTCATTAAAAGATGATGTTGTTGAAGGTAAAGATGTTGTTATTCAGGGTTATAAAACGGTAACCAAAAAATCTTCAGTTATAGCTTCTGCTGTAGTTGATACTAAAACTATTGAAAACAGACCAAATCCTAACGTAATGAATACGTTACAAGGTCAGTTATCTGGGGTGAATATCACTGCTAGTTCTGGTCAACCTGGTGCTAAATCTGAAGTTATTATTAGAGGTTATGGTACAATTAATGGTAATACAGATCCTCTGTATGTAATTGATGGTTTTCCATCTAATGCTGATGCTTTTAGATCAATAAATCCAAATGATGTTGAAACTGTAACTGTTCTTAAAGATGCATCTGCAACTTCTCAGTACGGTAATAGAGGAACAAATGGAGTTATTTTAATCAAAACTAAACGTTCTGCTTTGGGTTCTGCAAAATCATCATTTAGATATTCATCGCAATACGGTGTTGGTTATTTGCAAAATCCTAAATACAAGTATGCTAATGCAAAACAGTTGTTAAAAATTGAGCAAAATTTTGGTGCTGGTTTAGGTGCTACTTTAACTGATGCTGATATTGATGCTTATGATGTTGATACTGATTGGGTTGATTACTTTTTCAGACCATCAAATACTCAAACGCACAATTTAAGTTTTGATAATGCTTCTGAAAAAATGAGTTCTTTTACATCTTTAGGATATACTAAACAAGATGGTATTTTATTTACAACTGGTTTACAAAGATTTAATTTAAGAAACAATATTGGTGGTAAATCTGCAAATGATAAATTTACATATCAAGTAAGTACTTCATTTGGTTACTCAAAAAATAATGAAGCTACAAATTTAGGTACCGGAGCTATCAATAGAAATTATATAAATGGTGCTTTCTTAGGAGCCCCTTACGTTTCTCCAGATGTTTATACAGGTTCTGCATCTGCTTTTGATTTTTATAATAATACTCCAGGTTTGCTAGCTACTCCAATTATGTTGATTGATAAGTTAAATACTTACGAAAACTTAACTGAGGAAACTAGAATTGAAGTTGCGACTGATTTTGCTTACAAATTGACTGATAATTTTACTTTAAGAACAAGACTTAATGGTTTGTACTTAAGTAATAGATTCTTTCAAGCAGAATTTCCAAATTCATTTAATGCTCTTTTGTTTTCTCCTACTGCTGGTGTTTCTTCTCTTGACGGTGGTGCTTTCAATGGTTTTGAAGATATCAATCAAAGAAGAGAATTCGTATACAATAATTTATATCAATTAGATTATTCTAAGAAATTTAACAAACATACAATTGGTGCGTCGTTAAATTTTGAGTACAATTATTCAAAATTAAATTCAAATAACTTCAGACAAAGAGGTTTAGATCCGATTTTATTTGTTCCAAATACGGGTGCTGGTTATATTTCTGATAATGGAACTGATGATAATTATGTTCCGCAAATTTCAGCTTCTAGTTTAAGAAATGATTTAGTTTCTTATTTTGGAATGTTTGATTATGATTATGATTCTAAATATGGTATTTCTGCAAGTTTTAGACGTGATGGTACATCTAGATTCTTAGAGGATTATCGTTGGGGTAATTTCTGGTCTGTTGGTGGTAGATGGAATATTGATGAAGAAGCATTTATGGAAAATGCAACTAATGTAAATGTTTTAAAATTACGCGCGTCTTATGGTTCTACAGGTAATCAAAGGATAGCTAACGGATCAATTTATGCTGGAATTATTCCTCCTCCATATGTTAACTCATGGACTTTAGCTAATAACAATTATGCTGGTGGTCAGGGTTATAACTTAAATTTAGGACGTCCTGAAAATCAGTGGGAAACTACTTATCAAGCGAATGTTGGTGTAGATTTAGAAATGTATAATTCAAGATTAAGAACTAATATTGATGTTTACAATAGAATAACTAAAGATTTATTTATTGATAATCCTATTTCAGCTGTAGTTGGTTCTTCTGGTCTTAGAGGTAATTCTGATGCAAATGTTACTAACAAAGGTGTTGAGTTAAATGTTGCTTATGACATTTTTAAATCTGATGACTTTTTGTTTACATTAAGAGCTAATGGTTCTTATAACAAAAACACTGTTGATGGACTTGTTTCTAATGGTGGTAAGGTTATTAATCAAGATGGTTCTGGTTATTCATTTATTACTCAAAATGGTGGTTCAATTTACGAAGCTTATGTTTATCCTTACATAGGAGTTAATCCTGTAAACGGTAATTTATTGTTTGAAGATATTAATGGTAATGCTACTGAAAACCCATTTGCTTCTGATAGAAGAGCTACTGGAAAGAACTTTGTACCAACTTATCAAGGTGGTTTTGGATTTGACTTATCTTACAAAGGGTTTTTCGCTTCTACAACTTTTACTTATGTGTTAGATACATGGAGATTTGATTCTGATGAAGAGTCATTATTTGATGTAGGTAATATTGGTCAATTCGTTGTTGGTTCTGACATGTTAGATGCTTGGACACCTACTAACACTGATACAGATGTTCCTTCTTTGAGTGCTACAAATACTGGTGCTACTGGTAACTCTGATAGATTTTTAAGAGATGCTTCTTACCTAAGACTAAGAAATGCTCAAATTGGTTATAAAGTTCCATCTAAGCTATTAGAGCGTACTTTTATTTCTGATTTGTCATTTACTGTTCAAGGTGAGAATTTATTTACTCTTACTAAATGGAAAGGTTTTGACGCTGAAAGTAATAGACTAGCTGATGGTAGTCAATATCCAACTGCTAAAATTTTCACATTCGGTGTTGATATTAAATTCTAAAAAAATATAATTATGAAAAAATTATTTTATTTCTTATCATTAACGGCATTATTTACTGCTTGTGATGATAGCTTGGAGCCATTTACTCCAGGTGCTGTTTATGAAGATGTTGCTGTTAGATCTTACAATGATCTTAATAGACTTATGAATAATTCAATGAATATTATGACCAATAGAGAGGAATATTCATTTACTTCAATTTTTACAGATGAAGCTGCTCCTGGTACTGATAATGGAGGTCAAGGAATTAGTGGTTCTGATGCTTATTATTCATATTTTTTAAATCCGTCTTCTTTTGCGCCAGAGGCTATTTGGTCTTCTAATTATAATGCAATGGCACAAATTAATCTTATTTTAGAAAACGTTGATGATGCAATTGTTAGAGATCCAAATAATGAAGCTTTATTAATCAGATTGAAAGCTCAAGCAAAAATTATGAGAGCTTTAGCTCATTTAAAAGTTTTGGCTTATTTTTCAACTGATTTAACTAATGATGCTGCACTTGCTGGTATTATTGCTGATAGAACATTTTTGTACACAGAACAGCCTCCTAGAGCAACTGTAGGTGATACTTATGATTTTATTCATCAAGATTTAAATGATGCAATAGATATTTACGATAATAATACTTTGCCTGCAGTTTCTAATAATAGTTTTTTTCCTACTAGAACATTGGCTTTAGCCTTAAAAGCAAGAGCATATGCTTACAAAAAAGATTATGTAAATGCTGAAATTTGGGCTGATCAAGCAATTGCTGCTGGTGTTGCTCTTGCAACTAGAACTCAATTGGCTTCTGTTTTCCATACAACTAATGCTCCTGCAACAACAGAAGTTATTTTTAAATTTAGAAGAACTGTACAACAAAACAACCAAGGTACTAATTTACACAATGGTTGGGTTTCTGTAGATAATACAATTAATGGTTCTTGTTTCTATGAAGTTTCAAGAGGTTTGTATAATGCACTTGTTGCTGCTCCAGGTACAGATGCTAGAACATCTATCATCGTTGGACCAACTTCTTTAATTGATCCTAATTATGCTACTTCGCCTAATGTTAGAGATTCTGATATCTTAGTTCCATTTAAACACGGAGGTGCTAGTGCTACTACTTCTGCTAATAGATTTAACCCAGATTTTGTACAAGTTAGGGTTTCTGAAATGTATTTTATTAAAGCTGAAGCAAGAGCTGCTGAATCAGATTATACGGGTGTAGCTAATGCTCTAAAACAAATTACAGACAGACGTTTTGTAACGCCTCCTGCATTACTAGTTTTAACTACTGATCAACAGGCTTGGAAAGCTATTTTAGACGAAAGACGTAAAGAGTTAGCTTTTGAAGGTCACAGATTTATTGATTTAAAAAGATTATACTCAGTTGCAGGTGTAACATCATTTGATAGACATCCTGCAGATTATGATCCAGCAAGTTTAAATTTCCCTGGAGGTAATCCTGCTAATTTCAATTTTACTAATAATACTAAATGGGCTTTACCAATTCCGTTTGTAGAACTTAATGCGAATGGTTCATTTGGTCAAAATCCTGGTTACTAATATTTAGTATATCAAATATTTAAAAGGGCTACTTTTGTAGCCCTTTTTTTATTCCCTATTTTCTCATTACATTTGTCATTATTTTATGCAAATGAAAAATTTATTTCTTCTATTTCTTTTCGTTACTTTTTCTGTTGTTGCTCAAAAAAACACAAAAAATGTTATTGATCAAGACACTTCAAAAGTTGTCAAAGCCCCTATAGATCTATATAAAATCTACACCCTACATAAAGACACCACTTATGTAGATACTTCGCTTACCATTCAAAGTGAATACAAATACAATTTATTACGTAAAGATATTTTCGGATTGATGCCTTTTGCAAATGAAGGACATACTTATAATTCCTTAGATTTTGGATTGTACATCAAAAGTGCTGCTCCAAATTTTGGCTTCAAAGCCAAACATTTTAATTATTTAGAGGTCGATGATATAAATTATTATTCGGTGCCAACTCCTTTGACCGATTTGTATTTTAAGACGGTTATGGAACAAGGGCAAGCTTTAGATGCTTTTTTAACCGTTAATACGAAGCCAAATCTCAATTTTTCTATCGCTTATCGCGGACTTCGTTCTTTAGGAAAATACGTGAATAATTTAACAAGTTCAGGTAATTTTAGATTTACTACTAGTTATTTTACTAATGATAAACGTTATATTCTAAATGCTCACTTTACGGGTCAAGATATATCCAATCAGGAAAATGGTGGAATCGTAAATGCTGAAGAATTCGAAACTAGTGAAGATCCATTTAATGAAAGAGAAAGAATAGAAGTTTATTTTACCAATGCTACATCACTTTTAAAGGGAAATCGTTTTTTTATTGATCAATCTTTTAAGTTGAATAAAACAAATCCCAATAGTTTAGTTTTTACACATCAATTCAATCAAGAATATAAGTTTTTCCAATTCACACAGCCTACTATTAGCGAAAGATTTGGTGATACTTATACAAATAACATTAGTACTAAAACTCGATACAATCATTTATACAATAAATTTGGAGTAGCCTATAAAACTAAATCTTATGGTGATTTGGAATTTTTTATAGACGATAACAATTACAACTATTACTACAATAGTGTTGTTTATGACGCTCTTGGAAATATAACGGTACCAAATGCTGTTTCAGATAGAATTAACATGGTGGGTGGTAACTATTCCTATCTAATTAATAATGTAAATGTAAGATTACATGCTTCACAATCAATTTCAGATCAATCAATTTCAAATATTGAAGCTACTGCAAACTATAAAGTGAATGAAGATTATAATTTTCAATTCAAATACCAAAAATTAAATAGTTTGCCTAATTTGAATTTCACATTGTACCAAAGCGGTTATGTGGATTACAATTGGTTTAATAATTTTAAAAACGAAAAGCTGAACCAATTTGAATTTTCAGCTCAAACTAAATGGTTAAACGTTTCTGCAACATACAAAGTTATTAATGATCACTTGTTTTTTGATAATCAAACAAATGATATAACAGAGTTAATGGTAAAGCCAGTACAATACGATAAAACCATTAATTATCTTTCAGTAAAAGCAAATAAAGAAATCAAGTTTTGGAAATTAGCTTTAGATAACACTATTTTGTATCAATCCGTTGATCAATCAGACGATGTTGTTAACGTACCCCAAATTGTAACCCGAAATACCTTGTACTTTTCAGATTACGTTTTTAAAAAGGCAATGTTTTTACAAACTGGAGTTACCTTTCAATATTTTTCTAAGTATTACGCTAACGACTATAATCCTTTACTTGGTGAATTTTATGTGCAAAATGAAACTAAAATAGGTGGTTTTCCTATGTTTGATTTCTTCGTAAATGCAAGAGTAAAACAAACCCGAATCTTCTTAAAAGCAGAACATTTCAATTCAGCTTGGACAGGTTATGATTTTTATTCTGCGCCAAATTATCCGTATAGAGATTTTATGGTTCGCTTTGGTTTAGTTTGGAATTTCTTTAAGTAGAAACGATTGGCTTGGGCATTTTTGCAAACCGTGTTCCTGCTGTTCGCTACAATCTGTCATTGCGAGCTTGCGAAGCAATCTCACAATAACAGGATTTTCACTTCCATCAGGGTTAGATAGCCAATCATTTTCATTTTTGTATTCGTAATATTCACACTATCTTTGCAAAAAATAACATCAGACATTCATAAGCAATGAAATACGCAAAAAATATATTAGAAACTATTGGTAATACACCTTTAGTACAATTAAACAAAGTAACTGCTGAAGTTGATGCTTTGGTTTTAGCTAAAGTTGAAACTTTCAATCCAGGAAATTCTGTAAAAGACAGAATGGCTGTAAAAATGATTGAAGATGCAGAAGCTGACGGAAGATTAAAACCAGGAGGAACTATCATTGAAGGTACTTCAGGAAACACAGGTATGGGTTTAGCATTAGCCGCAATCGTAAAAGGTTACAAATGTATTTTTGTAATTTCTGATAAGCAATCTAAAGAAAAATCAGATATTCTTCGTGCAGTTGGAGCAAAAGTAATCGTTTGTCCAACCGATGTTGAACCAACAGATCCACGTTCTTATTATTCCGTATCTAAAAAATTAGGAGATGAAATTCCAAATTCTTGGTACGTAAATCAATACGATAATCCAAGTAACGCAATTGCACATTACGAACAAACTGGTCCAGAAATTTGGGAACAAACCGAAGGAAAAATTACACACTTTGTAGTGGGAGTTGGAACTGGTGGAACAATTTCAGGTGTAGCTAAATATTTAAAAGAAAAAAATCCAAACATCAAAATTTGGGGAATAGACACTTACGGTTCAGTTTTCAAAAAATACCACGAAACTGGAATTTTCGATGAGAATGAAATCTATTCGTATATCACAGAAGGAATTGGAGAAGACATTTTACCTAAAAACGTTGACTTTTCATTAATCGATGGTTTTACAAAAGTTACCGATAAAGATGCAGCTGTTTATACAAGAAAAATCGCGTTAGAAGAAGGTATTTTTGTTGGAAACTCCGCTGGAGCTGCTGTAAAGGGTTTATTGCAGTTAAAAGAACACTTTAGTCCAGAAGATGTAGTTGTGGTCTTATTTCACGATTCTGGAAGCCGTTATGTTGGAAAAATGTTTAACGATGATTGGATGCGCGAAAGAGGTTTCTTAGAAGAAGAAATTACAAAAGCAGAAGATTTAATCAAAGAACACATCGATAAACCATTAGTAATTGTTCGTACAGAAGAATTAGTTTCACATGCTATCGAAAGAATGAGAAAATATAAAATCTCTCAAATTCCAGTAGTTGATGTAAATGGATTTGTAGGTTCGGTTGATGAATCGGATTTATTCCAAAGTTTCATTTCAGATAAAAACACTGCCGAAAGACCAATTCGTGAAGTAATGGGAAAACCATTCCCAATCGTAAAAATTGGAACACCGGTAGAAGATGTTTCTAAACTAATCACTAAAGATAACCAAGCGGTTTTAGTCGATTTAGGAAATGGAAAACATCACATAATTACTAAATATGATATTATTGGTTCAATAAAATAATAAAAAAAGGACGTTCAATTGAACGTCCTTTTTTTATTCTCCTAGTAAAACTCCTGATACATTCCAAGAGCTAAAACTCCCACCTTCGTTTGGACCTTGTGGGATTTTTACTTGTATTGTATGTGTTCCAGCTTTTAAATTTCCTAATTCAATATAGATCGGATTCGTTGCTGTTCCTGGACACAAATTCGAACGACTCAAATCGGATGAAGATAATCCATCATTAAAATTTCCTGATGCTGGGTTAAACAATCGGTAACCACCACAATCTTGTCGCCATGGAATAAACGAAAATACTTCTTTTCCGTTTAAAATTATTGTATTTCTTTTTGGTACAAATTCGTCTCCATTTTCCCAACCACCATGTCCAGTTGTAATGTAACGCAATTTGGCGTTTTTAATTTCTTTGTCTAAAGTGAAAGTAATTTGTAGTCCTTTTTCATGATTGAACATCGTTGCATATTCCTGACCTGCCATTTCCATAACGTTTGTGGTATTAAATAACGGAATAGAAATGTTGGTTTTGTCTAATGAACTTTCGCTTGGATTAATGGTGATATTCATTGAAATTTTGTGTCCACCTTTATCGTAATTACCAATAAATGTTCCAATATAAACTGTTTTTCCTGATAAATTATGTTTTAAATCGGTAATGTCCATTCTGTACGGAACAATTTCGTGCCAAGTTTTGTCTTTCAATTGAATGTAGTTGTATTGTTTGATTCCGAAAGGCGTAAAAAAGCGCATCAATTCAATTATTGGAGAAAATTCTGGAGTTGCCACAACACCTTGATATTGTTTTCCATTTCCGTTTTCATAAATTGGTAAAGTTTTAGCGCCATTTTGCAAACCATCTAAAAACGATTGCTTTTTATCTTGCGGAATCATAAAAACCGAACCCGTTCTGTCATATGCATCACCATTCGATTGTTCTGCTAAATCTAAAAAGACTAAATCCCCTTTTTTAATTTCCGGAAAAGTAATTTTCTTTAAAATAATAGTTCCATTGGCAAATCGTAAAATACTATCGTTTGATTTTGATGCGTCTGAAAAATTAATGATTTCATTTTCAAACACTTTAATCGTAGTAAAGCGACTTTTCCAAACCAAATCTTTATAAGTCAATCCATCTATAACTGGACTATTTGTTGTGTTATTTTGTAAAATCATATTCGGACTAACCGATTTTATTTTTTCAATTTTAGTAGCCGAAATGACAAAATTACCATTGCGAACCATTTCTAAAACCAAACCAATATTTTGTCCTAATGTAGTTGGCGCTCCTTTCACTTGTAATTCATTCGTGTACCAAAGTTCAATGGTATTTGAATTTATAATTGTTTTTGCTTTTTGGCATTTGTAACCTAAAATAGTTTTGGTATCTGATAAAAACTCGAAGTTTTGTTTCGCTAAAGAAAGACTATCAACAGTAGTTACCGATTTTTCTTTTTTAAGTTGGGTAACTTGAACAATTTTATTATCAGAACGATTGATTAAAGTTTGTTCGAAAGGGAATTCCGCTTTTCCTGAATTCATTTTTTCAGTAGTTACTAAAGTTTCTGTTGGATTCGTGAAAACAAAAATCGCATCTTGATTTTCGATTAGCTTCCCATTTGAACTTCTGCTGTAAGTAATTTTGAATCCTTTTGGTGGTTTTACGCCAGTTTGAGATTGCGCAAACGTAAAAAGACTTAGTAATGTGATGGTTATAAATTTTTTCATAAAAGTTGGGTTGTTCAGCAAATATAATTTTTTATCTTTGTTTTTCAATTATATACGCCATACAGAATGAAAGAAGATTTTTTGCACCACGTGTGGCAATTCAAGAAATTTGATATTGCCAATTTAAAAACTACAAAAGGAGAGTCGATTCAGATTCTCAATTCGGGTCAATATTTACAACTTGCTGGACCTGATTTTTTCAATGCGCAAATTATTATCGAAAATCAAAAATGGGCTGGAAATGTAGAAATACATCTCAAGTCATCAGATTGGTATATACATAATCACGAAAAAGATTCGAATTATGATTCGGTGATTTTACATGTTGTTTGGGAACATGATGTGCCGATTTTCAGAAAAGATAATTCAGAAATTCCAACATTAGAGCTTAAGGAATATGTTGCATTGTCTGATTTACATAAATATCAATCGTTAGTGAGTCAAAAATCTTGGATTTATTGCGAAAATGAACTGCAGAATGTAGATCAATTTGTTTTCAAGAATTGGCAAGAACGTTTGTTTTTTGAACGTTTGGAAAGAAAAGCTAATTTGATTTTTGGATTACTAGAAACATCCAATCACGATTGGGAAGCGGTTTTATTTTGTCTTTTGGTTAAGAATTTTGGATTGAATACGAATGGCGAAATGTTTTATAAAATCGCTAAATCTATTCCTTTTTCGGTTGTTCGAAAAGAATCTTTTTCTCTAGAATTATTAGAATCCTTGTTACTAGGTCAAGCGAATTTACTTTCACATGATTTTCAAGATAGTTATGCTAGAGAATTACAAAAATCCTATCATTACTTAGTTCAGAAACATCAACTGCGTGAAAAAGTGATTGGCTCTGTAGAATTTTTCAAACATCGTCCCGATAATTTTCCCACTATTCGATTGGCGCAATTGGCTAATTTGTATTTTTATCAAAAGAATCTATTTTCTTTGGTGATGAATTGTAGTTCTATAAATGAATTGTATCAAGTTTTTAATGTTGGTGTTAGCGAATATTGGGAAACACATTACAATTTTGATAGAAAAAGTTCGAAAAAGATGAAAAAACTTTCAAAATCTTTTGTTGATTTATTGGTAGTAAATACAATTATTCCATTGCAATTTGCTTATGCGAGAAGTCGACAAAAAGTAATTACCCAAGATTTGATTGATTTAGCCAATTCAATTCCATCAGAGAAAAATGTTATTATTGATAAATTTAAGACTTTTGGTATTGCATCTGAAAATGTATATGAATCACAAGCTTTATTGCAATTAAAAAAGGAGTATTGCGATTTAAAAAAATGTTTAGATTGTGCTGTAGGGCATTTCATACTTAAAAAATAATCGTATTTTTGAAAAAATAAATAAAAAATGGTTCAAAACCTATTACATTTTTTTGAAAAGCACGGATTCTTCGTAGCCACTCGTTTAGCCGACCGATTGGGGATGCGAGCAACTAATGTGCGTTTGTTTTTTATTTACATATCTTTCATAACTGTAGGCTTAGGTTTTGGGTTGTATCTTACTTTAGCATTCCTTTTAAAGCTAAAAGATATGATAAAAACAAAAAGAAGTTCAGTTTTTGACCTATAAAATTTCATTAAGTGCAACTTTTATTTGAATTTTAGATAGTTTTCTTATCTTTGAAAAATTAACAACCAATAAAATTATATGACTGCAAAAGTAGAATCGTGGGGATCACGAGTTGGACTTATTTTAGCCATGGCAGGAAACGCCGTAGGACTAGGTAACTTTTTAAGGTTTCCAGTTCAGGCAGTTCAAAATGGTGGTGGAGCTTTTATTGTTCCTTATTTAGTATGTTTTTTATTAATGGGAATTCCGTTGCTATTTGTAGAATGGAGTATGGGAAGATTCGGTGGAAAATACGGTCATCACAGTACACCATTTATCTTAGATAGTATGGATAAAAGAAAATTTTGGAAATACATTGGTGTTTTCGGAATTTTTACAAACTTAGCTGTTGCTGCTTACTATTGTTATTTAGAATCATGGACTTTAAGCTGGGTTTGGCATAGTATTTCAAGAACTTTTGCTGGGCAATCTCAGGATGAAGTAGCTGGGTTTTTCAATAGCTATGTAGGTTTAGAAATGCCATTTGAAACAATTTTCTTTTGGATAGTGTGTTTACTTTTAAATACTTGGATTTTATCAAAAGGATTAAGTGGTGGTGTTGAAAAAGTTGCAAAAATTGGAATGCCATTATTAATTTTATTTGGTGTTTTCTTAGCAATTATGGCTTTTAATGTTGAAGCTGGAGTAGCTGGTGCAATTAACGATGCGTCTGTTGGTTTAAATTTCTTATGGACACCTGATTTTTCAACTATATGGTCTCCAAAGATATGGTTGGCTGCTGCTGGACAAATATTTTTCACACTTTCTGTAGGTATGGGTTCTATTCAATGTTATGCTTCTTATGTTAAGAAAAATGATGATATTGCTCTGAATGCTATGAGTGCAGGTTGGATGAATGAGTTTGTTGAAGTGGTTTTAGGAGCTGCAATTATTATCCCAATTTCTGTTGGATATTTAGGTATCGATAAAGTGTTAGAAATGACACAAACAGGAGGTTTAGGTTTAGGATTTAAAACATTACCATTCTTATTTGAACAATGGGGAACTGTTTTAGCAATATTATGTGGTGTTTGTTGGTTTGGTTTGTTGTTTTTCGCAGGAATAACATCATCATTAGCAATGGGAACCCCAGTTATGGGATTCTTAAAAGATGAATTTGGTTGGAAACACAAAAATGCAGCTTGGGCATTTGGAGGATTAGTTTTTATTCTAGGACTTCCAACAGTATTATTTTTCAATTACGGAGTTTTTGACGAATACGATTACTGGGCTGGAACTTTCTCATTAGTAGTTTTTGCTTTCTTTGAAATTATACTTTTCGCATGGATTTTTGGTATGGATAAAGGTTGGAAAGAAATTACAACAGGTGCAGATATCAAAGTTCCTAGTGTATATAAATTTATTATTAAATATGTTACACCATTATTTTTAGGTGTTGTCTTTTTCTCAAGCTTACCTGGAGTATGGGATAAAATAACGAATAAAGATATTTATCAAAAAATTGCAATTACAACAGATCCTAAAGAATTAGAATTATTAAATGAAACAATTTTATTTGTAAACGCTTCAAGATTGCTATTACTTTTAGTATTCTTAGGAATTTCATACTTAGTATTTGTGGCTTATAAAAAACGTAAAAAAGAAGGGAGAATATAATCATGAAAACAGAAGCTTTAATTACAATGCTTACAGCAGTTGGAACAGTAACGGCTGTTACGGGATATTTTTTCTACTTGGTTTTAAGTACACCTCCAAAACAAGAACCAGATTCTTATGAGGAAAACGATGAAGAATTAGTTAGAAAAAACGATTAATATTTACATAAATGAATAAGATTAAATCCTACTTCCTGTTTTCTAGAGAACACAGAAGTGGGATTTTTTTGTTGTTTGCAATTATTATTTTAGTTCAATTATCTTATATCTTTTTTGGCGATTACTTTATAACAAAGAATAATACTACTGAGGATAAAGCTTGGTTGTTGGTTCAAAATGAAATTGATAGTTTAAAAAGTATTCAATCAACAAAAAAAGATACGATTTATCCATTTAATCCAAATTATATAACCGATTTCAAAGGCTATAGGCTAGGAATGACAATTCAAGAAATTGATCGTTTACATGCGTTTCGAAAACAAGGGAAGTTTGTGAATTCTGTTGAAGAGTTTCAACAAGTTACTAAAGTTTCAAATGCTTTTCTCTCGAAGATTAGTCCATACTTCAAATTTCCAGATTGGGTCAAAAATAAGGGAACTGCTACTTCGGAAAAATTCCATAAGTTTTTACCAAAGGAAAAGGAAAAAATTATTCAAAAAGACATAAACGTTGCAACGAGAGAAGATTTAATTGCAGTATACGGAATTGGCGAAAAGTTGGCGGACAAAATTTTGCAAGAAAAAGAAAAGCTAGGCGGTTTTGTTAGCATGGAACAATTTCAGTTTATGTGGGGAATTAGCCCAGAAGCAATTTCAGATTTAGAAAAAAGATTTACCGTAAAAAGTCAAATCGGAATTAAGAAAATTGCGATAAATGATTTGTCTCAAAAAGAATTGGCAAAATTTCCTTATTTCAATTATGCTTTGGCAAAGGAAATTGTAATTTACAGAACGATGAATAGTGGAATTAAAAATATTGACGATTTAACAAAAATTAAGGGAATGCCTAACGAAAAAATAAAAATAATCGCCTTATATTTGGAATTCTAAAAAAATACCCTAAAAACACACACCAAAAACAACAATACCTTATTATGAATTCATTATATTTTACAGAAGAACACGAATTGTTCAGACAAAGTTTTAGAGATTTTTTACATAAAGAAGTGGTTCCTCACATTGAAAAATGGGAAAAAACAGGAACAATTGAACGCTTTATTTGGACAAAGTTTGGAGAAATGGGCTTTTTCGGATTAAACTATCCGGAAGCGTATGGTGGAATGAATTTGAATTTGTTTTATACAGTTGTGTTTCTAGAAGAGCTTCAAAAAGTTAAATCTTCTGGTTTTGCTGCAGCTATGTGGGCACATGCTTATTTAGCAATGACGCACTTAAATGCAGAAGGTGATGAAAGAATCAAACAAGAGTATTTAGCACCAAGTATTGCTGGAGAAAAAATTGGAGCTTTGTGTGTTACGGAACCTTTTGGAGGAAGTGATGTTGCAGGAATGAGAACAACTGCTGTAAGAAAAGGAGATAAATTTGTTATCAATGGTTCTAAAACTTTTATTACGAATGGTGTATATGCAGATTACTATGTGGTGGCTGCAAAAACAAATCCAGAACTTGGAAATAAAGGAATTAGTATATTTTTAGTTGATACAGCTACAAAAGGTATATCGGCTACAAAATTAGATAAATTAGGTTGGAGAGCTTCAGATACTGCAGAAATTGCATTTGATAATGTTGAAATCCCATTAGAAAACTTAATGGGTGAAGAAGGAAAAGGTTTTCCATACATCATGCAACATTTTGCTTTTGAACGTTTAATTATGGCAATCAATGCACATGCTAGAGCAGAATACGCACTTGAGTATACTATAGAGTATATGTCGCAAAGAGAAGCTTTTGGAAGTACAATTAATAAATTCCAAGCATTGAGACATACCATGGTAGAACATGCAACAGAAATAGAACATTGTAAATTGTTTAATTATGCTGCTGTAGCTCGTTTAGATAAAGGAGAATATGTAGTTAAAGAAGCTACCATGGCAAAATTAAAATCAACTAAAGTAGCAGATTTAGCAATTTACGATTGCTTGCAAATGTTGGGTGGTTATGGTTATATGGAAGAATATCCTTTGGCGCGTTTATTAAGAGATAGTCGTTTAGGGCCAATTGGTGGAGGAACTTCTGAAATTTTGAAAGAAATTTTATCAAAAATGATAATTGACAATCAGAATTATAAACCAGCGGTTAAATAATTTTGATTTATAATTTTTAATTCGGAATTATTTTCTACATTTGCACCCTTAACGAGAGGAGGTGTCTATATTATGTTAATTATACCAATTAAAGACGGAGAAAATATCGATAGAGCATTAAAGCGCTATAAAAGAAAATTTGATAAAACAGGAACTGTTCGTCAGTTACGTGCACGTCAAGCTTTCATTAAACCATCTGTTGTAAACAGAGCTAAGATCCAAAAAGCATCTTACATTCAAGGATTAAGAGACTCATTAGAGAGTTAATTTTTTGAATAAACTATACTAACCGCTAATTAATAAAGTGTAACTTTGTTGTTAGCGGTTTTTTTATGTCTACAAATCTACAAGCATATCAGGATTATTTGGTTAAAGAGAAAAACTACTCTCCTTTAACGGTTCGTGCATATTTAGATGATATCAAATCTTTTCAAGAATATCTTCTTGGTCAATCTGTAAATCTCGAAGAAGTTATTTATCCACATGTTAGAAATTGGATTGTAACTTTGGTAGAACAAAACATTTCAACTACTTCGGTCAATCGTAAAATATCGGCTTTAAAATCGTATTACAAGTTTTTGTTGAAGGTGAAGCAGATTTCGATTAATCCATTATTGAAACATAAATCATTAAAAACGGCAAAAAAAGTTCAAATTCCTTTTTCCGAAAAAGAGTTACAAGATGTTTTTTCTGAAAATGAATACGCAAATGACTTTGAAGGTATTCGAAATCAATTTGTAATAGAACTTTTTTATACAACCGGAATTCGTAGAGCAGAGTTGATTAACTTAAAAATGAATAGTGTAAACGAAATTCAAAAAACAATAAAAGTTATAGGTAAACGAAATAAAGAGCGAATTATTCCAATATTAGATTGTACAGTAAATTTGTATAAAATATACAAGGAGCAACGAAATCATTTAGAGGTAATTAAAGAGAAAGAGATGTTAATTTTATCTAAAACCGGAAATAAAGTAAGTGAATCATTTGTTTATCGGTTAATAAATAACTACTTTAGTACTGTCTCGAAAAAAGAAAAGAAGAGTCCCCACGTTCTTAGGCATTCCTTTGCAACACATTTGTTGAATAATGGAGCCGATTTAAATTCCGTAAAAGAGTTATTAGGGCATGCTAGTTTGTCATCTACTCAGATATATACGCATAGCAGTTTGGCTGAATTAAAAAAAGTGTATCAAGAAGCGCATCCTAGAAATAAGAAATAACTCGATTGTATAACCATTTTAATTAACAGAATTATGAAAGTTAATGTGCAAGCAGTAAATTTTAATGTAGACAGAAAATTGGTAGATTTCATTCAAGAGCGAATGGATAAATTGGAAAAATATTATGATAAAATAGTTTCGGCTGAAGTTTTTTTGAGACTTGAAAACACGAGTGATAAAGAAAATAAAACAGTAGAGATAAAAATTAACGTTCCTGGAGACGATTTTGTAGTTAAAAAAACGGCAAAAAGTTTTGAAGAGGGAGTAGATTTGTCGGTTGATTCTTTAGAGCGAGTAATCTTAAAAAGAAAAGAAAAATTAAGAGCGCATTCATAAAAAGAAAAAAAACAAAAAAAATGTTTTGATTCAAAAATAAATTATATACATTTGCAGTCCGTTAGAAATAGCGGACTTTTTATATTCAATACGCCGATGTAGCTCAGCTGGCTAGAGCAGCTGATTTGTAATCAGCAGGTCGTGGGTTCGAGTCCCTCTATCGGCTCAAAGTTTTAAGTAACTGAATGTAAAAGGTTTGGGGAGATACTCAAGCGGCCAACGAGGGCGGACTGTAAATCCGCTGACTACGTCTTCGCAGGTTCGAATCCTGCTCTCCCCACGAGATTTTGAATTTAGAGAGAAGGATTTGGTTTTCTGAATTCTGATGGCTAACTTCTGAATACACAAAAGCCGGTGTAGCTCAGGGGTAGAGTGCTTCCTTGGTAAGGAAGAGGTCACGGGTTCAATTCCCGTCATTGGCTCTTAAAAAAGTTTATTTTTTGAACACTAATATATAACTAAGATTAAATTATTAAATCATGGCAAAAGAAACCTTTGATCGTTCGAAGCCCCATTTAAATATTGGAACTATCGGACACGTTGACCACGGTAAAACTACGTTAACAGCTGCAATTACTAAAGTATTAGCTGATGCTGGTTTATCAGAAGCAAAATCATTTGATCAAATTGATAATGCTCCAGAAGAAAAAGAAAGAGGTATTACTATTAATACATCTCACGTAGAATATTCTACAGCTAACCGTCACTACGCTCACGTTGACTGTCCAGGTCACGCGGATTACGTTAAGAACATGGTTACAGGTGCTGCTCAAATGGACGGTGCTATCTTAGTAGTTGCTGCTACAGATGGTCCTATGCCACAAACAAGAGAGCACATCCTTTTAGGTCGTCAAGTAGGTGTGCCTAGAATGGTTGTATTCATGAACAAAGTGGATATGGTTGATGATGCTGAATTATTAGAATTAGTAGAAATGGAAATCAGAGATTTATTATCTTTCTATCAATATGATGGTGATAATGGTCCAGTTATCCAAGGTTCTGCTTTAGGTGGATTGAATGGTGATCCAAAATGGGTTGCTACTATCATGGAATTAATGGAAGCTGTTGACAACTGGATTGAATTACCAGTTCGTGACGTTGAAAAACCTTTCTTAATGCCAGTTGAAGATGTATTTACAATTACTGGTCGTGGAACTGTTGCTACAGGTCGTATCGAAACAGGAGTTGCTAATACAGGAGATCCAGTTGAAATCATTGGTATGGGAGCTGATAAATTAACTTCTACTATTACAGGAGTTGAGATGTTCCGTAAAATCCTTGATAGAGGTGAAGCGGGAGATAACGTAGGTTTATTATTAAGAGGTATCGCTAAAGAAGATATCAAAAGAGGAATGGTAATTGTTAAACCAGGATCTGTTAAACCACACGCTCACTTCAAAGCTGAGGTGTATATCTTGAAAAAAGAAGAAGGTGGACGTCACACTCCATTCCACAATAACTACCGTCCACAGTTCTACGTACGTACAACTGACGTAACGGGTACTATTTCTTTACCAGCTGGTGTAGAGATGGTTATGCCTGGTGATAACTTAACAATTGATGTTACTTTGTTAAGCCCTATCGCTTTATCAGTAGGTTTACGTTTCGCTATCCGTGAGGGTGGTAGAACAGTAGGTGCTGGTCAGGTTACTGAAATTTTAGACTAATTATAAGTCGATAATAATTAAAACCAGCAGTTCGCTGCTGGTTTTTTTAACAAACGGGCGTAGTACAAGGGCTAGTATAGTGGTCTCCAAAACCATTGATGGGGGTTCGAATCCCTCCGCCCGTGCAAATAAAGATTAAAATGACAAAAGTAGTTAATTACATATCTGAAGCATTTCATGAATTGAAAACGAATGTTACTTGGCCAGTTTGGGCAGATGTACAACGTTTAACAATTATTGTAGCTGTATTTTCAATTGTTTTCGCTCTATTAACTTGGGGTGTTGATGAATTATTTGTAAAAGCACTTGAAGGTTTTTTTAACATTTTAAAATAGTACTTACAGTATGGCTGATAATAATGTTAATAAGTGGTATGTAGTAAGAGCTGTAAGTGGTCAGGAAAACAAAGTTAAAGCTTACATTGAAACAGAAACAGCTAGATTAGGTATGGCTGATTATATTTCTCAGGTTCTTGTTCCTACTGAAAAAGTAGTTCAAGTTAAAGACGGGAAAAAAATAGCTAAGGATAAAGTATACTTTCCTGGTTATATTATGATCGAAGCTAACTTAACTGGTGAAATTCCACATATCATCAAATCGATTCCAGGAGTTATCGGTTTTTTAGGTGAAACTAAAGGTGGTGATGCTGTGCCATTAAGACAATCTGAAGTAAACAGAATGTTAGGTAAAGTAGATGAATTATCTGTTACAGTGGATAATGTTGCAATACCTTATGCTATTGGAGAAACAGTTAAGGTGGTAGATGGTCCTTTCAATGGTTTCAATGGAACTATCGAAAAAGTAAATGAAGAAAAGCGTAAACTTGAAGTAATGGTGAAAATTTTTGGAAGAAAAACACCTTTAGAGTTAAGTTTTATGCAAGTTGAAAAAGTATAATTTTCGTTACATATATAAATCACATCAATCGCTTCCAATTGATAGATGTGCTAAATTTTTTTAAAAATGGCAAAAGAAGTTAGTAAAGTAGTTAAACTACAAGTTAAGGGAGGTGCAGCGAATCCATCGCCACCGGTTGGACCTGCTTTGGGGGCTGCTGGGGTTAACATCATGGAGTTCTGTAAGCAGTTCAATGCTAGAACACAAGATAAACCTGGCAAAGTTTTACCAGTACAAATTACTGTGTATAAAGACAAGTCTTTTGACTTTGTTGTTAAGACGCCACCTGCTGCAATTCAGTTATTAGAAGCAGCAAAATTAAAGTCTGGTTCAGGGCAACCTAACCGTAAAAAAGTAGCTAACGTTACTTGGGATCAAATTAGAACTATTGCTGAAGACAAAATGGCAGACTTAAACGCTTTCGAAATCGAAAAAGCGATGAGTATGATTGCTGGAACAGCTAGATCTATGGGTATAACAGTAACAGGGAATGCTCCTTTTTAATCTCTAAAAAGAATTAGACAATGGCAAAATTGACAAAAAAGCAAAAAGAGGCTGCAGCAAAAATTGAAAAGAACAAACTTTATAGTTTAAAAGATGCTTCTGCATTAATTAAACAAGTTGCTTCTGCAAAATTTGATGAGTCTGTTGATATCGCAGTGAAATTAGGGGTAGATCCTAGAAAAGCGAATCAAATGGTAAGAGGGGTTGTAACATTACCTCACGGAACTGGTAAAGATGTAAGAGTTTTAGCTCTTGTTACTCCAGATAAAGAAGCGGAAGCTAAAGCTGCTGGTGCAGACCACGTAGGTTTAGATGACTACCTTCAAAAAATCAAAGATGGTTGGACTGATATTGATGTAATTATCACTATGCCAGCTGTTATGGGTAAATTAGGTCCATTAGGACGTGTTTTAGGACCAAGAGGTTTAATGCCTAACCCTAAAACAGGAACTGTAACTATGGATGTTGCTAAAGCTGTTGCAGAAGTAAAAGCTGGTAAAATCGATTTCAAAGTTGATAAAACTGGTATCGTTCATGCAGGAATAGGTAGAGTATCTTTTGATGCTGATAAAATCTATGACAACGCACACGAAATCGTTCAAACATTAATCAAATTAAAACCAACTGCAGCTAAAGGTACATATATTAAGTCTATTCACTTATCTTGTACAATGAGTCCTGCTATTGCTTTAGATCCTAAAGCAGTATAATTGGTAGTTAAAAATTTTTAGTATGACTAGAGAAGAAAAATCAATCGCGATTAAAGATTTAACTGCACAGTTAGCGGATGTTAATGTTATCTATTTAGCAGACATTTCAGGACTAGATGCAGATACTACTTCAAATTTAAGAAGAGCTTGTTTTAAAGCAGGTATTAAATTAGAAGTTGTGAAGAATACATTACTTGAAAAAGCAATGGAAGCTTCTGATAGTGACTTTGGTGATTTATCTACAGTTCTTAAAGGAAATACTTCTATGTTTATTGCGGATACAGCTAATGGTCCAGCAAAAATCATTAAAGAATTCCGTAAGAAAGGTGAAAAACCACTTTTTAAAGGAGCTTACATTAACCAAGAAATTTACATCGGTGACAACTTATTAGACAGCTTAGTAGCTATTAAATCTAAAGAAGAAGTTATTGGAGAAATCATTGGATTATTACAATCTCCTGCTCAAAGAGTTATTGCAGCTCTTAAAAATCAACCTAACAAGGAAGAAGGAGCAGAATAATAAGTACGCACAAATAAATTATATTTTTTACAAAACATTTTAAACGATAGAAAAAATGGCAGATTTGAAACAATTCGCAGAACAATTAGTTAACTTAACAGTTAAAGAAGTTAACGAATTAGCAACAATATTAAAAGATGAGTATGGTATCGAGCCTGCTGCTGCAGCTGTTGTAGTTGCTGCTGGTGGTGGAGATGCTGGAGCTGCTGAAGAGCAAACAGAATTTACAGTAGTATTAAAAGAGGCTGGAGCTTCTAAATTAGGAGTTGTTAAAGCGGTTAAAGAATTAACTGGTTTAGGTCTTAAAGAAGCAAAAGATTTAGTTGATGCTGCACCAACAAATGTAAAAGAAGGTGTTTCTAAAGATGAGGCTGAAGGTCTTAAGAAAGCTTTAGAAGAAGCAGGAGCTGTAGTTGAGTTAAAATAATTTTTACTCATAATAAAGCTAGGTTTAGGTCTTGAGAGTGTTCTCAAAGACCTAAACCATTTTGCGTATATTAAATTATTGTATTTTTATGCGTTAAAAAGTAGACAATAACGAAGAAAAAAATTAAACTATCTTTCCTGGTTTATTTTAAAGATGTATTGTTTATTAAAAAGGAAGTATTATTAAAACAGTGTATTTACACAAAAATTACTTTTTTTAAATCAAAATTTTATCCATTGATGATTGCTAATCAGACTGAAAGATTAAATTTTGCTTCAACTAAAAACATTCCACAATATCCAGATTTTCTAGATATTCAAGTGAAATCGTTTAAAGATTTTTTTCAATTAGAAACTAAATCTGACGAAAGAGGCAACGAAGGGCTGTATAATACCTTCATGGAAAATTTCCCAATTACGGACACGAGAAATCAGTTCGTATTAGAATTCCTAGATTATTTTATTGATCCACCTAGATATACCATCGAAGAGTGTATTGATAGAGGCTTAACTTATAGTGTGCCTCTTAAAGCTAGATTAAAATTATATTGTACTGACCCTGAACACGAAGATTTTGAAACAATCGTTCAAGATGTGTATTTAGGAACAATACCATATATGACTCCTAGTGGTACATTCGTAATTAATGGTGCTGAGCGTGTAGTTGTATCGCAGTTACATAGATCTCCAGGTGTATTCTTTGGACAGTCTTTCCATGCAAATGGAACTAAATTATATTCTGCTAGAATTATTCCTTTTAAAGGTTCTTGGATTGAATTCGCTACCGATATCAATAACGTAATGTATGCGTATATCGATAGAAAGAAAAAATTACCTGTAACTACTTTATTTAGAGCTATCGGATTTGAAAGAGATAAAGATATCTTGGAGATTTTCGACTTAGCAGAAGAAATTAAAGTTTCTAAAACTGGTATCAAGAAATATGCTGGAAGAAGACTTGCTGCACGTGTATTAAATACATGGCATGAAGACTTCGTTGATGAGGATACTGGTGAAGTAGTTTCTATTGAGCGTAACGAAATTATCTTAGATCGTGATACAATTCTTGATAAAGATAATATCGAAGAAATAATTGAAGCAGACGTAAAAACTATCCTTTTACATAAAGAGGATAACAACGCGGCTGATTACACAATTATTCACAATACGTTACAAAAAGATCCAACAAACTCTGAAAAAGAGGCTGTTGAACACATTTACAGACAATTACGTAACGCGGAACCGCCTGATGAGGAAACGGCTCGTGGTATTATAGATAAATTATTCTTCTCTGACCAACGTTATAACTTAGGTGAAGTAGGTCGTTACAGAATGAACAAAAAGTTAAACCTTGATATTCCTATGGAAAAACAAGTTTTAACTAAAGAAGATATTATTACAATTGTTAAATACTTGATCGAACTTATCAACTCTAAAGCAGAGATTGATGATATTGATCACTTATCAAACCGTCGTGTAAGAACAGTTGGTGAGCAATTATCAGCTCAGTTCGGAGTAGGTTTAGCTCGTATGGCTAGAACTATCCGTGAGAGAATGAACGTTCGTGATAACGAGGTGTTTACACCTATCGATTTGATTAATGCTAAAACATTATCATCGGTAATTAATTCGTTCTTTGGAACTAACCAGTTATCTCAGTTCATGGATCAAACGAATCCATTAGCAGAGATTACACACAAACGTCGTTTATCTGCCCTTGGACCTGGAGGTTTATCTAGAGAAAGAGCTGGTTTCGAGGTACGTGACGTTCACTATACGCACTACGGAAGACTTTGTCCAATTGAAACACCAGAGGGACCAAACATTGGACTTATTTCATCTTTAGGAGTATATGCTAAAGTAAACGGAATGGGATTCATCGAAACTCCTTACCGTAAAGTAACAAATGGTGTTGTAGATTTAGAGTCTACTCCAGTGTACTTAAGTGCAGAGGAAGAAGAAGGTAAAATGATTGCTCAGGCAAACATTGAAATGGATGCAAATGGTAAAATTACCGCTACAAATGTAATTGCACGTGAAGAAGGAGATTTCCCTGTGGTTGCTCCAACTGCCGTTCATTATACAGACGTTGCTCCAAATCAGATTGCTTCGATTTCAGCTTCATTGATTCCTTTCTTAGAGCATGATGATGCGAACCGTGCGTTGATGGGATCTAACATGATGCGTCAGGCCGTTCCATTATTACGTCCTGAAGCTCCAATCGTAGGTACTGGTTTAGAAAGACAAGTTGCTTCTGATTCAAGAGTATTAATCAATGCGGAAGGAAACGGAACTGTTGAGTATGTTGATGCTGATATGATCACAATCAAATACGACAGAACTGAAGAAGAACGTATGGTTAGCTTTGATTCAGATGAGAAAACGTACCAATTAATCAAATATAGAAAAACCAACCAAAGTACTTGTATTAACCTTAAACCTATCGTAAGAAAAGGAGACAGAGTTGCTAAAGGTCAAGTATTATGTGAAGGATATGCTACTCAAAACGGAGAATTAGCAATCGGAAGAAACTTGAAAGTGGCGTTCATGCCATGGAAAGGTTATAACTTCGAGGATGCAATCGTAATCTCTGAAAAAGTAGTCCGTGATGATATTTTTACATCATTACATATTGATGATTATACATTAGAAGTTCGTGATACTAAATTAGGTAACGAAGAATTAACTAATGATATTCCAAACGTTTCTGAAGAAGCTACTAAAGATTTAGATGAAAACGGTATGATTAGAATTGGTGCAGAGGTGAAGCCTGGCGACATTCTAATTGGAAAAATTACACCAAAAGGAGAATCAGATCCTACTCCAGAAGAAAAACTTTTAAGAGCTATCTTCGGAGATAAAGCAGGAGATGTAAAAGATGCTTCATTAAAAGCGTCTCCATCTTTACATGGTGTGGTTTTAGATAAAAAATTATTTGCGAAAGCAGTAAAAGATAAGAGAAAACGTTCTAAAGATAAAGAAGACGTTGATAAATTAGAAGTTGAATTCGAAGTTAAGTATACTGACTTGAAAGACAAATTAATTGAAAAATTATTTGTTATCATCGATGGTAAAACTTCTCAAGGTGTAATGAACGATTTAGGTGAAGAAGTATTACCAAAAGGTAAAAAATTCACTAAAAAGATGTTACAAGGTGTAGAAGATTTTGCTCACTTAACTAAAGGTCAATGGACAACTGATGATCATACCAATGCAATGGTAAACGACTTAATTCACAACTACAAAATCAAATTAAACGATTTACAAGGTTGGTTAAGAAGAGAGAAATTTACAATTACTGTTGGGGATGAATTACCTTCTGGAATTTTAAAACTTGCTAAAGTTTACATCGCTAAGAAACGTAAATTAAAAGTAGGGGATAAAATGGCAGGACGTCACGGTAACAAAGGTATTGTTGCTAAAATCGTTCGTCATGAAGATATGCCATTCTTAGAAGACGGAACACCAGTAGATATCGTATTGAATCCACTTGGGGTACCATCTCGTATGAACATCGGTCAGATTTATGAAACTGTTCTTGGTTGGGCTGGACAAAAATTGAATAAGAAATTTGCTACTCCAATTTTTGACGGTGCTACTTTAGATCAAATTAATGAATTTACAGACGAAGCTGGAATTCCAAGATTCGGTCATACATACTTGTATGATGGAGGAACTGGAGAGCGTTTCCACCAACGTGCAACTGTGGGTGTAATTTACATGTTGAAATTAGGACACATGGTAGATGATAAAATGCACGCACGTTCTATTGGTCCATACTCGTTAATTACGCAACAACCATTAGGAGGTAAGGCTCAATTTGGAGGTCAGCGTTTTGGAGAGATGGAGGTTTGGGCACTTGAAGCATACGGTGCATCAAGTACTTTAAGAGAAATCTTGACTGTTAAATCGGATGACGTAATTGGTAGAGCTAAAACTTACGAAGCTATCGTAAAAGGTGAAACTATGCCAGAACCAGGATTGCCAGAATCATTCAATGTATTAATGCATGAATTGAAAGGTCTTGGATTAGACATCAGATTAGAAGAATAAAAAAGAATGCAGTATTCAGTTCCGATTTTTTCGGAGCTGAATACTTTTTATAATTAAGTTTTTAAGGATTTATAACCGTAAACCGTTCCGATTTTTTATTTAAGCCTTTTGGTTTTTATAATTAGCACTTCAAAATTTTAGGTTTGAAGTTTAGAGAAGTAATCCGAGTCAACAGAAAAGTAGCATTGCTACAGCTGTTCAAAATCAATTTTTAATTGCAAAATAAATCAATAGTAAAAACTATGATGAATAATAGAAATAGTAAAGACAAGCAACAAATCAAAAGATTTAACAAAATCACGATAGGATTAGCTTCTCCAGAATCAATTTTAGGAGAATCTAGAGGTGAGGTTTTAAAACCAGAAACTATCAACTATCGTACTCACAAACCAGAAAGAGATGGTCTTTTCTGCGAAAGAATTTTCGGTCCAGTAAAAGATTACGAGTGTGCTTGTGGAAAATATAAAAGAATTCGCTACAAAGGAATCGTTTGTGACCGATGTGGTGTTGAAGTAACAGAGAAAAAAGTACGTAGAGATAGAGTTGGACACATCAACCTTGTTGTGCCTATTGCTCATATTTGGTATTTCCGTTCGTTACCAAACAAAATTGGTTATATTTTAGGTTTACCATCTAAGAAATTAGATATGATTATTTACTACGAAAGATACGTAGTAATTCAAGCAGGTATCGCTAAAAACACTGATGGCGAATCATTACAAAGATTAGATTTCCTTACGGAAGAAGAGTATTTAAATATTTTAGATACACTTCCAATGGAAAATCAATATTTAGATGATAATGATCCTAATAAATTCATCGCTAAAATGGGTGCTGAATGTATTATGGATTTATTAGCTCGTACGAACTTAGATGAACTTTCATACAGTTTACGTCACGCAGCAAATAACGAAACATCTAAACAACGTAAAACGGAAGCATTAAAACGTTTAAATGTTGTAGAATCGTTCCGTGACTCGAATAAAAATAGAGAAAACCGTCCTGAATGGATGATTTTAAAAGTTATTCCAGTTATTCCACCAGAATTGCGTCCGTTAGTGCCACTTGATGGAGGACGTTTTGCAACTTCAGATTTAAATGATTTATACAGAAGAGTTATCATCCGTAACAACCGTTTAAAAAGATTAATGGAAATTAAAGCTCCAGAAGTTATCTTAAGAAACGAAAAACGTATGTTACAAGAATCTGTAGATTCATTATTTGATAACACACGTAAGGCTTCTGCAGTTAAAACAGAATCAAACAGACCATTAAAATCTTTATCAGATTCATTAAAAGGTAAACAAGGTCGTTTCCGTCAAAACTTATTAGGTAAACGTGTAGATTATTCTGCTCGTTCTGTAATTGTTGTTGGACCAGAAATGAAATTGTTTGAATGTGGTCTTCCAAAAGATATGGCTGCTGAACTATACAAACCATTCGTTATTCGTAAGTTAATCGAAAGAGGAATTGTTAAAACAGTTAAGTCGGCTAAGAAAATTATCGACAAAAAAGAGCCAGTTGTATGGGATATCCTTGAAAACGTAATTAAAGGTCACCCAGTATTACTAAACCGTGCTCCTACGTTACACAGATTGGGTATTCAAGCATTCCAACCTAAGTTAATTGAAGGAAAAGCAATCCAGTTACACCCATTAGTTTGTACGGCATTCAACGCCGATTTCGATGGTGACCAGATGGCGGTTCACTTACCATTAGGACCAGAAGCTATTTTAGAGGCACAATTATTAATGTTGGCTTCTCACAATATCTTGAATCCTGCAAATGGTGCTCCAATTACTGTACCTTCTCAAGACATGGTACTTGGTCTTTATTATATGACCAAAGAGCGTTTGTCTACTCCAGAAATGAAAATTTTAGGAGAAGGTTTAACTTTCTATTCTGCTGAAGAAGTAAATATTGCTTTGAATGAAGGAAAATTAGAATTAAATGCTAGAGTGAAAATTAGAGCAAGAGATTTTAATGAAGAAGGTGAATTAGTTTATAAAATTATTCAAACTACAGCAGGTAGAGTATTATTTAATGAAGTAGTACCTGAAGCTGCAGGATATATTAATGAGGTATTAACTAAGAAATCACTTCGTGATATTATTGGTAAAATCTTAGCGGTTACTGACGTTCCTACAACAGCAGCTTTCTTGGATAACATGAAAGATATGGGGTATAAGTTCGCATTCCGTGGAGGATTATCTTTCTCATTAGGTGATATTAGAATTCCAGAACAAAAAACGCAGTTAATCGCTGATGCTCGTGAGCAAGTTGATGGAATTTCGATGAACTATAGTATGGGTCTTATTACCAATAACGAACGTTACAACCAAGTTATTGATATCTGGACTTCTGCTAATGCTCAATTAACAGAATTAGCAATGAAAAATATCCGTGAAGACCAACAAGGTTTCAACTCGGTATATATGATGCTTGATTCTGGAGCAAGGGGTTCTAAAGAACAGATTCGTCAGTTAACTGGTATGCGTGGTTTGATGGCTAAGCCTAAAAAATCAACTGCTGGTGGTGGTGAAATTATTGAAAACCCGATTTTATCTAACTTTAAGGAAGGTCTTTCGATTCTTGAGTACTTTATTTCTACTCACGGTGCTCGTAAAGGTCTTGCGGATACGGCTCTTAAAACTGCTGATGCTGGTTACTTAACACGTAGATTACATGATGTATCTCAAGATGTTATTGTAAATTCTGTTGATTGTGGTACATTAAGAGGAATTGTAGTTTCTCCTTTAAAGAAAAATGAGGAAATCGTTGAATCATTAGGAGAAAGAATTTTAGGACGTGTAGCGTTACAAAATGTAATTAATCCTCTAGATAATGAAATTTTAGTTTATGCTGGAGAACAAATTACAGAAGCTGATGTTAAGAGAATTGAAGCATCTCCAATTGAAAAAGTAGAAGTACGTTCGCCATTAACATGTGAAGCTACAAAAGGTATTTGTGCGAAATGTTACGGTAGAAACTTAGCTACTGGTAAGATGACTCAGAAAGGTGAAGCAGTTGGAGTTATTGCAGCGCAATCAATTGGTGAGCCAGGTACACAGTTAACACTTCGTACGTTCCACGTTGGAGGGGTTGCTGGAGGTATTTCTGAAGAATCTAGCATTGTTGCTCGTTTTGCAGGTAAATTAGAAATTGAAGATTTAAAAACAGTTAAGGGTGAAGATTCTGAAGGAAATACTGTTGATATCGTAATTTCTCGTTCAACTGAGTTAAAATTAGTAGATGCTAAAACAGGTATTTTATTAAATACACACTATATTCCTTACGGTTCAAGTATTTTTGTTAAAGACGGAGACGTTGTTGAAAAAGGTACTACAATTTGTAAATGGGATCCTTATAATGGAGTTATTGTTTCTGAATTTACTGGAAAAATTGCTTACGAAGATTTAGAACAAGGACAATCGTTCTTAGTTGAAATCGATGAGCAAACTGGTTTCCAAGAAAAAGTAATTTCTGAAGGTAGAAATAAAAAATTAGTTCCCACTTTATTAATTTATGGTAAAGATGGTGAATTGATTCGTTCTTATAACTTACCAGTAGGGGCTCACCTTATGGTAGATGATGGAGAAAAAATTAAAGCGGGTAAGATTTTAGTTAAAATTCCACGTCGTTCTTCAAAAGCAGGAGATATTACAGGAGGTTTACCAAGAATTACAGAGTTGTTAGAAGCTCGTAATCCTTCAAATCCTGCAGTAGTTTCTGAAATTGATGGAGTTGTAACATTCGGAAAAATTAAGAGAGGTAACCGAGAAATCGCTATCGAATCTAAATTTGGTGAAGTGAAGAAATACTTAGTAAAACTTTCGAACCAAATCTTAGTTCAAGAAAACGATTACGTAAAAGCGGGAACTCCACTTTCTGACGGAGCAATTACACCAGAAGATATTTTAAGAATTCAAGGGCCATCTGCTGTTCAACAGTATTTAGTAAATGAAATTCAAGAAGTATACCGTTTGCAAGGGGTAAAAATCAACGATAAACACTTTGAAGTAGTAATTCGTCAAATGATGCGTAAAGTAAGAATCGTAGATCCAGGAGATACATTATTCTTAGAAGATCAATTAGCGCATACTAGAGATTTCCTTGTAGAAAACGACAAATTATACGGAATGAAAGTTGTGGAAGAAGCAGGTGACTCTGAAAATTTAAAACCAGGTCAAATCATTTCTCCACGTCAATTAAGAGATGAAAATTCGTTATTAAAACGTAATGATAAAAACTTAGTAGTAGCTCGTGATGTTATTACGGCTACAGCTACTCCAGTACTTCAAGGTATTACGAGAGCATCGTTACAAACGAAATCATTCATTTCTGCTGCATCGTTCCAGGAAACAACTAAAGTGTTAAACGAAGCTGCAGTAGCAGGTAAAATTGATACATTAGAAGGATTAAAAGAAAATGTTATTGTAGGTCACAGAATCCCAGCCGGTACAGGTATGAGAGACTACGACAATACAATAGTAGGTTCTAAAGAAGAATACAACGAACTAATGGCTGCTAAAGAAGAGTTCAACTATTAATAGCAACGATTATTCAAATACTAAAAACCTAACAGATTTTTCTGTTAGGTTTTTTTTTAATCGAAATTATACTTATTCTTGTATAAGATTATCAGAGATTACCTAAATGAACTAATAATAGAATATCTGTCTAATTAAAGTTTAAAACTTATATGACTTATATGTTTAAAAATTAAAAATAATTATGGAAAATAATAACCAACAAGGGCAAATCAACATCGAATTAGACGAGCAAACAGCAGAAGGAACCTATTCAAATTTAGCAATAATCAATCATTCTAATTCTGAGTTTGTAGTTGACTTTGTAACCATTATGCCGGGAGTACCAAAGGCAAAAGTAAAATCGAGAATTATCTTAACACCACAACACGCTAAACGTTTATTAAAAGCGTTAGGAGAAAACATTCAACGATTTGAAGCCGCACATGGAAAAATTGAAGAAGGCGAACAAATGCCAATTCCTTTAAATTTTGGACCGACAGGCCAAGCATAAAAAAAAATCCTCAATATAATGTTGAGGAATTTTTTTTTATGCATTTCATCGATTAATATTACCTTTCATCGGTGATTTGTCTTAGTTGTTGTTTTTTTATAGAAATTGTATAGCTTTTTGTAAATGAAGTTAAATTTGTTTACAGCAACTAATAAAAAATAACTATATGATAAACAATTACGATTCGGTTGAGACCTGTCTTTTAAAAGGCTCAGCAAATTCAAAAAAACAAGAATCGACATCCTTCACGGGAAAAAAAGGAACTTTGGTGTCCTTTATGACTGTGTTTTTGATGTTGTTTTCTTTTGTTTTTGTACAAGGTCAAACGACTTTGATATCACCAACTGGTGATGGAGGTTTTGAAAATGGCGCAACTTTTGCAGCTAATGGATGGACAACTGTAAACCCTGCTACAGATACATGGCAGGTTGGAAATGTTCCAGTTTCGTCAAATGGTGTTAATTGTGCATACGTTTCTGCTAATGGCGGTGCGGCATGGACTTATTCTCAATTTAGTGTTTTTAATCATGTTTACAGAGATGTTACAATTCCAGCTGGTGAAAACAAAGTAACTTTAACTTTCAAGTGGAAAGCTGGTGGCGAAGGTTCAACGACTTTTGATTGGGATAATATGAAGGTTTTTTGGTCTCCTACGACATTTACACCAACATCAACAACTGCTGTTACAGGTGCTACTCAATTGATTGGTCCAGGAGCAGTAAGCGGTATGTATAAGTTAAGTAGTGCAAATTGGAATACTGAAACAATTGTTTTTTCAGCAACCCCGGGTACTTATAGATTAATTTTTCAATGGAAAAGTGATGGTTTAGATATCGCAAATCCACCGGCTGCACTAGATGAAATTTCATTGACTTCTCAAGCTCCTGGAAATTTTATTTCAATTGCCGATGGTAACTGGAGTAATCCTGCTACTTGGGATGCTAACGCAGTGCCAACTGGTTTAGATAATGTTACTGTTGCAGCTCACACTGTAACAATAGATGCTGTTGGACAAGCGGCCAATAATCTTACAATTCAAGGTTCTTTAGAGTTTGGAGCAACGCCAGGAACCTTTAATGTGAATGGTAATTTAACTCTTGAAGCTGGTGCTGAATTCCTTGTGTTTAATGGTACTACAGGAAAAGCTATAGTTGTTTCAGGTAATATTGTAAACGATGGAAATATTGATCTTTCAATAGGAGCAACAACGACTGGAAGTTTGACATTAAACGGAAGTGCGGTTCAGTCAATTTCTGGTGCAGGAACGTTTGCAAATGAGGTTATAAGAAATTTAATATTTAGTAACACGGCAACTGCTACACCAAATGTAATATGGGGCTTTAATAATATTAAAATTGCTAATAACCTCAATATTACTGGTGCTAGGATTAATTTGAATGGTAACAAAATTTACTTTGGAAACAATGCTGCAGGAGGAACATTTACAGCTCCAGTAGGAACAGGATTTATAAATGGATCATTCTCAAGATGGTGGACTACAGCTGCTACAGGTACTGCAATAACTGCAGGAACAGATCCTACAGGGACTGCAAGTAGATATCCATTTATAACTTCAGATGGTTCCTCAAGAGCTTTATATATAACTCGTCCAGGTGCTGTAGCAACAGGAAATACAGCTGGGTATTTAACAGCTGTGTTTAATGATGTTGCAGGTTTTACTACGGGATTAAGTATAGCTGACGGTGCTTACACTATTACAGACAGAACAAATGGGAACTGGCAAGTTTCAGAAGAATCTGGTTATGTTTATGTTTCAGGTACTCATACATTAGTTGGTTTCTATTCAGGTGGTATTTTAGTAAATACAAATACTGCAGCAAGATTGATGAATCCTAATTCAGTGGTAGGAACTTTTCAAAATGGTTCAACTACTCCAGCAGCGCAAAGAACAGGAATTACAACAACTCAGTTAACAGCTGAGCCGTTTCATATCGGGGTAAATTCTGATGATATTCCTTTTGTATCTGTTAATTCTGGAGATTGGAGCGTAGGTACCACATGGGATAGAGGTACCATTCCTACTTGTACAGATTTTGTTACAATTGCAAATGGACATACAGTTACATCTACTACTTCAGGTAATGTGGCAAGAAATGTAACTATTGCAACAGGAGGTACTTTAGTAGTTTCTGCTGGCGATTTAACAGTGGGTTGTACATTAAATAATAATACTTTAGCTAATAGTGGTACTTTAACCGTTTCTGGTGGTCTATTAGCAGTTAATGGTAATATGTTACACAATGCCGCTTCTATTTTTAATCAAAGTGGTGGTGATATTCTTGTTGATGGTAATGAAGGTGGTGTTGCTGCAAATTCTGTGGCTTCTGGAGTAGCAATTGTACAATTGAACTCTCAATTTATTAACTGGACAGGTGGTGCTTTAACTATTTTAGATCCACATGCGAATGCTACGGCATCAAATACATTAGCTTACAATAATAGTACAGCACATGTGAATGTTCCAAATACACATACACTTAGATTAGGTGATGGTGTTTCAACAGACGCTGGAGGAAATGCTACTAATGGTTTTAGATTGGATACTTTTGTAGGGTCTAACAGAATTTTATTTGGTAACTTAGAAGTAAACACTTTAGGTGGTACAAATAGACAAGTTACAACTGCTTGGACGTTAGGTTTTAGTGGAAATATGACTATTCAACCAAGTTCTCAAGTATTATTTGGATCTTCTTATGTAGCGGGTAACATTGTAAATAATGGTACTTTTACTTCAACTACATTATTAGGCTTATCTAATTTTTTAAATGGTGTTGTATCTGCAACTACAAATGCACAAACAATTGGAGGTACAGGGGTTTATAGAAACTTAGCTGCTACTCCAACGGCAAACTTAACTTCGTTAACAGTTAATAATACGAATGCAACTGGTGTAACGTTAAATGCTCCAATCTCAGTTAGTGGTACATTAACGATGACTTCGGGTATCATTAATACCACAGATACAAATTTATTAACATTAGGAACAGCAACAGCAGCAGGAACTTTAGCGGGTACTCCAAGTGCAACTAACATGGTTAGAGGACCTTTCGCTAGAACGATTGGTAATGCAAATGCTAATACAAATTATATTTTATTCCCTGTAGGTAAAACAACTTATGCCCCAATTTGGTCTGCGCCTGCTACTACAGCGGTTTCTGTTATGAAAGCTGAAACTTTTGATACTAATACAGGTACTCAAAGTGCTGCGATTGCAAATATGGCAACCAACAGAAGATGGGAATTGCCATTAGTGTCAGGAACAATTACTGATATTAATGTAAGAGTAGGTGATGCTGGAATTTTAGCAACAAGTATTCCTGTACAAGCTCCTTCTGCTGCAGGTGAATATACAAGTACTTTTGGCTCTGTTGCTACTGCTGTTGCAGGAGTTTCAACTCAATCAACTACACCTGTATTAAGCGCAAGTTATACAGGCTACTTAAGTTATGCTGATTCTAACGCTTGTGTTGGAGCTCCAACACCAGGAAATACAATTGCATCATCTCCTACTGTTTGTTTAGGAGAATCTATTACTTTAAGTTTACAAAATTTAACTACAGGTTCGGGTGTTACATATCAATGGCAAAGTTCACCTGATGGTGTTACTTATACAAATATTGGTGGTGCTAATAACGCAATTTATACAGTAAGTCCGACAGCAGTAACCTATTATCAATGTATTGTTACTTGTGCTACTGGTCCGTCATCTGCGACATCTACTCCAGTTCAAATTACATTTACTAATAATATTTTAACTACTACACCTGCTTCACGTTGTGGAACTGGTACGGTTAATTTAAATGCAACTGCAAACGCGGGTGCAACAATCAATTGGTATGCTAATCCTTCTGGAGGTTCAGCTTTAGCTTCAGGAGCATCATTTACTTCGCCTTCGATATCATCTAATACTACATATTATGTAGCATCAGAAACTACTGGAGGTAATTTGTTTGGAGGAAAATTAACTCCAGAAACTTCATGGACAGGTTCAACATTTACTGATTGGGGAATTGTTTTCACTGCATTACAAACTACAACATTAAATTCAGTTGATGTATATTCTACAGCAGTTGGTACATTAGATGTAAAAGTAACTAATGCTGCAGGGGTAGAATTATATGCTACAGGAAATATAAATGTTGCAGCTGGTGGTGTCACAACTCCAACAGTTATCCCATTGAACTTTAACATGGTTCAAGGTACAACTTATAAAATTCTTGTTAAAGCTTCTGCTGGAGTTAGTTTAGTGAGAGGTTCTACAAATTTAGCTTTCCCGTATAATAATGGTGCTGTGAATGTTACCTCTTCTGAATGGGGTGGTACTACTACAAGTAATTATTATTATTTTTATAATTTGACAACTACAAGTACTTGTTCATCACCAAGAGTACCAGTTGTTGCTACTGTTTCTTCACCTCCAGCATTAACCTTGAGTGGAACTACTACAACAATCTGTTCTGGAGCTACTACAAGTGCAGTTACTTTAACTGCTGGTGCATTAGATTATAATACTTTTGTTTGGTCTCCTGCAACTGGGGTTACTGGTGATGAAACAATTGGTTGGACTTTCAATCCTACAATTACTACAGCTTATACTTTAACAGCTACTCAAACTTCGGGTGCTTTATGTGCTACAACGGCAACTTATACAGTTAATGTTAATCCATTGCCAACGAATGTAATAATTACTCCAGCAGCACCTTCTATTTGTATTAATAATGTTCAAAGTTTAGCTGTTACTGGTGGAACTGTAGGAATAGTTGGAAAAGTTGGAGCTGGAACTTCAACTAATACAACATCAACTCCTTTTAGAGGTTGGTATGGTGGTTCAAAAACTCAGGCACTTTATACACCTGCGGAATTAACAGCTTTAGGTGTTGAGGCTGGACAAAGTATAAGATCTATTGGTTATGTAGCATTATCTGGAACTCCTATAGTATTGAATAATTTTACTATAAATGCTGGATTCGTTTCTAATACAACTTTAGGAGCAGCATTTATTCCTGGTGCAACTAACGTTGTTTTAGCACCTACTAATTACACACCTGCTGCAACTGGAAATATTGATTTTACACTTTCAACTCCTTTAACTTGGGATGGTGTATCTAGTTTGTTAATTGAGACATGTTTTAATAATAACAATGGAGGTGGTGCTAGCGCGAATTCTATTTCTGTTGAATCTACAGTTGTGGCTGCTGGATTAAATTTATACCGTTCAGAAGATAGTACAGTTGATGTTTGTACTAATGCTACAGCTCCTACTGCTGCTACAACAAGACCAAATCTTAGAATATCTACATTAGAAACAGCTAATGTCACTTGGTCTCCAGTAACTAATTTATTTACTGATGCAGGTGCAACAATTCCATATACAGGAACAAATGCAACTACAGTTTATGTACAATCTGCAACTCCTAGCACAACAGTTTATACAGCTACTGCAACAATTGGAGCAACAGGATGTTTTACAAGTAATACTGTAAGTGTTACTGTAAGTGCTTTAGCAGATACTACAATAACTCGTGTAGACGATACATTAACGGCTGCAGAAGCTGGTGCAACTTACCAATGGTATACATGTGCTGCTGGTCCTGTATACACACCTATTGGAGGAGCAACTTCTCAATCATATACAGCAACTGCAATTGGTAGTTATGCTGTGGATGTTACATTGAACGGATGTACTTCTAGAAGTACTTGTTTTGATGTTACTACTTTAGGATCTTCTTCTTTTGATATGAATGCTTTAACTGTATATCCTAATCCAGTTGTTGACATTTTATCAATTAGATATAACGAAGAAATTACTGCAATTAACGTATATGACTTAAGTGGAAGATTGGTGAAACAAATTACACCAAATCAAACTGAGGTTGAGGTAAACATGTCTGAATTAGCTGCTGCAATGTATATTGTAAAAGTGAACGCAGGTGGAAACCAAACTGAAATTAAAGTAATTAAAAAATAAAGTTAAGTTTTTTAAATAAAAAAGGGTCAATCTTTAGAGGTTGGCCCTTTTTGTTTTTATTTTAGCAACATGAAATTGACTGCATTAAAAATTGAACAACTCCCAATAGTAATCGACTTAACCAAGAAAATTTGGCCCGTAGCGTATGGTGAAATCTTGTCTAAAGCGCAATTAGATTACATGATTGACAAGTTTTATAACGAAACCGCTTTGCGCGAATTAATACAAAAAGGACACGTTTTTTATTTAGCACAAGACGATAATGGAAAAGAGGTAGGTTTTGTTTCCTATGAAATTAATAGCGAACCCAACAAAACTAAAATCCACAAAATTTATGTGTTACCCGAAACTCAAGGCACTGGTTTAGGTAGACAGTTTTTT
The DNA here is from genome assembly GCF_038289885.1 of Flavobacterium helocola. Taxonomy (NCBI): domain Bacteria; kingdom Pseudomonadati; phylum Bacteroidota; class Flavobacteriia; order Flavobacteriales; family Flavobacteriaceae; genus Flavobacterium; species Flavobacterium helocola. The sequence continues at coordinate 229,435 of NZ_JBBYHT010000005.1, read as the reverse complement.
GAATTGGTAAAAGAAAAAGCAATCGAAAACAACCAAAAAGCCATTTTCTTAAACGTAAACAAATACAACAATGCCATATATTTTTATACCAAACTAGGCTTTACAAAAGTGAAAGACGAAGTAATTGATATTGGAAACGATTACGTAATGGATGATTATGTGATGGAAGTTGTAATTTAAAATGTTTATAAGATTACGGATTTCCACATTTTGGTTTGAAAAGGGTTTTGTAAATTGCAAGAAAGTATTAGTAAATTAATTATATTTACTCTTGTGCTAAATTTTAAAAGACCAAATTCAAAAACAATGAACGTAGATAATTTACCTATTATTGGCAAAGAGGATGATTTATTGCTTCAAATGGAGCAATTTAAAATGGGCTTAGTTTCTCGTGCAACAGGTGGTGAATTTGATGCCAAAGAATATTCAAAATTTCGTAAACTTATTTTAGCAAATCCTAATTTAGAAAAAGTTGTTCCTCGGTTTTTAAAGCTTTGCAGAACATCTGATGAATTCTGGGGTTGGATTAAAGCTGAAGCTCCTTCTTATGCAGAAAGAAGAGTTATTATAGCAAACGAAATTAACCCAATATTAGAAATTCTTGAATATGAAAATGGAGAAGGTGCGCTTGAATTTAGTAAAAATTATGAAGAGAAAGAAGTAATTGGACATGGTGGTTTTGGTATGGTATATTTATATCAACATAAATTGCTTAAACTGAATTTTGCTGTAAAAGTATTTGCTCCAGCATTTTACGAAAGTGGCGGTGACGAAAAAGAATTAGAGCGTTTTTTTCAAGAAGCTCGTATACTTTTTAAACTTAATCACCCTAATATTATTAAAGTTTATGACGCTGGATTAATTGGAAAACGTCCATTTATAAGAATGGAATATTTTGATGGTAAAAACTTGAATCAAATTTTACAAGATGTAGGGTCATTAAGTGTAGATAAATCTATTACTGCAATAAAAAGTATAGCTTACGCTATTAATCATGCTCATGAGAATGGAGTAATACATAGGGATTTGAAACCGAGTAATATCATGGCTTCTAAACCAAATCAGTTTAGAGTAATTGATTTTGGGTTGGGTATTTTTATTGAAAATGAACTTCATTCAAGATTAACTAAAACTGGTTCACAAACAATAAGTGGTTATTTCAATGCGCCTGAACTCGTTGCGAACCCTAAATTAATAGATAAAAGGTCTGATATTTATTCAATAGGTGCAATTTGGTATACTTTATTATGTAATCAACCACCTGCAGGTTCAAATTTCATGAATGTTTTATCACAACAGAATATTAATCAAAACGTTTTGAATATTATTTCAAAATGTTTAGATCCAATTGAAACTAGATATAATAGTTGTAACGAATTATTAGATGCTATAGAAAGACTTTAGTAAGGACAATGATTTAGTCTTCGCTAGCACAATCATCACGTTTGAGATCACAAAACAAAAAAAGCACGGGAAATTTTCCCGTGCTTTTTCAAATTATATATTTTTATCTATTTCTCTCCCCATAATTCCTTTTCCCAGTAAACTTACTTTTATTACTTGGCAAACTCGCTTCTTCGGTTTTACTCGAAGGAGCAATTAGCTGGTTTAATTCGGCAACTTCCTCATCGGTTAAGTTTCTGTATTTTCCTTCTTGTACGTCTAAGGAAATGTTGATGATACGAGTACGTTTTAAAGCGGTTACTTCGTAATCTAAATATTCACACATTCTACGAATTTGTCTATTCAAACCTTGTGTTAAAATAATTCGGAAAACGTATTTGCTAATTTGTTCTACTTTACATTTCTTGGTAATCGTTTCCAAAATCGGAATTCCGTTTGCCATTCGGTCAATAAATCTATCAGTAATCGGTTTGTTTACGGTTACGATATATTCTTTCTCGTGGTTGTTTCTCGCACGAAGAATTTTGTTTACAATATCGCCATCATTCGTCATGAAAATCAAACCTTCACTGGCTTTGTCCAAACGACCAATAGGAAAAATACGTTCTGGATAATTGATATAATCTACAATATTGTCACGCACGCCTAAGTTGGTCGTACATTCAATACCAACAGGTTTGTAAAACGCTAAATAAATAGGTTTCTCGTTTTTCTGTTGTACCAATTCACCATTCACACGAACTTCATCACCAGGCGCAACTTTAGTGCCCATTTCCGGAATCTTTCCGTTAATAGTAACTCTTCCCTGCTCAATCAAACGATCGGCCTCTCTACGAGAACAATAGCCAGTTTCTGATAAAAATTTATTAATTCGTGTTGTATTTTCTTCCATGATGCAAAGATAGAATTTTTTAGTGATTTTTTTGTTACACAAAGTTTCTCAAAGTTTTCACAGAGTAACACAAAATTTCTTTATGAGTTTTTAAAAAGTTAAACGCTCTGTGTATCTCTTATCAACACAATCAAAATCAAAAAAAGCTCTATGAATCTCTGTGTAATTTAACCGCAAAGAGCGCAAAGTTTTTGACTTAAAAGTTTATAATAGTAAAGGTCTCTGTGTATCTCTTTTCAACACAATAAAAATCAAAAAAAAACTCTGTGAATCTCTGTGTAATAAAAACAAAAAAAGCCCTTTTAAAAAAAGGACTTTCATTTATTTGGAAAAGGATTCAATTAGATGCTAGCAAATAATTTTTCCATTTTTTCTTTTTCTTCGTCAGCTAAAACACCGTCTACTAAGATTCTTCCACTGTGCTCATCTGTAATGATTTTTTTACGAGCTGCAATTTCCATTTGCGTTTGTGGTGGAATAGTAAAGAATGAACCGGCAGAAGCGCCACGTTCAATAGAAACAACCGCTAAACCGTTTCTTACGCTATTTCTAATTCTGTCGTATGCAGCAATTAAACGCTCTTCGATTTGACCTCTTAATTCTTCTGATTTTGCTGATAAGAAGTTTTCTTCTTTTTCAGTTTCAGCCATAATATCGCTTAATTCAGCTTTTTTATGTTTTAAGTGAGTTTGTTTTCCGTCTAATTTTTCTTTAGTTTGAGCTACTACTTCTTTTTTGTGCTCAATAGAAGCTTTCATTTCTTTGATGTGTTTTTCAGCCAATTGAATTTCCAATTCCTGAAACTCCACTTCTTTTGTTAAAGAGTTGAATTCTCTATTGTTACGAACATTTTTTTGTTGCTCTAAATATTTTTTAATCGATTCTTTATGGCTTTCGATTGCATTTTTCTTTTCTTTGATTAGATCATCAATAGATTCTAAATCGCTTTTTAGTTTTTCTAAACGAGTAGAAAGTCCTGCAACTTCATCTTCTAAATCTTCTACTTCAAGAGGCAATTCTCCTCTTACATTTCTTATTTCGTCTATTTTAGAATCAACTAGTTGTAAAGCATAAAGGGCTCTTAACTTATCTTCTACATTTAGCTCTTTGATTGTTGCCATATTTAAAAGTACTTAACTGGATTTGTATTTTCTTCTGATAAAATAATTCCGCATTGCAGCGAATTTGGTGCAAAATTAGTGATTTTTTCTTTAAGAAAATCAACTATATAATTTTTTGTAAATCTTTCGCTCTCAAAATGTCCAATATCAGCCAAAAGTAATTGATTTTCAGCTTCATAGAATTGGTGATATTTTAAGTCGGCAGTAAGATAAGCATCTGCTCCTGAGGAAATTGCATTCTTGATTGCAAAACTGCCGCTTCCGCCTAAAACTGCTACTTTTTTTATTGATTTCCCTGTGAAAGCCGAATGTCTGATACCTCCACATTGTAATTTGTCTTTTACCAATTGTAAAAATTCGGTTTCAGAAAGCGGATTTTCAAATTCTCCAACGCGTCCCAAACCAATATTTTGATGCTTGTTTTCCAATTGATAAATTTCGTAAGCTACTTCTTCGTACACATGATTTTTGAATAAAGCCTTCAAGATTTTACCTTGCAAATGCTTTTCAAACGTCAGCTCGATTTTAATTTCTTCGTTTTCTACAAATTCAAAACGTTCTCCAATTTCAGGATTCGAATTTTCATTTCCCATGTAGGTTCCAATTCCTTTCGAATTGAAACTGCAATCTTCATAATTACCAATAGTTCCAGCGCCAGCATCAAATAAAGCATTTCGCAATTTTTCAACATTTTCTGGAATGGTATAGGTAACCAATTTTTGAATGTAATTTTCTTTCGGAATTAAAACTTTCGAATGTTTCAAACCTAAAGCATCACAAAAAATTTTATTTACTCCTTTCTGATGGTTGTCCAAAGCAGTATGAACAGCATAAATGGCAATGTCATTTTTTATAGCTTTTAAAATCGCACGTTCCACATAATTTTTACCCGTAATTTTCTTAATTCCCGAAAATAAAATAGGGTGGAAGCAAACGACCAAATTACATTTTTTCGAAATCGCTTCATCAATCACCGATTCCAATGCATCATGACAAACTAAAACGCCATCAATTTCTTGATTCGGGTTTCCAACTAAAAGCCCAACATTGTCAAAATCTTCGGCATAACCTAGTGGCGCCATTTCTTCAAGAACAGAAAGTATATCGGAAAGTTTCATAATTTACAGATTTTACTTATCAAAGATAAAAAAAGCAATTCGTTTATATTATGATTTTTGGCAGAAAATATATTAGCACGATTTTTGTATATTTGTACAACAAATTCATTTGTCATGACAACAATAACCATAAAAATAAACGAACGTTCAAAAAAAGGTAAAGCTTTCTTAGAGTTTGCTAAAACTTTTTTTGCCGAAGGTAAAGACGTTGAGATTATTAAGTCCGATGATAAAAAACCTAAAAAAGGAAAGAGTATTTACAGCGATGCTTTTATTGCAAAAATGAAAAAAGCGGAGGAAAATATTAAAAATGGTGATGTTACAAGGTTAAATCTTGACGATATATGGGGAAGTATTTTGTAGATTTTGATTCAATCGCAAGAAAAGATTTACAGGCACACTACAAATCTGGTAATAAAGCTACTATAAAGAAAATTGAAAAAATACTTTTTGAACTTTCGGAAACACCTTTTGAAGGAATTGGAAATCCTGAACCATTAAAATATGAATATTCAGGTTATTGGTCACGAAGAATAAATCAAAAAGACAGGATGATTTATAAAGTTGAAGAAAATATAGTTACGGTAACAATAGTTTCTGCAATGGGACATTATTCTGATAAATAATTTATGAATTTCCTTCGAAAAATACTTTTCCCTTTGGCCTTTTTGTATTGGCTCATTACGTTTATCCGAAATTGGCTTTACGACAAAGGCATTTTCAAGAGTTCTTCTTTTGATATTCCTATCATTGCAGTTGGAAATCTTAGCGTTGGCGGAACCGGAAAAACACCTCAAATCGAATATTTAATCCGATTGCTTTCTGATAAATATAAAGTCGCTGTTTTGAGTCGCGGTTACAAGCGTACAACCGAAGGTTTTATTTTAGCAGATAAAAATGCAACTGCGAGTTCAATTGGTGATGAACCATTTCAGTTTTATTCTAAATTTCCAAATATTCAAGTAGCGGTTGATGCAAATAGAAAAAACGGAATTGAAAATTTATTACAACTTTCAAACAAGCCTGATGTTATTTTATTGGACGACGCTTTTCAGCACAGAAAAGTAAAAGCAGGATTTTATATTTTGCTTACCGCATATGACGATTTGTTTTGCGATGATTATATTTTGCCTTTCGGGAATTTACGCGAATCTTCTTCAGGTAAAAAAAGAGCGGATATGATAATTGTCACAAAATGTCCGAATGATTTGTCCGAAATTGCACAGCAGAAAATCAGAGAAAAGTTAAAAGTAAAGCAGCAAGTTTTCTTCACCACAATTCAGTACGACGATTTTGTTTTTGGAAATGATAGTCAATTGTTGGTTTCTGAAATTCAATCAGAAGGTAAAGTGTTGGTTGCCGGAATTGCAAAACCTAAATTATTCTTCGATTTTCTAAAAAATGAATCTGATGAAACTTTGGTTTTCCCAGATCATCATCATTTTTCGAAACAAGATTGTGAGCAAATTTTGGCAAAAGCCAATGGAAGAGAAATAATTACAACAGAAAAAGATTTTGTTCGTTTAAACGGATTATTGCCTAAAGAGCAATTGTTCTATTTACCAATAAAATCTGCTTTTTTAAATACAAATATTGATAAAACGATAGAAGATTATGTGGGACAAAGTACAAGAAACAGTTAGTTATATTAAAAATAAAACCAATTTTACTCCAGAATACGGTGTGATTTTAGGTTCAGGATTAGGCGGATTTACTGCGGATATTACAATTGAACATACATTACCTTATACGGAAATTCCAAACTTCCCTGTTTCAACCGTTCAAGGCCACAAAGGTGCTTTGGTTTTTGGAACCATTCAAGGAAAAAAAGTGGTGGCCATGCAAGGGCGTTTTCATTTTTATGAAGGTTACGATATGAAACAAGTAACGTTTCCAGTGCGTGTAATGAAATATTTAGGTGTTGAAAAATTAATTGTATCCAATGCTTCGGGTGGCGTAAATCCATCTTATAAAATAGGTGATGTTGCAGTGATTACAGATCACATCAACATGATGCCTGAACACCCATTACGTGGTCATAATGATGAACGTTTTGGACCAAGATTCGTTAACATGAGTGAACCGTATTCAAAAGCGATGAATGCTAAAGCATTTGAATTAGCTAAAGAACTAAATATCGATTTAAAAAAAGGTATTTATTTAGGTTTACAAGGGCCAACATTTGAAACCCTTGCTGAATATAAAATGGTAAAAGCTTTAGGAGCAGATTGCGTAGGAATGTCAACCGTTCCTGAAGTGATTGTAGCGCGACATATGAATATGGAATGCTTTGGTGTTTCTGTAATTACCGATATGGGTGACGAAGAGAACATCGAAGAAGTAAATCATGAAGAGGTTTTACAAGCGGCTCAAAAAGCAGAACCTCATGTAAGAAACTTAATTAAGAATTTGATTGCTCAGTACTAGTTAAGTATTTGGTAACAACCGTATAGAAATGCTCTGGTTCAAAAGGTTTGGTGATTACTTCATTCATACCATAGGACAAGAGCATTTCTCTGTTTTCATTCAAAGAGATTGCTGTTAATGCCACGATAGGAATATTACTGTTGAATTTTCTGATTTCGCTCGTGGCTTCCGTTCCATTGATTCCAGGTAAGTGAACGTCCATAAGAATTAAATCGTAATCATTTGCTTTTGCATCTTCGATGGCATCTTCACCATTGTCAATAATATTACAAGAAATGCCTCTTTTTTCAAGCATTTTCTGTGTAATCATTTGGTTGATTTTGTTGTCTTCAACTAAAAGAACTTTTTTCTTATTCAGTAAAGTTAAGTCTGGCTTAGCTTCTATTTCCTTAGTTTTATTAGCTACTCCTTTTTCAAATTCTAATTCAAAACTAAAAGCACTTCCTTTGCCAGATTCACTCGTTAAGTGAATTTCACTTCCCATTAATTCTAAGATTTTCTTCACAATCGAAAGCCCTAAACCTGTTCCGCCATAAGTACGATTAATTTCAACCGAACCTTGGCTAAAACTATCAAAAATAGCGTCTTGTTTGTCTTTTGGGATACCAATTCCGTTATCTTTTATTTCGAAATATAACGTTACATTATTTTTAGTTTCTCGTTTGTTTTTGATGGTACACCACACATCTCCATTCTTACTAAATTTAATAGCATTATTTAATAAATTGATAAGAATTTGAGATAATTTAGTTGGATCGCCTTTTAAATTGTAATCAATAGATTTATCAACATTCAGGTGACATTTGATATTGTTTTCGTGAATGAATTCTTTGAATGAAATAACGATGTTTTCAGTTAACTCGGAAAGATTAAAATTAATTTTTTCAATCACCACTTTATCAGATTCTAAACGATTGATTTCTAATATATCATTGATGAAATTTAATAGATAGTTTCCTGAAAATTCTAATGATTTCAAGTAATTCAACTGACTAGCTTTTGGTTTTTCTTGTAATAAAAGATAAGTAATACCATTTATGGCATTTAAAGGTGTACGAAGTTCGTGACTTACGGTTGATAAGAAATCGGCTCTGGCTTTAGAAGCTCTTTCTGCTTTGTCTTTTTCAAGGGTTAATTCTCTATTTTTTTCTTTTAAAAGTTTATTGGTGCTGATTCTGATTTTATTGTTTTTATACAAAGACAAACTCAATAAAGATAAAATAGAGATAAGCGCAATACTCAAAATACTAATTAACTTTGAGAATCGTAGGGTTTTTTGTTGGCTTTTTTTCTCTTTGTCTAATTGTTCAATCGTTTTCAATTGCTTATCAAACTGAATTTTATCAACCGTGTTTTCAGCGACATAACTATTGTAATATTTTCCAATAGAATCTGTTAAATCGGCATATTTTTTTAGATATAAATTAGAACTTGAAATGTTTTTATTTTTTTCATAAGTAGCACTAAGTAGTTTGTAAATGCGCTTAGTTAATTGAAAATCATTGTTATTTGTTTCGTTAGTTTGATTGGCAAGGTTTAAATAGTTAATGGCTTGGGGATAATTTTTCTTATTAATTTCAATTTCTCCTAACTGAATATAAGCTTCTGTTTTTGTACTAAGTAAAGCGTCGTCACTAATGTTTTCTACAACACCTATTAATATGTTACTAGCTTCGTTATAATTGCCTTTTTCTTTTTTAATGATGGCTTTTTGAAGGTTAATTAACTCAATCGCTTCAAGGAAATTTAATTTTTTATAAATAACCGTTGCTTTTTCAAAATAGATTTCAGCAAAGGCAATGTTGTTTTTTTTAAGGTAACATTTTCCTAAACCGTAATAAGATAGCGCAATATTAGATTTAGGTTCACTTTTGCTGTAAATACTAATGGCTCTAATGTAATAATCAATAGCTAAATCATTTTTTTCAAGTTCGTAAAAAATGGTTGCTAATTGTAAATAAGAATCGGCAAGTTTGTTGTTTAAGTTATTTGCTTTGGCATATTCAATTGCTTTTTCAGTATAAAGAATAGCTTTTGTATAGGATTTTTTAGCTTCTTTATTGAAAAGACCAATCTCTAAATAGTAGTCGGTACTATCGCTTATTTTTCCTGCATCTTTGTAGACAGACTGCGTGTAACCATTTATAGTTACGAGTAGAAATAATATGAAAAGTTGTTTAATCAAGAAATGCCTGAGTTAAATTTAACCCTGCAATTTAAAGTTTTTTAGCGATAATAAAAACTTTATTTTTTAGAAACGAATGTAATTAAGTCAATTAATCGCGAAGAATAGCCAATTTCATTGTCATACCAACCTACAATTTTAACCATTTTGTCTATAACAGATGTTAATTGTGCATCAAATAAACAAGAGTTTTGATTGCCGATAATATCCACAGAAACAATAGGATCTTCCGTATAATCTAAAATTCCTTTGAAATTAGTTTCAGCTGCTTTTTTAAAAGCTTGATTGATTTCTTCAATAGAAACTTGTCTTTTTACATTAAAAGTAATATCGGTCAACGAGCCGTCAGGAACAGGAACTCGAATACCGCAACCACCGATTTTTCCTTCTAATTCTGGAAAAATTTTAGTCAATGCTTTTGCTGCGCCAGTCGTTGTTGGAACAATAGATTGAGAAGCGCCACGAGCTCTGCGTAAATCTTTATGTGGTTGATCGTGTAAACTTTGGTCGGTAGTGTAGGAGTGAATTGTTGTGATGTACGCTTGTTCCACTTCACACAATTCCTGAATGATTTTAATCATCGGAGCTGCGTTGTTGGTCGTGCAACTTGCATTAGAAATAATAGTTTCGCTTCCGTCTAAAATGTGTTCGTTTACACCTAAAACTACGGTTTTTATTTCATCCACTTCAGAAGGTGCGGAAAGAATTACTTTTTTCGCTCCAACTAAAATATGTTGGTTAATATCTTCAAACGTTTTGAATTTTCCCGTCGATTCGATAACAATATCTACGTTTACCGATTTCCAATCTAAATTTTTGATTTCTCTTTCGTGAAAAAACAAAAATGATTTATCATCAATGATAATCGAATCATCAGAAAAGGAAACCTTACGATTCAAAACACCGTGAATGCTATCATATTTTACCAAATGCGCCATTGTTTTGTTATCTGCAATGTCGTTGATGGCAACTACTTCGATAGTAGGATGATTCAAAAGCAATCGGAACAAATTACGTCCAATTCTTCCAAAACCATTAATAGCAATTTTTATTTTTGTTTCAGGTTTTATATTCATACAGTCGCTTTGCTCTGGTCAATGTTTTTGTTTCAAGTTTCAAGTTTCAAGTTGAAAAGTTAGTGTAACCAAGTTTATTTATTTGAATTTGGGATTTAAAAACTTCCAGCATCCATCATCCATCTTCCCGCTTAATGAATATGTTTCTCTGCATGATAAGAAGAACGCACCAAAGCGCCACTTTCCACATGTCTAAAACCTAATTCTTTTCCTATTTTTTCGTATTTCGCAAATTGTTCTGGCGTGATGTATTCTTTAACCGGTAAATGTTTTTTACTTGGTTGTAAGTATTGACCAATGGTAACAATATCCACTTTTGCATCAGCTAAATCGTGTAAAACTTGAATCACTTCTTCTTCCGTTTCACCTAAACCTAACATGATGCCCGATTTTGTTCTTTTAATACCTTGCTCTTTCAAATAACGCAACACTTCCAAACTTTTTTCATATTTCGCTTGAATACGCACTTCACGAGTCAATCGTTTTACGGTTTCCATGTTGTGAGAAACTACTTCTGGAGCTACTTCTATAATTCGGTCTAAATTTCTTGTGTTACCTTGAAAATCTGGAATTAACGTTTCTAAAGTAGTATTTGGATTCATTCGACGAATCGCTTTCACGGTTTCTGCCCAAATAATCGAACCCATATCCTTTAAATCATCACGGTCAACACTCGTAATAACGGCATGTTTGATGTTCATGATTTTGATAGAACGCGCTACTTTTTCAGGTTCATCCCAATCCACTGTTTCTGGGCGACCGGTTTTTACACCACAAAATCCGCACGAACGCGTACAGATATTTCCTAAAATCATGAAAGTTGCCGTTCCTTCGCCCCAACATTCGCCCATATTAGGACAACTTCCCGAAGTACAAATCGTATTCAGTTTGTATTTGTCTACTAAACCTCTAAGTTCGGTGTAGTTTTTACCTGTTGGTAATTTTACGCGCAACCATTTTGGTTTGGGTTCTCTTGGTGGAAAAACATTATCAATAGCCGTGTCCATAATCAAAATTTTGATGGACAAAGATAATTAGAAATGGCGGATTTCTATAACAGATTGTAAAGTTTTAAGATTTGTTTAGAAGTTTACTTCCCCGAAATAATCTCCGCTAACAATTTCTTAGCTCTTAGCAGTTTGATTTTGATGTTATTTAGCGGTTCATCAATTTGTTCTGCCATTTCTTGATAGGTCATTTCTTGAAAATAGCGCATTTGAATCACTTCCTGATAAGCAGGTTTCAATTGTTTGATATATTGTAGTAATTGGGCTAAATTTTGCTCGATAATTAACTCATCTTCGGCAGAATTGGAATCATCGGCAACGCTGTAGGCTTGATGGTCTTCTTCGTCATTCATTTCAATAAATAAAGACGATTTCTTTTTGCGAAGCATGTCGATATGAACATTTTTTGCAATCGCAATCAACCAAGTATTAAAACCATATTCGGGATTGTATGTTGAGATTTTATCAAATGCCTTTGCGAAAGTTTCAATCGCTATATCTTCGGTATCTGTTTCGTTTTCGGTGCGTTTTAGCATGAAACCGTACACTTCATTCCAGAAAAAATCCAATAAAAAGGTAAAAGCAACTTGGTCTCCCTTTTTTGCTTTTTCAATGTTTTCTTGAATAATTACCGAATTTACTTCCAATGTACAGGTTTTGAGATGAGGTTTCTAAAAAATACGCTTAGTTGAGTAAAGATAAGTACAATTTCGATAATTGGATACCAATACATCACATCTTTTTCTTTTAATTTTCCAGCGGCATAACCTAAAGAAATCCAAGAAAATAAATATCTAAAAACGATAATTCCAGTCACAATCATCCATTGGAATTGAAACGCCAATAAAATAATCGCCAAAACTAAAAACCAAAACTGACTAAAGAAAAATAATCCCAATTGAAATTTATCAAATCCTTTGTAGAATTTGGCAGTAGTAGCGTGTCTTCTTTTTTGGTAAACCCAAGACGAAAAAGTAGTTTTTGGTTCCGAAAAAGTAAAACTTTCTGGAGTATATAAAATCGCCGTGTTCTTTTTTGTTGCCGCTTGATTGATAAATAAATCATCATCGCCCGAACGAATTTTCATGTGATCCATAAAACCACGAACGTTAAAAAATTCTTCTTTTTTGTAAGCTAAATTTCTCCCAACACCCATATAAGGTTTGCCAATTTTTGCCCAAGAAAAATATTGTGTAGCTGTCAACATCGTTTCAAAACGAATGATTTTGTTTAGGAAAGAATTCTTTACTTTTTCGTAAGCACCATATCCTAAAACAATTGTTTTTTCTTTTGTGAATTGAGTTGAAATTTGCAACAACCAATCGTTTGAAGCAGGATAACAATCCGCATCGGTAAATACTAAATACTCGTTTTTTGCGGCTTTGATTCCCAAGGTTAACGCGAATTTTTTATTACCCCAAAAGGCTTCTACATTTTCAACCTTTACTAATTTCACATTCGAATATTGTTTTTCGTAACTTTCAAATAATTCCAAAGTTTCATCGCTCGAAGCATCGTCAATTAAAACAATTTCGTAATCAGGATAATTTTGAGTAACCAAAGTTTGAAAATATTTTTTGATATTTTCTTCTTCGTTTTTAGCACAAACAATAATGGAAATAGGTAAACGTTTCGGAGTTCCCTCAGTTTTTTTACCAAATGAGAATTTTCCGAAAATAAAAAGGTAATAAATAAATTGAATAAACACGATAACCGCAAAAGCGATTAAGAGTATTGTTAGTATCATAAATGGGTAAAATTATGCGTGCGATTCTTCGTTGCAGTCTTTCATTTGTTCTGGAGTTTTTCCGCAATAGCTGCAGTTTTCTCCATCTTTATTCAAAAACGGACTTTGGCTAGCACAAGTTCCTGCAAATTTTCCGTCTTTTTTTGCCCAAATTTTTATCGCGATACCTGCAAACGCAAGTCCTAAAAGTCCAATGGTTACTAATACAAGTTTCATCTTTTTCTATTTTGAACTGCAAATTTACAAAAGAAAATTCAAATCAAGTTCAGAATTTAAACGCAAAGTTCGCAAAGTTTTTTCGCAAAGCACGTAAATAATTCTTTAATACTTTGGTTTTATAATTAAGGTTTTAATTCTCGTATAAGTAAAACGTCTCTGTGTATCTCAAATCAATACCATCAAAATCAAAAAAACTCGTTGAATCTCTGTGAAATAATGAAGTAAGTTTAGCACGCGGATGAAACTGATTTGCTAATGCAAAACGCAGATTTAAGCGGATTTCTTATGTTGTCTATGAAAAGTGTAATACCTAAAATCAACACAAAGCAAATCTAATGTGCCTATGTGTTTAAAAAGATACAAAGATTTTAAACTCCCAACTAAATAATATTCACTTCCGCTTCTATTGCAATTCCAAATTTTTCTAAAATGGTTTGTTGAATATTTCTCGAAAGGGCTACAATTTCGGCTCCAGTTGCCGTTCCATAATTCACTAAAACCAAGGCTTGATTTTTATGCACGCCCGCATCACCAAAACGTTTTCCTTTAAAACCAGCTTGTTCAATTAACCAACCCGCAGGAACTTTGACTTCAGTTTCAGAAACTACATAATGCGGCATTTCTGGGTGAAGTGCTTTTGCTTTTTCGTAAGCGTCTTTTGCTATAATCGGGTTTTTGAAGAAACTTCCACTGTTACCTAATTCTTTAGGGTCTGGTAATTTGCTTTGACGAATGGCAATTACTGCATTGCTAACGTCTTTTAGAGTTGGGTTCTGTATGTTTTGATGTTGTAATTCGGTTTCAATTGCTCCATAAGTGGTAGAAACTTTATGATTTTTCTTAGTCAATTTGAAACAAACTGAAGTGATAATATATTGATTTTTCAATTCGTTTTTGAACACGCTTTCACGGTATTCAAATTTGCATTGTGCATTAGTGAAAGTTTCAATTTCTAATGTTTTCAAATTCAAAGCATCGCACGAAAACATGGTATCTTTGATTTCAACACCATATGCGCCAATGTTTTGAATAGGAGTTGTGCCAACATTTCCTGGAATCAATGATAAATTCTCAATACCACCAAAATTTTGATCAATACACCAAAGTATAAATTCGTGCCAGTTTTCACCAGCTTGAGCTTTTACAATGGCAAAATCATCGTTTTCTTCAACAATTTCTCTTCCTTTTAAATTCACATGAACGACTAATTTTTCGATGTCTTGTGTTAAAAGCATATTGCTTCCGCCACCCAAAATAAAAATATCATCGTTTTTTGTCAATACTTCTTTCAATTCTGCAATCGAGCTTACCGAAACAAATTGTTTGGCTTTAGCTTCAATTCCAAAAGTATTGTAATTTTTTAGAGAGAAATTGGTTTGAATATTCATAGTAGAATAATTTTTTTCAAATGTAGTATTATGAATTTTAAATTGGAAATATTTTATACGATTGATGCGTTTCTTTGATGATCAGTTCTGTTCGTTCTGCATGAGTATCAGAAATAAAAATTTGTCCAAAAACGGCATCATTCACCATCGTTACAATTTTTTGCACACGTGTTTCGTCTAATTTATCGAAAATATCATCAAAAAGAAGGATTGGTAATTCGCCACTTTGTTTTTTCATGAATTCGAATTGCGCCAATTTTAAAGCAATCAAAAATGATTTCTGTTGGCCTTGCGAACCAAATTTCTTAATTGGGAAACCATCTATTTCAAAAATCAAATCATCTTTATGAATTCCAGCGCTGGTATATTGAATAATTCGGTCTTTTTGAAGTGATTCTTCTAAAAGAGATATTAAATCTTTTTCAAATAGTTGACTTTCGTATTTTAAAGCAACTTTTTCATTTCCGCCCGAAATATTGGTGTGATGTTTTTCGAAAATTGGAATAAAATCATTTAAAAATTGTTTTCTTTTTTCGAAAATCAATTGTCCAGAATTACTCAATTGCTCGTTATAAATCGATAAATTATCCGCATCAAAAGTCTGATTCAAGGCGAAATATTTTAATAAAGCATTTCGTTGCGCTAACGTTTTTTGGTATTGAATAAGTAATTGCAAATACGTATTGTCTAAAGTTGCAATTACGCTATCAATGAATTTCCTGCGTGTTTCGCTTCCTTCCACAATCAAATCAGCATCAGAAGGTGAAATAATTACCAATGGAATCAAACCTAAATGTTCGGAAAGTTTTTCATAGACTTTGCCGTTTCGTTTGATGGTTTTTTTTTGTCCTTTTTTTAAGCTGCAAACAATTTTTTCTTCTTTGCCGTTTTTTTCAAGTAAAGCATCTATCACGAAAAACTCTTCGCCATGTCGGATGTTTTGAACTGCTAAAGGGTTGAAATAGCTTTTGCCATAAGCCAAATGATATATTGCATCTAAAATATTAGTTTTTCCAACGCCATTTTTCCCTACAAAACAATTAATCTTAGCGTCAAAATCAAAATCGATTTGGGCTAAATTTTTATAGTTAAGAAGCGATAATTGTTTTAAAAACACAATAAATATACTTTGATTTTGGACTAAAAATAGGACTTAATGCAAAAGTAAATCGAATTTGTTAAAAATATATACTAAAATGGTTTTTAATTTTAATAAAAATTATATTTTTGCACCTCATTAAATTTAATATAAATGGCAACATATAACAAAAGAGGATACAAAGCTCCAAAACCAGAAGAAGCTAAAGTTGAAAACGAGTTTGACGAAGTAGAAGCAGTTGATGTACAAGATAGTACTACGGCTGAGGTTTTTAATACTTTAGACGAGAAAGCTTCAAGAACTGAGGAGTGGGTAGCTAAAAATCAAAAAGTACTATTAGGTATTGTAGGTGCAATTGCGATTGGAACTTTAGGATATTTATTATTCAATAGATTTGTTGTTGAGCCAAAAGAAGAAAAAGCAGCTAACGAAATTTTCCAAGCACAACAATATTTTCAACAAGCTGTTGATGCTACAGAGAAAAATGATTCTTTATATAATTTAGCACTTAAAGGTGGTGAGGGTAAATTAGGTTTCTTAGGAGTAGCTGAGCAATACGAAGGTACTGCAGCTGGAAACTTAGCTAACTACCACGCGGGTATGGCTTACTTAAACTTAGGTGATTTTAAAAATGCTATTACTTATTTAGAGAAATTTAAATCTGATGATGCTATTTTAAAACCAATCGCTTTAGGAGCTATCGGAGATGCTTTATCGGAAACTAATAAAGTGGATGATGCAATTGCTCATTACAAAAAAGCAGCTGAAGCTTCTGAAAATGATTTCACTACACCAAGATATTTATTAAAAGCAGCTCAATTATATTTAACAGCTGGTAAAAAAGCTGAAGCTCATGCTTTATTTGTAGAGATTAAAGAGAAATATGAAACTTCTAAAGAAGGAATGAATATTGACGCTTTCATTGCAATGACTGAATAAGAATGGCAACAGAAAATAAAAATTTATCTAATTACGATAAAAACACAATCCCAAACGCGAAAGATTTTCGGTTTGGGATTGTTGTTTCAGAATGGAACGAAGAAGTTACCGAAGGTTTATATAACGGAGCTTTCTCAGCTTTAACAGATTGTGGTGCTTTACCAGAAAATATCATCCGTTGGAATGTGCCAGGAAGTTTCGAATTGATTTTCGGAGCACGTCAAATGCATGAAAAATTAGAGTTGGATGCTGTAATCGTAATTGGCTGTGTAATTAAAGGTGAAACCATGCATTTCGAGTTTGTATGCGAAGGTGTTACACAAGGAATGAAAGATTTAAATCTTTTATATGATGTACCAACTATTTTTTGTGTGCTAACCGATAACAACATGCAACAATCGTTAGATAGAAGTGGAGGTAAACACGGAAATAAAGGTGTAGAAGCGGCTATTGCAGCAATTAAAATGGTAGATTTGAATAGAAAATAAAAGGATTTCCTTTAAAATCAATATACTAATCCCGATTTTTATCGGGATTTTTTTGTTAACAAAAATTTGGAGGTTAAAAGCGTAAAAATCCCTAAATTTGAAAAAAATAATGCGACATGATTAAGTTTGGAAAAGGTAGAATGCCAAAAAATAAGCAATTCAATTATACACCACGTCATTATCAAGGAAAAACAGTTGATAATCCGTTTGATTTTGATTCACCTATTCGTCGTGATAGAGATGGAGTGAGTTATAATGATTTCAGAGGTCAATGGCAAGATGCACGTGATAGTAGTCGTAACAGAAAAAATAGATCTTTCAATATGCGTGTTATTATCATTGCCTTAATATTGGTTTTGATATTTTTCTTTATCATTGATTTTGATTTTTCCATTTTTAGAAGAAAATAATGGCGGCTAGTATTATTCAACTTTTACCCGATCATGTTGCCAATCAAATTGCTGCTGGAGAAGTCGTTCAACGACCTGCTTCTGTAGTAAAGGAGTTGTTGGAAAATGCCGTTGATGCTAAAGCTACCGATATCAAATTAATAGTTAAGGAAGCTGGTAAAACCTTAGTTCAAGTTATCGATAACGGTTTAGGTATGAATACAACTGATGCGCGTTTGTGTTTCGAGCGTCATGCTACTTCTAAAATTCGCCAAGCTGAAGATTTATTTGATTTACATACCAAAGGTTTTCGTGGAGAAGCATTGGCTTCAATTGCCGCAATTGCGCATGTAGAAATGAAAACCAAACAAGATCAGGAAGAATTAGGAACGCATATCGTAATTGAAGGCAGTAAATTAGTAACTCAAGAAGTGGCCGTTTTGCCAAAAGGAACTTCGTTTGCGGTTAAAAACCTTTTTTTTAATATTCCAGCGCGAAGAAATTTCTTGAAATCGGAAACGGTAGAATTTCGTCATGTGATGGATGAATTCCAACGTGT
Source organism: Flavobacterium helocola (assembly GCF_038289885.1). NCBI lineage: Bacteria > Pseudomonadati > Bacteroidota > Flavobacteriia > Flavobacteriales > Flavobacteriaceae > Flavobacterium > Flavobacterium helocola. Next base: position 211,377 of record NZ_JBBYHT010000005.1, on the reverse strand, counting down.
AGCAATGGCGCATCCGTCGATTTCATTTACGTTGATTCACAATGGAAGTGAGTTGTACAATTTACCAAGTTCAAATTATCGTCAAAGAATCGTAAATATTTTTGGTGGAAAAACCAATGAAAAATTAGTGCCTGTTTCAGAAGAAACAGAGTTAATCAATATTACAGGATTTGTTGGAAAGCCCGAATTCGCTAAGAAGGGTAGAGGCGAACAGTTTTTCTTTGTAAATGACAGATATATCAAAAGTGCGTATTTGCATCATGCGATTATGAATGCCTATGAAGGTTTGCTAAAAGAAGGCAATCAACCGAGTTATTTCTTGTATTTGCAAGTGCCTCCACATACGATTGATATCAACATACATCCTACCAAAACCGAAATTAAGTTCGACGACGAACATTCGTTATATGCTATATTGCGTTCGGCTGTAAAACATAGTTTAGGACAATTTAATGTGGCGCCAGTTTTAGATTTTGAACGAGATTCTAATTTAGATACGCCATATCAATACAAAGATAAAGAAGCCGATTTTCCTACGATTCAAGTAGATTCTAGTTTTAATCCATTTGCTACTGATAAACCAGCTGCTAAATCGCTTTCTTCTTTTGGAAGTTATAAAAGAGAAACCACTACTGCAAGTTGGGAAAGTTTATATGTAGGATTAAAGCAAGAAACACAAGAATTAGAACAGTTTTCATTTGAAAGCGAAGAAGTGACTGGAAAATTATTTGATGATGAGGTTGAGGAAACAAAATCTTCTTCGACTTATCAAATTCATAAAAAATATATTGTAAGTGCTATAAAATCAGGCATGTTAGTAATTGATCAAGGTAGAGCGCACCAACGTGTGTTGTATGAACAATTTCTGACAAGCATTACGGTTCAAAAAGCGTCGAGCCAGCAATTGTTATTTCCTTTGGAATTGTATTTTTCTTCCGAAGAAATGGTTTTGTTGAATGAATTACAATCGTCGTTAGAAAATACAGGATTTGTTTTTGATGCTTTCAATAGCGATTCAGTTCAGATTTCGGGTTTACCCATTTTAATGGCAGAAAGCGAAGTTTCAATTGTTTTAGAAGAGTTAATAAGCAATTTACAAAACGAAATTCCGGAAAGTAGTTTTTCACAAAGTGATAGTATTGCCAAATCAATGGCAAAAAGTATGGCCGTAAAAACAGGAACGTATTTAACAGGAAAAGAACAAGAGAATTTAGTAAATTCGTTATTTGCTTGTAAAGATCCAAATGTTTCTCCTTTTCAAAAACCCACATTTATTACCTTAACGGTAGAAGATTTAGATAAAAGATTTGCTCTATGATGAATAATATGACCGATACCGTAAAACAGTTATTAATTATTAACGTTTTATTTTTTATAGGAAGTTATTTAGTGCCGCAAGCCAATGAATTATTGTCGCTTCATTATTTTGAAAGCGATGGATTTAAGTTTTGGCAACCGATAACACACATGTTTATGCATGGAAGTTTAATGCATATTTTCTTTAATATGTTTGCTTTAATTTCTTTTGGAAGTGCATTGGAACATTTTTGGGGAGCAAAAAAGTTTTTGTTTTTCTATCTTTCTTGTGGATTAGGAGCAGCCATAATTCATTCAGGTGTGAATTATTATGAAATACATTCGTTATTGAACCAGTTGGAAAATGCTTCAATATCATCGGCTGATATTCATACAATTTTGAATACCGATTTTGTTAGCGGTAATCAATATTCAGGAAAGTTATTATATGAAAATGCAGTGTCAACTTTCGATAGATTAAAAATTAATGATTCCGATTTTGGATTGTTATTTAATGCTGCTGTAAAAACACAATCGGCAGCTGTTGGAGCTTCTGGAGCTATTTACGGTTTATTGGTGGCTTTTGCTTTTATGTTTCCTAATGCGGAGTTGATGATGATGTTTATTCCGGTTCCTGTAAAAGCTAAGTATTTTGTACCTGTAATCGTATTGTTAGATTTGTTCTCAGGTGTAACAGGATTCAGTCTTTTTGGAGGTAATATCGCTCATTTTGCTCACGTTGGTGGTGCTTTGATTGGTTTTGTTATGATGTGGTATTGGAAGAAAAATCAGTACAATCAAAACCGTTGGGATAGATAGTTTTTAGAAAATAGAAATAAGAACAAAGAAAAAAGATGAACATTTTAGACGATTTAAAACTACAATATAAAACAGGAGGTATGGTACAAAAGTTAATCTTTTGGAACATAGGTTTCTTCTTGTTTTCATTGGTGTTTTTTTATAGTTTTTCTGCTGGGAAATTTCAAATTCCAACATGGATTGCTTTGTCATCTGATTTAGGTACGTTCATTAGAACACCTTGGACATTAATCACATTCAATTTCTTTCATGCGGGATTTTTGCATTTGTTTTTTAACTTGATGGTGCTTCATTTTTCTGGACGCTTATTCAATACCTATTTTACAGATAAGCAATTGTTTGGTGTGTATGTTTTAGGTGGAATTTTCTCTGGAATTACATTCGTTTTGTCATACATTTTTATTGGAAAAGCAGGCCTGTTAGTTGGTGCGAGTGGTGCTATTATGGCCATTTTAATTGCTACAGCTACTTATGCACCTTTTATGTTGTTGCGTATTCCGTTAATTGGAATTGTAAAATTATGGCATGTGGCTTTTGTGATTTTATTAGTAGATTTAATCCAAATGCCGTTAGATAACACTGGCGGACATCTAGCACACCTAGGCGGAGCTTTATTCGGTTTTATCTACATAAAATTATTGCAATCAGGTACAGATATTACGAAGCCTTTTTCAGCTTTATTAGATGCTTTTGCAAATCTTTTCAAACCAAAAAAGAAAACACCATTTAAAAAAGTGCATCGCAATACAACAAAAAATGGCGTAAATTCGTTTAAAGAGAATAAAGACATGACTCAAAAGCAGATTGATGATATTTTAGATAAAATCAGTAAATCGGGTTATGATAGTTTAACAAAAGAAGAAAAGGAATTCCTATTTAAAGCAGGAAAGTAATACATGCAAAAACAAAGTTGGTTAAGTAAATTAATGTTTTTTCTTAATATAGTTCTAGCTGTAGTAACTTTTGTTGCTTATTCTTTGCCTTTTTTAGCGCCAAAAGTTTTTCCGTTTTTAAGTGTTTTAACATTAGGATTACCTGTTTTTTTATTCCTTAATTTTTTCTTTTTTGTCTATTGGTTGCTTCAGTTAAAGCGTTATGTTTTGCTTTCTGGGTTTGTTTTGTTATTGGGAATTACGTTTGTAAATCGATTTTATAAATTTTCTGAAACCAATATAACAGCTGAAAATACCGATTTTAAATTAATGAGCTACAATGTTAGATTGTTCAATTTATATGAATGGTTACCCAATACAGATGTGCCTGAACAAATTTCAAAATTCATAGTGGAAGAACAACCTGATATTTTGTGTTTGCAAGAATTTTCTCCAAACGAATTGGTTTCGAAATCGTTCAACTTTAAATACAATTTTACAAAATTGTACGGTGGAAAAAATAAATACGGACAAGCTATTTATTCTAATTATAAAATAATTGACGAGGGAGAAATTGAGTTTCCAAATTCGAGCAACAATGTCATTTTTGCGGATATTGTTAAAGGTAAAGATACCATGCGTGTATACAGTATGCATTTACAATCCATAAAAATTAGTACTGATATTCATGAAAAAATTGATGAGGAAAAGTCAAAGTTTATTTTCAAACGCTTAAGCGAAGCTTTTACTGTGCAGCAACAACAGGCTGAATTGATTAAAAAGCATTTTGAAGATTGTAAATTTTCAAAAATTATTTGTGGCGATTTGAACAATAGTGCTTTTTCGTACGTGTATCGAACCATTAAAGGAGATATGAAAGATGCTTTTGAACAAGCTGGAACAGGATTTGGTAAATCGTATAATTACAAATATTATCCTGCTCGAATTGATTATGTTTTTGTAGAAGAAAACATTGAAGTAAAAGAATTCAAATCAATTGAAACTTTCCAACAAAGTGATCATTTTCCGCAAATTACACGTTTGAAAATCGGAGAAAAAGAGTAATGCTAAAGTTGTTGTAGTTTCAAATAATCAACAGCATATCTACCATCGTTAAACAACAAATCCAGAATACTTAAATTATTGATAAAGCCATGTTTTTCATTGAAAACCTGTGTGTATTCTTCTATTTGAGTAGTGTCTTTTTTTCCGTTTACTAAATGTCTGAAATCACTATAATCAGGAACTTCATGGAAGAATTCAGTAGTTTTTTTGGGTTGGATATTTATTCCTAATGAATCGTTTACTAATTGAAAAACTTCTAAATTTAAATCCATCAAAAACTCATGTTTCTTTTCAAATAACGGACGAAAATCATCTTCAAAGTATTCAAAGAAAGGTGAAGTTCGGTAAGCGGCTTCTAAGGATTTAAAGTGGTTTTTCTGCCATCCAAAATCGTTTTCAATACGAACATCTTTGTATTTCTGATGTTTTTCAACAGCATGCTTTACTGGAACATTCAGTAATTGAATTCCGTTTGGACTATAAATATACATCCTATTTCTGTTGGTTTGTTTTTGGAAATTATCCTCCATTTCAAAAGTAACTGAATCCGCCTTAATCATAGCAATATAATGACTAATCGATGGAAAATAAGTTGGATGTATTAGGATGTTCATTTGAAATATTAAATTGTTTAATCGTTAAATTGTTTAGTTTTTATCTTTTAAGATATAATTTCTTAAGGAATTCAATTTATTAGTAATGCTATTTATTTGATTCCTACAGTTTGAATAATTGGTTTCACTAATATATTCTAATTCATAAGAAAGTATTAATTGGTTTAATACTTCCATTGTTGAACTGTAAGACATAGAAATGAAATGAGCTTTGTCTTTATCTGAAATTCTTGAAGTTCCTTCTGCAATATTTGAGCAAATTGATACAGAAGCTCTTCTTAATTGAGAAACAAGTCCAAATTTTTCACTATCCGGAAAAGACAGAGTTAAATTATAGATTGATTTTGTCAATTCTTTTGACTCTATCCAAACGTCTAATTTCTCAAATGAAAATTTATGCATTCCTTTTAAACAATTAAACGATTTAATAATTAAACATTATTCTCTTCTTTCTTTTTCTTCTTTTTTCTAAAATAATCAAAAGCAAAGTAAGCTGCTAAAGCAATTAAGAAATATTGGAAATACGATTTTGGTTGTCCATCACCGCTAACAGTTGTAAATAATCTGTCCCAACGGATACTCCAATTTTTAAGACCATCGTTGATACCATCAATACTCATCCAAATAAAAATTGGTTTTCCAACGATATGATCAGCCGGAACAAATCCCCAATAACGTGAATCTAATGAGTTATGACGATTGTCTCCCATCATCCAATAGTAATCTTGTTTGAAAGTATATGAAGTTGCAACTTGTCCGTTGATACGAATTTCATCACCGTTTACTTTTAAATCATTTCCTTCGTATTCACCTATTACTTTTTTATAAAGCGGTAAGTTTTCTTTGTTTAAGGCTACGATTTTTCCAGCTTCTGGAATATAAATTGGGCCCATGTTATCTTTGTTCCAACTATTTTTAGATGAAGGTTTTCCATCTAGAATATCTGTAAATATTCCATCTTCAGCTTCCTTACTAATTTGACGTTTTACAAAACTAATTCTACTATCAGATTTTAATTTTTCAAATTTTTCAAAAGTAAGATTTCCATAGAAATAATTGGGTGAAATCATTAAACCTAACTTATTGTAAATTTCTTGATCAATTTGTCCAGTTATAGCTGTAGTTAGGGTGTCTCTTGATATTTCTTCAAAAGCATATTGACTAATTAATTCATTTTTTAATTCGGGTTTGTCCCAAATTTCATTTTTAATTTCAAATAGAGGGTAACCCTCAGAAATCTGATAAAATTCTTTTAAATTATCAATAGAAGCATCTTTTGATTTTATTAGATAAAAGTATTGTGGTTTTGCTCTTTCTGGAAGAATTGATTCTTTTCCGTTAATAAAAATAATACCATCTCTGATTTCAAAATTATCACCAGGAATAGCCGTACAACGTTTTACGTAGTTCGTTTTTTTATCGATTGGTTTGTCATATCTTTTATCAGCCGCTTTGTACATATGAAATAAAGTATCAGCTGGCCAGTTGAAAACTACAATATCATTACGTTCAATTTTTTGTAATGCAGGAAAACGGAAATAAGGCAATGAAGGCTTAGCAGTATATGATTTTACTTTTACAATAGGTAAAGTGTCATGAACCATCGGTGCAGCAATTGGTGTCATAGGAGTTCTTGCTCCGTAATGAAATTTACTCACGAATAAAAAGTCACCCACCAATAACGATTTTTCTAACGATGATGTTGGAATCGTATAAGGTTGAATAAAATACGTGTGAACTAAGGTCGCAACAACAATTGCAAAAGACAATGAACCCAAAGTATCCATTGTTTTGTTTGGTGCCGTTAAATCGCGATTGGCATGATAAGTAGTTTCTTGAGTGTAATTTACGTAAGCGATGTAAAATCCTAATGTAACAACACCTAAAACCATATCAACAGTTGATTTTTTACCAAAAGTTCTCAGCGTTTCAATCCAAATAATTGGGAATAAAAACAAGTTAATAACTGGAATAAAAAGCAATAAAATCCACCATTTTGGTCGGTTAATGATTTGCATTAATACAATTCCGTTATATACTGGAATAAATGCTTCCCATGCTTTTCTACCTGCTTTTACATATAATTTCCAAGTTCCAATTCCGTGAATTACCTGAACTAATAAGATAAAGATTAACCAACCTGATATTTCCATTTTTAATATCGTTTACTTGTTAAATTGTATAATTGTTTATTTTGAGTTTAAACCCAAAACATCTTTCATAGTGAAAACCCCTTTTTTTCCAACCAACCATTCGGCAGCGACAACAGCTCCTAAAGCAAAACCTTCTCTGCTGTGAGCGGTGTGTTTGATTTCGATTTGGTCCACTTCACTATCATAAAAAATACTGTGGGTTCCTGGAACGTTTTCAATGCGTTTTGCTTCAATGCGTATTTCGTTACTAATTGGAGTTTCTAATGTCCAATTAGAATAATCAGTATGTTTGATAACGCCTTCTGCTAATGTAATGGCTGTTCCGCTTGGTGCATCTAATTTTTGTGTGTGATGAATTTCTTCCATTGAAACGTTGTATTGTTTCAAATTGGCCATCATTTTGGCTAAATATTCGTTTAATTCAAAAAACACATTTACGCCTAAACTAAAATTAGAAGCATAAATAAAACTTCCGTTTTTAGCTTCACATAAGCTCACCATTTTTGGATAGTCTGCAACCCAACCTGTAGTTCCTGAAATAACAGGAATTCCATTGTTTAAACATTCCGAAATATTTTCAATGGCGCTATCTGGAACACTAAAGTCGATAGCAACATCAGCATTTAATAAACCTTCAAAAGTGTTATTTTGGTCTTTTTTTAATACGATTTCATGACCTCTTTCTAAAGCTATTCTTTCAATAACTTTTCCCATTTTTCCGTATCCTAAAAGTGCAATTTTCATAGTAGTTAGTTGTTGGATTGATAGAATTGTTACCCAATATTTTGTTAAAAACTATAGGTTAATGTCATTCCGTAATTGAATCTGTAATCCATTTGATTTTGATTCATATCGGGTTTAATCGATAGATTGTCATTAACATTGAATTGCATTAAATGCGCATCGATATTAGCATCTACTATATTTAAGATATAAATTCCAGCTGTGATTAATGCAGACAAATCTCTGTTTCTTTGGTGGAATTTTTGAGCACGAATTAGTCTATCGTTGTCTAAACTTCCATAAATAGGATGATTAGGGTTAGAAGTTCCATCTAATCTTCTTTTGTATTCGTCTCTGTATTCGTGATATTTATTTTGATTGAAACTGTAATAGTAAATTCCAGCACCTAAACCAGCATAAACAATCGGAATTTTCCAATATTTTTTATTATACGCTTGACCTAAACCAGGAACAAGTGCCGAATAAAAAGCGGCTCTAGCTGGGCGATTAGGATCAATAACTGCTTTCACGGTGTCTTTTGGAACCAAAGAAATCTCTTCTTGTGCTCTCCCTTCAAAACTTAGAAAAAGACAAGTTAAAATAAATATGTATTGAAGTTTTCTCACTAAGAATTAATTAGTTTCAAGATACGATTAAAGTCTTCTTCGGAGTGAAATGGAATTGTGATTTTTCCTTTTCCATTACCAGCAACTTTAACGTCAACTTTTGTTCCGAAATAGTTAGCAAAAGCTTTTTTCTCATCTTCTTTGATGTCAAATGAGTTGCCTTTTGCAGGTTTAGCGGTTTTTGGTTTTAAACTATCTTGATAATTTTTAACCAAAGCTTCTGTTTCTCTAACCGAAAGATTTTGAGTTACTACTTTATGATAAATATCGCTTTGAACATCTTGATCGTCAATGTTAATCAACGCTCTTCCGTGTCCCATCGAAATAAAACCATCTCTCATTCCTGTTTGAATAATTGGATCTAATTTCAATAAGCGAAGATAATTGGTAATAGTTGAACGTTTTTTACCAACGCGCTCACTCAATTCTTCTTGCGTTAAATTGATTTCTTCGATTAAACGTTGGTACGAAATAGCAACCTCAATTGGATCTAAATCATGACGTTGGATGTTTTCCACCAAAGCCATAACTAATGATTCGTTGTCATTTGCTAAACGAATGTAAGCCGGAATCGTTTTCAATCCGATTAATTTAGAAGCACGCAAACGTCGCTCTCCCGAAATTAATTGGTAGTTATTGAAATCTAATTTTCTAACAGTAATGGGTTGAATTACGCCTAATTCTTTAATCGATTTGGCTAATTCTTGTAACGTTTCTTCGTTGAAATTGGTTCTCGGTTGAAACGGATTAATTTCAATCGATTCAATATCTAATTCAATAATATTTCCTACTACTTTATCTGCGTTTTTGTCCTCAACCGATTTGATATCGTTTTCAGGATCTTTCAATAAAGCCGATAATCCTCTTCCTAAGGCTTGTTTTTTTACCGCTTTTGTCATCTTCTCTATTATTGATTTTTCTTAATAATTTCTTCAGCCAAGTTCAAATAATTTGAAGCTCCTTTACTCGTAGCGTCATAGTTAATTATGCTTTCTCCAAAACTTGGTGCCTCGCTCAATTTGATATTTCTTTGAATAATCGTTTCAAAAACCATATCGTTAAAATGTTTTTGAACTTCTTCAACCACTTGGTTCGATAAACGTAAACGAGAATCGTACATGGTTAATAACAATCCTTCAATATCTAAATTTGGATTATGTATTTTTTGAACACTTTTAATGGTGTTTAATAATTTTCCTAAACCTTCTAATGCAAAATATTCGCACTGAATTGGAATAACCACACTATCGGCAGCTGTTAATGCATTCAATGTTAATAATCCTAAAGAAGGAGCACAGTCAATTAAAATATAATCGTATTTATCTTTTACGCTTTCTAATGCTTTTTTTAGCATGTACTCGCGATTTTCTTTGTCTACTAATTCAATTTCGATAGCCACCAAATCAATATGAGCCGGAATCACCGAAACATTTGGTGCCGAACAAGAAACGGTTGCTTCTTCAGGTGTTGCGCTATGTTCTAGAACTTGATACGAACCAATTTCCACACTTTCTACATCAATTCCTAAACCTGAACTAGCATTAGCCTGCGGATCAGCATCGATTAAAAGTACTTTCTTTTCTAAAACACCCAGAGACGCCGCTAAGTTTACAGATGTAGTTGTTTTACCAACACCGCCTTTTTGATTGGCAATTGCAATGATTTTACCCATTTGATAGTTAAAAATTTTAAGTGGTAAAAATACAATTATTTATGGTTTTTTCAAGGCAATTTTGTTAACAATGGGTTAAAGTGTAACTTAACTGATTTAGAGACAGAAAAATACCGAAATAAAAATATTTTGAAGCCACACTTTAGGCGTTTTTTAAACGTCGTTTCCCGCTTTCCGTTACAATAATTTTGCAAAAGTTTTTTAACATTTACAAAATGGATTTTCACTACAATCGGGGCTAGATGCAATCGTTTGGGAATAAAAAACAAAAAACACGAAGATCATTCGTGTTTGGAGGTGTATTAATCACGCTTTGGTGAATTTTTTTTATTTCGTTTATCTTCTTTTTTCTCTTTTGCGGTTTTCAAAGGTTCTTTCTTTGCGGTTTTCTTCGCGTCTTGACTTTTTGCCATAATTTCTAGGTTTTTAGTAAATGTAAGCTAAAAAGTAATACCAAGAGGTTGAAAAATTTATTTTTTAGCGCAAAATAGTCAAGTTTTTCGCAATGTTCGCAAAGATTTTTACACAAACTTGTATGCTAAAATCCTAAATCTGATTCAGTTTCTCCGCCGCTGCAATTAAAGTTTCATCCGTTTTAGCGAAACAAAAACGAAGCATATGTCTATCAGTAGCATCATTATAAAAAACGGAAATCGGAATAGAAGCTACACCATGATTTACAATTAATTCTTTAGCAAAATCCACATCGTTTTTGGATGAAATTTGGTTGTAATTCACTACTTGAAAATACGTTCCATCACAAGGCATTAACTCAAAACGACTATTTTTGATTAGGTTTTGAAACAAATCGCGTTTGCGTTGGTACATTTTCGAAACTTCGCTAAAATCAACTACATTCAAATATTCTGAAATAGCATGTTGCGAAAAACTATTTACACTAAACACTAAAAACTGATGCACTTTTTTCATTTCGAACATTAGATTTTCAGGAGCAATTAAATAACCCACTTTCCAACCCGTAACATGCAACGATTTTCCAAAAGAAGAAGCGATAATAGTTCGCTCTACTAATTTTGGACGTGTATTAAATGAAATATGAGGTTGCGAAAACGTAATATATTCGTATACTTCGTCACCCAAAATAAGAATTTGAGGATGTTTTTCTAAAATGGTTTCTAAAGCTTCAAAGTCACTTTCTGTCCAAATTCTTCCCGTAGGATTGTGTGGATTATTAATGACAATCATTTTAGTTTTAGCCGAAATAGCACTTTCAATTCGATTAAAATTTGGCGTGTAATCATCGTTTAAGGAAACACGAACTGGTTTTCCACCCGCTACCAAAACGGATGGTTCGTAACTGTCATAACTTGGATCTAAAATCAACACTTCATCGCCATGATTCACAAACGTGTTAATTGCTGTAAAAACGCCTTGTGTAGCGCCAGCGGTAATTAACATTTCAGTTACGGTATTGACTTTTCTATCGTATTGTTTTAAAGTTTGATTCGCAATTTTTTCCAATAACGAAGGCAAACCCGCCATTGGTGTATATTGATGAATGTTTTCTCGAATAATACGTTCTGAAATTTGCAACAAACGTTCGTCTTCAGGGAAATTTGGAAATCCTTGCGATAAATTAATGGCTCCGTGTTCGTTCGCTAATTGCGACATTACAGAGAAAATACTGGTTGTGATGTTAGGTAGTTTTGACATGGAACAAAAATATAAAAAATATACACGCTTTAATCTCTTCAAATTACTTTATTTTGTGGTTTAATTCTTAGATTTTGAAAGTAATTATCTTAACACCAATGGAAATTGAGCGAGAAAAAGTCCTAAACGCTTTAGCTCGAATTCCTAATTTGAATCATACCTACGAAGTAATCGTTTCTGGAATTGGTCGTGAAAGTACGGCTAAGGCGATGATGCAAATGCCACCACACGATATTTGTGTGTTAATGGGTTTTGCTGCTGTAGTTGGAAAAGAAGCCCATTTACCCGATTATTTGCATTTAGGAAAACCTATCGAAATTACCAATGCCTCGCTATATGGTTACGAAGGCGGCTTGTTTGAAAACGGAAAACCCATCATCACCGAAAAACCAAAGCTAAATTTACCTTGTTTGTCGTCTTTAACTTCCGACAAGTTTGTAAGAACAACCGATTTAGCCGAAAAAACGGTTGTAAATATGGAAGATTACACGTTTAAATTTTTGAAAAAACCACAAGATTTTATCGTGCGCATCATCTCCGATTTTTTACCTCACGAAACCGAAATCGACTTTTTTGAAGAAGTGAAAAGTATTGATTTTTTAGAGGGTGTGATGGCGGTGGATGGGGTGAAGTAAATTCTAACTTTATTTTTGTAGACAATACTCCGTTGTTTAGTAGTCTTCATTTTTTAAACTTTGAGGCTATGAATATTAAACAAAAATTTGGTCTCAAAGTAAAAGAATTGCGAAAAGTAAAAAATTTGTCGCAAGAAAAATTAGCGAACTTAGCTGAAATTGATAGAACATATTTGCCAACAATAGAAAAAGGAGAAAGAAATGTTTCCATTGAAGTAGTTGAAAAATTAGCCAAAGCTCTTGATGTGAAAATTAAAGATTTATTCGATGAATAGGTCTTACTACTCAAATTCTATTGAAGAATTTATAAAAGAAGATGTTAATTCAATTTACGGAAAAATTTCAGGAAATTATGATTTGAATAAATTGACTATTCAACAGTCAAATGCATGGAAAAAGCAAATTGAAATTTTAAAACAATCTATTTCTTCATATAGCGGAAAGATTTATTTTGAGTTTACAATCCCAAGAATGGGAAAAAGAGTTGATAATATTTTAATTATTGATAATTGTGTTTTTGTTTTAGAATTTAAAATTGGTTCTGATATTTATGATAAATCAGCTAAAGAACAAGCTTTTGATTATGGACTAGACTTGAATAATTTTCATGAAGGAAGTCATAACAAAAATTTAATACCAATCTTAATTGCCGATAAAGCTCCTTCAGTTATAAATGTATATTCAAAAAGTTTGGATTGTTTGTATCAAACTATTTGTGCAAATTCTACTAATCTTAAAGATATAATTAATAATACTCTACAAAATTTGAATTTTTTTGATAAGATAGATATAAAGTTTTGGGAAGAATCTATATATAAGCCTACTCCAACAATTATTGAAGCCGCTACTGCTCTATATAAAAAACATAATGTTTCAGAAATCTCCAGAAGTGATTCTGGTGCTGAAAATTTATCAGTAACTTCAAATTGTATTTCAGAAATAATTGATTTTTCAAAAAGGAATAATAAAAAATCGATTTGTTTCATTACTGGAGTTCCGGGAGCAGGAAAAACACTGGCAGGTTTAAATATCGCGAATATTCGTTCAAATTATATAGAGGAAGAGCATGCAGTTTTCCTTTCAGGAAATGGACCATTGGTTGATGTTCTAAGAGAAGCTTTGGCAAGAGACAAAGTAAAAACTTCAAAGGAAAATGGAGAATATCTATCAAAAGAAAATGCTAAATCTCAGGTTAAATCATTTATACAAAATATCCATCATTTTAGAGATGCATCTTTAAGAGACGACAAAGCGCCAATTGAGAAAGTAACAATATTCGATGAGGCTCAAAGAGCTTGGACAAAAGAACAAGCTTCGAGTTTTATGAAAAGGAATAAAGGAAATTCAGAATTCAATAAATCTGAACCTGAGTTTTTAATTGAAGTTATGGACAGGCATAAAGATTGGTGTACAATAGTCTGTTTGATTGGAGGTGGACAAGAAATAAATACTGGTGAGGCTGGTTTGGAAGAATGGATAAGACCTTTTGAAGATAAATTCAAAGATTGGGATGTTTATTATTCATCAAAAATAATAGAAGATGATAATTATATAAAGGACAGTAATGCATTGGAAATTTTAAAAAATAAATGTGCTGTAAGAAAAGATGAGCTTCATTTATCCGTTTCCTTACGATCATTTAGAAGTGCTCAATTATCAAGTTTTATACAAGAAATTATAAATAATGATATTGTAAAGGCAAATAGTATTTATAAAGAGTTTATCGAAAAAGATTATCCAATTAGAATAACTCGTGATTTAGAAAAAGCAAAAAACTGGCTAAATAATCAAGCAAAAGGAACAGAAAGAACAGGAATTATTGCATCATCAGGTGCTATTCGGTTAAGACCTTTTGGATTAAATGTAAAAGCTAAAATTGATGCTCCAATATGGTTTTTAAATGAGAAGGAAGATATTCGTTCTTCATATTTCTTGGAAGAGGTTGCAACAGAATTTGATATTCAAGGATTAGAATTAGATTGGACTTGTGTTGCTTGGGATGGTGATTTGTTCTATAACAATAATCAATGGAATTATAAAAAGTTTACAGGAACAACTTGGAAAAATTGCAGTAATACTGAAAGAATCAAATATTTAATTAATTCTTATAGAGTTTTATTAACAAGAGCAAGACAAGGCATGATTATTTATATTCCCAGAGGGAATAATGAAGATTTGACTAGACCTGACTTTATGTATGATGGTACATTTGATTTTTTTATTAAAATCGGAATTAAACAAATTTAGATAAAACAAAAAACACCAACATTTCTGCTGGTGTTTTTTTATTTCTAGATGCTGAAATCGAAGATTCGACGGAGTCAAACGAGTTCAGTACGATAAGTCTATTTTTTACTCCTCCAATAAAACCTCTAAAATCGTAATTGCGGCATCGCTAATTTTAGTTCCAGGACCAAAAACGGCTACAGCTCCGGCGTCGAATAAGAATTGGTAGTCTTGCGCTGGGATTACTCCACCTACAATGACCATAATATCTTCTCTTCCGTATTTTTTTAGTTCTTCAATTACTTGTGGTACTAAAGTTTTGTGTCCCGCTGCTAACGAAGAAACGCCTAAAATGTGTACGTCGTTTTCAACCGCTTGTTTGGCTGCTTCTTGTGGCGTTTGGAATAAAGGACCAATGTCCACATCAAAACCTACGTCGGCATAACCTGTAGCTACTACTTTCGCTCCACGATCGTGACCGTCTTGTCCCATTTTCGCAATCATAATACGAGGACGACGACCTTCTTTCTTAGCGAAAGCATCGGCTAATTGTTTTGCTTTTTCAAAACTTACATCGTTCTTTATTTCTTTACTATACACGCCGCTAAAACTTCTAATTTGTGCTTTATATCTTCCGAAAACTACTTCTAAAGCATCACTAATTTCGCCTAATGTAGCTCTGTTTCGTGCTGCTTCTACTGCTAAAGATAGTAAATTTTCACCACCACTTTTAGCGCTTTCGGTTAATTTTGCCAAACATTCGGCAACTTTAGCGTTATCGCGAGTGGCTTTGATTTGGTCTAAACGTTCAATTTGTTGTTTGCGCACCATTTGGTTATCCACATCCAAAATATGTAACGGATCTTCTTTTTCCAAACGGTATTTGTTCACCCCAACAATAATATCTTGACTGCTGTCGATTCGTGCTTGTTTGCGCGCAGCAGCTTCTTCAATTCTTAATTTTGGAATTCCAGCTTCAATAGCTTTGGTCATTCCGCCTAATTCTTCTACTTCTTCAATTAATGCCCAAGCTTTTTCAGCAATTTCTGCCGTTAAACTTTCTACATAATAACTTCCTGCCCAAGGATCCACCGTTTTGCAGATTTTGGTTTCTTCCTGTAAAAAGATTTGGGTATTACGAGCAATTCGAGCCGAGAAATCGGTTGGTAAAGCAATCGCTTCGTCTAAAGCATTCGTGTGTAATGATTGAGTTCCTCCAAAAGCTGCTGCGGCTGCTTCAATTGCAGTTCGAGCCACATTATTAAAAGGATCTTGCTCGGTTAAACTCCAACCCGAAGTTTGACAATGCGTTCTTAAAGCCAATGATTTTTCGTCTTTTGGGTTGAATTGTTTCAATAGTTTTGCCCAAAGCATACGACCGGCACGCATTTTTGCAATTTCCATAAAATGATTCATTCCAATCGCCCAGAAAAACGAAAGGCGAGGAGCGAACGTATCTATATCCATTCCAGCCGCTAAACCGGTACGAATGTATTCTAAACCATCTGCTAAAGTGTATGCTAATTCAATATCAGCAGTAGCTCCCGCTTCTTGCATATGGTAACCCGAAATAGAAATCGAGTTGAATTTCGGCATATTTTTACTTGTATATTCAAAAATATCCGCAATAATTTTCATCGAAGGCGTTGGTGGATAAATGTAAGTATTTCGCACCATGAATTCCTTTAAAATGTCATTCTGAATTGTACCCGATAATAGGTTAGGAGTAACGCCTTGTTCTTCCGCTGCCACGATATAGAAAGCCATAATTGGTAAAACCGCACCATTCATCGTCATCGAAACCGACATTTCACCTAACGGAATTTGGTCGAAAAGTACTTTCATGTCTTCCACCGAGTCAATCGCAACTCCAGCTTTTCCAACGTCACCCACCACTCGTTCGTGGTCTGAGTCGTAACCTCTGTGTGTAGCTAAATCGAAGGCAACGGATAAACCTTTTTGTCCAGCGGCTAAGTTTCTTCTATAAAAAGCATTACTTTCTTCCGCAGTTGAAAATCCCGCATATTGACGGACTGTCCATGGTCGGCGAACGTACATAGTGGAATAAGGTCCGCGTAAATTTGGTGCAAAACCAGCTCCAAAATCAAGATGCTCTAAATCGGAAATATCTTCTTTAGTATAAGTTGGTTTTAATTCGATTCCTTCAGCGGTGGCAAAATTATCAGCACTTGTACTTTTTACTTTTGCCTTTTCACTTTTGCCTAATTCTAAATGTTGTATATCTTTTCTCATGATTATTGCTCTTGAGATAATCGTTCTTGTTCTAATTTTTCAGCCAAACGTTTTTCGATAATCGGTGTGATTAACGTTTTTCTGGCGTTTTGTTTTACGAAAGGATACAATTCCAAATCGTTTTTCATTTGGTCGTTTTTGTTTGGATATTTGTTGGTTCCCAATAAAACTTCTTTCCCTGAATCGAAAAGTTCTTGTTCTTTTTGAGCGCTTTCGTTGATTTTTCTCTGAATGGTTCCATCGATTAATTGCGAAATCAATCCGCCATTTTTCTCGATGTCTTTGAATAATTCTAAAGCTTTTTCTGCTAATTGTACCGTTAAGGTTTCAATATAATACGCGCCATCAGCAGGATTATTCACTTTGTCGAAATAACTTTCGTGTTTTAAAACTAACAATTGGTTTCTCGAAATTCTATCGCCAAACTCGTTGTCTTTGTGATAAATCGCATCGTAAGCTAAATTCGCAACTGCATCGGCTCCACCTAAAATGGCTGACATACATTCAGTAGTCGTACGTAACATATTTACGTTATAATCGTATAAGGTTTTATTACGTTTGGTTGGAGTTGCGATGATATGGCAATCAAAATTGTGATTGTATTCTGATGCTAATGTGTTGAATAATATTCGTAAGGCTCTAAGTTTTGCTATTTCGAAAAAGTAATTGGTTCCAACAGCAACTTCAATCGTAATCGGTTGGTTGATTGCTGGAATTCTATTGAAATATTCGTTTGCTTGTGCTAAAGTGTATGCCAATTGTTGCACGATATTCGCACCAGCGTTTTGATAAATTCCGCTTGAAATAGTTAAAAATGGAACAGTTGTTTTAGGAGTAATTGTATTTAATTTTTCGAAATCTTTTTCAAGGTTTTCAAACCAATTTCCATCTTTTGCTAATTGTCCTATTGGGTCATTTTGAATAAAGATATTGGCTTTGTTTTTTGATGCGAAATCATTGATTTTATTCGAAAATTCAACAGAGAGAAAGGGTAAGTTGAAATAATAATTCACATTTTCCAGCGGAAGATTTTGCATCAACTCTTCAATGGAAACCGTATCATTTTCTAATGTAAAACGAACACTTTCAGCTCCTCTTTGTAATGTTTCTAAGGCACGAATATTCGATTTTTTCACATCGTGAACAAAAATATTTTGGACTATTGTAAAAGGTTTTGTTGGAACAATGGCGTTAAGATTTACTTCTTCCGACACTTCGGAATCATCATTGTGATAAAACGGTTTTACTTTTATGCCTTCTGGACTTTCCCAAACTAATGTTTCGTTGTAATCGGCACCTTTTAGTTCGTATTGAATTTGTTGCTTCCATTGTTTAGAAGAAACGGCTTCAAAATCGGAAAATAAATTGTTGTTAGCCACGAATTATATGTTTAATTGTTACTAGTTGTTTTCTCAGGTTCAGCTTTCTTTTCGCCTTCAAATTCGATGATGTAAATATCTTCGTTTTCGCGTTTCATATAATATTTTTCGCGAGCGTATTTTTCTACACGGTCATCATTTTTAAGGTGTTTTATATTGGCGCTGTCTTTTTTGATTTCGGTTTTGTAATATTGAATGTTATCTTCAATTTCCTCAATTTCTTTATCTAAAACGCGATGTTCTAAATAGGAATAATTGTCGAAAAATAACATCCAAACAATAAAGAAAAGTAATACCAAAACATAACGGTTCACTAAAAACTTTAGGAACGGATAATTGGCAATTAAATTCTTTATTTTTTTCATTTTAAGCGATTCTTTGATTAATTACAGCACGCACTACGTCGATAGCAACCGTGTTGTATTTGTCATTTGGAATGATAATATCAGCAAACGCTTTTGTAGGCTCGATGAATTGTTCGTGCATTGGTTTTAACGTGTTTTGATAACGGTTTAAAACCTCTTCCATGTCACGACCACGTTCTGCAATATCACGTTTTAAACGGCGAATTAAGCGTTCGTCAGAATCGGCATGAACGTATACTTTAATATCAAACATATCTCTTAATTCTGGATTGGTTAGGATTAAGATACCTTCTACAATCATTACTTTTCTTGGATGTGTGATGATTTTATCGTCAGTTCTATCGTGAGTAACGAAAGAATAAACTGGTTGTTCAATAGTTTTTCCAGCTTTCAAATCTTTAAGATGTGCTACTAATAATTCAAAATCAATAGCTCTTGGATGGTCGAAATTAATTTTGGTACGCTCTTCATAACTCAGATGATGCGTTTCTTTGTAGTAAGAATCTTGAGAAATAATACCTACCTCAGTAGCAGGTAACTCATTCATAATCTGATGTACAACTGTTGTTTTTCCACTTCCGGTACCGCCGGCAATTCCAATAATTAGCATAAAGATTCTTAAATTGATTGTTTTAGCAAAAATAGAAATAATATTCTATGTGTTTTTTGTTTTGGTGAGAAAGTTTTGGGAATAAATGCTAAAAAAATATAGGTTGTTGAAGTGAAATAATTTATTTTAAAAAAAGAATTGATTTATTTGCTACAATAGAAATTAGTTATATATTTGCACTCACAAATTCGGGGTGTAGCGTAGCCCGGTTATCGCGCCTGCTTTGGGAGCAGGAGGCCGCAGGTTCGAATCCTGCCACCCCGACAAAACCTTCTTGAAACTTCAGGAAGGTTTTTTTTATTGTCAAAAATTATACATTCATAATTAAAACTAATTCAATTTTAAGAAATAATTTTAATTAAAAACTTACATTTGCTACTCTTAAAAGAATAAAGTTATGTCAGATACAATCGAAAAAGTAAAATGCTTAATTATAGGTTCTGGTCCAGCGGGTTATACTGCAGCTATTTATGCGGCTAGAGCTAATATGAATCCTGTTTTATATCAAGGACAACAACCAGGGGGTCAATTAACCACAACTAATGAAGTGGAAAATTTTCCAGGATATCCTGAAGGCGTAACCGGACCTGAAATGATGGTTCAGTTGCAAGAACAAGCAAAACGTTTTGGTTCAGATATTCGTGATGGATGGGCTACAAAAGTAGATTTCTCTGGAGATATTCATAAAGTTTGGATTAACGATACCATAGAAATTCATGCAGAAACGGTAATTATTTCTACTGGAGCTTCTGCTAAATATTTAGGATTAGAATCAGAACAACACTATTTAAAATTAGGTGGTGGTGTTTCTGCTTGTGCGGTTTGTGACGGATTTTTCTATAGAAATCAGGAAGTTGTAATCGTAGGAGCAGGAGATAGTGCGTGTGAAGAAGCACATTACTTATCTAAATTATGTAAAAAAGTAACGATGTTAGTGCGTAGTGATAAATTTAGAGCTTCTAAAATTATGGCTGAACGTGTTCAAAAAACTGAAAACATCGAAATTTTAATGCACACGGAAACAGAAGAAGTTTTAGGTGATGGTCAAGTGGTAACTGGTGTTAAAGCTAAAAATAGAGCAACAGGTGAAATTACTGAAATTCCAGCAACAGGATTTTTCGTAGCGATTGGCCACAAACCAAACACCGATATTTTTGCGGACTACATTACGTTAGACGAAACAGGTTACATCGTAAATGTACCTGGAAGTTCTAAAACAAATGTAGCAGGTGTATTTGTAGCAGGTGATGCTGCTGATCATGTATATCGTCAAGCAATTACGGCTGCGGGAACAGGTTGTATGGCGGCATTAGATGCAGAACGTTATATTGCTTCGAAAGAGTAATTACAATACTATGTAAACAAAAAGCTCCTATTGAAAAATAGGAGCTTTTTAGTTTTTTAAGACTATCTACTAATAGTAGCTGTATCTTCTTACTTTAGCAATGTACTTCGCTAAACGAATAACTTGGTGGCTGTAACCATATTCGTTATCGTACCAAACATACATTACAATGTTTTTTCCGTCTCCAGAAACAATAGTTGCGTTACTATCAAAAATAGCAGGAGCAGAAGTTCCTACAATATCCGAAGATACTAACTCATTGTTTAAAGAGTATTTAATTTGCTCTACAAGATCACCTTCTAAAGCGTATTTTTTCATAATGTTGTTTACTTCTTCAATAGAAGTTTCTTTTCCAACTTCTAAATTCAACACTACCAATGAACCATTTGGAACAGGAACACGAATTGCATTTGAAGTTAATTTTCCAGCTAATGCAGGTAAAGCTTTTGCAACAGCACTTCCAGCACCAGTTTCAGTAATAACCATGTTTAAAGCAGCAGCACGACCTCTACGGTATTTTTTGTGCATGTTGTCAACTAAGTTTTGGTCATTTGTATAAGCGTGAATCGTTTCTAAGTGTCCTTTAACCACTCCTAAAGTATCTTCAACCGCTTTTAAAACTGGAGTAATTGCGTTTGTTGTACATGAAGCAGCAGAGAATATATTTACTTCGTCTGGATTGTAATCTTCATGATTTACTCCGTAAACGATATTTGGAACTCCTTTTCCTGGTGCAGTTAATAAAACTTTATCAGCTCCTTTTGAAGATAAATGACGTTTTAATGCTTCTTCTGTAGTGAAAGCTCCGGTGTTGTCGATAACTAAAGCATCTTCAATTCCGTAAGCAGTATAATCAATTTCTTCTGGTGTGTTAGCTGTAATGATGTGAACTGTTGTACCATTAATCAATAAAGCATTGTTTTCTGGGTCAGCAATAACCGAGCCATTGAAGTCACCATGAACTGAGTCGTAGCGTAATAAAGATGCTCTTTTTTCTAATAAAACGGCATCATTTTTATCTCTAGTTACAATCGCTCTTAAACGTAATTGTTGTCCTTTTCCAATTTTCGACATTAATTCACGAGCTAATAAACGACCAATTCTACCAAATCCGTATAAAACCACATCTTTTGGTTTAATTTCTTGATAGTTTTTTGCGTTTTTTAATTTGTCGATAACGAATGCTTTTGCATCATTGTATTTGTCATCTTCTAAATGATATTCGTAAGTTAATTTTCCAATATCAATTCTTGAAGGAGGTAAATCTAAATCTACAATAGCATTTGCAATTTCAACTGAGTCGAAAACGTTGATTGGTTTTTCAACAAAAGCACCAGCGTACTCGTGTAAGTTGATGATTTCGCTCACGTTTTTATCGATCAATTGATTACGGAATAAAACCAATTCGATTGATTTGTCATACCATAAATCACTGATGATTTTAATGAATTCTACACCAGCTTT
Organism: Flavobacterium helocola; assembly: GCF_038289885.1. Taxonomy (NCBI): domain Bacteria; kingdom Pseudomonadati; phylum Bacteroidota; class Flavobacteriia; order Flavobacteriales; family Flavobacteriaceae; genus Flavobacterium; species Flavobacterium helocola. Next base: position 189,586 of record NZ_JBBYHT010000005.1, on the reverse strand, counting down.
TCTTCTGTCTGCCTGAAAAGCTAATTCTTTTTCGTATAAAGAGATATTGCTCATGAAAATAAATGTGTTGTTTTGTGGTGCAAAAGTATAGATTTCAATCGTTTTCGTAAAATTTTTTAACTAAAAAAACCAGACATTATTTTTGTCTGGTTTTAAAGTTTATTTATTAATGTGTTTTTACATGATAATACTATACATTTGACCGTTTCTGGAGATAATTTGGTAACGCGCTTTCTGATTTTCTTTTTTAGCCAAATAGCTCGAAACAGTCTCCATATCTTTTGCTTTATTTCCGTCAATACTTAAAATTACAGCGCCGTCTAAAATGTCACTGTATTCCGCGTATTCAGGATTGTTGACTTTCTTAATTTTGATACCTTCTTTAACGTTAAATTGTTTTTTATCTGTAGCGTCAAGATCTTCAAATTCAATTCCGTTGAATTCGTAATTTAAAATTTCTTTTTTAGTCAACTTAACTGGAAGTGTTTTTTGTTTTCCATCACGTAAAACACTTACTTGAATGACATCATTAGGTCGTTTTGTATTAATATATGCTGATAATTCGGCAAAACCATTGATCTTTTTATCGTCTAATTGTATAATAATATCACCTTTGGTTAATCCAGCTTTTTCAGCTCCCGAATTTTTAGTAACCTTATTAATATAGAAACCTTGTGTTTCTTTAATTCCTAATTCTTTTGCGTAATTCGAATTCAATTCGCCACCTTCAACTCCTAAAACGCCTCTTTGAACATTTCCAAACTGCATTAAATCTTCAATAATTTTTCGAGTTAAATTCGATGGAACAGCAAACGAATATCCTGCATAACTTCCTGTAGGAGAAGAAATCATCGTGTTAATTCCAATTAATTCCCCACGAGTGTTTACTAATGCACCACCACTGTTTCCTGGATTTACGGCTGCATCTGTTTGGATGAAGGATTGAATTCCATTGTTGGATAAATTTCTAGCTTTTGCCGAAACAATTCCAGCAGTTACAGTTGAGTTTAAGTTATAAGGATTTCCAACTGCTAAAACCCATTCTCCCACTTTAATTGAATCAGAATCACCAAAAACCGCATAAGGTAATTTTTCATCGGCTTCTACTTTTAAAAGTGCTACATCCATTTTAGAATCGGTTCCGACTAATTTTGCTTTGTAGGATTTGTTATTGTTTAGTGTAACTTCAATTTCAGTTGCATCTTGAATAACGTGATTATTGGTTACGATATATCCATCTTCGGTAATAATAACACCAGAACCTGTTCCGATTTGTGTTTGTTCTCTTGGCCCTTGGTAACCATAGAAAAACTCCATTAAAGGATTGTTTGGTACTTTTGAAACGCTCACGTTTTTTACGTGAACTACAGCGTGAATTGTGTTTTCGGCTGCTGCGGTAAAATCAATATTTTCGGCGCCTAAACTTACATTTTTACCATAATTAGGTGATGCAAGTGTTAGTTTTCCTGCATTATTTGGCTCTAAAAAGAATTTGTAAGCACCTAATGTTACGGCTCCACTCAAGAGCGATACGAGTAATAAACTTCCAAATTTTTTCATATGTATTAATTTTTGTTCACTCAAAATTATAATAAAAAATATTCCAAAAAATCACTTTAACGCTCGATTAACAATGTTTAACATCTTATTAATAATTCGTACTTTTGTATAAATTAATTACACAATGCAACTTACATTTTATAAATATCAAGGAACTGGAAACGATTTTGTTATGATTGACAATCGTTCGGAGTTTTTTCCTAAAAATAATACCAAACTTGTAGCACAACTATGTGATAGAAGATTCGGTATAGGTGGTGATGGCTTGATTTTGTTAGAAAACCATCCGCAATATGATTTTAAAATGGTTTACTATAATTCGGATGGAAACGAGAGTTCAATGTGTGGAAATGGAGGTAGATGTCTAGTCGCTTTTGCTAAACAAATGGGCGTTATCGAAAACAAAGCCGAGTTTGAAGCCGTGGATGGATATCATTACGCAACTATCGATGCAGAAGGAATCGTAGCGCTTCAAATGAAAGATGTTGATACAGTTAATCAATATGAAGATTATACCTTTTTAAATACAGGTTCGCCTCATCATGTGCAATTGGTAGATAATTTAATTGAATTGGATATTAAAACAGAAGGAGCAAAAATTCGTTATTCCGATTTGTATGGAAAAGCAGGAAGTAATGTCAATTTTGTGTATCAATTAGCCTGTGACATTTTTGCAGTTCGTACCTACGAGCGTGGAGTTGAAGATGAAACTTTGTCTTGTGGAACTGGCGTAACAGCAGTTGCTATCGCCATGCATCAAACCGGAAAAACAAATAATAATATTATAGATTTGAATGTTGAAGGAGGAAAATTAAAAGTACAATTTGACGTAGATAATGGAAATTACACCAATGTTTTCTTAATCGGACCAGCAACTTTCGTTTTTGAAGGAAAAATTGATTTAAATTTTTGATTGAAGAGTAACGATTTTTGATTTTTGAACTTGTATTTGAACTTGAATTTGAAATGATAACATTAAAAGGAACCAACATATACCTACGCGCACTCGAACCTGAAGATTTAGAGTTTATCTACAAAATAGAAAACAACGAATCAGTTTGGGATGTAAGTAACACGCAAACACCTTATAGTCGATTTTTGATTCGTCAGTATTTAGAAAATGCACATCAAGATATTTATGAAGCCAAACAATTGCGCTTAGCAATTTGCTTAAATGATACTTTTGAAGCAGTAGGTTTAATCGATTTATTTGATTTTGATCCTAAAAATAATAGAGCGGGAGTTGGAATTGTCATTTCAAGCGAAAGCAATCGAAATTCAGGAATTGGTTCAGAAGCATTACAACTTGTAATCAATTATGCTTTCAATCAATTGCAATTGCATCAACTATATGCAAATATTGGTTCAAAAAATGAAATTAGTATTTCCCTTTTTACTAAATTTGGCTTTCAGAAAATCGGAGTAAAAAAAGATTGGAATAAAATCAACAATCAATACGAAGACGAAATTTTATATCAATTAATCAATCACATTTAAAAAATAATCCCTTGAACGTAAAAAAACTTATTTCAATAATCGCTGTTGCCGGAATCGTAGTTGCAACTGCAGTTGGTGTTTATGTATATTTCAAAGCTTTTACACCTAATACACAGTTTTCACAAGACGAAGTTTATGTTTACATTCCTTCAAATTCAACTTATGAACAAGTAGTAGAAATCGTTAAACCATTGGTAAAAGATTTTGAAAAATTTGATTTTGTTGCCACATCAAGAAATTATAGTACGAATGTAAAAGCTGGAAAATTTCTTTTCAAAAAAGACATGACTAGTTTTGATATGGTAAGAAGTTTACGTTTAAATGTTCCTGTAAAAGTAGCTTTTAACAATCAAGAAACGTTAGGTAAGTTAGTACAACGTTTAGCTACCCAATTAGAACCAGATAGTTTAAAATTAGATGTAGCGTTTACCAATACACCTTTTTTAGAGGAAAATGGATTAACAGAAGAAACTGTTTTGGCACTTTTTATTCCAAATACGTATGAGTTTTATTGGAACACTCCAGCTGAAAAAATTGCACAAAAATTAGCTAAAGAATACCGAATTTTTTGGAATAATGAGCGTACAGAAAAAGCAAAAACATTAGGTTTAACACCTATCCAAGTTTATACATTAGCATCAATTGTACATAAAGAAACAGCAAAAGTAGATGAAAGACCAACAGTAGCTGGCGTTTATTTAAACCGTTTGAAACAAGATATGCCACTTCAGGCTGACCCAACCATTATTTTTGCAATCAAAAAACGTTCGGGCGATTTTGACCAAGAAATTAAACGCGTTTTCTTTAACGATTTACGAATTAATTCTCCTTACAATACCTATGTAAATAAAGGTTTGCCTCCAGGGCCAATCGCTATGCCTGATGTTTCGGCTATCGATGCAGTTTTAAATTCGGAAAAACACGATTATATTTATTTCTGCGCAAATCCAGATAAACCAGGTTATCATGCCTTTGCATCAAGCTACGAAGCACATCAAGTAAATGCTAAAAAATATGCTGAGTGGGTTACTAAATTAGGAATCGATCGTTAATTTTTAAGAGCGAATTCCCGAAGCATCGGGATTGGGCTTTTTTCATAGAATTTTAATCAACATTTTATAATTTTTATAAAAAATGAAACTTTTTGGGTTCAAGTCAAATTTTAAATGTTGTATATTTCTTAGGTGTAAATATTTGTTGATTTTGTTTGTTTCTGTTTTTTCTCAAGCGCAATCAGATAACAATACTTTCTTAAAACCTTCAGATACGCTCAATAAACCAAGAAGAACTGGCGTTTATGTTGGTGAATCGGTGGCTTTAGGAGTAACACTTGTAGGTTTAAACCAACTTTGGTATAAAGATTATCCAAAATCTGATTTTCATTTTATTAATGATAACAATCAGTGGCTGCAAATGGATAAATTAGGACATCTGTATTCTACCTATCATTTAGGAAGGGTAGGAGCTGAAATGTTGCAATGGAGCGGTGCTTCAAAAAAAGAACAACTAATTTATGGTTCCACTCTTGGATTAGGATTTTTAACTGTAGTTGAGGTTTTTGATGGTTTTTCACAAGAATGGGGAGCATCATCTGGCGATATTATTGCAAATGTTTCGGGAACTGCGCTATATGTTTCTCAAGAATTACTTTGGAAAGAACAGCGTATCACACCGAAGTTTTCATTTAATCAAACCAAATTCGCTTCACAACGTCCTGAAACTCTGGGAGCATCCATTAACGAAGAAATTTTAAAAGATTACAACGGTCAAACGTATTGGTTGTCGTTTAATGTTCATTCGTTTACAAAAGATAGCTTTATTCCCAAGTGGTTAAACCTTGCAATTGGTTATGGTGGAGATGGAATGTTGTACGGAAATGATGCTGAAGCAATCGAAAACGGAATTATTCAAAACCCATATCGTCAATTTTACCTTAGTTTGGATGTTGACTTAACGAAAATTACTACAAAATCTCATTTTTTAAAGACACTTTTCTCTGTTTTTAACACTATTAAAATTCCTGCACCTACTTTGCAATACGATGAGTATAACGGACTTAAAGGGCATTTTATCTACTTTTAGGAATTATTAACATGCTGTAAATCAATATTGTAATTTTTTTTGTATATTTGCATCGGTAATTTCAGATGGGTGACAGGCGCTGAGAAATAACAATTCATGATAAAAAAAAGGTCTTACTTTATAGGATTGACACTCCTAGTCTTAGTCGTTTCTTCAGGTTTTATAACCTTTAAAGAAGAAAAATTGGAAGGATTTCATTTGTCGAACTCAGAGGTAATTAAATACCACGTTCCAAATGAATACGAAAACGAAGAAGTTGTAATCCCAGTTAAAGTACCACACGTTGGTAAATCATTTGCTGGTTTTGCTCAAAAAATGGCTTATAAAGAGTCAAGAGGTATTTTACATTTAGTGAATCCTTACGGATACATGGGTAAATATCAATTCGGAAGAAGTACACTACGCACTGTAGGTGTTTATGATTTTCAAGAATTTTTACGTAATGCTGTGTGGCAAGACAAGGCTTTTGAAGCTTTAATTGCTCGTAACAAGTGGGAATTAAGAAAAGAGATTCAAAAATACTCAGGAAGAATCATTAATGGTGTTGAAATTACAGAATCAGGCTTAGTTGCCGCAGCACATTTAGGTGGTGCAGGTTCAGTAAAGAAATATTTAAGAAGTAATGGACGTAATGGTTTCAAAGATGGTTTTGGAACATCGTTATCAAGCTACATCAGAAAATTTTCAAATTACGATATTTCGCATATTGAAGCAGATGCAAATGCTAAAGTAAATTTAGAGTAATTTTACATTTTGTGAATAATAAAAATACAAGGTCGATTATGCAAATCGGCCTTTTCTTTTTTCCATTCGTTAACCGTTTTGGTTTTTATGTATTCTGTTGGTAAAGTAATGTCACAAGCCACACATAAATAGGTGCTTGGTTGTAAAATTTGCAACAAATCCTCCATTAATTTATTATTTCGATACGGAGTTTCAATAAACAATTGAGACTGTTTTTTATCTTGCGACAAACGTTCGAAATTCTTTAAAGCCTGTTTTTTATCGTTTTTATCGATTGGCAAATAGCCATTGAAAGCGAAACTCTGTCCGTTCATTCCACTTGCCATCAATGCTAATAAAATCGAACTTGGTCCTACTAATGGCACTACCTGAATTCCTTTTTCATGTGCTAATTTTACAATAACAGCGCCAGGATCGGCAATTCCAGGGCAACCAGATTCACTCATTAATCCGATATTTTCACCCCTTAATAAAGGTTGAATAAATTCGTTATGTTCAGCTATTTCTGTGTGTTTATTTAAAACCGAAATCTTTAATTCGGGTTGTTTTTTCTCGGGATGAATGCTTTTTATGAATTTTCGAGCGGTTTTTTCGTTTTCAACAATATAATAATCCACGAAATCAATGGTTCTCTTAATGGTTTGAGGTAAAACATCTTCAGGAACTACCGTAGTTTCTCCAGGATTGGATAAGGTAATAGGAATTAAATACAGTTTGCCTAAAGTGTTTGATTTCATGATATTATGGGTTAAGTTTTCTTGCAATTTCCTCACAAGCCTGGTCTAACATATCAAAAACGTTTTCAAATCCGTCTTGACCACCATAATACGGGTCGGGAACATCAACGTTTTCATTTGGGAAAATTTCGTTTAAAATGAGCTTGACTTTCGATTTTGCTTCTTCATTTGGAGCTAAAGCCAAAACATCTTTGTAATTGGAATTATCCATCACAAAAATATGGTCAAAAGTATCAAAGTCACTCTTTTTGAATTGTCTTGCTCTTTGATTGGTGATGTCTAAACCTCTATTTTTCGCTGTCGAAATCGAACGTTTGTCAGGTAGTTCTCCTGCGTGCCAACCACCTGTTCCTGCTGAATCTACAATAAAATCTTCGGAAAGTTTAGAGCGCATAATGCCTTCTGCCAAAGGAGAACGGCAAATATTTCCTAAGCAAACCATTAAGATTTTCGTGGCCATGAATTACAGCGATAATTTCTTGTTGATATCGTCTACGTATTTTCGGAATTGTTTGTCAGTAGTCACTAAGTTGTCAACTGTTTTACAAGCATGTAATACCGTTGCATGATCTCTGTCTCCAATTTGCGAACCAATGTTTGCCAATGAAGCTTTCGTAAATTTCTTAGCAAAGAACATCGCTAATTGTCTCGCTTGTACAACGTGACGTTTTCTAGTTTTTGACTGTAACGTTTCCACATCCAATTGGAAATAATCCGAAACAATTTTCTGGATATAATCAATTGAAATTTCACGTTTTACGTTTTTAACGAATTTTTCAACTACTTGTTTGGCTAAATCAATAGTAACTTCACGTTTGTTGAAAGAAGATTGAGCAATCAAAGAAATGATAGCGCCTTCTAATTCACGAACGTTAGATTTAATATTCTTAGCAACGTATTCGATAATTTCTTCTGGCATTTCCACTCCGTCACGGAATAAAATGTTTTTCAAAATTGAAATACGCGTTTCGTAGTCTGGTTGGTGTAATTCTGCTGATAATCCCCATTTGAAACGAGATAGTAAGCGTTGCTCAATATCTTGCATGTCAACTGGTGCTTTGTCAGAAGTTAGGATTACTTGTTTTCCGTTTTGATGTAAGTGATTGAAGATGTGGAAAAATACATCTTGCGTTCCTGATTTACCCGATAAGAATTGTACGTCATCGATAATCAAAACATCAATTAATTGATAAAAATGAATAAAATCGTTACGAGTGTTTTTCTTAACCGAATCAATATATTGTTGTGTAAATATTTCAGCCGAAATATACAACACGGTTTTTTCTGGATATTTATCTTTGATTTCAACCCCAATAGCGTGAGCTAAGTGCGTTTTTCCTAATCCAACTCCACCAAAAATTAATAATGGGTTGAAGGAAGTTCCGCCTGGTTTATTAGCAACAGCCATACCAGCACTTCTTGCTAAACGATTCGAATCTCCTTCAAGGAAATTATCAAAACTGTAATTAGCATTTAATTGCGATTCGATTTTTAAATTTCGAATTCCAGGAATGATGAACGGGTTTTTTAATTCAGGATTTTTGTTAACAATTGGCACATCAACTTCCTGAGGTTTTACCGCGGTTCTGTTATAACTCGGAATTTGCTCAGTAAATGGAAGTTTATTGCCATAAGTGTTTTCCATCTTAATTTTATACAATAACTTTGCGCCTGGTCCCAACTCTTTAGTCAAGGCAACTTTTAATAATTTTACATAGTGTTCTTCTAACCATTCGTAGAAGAATTTACTAGGTACTTGAATAGATAACGCGTTTTCGTTTAGTTCAACTGATTGAATAGGTTCAAACCAAGTCTTGTAAGCTTGATCTTGAATATTGTCTTTTATGAAAGACAGACAGTTGTTCCATACCGATTGCGCAGTTTTTGTCATAAATTCAATTAGTTATTACTAGTTTATTTTTAGTTTTGTATAGGTTACAAAAGTGAACAGAATGGGTATTCTGTTCGGATAATTTGGGTTAGCAAATATGTGAACAAAATTCTGTAAAAAAAATTTTTTTGCCCTTGATTTTTAAAAAAAAATATTGTAAGCCTTGTGAGTAATTTTTTAAGATTAATTTAATATTAGTTTAATATGAGAGAATATCAATTTCAAGTTCGTGTACGTTATGCAGAAACAGATCAAATGGGAGTCGTTTATCACGGAAATTACGCACAATATTTTGAAATGGGACGCGTGGAATGGCTAAGAAACATGGGGGTTTCTTACAAATGGATGGAGGAAAACGGAGTAATGTTACCTGTAGTAACTTTAACCATGAATTATAAAAAACCAGCACGCTATGACGACCTACTAACCGTAAAAACAATTTTTAAAAGTCAGACTTCTGTGAAGATAGAATTTGACTATGAAATCTATAATGAAGCAAATGAGTTATTAACAACGGGTTACTCAATGTTGGTGTTTGTAGACATGAAAACTGGACGTCCAATGACACCTCCAAATTATGTTTCTGAAAAGATAAATTCTTTTCTAGAAGTTTAAATTTCCGTTAATTTAATTTCATACAAACTTTCAAAAGTGTCCAATAAATTTTGGACACTTTTTTTTCGGATTGAAATTTCAATTTCGCAATCCATTTCCATTTTTTGAGAAACGATTTGAAGATTTTTTTCTTTGATAATTCGCATCACTTTATTCATGTGTGCGTAACCAAATGAAATAATAAAATGCTTGTCAATTGTTTTTTTAATAATAGTTGCATTTTCTAAAGCCATTTGAGCTGCTGTTTTATAAGCCGAAATCAAACCGCCAACGCCGAGTTTTACGCCGCCAAAATAACGAACCACTACAACTAATACGTTTGTAACTTCAAATGACTGAATTTGTCCGTAAATGGGCATGCCGGCACTATTATTAGGTTCGCCGTCATCATTAGCGCGGTATTGGATTTTCTCTGTGCCAATTTGATACGCATAACACCAATGACGCGCCGAAAAATGTTCTTTTCGCAAACGTTCTAAATTTTCTTTTACATCTTCTTCAGAAGTTACAGGAATGGCGTAGCCAAAGAATTTACTGTTTTTTTCTTTGAGTAAAACTTCTTCCGACGGAAAATCTATGGTTTTATATAAATCGTTTTCTGAAAAATCCATTTTAATAGGTAACTAAATAAAGGGCGAATAAAGCTAATCCAATTCCGAATGCATTGCGAAGCGAAATTTTTTCTTTAAAAAAAAGAATGCCTACAAAAGTAGAAACAATTACAATAGCAATGTTGTGAATCGTAAATAAAGTGGCGCTTTCAAACGCTTTAGCTTCTAACATTTTTACTAAATAGTATAGAGAAAAGAAATTGGGTAAACCCAATGCAATGCCGCCTAAAATATTTCTTCCTGAAAATTTAATTTTTCCTCGAATGGTTAGGAAAAGTATCGTTAGTATTCCAACACTAAAAGCACAGAAGAAGGTGACAGATGAAAATAAACCAATTTGATTTGCAGGGACGTGAAAGGTTTGTAAATATTTCAAACTTGAATCTATGGTTCCTGCTCCAATAAAAACTAAAATTGGGAAAAGTAAATTATTAGCTTGTTGTACTTCTCCAGTTTCTTTTTTGGAAGTGAAATAAACGGCAATTAACGCCAAAAGTATTCCGATAATCTTAACGAAACCGAGAGATTCATTATATAAAATAACCCCTAGAGTAATTGGAATAATCACAGACATTTTAGAAGCAACTGAAGCAACCGAAAGTCCGTTTCTTTGAGATGTTAATGTTGTGGCATAAAAAGTAGATATAAAAACAAATCCCAAAAGAATACTTCCTTTAAACCAATCATGAGTGATGATTTCTTTTGGAGCAAGACTATTATCTAAAAAGAACAATCCCACTAAAAAAGCAACAAAGTAATTTACGACTAAAGCCTGTAATGCATCAATATTAAATCGGGCAAAGAGTTTAATAATAACAAAAAGAACAGCATTAAATACAATGCTCAGTAATAAATAAATCACGGTGTTAAATTAATTTTTTATCAAAAAGTTCCACTACATCATCAATGCCTGGTTGTAAATTCCAAACTTGAAAACCTAACTTTTCAGCCATATCAGTGTTTTCTTTTTTGTCGTCTACAAATAATGTTTTTTTAGGATTCAAATTATGATTGTTAATCACGTATTTAAACGCATTTTCATCGGGTTTACGAATTCCGATTTCGTATGAAAAGTATACTTTTTCAAAACAACTATAAAAATCGCGAGCAAAAGTTTGGCCTTCGTTGTGCTCAAATTTTTCAATGTGTGTATGATCGGTGTTGCTCAACAAAAACAATTTGTATTTTTTAGAAATCATTTGCAAAAATTCCAATCTATATAAAGGGAAATCACCTAAAATGGAATTCCAAGCAGCTCTAATTTCTGATAAATCTGCATTTGGTAAATGTTTTTGAAAACCTTGCATGAATTCGAGTTCGTCAATTTTTCCAATTTCGTACTTTTTATTCAAAGCATCCAAATCGTCATGCCAAGCGGTTAAACCTAATTTTCTAAATTCGGTATCAATAGCTTGTTTGTTTAAATCGATAAAAACATCGCCAAAATCAAAAATAATTGCTTCAATCATAATTCTTGAAAATTTTAAGTTCATCATTCATTATGTCAAAACCAGCAACCGGATTTCCGGAAATAATAGGGGCTGTTGTGCCGTTTTGAAATGTTGTTTGTCCTTTAAAAACTCTAGCTTCATCCCATAAATTTGCATCTATGAATGATTGTAGAGTTGTATTTCCTCCTTCAATAATAACCGATTGTATTTCGTTTTTATACAAAATGTCACAAATTGAAGAAGTTAGGTGGATATCAAAGATAGCATTTTCATAGATACAATTTTCAGTTGAAATGAAATTTTCACTTTCGGTAATAAAAATTGTTTTTTGCGAATTGTCTTTTACGTGATAGTTTTCCGAAATCTTACCTGATTTATCTAATACAATTCGAATTGGATTATTTCCTGAAAAATCACGCGCATCTAATTTTGGATTGTCGTCTAAAACGGTATTGGTTCCAACTAAAATCGCTTGTTCTTCAGTACGCCATTTGTGAACCAATTGTCTGGAATATGGATTTGTAATCCAAACGGGAGCTTTTTCTTCTTTCGAAAGTGGAGCAATAAATCCATCAGCAGTTTCTGCCCATTTCAAAATAATATAAGGTCTTTTCTTTTGATGAAAGGTAAAAAATCGCTTGTTGAGTTCGTTACATTCGTCTTCTAAAATACCAACGGTTACATTTTTGCCACTTTCAACTAATTTCTTGATGCCATTTCCAGCTACTTTCGCAAATGGGTCAACGGTTCCTACTACAACATTCGGAATTTCATTAGCAATAATTAAATCACAACACGGAGGCGTTTTTCCAAAGTGACTACAAGGTTCTAAACTTACATAAATCGTGGCTTCTTTTAATAGCGATTTATTTTTAACCGAATTCACTGCATTTACTTCCGCATGAGGTTCGCCTGCTTTTTTGTGCCAACCTTCACCAATAATCCTACCTTCGTGTACAATCACACTTCCTACTAACGGATTTGGATAAGTAGTTCCCAAACCATTTTTGGCGAGTTCAATACAGCGTTTCATGTAAAATTCGTGCGTCGTCATGATACAAAAGTAGTATTTTTAAGAGGAAAAAAATAAACATATAAGTCATATAATTTTTAAAATGTTTAAGAAGTTAATTAACAAGTTCGTATAAGCTTTTAATTTTCTTTTGTGAGCTTTTTAAATCTTTCGAAAAGGTAAAAAAAAACTTAAATGACTCATATGTTTAAAAAAATCTCAAGTTAATTTATGTAATTTTACCCAACAATAAAAATGCTATGCTAATTAGAGAAATCCAACAAAAAGATGACGAGTCGATTGCTAAGGTAATTCGTGATATTTTTCATGAATTAGATGCGCCAAAAGTAGGAACGGCTTATGCAGATCCTATTTTAGATACGTTATACGAAGTCTATCAAGCCCCTCGTTCTGTTTATTATGTAGTGGAACATGATGGAAAAGTTGTTGGTGGTTGTGGTGTTGCGCCTTTAGAGAATGCAGATGTTTCGGTATGTGAATTGCAAAAAATGTATTTTGCTCCCGAAATCAGAGGAACAGGTTATGCAGAGAAAATCATTGAAAAGTGTTTAGAATTCGCCAAAACTCAAGAATTTGAAATTTGTTATTTAGAAACCTTATCTTTTATGACAACCGCTCAAAAATTATACAAACGAATAGGTTTTGAAAATATCGATGGTCCAATGGGAAATACAGGACATAATAGTTGTGAAGTTTGGATGACGAAGAAATTAGTTTAAAATTATGCTACTAAAACAATACAAAATCCATTTTTTCAATTCACTGAAAAACATTCAAGACGAACAAGAAATCGAAAGTTTCTTTTTTATCCTGACAGAGTATTTACATAATTTGAAACGAGTAGATGTCGCTTTGAATCCAAATTTTGAAATTTCCGAAAAAGAAGTTGAAAAGTGGAATGCCATTTTAGCTCAATTACAACAAGATAAACCCATTCAGTATATCACTGGCGAAGCTTGGTTTTATGGCTTGCAATTTGAAGTCAATGAAAACACTTTAATTCCAAGACCAGAAACAGAGGAATTAGTGGAGTGGATTTTATATTCACCCATCATCAAGCATCCATCACCCATCAATATTTTAGATATCGGAACCGGTACAGGCTGTATTCCTATTTCATTAAAAGTGAATTTACCACAAGCAAACGTTTCAGCAATTGATGTTTCCGAAAAAGCATTAGAAGTAGCAAAAAGAAATGCAACAGCAAACAAGGTTGAAATAAATTTCATTCTAACTAACATTTTAGAAGTTGAAGATTTGAATCAACATTTTGATATCATCGTATCAAATCCACCTTACGTTCGTAATTTAGAAAAACAAGAAATAAAGAAAAATGTCTTGGACTACGAACCGCATTTAGCTTTGTTTGTAGAAGATACCGATGCACTACTTTTTTATAGAAAAATTGCGCAATTGGCTCTAAAAAACTTAACTCCAAACGGATTATTATTTTTTGAAATTAATCAATATTTAGGAATAGAAACGGTTGAATTACTTGAAAATCTAGGTTTCAAAAATATCGAATTGAAAAAAGATATTTACGGTAATGATCGAATGATAAAATGTTCAATTTAGGTTTGTAGTACAAAGTTTCACAAAGTTTTTTCACAAAGTCCCACGATGATTTAATTTCGTTTGGTTTAATTCCTCGAAGCTCTGCTTCGATTTGTTTTTTTTGCCACAGATTCACTGATTAAAAGGGATTTTTCAAAATCTGTGAATCTGTGGTGAATATTTATCTAATACCTCTAGTAGTTTATTTTAAAAACCTTGTGAACCTTGTGCCTTCTTTGTGTTTCTTGTGGTTAACTTTTTATTCGTATCTTAACGCTTCCACTGGATCTAATTTAGAAGCTTTTATTGCAGGATATAATCCAGAAACAATCGTTACAATAAACGTTGTGATGAAAGCAGCAATAATCGCCATCCAAGGAATTACAAAGTCAAAACCAATGGCTGATGCAATGACAAAACCAATCAGAATTCCTAATAAAATTCCAACAATTCCACCTAATTGGCCAATTACTAATGTTTCAGTAAAAAACTGCCATGCAATTGTGTTTCGTGTTGCGCCAAGTGATTTTCTTACTCCAATTTCACGTGTTCTTTCAGTAACCGAAACTAACATGATATTCATCAACGCAATTGAAGAACCAAAAACGGTAATAATTCCAATTACCCAAGCCGAAATTCCTAAAACTGCGGTATTAGAAAGTAAGGTTTGAATCAAATCATCACTACGCTCAATACCGAAATTTTCTTTTTCTACGGGACTCAATTTACGAACTCTTCTCATGGTGATAATGGCATCATCAACCGCTTCGTCTAACAAGCCTTCGTTGGTAACCATTACGTCTAAATCGTAGTTGATATTTGGAGCAGAGAATAAAGAACGCGCTACTTGTGTTGGAATCAAAACACGTAAATCTTGACTATTTCCAAATGTTGAACCTTTCTCTTTTAAAACTCCAATTACTTTGAATTTAGCACCACGGATCGAAATGGTTTTATCAATCGGATTGATATTTTCAAACAAACCTTTTTCAAAATCCGAACCTAAAACACAAACATAATTGTTATTTGAAATATCAAACGAATTGAAATTTCTACCTTTTACAACTTCTAAACCTTTATTCGGACAAAAATTTTCATCCACACCCACAACTGAAATTTCGGGATCAGTTTTCTTTTCACCATATTTTACTTCAATAGCTGAACCAGCCGTAAACGATAGGGAAGTAGTAGTAAATGGAAAACTAAATTTATCTTGAAATGATTTGGCTTCCGGATAGCTGATGATAGGATTGACACGTTGTTCGGTGTCGTTTTGATTGATTTCAGAGGAAAGATCGTACTGACTTATCGAAAAAGTATTGGCTCCCATAGAAGCAAAATCTTTCAAAATAGTATTCTCTAATGCTGAAACCACTGTTAGAATTCCAACTAAAGCCGTAATTCCAATAGCAATAATCATAACCGTTAACGAAGTACGCAAAGCCTGACTTCTAATGGAATCAAGCGCAATTTTTGTATTTTCTTTAAATAATCCTACCATGACTATAAGACTACATATTATTTATTTTGTTACATATTTAAAGTGAGAAATTTGTCAGTTCGAGCGAAGTCGAGAACTTTTTAATGAACGAATCTCGACTTCGCTCGATTTGACAATCAGAAAACAGCAACTTGAATTTTGAAATGTTTGATTTGATTTTTTATACTGCCGAATATGTTCGATATTTGCATTGCAAAAAATCAGAATTGTCTTATTGACACATTTTCAAATTGACACATTACAAAAATGGCACAAAAACCAAGCATACCAAAAGGAACCCGAGATTTTTCACCCGCAGAAGTGGCAAAACGCAATTATATTTTCAGTACGATAAAAACCAATTTTGAAAAATTTGGATTTCAACCTATTGAAACGCCTTCGTTTGAAAACTCAGAAACCTTAATGGGAAAATATGGTGAAGAAGGGGATCGTTTGATTTTTAAAATTTTGAATTCGGGAGATTATTTGGCTAAAGCGGATGCTACTTTATTAGAAAATAGAGATAGTTTGAAGTTAACAAGTCATATTTCTGAAAAAGCCCTTCGTTACGACTTAACTGTTCCTTTTGCACGTTATGTGGTGCAACACCAAAACGAAATTGAGTTTCCGTTCAAGCGCTACCAAATTCAACCCGTTTGGCGTGCCGATAGACCTCAAAAAGGACGTTTCAGAGAGTTTTATCAATGTGATGCCGATGTGGTGGGTTCGAATTCACTTTGGCAAGAAGTGGAGTTGGTGCAATTGTATGACTCGGTTTTTAGTCAGTTAGGTTTAGGTGGCGTTACCATTAAAATTAACAATCGTAAAATATTATCTGGAATTGCTGAGGTAATTGGTGCTTCGGATAAATTGATTGATTTTACGGTAGCGTTAGATAAATTAGATAAAATAGGTGAGGACGGCGTGAAAAAAGAGATGTTAGAAAAAGGCATTTCGGAAACAGCGATTGAAAAAGTACAACCGTTGTTTAATTTCACTGGAACCATCAACGAAAAAATAGAAAAATTAGCGAATTTATTAGCGAATTCAGAAGAAGGAATGAAAGGTGTAAACGAGTTGCAATTTATTTGTGATAACGTTACGACTTTAGGTTTGCAAACCGCTTTCTTGGATTTAGACGTGACGTTAGCACGTGGTTTAAATTATTACACAGGTGCCATTTTTGAAGTCGCTGCGCCAAAAGGTGTAGCTATGGGTTCGATTGGTGGCGGTGGTCGTTATGATGATTTGACCGGTATTTTCGGATTGAAAAATATGTCGGGTGTAGGAATTTCATTTGGTTTAGATCGAATTGCTTTGGTAATGGAAGAAGTTGGTTTATTTCCAGAAGCTGTTTTAGCGACTTCAAAAGCCTTGTTCTTAAATTTTGGTGACAAAGAAGCTTTGTATTCGATGAAAGCCATCGGTAAATTGCGTCAAAAAGGAATCAAAGTTGAGTTATATCCTGATAAATCAAAAATTGATAAACAATTCAAACACGCCGATAGAAGAGGAATTCCATTTGCAGTAATTGTAGGAGAATCGGAAATTGAGCGTGAAGAATTTGGCTTGAAAAATTTAGCTACTGGCGAACAACAAAAAGTAAATTTTGAGACTTTAGCTACTTTATTGAAATAAGTAATTTACACAGAGATTCTCCGAGTTTTTTTTGACTTGGATTGCGTTGATTAGAGATACACAGAGCGTTTCACTTATTAATATTAAGAAAACAGATTTGTAGAATTTGAATAATCTTAAAATAACTTTGCGTTCTTTGCGGAAAACTTTGCGACTTTGCGGTTAAAATTTACACAGAGATTCGCTGAGTTTTTTGACTTTGATTGTGTTGATTAGAGATACACAGAGCGTTTTATTTAATGATATATGAGTTGTCACTTCGAGCGAAGTCGAGAACTAATGGAAATGTTTTATACAGAGATTCGCCGAGTTTTTTTTGAATTTGATTGCGTTGATAAGAGATACACAGAGCGTTTCACTTATTTAATAAAAGAGTTGTCACTTCGAGCGAAGTCGAGAATAAATGGAATTTTTTATGTTGATATTCAATGAATTGGATTTAAGTTTGTAATTGATTTTGCCCTTGAATTTGATTTTTGCCCTTGAACTTGTAATTGATTTTTGAAATGAATGTAGACGACGAAGCTAAAAAAGTAATTTGGTCACTTCAGAACAATAAACGTACTGAAGCTGAACGAAATGTGTTTCAACCCACAGGTAAAAAACCGATGAATAAAAACTTAGTTTATATTTTGTCGGCGATTGGAATTACTTTTTTGATGAGTTTCGCTTTGTCAAAATTCTCTAAAGAAACTACCCAATTTTGTTTTTTGATTGAGAGTTATTGCTTCAATTCAACTGAAAATCCAATTGCTTACACATTTTATATTTTCATGAATCTTTGGATTTTAATTTTAGGAATTGGAATTGCTTATTTGATTGGTAAAAAGTTAGGTGATCGATTCAAAATTTAGAAAAAATTATTCTATTAATGGCGACAGAAAGTTTTCAAACCGATTTGCAACTTGCTGAAAAATTACTTTATAACGAATGTGGTTTTCAACTTCAAAATCTTATTTGGAATTCAGAAAGCACTAATTATCGAGCTTGTTCTTTTGAATTGAACAACTATAAAATTCAATATCGAGTTGCCAATATCACACCTACAAAAATTGGACAATTTGTTGCTATTTGGAAACGAAACAACAAAGGTATAACAGCTCCTTTTGATGTTACTGATTCGTTAGATTTTATGATTATTTCGGTACGAGATTCAGGAAATTTTGGTCAATTTATCTTTCCAAAATCGGTTTTAGTTTCCAAGGGGATTGTTTCTCAAAATGAAAAAGGAGGAAAGCGTGGCATTAGAGTTTATGCGCCTTGGGATAAACCAGAAAATAAGCAAGCAATTAAAACTCAGGCTTGGCAGCTTCCATATTTTGTTGTAATTAAAGAGAACTCACTAATAGATTTAGAAAAAATAAAACGGATACTTTCGTTTTAAAAAAGTATCCGTTTTAAATGCTCTATTCTTTATTTTCTAAAATTATTTAATGATAATTTTTTCACTAAAATAATTGCCATCATTAGTTTTAATTTTTACAATATAAATACCAGTTTCAACATTTTTAACTTGTAATTTGATGTTGTTATCAGAACTGTCTACTTTCCAGTGATTGATTTTTTGTCCTAATATTGAAAACAAAGTAACTTCTTTAATTTTGGTGTTTTTAGAATTTACAATTTCCAAATGTTGGCTTTCTGAATTGAAAAATACTATATTTTGATTGTTTTCGAAGTCGTTATTTGAAAGCGTTTGATTAGAAAATCGTAATGAAAATCGATCGCTAATTTCTCCTGCAGGAAGTACTAAACTGAAATTTGATAAACGAATGTCGTTATAGCTATCATTTGTGTTGTCATGAATGTAAATAGGTTGATTTAAATCAAAATTTTCTACACCTTCAAGCATGAAATTTACGGTTCCTGTTTGACTTGATTTTACCGTTAATGGATAAGTTGCAGATGAATTAAAACTACCAACACCTTGAATTACTAATTTATAATTCTCTAATTTGAAATAGATATCGTTTGTTTGAACATCTATTACTTCTCCGTCGTAGCCATTATTGTAATTATGGTCTGCGTATTCATTCATGAAACCTATTAGTAATTGACGATGAGAATTATTACTTCCTGTATAGCCTAATCGTATTTTTGAAAATGTATCAGTAGTAGTGAAATCATCATCGTTATTGTTGTTATGATTTGAATTTATTGCGTTTCTAAATATTTCATTAGAATTTTCGCTATTCTCTTTTACAAAAGTACGTTGACTATTTTGAAAAATAATTTGACCACCAGTAACACTTCCTTTAACAAAAAAGCCTTGTGTAACAGGTATAAATCTACCTGGAATTTTCGTGCTTGTTCCTAATCCACTAATTAATGGAGGCGATACAGGAGCAACACCACCGACTAAATTTCGGGTTGCGTAACCTCCTTGATATCCTGCAAGGTTATGCGTATTATTTGAAGCATAATGTTCCCAAAAGTAAAGCGTTCCAGTGATAGAAATTATATTATCATTAATAAATTCATTAGCATCCAATGCAGAAGGATATGGATTTCCTATCAAGTTAATATTTGCTAATCCAATATAAATACCACTGTGATTTATTGTGCCATTATTAGGTTTTCCAGTGAAAACATAATTTTGAGGTGTTGCATTTCCACTCCCTTTCATAGTAAATGCTTGTCCAGTTTGCAGATTTGAGTTTTCATTGATTTGTTGCCAATTAGCATATTCGGATGTTAAATTTGTAAATTTATACAACCAATATCTTGCTAATCTCATAGGGTTTCGAGTACTGTTAAAGCCTGAAATCCATGAAATTGATTGCGGTGAAGCTGGATTTGTTCCATCTTTTAACACATTTGCAATAGTAAATCCGGTATTGTTTTCAGTTGTACTTGAAATGGTACTAACAGGAGATGACCAATAATTATAATTGTACAAGTTCCCAGTTCCTTGTTGGTCTCTTTCTAATGTTCCTGTTCCGCTTGGATCTAAATCGGAATTAGATGTTTGAATTAATTGAGATTTTCCTTCTAAATCAATTTTTCCGTTTATTTTTAAG
The DNA here is from genome assembly GCF_038289885.1 of Flavobacterium helocola. Taxonomy (NCBI): domain Bacteria; kingdom Pseudomonadati; phylum Bacteroidota; class Flavobacteriia; order Flavobacteriales; family Flavobacteriaceae; genus Flavobacterium; species Flavobacterium helocola. The sequence goes on along the minus strand of NZ_JBBYHT010000005.1, from coordinate 169,673 downwards.
TAATGTGAAATTTCTAATTTTGAATCATTGCTAATTTTTAAGGTATTGTTATCGACAATTACTGCTAATAACGTTTTATTTCCTGAAGAAGTTATATTATGAGTTGTTTTAATGATGTTCCAATCTATTTTTGTAGCAACATTATTAATAGTTAGTGAATTGTTAGGGTAATACATTGTCCCACCATTAGTCCAAGTGCCGTCCGTTTCCCAATTGCCATCAGCAAGTGAAACATAAGGTAAAGGAGCAGTTTGTGTTTCAATAGTATATAAATTACTATTATTTAAACTTCCTCTAAACTTCTTGCCTGAAACTTCATTTAAATAAGTTCCTATGTAATTATTCATATTGAAATAAGCGAAAATTCCTGTTGTCCAAGCTTTCGTACCAATATCATTTTTAGAAATTGAAGCAGGAATAATTTTACCTTTAACTTTATTATCAGTGCCTTGTTCAATTTCTTGATTCATTATGAACCGAATTTCATTTACAGATAATGCAGAATTCCATATTCGAACTTCTTCAATTTTCCCACGGAAATAATCTACAACACTACTTTCATTTATGTAGCGACCACCAATGGTAAAAACATTAGTCATGTCGGTACGAGCGTTCATGTTACTTTGAATATCTAAAACACCGTCAATATATAAACTCCCTACATTTGAACCATCAAGTGTAAAAGTTACATTTCGCCATTGATTAGTTGATAAAGTAGTATTGCTTACTATTTCTGACATAGTAGTGCCATTGTGAAAACGCATAACTAATTTATTAGCATTATTTATTAAGAAATGATACCCAGTTTCAGAAGCCCCTTTTTTAGCAACAATTGTTTTATCGTTATTTGAAGTGTTTGAACCCTCGCAATCAATCCATGCTGAAACTGAAAATGCACTTGAAACGCTAGTTACATCGTTACATCGGATAAAGTCATCTGTACCATCAAATTTAATATGTCTTGAAGCAATTACTTCTTCTGCCACGCCAAGTTTCATGTATCTTGTTCCATTAAAATTATAAGTAGCTTCTAAATTTGAACTAACCGTTTTTAAAAATACAGTTTCTACATTGGTCGTGAAATTAGCATCGTCTGCGAAAATTAATACATAATCACTAGTTCCTGTTAAAGCAGGTAATGAACTCACTGAAGAAGTTGGTAATGAAATTTTTACAATTCCAACATCTGTGGTAGCTCTTTCTACAAACTTCCAAGTTCGATTGGTTACACGTGTTGAAGTGGTTACCAAACTACTCCCTAAATTAACTTGTATTGGCAAAGTCATCTCTGTTAAAGGTAATAAGTTACTACCCCAAACCAGATAATCTTTATCAGCAGCAAATGTGTTGGTATTTAAAACATTTGTTGAGTAAATATCACGTAGACCAATAGTCAAAAAACTTTCAGGATCTATACTCTTACTTTGTTTTTGATTTAAGCCAGTACTATCGTCTCTACCAATTGCGGCCACATTGTAAGTATAACCATTACTTATTGTGTTGTTCCATAATGCTACACCATTAGAGTCTACAAGTTCACCAGGAACGTGCGGTAAACTGATAGCAGGCACAGGAAAAAGTCCAGGATTAATTCCATATTTAATAGACAAATATGATTCTATTTTCTTTCTATCTGAGTCGGATTTTCTTTCTGAAAACATCATAATTTCCATCACATCACCATTAAAACTAGGACCAAAGAATTCACTTCGTCCAATCCAGAAACGCGAATTTAAAATTTGTTTAAAAGTACCTGCATTAACCTCTTTCATCAACGTAGGGCTAAGTGTAACACCTAAATCAACTCCATCTAAGTATAAATTCATCCCAGTTCCAGCAGCATTCAATCGAGCATTAAAAATAACAGGTCGGTCATAGGTAATAGTACTTGAAGTTATGGCTATTCCATAATTGGTTAGAGCACCTTGATTATAAGCGGCAATATTTGCCACTCCTGCACCATATCTTGCCGAAGTATTGTTAATGGATAATCCAGTTACATCTTGAGATGCTGCAATTTCTATAAAATCGTCTCCCATTAAAACATCTTGAGCAGAATAGGCAGAACTTACAGGTGTTCCCGGATTTATAACAATAAAAATATCATGATTATAGAAACCTTGTCGAGAAAACATTGATTTTGTTCCATCAAAGTTTACCACAGGATTGAAATTTACATTACTGGTAGTGTTGTTTTTGTATAATGGTCTTGTAGTAGTTGTTCCTGTAGCATTTGTCCAGCTAGTGTTAATTCCAGTAGCATTTGGCCAAGAGTCAATAGGAGCGTCATTTGCTAAAGCTGATAAACTCTGTGGTTTGTACCAAACTTCTAACTTGTTAAAAGCGCTATAGCTAGGATAAGTTTTTGCTGTAATGGAATAACCTATGATTTTGAAGTCATCAATTGCAACACCTCTGTAAGAATTGTTGCTACTGTCAGATCTAAATTGAATTGCGAACTTTATATTGTTTTTATTGTCAAAGCCTTGTGAAGGTAAGTCAATGCTAGCCGTAAACCAAGTGTTTCCTGGGTTACCACTCCATGCTCTTTGGTCGGCTCCAAATGCTGTAACATTTGTTCTTGTGTACCAATTTACCGCTTGATCGTTTTCTTTTCCTAATGTTCGCCAAGTTACTCCATCGTCTGTGGAAAATAAAATTTTTATACCATCATAATCTAGTTCGGTTTGAAAATTATACTTTAAAGACAATGTTAATCTTTCATAGCCAGTTAGATTAATTGTTGGTGTGATAGCTGACGTATTTAAATTATTTGCATAACCTGCAAGATATAGATATGGAGCTGTAACACCTGTGGTAGTAAAATTAGCGTGGTTTGATCTTGTAAAACTTCCTAAGGTAAATGCATTATTGCCTGTTCCGCTTGAATAATCGGCATTAAAAATAGTAGTTTGTGCTTTTATTTCTATCGCTATTAGCAGAAATAGAAATAACATTTTTTTAGTTGTAGTTTTTTTAACTTTCATATTCTGGGGTTTTAGGATTCTTTTTTTAAATTATTTTTTTAGTACAATTTTGAATGAATATTAATAAAAAATGAGAGCAGATATTATCAGAAAGTAATAACTGTGCTGTTTTTTTTAATAACTGATTAAATGGATAAATAAATTGTAATATTTATACTAAGAAATAATAAGTTTAGAAGTATTAATTGTTTATTACTTAATCAAAATTTTTTGACTCAAATAGTTGTTATCATTAGTTTTTATTTTTAAGATATAAACTCCAGATGCAATATTTTTAACTGGTAATTTTATATTATTTTCTGAACTGTTTATTTCCCAATGATTGATTTTTTGTCCTAGAACTGAAAATAAAGTAACTTCTTCAATTTCGTTATTTTTTGAATTTATAATTTCTAAATGATTATTTTCAGAATTAAAAAACACTATATTTTGATTATTTTCGATGTCATTATTAGAAAGCGTTTGATATGAAAATCGCAATGAAAATCTACCATTAATTTCACCCGAAGAGAGTACCACACTAAAATTTGATAAACGAATATCGTTATAACTATCGTTTGTGTTATCATGAATGTAAATAGGTTGATTTAAATCGAAATTTTCTATTCCATCAAGTATGAAATTTACAGTTCCAGCTTGACTTGATTTTATTGTTATTGGATAAATAGCATTTGTATTAAAGTAGCCAACACCTTGGATGACCAATTTATAATTATCTAATTGAAAATAAGTATCATCAGGTTGAATATCAATTATTTCTCCATCATAACCTAAGTTATAATCATCATTAGCATTTTCATTCATAAAACCAATCAAAAGCTGACGATGAAAATTTGTAGTACCAGTATATCCTAGTCGCACTCTTGTGAAGTTATCAGGATTTTCTTCATCATCGCCATTTTGTGCGATTGTAGTAACATTATTTTGTCTAAACATTTCGTTAGAGTTTGAATTGGTTTCTTTTACAAATCTTCTTTGACCGTTTTGAAATATTATTTGTCCACCATTTAAATTTCCTTTAACAAAAAAACCTTGCGCAACAGGGATATATCTACCAGGAATTCGAGAGCTAGTGCCTAAACCGCTTATCAGTGCTGGTGAAACAGGTGGAACTCCACCTACTAAGTTGCGAGCTGCATATCCTCCTTGATATCCAGATAACACATGGGTATTGTTTGAAGAATAATGTTCCCAAAAGTACAATGACCCATTGATTGCACTCAAATTATCGCCAATGAATTCATTAGCATCAAGTGCAGAAGGATATGGATTTCCAACCAAATTGATATTGTTAATCCCAATCTGGATTCCGCTATGATTGATTAAACCATTATTTGGTTTTCCTGTAAATACATAGTTTTGAAGTTGGATATTAGGTGGTATTGCTGTTCCACTTCCTTTCATCGTATAAGCTTGTCCTGTAAGAAGTACAGTATTTTCATTAATTTGTTGCCAATTGGCATATTCTGATGTTAAATTGGTGAACTTGTAAAGCCAATATCTAGCTAATCGCATTGGATTTGAAACTCCATTGAAGCCTGAAATCCATGAAATGGTCTGAGGAGCTACTGCATTTGTTCCATCACGAAGTACACTACCAACTGTAAAACCTGTATTATTATTTATAGTGCTAGCAACTGAACTTACTGGAGATGACCAATAATTGTAATTGTATAAATTTCCAGTTCCTTTTTGATCTTTTTCTATGGTTCCGATACTTGTAGGATCTAAATCACTATCAACGGTTTGAAGCAATTGCGAATAATCATGTAAATCAATTTTTCCATCCAATTTTAAATACCAATCGTTTTGTAGTTTGGTATCATTGGTAACGTCAATTAAAACATTTGAATCTACAATCATACCCAAATCGATGTGATTTGTGTTTGAATTAACATTGTGTTTGACATGAACGATAGACCAATCGTAATTGGTAATATCTAATCCGCGAATTTCCTTTAAGACTGAGTTTACTGCTGTAGGAAAATCTCCAGTTTGTTCCGTTATAAAAGGCATTGGCGCTTCTTGTACAGCAATCGTTTTTACATTTAAGATTCTAGCTCCTGGAGCTGTGTCTATTGTTAAGGTAGTATGATTATCAATGATATCATCTTTATAATTGTCCATTCTGTAGTAGCGAACAAGATTAATCCATGGTAAACTTGGTATATCTTTTGGGATAATAGTTCCACGAGTTATGCTACTATTGTCTTGAATTTCCTGATAGACTATTTTTTGGAATTGCGAATTAATTAACGCGACATTAAATAAACGAACTTCATCAATTTTTCCTTTAAAAAACTGAGTATTTGTAATTGAATTTTTTCCAATGGTAAAAAGCGAAGTATCCGAAATAGTTCCAGAAACAGAAGTGCTCGCAACCATTTCACCATTTACAAATAATTTTAATAGTTCGTTTGAACCATCATAAACCGCACCAACATGAATCCATTGAGCCGAATTTAGTGACAAATTATTACTTAACGTTGTTCCGTTTGCAACTACTTCTACTTCTTTGGAATTAGTGATTTTTATGTGAAATTTGTCTTGACCAACCACAATTCCTTCGTAAGAAAATGCAGGGTTAATATTAATCCAAGCCATCAAAGAAGCATTTGGCCAGTTGGTTATAACGTTGTTGTCAGTTGCATAATCGTTTCTACCATCAAAAGCAATGAAAAGTTTTCGTTCTAAATCTCTTGGCGAACCAAAAACAGCGTTATTAGTGTCAAAAGTATCTAAGATTCCATCGCCATCTGTATCTGTATTTCCCTCGATAATTCCGTTGTTATTGGTGTCTAAACTAGCGTAAAGGGTGTGTGAAATATCAAAAGTTACACCGTTTGACATCACATCTAAATAGTCTGGAATTCCATCGCCATCGGTATCTTTAACATAATAAGTAAAAGGCGCAACATTTGTACCTTGATTGTCGTTTCCATAAATATTAAAGGCATAATCATAAATATCTAAGATTCCGTCGCCAAAGCCTTCTAAATTGCCATCACCGTTTGTGTCTTTGTTTCTAAAATCTTCTGATTCTGGACCATCTCCTGCGCCATCACCATTAATGTCGCCATCACCATTTTCAAAACCCGCATAAGCATTTATATTTTCAGCCCAAGATTCATCTACGTCAAAAATACTGTCGTTATCGCTGTCTAAGTCTAAGTAATTAGGAGCACCATCTCCATCGTTATCTGGAACAATGTGAGATTCTGCTACATCATGCATACCGTTTTGATTGGCATCCATCCATTGGTATAAATAGGCTTTTCCATCTGATAAATTGCCTAAACCCACTTCAACTACATCTGGAATTCCGTCGTTATCTGAATCTAAATCAAATACATCGGCAATGTTATCGCCATCTAAATCGCATAAAGTTTGAGATATTAGAATATCATCTAAAGCTAAGTCATTACCAGTCCCCCCCGTTTCATTATTGATAAAAATTACCTGAAAAGCACTTACATTAAGATTGATATCTGCTGTAAAATGTTGCCAATCGCCAGCTAAATTTCCTGCTGTAGTTGGCGGAATATCTCCTGTTTCAATAAAAGTAATTAGGTTATTACTCATATCGCGAAATTCTACTCGTACATCAGGTCTTAATCGAGTTGCTATACCAGGAGCGTTTGTTCTGTCTAGATTTAACACCCAAAAACTATAAGTAATTGGAATATTTGGAAGTGCTCCTGTAATAGTTGCAGTGTAGAAAATTCCTGGAGTATAAGAAGCATTAAAAATGGCCATCCTGCCATTTGGATTTCCTGTATGATCACCACCCATATGCCAATAAGAAGGAGCCCAAGAGGCAATTTGTGCCGATGGACCAACGGTGTATTTTCCGTCATTTAAGTCAGTTAAGTTTAGATTTGGACATTCTGGAGTGTTTACACCAACGGTTCCATCTTCAAAACAATACGTGGTTAATGCATTATAAGTTGTATTGATGGTTGTGCGACTTCCAGCTCCAAAAGTTTCATTAAGAAATTTATAATTTACTTTATTTCCGTTTAAGGAATTGCAATTAGATTCTTCAATATCATCTCTGATTCCGTCATTGTCATCGTCAATATCAACATTGTCAAAAATTCCATCATTATCACTATCGTAAAAAGTTTGAATACCTTTTCCTGTTATGTCAAATAAAAACGGACTCACATCATCGCTATTACTTGCGATTGAAACTTGTGCTGTTTTAGTTCCAATAGAACTTGGATTAAATCGTATTTGAAAAGTACTTGAATTATTACTGTTGATGGAACTGCTTGGATTTAGAGTAATTGTAAAATCAGAACTTCCTATGATTTGAACTAAAGGAGTTCCTGTTAAGTTGATGGTATTAGTTCCGATATTTTTTATAGTGAAAGTTCTAAAAACAGGGTCTGAAACAATTTGCGTTTCCCCAAAATCTGTTCCATAACTTGATGCAATCGATGCGTTATGTGCTATAGTTATATTGTTTAAACCAAGAACTTCTAAATGATTTCCAGTTAGACTTCCATACAAACTAACATTGTCTATGAAATAATAATCCGAGGTATTGCTTCCTCCATTAAGTTCATCATATCGAATTCTAATTTTTACTTGTGTATTGCCATTTGGAATAGGAAAAGTATAAGGAGAACCAACAGTATTGCCTGCACTTGAAGCATGATTAAATGCATAAACATCTGAAGTTGTACTGTTTTTTCCATCAATTAATTTAATTGAAGTAGTGTACGAAGTTCCGTTATTATAGGAAATATCTAAATATAAATCATCATTATCATCTGGTGTTCCGTTTGAAGATAAGTAAATATTGACATAAACATTAGTAAAACTACTAATATTAACATTGTCAAAACTAATATTTGGGTCGTCAGGTGAAGAACTATTTGAACCACCAAATCTTAACGAGTTTGGAGAGGAAACAAATGTACTCGTGTTGTTTTGTATGGTTCCAGAATTTAAGGTAGAAGTATAACTCCAAGAATCTTGTGGTTTATTGTCAAATCCCTGATAAGAAATTCGGGTTTGAGCCTTTGCAATGCAAAAAAAGAATAGACAAAATACTACTATCAATTCTTTATGGAACTTTTGGGTAATTTTTCTTTCCATAGCACATTTCTTTTTAATCAAAAAATAAATACAAAGCTTTGTAAACAAGGTATTTAGCTTTTAGTTATCGAACAAATGTTAGGAAAATGAATTTAATAAATAGGTAAAAAGTAATAACTGGTGTTGGTTTTTTAATAACCGGTAATGAATTGATTATAATTGATTTATGGTTTTTTTACCCGTTTTTAAAAATTTCTTTCACAGCGGCTTCATAATTCTTACTATTTCCAGCTTTTTTAATCTTTTTATACGTCTTTTGCGGATTAGAAAATGATTCCGAAAAGTATTCCCAAAACCCTAACATTTTCATGCGAATAGGAGTTGGACCTTGTAAATACGCATCGTATTCTCTGTAGATTTCATCGTGAAAAGCTTCAAAAATTTCCAATCTATTTTTTGGATATTCTGTTGTGTTATTTTTAATCATCGAAGGTAAAAACGGATCGGCAATTAAACCTCTTCCTATCATCCAATGATCAATGGAAGGGAAACGTTCTTGTAATTCTTTAAATTTCGCTACCGAAGTAATATCACCATTATAATAAATCTTCTGTTTTGAAGTATCTAAACATTTTTGAAACGAATCTAAATCGACACCGCCTTTGTATAATTGTTTTCCAATTCGAGCATGAATTGCGATATTTTTAATCGGATATTGATCTAAAATAGGGAAAACATCTAAAATTTCGGTTGGATTTTCATAACCCATTCGCATTTTCATCGAAACGATAATATCAGTTTCGTTATGAACACGTTTTAAGATATGTTCAATTTGGTCGGTATTTTTTATCAATCCTGAACCCATACCGCATTTTGCCACCATTGGATACGGACAACCTAAGTTCCAATTCAATTCTTTGTAACCGAATTGTTGCACATATTTCGCTACAAATAAAAATTCTTCGGCGTCATTGGTTATAATTTGCGGAATAACTTCTAGAGTAGAGTTGTTTTCAGGAAGAATATCACGTTCGTACGAACCTTTTACCGCCAATTTTCCATTCAGTTTGATGTAAGGCGAATAGAAAGTGTCGATGCCACCAAAGTGTTTGTGAAAAGCGTTTCTAAATCTAAAATCGGTAAATCCTTGTAAAGGGGAAGATAATAATGTAATACTCATGCAACAAAGATAATACAATTTTTAAGCTGCGTATTTTCTTTTATTTTACTAATTCGATTTTATCTAATTTCAGTTCAAAAGATTCATCTTTTTTATTGCCAATCAGGAAAACAATTTCTTCTAAAAATTTACCATCAAAATTTGGTAAGTTAAGTGTTTGACCTCTGAATGAAGGATATAAATCTTTTAAATTAAGTGTGATTGTTTCCCATTCACCCGAAGTTTCAAAGGTTGTGATGTAAGAGTAGTAGGAATTAATATCATCTTTTATTCTGAATTGATAATTTTTACCATCGCCTTTCAATCGGATATTGACTTTGGAAAAATTACTAATATCTTTTTTGTTCATTTGATAACGAACCGATGAAAAACCGCCATAGTTTTCGGTTGAAACTCTTCCAAAAAACACACCATTTCCATTTTCATCAATTTTAAACTTTCCGTCTGAAATTCCACCCATCACAACATCATCAATGATTCTCCATTCACGAGGATTGGTTTTTTCATTGAAGTCAAAAAGTAGAAAATCATTCATAATAAAAGGGGTTAATACTAAAATAATTAGAAATTTCATATCGTAATTTTTAATAAAAGTACAGAAATGAATTGATCTGCTAAGAAATTTAACCTTAGGTTTGGATGTGTTTAAGATATAAATCTATATTTATAAATAGGAAGAAATTATTCTCTTTTTTGTTTGAATAACCAATCGTACATGGCATCTTCATGAAAAAGGCGTTCTACGTTTCCGTGATTGCCACCTTTGATAATCGAAAAGATTAGATTTGCTTTTTCATTACATTTTCTAATTGCATTTACTACTTTTTGTGATTCCGAAAGCGGAACAATATAATCCACATCTCCATGTTGAATCCAAAGTGGAATAGTGGCTAATTTGCAACCATCGCTCACATTTCCGCCACCACAAATAGCTACAGCTGCAGTAATTTTATCAGCGTGCTTACCTGCAAAATGTAGAGTTCCATATCCGCCTAAACTCATGCCACAAACATAAATTCGGGATTCGTCTACGTTGTAGTTTTTCTTTACATATTCTAAAACTTCTAAAACTTTATCAGGATTCCAACTTCCTTTAGCTAATTGAGGAGCGACAACAATGGCTGGAATTTTTCTTCCTTTATCCATTGCGCGAAGTACACCATATCTTCTCACACGATTCAAATCCGTACCAGAAAGACTTTTTCCGTGTAGAAAAATTAGAATCGGTTGTTTTTCTGTACTTTCTTTTTCGGGAACATTGATCCAAAACGGGTAAGTGGTTTTATCAGTTATGGTTTTTAATTGTGAAAATCCCAATGAAGTAATTAGTATAAATAGGGTTATGTAAATGTGTTTTAATTTCATTATCAATGGATTAGATTTAAAAAACAAAACCCGAAATTTACAATAAAGTAAAATTTCGGGTTTTCGTAGCGAGGACGGGAGTTGAACCCGTGACCTCAGGGTTATGAATTCGGAAATCAGTAAATTCTCAACGTATTTACTGGGCTTGCGAGACCCAAAATGATATGTTTTTTATAAAATCGTGTTCAATTTCGTGTTCAGGAGTAGAACTTGATTAATAAGTATTTTCTGTTGGTAAAAGTAATGTTTTTTATTTTAAAAAATATTTTTAATTATAAAATTTAATTTTTTCTTAAACATTACAGCATTAAGTTTTTGACACATTCAAATCTGTTTATGGCGTTGAATTATTAAAAGAGATATTAAGAATATTAAACATTACAAAAGATAATTTGCTTTACATCTTTTTAGTTCAATTTTTAAAACTATATCATTTTCAAAAAATAAGTATAGGTATTTTTTGCAAAATAAATGATTTTTTGTGCTAATTCTGAACATCCAAATATTACTTATATAATCATTGAAACAAAATCCAAAGAGTTCCAAGATATCAGCTTTAGATTTTCCTATCAAATACTGAAATTCAGCATTATGTTGTAATTTCACAGATATTTGATTCATAAAACTTTAATTAATATTTATATTTCGATTACTTATTATTATATTCAAAATTTATTTTGCTATCAATTAATAATTTTGTTAATTCTACAATACTATTAGTTTCTGTTTTTATAAAAATTCTTTTTTTGTAAGTACTTACAGTTGTAACCGCTAAATTTAATTTGCTTGAAATATCAACAATTGAGTTACCATTCATTAAATGCATTACACACTCAAATTCTCTACTTGATAATGATTGTATTTTATCAATAGCTGTTAGTTCTGATTTTTTAATTATTGTATTCTGAATTAAAAAATCTAATTTATTAATTTCTGTGCTTCTTTCAATTGCATAATTTACATAATCATATATTTCTTCTTCTTTACAATTCTTGTTTAACATAAAAAAATTTTCACTGTCAAAAAATTTTTTGAGTTTATTGCTATTTATTTCATTATCATAAAATAAAATAAATTTACAATTAGGATTTAATAATTGCATTTTTGAATAAAACTTAAAATAATCACATCTTTCAATAATTAAATCTATTATAATTAAATCATATTTTTCCTGAAATGCTTTTTTATTTAATTCATTAATATTATCAACTACATCAGTGATACAATCATTAAAATAAAAATTTAATATTCTCTCTAATGCAATTCTAATAACAGGGAAACTATCATGAATTAATATTTTTTTCAACTTTATGTGAATTTTTATTATTGATTATAAATCGTAACTTCTTCTTAAAAAATAATTTAACCATATTCAAACTAAAATATTTTTATATAATTGTCAGATTTTCTTTTTGTAAAAAAAACTACTAAAAAAAACAACGATTTTAATTTAGAAATTGTAATGTTTATTTATTGGGATGTAGCATATAATTTTAAGAATGTACTTTTTGTTTTTCTAAAATCAATTATTTTTCTAAAAATTTTTAACAAACTTAAGTTTTCAAAACTTGAGTTTCCTATTATAAACTGATGAAACTTATTGAAAATTGATAAAATTAAATTTGCATTTGATAATGATTTTAATATAAAACAGTTTATTTGTAAAATGAGGGATTGATTTATATTGAAAATTTATTAATTTTATAATGTCAAATTTTCAACTTATTTTGTGTTTATTCTTTCCAAAGTGGAAAATTAAATTTTCTATATCGCCACATTTTCAATTTGTTGATTACGTTTTTGATTAAATTACTTAACTATTTTGCTTCTTCGTTCTTTCCAAGTTTCATTTTGAAACTCTATAATTTGGCTATAAACACCTTACTGTAAAACTAGAATAAACTTCGGGGATTTATCAGTAGATGTTGTTCTATTTTTTGAGGTTTTATTTTATTCCTTCTTGGTTTTTTAAAATAGTTGTTTGAAAGTAAATTGGATAATAATTAGTAATTTTTTCTCATTATTTGCTGTATTTAATGTTTTATTTAATTCTTTTATAATTATATTTCTATTTTCATATCGATACTCAAAAGTAACAATACTACTTTAAATAATTTACTTATCTTTGTTGTGTGTAGAATTTTAACTACAAATTATATTTAAATTGCACTACATATCTTTAGTAGATAATTCTATAAGTTTGTTTTCAAATGTTTTCATCAAATATTATAGTGAGATTGTGTTATCAATAATCAATTGTTGGTCTAAACTATCAATAACAAAAAAATCAATAATAGATATTTAATGTTAAATATCAATAACGCCTGTTTTTGCTGCTTTTTTACATTTGAAATTATTTTTAAATTTATGGATATATCCAAAAGATTAATTTTTGTTCTATTACTTATAAATTTAAGTGTGTTAAAAGCGCAAAATATTTATATAGGAAAAAATCAAGGCAAAGCAATCGTAAAAAAGACAAAAGACAATCTAAAAATAGATAATCTTTTAAATCAAGCAATTGAGCTACAAGAAACCGATATTGTTAAAGCAAAAGCCAAATGTGATGAAGCATATAAGTTATTGGAAAATTCTTGTAATAGTAATGGAGTTATACAATATTATCTTGTAAGATCAACTTTATGTAGGCATTCAGGAAAATTAAATGCTGGGATTTATTTTGCTAAAAAAGCTCAAAATCAAGCAAAAATATTAAATAATTATGAGAAACATATAGAGGGTTGTGTTAAGGAAGCTTATTGTTTGAACACAAGGAATTCTGATTATATTAAAACAATAAAATATATTAATAGAAAATTAGACTCATTGAAGAATGGAAAAGAATGTAAAGAATTAGCAGATTTATATTTTCTTTTAGGTAAAACTTATTCTAGAAAAGAAGAATTTGATAATTCAATTAAACAAGTATCTAAATCAATTTCCATTTATAAAAAAATAAATTTCAAATTTGGTTTACAGTCTTGTTATTTTGAATTAGCAGAATTATATCATTTAACAAATAACTTAAAAAACGCTCAATTTTATATTGAGAAAAGCCTTAGTTTAATAGATAATGAAACAAAACTTAATTCTCAGGATTATGCCAGATCTTTAGCAAAATATGCAGAAATTCTACATGCACAAAATGAAGCTGAAAAAGCTTTAATGTTTTCGGAAAAAGCATTAAAAATTCAAAATGGAATAAAAAATTATGGTCAGGATAATTGGTATGTGTTAAGTACTTACATAGTTGTAAATTACACATTGAAAAACTATAATAGAATTATTGAATTAGCAATTTTTGAATTGCAAAAAGACAATAATCTTATTGAAAAAAATGTTGTTTTAAATGTATATATAGCAATGTCCTATGTTAAATTAGGTAATTCTCAAATAGCTAAAATTTATATAGATAGAGCAATAAAAACTATAAACGATAATCCTAAAACAATAATTCAAAAGCCTAACTTAGCAAGCATGTATGATTTTGCAGCAACAATTCATTTTAATTTAAAACAATATGAAAAAGCTTATATTTATTTAGATAAATATGTAGTGTTAAAAGAAGAAATTAATAGCGAACAAACTAAACAAAATATTATTAAACTTGAAACGGAATTTCTTACAGCGCAAAAAGAAGCGGATATTAAACAATTAAAGATTCGTGAAAAATTAAGTGCATTAGAAATTGAAAAAAAAGAAAACAATTTCTTTAAAGCAATTTTTTTAAATCTAATAGCTATTATTTTTATTATAATTCTTGCGTTTTTATTTAAAAAACTGAAAAATAAAAATAAAGCTATTGACAGCAAAAACACATTGTTGAATGAAAACAAGTTAATTCTTGAAAAAACATTAGCAGAAAAAAATATCCTTATAAAAGAAATTCATCATAGAGTAAAAAATAATTTGCAACTAGTAATGTGTTTATTAAATATTCAATCAAGAAAAAATAACAATGATGAAATTAATGATTTTATTGAGAAAGGGCAAACCAGAATTTCCTCTATGTCATTAATTCATCAAAACTTATATCAATCTGATAATTTAGAAAGTGTTAATTTTCATGATTATTTATTGGAGTTAATAGAATCAATAAAAAACTGTTTAAATGATAGTAAAAAAATAGAATTCAATGTTAATGTGCAAAGCATTAGTTTTGATATACAAACAGCAATACCTCTTGGTTTAGTAATAAATGAATTAATTTGTAATTCTATTAAGTATGCTTTTCCAAATGAAGCCTATGGTAAAATAAATATTCATATATCTTATATTAAATCTGATGAAAAATACATTCTTGTTTATAGTGATAATGGTGTAGGGATGGATATTAATATTAATAACAAGCCTAAGTCAATTGGTTTAAAATTAATAAAATTATTAACAGATCAATTAAATGGTACTATTAAAACAAATAGTTTAAAGGGATTAGAGTATGAAATAATTTTTAATAACGATAAACAATAATGGAAAAGACAATTCTTGTAGTTGAAGATGAAACAATAATAGCATTAGATATAAAGGAAGTTTTGGAAGGAGAAGGTTATGATGTTATTACAGTTAAAACAGTAGAAAAAGCAATTGAAATAATAAAAGATGAAAAACCTTGTTTAGTATTGTTGGATGTTAATTTAAAACAAGACAAAGACGGTATTGATTTGGGGAATTATTTACTAAAAAATGACAAAATACCATACATATATATAACATCATATTCAGATAAATTAACAATTGATAGAATTAAAGTTACCCGACCTCACGGATATATAGCTAAACCATTTAAAACAGTAGATATTATTGCAACCGTTGAAATTGTTTTAAATAATTTTATACACAGTAAAATTGATCCTAAACGAAATGATGAGGAAGTTAATAATAACATTCCTTTTAAAATCAAAGAGACAATTTCATATATTAATGAACATATAGTAGAAAAAATTGAAATTTCTGAATTAGCAGAATTAACCCCATGGAAGACACATCATTTTATTAGAGTATTTACACAGTATGTGGGTATTACACCATATCAATACATTTTGCAAAGAAAAATTAAAAGAGCAGAAGCTTTATTAGTAGAAACTAATCTTCCAATAAACGAAATTGCTTATGATTTGGGATTTCAGAGTTATAGTAATTTTTGTAATGCTTTTAAGAAAGTAAACAACAATCAAACTCCTGAAAATTTTAGAGCCAAAAAACAAGTTGAAAACTATTAAATAGTATAAAATTAAACAAAGTTAATAGAAGAGCATTCAAAGCAGATTTGAATGCTCTTTTGTGCTTGTATTTTATGTAATGATTAATGATAAACTTCAAAATATTAATATCAAGAATCAGTTTTATATAGCAATAATCAGCACTAAGAAACCTTTTGTTAGAAGTACTTTTGTTTGTTCATAAAGTGTGTATAGAGAAAAAATTGATATTCTAGTGGATCTTGTTATAAAGTCCACAGTCAATTTTTGATGTAGATATTTTATTGAAAGTTAAATAAATGTTAAACTAAATTAAATAAATGAAAACAAATTTACTGATTTCAACAAAAATGGCATTACTTGTAATGTTTTTCTTGTTACCTGTAATGGAGTTTACAGGTTTTGGTGCTTGGGCACAATCTGTGGTTGTAACTACAACAAACAATAAATGTCTTAATGGCGGTATTGTTAATGTTGATAGTACTACTGGATTAGGCGCAACTCCAGAATTTCAAGTACTCAAAGATGGAGTACTTGTCTTTCCAGATCCTGGTAACTCAGCGCTTTTTTCTACAGCAACATCCTTTACAGGACTTGTTGATGGAAATTATGTGGTAGTGGGGCGTGCCGGACCCGGCAATCCAACCTATAGTAGTAATAGTATTGCTGTGGATGATGGCTATGTTAATTTTGCCGCCACCACTTCAATTGTTTCTGCTTCTTGTGTAGGAGGTACAGCAGTTTTAACAACTAATGTTACTTCTGGAGGGGTTAAGCCTTTAACTTTTAGCATAGCTTCTGCTTCATCTCCAGGGGTTCCTCTTCAAACTACTTCAGGTATCAATGCAAATTCATTTGCGTTTAATGCTTTGCCAGTTGGCAATTACACTGTTAGTGTAACAGACAGTTGTGGGCAAACAATTGTTGGTGCAACATCAGTATCGGCTGTGAGTACTACTTTAGCTGATGTGAATTTACCATCTTCAATTTTTACAAGAGCAAACTTGATTTGTTCGAATCCTTTTATGATTCAAAATGAACTTGGATTTACATATGTTGCTGGAGGAGCACCATTAACAAGTGCAGCTGCTGCACTTTTTTCAGTTCACATTTTATATAATGGTGTGTTGTATGGAAAAGATAATACTGGTGATGGCTATGCAGATGCAGGAGCGCCAGGGTGGGCTGCAAACTCAGCAACATCTCTTCAAATGCCATTAGGTATAACTAGAGCAAATATATTAGCAAATCTTGGAAATATAAAAGTAGTCTTAATGGATGCTTGTGGTAATACAAAAGAATTTACCGTAACTAGTCCTGCATATGATATTAATATGAGTAATTGTGGTGGTGTAGCGTATGCAACATCAACAATATATTCTGGTTTGGTATGTTTGCCAATGAATATTACTTTTACTAATACTTCAAATCCATCAGATGTTGTGACTTTTATGCAAACTACTGGTACGCAAACTTTCACTGGAGGTTTAACGCCTGGACAAACGTATAGTTATACCTATTTAGATTCAGAAGGTTATTCAACAGGTATATTCTACTTGCCTCAAACTAAAACAATTCCAATATCGGGTTCAACATCTGTTACTCAAAATTTTTATGGGAATCAATTTAATTTGAATGTTTTAAATTATGGAAAGCTTTTAATTAACTACAGTCCGTTTGTAGTTGGAGATATAATATATTATACCGTTACAGCTTCAAATAATCCTTTAGTTCCAGTTGGTCATACAGGAAGTGTAGCTTTAGATCAAAATGGTAATGCATATTTACCACGTGTAAATGCTACTGATCCTGCAGGATATTGGCCTGAAGGAAACTATACAATTACTGTAAATGGTAATTGCGGTTCTTCGAGCGCAAATTTTGTGGTTTCAGGGTATACGGCTAGTTCTTTTGGCAATTTAATCACACCAGTTTGTGGAGGGTTTAACTATCAATTAACAGGTGTTTTTGATGATTACAATGCATATGAAGTTGTGGTTCTTGCAGGGCCTTCAAGTGTAGGTCAAGTTAGAAACCTCTCAAATGCTACTACATCTCTACCTTTTAATGGGTTGACTTATGGTAATTATACGTTTGGTGTTCGAATAAAAGGAGGAACTTTTACGGTTCATACTCGTTTTGTAAGTATAACAGCAAATTACTTTATTACAGTAGATAAAACGGTTACAGGTGGTTACGTTTGTAATTCAGGTGATACTAATGGTGTATTGTCAATTACAGCATCATCAATCGCTCCGGCACCAGGTAACGTTTTAGAATATGCGTTAAGTCCTGATGGAGGCACTACTTATGGTTCTTATCAAAGTGGTAGTACCTTTTCTGGGCTTTCAGGTGGTATACATTATTTTAGAGTAAAAGATGCTTGTGGTAATATAATTACACAAACAGCTCAATTAGGAGTGGCGAGTAATCCTCAAATTGCTGTAAATGGCGTTTATGGGAATGCTTCAGTTTGTAATTATACAGGTGCAACAGTTACTTTAACTTTAGATGTAGATTTGCCAGGTTCAACTTATTTATGGTCGGGCCCTGGTATTAATGCTTCAAATAATAACGTTAAAAATCCAGTTGTTAACGTTAGCGATATGAGTTCAGGTACAAATGTTTACTCATGTACTTTCAATTCAGGACCTCCTTGTAATACAAATGGAACAGCTACAGTTACAATTGATTCAAGACCTTTTGTAGATTTAGTAGTTACAGATCCAGCTCCAGTATGTTTCCCAAGTACAGTTAATCTTACAGCTGCAGCAGTTACGGCAAGTAGTACGGGTGTATTTTCTAAAACTTATTGGAAAGATGCAGCTTGTACTATTCCTTTAACACCTGCAAATGCAGTAAGTATCTCTGGTACCTACTATATAAGAGGTAGAGCACATGTTTCATTAAATTTGTGTGAAACTATCAGGCCTGTTGTTGTTGTTGTAAGTTCATTACCTATTGCTACAATTTCATATCCTGGTGGGCCATTTTGTCCTACAGGAACAGCTACGGTTTCAGTATCAGGTGCGTCAGGAGGAACTTATACTTCAGACGCTGGTTTAAGTATTAATGCTTCAACAGGTCTTATTGATTTAGCTTCAAGTACAAGTGGTAATCATACTATTACATATAATTTTTCAAATGCAGGTTGTTCAAGTACTACAACTACAGTTATTAATGTAAGAAATCCTATTGAATGTACTTTAGCACCTGGAGATGCAGATTTATCAGTTACTAAAACAGTTTCTCCATTAGGAGCAGCAGTTGGAAGTAACGTTACGTTTACAATTACAGCGACAAATAACGGTCCATCGGATGCTACGGGAGTTAATGTTTCAGATTCTTTACCAGCAGGATACACTTTAGTAAGTGCAACACCTGCAACAGGAACTTGGTCATCACCAACGTGGACTATAGGAAACTTAGCTAATGGAGCATCAACAACAATGAGTGTTGTAGCAACATTAACCGCTACGGGTCCATGGGCAAATACAGCTACTATTTCTGGAAACGAATCAGATCCAACACCAGGAAATAATACATCAACAGCAACACCAAATGTTATTGATGCAGTAAATGATGGAACCAATGCTTCACCATTTGCGACTGTATCAGTTGGAACAACGTCTACAACAGTTCCAGGAAGTGTTTTAACAAATGACACATTAAATGGAGTTGTGGTAACAACATCAAATACAGATGTAACGGCAACAACAGAAGGTCCATTATCAATAGATGTAAATGGAGTAATTACAGTTGCGGCAAATACACCAGATGGTGTTTATCCAATAACATATACATTGTGTTCAACGTCTTTAACACCACAAATATGTGATACTGCAACAGCTTACGTTGGAGTAAGTGCTATAGTTACAGATTTATCAGTTACTAAAACAGTTTCTCCATTAGGAGCAGCAGTTGGAAGTAACGTTACGTTTACAATTACAGCGACAAATAACGGTCCATCGGATGCTACGGGAGTTAATGTTTCAGATT
>NZ_JBBYHT010000005.1:147632-149798 GCF_038289885.1 Flavobacterium helocola | reverse complement strand
TTAACAAATGACACATTAAATGGAGTTGTGGTAACAACATCAAATACAGATGTAACGGCAACAACAGAAGGTCCATTATCAATAGATGTAAATGGAGTAATTACAGTTGCGGCAAATACACCAAATGGAGTTTATCCAATAACATATACATTGTGTTCAACGTCTTTAACACCACAAATATGTGATACTGCAACAGCTTACGTTGGAGTTCTTGTGCCAGGTATTCACATAACCAAAGATGGTGTTTATGCAGATGCAAATGGAGACGGTTTTACAAGTGTAGGTGATGTAATCAACTATAATTTTGTAGTTACTAACTCAGGAAGTACTGTATTAACTAATATAACTGTAACAGATAATAATGCAGTTGTAACTGGTGGGCCATTAGCTACATTAGCTATTGGAGCATCAAATAGTACTATGTTTACAGCGGTTCATACCATTACTGCAGCAGATATTGCAGCAGGTTATGTATACAATTTAGCTACAGCAACAGGAACAGATACAAATGGTAATCCAGTAACTGATACTTCATCTGATCCAATTCCAGACCCTAACCCATGTGTAGGGTGTGTTGTAGATCCAGTATGTCCAGATTGTACAATTGTAGAGTTAACAAACAATACATTTGCAATTAATGACATAAACGATACATATATAAACACACCAGTTTCTGGAAATGTTTTAACAAATGATTTTGATTTAGAAGGTAACACACAAGTTGTAACAGCTAATACTAATCCAACTAATGGAACAGTAGTTGTTAATAGCAATGGTACTTATACTTACACGCCTAATACAAATTATGTTGGAACTGATTCATTTACTTATACAGTATGTGATAACGGAACACCACAAGCATGTGATACTGCTACGGTTACAATAAATGTAGAGCAAAATCCATTACCAACAGACAATAGTGTTGTTGCAAATAATGATGCTGTAATTACTGAAGTAGGAACTCCAGTTATAGTTTCAGTATTATCAAATGATTTTGATCCAAACGGTAATCCATTTACTATTACGCCAGGTTCAGTAACTACTCCAGTAAATGGAACGGTTACAGTAAATCCTGACGGAACAATTACATATACTCCAAATCCATTGTTTGTAGGAGAGGACACATTTACATATCAAATATGTGATAATCAAATACCACAAGCATGTGATACTGCAACAGTTATTGTGACAGTATTACCATTAAGTAATCTAAACACTACTTATGCTATTGATGACTCATATTTCATAAATTGTTCTTCGAATTCAACCATGAATTTGTTAGATAATGATTATGATTTAGAAAGTAATACACAAACGATTAATACAATTCCTGTTGTTCAACCATTACATGGAACAGTTATTATAAATTCTGATGGAACATTTATTTATACAGTTTCAGGATGTTACACTGGTCCAGACAGTTTCATTTACCAAGTTTGTGATAATGGTACTCAACAAGAATGTGATATAGCAACGGTTTATTTATTAATCTCTGCGAATCAGTCACCAGTAGTAACAGGAACTTTTCCAGTTGCTAATGTTCAAGGATGTTCAGCAACAGCTGCACCAGCAGCAGTTACAACAGTAACAGCTTTAGAAACAATGGGATTAACTATTGCAGATGATTGTACTCCAGATGCTACTTTAGTAGTAACAAGTGCAGATACATCAGCAGGAACTTGTCCAATTGTGGTTGCAAGAACATATACGATAACAGATGCTTGTGGAAACTTTACAACAGCTACACAAACTATCAATGTTCAAGACACAACTGCACCAGTAGTTACAGGAACAATTTCAGTTGCTAATGTTCAAGGATGTTCAGCAACAGCTGCACCAGCAGCAGTTACAACTGTATCAGCTTTAGAAGGATTAGGATTAACTATTGCAGATGCTTGTACTCCAGATGCTACTTTAATAGTAACAAGTGCAGATACATCAGCAGGAACTTGTCCGATTGTAGTTACAAGAACGTATACGATAACAGATGCTTGTGGAAATTTTACAACAGCTACACAAACTATCAATATTCAAGATACAACAGCACCAGTAGTAACAGGAACTATTCCAGTTGCAACGGCTCAAGGATGTTCAGCGTCAGCTGCACCATCTCCTGTTTCGACAGTAGTAGCTTTAGAAGTGTTATTTGGTATTTCAGTTTCAGAT
>NZ_JBBYHT010000005.1:0-147532 GCF_038289885.1 Flavobacterium helocola | reverse complement strand
TACAACAGCTACACAAACTATCAATGTTCAAGACACAACAGCTCCAGTAGTTACAGGAACAATCACACCAGCAACAGCTGAGGGATGTTCGGCAACAGCTGCACCAGCAGCAGTTACAACTGTATCAGCTTTAGAAGGATTAGGATTAACTATTGCAGATGCTTGTACTCCAGATGCTACTTTAGTAGTAACAAGTGCAGATACATCAGTAGGAACTTGTCCGATTGTAGTTACAAGAACGTATACGATAACAGATGCTTGTGGAAACTTTACAACAGCGACACAGACCATCAATATTCAAGATACAACTGCACCAGTAGTAACAGGAACTATTCCTGTTGCAACGGCTCAAGGATGTTCAGCGTCAGCTGCACCATCTCCTGTTTCGACAGTAGTAGCTTTAGAAGTGTTATTTGGTATTTCAGTTTCAGATACATGTACTTCAGATGCTACTTTAGTAGTAACAAGTACAGACACATCAGCAGGAACTTGTCCGATTGTAGTTACAAGAACGTATACGATAACAGATGCTTGTGGAAACTTTACAACAGCTACACAAACTATCAATGTTCAAGACACAACAGCTCCAGTAGTTACAGGAACAATCACACCAGCAACAGCTGAGGGATGTTCAGCAACAGCTGCACCAGCAGCAGTTACAACAGTAACAGCTTTAGAAGGAATGGGATTAACAATTGCAGATGCTTGTACTTCGGATGCTACTTTAGTAGTAACAAGTGCAGATACATCAGTAGGAACTTGTCCAATTGTAGTTACAAGAACATATACGATAACAGATGCTTGTGGAAACTTTACAACAGCTACACAAACTATCAATGTTCAAGACACAACAGCTCCAGTAGTTACAGGAACAATCACACCAGCAACAGCTGAGGGATGTTCGGCAACAGCTGCACCAGCAGCAGTTACAACTGTGGCAGCGTTAGAAGGAATGGGATTAACTATTGCAGATGCTTGTACTTCAGATGCTACTTTAGTAGTAACAAGTACAGACACATCAGCAGGAACTTGTCCAATTGTAGTTACAAGAACATACACGATAACAGATGCTTGTGGAAACTTTACAACAGCTACACAAACTATCAATGTTCAAGATACAACAGCACCAGTGTTTTTAGGAAACATGCCAAGTGATTTAGTATTAGAATGTAGTGATCTTATTCCTACAGTTCCAACATTAATTGCAGCAGATAATTGTAGTATTGCAACAGTAGTATTTGATGAGCAAAGAGTCGATGGCAGTTGTGCAAACAACTATGAGTTATTCAGAACATGGACAGCAACCGATGCTTGTGGAAATGAAACAAGTTATACGCAAATCATTGATGTACAAGATACAACAGGTCCAGTATTTGTAGAAACACTGCCTGAAGATGCCTATGCAAATTGTGATGGTATTCCTGTAGCTCCAACATTAACAGCTATTGATAATTGTGGAACTGCAACAGTTACTTATACTGAAACAGAAGTTGAAGGAGATTGTAGTAATCGATATTCTTTAATAAGAGAATGGACTGCAACTGATGAATGTGGTAATCAAACTACGCATACTCAAACTGTTTACTTAGCTTGTTATGTAACCGTTTATAATGCAGTTTCTGCAAATGGAGATGGATCAAATGATGTTTTCTTAATTGAAGGTATTGAATGTTATCCAAATAACACTATTGAAATTTATAATAGATGGGGTGTTTTAGTATATGAATCTAATGGTTATAATAATACTGATAAATCGTTCAAAGGATATTCAGAAGGAAGAACTACAATTTCTCCTAATCAATTATTACCAACTGGAACTTATTTCTATATTTTGAAATATGAGTATGACTTATATGGAACAAACCAGCAAAATATTGAAAAAGCAGGCTATTTATACCTTCAAAGTAATTAATAATCATTATGAAACAATTTATTAAAAACAACAATAAATTAACTATCCTAATGTTGCTATTTATAGCAACATTAGGGAATGTTAACCAGACTTTTGCTCAGCAAGATTCTCAGTACACTAATTATATGTACAACACTATCAATGTCAATCCAGCTTATGCGGGTAGCAGAGGTGTTATGAGTCTTTTTGGAATGCATAGAACTCAATGGGTAGGTTTAGACGGTGCTCCTGTAACAAACGTAGCTTCGATAAACACACCTATTAATAATTCTAATTTTGGAATAGGTATATCGTTTGTTAATGACCGCATTGGTCCTTCTGATGAAAATGCTATTTCCGCAGACATCTCCTATACTATTCCAACTTCAGAGACCTATAAATTGTCATTTGGAATAAAAGGAACTGCCAACTTATTAAATGTGGATTATACCAAACTAAACATTTATGACCCTACAGATCCACAATTTCAAAATAATATTGACAATAAATTTTCTCCTAATATTGGAGCCGGTATTTACTTCCATTCAGATAAATTATATGCCGGATTATCGGTTCCAAATTTTTTGGAAACAGAACATTTTGATGACAATCTTTCAGCAACAGCTAAAGAAAAAATGCATTATTATTTAATTGGTGGATATGTTTTTGATTTAAGTGATAATATCAAATTCAAACCCGCTTTCTTATCAAAAGTAGTAAGTGGCGCTCCTTTACAATTAGATTTAACAGCAAACTTTATGTTCAATGAGAAGTTTATTTTGGGTGCTGCTTGGCGCTGGGATGCTGCACTAAGTGGATTGGCAGGTTTTCAAGTTAACGAAAATTGGATGATTGGTTATGCTTACGATGCAGAAACAACCAAACTTGCCAACTATAATTCAGGTTCGCACGAAATTTTCTTACGCTATGAGTTTAAAGGCAAAACAGAAAAAGTTGTTTCACCAAGATTTTTCTAAAAATTAAAACATGAGAACAAAAATAGTGGTTATAGCCGCATTATTACTAAACGGATTTTTAGTAAATGCGCAAGAGGTAAAAACAAGTAAAGCAGATAAGAATTATGACAAATTTGCTTATGTGGATGCCGTTAAAACTTATGAAAAAGTTGCCGAAAAGGGGCATAAATCTGTAGAAGTTTTTCAAAAATTAGGTAATGCCTATTACTTTCAGTCGAAATTAGAAGAGGCTAATAAATGGTACACCGAACTTTTTGCTATGAATCAAGAGGTTGAATCTGAATTGTATTTTAGATATGCTCAAACGTTAAAAGCTGTAGGCGATTATAAAAAAGCAGACCAAATGATGGAAAAATTCTATCAAAAAAGTGGAACGGATAATCGTGCAAGAATTGCTAAATCTCAAAAAGATTATTTAGCAGAAATCAAGAAAAATTCAGGCAGATATCGAATTCAAAATGCAGGAATTAATTCAGAATTTTCTGATTACGGAACTGCCTTTTATAAAGATGAATTAGTATTTGCTTCGGCAAGAGATACAGGAAGCATCAGTAGTAGAAAACACAGTTGGACCAATCAATCCTATACTAATTTATATGGTGCAAAAGTAACCGATAACGGAAACTTTGAGTCGCCAGAGAAATTCTCTAAAAGTGTAAGTTCTAGATATCATGAATCTACAGCGGTCTTTACCCAAGATGGAAATACTATGTATTTTACTCGTAATAATTTTAATAATGGTAAAAAAGGCAGAGATAGCGAGCGTACTATTCTATTAAAATTATACAAAGCCACTAAAGAAGGTGACAAATGGACGAACGTTACTGAATTACCATTCAATAGTAATGAATATAGTGTGGCGCATCCGGCTTTAAGCGCTGATGAAAAAACATTATACTTTGCTTCAAATATGCCAGGAACAATTGGCGGTGAGCAATCTGATATTTTTAAAGTAAGTATTAATGCTGACGGAAGTTATGGAACACCTGAGAATTTAGGTGATAAAATTAATACTGAAGGTAGAGAAACTTTTCCATACGTTACTGATAACAACGAATTATATTTTGCTTCAGATGGACATCCAGGACTGGGTGGATTAGATGTTTTTGTGACCCAATTAAAAGACGATGGAAGTGTTGGAAGTATTAAAAACGTTGGTGAGCCTGTGAATAGTAAAATGGACGATTTTGCCTTTTTAATTGACAATAAAACTAAAAACGGTTTTGTTTCTTCTAACAGAAAAGAAGATAATTTAGGCTATGATGATATTTATAAATTCACTGAAATTTTGCCTATTCCAAAAGATTGCGAACAGCTTTTAACCGGAATTGTAGTGGATGAAGAATCGCAAGAACCTATTGATAATGCAAGAGTGGTTTTATATGATTCTTCAGAAAACAAATTAAAAGAACTAACTTCTGATGCACAAGGGAAATATGACTTTGGTAAAGTAGATTGTGATACAAAACTTAAAATTAGAGCCGAAAAACCAACTTATAACACCAATGAAATCTCTGTTACTATTCCAAATGAATCTGGAGTAACCGATTCAAAAGTAGCTTTAGAGTTAACCGAGAAACGTCTAAAAATTGGAGATTCTATAAATACAGCTTTAAATATAGATATTATTTACTTTGACCTAGACAAATCAAACATTCGCCCAGATGCGGCTGTGGAATTAGCTAAAGTTTTAATTTTTATGACACAAAATCCAACTGTAAAAATTGATGTTCGTTCTCATACTGATTGTCGTCAAACTGCAGCTTACAACCTTGCTCTTTCAGACAGAAGAGCAAAATCTACCATTGCATGGTTGATTAAAAATGGAATTGCAGCTGATAGATTAACTGGTAGAGGTTATGGAGAATCGCAATTAGTAAACGATTGTGGTTGTGAACCTACTAACGAATCTAATTGTACTGAAGAACAACATCAAAAAAATAGAAGAAGTATGTTTATCATAAAGAGTTTGTAATTGTTTGTTTTTAAAGAGGAGATTAATGTCATTAACGTTGTTGTAGGGGTACGATAGTTTTTGACAGCTCCTCTTTTAATAATTTTCATATAAGTAAATAATGAATTAAAATAATCTAATAGAACAAATTTTATTAAAATATTTTTTTTAAAAAGATAGATAAATTAGTATTATTAATTTTATGGAGAAGCTTTAATTTACCAAAAAATTAATTGGATATTTTGGGGGAAATATTCAAAGTAGAAAGCTTAGAAAAATTAATCTTAAATAATTTTCTATTTTCAGCTTCTCCATTAATTATATTTATAAAAATGAAAAAATTTAATAAAAAGTGTTTTGTTTTAATGTTTTGTTTTTCATCTTTATTTCAATTTGTTTTTTGTTATGGTTTTAAAATAAATAATTTGTTTATTGATATAAGAAAAAATAGTTTAATAATTACTCTGTTATTAGTTTTATATTATTATCATTATTTCCAGTTTAAATTAAAAAACCAAATTAGTTTTAAATGGTTTACAAAAAATGAAATTTTCTTTTTTTTGTTAATATTTTTAATTTTATTTTATTCATTTATAATTATTTTATTATCAATAATTATTTTATATAGCGGAAATTCATATGAAATAAATGAAAGAATAATTTTAATAACTCATTTTTTTTTAGTGCTTATTTTAACTCATATCTTTTCACTATTAACAATTATTGTGACAAAGCATTTTTGTAATGCTAATAACTATAAAAATAAATTTAATAAATTATGAAGAATATACTAATTATAAATGTTGCTTATTTACTTTTTACTACTTTAAGTTTCGCGCAAATAGGAATAAATACAACTAATCCAACAAAAGATTTAGATGTTAATGGGGAACTTAGGATTCGTAATCTTCCTTATCTAATAAGTTCTGAATTTTTAGCATCTGATAATTTAGGAAATATTGGTAAGTATAACCCTTTGTTAATTTCAGAGATAAGTTCGGTAATAGCCTCAAGTAATATTGACGTATTAATAAATACCTCAACTATAGTAAACAACATTAATTTAGGTTTATCAACTACAATTTTTATTCCTGCAAACAAAGAAGCAATAATAATAATAGACTATTCTGTTCCAATTGGAGTTTCTTCTTTTACAAATCCAATCGGATATTATGGAATTACATTTAGAAAGAATGGTTCTGAAGAAGTTGCAGGTTCAAGAAAATTTTCATTTAATATTAATGAAAATGCAAATATGGTTACTGTTTTTAATCATTATGTTGAAAATTTTACAAGTTCTTCAATTGACAGATACATAACTTACTCCCTTAATGGGTATGTTGAAACTCATAATAACTCTTTAAATACTTTTAGGTTCAATATGTGGGATTCTTTAGGTGAAAATTATAATTGGGGTAAGGCAACATTATCTAAAATGGTTTATTTGAGATAAGTTCACTTTATCTACATTCTAGAATAACAATTTTAATATTTAAATAATTATGAAAAATAAAATACAAACGTTATTAGTGTTAATGCTTTTTTTTATTAGTTCTAATGCACAAACTCCTAAAGATTATACTATTCAAATATCAACAGAAATAGTTAATTCTCCACTTGGAATTAAATTAAAATGGCCTTTAGATGTTAACGCAACAAGTTATAATATTTTTAGAAAGCAGATAAATTCAAATGTGTGGTCTGTTCTTGCAAGTAATCTTCCAGGTAACACAACTAATTATACAGATGAAAATATTGTATTAGGTAGTAGTTTTGAATATAAAATTAAAAAAGTTTCAAATGTAAATGCAGAGTCATCAATATATGCGGGAATTGAAGTACCTGCTATTGAGAATAAAGGAAAACTCATTCTTTTGATAGATGAAATTCATGCTCCCTCATTAATTTTGGAAATAAATAGACTTATTGATGATTTGACAGGTGAAGGTTGGATTGTTTTGCGACATGATATACCAAGTGGGAGTTCTGTTACTTCTGTAAAGACAGTTATTCAAAATGATTATAATTCAGATCCAGTTAATACAAAAGCTGTTTTTATTTTAGGACATGTAGTTGTGCCATATTCTGGAAATATTGCGCCAGATGGACATCTTCCAGATCATTTAGGTGCTTGGCCAACTGATTTATATTATGCAGATATTAATGGGAATTGGACTGATACTTCGGTTAATAATGTTGGTGCAAATAGAAATGAAAATAAGAATATTCCAGGTGATGGAAAGTTTGATAATAATGTAATTCCTTCAGATATAGATTTACAAATTGGTAGGGTAGATTTTAATAATCTTCCAGTATTTTCAATTTCAGAAACTGAATTATTAAGAAGCTATCTAGAAAAGAATCATAATTATAGAGTGAAAAATTTTAGTGTTAATAAAAGAGTTTTAATTGATGATAACTTTGGCGCTTTTGGTGGTGAAGCATTTGCTTCAAATGGTTGGAGGTTGTCTAGTATTGTTGGTTCTACTAATATAAGTAATTTAGACTATTTTTCTACTTTGCCATCAAATTCTTATCAATGGGCATTTGCTTGTGGAGGTGGTTATTATAATTCAATTAGTGGGGTTGGAGACTCAAATAATTTTACAACAAGTAATCCTCAGTCTATTTTTAATTTGTTTTTCGGGAGTTATTTTGGTGATTGGGATTCGCAAAATAACTTTATGAGATCTTCACTTGCTTCTGGAACAGCATTAGTTTCTGTATGGACAGGAAGACCTCATTGGCATTTTCATTTAATGGGTTTAGGTGAAAACATTGGTTTGTCTGCAAAAAATAGTCAGAATAATTCTAATACTTATGTAACTAATTATTATTCAAGAAGTATTCATCAAAATTTAATTGGTGATCCAACACTAAAAAATGATATTGTGGCACCCGTATCTAATGTTTTGGCAACAAATTCGAGTGGGAATGTTATTTTAACTTGGTCTATTTCACCTGATGTTATTTTGGGGTATTATGTATATAAGAAAAATAACACAACTGGGTTTTATGATAGAATTACTCCTACAATTATTACAACAAATTCATTTACTGATGTGGGTGCAATAGAAACATTTAGTAAAACTTATATGGTTCGAGCTATAAAGTTGGAGAATGTTGTTTCTGGGACTTATTATAATTTGAGTTTAGGAGTATTTAATGACTACACTCTAGAAAATGCGTTATTTTCTTTACATAAAGAGTCAATTACAGTGTATCCTAATCCTTCTAATGGTAATAATATTACAATTACATTTTTTTCTTCAAAAAATAAATCGACTGAAATTAAAATAATTGATTATTCTGGTAAAGTTCTGTTTGCTAAATCTATTTATTTAATCGAGGGGAATAATAATTTTTATTTTACAGATTTAAGTTTTGCTAAAGGAATTTATTCAATAATAATTGATTCAACTATTCAAAAATCAATTATTATAAATTGATTAGATTTTTTTTAAAATATTAAATAATGCAAGTAGTAAGAATGAGCGCAATTTTGAGCTCATTTTTTTGTTTTATAAACTATTGAAAGTTGTATGTCTTATATGGCATTTGGAAGGTTTCTAGCATCAAAAAATTATTCTCCAATAGATTCTGATTTACAAGATGATATTGAATAATTTTAAGAATAAAATTCAATCATTTTCTAATGACGTTGATTATTTTTTCTTTTCTTTCAAAACGTGTTCAAAATTGTGTTCACTTTGCAAATATCATAAAAAATTAGACATAAAAAAGCAGAATAAAATTGCTCTAATTATGCTTAAAATCTAACTTTTCGATTTTTAAAAAACTTGTAACGAGAATGGGAGTTGAACCCATGATCTTCGGGGTTATGAATTCGGCAATCAGTAAATTTTAAACCTATTTACTGGGCTTCCGAGACCAAAATTTACTAGTTTTTTATAAAATCGTGTTCAATTTCGTGTTCAGGAATAGAACTTGATTAATAAATATTTCTGTGTTTTTTCTAATTGTAAAAATAAGAAATAAAAAATTAAAATTTTGATTGTTTTTAAAAGTTCTTAAATTTAAAAATTATGAAAAAAATAGAATTATATAAGATCTGTAAATCGACCCCATAGAATATCTGGTCTATTAAATACAGTTGGGGATGTTTCTTGAATGCAATCATTATATTTTTTGTCATTTCCTGAACTACAATGAATTACTTTAGTCATTTTGCCGTTTTTTATTTCAGAAACAATTCCTACATGACCAATTTTATTTCCTGCTCCATAGACCACAATGCAACCTACTTCAGGTGTATCAATTTTGTTAAATATACCTGAAACACTTTTTATATCAGCTTCCATAGAATCTGTAAAAATCCAACCTCCAAATTTTTGGTAAAATGGAATATCTGTTTTTCTAGAAATTTTAAATACCCAACAAACAAAACCACTACAATCACATTTTTTATCAGCTGTTGGTAGGTTTAATTCAGGCTTCATGCCTCCAGAACCTAATTTATATCTTATGCCTTTTCCAATAGCTGATTTTGCTCTGTTCATAAATAAAGAAACATCAGTTGTCTCGGTTATGATTATTGGTCCAGGTACATCTTCAAGATTAGGAATCTTAATTAATTGATTGACATATATATGATTTGGATTTTTAATTGTTGGATTGAATGCCATTAATAGTTCCACAGTGCAATTAAATTTTTTGGCAATTTTTGATAAATTATCGTTTGGTTTAATTTTGTACATCATAGCTTTACGGTTTAGTTTTTTAAATAATTTATTGGATTATTTCTGGCAATTAAATCAAATTCCTCAGAAGACAAATTAGACATTGTTTGAGCAAGTAAATCTTTTTCCGAATTATGGTTGCGAACTACATAAAAATCGGTGCCAAATAATACTTTATTTTTCAATGACTCATTTCTTAAGGTATGCTTTAATAGTGGTATAATTTCTTGGTCGTGGATGATGTAGCTTAAATCGGCATAAACTTTAGGATATTGCATCATTAAACTAGAAATTATAGTATACCAATCTGCATTTTTCCAAATATCCATTAATCCACCATATGATAGATTTGGGTTTTGAGGATTGAGAAATTCAATACCATTTGAGTTATTGGACATTTTGTGTGAATAATTATCTCTATCTCTTTCTAAAAATTTTTTCCATTCATCATCCCCACCATAGTGACCAAAACAAATTTTTAAATTAGCTAAATCAGAACTAATGCTATCAGTTGCTTCCGAATAACCAAATAATTCAAACAGTTCAGGTTTATTGCATTTTTTTATCCATTCTTTTAGTAAAAAAGGGTTCAACAAGCATAGGTAATTCAATGGATGTGTGAAGTCAACTGTGAAATCAATGTTTTTGCTTTTTGACAATAACATGTATTCATCAGGAATTTTAACATCTTTTATGATTGGATGATAGTACCATTCTTTTCTTTTGTAACCTCTATAAAAAATAGTACCCCTTATACAATGTGTCATGATGGGTAAATTATTATCCGCAGCATATTTCCAAAGAGGAAGTAATTTTTCATCAAATGGATAATATCCTAATGCAGGATAAATTTTAAATCCTGCAAAATTTTCTTTTTCAATGTAGTCTTTGATGAAACATTCTTCTAATACTACTTTGCCGTTGTTGTTTCTCCATTTAAAAAAATCTGCATAGCCGACATTTTCTCTTCTGGGATCTACAAAAACAAATGGATGAATTATTTGAGGATTTTTTTGTTTTAGCTCTTTTAATTTTTCCATTTGTGTTTGGTAATTCCCTTCAGGTTTTACATCACCAGATCTCATAAATTCCATATCCATAGGCAGTACGACAAATTGTGTGTCTTTTGGATATTGGTCTTTTAATCTTTTAAAAATTGTTTTTTGTTCTTTGTAGTAAGCGAATCTTCCAATGCTGATATATCTAGTAATGAATTTTAGTTGATCTTCATTAATGAATAACAATGAGAATTTTTTGGAGTTTCTAAATATCATCATTGCTATTTTTCGCCCATATGGTATAGCAATTAATGTAAAAATTATTATAAATATTTGTAAAGCATCTATTTTTAGACACTCAAACAGTTTAATTTGGTATAGTTTCACTAATAAAAATTCAAGTAATTCTATTTCTTTAAAGAAATATTTGAATAGAATGTAAGATGAAAATATTACTAATATAAAACCAATTAAATCGACTAAAGTCCTAATTAACCAGATACTTTGCCAGAAGAGTTTAAGTTTTACCAAGTTTTTTTTTAAATTACTATTTTGAAAACTAAAATTAGACTTGTAGGGACTATATTTACTGGTAAACCAAAATTTACAAATTCCAATAATAAGAGGAACTGTGAGAAGTCTATATAAAATAGCAGGCATGAATTTTTTTCCAATATAAGGTGGAATATTTTCACCTGTAAAAATATGTGTATGACAGTTTATGATTGGGTTTTGATTCATTATTAAAATTTCTTGAAAATTATTGATAATGTAATCAATTGTCAATGCGTATTTATACTTAATTTGAGTAAAGTATCATCGTTATAATATTTATGCAGATGTTATTGCGTAAATTAACATAGCAAATTTCTACTGTTGTAAGTGTAATATTAAGTGTCTTACCATATATTTATTTTGAGTTTAATTCAAAAATTTTATAGATGTACCAGATATTTTTTTTAATCCTTCAATTGATGAATCTATAAGTTCCAAACATTTCATGTCTCTGTTAGGATTAATAATTAATTCCATATTCTTCGTACTAATTTTTATGGAAAGCCCGCTATATGTTTGATATTCTATTTCTCCTTTTAATTCATTATCACTAAGCTTACCTCCATCCTCATCAGCAAGATTTTCAAATTTTTCTACTAATTCATCAAAATCAATATTTCCTTCAATAGGTATAACAATTTCATCGATTTGATTAGGAAAAATATCATCAAAGTTTTCAGGGAGTTGATTCCTATTAACTCTAATTTGTAATTTTCTAGTTACTTTAGCTTGACTTGGATCAAGAGGATTTTGTTCTATTTCTATAAAAAACCTAAAAACATCATTTTCAACATTTCCATATCCAGATTCTGCACCATACTCAATTTGTCTTTTTCTAAATGATAAGACTTCTTTAGTATTCACATAAACTTCTTGAATTTCATCTTTTAATTCTTGTTCAAATAGACTTTGAATAAAACTATTTCCCGAAGGACTATTTTTTTCGGGAATAAAATGATTTTTTTTGAAACCTTGAGCACTTCTAATATCTAAAATTATAATTCTTCTCAGAGTTATTGAGTCAAATTTAAGACTAAGTTTAGGAAACTCTTGATTTATTTCTAACTCAGGTTTTTCAATCTTTCTAATTAAAAAATCATTTGAAGAATTGATTTTAGCAAATGGTTTTTGAGTATTTCTGAATATTGTTTTTTGTGTTATATATTTAGGCACAGAATCACTTAAATAATTTTTAAGGGTTGTGTCGGTAATAAATTCATCCTTAAGTATTACTTCTGGAACATTTCCTTTCAAAGCTTCAATTAAATGCCATGTCCAAATACCATGCTTTAACACATCATTCGGGTATGATTTTTCTCCAGGAGAACATGACATGAATATTGCATGATATTTTTCTGATTTAAGAAAATTTTCTAGTTCTCTATTATTGAAATTAGAAATTAGGTCTCTTGCAACTATATTATTTTTTAGATAGGTTGAGCAAGAATCTAAAAATATTAAACTTTGTGTACATTCTGATGCTTCTAATGGGTCAAGAAGAATCTCTTTAATAGAGACTGTTGTTCCGTCTAAATTATCAGGATGTGAATCCCAACAGGTTAATTTATTATATCCATTTTGATAAAATCCATGACCAGCATAATAGAAATAGAATCTATTTTCTTTAGTTAACTGCCTTATATGATATTTCAATTCATCCTCTAAAGCTGATTTTGTTGCATCTTTATCAGTCCACATTAAAATATCTTCTTCTAAAAGTCCAAAATCTTCTTTGAGTAATTTTTTAAATTTGGAAGCATCATTACGTGCATATTTTACAGAGTTTATTCCTGTTTTTTCATCAGAGAATCTGTAGTCTTCAATAGCGATTATGATTGCAAATGATTTTTGTTTAATATTGTCTATCATTTTATATAATATTTCAAAAAATGTATTAGATTCTTGATTCTGTTATAAAATACTTAATTAATGGATTGTTTTTTATTTAGATGTATTTAAGTTTGTATTAGTGCTAATTTTTTTTTGAAAACAGAAATTCAATTAAGTACTGAACCTACACTTCTCCAAACTACTTCTATTCGTTTGTGCTTTTATCTGTTCCGTTAATAATTGTTTCTATTCTGTCAAATATTTTCATTTCGTAATTGTCAAAATTAGCTTTAGTGTCTTTCGATTTTTCTTCGTTTTCGTAATATTCTAAAACACTTGAAGGCACTCCATAATCACTTGCAATTCGTCCGTTTTCTGTCAAAGCATTATATTCAAGTTTTAATAAAAGTCTGTCAATACCTGCAATGTCTTCAAATTCTTTGGCATTATCTTGAGCTTGTATAAAACGATACATAATATTGAAAACCCCAAGATATTTTACAACTTGATACTTCAATGTGTTATAAACAAATTCGGCTGTGTCTGAAATGGCTTTATCAATTTTTACATTTTGAGAAATCTTATACTTAATAGAGCCAATAAAACCGCCAGTCAAATAAAAATGCAATAAATGAGTGAGTGTCGAAAACTCTCCATTCAACCCTTTATAGTCGATTAAAAATATTAATTTCTGATTTTTTACTATTGGACGAATTACTTTCAAGATAACTTGAAAGCCATCATAGTCTATGTCCAATTTGTAATTAATAATTTTAATAAGTGTTTTAATTGATTCTATTTCTGAAACCGATAATTTTTTAATTTCATCGTAAAGTGTAATCTTATCAAGCCTACTAACAACTTTGTATAAGTTGAATATCTCATCAGGAATTCCTCTCCTTTCTTGTTCTTCTTTTATATTTGTTTTTCTATCTTGGTCAGCTTGTGAGAGAAATTCGTCCTTGGAATAGAACAAATCTATTTCGTCTTTTGGTGCTTGTAAATCATAGTTTTTATGTTTTATTCCTTCGGGTTCGGATTCAATTGCCTTCATAAAATCGTTTTGAAGTACTATTACTCTTCCAGAATAATGATATAAAAACCTACCGGCTCTTCCAGCAATATTTTTGGCATCAAATTTCTTAAGTTCTTTATCTCCTTTTTTACTGTGTAATACAATTAAATTTTTAGCAGAAGTATTTACGCCTTCTGTAATGGTTGTCGTTGACAACAACACTTTTAGCTGTCCAGAATTAAATAATGATATAATTTCTTTTTGAATATACTTTGGTATTAAACCGTGGTGAACTCCAATTCCCTTTTGCAATGCTTTTATTATTGTCCAATCTCTGCTGAAATTTTTAGATATATGTTTAATGAAATCTGAATAATCATTATCTGAATGATCATTGAAAACATCTGACTCTAAAAGAGTTGTAGCGTAGGTTTCTGTGTAATTTCTCGTCGAACAGTAAACGATTGTATTTTCGTTTATTTCTTTTATTTTTTTGACAATTTCAATTAGTCTATCTGTCTTCTTATTTGTCTCAAAATCAAATTCTAAAAATTTATCAACATCAATATGCTTTTTTGACTTAATATCTTCATATGATTTGCTTACAATTTCATACTGATTGTAGTTGATTAATTCAATTTCGTTTTGAATCAGAAATTTATCAAATGAGTCATTATATCCTGTTTTTTGAGAATCATAAAAGTCTATATATGGCCCAGCTAATAAAACATCAACATTATTTTCTAAAGCGTAAAACACTGACAAACGATATGCAACATCTCTTTCATTTTCTTTTACTTCTTCATCAAGTAAATATTCGTTGTCAATTTTATAAATCTCATCAATAAAAGCGAAGTTAAAGACTACACTTGTTGGATTTTTTTCTTTAAACGACAAGAATCGTTCAGGGGTATAAATGAATAAATTATTTTCTTCAAATTCAGTTACTTCACTTAGAGTATGAATTTTGTACTTGCTTCTAAAATATTCATAGTTGTCATCGGATATTAATTTTTCTAAATTTTCGGAAAGCAAAGCAATAGTTGGAAAAATTAAAACTACGTTCCCATAGTTCATTTTTTTAATGATTTCAAAAACAATATGTGTTTTTCCAAATGATGTGCTTGCTGATAAAAAATACCTATTCAATTTTCCAGTTTGAAACAAATCCATAATCTTCATTTGATATTTATGGACTTTTAAATTCTCATTTGTGTGTAAAGTACTTTCGTAAAGTAATGAGGAAAAAGTGTTTAAATTATATTCTTCTATGTCTGTTGCTTGATTGAATTGGCTATTCAATATGTCGAAGTAATGCGGTATTCCAGCAACATTTGAAATATACTTTAGAAATTTTAAGTCAGATTGGTTTAATGAATCATTTTTTATTTCGTTGAAATAATCGCATACGCATTTAATAAGAATATCATCAGATATTTCTTTTGAATTGAATTTATTGATTTGTCTTAGGACATTAGTGGTTTCTTCAATTCTATCCATTTGATTACTTCTTCTTTAATTGCTTTTACGTCTTTCATTGGAACCAAAATAAAAAAAATAGAGTAGTCAACTGTTATGCTGAAAGTACTCGCTGTGTATTTTTCTTGAATGTATTTTGGAATATTTTTAATGCTATCATCATAACCTAAATCGTCTTCTTCGTACAATAACATCATTGGGTAAACCAATTTCATATTATGTTGGCTAAGCTCATCAATTATAGATAAATAAGGATTTTCTTCCCAAACTTTTATTACCGTTTCTATCTTAGAGCCTTTATAGTGGAGGTTATTAATTTGGTTTGAAATTGCAAATACATTTGTTTTCAAATATTCATCAGAAATAGCTTTGTCAATATTTTTAAAAATACTATCTATTCCAGTTTTATAGTTTTTATGAAATTTTACTTCTCCAAACCAAAGTTCCGTTTTATTATTATTTTCAATCAAATGGTAAGAGTCATATCCTTTTGTTTCTGAATTTTCTAATGGATTATAAAAGTATCCTCTTGCAATCAATGGTTGAGATTTAAATAAAACATACAACACACTAAACAAAATTACCTCTCCTAAAAAGCCATATTTTATTTTTTGGTCAAGGTCTAAATCTGGGTTGTATTTTAATCTTTTTTGCAAGGCTATGAAGTGTAACTTGTCATAGTCCTTGTTCTCAATTTCAAATTCGTTAAATGAATATTCTAATATGGAGTTATAAATAATTTCTGTAAAGTCGTTTTTGTTTATTGATTTGAAACATTGGTCATTGTCAACTGAAACAATAGTCTTACTTATTCCTGCTTTCGGATTTGGCAAGTCATATTGATAAACAATTGTTTTCTCTATAAGGTCAAGTAATGATTGTCTCATTTGTTAATCTGTTGATGGTTTGTAGTTTCTCTCATGGTATAACCCTAGACTACGGTCAGCATAAGTCTTCTAATTAATAATATTCGAATTCTCGTTCTATTTTTTGTTGAAAAACTCCACCGTTATCAAATAATTCTTCATAGATAGAATTAAA
The DNA here is from genome assembly GCF_038289885.1 of Flavobacterium helocola. NCBI lineage: Bacteria > Pseudomonadati > Bacteroidota > Flavobacteriia > Flavobacteriales > Flavobacteriaceae > Flavobacterium > Flavobacterium helocola. Next base: position 131,092 of record NZ_JBBYHT010000005.1, on the reverse strand, counting down.
ATTATGGTCAAGTTTAATGTTGTCATAAAAAAGTGTTGATTTTTTATTATTAATCAAATCTTCTACAACGATCTCTTCTTTTTCTGAATTACTATAAGAATATGTAATTGTATTATTAATTTTCGATTGTTTAAAATTTCCGGTTTCTTCTGTCTTTATAATTTTGTTGCTTTTATCAAAATAAAACAATTTACTGAGCGATATATTGTAAATATTAGATTTTGAAACTCTCTTGTATAAAGAATCGGTAATTTTTTCAAAATAACCTTCTGCTTCAAGTTTATTATTTTCTGGATTAATACTTTCAAAATATCGTTTTTCTTTATTTTTTGAATTATAATTAATAATTTTATTTAAGAATCTTTCGTTAGGTGATTCACTTTTAGTTAAATTATAGTATTCGATTTTTACTAAAAATCCATCTTTGTCATAATATGATATACTTTTGTCAATATTTTGATTTGAAAAAGTAATTATTTCTGTGACTTTTTTTATATTACCTGAATAATTAGAAAATTTTAAATCATTAATGATTACATTTTCTTGACAACTTACAAGTGTATGTAATAAAATAAATATATAGCAAAGTTTTATTTTCATTTTTTATGCGTTAAGTTATTGAATTCTCCTGTTGGTGTTTAAATTTTTGCTAGCGTACTGAGGATTTGCGACTTTTGTAAACTTCGGAACCGATTATTTTTGTAAATATAAAATTCCCAATTGCGCCAAACGTGAGTTAGCGGATGTTAAAATTTTACAGGTGTAAATTTTACTGATAATGGAAAATATCTCATTCTCTTTTCTGGCATCATAACTGGTTTTTGTTTTGTATTGAAATTATCTTTCATAAATAATATTCCTGATTGATGAGCGTTTTTAACTGTAAAGATATTACTTGTTTTATCATTTTTGAACCAATTTCTTGAAACGGCTAATAGTGAATATATATATGCTCCGCCTTTTTCACTGTCAGAAGAAGACTGATTCTCACTTGCAGAAAATAAGACTGAAATACCTTCTTCAGCCCTCATAACAATATTGTCAAATAATTGTCTTGTCGAACTTGACCTACTTGAAAAACTCTCAACAGCTCTTCCAAGACCTTTAGAAAGTGATTCATTTAATGGACTGATATATCCTCTACATGAATCAATTATTATGGTTTGTCTATCTGCTTTAGTTTCCAAATCATAAATTGATATATCTCCATCACCAACTTCTAAATACTGAGTATTATTTTCATTTGTATTTATCCATCCGTGCCCAGAGAAGACAGTAAAAGTATAATCAGCTGTGTTCAAAAAATTATTTACAGCTGATTTTACTTGATCAATTGTTGGGTTGCGTAAAGATTTTATTTCACTTGGTTCCCATTCACCACCAATTAAACTTGTTAGGTAATTTCTCAAATTTGAATTGTCTTTACTTGGACCTGGAAGTTCTCCAGATTCAGTATCGTCGCAATATATTATTAATGCTCGTCTTATCATTGTAAAAATCTATTTATTAAGTTTTTTAGTTCTGTTGAATAACAATCTGAGTTTTCATATGGCACAGAAGGATTATTCCAACAATCTTTATGTACCCTGATCCAACTTCTGATGTTTATATGGTTTTGTATTTTAGTTTCATCATATTTATAATATTTACATATTCGTTCAATGTAATTAAACACTAAATTACAATAATTGTCATACCTTAAATAAATTTCATCCGATGAATCTCTGTTTTCGTTCCAAGTATTTGTGAATTTTGGATTTTCTAAATATGGATATTGAATTGAAATTTTTAAGATATTATCTAATTGGTCATTCAAATTTTTTAAATTATTTCCTCTATTTATAAAAAGTGTTACTGAAGTTGCTATTCCACTTGAAATTAGAGTTGCTATTGCTGCTGATGTCAAATCCATATTCATATTCTGATGTTTTTTTATTGTTTTTTGTCTCGTCACAATAATATAGGTGAACGTTTTATGGTTTGGAGATGTGGTGGATTTTTAGCACAAAAGTTCAATAGAATTACTGCTGTTAAAATTTGCTCAAATGTTTTATAGAACCACTTCTGCTGCCATATTGCCTAACTAATGTTGTGTGTCCGTTATTTTTTCATGAGTTTTGTATAACTTCTGCAATTTCACTTGCAATTTCTTCAACAGTATATGAAGAAGTATTTCTCGCCAACTTGTCAGCCAATGAAGGGCTAAAGGCGATGACTTCTTTTTTTGTAATGTTGTGCCAAATAGGTAAAACTATTTGTTCTCCACTTACTGATTTTGTTATTATTCCGTCAAGTTCATAATTTGTCCATCCTTTTCTTATAAATTCTTTTGATAAAACCACAATTCCGAACTTGCTATTAGCTAGTCCCTTGTCAATTTTCCGTCTCAAACTATCTCCAATTTTTAGTTCAAACTCGTCATACCAAACTGAAAGTCCTTCACTTTTTAATGCTTGAGCTAACGGCCTAACTACTTCATCCTTGTCTTCGGAAGCATGAGAGATAAATACATCATATTGTTTATCAGCTTCGTTTGAATTGTCGAGAGGATATTCATCATTTTTATGTACTAATGAAGGAACTGTTGATAATGCTGGTTGTCTAAATTCGGGTAAAGCACTTGGTATCATTCTAATACTTGAGCGTACACTTCCTCTTAAACCCTGCATATCCACAGTTACGTGCCAATTACCAGTGCTTGGAATAGAAAGTCGAACTGGTGATTGTTTTGCCAAACCTCCAAAATATCTATGTTGTCTACCATTTCGATAATTTTGAAAATTTGAACTGTCCATTAGTCTTACATTAGCAGCACTACCTGATAAAGTAATTTCTACAATTTGTCCCCTTTCTTTTCTTCCTAAGTCGTAATGAGTGAAATTCATAAAATCTAAAAGTATTTGTTTAAGTTTTGTTTCTTATTATCTGTCTGTTAGCATGACACACAACGTTTTGCCGCTTTGCGAAGGCGGGGATTTTCAGCACTAAACTTTATTAGATGCACAAAGCTTAAATTCAGCACTTCACTGTCATAGAAGCACGAAACACCCGCTTTTGCAAAACGGCTGTTAGCTGCTGGGCTTCTTTCTTCGTGGTTTTCAAGTCGTCTCATAATACCTTAAGTTCTTCAGGAAAAATGCTAAATGCGTCTCTGAAATTATTTCTTATCCACTCCTTCATTTCTTCGTCTTTATGATTTGATGTTAACCAATTATAATCGTAGTTAAATTCTCCTTTTTCTTTTATCCACTTCATAATCATGTCGTATGTGGTGTTGTAAGTATAAAATGATTGGAAAGTGTCTACAGTATTCTGTTCTGAATAGTTATCAAAAATCATTGGTCTTATTTCTCCACCATTGTCGTCAATGAATAATGCTCTATGTCTATTGAAGATTTTTTCTACAAGTTCAAGATTAAGCTCCTTGCTTGCCTCACTTGTCATGGATTTTCCTGTCCAACAGAAAATGCTTGGATATTTTAATTTGTCTTGTTGGAATCGAATGTATTTTGCTGCGAAAAGCCTTATTGCTAAGTTTTCAGGTTTGAACTTCATTTCGCTTTCCTCTGAAAGTAGATTTCGAATTGATTCATTGTTCTCAGACCATTTTGCGACAATTGCACTCCCATAAAGAGGTGTGAAGCAAACTATTTCTTTGCATAGTTGCTCACAAAGGTTTATGTATTCATCTCTTGAATATTCTTTAACCGCCTGAGTCCATTTTGTCTTTTCCTTTTTTACTGCTTGACAAAGCATTATGAATCTTATTCCGGGGTCATTTGAAATAATGAAGGATTCGTAATGCAGGATTTCATGAGGAAAACCGTCAGTTGGGTTAATCGAAATATCACAGAGCAATAAGAATAAACCAATAATAGAATTGTTCAAATTGTCTGGTCGGTCAATTTGTGTAATTTTCAAAAAGAGGTCGAAAGCTTCAATGTATATACCATGCAGCATTCCGAGTTTCTCAAAATCACTATACAAATATTTATTTTCCGAAGCAATTGCTAAATATTGGAGTTGATTAAATCTTGCTTGACCTTCATAAATAGCTCTCGTCCCAAGCGGTGAAATTCCCATGCTTGAATCGATAAAAAAGCCTTGAACTTTATCCTTTTCTAACTGTTGAAATCTTTTGTGCCACTCGTTAACTTGCGGGAGAAAGCTATATTCTCTGTCTATTGAAGCTGCAAGAGTATTTATTGAAGATGACCACAATATATGAAAGCAATGCCCCATGTGAAGGAAAAAGCGTTTATCAGTTACTATTTTATGAATATTCTTGTTATCAAGGATAAAGGCTTTAGCATAAATTATATCATGATAATTATTTAGAATTCGATTAACTTCCTGATTGTCGTGCTTTCCTGTCGTTGAATAATAATATTTATCATATTCAACTATCGATTTAAACTTTTCATTTCTCTTTACTAGTATGTTCAAGTCTTGGTGAGCTGAATGAGCAAGGGCTGGATAGCTTAGACTTGTTAGAAAACCTAAATGAGAACCTACATGTTGCCACCAATGAATATTCTCGTGCATAAATGTCGAAAAAGCCTGAATTCTCTCAAAACTCATGTCGTCCTTTTTTAATGCATTATGAATATCATCACGGAGTCTTATTACGAACTGCATAGGACTATAAGTTCCTTTAGATTTGGTTCCATTCAAAGAGGAGTCCAAATCCGTTTCAAGGAATTCGTCTGTGTCTAATAATTTAGGATTTAGTTCTGTCATGTTGCTCGTTATGTGTGGTCTCTTAGCCTTGCAGCTAACTAGTAAATATCATTAAATTTATACTGCTTAGATTTATAGTTAGTTTCCAAATTAAATTTATTTTAAAAATAAAAGCAATACGTAAAAACACGTAATTTTAATGAGAAAGGATTAGCATTATTATAATAAAAATGAAGATTGTTGTAAACATAATTACTTGGTAGCCCTTGAGTAGTATGAATTTGTTAGGAGGAAATATAAGGCTCATTAGCGAAGAAAAATAATATATGATGCTTCTTTTAATTTTATATTGGCAAGTTCTATTTTTTATGGGTTTCATTTTAAAATTATACCAAATTAAATGCTATAAAAATCATTAAATTTTATCTCTATTAGAGATTTGGATATAGAAGTATTTTAAAATAATTATCAATTATATTTTTTTAATTCCATTAAAAATTTAGCCATTTTGTATAAATCATTTCTTTGCTCACTTGTTATACCTTCAGGGTCAAAATGCATTACATCATTTCTAATGGCTCTAATTTTATCTAAATGCTTAATGAAATATGATCTTTCAATTTTTAAATTTAATTTATCCCAATTTTGTGGGTTACTTAAAATGAAAATATAGTCGCCAAATGACAAATCATCAATAAATTCAATATCTTTTTCGTTGTTCTTACAAAATGTTTTTAATTCTTCTATCAAAAACTTTTTATCAAGTAATTGTCTAATATGATTTTCGATTTGTTCTAAAAGTAAAAAAGGTTCCGTAACTAACAAAAATTGATTGCTAATATCTGCAATTGTTACAATACCTGTAATTGTTTTGTCATTTTTAGATACTAATACAAATTCTTTATCTATCACAACTGAAATAGCTTCAAGAATAGGTGTGTCATAGTTAAGTATTGTAATATCAGTTTTTATATATTCTTTTACATCTTCTGAATTAATTCCATTTGATAGAGCACAGCCAATTGTATCCCAGCTAACATAACCAATTACGTTTCTAACTCCATTCATAACGGGTAATTGTGAATAGTTATTTAGCATCATTAGTGTTATAGCTTCTTTCAATTTAGCCTCTCTAGTAATGGAAATAGGTTCATTATTTGATGAAGGTAATAGTTTTATTCTTTGAATTGGGTCTATACCATTTTTTGTTGTTGCCTTTTTTTTATGTTTTAAAATAATTGTGCCATCTATCCATCCGTTGACATAGTTTGGCTCAGTTTCAAGTTGATTTTCATCTAAGAATCTATTTATGAACCAAACATTACCAGATGTTCTTTTCTCGCAACAAAAATAATTTAATAATTCACGAGGAGTTATTTGAAACTCTTTATCATTTTCTTTAATTTCATTAACTATTTCTAGAAATTCATCTTTTATCATTTTATCTAAGTGTTTATATTAAAAATTTTCTCTAATTCTTACTGATTTGTCAATTGGAAACCATAAGTAATTATTTTCACTTACTGAACTATCAGTAATCCAATCCATCAAATTCGAAATAAAAAAAGAAAATGAGAGTTCATTTATTTCATACAGATAATGTGGCAAATTGTCTAATTCAACTTCTTGATTCCAAAATTTATAGAACCAATTTTGATTAAAAGAAATATGATTAACACAATATAAATTTCTATTATTTTCTAATTCATCAAATGGACTTTTAATATGATTAACTATAGCTTCTAAATTATTTATTTTAGATTCATATGAAAAGATACCATTAAATAGCTTTTTAGATTTGTCAATTCTTGCATCAAAAATGAATTTTCCATTTTCATTTGCTTTTTTTATAACATTTTTAACCCCTTGATTTGTTATGTTTGCTTTAACCTCAATTATTCCTAAAACCGCATCAGCAGTTAAAATCACAAAATCATTATCTTTGAATAATACAGGATATGAAGTGTCATAAATTATTAAATCAATCTGTTTTGATGGTTCGTGATCTCCTCTACATCTTGTTTGTCTGACAACAAACCCACTACCAATTTTATATTTTTCAGGTAAAAATCTTTGAATCATTGTTTTTATCACTGCTTCTTGATGTCTACCGTCTTCACCCCAATGACTAACCAAGTTTCTTACCCTATCCTTAATTGCTAGAAGTTCTTTTGCTGTTGATTTATGAAATTCGATAGTATCCATAATTATTTTTAATTGATATTTTAAGGTATTTAAAAATCATTTTTATTGTATAACAATACATTTGAAATAAGATAGCGTAGCTTAAACTTCAAATCAAAATCCATATCTAATAGTTCAGCTTTTTGACAAATATTCAATAAAGCTGATAAGTTTTCTATATGACCAGATTTGTCTTTAGAAAATAAATCTCTAAGCTCTTTTATATCTTTAAATACACTATTTCCACTTAAAATTCGTTCCGCAATTTTGTGTCTTAATTCATCGTGATTAGTAGTAGTTTTATAAAAATGATAGTCTGTTTTAAAATTATCAATATGCTCAAATAAATCTGAAATTGAAGAAAATAGATTTGCTAAATTATCTTTGTTGATTGTATGATTAGCAATTTTAGTGTATCTTATTTTATCATCATCTTTTTTAGGATAAAGATATATTTTGTTATTATTTGAACTATTTGAAATGAATTCTAAAGTGTTATAAACACCCAAAGAAGTATTTCCTTGATCTTCATTTCTAATGGATATTGATGGTTTTATAAAGCCAAAATTTTCTAATGGTATTTTCTTATCTAAAGTTATAATTAAATCTATTTTTGATTCTGATAAATAAATTGAAGAGATAATAAACTTAGTTTCAGGTTTATTAGTTTTTATCTTAAATAATTCAAGAGCAGTAAAAACGAAAGATTCGGAAATACCATATTCTTTGTAAAAATCAGTATTTATACTTTTTAGGTAATAATTTTCATTGTTTTTGAGAAGTCTAAATTTTTTTGTTTTAATGTCATTAGGGTTGTTTTCAAAATAATTTTCCCATGATCTATTCAGATCATCTAAAAGTCTATTCTTTTTTCCCTCTTTGTTTAGAGATTTTACGTATTGCGACAGACTTCTATTTTTATAAAATAAATTCAAAGAATCATAAATTGCAGCAGCTTTTATATTTTCGTGAACCAAACCATCTTCGTCTGCGCCTTCACCAATCAAAAAGTAATAATCATTTTTATTTTTTTCTTTATTAAATTCTATCAATGTTTTAGCATCATTCTCTTTTACATTTAATCTAATTAATTCAAAATGATTTGTATAAAGCTTAATTTGTTCAAATATTATATCGATTTTCTCAATTTCGATTTTAATACTTTTATTCAGGTTGTATTTATTTATAATAAATTCTTTTAACTCAGAATCTTTAATCAATGATATTAAATCATCTGAATAAATAAAATCATTTGAAATTATATTAGCTATTGAATAATGTTTTGTTCGGAAAAAATCATAATTGTTCATACTAAATTATTTAAAGATTTATTAAAATGCAAAGCCTCATTTTTTTCTAAATTGATTATGTTTGAATAGTTAATTCAGAAACGTTAATCATTTGGTTTGTGTTTATGAGGTTTTAGAAATGGATGATAGTTGTATTTTTATAAATTTTAACTACTTTAATTCCTTAATACTTTTTTTTCGTAGCCTTATACTGTTGTGATTTGTGAAACTGAATGCATGACATTATGGGTAATTATTTTGTTCTCAGTCTTCAAAATATCTGATTGTTTTTTTGATTGAACATTATTCTTTTTCTCTTCCTTTATCTCTAATCGTAATCGATAAGTCCATCGCGGCATATCTGTTTTCAGCGTGTTTGTAAGTTTTACCTAATTTGTCCCAATCCCCATCAATATCGGTAAAACTTTGATACCATGTTAAAAATGGTTTGTCTTCAACCTTGCCGAGATGTTTTCCAACTATTGAAGAAACAGTACCAATTAAATTTGTAATATTTGAGAATTGATTGGCATCTTTAATGAACTCTGCTAGTTTACCCGCCAAGTCTTTGTAATCGCTATCGTTTTTTATGTTTTCCATTATTTTAGCTACATCTCTCAAGCTTTGTTTCGATTTTATAATTGATGTCATTACATGGACTTGCGATGGAACTTTTTCTTTTTTCGTCTGCTTCCAGTAGAAAATTGTTTTATCAATTGACAAAGCATCACCATCATCTACTTTTTCAAAACCTTTTAGTTCTAAATTAATGATTTGATTTTCCACATCTGATACTACTAGTGTTAGAAAATAAATTTTCGCTAATCCCGGGAATGGAAAAATTTTAGCTGTTTTATTATCTTTAATAATGATATGAGATAATCTGATTTCTAATCCACTAATTTTGTCTGAACCTAAGATGTCACCATCTTTTGTCGTGAAATCATGTGCTGCCTCTTTAAAGCTGTGTTCTTCGGTGTATAAATTTTGAAGTAAGTTAAGCATAGTTCTTGTGTTTTAATTTTAATAAAATTATGCTTAACTAAGTGATTTTACAATACGTGTTTTTACTTAAATTTTAGTTTAATTATTGTTTGTGTTTTTAGAAATCAAAGTTGTTTTTATTCTCAAATTTTGATTTTCTACAATTTTTTTATTTAAACCAAAAGTTAAATTACGTATAAATACTATCTGTATTACACGTTTTGATGTATTTTCTTGTAAAATTTTTTTGTTTAACGTGTTTTAATCCTCTGAATTAAGTATAAATACTTATAAAATGTAGTAAAAACACACATTTTACAACTCTTTCAATGTCTTTAATTTTGACCATATAACTTTAAAATATTTAATATGAAATTAGATGAGAATACAGGTGGTATTATAACATTAGAGCATGCAAAAAAACTAGTTATTGCATTTGATACAAAATATAATGGGGAAATTAATTCTTCGTTTATAGGTTCAAAAAATATAGAAGACATTATGAAGCAAGATGGTTGTGTAGGACTTAGAATTTATAATGGTTATGATGAAGAAAAGCAAAGAATTAGTTTAGTTTTGATTGGTGTTGATGCAGATGGAAAAGAAATATTAGATGATGGAATTATTTATGATGACTTGGCGGTTTGCCCACCAATTTGTCCAATTGAGACGAGTCTAATGAATAAATAATTAAATTTGCAAAGTAGGTATAAAAATTGCCTACTTTTTTTATGAAAATTTTGTTGATTTTTACGATTTTATACGGTACTCTACCTTTCATTTTCTTCCAAATTATTAAAAAGAACTTAACTGGATTAAAAGAAATCTATCCTTTTATTTTAACAGTTCTAATTGCTAGTTTATATGAGTTTTTAGGGACTATTATTTTAAAAATTAGTTTCGAAAAATGGTATTTAATATATAAAATATTAGCATTTTTAAGTTTGAATTATTTTTTTTATTATTTATTGGACAAGGCTTACAAGTTTATTTTTTTATTGTTTTGTGGTGTTTTTGGATTATTAGTTGTTTTAACCTTTAGCTTGTGGATTGATTTTAATTTTTTAGATTTAAATTCATATTTTTGTAAATCGTCAGCAAAAAGTGGACTGATTTAGTTCAAAACTAAGAGAGTGTTTTCAAAAATTATTAACTTTGAAATAGTATGAAAACACCTAAGAAAAAAACAGCAGAAAATTTCATTAAAGAGATTCGTAGAAATACACGAAGAATCTTTAGTTCCGAACAAAAAATTCAAATTGTTATGGAAGCATTACGAGCAGAAATGTCGGTTGCAGAATTATGTCGTAAGTATTCCATTCATGAATCTCAGTTTTACAAATGGAATAAAGAGTTTTTAGAAGCGGGTAAAAAGCGTTTATCAGGTGATGTAACAAGAGAAGCCACGAGTGATGAAGTAGCAGAACTCAAGAAAGAAAACCAAGCATTAAAAGTCATGATTGCAGATTTGGTTTTACGCTACGATATTGTAAAAAAAAGCTTGGACATGCTGGATTAACTGAAAAGTTCAAGAAATATATGCGACTTACAGTATCTGAAAAGCAAGAAATCATTCACATGGTTACTCGTTCTGAAATTGGTGTTAATCGAACACTTCGGGAGATTGGAATCAACAAGAGTACGTTTTACAATTGGTATCATGCTTACAGCGAAAATGGAATTGAAGGTTTAATTCCAACTAAACGAACAACTAACAGACAATGGAACAGTATTCCACAAGAACAGAAGAATTTGGTTGTAAAACTAGCTTTAGATTATCCTGATTTATCTTCACGAGAATTAGCCTATAAAATGACCGATGAACAGCAAATATTCCTATCAGAATCCAGTGTTTATCGAATTTTAAAAGCAAGAGGATTAATCACAGCTCCAGCTCATATTTTTTTAAGTGCTGGTGATGAATTTACAGACAAAACAGGCTTCGTACATCAAATGTGGCAAACTGATTTTACCTATTTTAAAATCTTGGGCTGGGGTTGGTATTATCTGAGTACAGTTTTGGATGATTACAGCCGATATATCGTGCATTGGGAGCTTTGCTCGAATATGAAAGCAGATGATGTAAAAAGGACCGTTGATGTTGCTATTAAAAAAGCAAAATTGGTAACTAAACAAAAACCAAAACTCTTGTCAGACAACGGTTCGTGCTACATTGCAAGCGAATTAAAATCGTATTTAAAGGATAATTATCAAATGGACCAGGTTCACGGCAGACCCAATCATCCGCAAACACAAGGAAAAATTGAACGCTATCACAGAACCATGAAAAACGTAGTAAAACTAGACAATTACTTCGCTCCAGAAGAATTAGAAGCTGCTTTAGAAAAGTTTGTTTATCGTTACAATAATGAACGCTATCATGAATCATTAAACAACTTAACTCCTGCAGATGTCTATTTTGGAAGAGGTGAACTGATTTTAAAAGAACGTGAACGATTAAAGAAAATGGCAATTATAAACCGAAGAAATGAGTACCAAAAATCAAAATTAACAACAAATCAAAAAAATCTTTTATCTTTGAATTATTAACTAAATACTCTCTTAGCAAAAGTCCAATTTAGTTTGAAGACGTACAAACATATTATGAAATATTGTATGATGGTTTAGATGATGATATTTTACTTGGCGATAATGGTCGTGGAGCTAAAGGGCAGTTTGTTAAAGCTGTATATAATTTATGGTATAATAGTAAATTTAACCCTTATCATGAAAATCCAATTTTAGCAGCACTAGCATTAAATAATTTTACATACACCCCTTATCATTGTAGGTGGCAACATGAGGATCCTAATATATTATTACCAGTTCCTGATTATGAAGCATCTCCAATGATAATTAATTATGAATCTGAAAAAAAATTCCTTTGGTATATTGATAATTTTAAATTTGAATTTTTTAAAAATAAAATTATTGCAAGAGAAGATGTAACAAATTATGGACTTCAACCTTATGGAGTTTATGATATATTTCAACCTATTTCTTTAAAAGGCGTAAATCCAAGTGGTACAATAATACGAATGCCTGTTTTAAATATGCCAAATGGAGCAACAAATCCAAATGATTATATTAAAAACTGTTTGCCTATTTTTTACTTAATGTATGTTGACGACGTAGGCGATAGAAGTGACGCAAAAGAAACAATAGGTACAGCAATTAATGTTGCGTTAACTTTTTGGGGAATTGGCGGTGTAATTTCAAATTTACGACATTTAAGAAGTCTTTCATTAGTTACAAGAATTGGAACTTTAAATGCCGCTGAAAAAGTAGCTTTTGGAAAGGCATTATCGGGTCTTATTTCAGCATCTGAAGCTTTTTTTGGGGCTGCAAGTTTCTTCCATGATTTTGCAACTTCAAGTTGTACAATGTATTATAATACTAATAATCCGCCAAACCCTAGCTCTCCTGAATATCAAGCATATTTAAAATGTAAACGTATTGATAATTGGCTCTTTGCCCTAGAAATGCTATCTTTATCTGGAGATTTACTTGCAAAAAGAGCATTAAGACATGCCTCTAGAGAATTAGCACAAAGTTTAGGTAATGATGTTCCTTTACAACATAGACAAATAATAGATGAACTTGCAGATTTAGATGGATTATTAGATGATTTTTTAGATAGAATAGAAATTAGTCATCCAAATATTCATGCAAGAGTAAGTAATTTTGCTGATGATGATAAAAAATTTGCTTTTATGTTTGATTTTGAAAATGCACCTGCATCTGTTTTAGATGACTTAAACTTAGCTACAAACCCAAGTTTAATTGATTCTTGGGATGAAATAGCGCATTTAATAATACAACGAAAAAATATAGATTTTCTGAAAGCTTATAAAAGTGTAAAAAATAACCAATGGATTCAAATACATACTCAATTTGGACATCATGAATTGGTAGGAGTGGGCCCTGCTACAAAAGCTGCAAAAATTAAGGGAGCTCATATGTCAATTCATTATGTAAATCCTCCTCCAGGCCCTGGAAAAGTTTCATGGTTAAATCCACCACCAAAAAACACAAACCCATTGAATCCAGATGAAGGCTATACATTAGGTAAAATACAAAGAAACATGAGTGACATAACTGATATAACTCCTTCTCAATTAGATGGTATATGGAAAGGAGGATTTAAACCTGATGGTTCATTAGGTGGACCAATAAAGAGAACGAAAGGTGTGGAAAACGCCTGCTGGCCCAAAAATTATAATATTCAACGTATAAATGAGGAAAAAGCTTTTGTTTTGAGTAAAATTAATGCTAATACTAACCCTACTGGAATTTCAAATAGTGGTCAATATCATTATGAAATTCTTGCAACTAGCGGACATCCTATAAAGATAATTTTTGATGGAAATCCTAATAATGGAGCAGCATTAAATAATATCTTCCCAAGTAATTCCCCAGAATTATTTCTTTAATATTAATAAAAAATTTAAAATTATGAATTACACATTATTAAATCAATATGACATTAAATTTGTAAATATAAATGGTAGAAAGCAAATTAGTTATAAAGGCAATGAGCTAATCGAGAGATATATATATATATATAAAAGTGTTGAAGCTATAGATGAATATATAGATGAAATAAATTTAGTACAAAATGGTCAAATACAAGAAGCTGAATCCTTTTTATATGGTTCTAATCCTCCTGTATTAGATTACAGTGCTGATGATGGAGGTGTTTATATTAATGCTCTAATTTCACAAAATTCAATAACTTTATCAGAGGACGAAATAATAAGTGATACTATAACAATTCCATTAGAAGATTGGAAAGAAATTTTATTATCCTGGAAAGAATTTTTAGAAGGTTAATTTCTTCAAATCCTCATGATTTGAGGAATAATAAAAGAAAATACTAAAAAGTAAAGAAAGTTTATCATTTATAATGACATTTAAAACAACAGATTAAACCAATTTAAAATGAAAAAAGTAAAATTAATTTTAGCAGTACTTTGTGCAACAACATTGATGCAAGCACAAAACAAAGAAGAAAAAAAAGTAGCCGTAGTGTCTTTTTCTACAGACAAAACCGTTGATGTATCAGATTTAGGGCTTAATGGTGTAAAAATGGTGGCGGATAAAATTTTAGATTTAAAAAACGATCCTAATTTTAATTTGGCACCTATCTTAGAAAAATACCATACTGCTTTTTTTGATAGTTATGCTAAAAAATTTCCTTTTGCGCTGTTGCCAGAAGAAGAAGTTATTAACAACCAAGCCTACAAAGATTTTGAACCAAAAGTGGGTGAAAAAGAAAACGAAACGGCTTTTAGTTTGTTAAACTACCCAGGTTATAAAGAGATATACGAAGGTTTACTTGGTAAATCTAACGAAGAAGGCATGGCAACCATTTTTAAAGAACAAGCCGATGGTGTAATGATGACTCGCATTCACTTTTCGTTAATCAAAGGTTTTGGTATAGGTGGCACCGCTACTGTAAAAATGAGAGTGTATGCTCGCATTGCTCTTTATGACAAAACAGGCAAAAAAGTATGGGTCATTAACGAGAGTGAGCAATCTAAAAAAACAGGGGTAATGGTCGGCGGAATTCCCGTTTTAGAACCTAGCAAAATTTTACCTATGTACGAAAGTGCCCTTGAAGAACTTATGAAAGATTTAGACAAACGCATAGAAAAAATAGTTAAAAAGTCAGAGAAGCTATAGCTTGTTATCATTGCTATGAAGTAGCAGATTCCTAAACAAAAAATACCCTTAGAATGTAATTTGTATCATTCTATATCAAAAGTATTTTTATGTAAATACAAGACAATAAGAAATAATAAAAAAGCATTATGCTTAACATTTTCATATATGTTAATAAAATTGAGGTTAGAATAATGAATTAATGAAATAAATATGAATAATCAAAAATCAAATAGAGCTTTCGGAGTATTAAGAAAAAAATTAATTGTTGCTTTTTTCTTAGTAAACGCTACATGCTTTTCTCAAAGCTCTATTCATTTTGACGATCCAAGTAAATTTCCTGGCGAATTGACTAATCTTAAAACTTGGTTAATCGATTTTGCAAATAAAACACCTTTTAGACTTGGTAGTTTTAAAGTTAGTCCCAATCAAGATGCTGCTTTAAACATTTATTCATTAAGGACAAACCAACCTAAAAAAATAGAAATTGGTAATTCAGCCATTTTTCTAGAATATGGTACTGATGATAAATTATCCAAAAATTTGAGTATTCAACATGAATCAAAATGGAAAATTAAAGCTTATAATTCCAGTTTTGATTTGAATAGTTACAAGCCTTCAAACAATTTTGAAATTTATGAAAATTTATTATGGATATTAAATATTTCAGAAGCTCAAGCAATGGCTGAGTTTTTAAATCGATACATATCTGACGATACAGAAAATAAAATAAAAAAATATGTTGAAGATATTGAAAAAAAGTATAAAGTAAATTTATTGATTTCTGATTATGATAATATAACCTTAACCGAATTAACGAAAATAATTTATGCAAAAACTAATCAATATTCTTCAACTGTTGGATATGAAATATATTTAAAAAATACTGATGAGAAAAAATGTAGAAATAATATAAACTTATTTTTTAGAAAATATACTCCAGACCCAATTGAAAGGTTTTATGACATAATTACACCAGAAGGAAAATTTTATTTTACAGAACCAAAAGTAACATTAAAACTTTCGGATAAAGACTTTTTGTTTGTAGATGAATTAGGTAAAACGATAACAGTTTCTGAATCTATAAGTTTCTCTTTTAAATATATAAATTATAAAATTGAATATGATAGCAATAATGAGCCTTATTTAAAATTACATTTTGACAATCTTGATTGCAATAATCAAATAATTTATTTTCAAATAAAAAATGAAGAAAAGTTAAATAAAAAATTATTTGAAGTTTTTCCTTTTGATAAAAGAGCAATACTAAAGAGTACAGATATAAATGATGTGACATTCTATTTATATAAAGATAAAATTGAAGCAAGAATGAAAAAACAAAACAAAAATGGATCATATACTGAATATGTTTTTTTAAACAAAAAAATACGTTATAACTAAGAAATAATAAAAAAGCATTATGCCAACACCATCAGCACCACAGCCAGTAATAAAAAGATATTATCCTACTTTATCTTCGGTGGTTACTTTAGATGATTTTCCTGAGTCACTTGGTTTTTTAAAACAAGCTATCGAAAGTTTATTTAGTAAAATTCACTATAAAGATTTACAGTACAAAAAAAGCCCTAAAGGTGATGCAGCTTTTTATAGCTTGAGTATAGTATCTAATAAACTGGCAATAGAGTTGTTTGGTTCGGGCATTAGTTTGGTATTAAATCCGGATGAAAGTCAAACAACTGATTTTAATATTTCAGCTTTCCCTGTTACCGTAGAGTATCAGTGGAAAATATTAGCTTATTTGCGTAGCTTTGATTTAAACAATTTTTCGTTTACACCACAAGAATTTTTTGAATTAGGTTTAATTATTCTTAATATTTCCGAGGAGCAAGCCCTGGCTCAGTTTATTAATACATTTACGGTACCTATTGATGAAGAAACACTTGCTTTAGAGCAGTTTGTTACTGATTTAGGAGAATATAACAGCGATCTTACTATTCAGGCTTTAGGCTTAACCATAAATGAAGATTCAAAATTAACCGATGTAGTTCAGGCAATTAATGTGCATACAGGTAAATATGCCACTTTATATGCGTTTGGGGCATATTTGTTAAACAATGATTTAAACGAAACCAAGAAAAAGTTAGAAGTATTTTTTAGAGCTTTTATCCCAACAGACATAGAAAGTTATATAAAAGATATTTTAGTTCCAAAAGTTAGAGCAACACTAACTGTTTCAGCAGCTATTGAGTTTCCAAGAAATATTTTATATCCTTATCAAGATACAGATGGTAATGGTATATGGGAGCGTGAGCCAGAGAATAGCAATGTATTAACTCGTTTTTATTTTGGTAAAATACTTTTATATGCAGATACAGAAGCTGGTGTAGGTTATAAAATGGATTTGGTTGGGGATTTACGTCCAACCTTTAGCGAAATTGGAAAAACGGGATTATTACTTCAATTAGAAAAACTAAAGTTAGATTTAAGCGATAAAGTTAACATTCCCGAAGCAGATGCCGATGGTCGACCTGTTGATTTTAGAGGTGTTTATGCAGATGCCTTATCAGTAACTTTACCAGCTAAATGGTTTAAGTCAGATACAAATACTAACGGTTCAACTTTAAGAATAGGAGGATATAATTTGTTAATTGGTACAGGAGGAGTTTCGGGTACTTTTGCTTTAGAAGCTGTACCTACACAAAATCCTTCTGATGGTCAAATCATAGACTTTTTTAGTGATAAGTTTGAATTTGTTTATCCCATAAAAGGATTAAAAAATAATGTTACAACTAATAATGAAGAAGTAATTGAAATAAATAATGAAATAGAATTATTAAGCTATCTAAACTCGCTTACAAACAAAAGTTTATACAATTTTAAATTTCCTTTAGAAGTATCTTCTTCAGGAATTATCAAAGAATTTAATAGTTCACAAGAATTTAGAAATTTCATAACGAGTTTCATTATAGCAGATAATGGCACTATGTGGGCAAATGTAGGTGGCGATAATGGCTTTTTAGTTGGTTTCCAAAAATTTGACATCACTTTCAAACAAAACAAAGTTATTTCATCCAACATCAAAGGGGCATTGGAAATTAAAAAATTTGTTTATCCAAATGGAGCCACATACCCTGATGGAAGTCAAATACCTCCAAACACAACTGTTCGTATAAATATTGATGGACATTTAAGTGATGATGGTGATTTTAATTTAACAGCCTCAGCACAACCACCATACCCTATAGAGTTTCCTAACGTTTTCACCTATCGAATGAAAAGTGTAGAATTAGGTAAAGAAGACGATGACTTTTATATTGGTACCTCAGGAACTCTACAATTTGAAGGATTTTTAAAAGAGACTTTGCAATTAGGCCCTATTGAGATAGAGCGATTGTGTATTTATAGTGATGGGTCTATAGAATTTAAAGGAGGTTCCGTACAACTTATAAATCCAATAGTTTTACCATTAGGGCCTGTAGAGATTACCGTTTCTGCTATTCACTATGGTTCACACCAAAAAGAAGTAAATGGAGTAATGCGTAAATTTAACTATTTTGGTTTTGATGGTGGTGTTAGTATCGACCCACTGGGAATAGAAGTAAGAGGAGACGGAGTTAAGTATTACTATTGTGTTGATGATTTAGAAAATAAACCGCATCCATATCTACATATACAAACTTTATATTTAGATTTAACTATACCAGCTAACTCAGGTTCTCTAGCTCAAATTAATGGATGGGTAACTATTCCTGAACCAGGAGTTTCTAAAGAGTATGCTGGCGGAATCACGTTGCAAATACCTTCTGTGAATTTAGCAGGAAAGGCAGATATTAAATTGATGCCAAAATATCCAGCATTTATAATTGATTGCGAGTTAGAACCGCCCGTACCTATTCCATTAGGTTCATTCGCCATTTATGGTTTTAGAGGATTATTAGGTTATCGTTATGTTGCAGAGAAGCAAGCAGTACCTGGATTAACATCAGATAATACTTGGTATGAATACTATAAGGCTCCTAAATTAGGAATAAATGTACAGAAGTTTAATGGACCAGATA
Organism: Flavobacterium helocola; assembly: GCF_038289885.1. Lineage (NCBI taxonomy): Bacteria > Pseudomonadati > Bacteroidota > Flavobacteriia > Flavobacteriales > Flavobacteriaceae > Flavobacterium > Flavobacterium helocola. Next base: position 112,272 of record NZ_JBBYHT010000005.1, on the reverse strand, counting down.
AGACTGTAAACTACAATACTCTTGTTTCTTTGGGTGCAGGGGCTACTTTAGGAACATCTGCTGATGATGGATATACTTTTAGTATAAAAGCAATGGCTTTATTTTCTATACCCTCTCTATTTATGATAGACGGAAGAGCAAATATACTTGCTGCTCGTTTAGGACTTGATGATACTAAAGATCCTCCATTTTTTGCTTTTGTAGCAGTTGGAGACAACTCGTTAGAATTTGGATTTGGTGCTGATTATAAATTGCCTGGAAATGGAAAAATATTAACGGTTTATGCAGATGTTCAGGCTGGTTTCTTCTTTAAAAATCAGAAGCCTTGGTATGTAAATATTGGTACTAATGTTAATCCAATTACCGCTAGAATATTAACATTACTTACTATTAAGAGTTATGTAATGCTATCGGCAAAAGGTATTGAAGCAGGCGCTCGTGGTGAATTTAATTTTGATAGAAATTATGGTGTCATTAAAGTGCAAGCACATGCTTTTATTGAAGTAGGTGGTAAAATTAGTTTTGAAAGACCTCAAATGGGGGCTTATTTAATGGCAGGAGTTAGTGCTCGTGTGAGAGTTCTATTCGTGACATTAAACTTAGAAATAGGAATATTGTTTGGTGTAGAAGCACCAAAACCATTCTTGATCTATGGTAAATTCTATTTTAGAGTTAAGGTTGGTATTAAGATATTTGGTAAGCGCATAACTTTGTTTAAATTCAGTGGCAACCTTGAAGTTGTTTGGAATTTTAATAAAAATGTGGATAGAACTCCAATTAATCCATTCTTAGGAGGTTTTGATAATCTTAATTCATTAACAGAAGCTCAGATAGCAGTTTTAGATGAAATTGTAGAAGGTATTAACATGTTAACAAATGAATCTTTTTCACTTTGTTATTTAAGCTCTCGTCCTGATGATAATCAAGTGCCTTTAAATGAAAGAACTCCTGAAAATTTTGAAAATGGAAAAATATTAAATCATGTTATCCCACTGGACACTTATATTGATATAAAATCACAAAAAGGTTTATTACCAGGTAACGCTCAAGATCCTAACAATTCTGTAAGAAAGTTAATAGGAGGTATCAATAATGCACCAGCAAATTATGTGGATTTGATTCCACCTGTAAGTACTATTAATGGAAGAAGTATTCGACAAGTTAAACATCAATATACTATTGATCATTTAGAGATAAAATTTTGGAATGAAACTAAAAATATATGGGAAAGCTATCATCCTTATGAGGCGTTATATCCTAATGAGCCTAGTATTGCCAATCTGAAAGTTGGGCAATTCCAAAAAACAGATGGGATATATAATGCCGTTCGAATATTAGCAACAACTCCATTTTCATATACTGAGCAAGGAGAGCCAGGTTGGTATGTACCTGAACAATATGGTGTAAATGCTTCTACCTTGTTTTGTGAAGCAGAACATAAAGAGCATAAGTGTGCTAAATTTTTGCAAAAACCATTGAATGCCAAGTATTATTGTGGGGATGTTAATACACCTCTTTTCTCAAATGATGTATCTTTTCAATTGATTACACCAAATCCAGATGAAGATTTTGCCTATATAACTGAAGAGGCAAACGTTTTTAATGTGCCTAAATCTTTAGCTTTCAATAATTGGAATGGCTTGGAAATTTTATTGCCTCAACCCACTATAATGACAGGATTAAAATTGAGTAATTATAGTAATGGGGTAAAAGTAAAATTCTATTCTATTATACAAAGTCCTCAAAATGATGTAATGTTTAATGTGGTCTATGGAAATCCAAATCCAAATGCTTCAAATGTAAATGAGCCTTATGAAATGGTTTTATTTGGAAACTCATTAAACGAAGAAATAAAATATAATTACACCACTAATGCTATTGGAGATTGGCTACCTATTCATGAAAACTGGAGACCAATTACCCGCATTGTAGTTGAACCTATTTTTGATAGTAGTATTAGTCAACAAATAGCATTAATTAATGATCAAATTGCTACTATTGAAAATGATAATAATTTGATTTCTATTGGTGCCATTGATGGTGATATTCTTTCGACTGTATTATTAGAACAAGAATTGAATCAATTGATTTGTGGAGCAAGTGATAATGGAAATTCATCATCATTTATTAATAGATATTCTAAGAAAGATGCATTAAATTATTATTACTCAAAAGAGTTTATTGAAAAAGATTCCAACTTTATCTATTCAATAGGTACAACTGAACAAAAAGGATTAATTAGTAAAATCGCTACTGATGGTACTTTGATTTGGGAAAGAAAATATCAACTTCTGGAGAATATGAATGAAAAACTAATTTTCAAGCGTATCATTCAAATTGAAAAATCAGAGGAAAATCAGTTTCAGTATATTGTTTATGCCACAACAGGAAAAGACCATTATTTATTAAGTTTTAATCCTGAAGATGGTAAAGTTATATGGTTTAAACATATTGAATGGAAAGATGAAGATATATTTGTACATATTACACCATCAAAAAAGGAGTTTCAGTTTTATTTAACCCTTTCAGATAGAAACCAAATTGATACTAAAAAAGAACCATTCGTGGCTGTTGTTGATTCATCTGGAACTTTAATCAAAGGAACTCTACTGGTAATTGAAAAAGAAGAATTTATTATTAATGCTATTTGTGAAGATAAAGAAGGTCTTGTTGTAGCAGGAAGGTATATTGAAGGTGATTACAATGATTCTGTTGGTGTTATTATAAAATTGGATATCACTTTAAAAATTATTTCTTCTTTAAAAATTGATAAGCGATACACTACTATACATGATATTAAAATTATGGATGATGGTTCATATTTACTATCAGGTTATGACAGTAAACAAGATGGTATTTTTGCGCTATTAATTAATGAAGAAGGAGTTTATACCACTTATCAATTTCCTTCAACTTCAAATCATAACTCTTCTATCGAGCTAAATAATGAAGGTTTTTATTTTCTTCAGAATAACGATTATAATGGTATTTTGCATAAAATGAGTTTTGATTTTAATGTAATTTGGAGTAAAGAAATACATTTAAATAGCGGAACAAACGGAATTAGGAATTTTACATTTAATAGAGCAAGTAATGCTATTACTTTAAATTGTTTTAATCAAAATGAAGGGTCACTGGTTGTTCACACTAATTCTCATTTACAAAGCTGTTTAACCAATGTGCTGAGTATTTCTGGTTTAATTAATAATGAATTAGGGATTATAAAATTTGATGCAAAACAAGAAACTTACGAATTAGGATTGAAAGAGCAATCTTCAAATTCTGAAATAATCACTTCTGAAATAAAACAATATTGTAAAGAAGAAGGATGTGGTGAAGAGGATCCTAAAGTTTGTCAACTTTATCAACAGATTTCCACCATTTATGAAAGTTGTTTGATTGACCCGCAAATTATTACAGGGTCGAATTTTGAAACAGTTTCGTTATGTTATAGAGAGATTCAGAATCTTATAGCGGCATTTGATCCTAATTATAATCTAACTGAGTATCTTTACTATGAATTAGAATTAATTAATCAGTTTTTAAGTAAAAAAGATATCCAAAATTACACATTAGCATGGAGTGCGGTTCAGTCTATACTTAATTATTTGAATGAGATTGGTAATTGTATTTGTGAATGTACCCCAAAAGAATTCACAATGATTCATCAAGTTTGTTGGATGTCAGTTGAAGATTATGAATACAATATTAATATACCTTCACAAGAAGCTATTGCAGAAGATGCGCAAGCGGCAATTGATGGAATAACAAAATATATTCAACCTATATGGAGACCAGATACCAGTTATTACGTACATTTTGTTTTGAAAGATAATGTGGATAATGGCAGTACTATTCAATCTTATCCATACACTTTTGGATTTAGTACAGGTGGTCCTGTTGGATATTTCCATACTCATGATAAATCAACTTATGGAGATCTTAAATTGAAAAACGGAGATCGATTATTGAAAGATGACAATAGTTATTATATTGTAAGCAATAGTGGTTTAGATAATGAAGATGGTAGTTTGTATATTAGTAATTCTAACGGATTTATTTTTGAAGATACGTTAGGTAAATTAAGAGATGCTGTTACTGGAGATTTAATTTTAGATCCAAGCACTTCAGAAGAAGTGAGAGTCATTGCACACCCTGATAAATATCCGCTAACTACATTGAAACAATATATTGATTATAATCGATCTTATCCGAATGCTGATGGTAATTTATTGAGTGCTAAACCTTTGTTTTATGATGACCAGGTATCAATGATAAACGGACAAATTGCTAGTACCACACAAATTCAGTTGTTCTTTAGCAAAGCGTATGCTACTCATTTTTTCCATAAATGGGAGTCTTATAAAAATGCACCTTCTAGCGATAATAGTCTAGCAGGAAGACTTAAAATTGTGATTAAAGATCCAGTAGAGGATATTTCAATTGTTAATCCTCCATATCTCGATTATAATCCTAATGATAATGAATATACGCACATTCCGCAGACTGAAGAAGTATGGAATCCTGAGGAAAATCCTCAAGTTCCATTTGCTATTGACCATTATTTTAACTTAATGGATGCACCAAACTGTATGGGGGAAGTTATTATTACTAAACCAGCCTCGGAATATGTTACTATATTTCCGAAGCATTTAAAACCAAATAAGTTGTATACAGCTATTGTAAATAATTTGTTTGATGTAAATCATAATGGTAATTTCGATACAGTAGCCGCTATTGATGAAACTCGAGAAGTTCATAAATTTGTTTTTAAAACCTCACGTTACAAAGACTTTAAAGAGCAAATTGAAAGTTATTTCTTAGAAAGAGAATTTGAAGACAATTTGGTACAGAGAGATGCTATTTTCAATTTAGAAAAACCATTTACTCAAGCTGAAATTGACGCCAGTTATACCACTATTTGGAATTGGAATAATATAACAAATCAACAGGCATTGACTGGATTTACACCAGAAATAATTGAAACTTTAACAAATGATTATCAACATCCTTTTGATAGAGTATTTGAGGGTATTTTAGGTTTGAAACCTTTAAATGAAGCTGTTTCAACAGAGGTCAATGTTATTAAGGACAGCAATACGGATGCAATTATAGCTTTAATAGTTAGAAATCCTGAACCATTTAATAATCCTAAGTTTAGACAAGAAGTTGTAAAAGATACTATTCAGATTATAACAGATGGTAACGTTAATGATTCCTACTTAGTTTTATTTTCTAAAGACAATTCACAAGCTATAATTATGAATTCTGTAAAAAATATTATTGAAAACATTAGCTTGAAATTTAAATATAAGGTCTACAGAGATGTTTTACCAGGAGATGATGTTGTACTCAATTACCCAGTTATGACTGAAGTTATATTACCCGTTGATTTATTAAATAATTAATTAGAAAAGTATGTCATTTTTAAAAAAATATACAAAATCTGAAAACAATACCTATATTAATTCTAAAAGGATAGGTCAAGCAATTTATAGTATTGGTTTCAATGGTAACCAATACGGAATTATTACTAAAACAGGTTTAGAAGGCGAGGTAATCTGGGAAAAAAAATATAGTAATATTAATGGTTGTTTTCAATTTATAAATATAATTTCTTGTTCAAATAGTGATTTTCTAGTTCTTGCAGTTGATAGCCTTTCGACTAATTCCGCTTTGATTAGAATAAATAGTAACGGAGATTTTATTTGGGAAAAAAGATTTCAACAAGGAACATTAAATGAGGATTGGTATCAAAACCAGAAGCTCATAAATGTAGGTAATGAGATCTATTTTTTAATGTTAAATACAATTCAGGATCAAACTGGAATTAATGAAACGACAATTTATAAAATAGGTGCTACAGGATCAATTATTAGCCAAAAAAATATAAATTCTTCTGATGGTGAATTTTATTTTGGTGAAATAACATCTTATGCTAATAAGTTGTCAATATATGGTGGTTTTAAATCTAGTAGCACACAACTTATAGATAAGGGAGTTTTATTAGAACTAGATTTTAATTTATCTCCATTAAATATATTTGAATCTGATATTTTATTGAAGAATGTTAAGTTTATTAATCAAGAATATGTAATCTCTGGTCTTTTAGAAAATCAATTTCCAGTTTTTATAAAACACTCAACTCTATATCCTAATAATAATTTAGCAAAGATAATATTATCAAGTCAAAATTCTCCTCAATTTAAATCTAACAGAGATTTTATTTATTTAGAAAGTTATACTAGAACAGAAAGTATTATAACTAAAATTGATAATAATTTTGATGTAATATGGACTAAAAGATTTGAATATCCCTTAACACAACCAGCTTGGGGCATAATAAAACAGGTTACTAATGATGATACTTTATTATTGAATTTTGGAATGCTTCAGGGTGAGAGTAATATGGTGTGCATTGGGAAATTAGATCTAGATATTAATAGTTGTAAGACATTTGATGTAGCGCCATTAAGCATTGATCCAAAAGGATTTTTTATTAAAGAATCCACAATTAATTATTCAATTATAAATAGTAATTATTCTTTAGGTACGAGTAATTTAAACGTAGATAATCTTAATTCTGTGACTGAAGACATTTGTTCAACATTTGACCCACAGTGTATCAAAGACGAAAAAATATGTGCTGAATATAATAAATTACTTGAAGTTTTTACTAGTTGTATTGAAGCAGTTAAAATTAAAAACCCTGATTTTGCTAAAAATTTAATTGTATTTAAAGAATGCTTCAAGAAATTTTTAGAAATTTTTAATCAAATAGATATTAGTTACCCTCATCTTAATCTTGATAAGAATTTAGAATTTCAAATTGATGCAATTATAGCTTTTATTGATTACAAAGAAGGAAAAGAAATAGATGTGTTTTATTTTGAAGCATTGAGTGCTGTTGAGTTTATTTTAGAATATTTATCACAATTAGGTAACTGTAATTGTGAGAATGTTTTTGATTTAACAGATTATTCTTCTATTCAATCCGGGTATTTATATCTGCAATCTGCTGGTTCATTGGGAGATGATAGTACAAAAGGGATTCATTTGCGTTGGGCATTACGAGATGTATTATCTAACCATTTACCAAAAGCTAATTATGCTACTACAACGTATAATTTTAATAAAAGTGATGATTTTGTAAAAATTTACAGATCTAAATATGTTTCATATCAAACTATTTTAGATTTCAACAATATTCCTTTACAAGTTAATGAAATTGGTAGTCAAAGAAATTGGATTTACGAAGTTAACGGAAAAATTTTCCATGTTCATTTTAAGGATATTAGTAAATATAATCTTATTAGAGCAAATATTAATCCTGCTACAGAACCTTTAATTTTTATTAAAAATTATGGTGATGGTATTATTGAAGTTGAAACTAAAACTGAACTAAGCTTTAAAATTTCTCCAAAATTTCAAATTTTAAATAGTACAAATTCTGTTAAAACAGAATTGCTTTCCGTGTCGGAAAATAAAATTACTTCTCCAAAATCAGCCTCATTAAGAAAAAAATATGCTGCTGATGAACTAAATGATAAGTCATTACTCTCGGAAAATATCAGAAGTATTCGATTTAGTAGTACTGGTTCACATATTGAGTTATTATCATTTGAATTCTATTCAGATATTATTATTAACATAAAAAAGCAAAATAAATGGAATTTTCTTGGGAAGTACGCTTTAACCAAAGAAACTAATGTAGCGTACCAACGATTAGAGCCTCAAGCAAATTGTCTGGTAAATTGGCTAAGATATAATGATCAGGCATTTGTTAATGTTTCAAATTATCACACACGTTGGAATTCGAATAGTATTCCAGAACTTGAGCGAATTCATACTTCTGTTGAAAAGTATATTGAGTTGAGTGATGCATTTAATAATCCTACAGCTGTGGAAATATTCCCTTTTGAAAATTATGCAGATGTTGAGGCATGTAGTCAAACTTACCCTGATAGTGACGAACCTGAATATGATCCTTACATTCCAGAACAATCTACAGAAAATTCAGGAATTGAAATTCCTTTTCTTGAAGTTTTAAAGTTAGGCTCTTTGGATTACCATGTTGCAAGAATGTTAGGATTAGGAACATTAGATTTAAACCCATTGGTGTTTGATGGTGAATATGTTTATCTTTCTGAATATACTACTTTTGGTGATTTGAATGATGGTTTGGGAGCTAGACAAGTACAACATTTGTATTGTTCTTTACCTACATCGTTGAATGATCAACGTCTACCTATTCCAATTGATTTAAAAGAACCTATTCAGGGTATATTTTTTAATAATGGCTATGATGATTCTGATGTAGAAGAAGGAGGAGAAGAATTTACGGATTCTGAATCAATTAATTTAGTCACACAAGATGGGTATTCTCCTGATGGAAAGACTAAATATTACTCTCTTTTCCCTGAATATGCTATTGATGAATTAGCTGATGCACCATTTTATTATATAAGTAATGAATTTGTAGCTTGTGAAACTACAGATCCTGTTTTTGCGGGATTAGAGTATAGAAAGGCAGGAGAAATAAATTGGATCAAACCTGAGCTATCTTATAATCCACAATATTTTAATATCGATACTAGTGGCATTGCTATAGAATTAACTAATGAAACAGTTGAGTTAGTAATACCTGAACAGGGCAAACCTTTATTTACTCATGCTGTAAGAGAAAGTGGTTTTTTAGATTATTCTTCTTATGGAATTAACTGGTTTAGTAGAGCTACACCAAGTAATCTTGTTCACACAGTAGAAACTATTATTTCTCCAAAAAATGAATTATTGCCACCAACAAATGTAACAGCAACTCTAATTCAAAAAGAACTTCCGTTGCTACTAACTACATCTGGTGAACAGTCTTTATTAAGTGAAAATCCCAATCAGGATAAAACTTTAGTTCGTTTAACTTTTGAATACAATCATGCTCAGGAATTGATTGATTATCATCAGAAAATAAATGGAGAAACTATTCCTAATTATTATGAAACAGATAATGGTAAAGAATTATTTGCTGAGAAAATACAAATTTTCTTTAGAAATCAAGTGCCAAATAGTGTTTCTGGTAAAGTAAGTTTTGTTGTGAGTAATAGTAATCCTTTATTAATTGAAGTTGATACAGCACCATATCCAATATATAGTTCAGGTATTGATGATAGTGTTATTCCTCAAACGGTACCACCTACATATAATGAAACTTTAATTCCTATTATACCAAATGGAACAGAAAGTAATTATATAGGTAGTGTAATGCTAGTTGATAATGTTGAATACATTATTCATGAAGTAGATAATACAGAAACTTACCCAAAGTTTATAGTTTTTAAAGCTGATGCAAGTGGGGCAATTTTGAATTTAAGTACTGTATCGAACCCAGAAACTGAAATTTTAGTTCCTGAAGTTGGTAGCTTGTTTATAATCGTAGAAAATATGCAAAATCCTTCTATTTGGGGGCAGCCAAATAATTCAGGGTTTAGTGTGAATATTGATCATACTTTAGTACATAGAGAAGATGAAGTTATAATTAAAAACATTGATTGTAATACTGAAACTCATGTGCAAAAGTTTAGAGGAATTTATCAAAATGCAACAATAGAAAAAGTTTTAGAAAAAGTTGATGAAGACGGAGATGGTGAATATGATACAGGCGCAAATGATGATTTTATTCTCAAACATTTAGGGTTATATAAAATTACTTTTCCAGGATTTAAACTGCCGCAACATTCACAATATCATTTAGAAAGTAATCTAGGTACTAATTCGGTTGAGTGGTATAATGGGGTAGTTAGGTTACATACATTAAGTGATGTAAATGAACCAAGAAAGGAATTTAAAGTAATTAGAACAGAAAATATTGGTTCAACAACTAATGACTTAGTCCTTTATATTGAGGATTTAACTTTTCCAAGCGATTTAAATGATTTAGATGAATATAAATGGAAGTTGATGGATGATGAAGTTAATTCAATTAGCCAAATGACTAATTATTATCCTGGTTATAAAGTCTATTTGTATAAAGATGATAATTTAGGATTGAATGAAGACAATGTTTTACCTCAAGGAGATGATGAGGTACGTTACACTGTTTTTGGCTTGAGAAGTTGGGATTTTCCTAATGAGTTTCAGTATGATAATGCAGATAATTTCTTCTCCAAAATGTCTGTTCCAGCATTGATGTTTGCTAATGCTGTAATGGAACCTATTCAACCACAGAAGCCAACAGGAGGTATGTATGCTACACGTCCAGATTATTTCGGGAAATCATCATATACCTTCAATACAAAATATGGTACACCTGAAGAGATTCATAAACCATACTCCGTACAGTTTAACAGGGCAAGTGATATACAGTTTTTATCTGCTATTTATGATAATGCCGTATATGGATATGATGATAATGAAGAACCTATTTTAAACACTGTTCAACAGGTTATGAGGGATGTTTTTCTAAATGGAGATGAAGATTTTTATGTAGATAGATGGAACGATTTACTAAGTTTCAATTATCCATCAGGAAACTTTGCTACTTTTGAAGATAGAACTTTACCTTTACCAGACAAGGCATCATTTATAGAGAGTATAAATGTTTTTATTGATGCCCATAATGTGTATTACAATAATTTACCAACTCAAGTGGGACATATTTCTGTTCCTATTTTAAATCTTAATGAGATTGTTATTCCTGAAGTAGTTTTACCTAATGGAGATGTTAGAAATACTGAACTGAAGATTAAAGATTTTTTAAAAGATGTATTATTAAATTGTTTCGTACCATTAACAGAAATTCCAGTTTTATATAATTTTGTAAAACCAATTCCTTATAAACCAATTCCAAAGAAACAAGTTATTAGAGACCGTAACGGTAATTTGATAAAACCAACACTTGATCCTGGATCAAATTTTGATATGGCACCTATGATGTGTCGTGTTGATCCAGTAGGACAGCAATATGAATCTCAATTTACAGATTATGGATTAGATGGCGCTTCTAATGCAAAATATTTCTATGCCGTAAGAGAAATTAATAATCAATTGAAAACAAGTGATTATAGTGAAATACTTGGTCCAATAAGTTTGGTAAACACAGCTCCACCAATTGCCCCTGAGATTATTAAAGTAATTCCAGTTTTAGAAAACAGAACTTTAGGAATTACTCCATCGGTACAATTACAAATTAATGCTTATCCTAAAGCTCAAAATATAGCTAAAGTTTCAATTTATAGGGCAGATAATCCATCTGACGCTTTATCAATAAGAACGATGAAATTAGTAAGGGTTCTCGATTTAGAAGTTGAAAATTTATTAGATGAAAGTAAATGGATTTTTGAGGACGACTTCTCCGATTTGTCCGAAATACCATTTGGAGATCCTTTATTTTACAGGTTAACAGTTTCTAGAAGAATTCGTTATAATGATAAGGAATTAGTAAATGTAGTTGATTATGCCCCTTCAGAAGCTTCAAAATTGATTATTACTAATGTTGTTGAGAACTATAGCCCTATTTCTCCAGTTTTAGATTATTATTCAGAGCCTTTAAATTCTAATAATGAATTATCAACGATTGTACTTCATTGGGAAAAAACTTGTTATAAAGGTAAGTATCATTTATACAAAATGAATTCACAAGGTAATTGGGTAAAAATACATGAACTACAAACAAATAATCAGAATAATTATCTACCATTGGCGCATACAAACTTACAGTCAGGTACTTTATCAATTATGAATGATGAAAATAATTCTATATACAATCATTTTAAAATAATTACTGAAAATACAGCTGGCATGATGAGTAATGAGGAGCGTATTTTAACAATACATAATGAAGTAAACTGGCAAGACATTGGAGGAATAGGAGAAATGATTGTAGGAGGAACATTTTATATAAGATAATCAACAAAAAAAATAAATTATGGCAACAAAAAATAGAGGAATATTAAAATCCTATTTTGAAACTGGTAAAAGACCTATTCAAGAAGAGTTTGAAAATTTAATTGATAGTCAACTTAATATTGAAGAAGATAAAGCATCTGAAGCAGATGCTCAAAATGATCAGATTGATAATAAATACTTAACACCTAAAACGGTTAAGAAAAGTATTGAAACTTTTGCACCAGTAAAAAAAGTGAACAATATCACTCCGGATTCAAATGGAAATATTGTAGTTACTAATGTTAGTGGAACTGCTTCATCAATAACGGGTACCATATCTAAAAATCAGGTAACCGGATTAGAGAATGATTTAAACAATAAGCAAGATGTTTTAGTAAGCGGAACTAATGTTAAAACTATTAATGGACAATCTATTGTTGGTAGTGGTGATTTATCTGTTTCTGGACCAGTAAAATTTATTGGTGTTTTATCTTCAAATTTTACTTTGTCTAATTCAAATACTTCACAAAATGCGTTTCCTCCTTCTAGTGACGCATATACTTTAACTGCAAATAAAACTTATTTTTTTAAAGGAAAGTTTTTAATAACAAATGGTTCAATTAGTCATACTACAGCTATGGGATGGGTTGTAGGTTCAGGATTAAATATAACATCTATGGAGTATGTTGTAAAGCTATTTTCATCCACATTAAATGGAATATCTACTGTTTCTTCAAGTGTTCAAGTTAGTGGTACAGCTATTAAAGTTTTAAATGCAGCTAGTACTGCAGTAACAACCACAATTGAATTTGAAGGGGTGTTGCGATGTACTACAGGAGGTGTTTTAACTCCTCAATTAGCGTTTTCTGCAGCACCTGGAGGTACAAATCAAATGAAAGTGGGAAGTTTTATTGAGTTCATAGAAATAGGAAGTGATACAGTACAAACGGTTGGTAATGTAAATTGATAATGATCAGTGGAATTGTTTGAAATATTAGTTTTTTTGAAATCAATAGTTCGAAATCTATTAACATAAAACAATTATAAAAAGATGAGCAATTGCTCATCTTTTTTATGTTTAATTTCTAATTACTAAAAGTAAAAGATAAAACATTTGTAAATATTAACAGCAAGTTTGTATATTTATAAGTGTTAGGTAATCTAATATGAAAATTTAAAATAATTAATATAATGAGCGAAAAACTTTCTCATTTATCAGAAGAGAAAATTCAAGAACTTATCATAAGATATTATGAAAAAGAAAAAGTTTCTGATCTCATTGCTGAGTATAATTTAAATTTAAGACCGAATGAATTGGTAAGGAATTTTCCTCCTGAAATTTTAGAAAAAAAATGTATTTATTGCAATTTAGAATTTATTCGTAAAAGAGTTTCTCGAGATTATTTGTATTGGAAAGCTACTCCTGAATATTGTCCAAATTGCGGACATGAAGATGACGCATTTTGTTTATGTAAAAATTGTAAAACTATAGAGTGGCATAAACAAGATAATGAACGGCAAAATAAGCAGGAGTTCATGGATATTTGGTTAAACCATTTAGAAGAAGATAAAATTGATTTAAATGAATTAACCTTTATTGATAAAATATATTTAGGAGCATTATTGAGAGAAGGTATCTCAGAAGATTATAATTATATTAGACCAATCGAACATTTTATTAATCCATTAACTCCTACTTATGAATTTTTAACAGAAGTGATTGATCGATTAAAGGAAATTAATGCTATTGTTATTCATCCGAGTACAGACTCAGAATTTATTGAGATTGTGGATTATGAAAATGGGAGTTTCAGATATTATCCTTACAAAGTTAAATGGGGACTGAATGTGAAAAGTGATGGATTTAGTAAAGTCTCATTAATAGAATTAATTATAAATCCTTTAGATTTAGAACAATCAAATTATGACGAAGCAATTCAATTGTGGAAGAAAATAGCACTATATGAATCAATTGAATATTTTATATATAGTGTTGAAAATATTTTAGGGATTGACTACGAAATTGGTGATAGAACTAAAACTGTATTAAATGATTTAATTAATGATTATTCTGTTGCTCAAATTTATGGCATCTTATATAAAGCAACTAATAATGCTTTAAGATTTCAAGCAGAAAAGGGAGTTACAAGTAAGCATGCTTCAAATACAATAATTGGAAATGCTCAAAGTTTTGGGGAAAGAGCAAAAATTAATAATTGGGTTTTGCAAAAATACAATCGAATTAAAGATTGTCCAGAAAGTGCATTAAGTAAATTCTTCTTTGAAAGAGTGATTAAAGTTGGATTTAATGGATTTTCAGAAGTTCCTAATCTTAACAGTATAAGAAAATAAAATTACAAATTTTGTATGACAACGACAGAAATAGTTTTGTTTTCAACATGTATTGGTGCAAGTGCTGCAATTCTATCTCAATTTGTTGCAAATACGTTAAAAGACAAAAGTGAAAATAGAAAAGTAAAAATTGGATAAAATGAGTGAACTTAAAATTGAATGGGAAATTTTTAAAAATCAAATGAATTCATTTGGAAATAAAGGGGAAGAACTAAGTAAAATATCTACGAGAAGTATTGAGGAAACTAATAATTTTGTAACAGAATATAAAGAGTGGAGAGATAAAGTTGTTAATTTTTTGATTTCCTCACTTGATAGTAAAAATTCTTATGTGCAGAGCTTCAGAATTGCTAATTCGAATAAATATAATTTACATGGAAATCAAACATCTTTTGATAATTTTGCTCGAGAACAAAAACAAGATTTAAAAAATGATTTGTTATATATTCAATATATAACAAAACTTCTTAGTGTATCAGATTTAATTATCAAACCAAATCAAATTGATTTGTCAATAAGAGAAAAATATACATCAGAAGATATTTTGGAATTAATCCTTGATAAACTTTATGAATTGTATGATAATAATATATATCCAATATTACCGATATTAGAGGGTAATGGAATTATTTTAAAAAAACAACGTGAAGAATTTGAATATGTTAAGCTTCTTGAAAATTTCGGATATATTATAAGCAATAATATTGCTCGTCAAGCCGATGCTCAATTAACTGTTAATGGTAAAATATACGTTGAAAATAAACTAAAGCAGTCAAAACCAAATTATGAATCAATTTGTGATGATAAAGAAATTATTAACTCAAAGATTGATGATCTTATGGGAAAGTTGGAAAAATTAGGTTTTGGGCAAGAAATAATATATAACGAATTGGAGGAATTAAAAGAATTGTACATTCATCTGAATAAGAAAAATTGGGGCGAACTAGTTAAAGGAAAAATAATAGATTTGGGTTTACAACAGATAATAAACGAGGATATTATGAAGATAATATATAATTCGATAACAAACGATGTATTAAGAATTCCATAATGTTTACAAATAATATCTGTGCTATTAATCTTTTTTAGAATAAATTTTATTGAATTCAAAACAATTGATCAAGAATATTATATTTTATTATGAAGCAACATTTTGTCCCTAAAGTATATTTAAAGCGATTTGCGGTTAAAAATAAAAATGAGTATATAGTTGAAGTGTATGATAAAAAAGAAGAAAAGTTTTTTAAAGTTAATACAGAAAATATTCTATCTGTAACAAATTTATATACTCTTGATCCTTCAAATAATAAGTCAAATAATCCATTGATTGTTGAAAAGATTTATTCAGATTTTATTGAACCTCTGTATGAAAAATCAATAAAAATTCTGTTAGACGATTCAAGAACTTATATTAGTAATTTAGAGAGAGCTGAAATACTAATCAGTATATTGCATCTCTATCATCGTAATCCTAATAATTTTAAAAAACTTATCAATGCTCATATTGAAATTATAAATACAATGTATTTAAATTCAATAAATGAAAATAAATTAGAATTCAGTTATCTTGATGAAACGTATAAAACGGAAAATTTTAATATTGATGAAATTAAAGAAAAAATTGAATTGAAAATAAATAAAATTTTCAAAGAAAATCATTTAGATTTAACTGCAAAATTTGGAGAAATACATGAGTTTACAGCTATGGAAGTTTTTAAGTGTGAAACTCAAGGAAATTTTTTTACAAATGATAATCCAATCCATTTTCAAGATTTTCTTAACACAGAGGCGAACAATCCATTTCTTATTTCAGCAGAATTCACAATACCATTAACAAAAAAATATTTTCTAAAATTATCTCATGATAACACTAAAAAAGTAAATTATATTTATCGTTACAAAATTTCAGATTTTCATGTCAATTTAATAAATGATCAAACTTGTAAAACTGCGTCAAGATTTGTTATATGCAATAAGAACGATTTTATAGTTTTTTTAGAAGACAAAAAAATAATTGATGATATTTCGATTCATAGAAAAATGGATTTACTAAAACAAGTGATAGAACATTGTGAAAAATCTAATCTAAAAGACGAATATTACAAATTAATTAAATATTATTATATAAAGTATTTAGAACAAAATAATCATCTGGATAAAATTGATGAATATAACTTGATGATGAGAATGAAAGAATTGAATAAACAAAAAAAGGCAAGCTTAATATAATAGCTACCAATAAAAAATATTTACTTGTTTATTGCAATAGGATTCTTGAGACCAAACCATTTAGACTATTTCATTTTTGTTGTGAAGATTTATCTTGATACGCGTTACTACAATTTCTTCAGATATTCTATTTTTTGTTTTAAAAATTAATTATTTAAAGCAAGTTAAACCGATATTTAAAAAATTATTAAGCTTAGATAATTCATTATTAAATATTCTATGTAAAAGCAAATATATTTTGTAATTCAAAATTAGCCTATCTTTTTTAATTAAAAATATCTAAAAAATCTATATCGCTATTCAAATTATAGAATAACTTTATAAAATAATTATTTTTTTAACCATTTTATTAAATATTTTTTAAGATTATATCTTAATTATGTATAATTGCAGAGAATAATTTAACAAAATTAAAAATCATGGTTTATAATGTTTTAAAGACTAATGAATTTGTACATATCAATTTTCAAGATATTGGTAGAAAATATCAAGCTAATTATAATGAAAATGATAAAGTTTTATTTACCGATAACGAACTCAAATCAATTTTATCACTAATTTTTGCATACCAACTTCACTTACCTGAATTAGAAAAGCAAAGTAAGGAGGATAGATTAAAATTTTTAAGTGAACAAAATTACTATTTTAACATTTCAAAAGACTTTGGCAGATTGTTATTAGAAAATTTAGAAGACTGTAAATTTGAATGGTTTAATGAACTTAAAAGACAATCATTTAGGCTAGAAATAGTTGGAAGTGATAAAAACTTGAATGAGTTTGTTGAGGAAGCTTTAATAGATCAAATGAATATAAGACAATGGGAATATGGGAAATACTTTTTTAAATCCTATTCAAATATTTTAGATTCTTCTCTATCAAATAAAAAGATCAAAGGAAATCAAAGTAATCAAAATTCAGCAAAATTTTGGGACAACTTGTATGACAAAATGGTTAATATCAAAGAACCTATTGAAAATTATGAAGCTGTTCTATTGGGGTTTTACGTCAAAAGCAAAATAGAAAAACAAGATTTAAATATGCAAAATTATTCCTTATTGGGAAGTATTTCATGTCAAAAGTTGTTCTATTTATTCAAAAGAGAACAAAATTTAAAACAAGCTCTTAATGAATTATTATCACTAGATCAAAAATTAAAAATCAATAAAGGTAGAAAACCATGATAAAAACAAATCTTAAGTTAGTTTTTGACGTATTAAAACGAACAGATATAAGTATTGAACAAATTTATGTTGAAGGTGAATTATTTACTGGAGAGCAATTGAAAAAATTGCATGAATGGGTTGATAAAAACAAAGAACTTTACATCAATATTCTAATTAAATATAAATATTTTGCATCACGAAGAATTGCTTTAATTGTACTTTTAGAAGAGGATTTCTTTGATAAAAATAATTATGATTTTGAAGATTTAACTAAATATGAAAGAAAAGCATCTATTCGATTTGAAGTTACAAACAAGAACAAAAAAGATTTAGATACACCTGAAAAAGTACATCCTAAAAACCCATGTCTGTATTATGAAAATTTTGAATCAAATCAAAGTAAAAGACAATATAGAGAGGCTCTTAAAAAACTTTTAGAAACTCCTTTTCATTTTTTTGAAAAAGAAGAGGCTATAAAATCGCTTTCAAATATGTTTGAAGATTTACAAAATTGTTGATTTTTCTAACCAAATTATTAACGAATTAGAGTCTAAATCTCAATAAATTTTTAAAGTATTTTGGCTAAAATTCAGTTTCTTTTTAATATTTATATGGGTATCTAATGAAGTTTTTCTTTAAAAAATCTATTTTATATAATTTAACTAACTTAATTTTTTTTAGTTCTCTCTCAAATCAAATTCAAAGCGGGGTGTGGGGTGCAACCCTGCCAAGCCATGCGACCAAAGGGAGGTTTTTGCTATTAAAAACATGGCTTGCTTCATGACAACTTATAATTTATTAAAAGTGATGGTAACTAGGAAATATTTAATTAGTTTAATTATAAAAGAATATAGTAATACAAAAGTATAATAATACAAAAGTATAATAATACAAAAGTATATATATATTTATATACAAATATATTTATATATATAAATACAAAAATACATTATTGTATTTTTTACCCTGAATAAGTTAAGAGGATTAATTGTTAAAATAAGTTGGAGACAACGTTTAACAAAATATTATTTAATATTGACTTTTAGCCGTAATGTTTTTTTGAATACGGTTAACCGTATTTGTCATTTTTTACCCATTTAAATTTGTCCTGTTGAACGAGTTTAAATGGGTTTTTTATTTGTAATTCTTTTCAGCAATTTTTCAAATTAAAAAATGAAAGTATGGCAAGACCAAAAAAGAAGTTAGACGAAATTAAGTTGTTACAAATCAACCTAAGAGTTACTTTGAATGAGCAAGTTCAATTGGAGGAAATTGCTAAAACATATGGTTTAAATGTAGTCGAGTTTGTTAGACGAAGAGCTTTACAAAGACAGTTGCCAAAGTTTACAATGCCAGGTTTACAAAGAGATTTGCTTATTGAGCTTTCCAGAATTGGAAACAATATTAATCAAATGTCGAAAAAAGCAAATCAAGGTAGCCCTAATTTAAAAGGATTAGAAATTGAATTAGTGAATTTGTATAAACAGCTAAATGAAATTAAAAATCAATTATTGGAATAGCATGATTGGTAAGCAAGTTAAAGGAAAGGATTTTTATGGTGTTTTGAAATACAACCAAAATAAAGTAGATAAAGGTGAGGCTATTGTTTTAGATACAAATTTAGCATCTAATTCAGTTGTTCTGCAAACGAAAGAATTTAATGTGGTTAGACAATTGAAATTCAATCTCTCAAAAGCTGTTTATCATGTGAGTTTGAACTTGCCTTATAATGATGCAAACAAGTTGTCAAATCATGAATTCTCAAACTTAGCTGGGGATTATTTGGAAGGGATGGGATTTGATGAAAATCAATACATAGTTTACAAACATTTTGATGTAGATCATTCTCACATTCATATTGTGGCAAATCGAGTTAATTTTTCTGGAAATGTTGTAAGCGATTCGCAAGATTATAAAAGAAGCGAATCGTTGATTAGAAAGTTAGAGCAGAAATACAATTTATCAGAATTAATTAGAAAGGAAGAATCTAATGTTCTTTCAAAAGGGGAAATTGAAAAATGTCTTCGAACGGGTGATGTTCCCGAGCGATTAGAATTGCAAAACATTTTAACTGAAATTCTAAATCAGAATTTGTTGATGAAAGACTTTATTGAAAAGCTAAGTTTAAAAGGAGTTAATGTCAAAATCAATCAAAGTTTAACAACAGGATTTATTTCAGGAATATCATTTGAATATAAAGGAACTTTTTACAAAGGAAGTAAAATACATAAAAAATTTTCATGGAATAATATCAAGACTAAAATTATAACAGATGAACAAAACAGAAACAATCCTATTATTCCAGAAGATAATGCTGGAATTAGAGCAGCTAAAACAGAAACAGTTGGATATGAAAAATTTATTACTAAAATCCCACGAAGTCATAGCAACGAATCAAGTGAAAATATCAAACAAAATCGACCAACTAACGAAGAAATAAAAAACAAACCAAGACTTAGATTTAGAAGATAATTAAATGCTAAAAGCTGAAACTCCATATAATATAATTCAAACACTTTCGGAATCGGAAGTAGCTCGTTTGTATCAAATGTTGGGAGTTCAGCCTACTTTGAATTCTAAACCTAAACAAAATAAAAAGAAACCTTTAATTACTGATGCTGAAGCAACGGAGTATTTACTTAAAAAGTTAAAAAGATACACTTAGAAAATAAACTTTAATTTTAATTAAACAATAATTTTATTTGGAAATAATAATCTAATTTTACAATAACAAAAATAATATTAATCGCGTAAGCTATTAAATAGGAACTCAGGAAACTAGGAACTTCCGTACAAGACATCCAAATTTAATAGACTTACGCCTGTGCAAAATACTTGCGTGGGCGTAGTCTTCTGGATGTCGGGCTTCCTAGTGCCTCTGAGTCTGCTGGCTATTGTCTCACGCATTTTTTTAGCACACATGAAAAACAACAAATCAAACCTAGCACATGAGTACGAAGTACTTTTTCCATTAGTTAATTTATTATTATTTGATAATTCTGATTCTCTAGATTTCGAATCTAATTATGAAAAATTATCGGATAATTTTATTGAGGCTATTAAAACAACTAATCCAACTGAAATAGAGGACAACTTCTTTACAAATAGAGTTTACTTTTATTTGAAAGAATTGTCTCCTAAAGAAAGGGAACATCTATTTATAATTATTTTTAATAACGATGCTTATATTAGTACTTTGACCATTACTAATTTGTTTTTAAATGATATTACACCAGATGAAAAAAATACATTTTCAATCCAAAATAAAATTATAATTGATTTGTTAAATTTTAGAGAGGAAGCTAAACTTAGTAAATCAATACTCTTGTATTTTACCATATATTTTTTATCTATTTTTGAATATAAATTTTCTGATTCTAAAACCATTACCAAATTTGAATATGATGATTTGATTCATAATTTAACCAACCTCAAAGAACCATCTTTAAATGGATTTTAATATGGAAATAGAAAAAAAAGAGGTGCTAAATTGGTTTTGGAACTTCAGACCAGATTTAGCAGTAGATGAAAATTATGTTGAAGATTTGCACAGACAATATGTTCAATCAAACAAAAATCTATCATTGGATGAATCTTCTTTTTTTGGATATGTAGTTTTCAACTATAGGTCTGAAATCATAGACTTTATTTATGCAGCTTTAGAAGAAAATTGGTCAGAAGTTCATTTAGATTGGGAATTA
The DNA here is from genome assembly GCF_038289885.1 of Flavobacterium helocola. Lineage (NCBI taxonomy): Bacteria > Pseudomonadati > Bacteroidota > Flavobacteriia > Flavobacteriales > Flavobacteriaceae > Flavobacterium > Flavobacterium helocola. Next base: position 90,947 of record NZ_JBBYHT010000005.1, on the reverse strand, counting down.
GAAAATAAAACCACTTTTCACATTAAAAGCTTAAAGGAAATAATTGATTCTAATGACCCAGTGGAAAATCAAGAACAATATCCTCATTTAGAGTTTAATGAAGAAAATGTTAGAAAAATTTATTTGAATTTAATTGATAATTATATCAAGAAATCAACAGTCTTGAAAAGTTAACTTTTCAAGACTGTTTTTTTATCATTAGACTATTTTTATTTTATTGATTTTACTCGTAAAATTCTATAAAAACTTCTTTTTAAGAAAACAATATCGCATATCGCAATATGAAATATAATTGTATGATACGTTATTGGATAATATATTATATTACTTTCTAATATTTTTTATTTAATATTGCATATCGCAATATGAAATATATGCAACAGTCAAAGAATAATTTAAAACCACAAGACGTAGTAATACTCCTGAAAATAATAGCTTTAGGTGAAAAATCATGGTTTCATCACACTATTGCTCAGGAGCTTGGAATAAGTCAATCAGAAGTAAGCCAATCCCTAAACCGTTCTAAATATGCTGGTTTAATTGATGATGCTAGAAAAAAAGTAAACAAATTGGCATTTACTGAATTTTTATTACATGGTGTTGCCTATGCTTTTCCACAACAACCAGGCGCAATTGTAAGAGGAGTTTTAACAGCACATTCAGCAGAACCTCTAAATCAAATTATAAATTCAAGCGAAAAATACGTTTGGCCTTATGCAAAAGGAAATGAAAGAGGACAAGCTATAGAACCATTATATAGCACTGTGGTTGAAGCAACATCTAATGATAAAGAATTATATGAATTGCTTACAATGGTAGATGCAATAAGAGTTGGAAGAATTCGAGAAAAAGAAATTGCAAAAAAAGAACTAGAAAAAAGAATTCTAAATGCATAGCAAAGTCATAAATCTTGCATTGGTGGCTCAAGTAGCTAATGGATTACAAGAGCTAAAAGATAAAATGGTGTTCATTGGTGGTGCTGTAATTAGCTTGTACACAGATGACCTTGCTGCCGAAGAAATCCGACCAACTGCTGATATAGATATGACCATCAATTTAGCAAACTATGCTGAATGGGCACAAATGCAAGAACGATTAGCAGAGTTGGGATTTTATCCCGATCCACAAGGACAATCAATATGTTCATACAAATATCAAGATATTGCAATAGACATTATGCCTTCGGATGATAGTAGTATTGGTGTTTCAAACATTTGGTACAAACCGGGTTTTAAATACTTACAACAAATAGCATTGGAAGATGGAACAAACATAAATATATTACCCTCTCCTTATTTTTTAGCTACAAAGTTAGAAGCATTCAAAGACAGAGGGAAAAATGATTTTTACGGCAGTCACGATTTCGAAGACATTATATATTTAATTGATAACAGAACAACAATAGTTGAAGAAATTTTAAACGCTGATGAGGAGATTCGTCAATATATAAAAGAAGAATTAACCCTAATTAAAAACCACAAACAAGCGGAAGAAATTTTAGCAATGCATATTCATCCATTAATACGCGAAGAGCGTTTTAAAATGTTGATGGAGAAGATTGAAAAGATAACTAATTAAATACTTTCTAATATTGTACAAAAGTTTATAAATAAAAAAATTCTAAAAAAAGGCTTAGGGATTATTTTGTATAAAAAAATATAGAAGATTATGCACCAATATCAAATATATTTTTAGTTAATAATTTATTTTTCTTGTCAATTGTTTGAAAAATAAATTTTTTAAATTCTGTTGGATATTTATTTAATCCTGTCGTTAAAATAATTTGCCCTTCTTCTATGACATGATTTTCATCTCCTAATTCAGTAATTAAACGCATTGTAGAAATAAAATTATTGTTGTCAATACCCATGTTTTCAGGTGTGTCAATTAATAAAAATTTTGGAAATTTAATTTTATCTACTATAGAAAGATGGAATAGTGTTAGATAATACATCAATCTTTTACTTACATTTGAACTTGCTTCTTTATAGGTTCCTCCATTAATAATTGGCATATAATCTTCGCTAGAGATACGAGCTGAAGTGCAATCAAAAAGAGCCTTAGTCATTAAGGACAAATATTTTGTATTGAATGATTTCACAATTTCATCCATACTTTTACTAGATTCAATTTTCTTTTGATCCATTATTCTCTTATAGTCTTCTACTTTCGTACCTAAAGATGCTCGTTTGATTTCTAATTCCTCTCTCTTTAATTCAATTTTTATTTGTTGTCTAATTTGTGAAATCGTCTTTTCTAATTCTAAAATTTTATCATTAACTTCTTTTAACTCAATGTTTTTAATTACTCTTCTACCTTTAGTTAATTGATTAATTTCTCCTCGCATTTCTTCTAATCTTGACTCAAAAGCAGAAATTTTTTCTCCTAAATATTTAATATCATCTTCATAGCCTTTTAGAGCAAAATCTAAAGTTTCTATATTTTTCTGTTTACTCTTTAGTATATTAAAATATTCTTCTTTTGTATAGAAAAATTTTTGATATTGTTCATCTGATACCTCATTACCACAAATACATTTTTCAGGTTCTCTGTTAGCTGTCTTAAGACATACTGGACAAGTGTTTGGCGAGAATAGATTCAAATTTTCATTAGTAATGATTATTTTTTTTAAATGTGTTACTTCTAAAATCACATTTTCACGAACTCTTTTTACTCTAGAATATTCCAACACAATATTGGATTTTTCTTTTTTTAAACTAAAAACTTTCTCTTCATATTCAGAAAATTTTTGTCTTTTTTGACTTAGAATTTCAGTACTTGTTTTTATGGAAGTAACATTATCATTTATCGATTCTCGATAATTTTCAAGTTTATTAATCTGAGAAGTGAATTCTATTAAATCTAAATTTAGATTATAAGAATTCTTTCCTTCAAATAATGTACTTGAATCAACGTTTAAATATTCAAAATTCTGAATCAGAGATTTTATAGTTGTCTGTTCGTCTAATGCCTTCCTGTAATCTGCAATTGAATTATAATAGTCATCAAATGAATTCCCTGTGAGTATTTCAAAAATTGCTTTTCTAATAATACCTGAATCGGATATATAATTTTCATTATCAGGTCTTTTGTAAATTTTATCAACAGGAGTTATCTGGTCATGATACATTAATCTAAACAAATCAAGAAAATTCAACTTGTAGAATTCAGTTCCTTGATATATTTCTACGACCTTTATATTTAATTTCCCCAATAACCAATCGGAAAAAGTAAATATATTATTAACACTTCTGTTAATTTGTAATGTTATTACATCAGTTGGGCTAACAATATTTACTTCAAATTTATAGACATAACGAGTAATGATGTAAATTTGATTATTTATCAATATTGTTATTTCAACATAGTTGGATTTGTCTCCTGTTATTTCAATGTGTTTTTCACTTGTGTCATCTCTGAACCATTTAACATTTCCACCTAATCCAAAATATAGCAAACTTGAAAAAGTTGTTTTACCCGTGCCATTCTCTCCTTCAAGAATGTTAATTCCTGAAGTTAATGTTGGCGATATATATGAGTATCGCTCTCCAAAATATTTGACCTGTTTAACTAATAAGTTGCTCATCCGGTATTCCGTTGGTATAATAAAGATTTGTTAACATTGTTGTAATATCAAGAATTGATATTCGTTGAACTATAGATTTTAATCTATTAATATTATTTCGTTCTATTTTAAATATTTCGCCTTTTAGAAATTCTTTTTGGACAGATTGTTTGTTTAAACAAATAGTAAGTTTGTCTAGTTTTTTATCCTTAATAGTTAAAAATCCTTCGTTTGTTAAAGTAAAAACAAGTTGATTTATCGTTCTAATTCTTAATAATGAATCCGTAAAAGATTGACTTAATAATTCTCTGTCAACTTCATTGATTTTTGACATAGGATTTCTTAATTGCTTTTCGATGATATCAATAAGTTTTCCATTAGAAATGAAATCTATCAGAAATGAAATTTTTCTATGGTCTCTCAAGCTACTTTTTCCTTCAACGCAATCAAGTCCATTTAAAATAATAAATATATTATAAGTGAGAAAATTATAATCTTCACTTTTAATAAACATCATTCTTTTTTTAGTTAAATCGTTTTGTCCCATTTTAATCAAATGCTAAATAACAACTATCGATAAATTCAATAAAAAGTTCTGTAATTACACTATTTCTTTCAACACCATAAGTAAAATCTTTTTTCAAATCTTCAAATTCTTTTATACAATTAATAGTTATTTCTCTGATAATAGTTTCTATTTCATCTTGACAAAAAACAGTCTTTGATTTATTTTGTGTTTTAGAAAATAATTCTGTTTCACAAAAATTGAAAACTCTATATTTCAATGCAAGATATTGTAATGAAGATTTATGATTACTTTCAAAAACTTTTGCTATTGCAGCTTGCCGATTTAATTGTTTTAACCTATCAAGACTAAAATCTGGGCAAACTTGTAATATTTTATCATTTAGATTTCTGAAATCTGTTGGTTTTTCTATTGTGTCCCATAATGTATGGACATCATCTAACTTAAGAGGTTTTGTAATATTATATATAGCATTTTGAAAACTTAGTTGTACATCAGCCTTTTGAACAAGTTTAAATAGTCTGTCCTTTTGTATCGATTTTTTTTCAATTAATTCTAATAGTTTAGCCTTAATTGTTTCTTCTTGACTCTCGTTATCAACACTACTATAGTAAGTACAATCTTTAATTAGTTTAATTACTGATTTTTCAACCTCACTAATTTCTGGGAAACCAAATAGCCAAGAAATTTGCATTAAAAATTTAATCCACTCATTTAATGTTAATTTCCTTAAAAATGCGATTGTTGACTCTTCATAAGGATAATTAACCTCATAATAATCAAATACTAAATCTTTAACTATTTGTGCTATCTCTTTAATTCTTGTTTCATCTAAAGAAGCCAATTCTTCTAATAATGATTGTTCAGGCAATGTAACTCCAAGTTTTTTTGTTCTTGTACTTGAACCCTCTTTACCAATTGAATTTGTGCTTAAAAAACAAAATTTAATGTCTGAAGAGAAATCATTGTGTGTCCAAATATCAATAAAACTGCAAAATGATTTTAAAACCTCTTCACTATTAAGAGTGAACTTACTATTAGGGTCGTAATTTTTGTTTTGTTCAAAAATCTCACCATCTTCATTTTTTTGATAAACATCTTCGTATAGCTCAATAGCAACAGCAACATTTTTTTCTTGATTTGTATTTATGTTTATTAGTAAATACTCTATTGCCCTAAGTTTTTGTAACCTAAGGGCTTCGATTAATCCTGATGCTTCTCTGTCAATCATTGTGGTTGTTTACTCCCCAAATATAATAAAAAAAGACATGTTTTATTACTTTATTTTCTACAAATACCTTGAATAATCCTCAGGAATGTATGCATTAATTTCCCTTAAGTATTTTCTTAGTGCTGTTTTGCTTGTATGCCCCGTTATAGCCATAATATTTGATTCGGCTTCCTCTGGTGTCATTTCTTTGATAAAGGTGTTGTAGAGTTTGGTTATAAAGGTATGTCTAAAACTGTACAATCCGTAATCTTTACCTAATTTGAATTTCTTTTTAACTTCTAAGAAATAATCAGAATAATCGTTTCTTCTGCTAGTTTCTGTAGCTTCCCAGTATTGTCCAAAATCTTTTCTTCCGAACAAATAAGCATCTTTTGGATAATGGGTAATATTTGGTATTTCGTCAATTAAAACTTGTGGAATTCGCTTTAATTTGAAACCTGTTTTGGTTTTAATTTTTAAAATTTTGTCATTTAAATCTATATCTCCAATTTTGATACGATTTACCTCTACAGGTCTTAAAAAGTTATAAGAAATAAATTTAACGTATAAAGAAAGTAACTTATTATTCTTGTCTAAATACTCAAATATTTTAGTTTCTTCGGTGCTAGTATATGATTTATTCTTTTCAGGATTGCTTTTTAAAACAGGAATCTTATGAATAAAGTTTTCCGAAATAATTTCATTATCTGCTAAAACTGTAAAAATAGTACTAATATCGGTACGAGTATTATTTCTGTTTTTAGCTGAGGTTGCAGTTAAAATTTCATTTAAATAAGTAGTAATAACTTTTTTATTAACTGAAGAAATCAATCTGTTTTTAAAGCCATTTTCGTTTAGCCACTTTTCAAAACGTAGAATTCGTCCTTCTAAACCTTTATATGATGTTTCTGCTAACGTACTTTTTTTGATATTTAAAGCAAATGTAAAAGCTTCTTTAATAGATTTACTATTAGATTCTTCTTCGAAATTGAATTTATTTTCTGGATTGTATGGATTGAATCCGTCTTTCAAAAGAAGAGATAGATTTCGTTGCATAGTTTTTAACCACAACAATCGTTCTCTCTTTTCTAAGTGTTGAGGAGCATAAATGTTGTTTGGAAACCTTTCAAGTGGACCATCAGCCTTTTTACGAAAAGAAAAATAAACATACCAACGTTTTGCTAAATCGCCATTAGCATCATAGATTTTTGGTTCGGAGTATTTTTTCTTTTCTTTCAAAGTGTGTTCAAAATCGTGTTCAAAACCGTGTTCATTTTTCAAATATCGTAAAAATATTGACATAAAAAAAGCAGGATTAAATTGCTCTAATCCTGCTTAAAATCTAACTTTTTAATTTTTAAAAAACTTGTAGCGAAGACGGGAGTTGAACCCGTGACCTCAGGGTTATGAATCCTGCGCTCTAACCAACTGAGCTACCTCGCCAAAGGTCGGTGTGACATCCTTGTTGAATGCGGGTGCAAATATAAAACTATTTCTATTCTTTGCAAATATAATTTTGTAAAAAAAATAAATAAAATGTTTTTTTGTATATTCAATTAATTCTGTATATATTTCCAACATTAAAACAAACTATAATGAGTGTTAAAGTAAAATATGAATTAGAATTCCCTATTCAATCTTCGCCACAGCTACTATATCAATACATTTCTACACCATCAGGTTTGTCTGAATGGTTTGCCGATAACGTAAATTCGAGAGGTGAGTTTTTTACTTTTATTTGGGATGACTCGGAAGAGAAAGCAAAATTAGCATCAAAAAAATCAGGAGAGCGTATTAAATTCAGATGGTTAAATGATGATAATACAGAAACCGATTACTTTTTTGAATTAAAAATCATGGAAGATGAAATTACTAAAGACGTTTCTATTGTAATTTCTGATTTTGCTCACGAGGATGAATTAGACGAATCTAAATTATTGTGGGAAAATCAAATTTCTGACTTAAAACATGTGTTAGGTTCCGTTTAAAAAATCAATTATATAAGTTATATTTGTCCCGATTTAAAAATCGGGATTTTTTATGGTAAATTGTAACGGAAATATTCAGGAAAATAGCGCAATTCTTATTGATTCAAACAGAGGTTTTTTGTTTGGAGATAGTGTTTTTGAAACCATTAAAGTATTAGATAATAAAGTACTTTTTCTTGAAGATCATTATTTTAGATTAATGGCTTCAATGAGAATTTGCCGCATGGAAATTCCTATGAATTTTACCATGGAATATTTTGAAGAGCAAATTTTAAAACTAATTGCTACATTTTCAGATTCTAATTCATATCGTGTTCGCTTTTCTGTTTACAGAGATTCAGATGGTTTTTATTTGCCAAAAACTAGAAATGTACAATTTATAGTTGCTGCTTCGTCATTAAATTCCGATTTATATGCAATCGGTAAAGAATCTTATGAAGTCGAATTATACAAAGATTTCTATGTTTCAAAACAATTGCTTTCCACTTTAAAAACCAATAATAAAATGCTTCAAATCACCGGAAGTATTTTTGCAGACGAAAATGGTTATGATAATTGTTTGGTTTTAAATGACGAAAAGAATGTGGTGGAAGCTTTGCAAAGTAACTTGTTTATGAAAACGGGTAATGTAGTAGTAACTCCACTAGTTTCTGATGGTTGTTTAAACGGAATTATGCGCAAACAAATACTAGAACTCTTGAAAAAAATAGAAGGAATCGAAGTTAAAGAAGCTTCTATTTCTCCTTTTGATTTGCAAAAAGCGGATGAGTTATTCTTGACCAATGTAATTTCGGGAATTCAACCTATAACTAAATACCGTAAGAAAGAATACACTGCTGAATTTGCTTCAGATGTAATTAAAAGATTGAATGCTAAAATCCGACTTAGTTAAGCATTGGGTTTTCTGGAGCGTTTGAAAATAATACGTATTCGCCACCTTGTTCAATTATCTTTTCTTTCCAAAACAAAGTGCTAGCTTTCGAAAGTAGTTTGTTTTTGAGCGTATTCTCAGCAACAATCCACGAATTTTCTTGCATCTCCATTTCTAATTGGTTAACACTCCAGCCACTATAGCCTAAGAAAAAACGAATATGATTTTTAGTAATCTTACCTTCGTTTATCAATTGTTTGGTGGTTTCAAAGTCGCCACCCCAATAAATTCCGTTAGAAATTTCAACGCTATTTGGAATAATATCTGGAATATTGTGAATGAAATACAGATTGTCCTGTTCAACAGGTCCGCCATTGTATATTTTAAAAGAAGCTTCAATTTCCGGAAGCAAATCATTGATGGTATAGTTCAAAGGTTTATTTAAGATAAAACCAATTGAGCCTTCATCGTTATGTTCCGCTAATAAGACCACAGAGCGATTAAAAGAAACATCGCCTAAAATCGAAGGTTCTGCAATTAACAGATGGCCTTTTTTTGGTAAAGTTGATATCATATTTCTGTAGTTAATTAATTAAAGTTATCAAAAAAAAATTACAAATTCAAAATATTCTCGATGAAATGTAAAAAAAAGTCCCGATTTGCATCGAGACTCTCTTATTTTGATGTAACAAAAATATTATTTGTTTACTGCACCTTCTAATTCAGCACCAGCTTTGAATTTTACTACGTTTTTAGCAGCAATTTTGATAGTTTTACCAGTTTGAGGATTTCTACCATCTCTTGCAGCTCTTTTAGATACTGACCAAGATCCGAAACCTACTAAAGACACTCTTCCACCTTTGTTTAAAGTTCCTTCAACATTGCTTAAAAATGATTCTAAAGCTAATTTAGCAGCTGCTTTTGTAATACCAGCAGAAGCTGCCATTGCATCGATTAATTCTGATTTGTTCATGATTAAAGTTATTTATAATTGGTTAAACTTAATTATTTATCACAAATTTAGCGGTATTGTTGAACTACGCAAGTATTCGTGCTATTTTTCGACTAAAATGTTGATAAATTAGATTAAATGTTAATAACATTGTTTGTTTTTTTAATTTTCATCCTTAAATATAGTGTTTTCAAGGCTTAAAGCGCTATCGCATTTTCTGAAAACGAAATTCCATTTAATAATTCATGAGCCAACATTCTTTTCTTTCCTGGGAATTGTAAACTTTCAATTTTTAAAAGACCATCTTTTGTAGCAATAAAAATCTCTTTTTTAGTAGTTGTAATCTTTCCGATAGTTTCCGAATGTGTTTTTTCTTCAAAATTCGCTAAATAGATTTTTACATTCCATTCTTGGTCACCATCTTTTATAAAAGTCCAAGCTGCTGGATAAGGAGATAAACCTCGAATCAAATTAAATGTCGTATTCCCTGATTGCGACCAATCAATTTTGCAATTCTCTTTATTTAATTTGTAAGCTGTTTTAACATCCGGATTGTTTTCTTGTAAAGTTGTGATGGCTTTTTCAGATTCAATTAATTGTAATGTTTCTAAAACCGTCTCACTTCCTAAATGCATCAAGCGGTCGTGTAACTCGCCAGCGGTTTCATTGTCGCCGATTTCCGTTTCTTTACTCAAAATCATCGCACCGGTATCAATTTTATCATCAATAAAGAACGAAGTAACTCCTGTTTTGGTTTCTCCGTTAATGATAGCCCAATTAATAGGCGCAGCCCCACGATATTCAGGTAACAAAGAAGCGTGAAGATTAAATGTTCCTAATTTTGGCATTTTCCAAACTACTTCAGGCAACATTCTAAAAGCAACAACGACTTGTAAATTGGCATCTAAACTTTTTAATTCGGCTAAAAAATCTTCCGATTTTAAATTGGTAGGTTGTAATAGTCGTAAGTTTTTCTCTAAAGCATATTCTTTAACCGCACTCATACTTACTTTTTGTCCACGACCAGCTGGTTTGTCTGGAGCAGTAATAACGCCTACAATTTCATAGTTATTTTTGTAAATAGTATCCAGAATCCCAACAGCAAAATCGGGAGTTCCCATGAATACAATTCTAAGTTTTTCCATTATATAAGGTAATATTGATTGTTTGAATTGATTTTGATTCGATTATTTTCCAATAATAATTGAATGGCAAAGATAGTGGCTTCTGAAGAAATGTGAAGTTGGTTTTCTATTTCTCTAGAGGAAAGTGGCTCTTTTTTTAATAATTGAATTACGTTTTGAGTAATTTCTGTTGGATTAGCCTTTTTTTTTGAAAAGCAATACGAACAAATACCACACTCTTCTTTCGAAATTTCATCAAAATAAGCCAAAAGCATTTTGTTTTTACAAGTGTTTTCGTCAGAAATGTAATGTACAACACTTTGAAACTGATCTTGTTTTAATTTGTTTTGATGTTCTAAAAATTTCGCCACACGATTAATGGTCAAATCATCTTCTCGTACTTCGTTGAATGTAATACTACTATCGTTGTTTTTTGCGTGTAAAATGATACATTGACTTGCAGCTAATTTATCAATCACTTCTTCCACATGTGCTTCTGTAGAGTTCGCTTTTTTGGCTACCAAGTGCGGATTAATTGTGGTTTCCACCTCAAAAATTCCAGAATAGGTTCTTAAAATCGTGGTAATAACGGGTTCATCATGTGGATGCAAACTAATGTAACGAATCACTTCTTTACTTGGAATGATAAATTGCAAACTTATTTTTTCTGTAGATTCGCTTTGAAACGTTATAATACCTTGTCTATCTAAAAATTGTAAGCTATTGAAAGTTGCAATTACAGGAAAATGGTAATGCGCACAAAATTGGTTCAAATTGAAAGCAAAACTTTCGTTATATCCTTCTCCGTATGCAATTTGAAAGTAATTATTCAGTTTAACGTAAACGTCTCTAACAAATTTTTTATCGGGTAAAACATCAATAAATTGGGCTCTGGTGTAACCAATATCAGTAGCATTGGTTAAGATAATTCCGAATGCTTTTTCACCATTTCTTCCTGCTCTTCCTGCTTCTTGATAATAATTTTCAATATTTTCTGGAAGTTGGATGTGAATTACCGTTTTTACATCGGGTTTGTCAATTCCCATTCCAAAAGCATTCGTTGCTACCATGACTTGAGATTTGTTCTCTAACCACGATTGCATGTTTTTCTCTTTCTCTTTAGCCGGCAATCCACCGTGATAAAACGTACAACTAAATCCCAATTGATTCAACTGTTGTGAAGTTTCAACACACGATTTACGATTACGAACATATATAATTGAAGATTGCGGATTTTTAGTTAAAATCTGCTGTATTTTGAAAAGCTTATCTTCTGTTTTAATCACATGATAAGCTAAATTTTCTCTAGTAAATGACTTTGTAAATACTTTTGGGTTAACCAAAGCTAAATTCTTACAAATATCTTCCTGAACTCTTTTATTGGCTGTTGCCGTCAATGCTAAAAATGGAGTAGTAGGAAAATGTTCTTTTAAAGCCGAAATTTTCAAATAGGCCGGTCTAAAATCATGTCCCCATTGGCTCACACAATGTGCTTCGTCAATTGCAATAAGGTTTATGGGTAATTGTTTCAAGCGCTCAACAATCCAATCGTGTTGTAAACGTTCAGGGGAAAGGTATAAGAATTTGTAATTTCCGAATTGACAATTATCTAAAATATCAATTACATCATCTTGCGAAACGCCACCAGTTAAGGCAATAGCTTTGATATTTTTGCTTTGTAAATTCTGTACTTGGTCTTTCATTAAAGCAATCAAGGGAGAAATTACTAGACAAATTCCATTTAGTTGAATAGCAGGAATTTGAAAACATACCGATTTTCCTCCTCCAGTAGGTAAAAGGGCAAAAGTATCATTGCCACTTAAAACCGATTGAATGATTTCTTCTTGAGGTTCTCTAAAACTATCGTGTTTCCAATATTTTTGAAGAATTTGTAAGGCTTCAGACATGTGAATTGGCTTTTAGAAACACTAAAATACAAAAAAATTATTTAACAAGATGTTTCATAATAAAATCAACACGATTTTCAACCGTGTCTTTTGGAACTTCTGTAATCGAATAACCATAATTTTTGTAGGTTTCCATCAAATGTTCGTGAATCAAAACTGCTTGTTCGTAATTTTCATAACGCTCGGTATCACTTACATAAATTTCTTTCCAAGGTGGTAAAACAAAAATGGCAGAGTATTTATGATCTTGACAAGCTTTATCAAAAAAAGCAGGATACGAATCGCCAATGTAATGCATGTATGCTAAAACATCTGGAATACCACGATCTAAAAAAACGATATTTGCTTCTTCATTTAAAGCTTCTTTGAATTGTCTTTTTCGGCCTTCTAATAGTAACTCACTGAATAAAAGTGGTTTTTCTAAGAACAATTGTTCTATTCCTTGCTCTTGTGCTTCACGAATTACTTCACGCGAAACCTCAGGATAACAAGTGTGTCCTTTTTCTTTTAAAGCTTCTATTAAGGTGGTTTTTCCAGAGCTTGGTCCACCAATTAAAACCACAATTTCTTTATTCATATTGGAAATACTAAGGCGCAAAAGTAAGTTTTTTTAAAAATCTAATCAACTTAAAAAATTATAAGTTACTACAATATAATTCTGAACATAAAAAAGTATATTTGCTTTTCCAATACGAAATGATGATGGATAAGAAAACAGAAGATTTTTACGCAAGATTAAAAGAAGAGTTAACCAATTCAACACTTTGGCCTTCAGAGTATTTGTATAAGTTTATTATGCCTTCCGATGTGCATAGTATTGCTAAGGTAGAAGCTGCATTTAATGATATGGGTGCTGTTATTACTACACAACAATCTAAAACAGGGAAATTTACCAGTGTTTCCATTAGTGTAACTATGGCAAGTCCTCAAAATGTGATAGATAAATACATTGAAGTCTCGGATATCGAAGGCATCATTTCATTATAAAAAAAACATGCAAGAAGAAGTAAGTTATTTAGAATATAATTCAGAACGTCCGCATTTGATTATTCCAGAATACGGAAGACATTTGCAGAAATTGATTGACCAAGCCACTGAAATCCAAGATCGTGAAGAACGAAACAAAGCGGCAAAATACATCATTTCGGTTATGGGTTCATTGAATCCGCATTTAAGAGACGTATTGGATTTTCAACATAAACTTTGGGATCAGTTGTTTATTATGTCTGATTTTAAATTGGATGTAGATTCGCCTTATCCAATTCCATCAAAAGATATTTTAACTCAGAAACCAGATCGTTTAAAATATCCTCAGAATTTCCCTAAATACCGTTTTTACGGAAATAACATCAAGTACATGATTGATGTAGCAAACAGTTGGGAAGAAAGTGATTTAAAAAATGCTTTAGTTTTAGTGATTGCCAATCACATGAAAAAAAGTTACTTGAGCTGGAACAAAGACACGGTAACCGATGAGGTGATTTTCGAACATTTATTAGAACTTTCGGGAGGAAAATTAAATCTTTCTAAATCGAATGAAGAGCTTTCGAATACACACGATTTGATGAAAGTGAATAAGAAAGTTTCGAATAAAACACAATTTGGTCCTAGTAAAGTGGGGATTATTAAGAAAAATAACAATCCAAAAGGACATTTGAACAAGAACAATCAAAATAAAAATACATTTAAAAAATAGGCAGTTGCATGGGAACATTTAAAATCGAAGGAGGAATCGCATTAAAAGGAGATATTACACCACAAGGTGCAAAAAATGAAGCGTTACAAGTTTTATGTCCTGTTTTGCTAACTTCTGAAAAAGTAAGAGTAACGAATATTCCAGATATTATTGATGTTAACAAACTAATTACGCTTTTAGGTAATTTGGGAGTTAAAATCCAAAAAAATGGACCTGGTGATTACACGTTTCAAGCCGATGAGGTAAATGTAAACTACTTAAAAACAGAAGCATTCAAAAAAGAAGGTGGAAGTTTAAGAGGTTCTATTATGATTGTTGGACCTTTATTAGCGCGTTTTGGTTGTGGGTATATTCCAAAGCCAGGAGGTGATAAAATTGGTCGTCGTCGTTTAGATACACACTTTGAAGGTTTTATTAACCTAGGAGCTAAATTCAGATACGAAAGAGAAGACCATTTCTATGGAGTGGAAATCGACGGAAGATTACAAGGTTCTTATATGTTATTAGACGAAGCTTCTGTAACAGGTACTGCCAATATTGTAATGGCAGCGGTTTTAGCTGAAGGAACAACTACGATTTATAACGCTGCTTGTGAGCCTTACTTACAACAATTGTGTAAAATGTTAAACTCTATGGGAGCTAAAATTTCTGGAGTAGGGTCTAACTTATTAACGATTGAAGGAGTTGAGAGTTTAGGCGGTTGCGAGCACAGAATTTTACCTGATATGGTTGAAATTGGTTCTTGGATTGGTCTTGCGGCTATGACAAGAAGTGAAATTACGATTAAAAATGTGAGTTGGGATAACTTAGGACAAATCCCAAACGTGTTTAGAAAATTAGGGATTACTTTAGAAAGAAAAGGCGATGATATTTACATTCCAGCTCATAAAGACGGATACGAAATTAAAACCGATATCGATGGTTCTATCTTAACCGTTTCTGATGCGCCATGGCCTGGATTTACACCTGATTTATTGAGTATCGTTTTGGTAGTTTGTACACAAGCTAAAGGCGATGTATTAATTCACCAAAAAATGTTTGAAAGTCGTTTGTTCTTCGTGGATAAATTAATTGATATGGGAGCAAAAATTATGTTATGTGATCCGCATAGAGCAGTGGTTATGGGACATAATTTCCAATCGCAATTAAAAGCAACTACGATGAGTTCACCAGATATTAGAGCCGGAATTTCTTTATTGATTGCCGCTTTAACTGCAAAAGGAACGTCAACCATTCAAAATATCGAACAAATCGACAGAGGTTACGAGCGCATCGACGAAAGACTTCGCGCTATTGGAGCTAATATTGTGAGAGTATAATTTTAAATTGAAATATCGAAAATCCAAATTCTGTACAAAAAGGAATTTGGATTTTTTTATTATAAACCAAATGACTACTGCTTTGTCAAGCTGAACTTGTTTCAGCTTCAAATTTAAACATATAAGTCACATAAGTTTTAAGTTCATGTTAATTACTTTAAAAAGTCCATAAAAGCAAAATATTCCACAAACTTTGTCATTCCGTCAGGAATCTCTTGAGCTATTGATTTATCAATTTAAAAATAATTATTAAGATTTTACCAATTTCTCCAATCAGTGTTCCTATTTTTGCGCTTAGATTTGAATTTTGTACTTGATTTTGTATTTGAATTTGCCCTTGAACTTGATATTTTAAAATGGAAACCTACATCATCATTTTTCTCTGCATTGCTTCCTTCGTAGCCGGTTTTATCGATGCTATTGTGGGTGGTGGTGGACTAATTCAAACACCAGCAGCTTTAATTTTATTGCCTAATGTACCTGTTGCGTCTATTATAGGAACATTGAAAATTCCAGGTTTTAGTGGTACAAGTATTGCTGCCTATCAATATCTGAAAAAGGTAAAAATTGATTGGAAGTTGTTTGTTGTTATGGCAATTATTTCGTTCTCTTTTTCTTTTTTAGGATCAAGTTTGTTGAATGTCATGAAAAACGATTTCATGAAACCAATTCTATTTGTAATATTAATTCTATTGCTAATTTATACCTATTACAAGAAAGATTTTGGTCATTTCCACATTAGTATTTTAACCAAAAACCAACTTTATCTTTACGCATCACTTATTGTAGCTGTTTTGGGTTTTTATGATGGTTTTATTGGTCCAGGAACTGGAAGTTTATTAATTATGGCTTTTATCGCCATTCTTGGGTTTGACTTTTTACAAGCCAACGCTAATGCTAAATTAGTGAATTTAGCTACTAATTTTGGTTCTATTACTTTATTTGTGCTTAAAGGAAAAATCATTTGGGCAGTTGCCATACCCATGGCAATTTGCAATATTATAGGTGCTTGGCTTGGAGCTAAGTTAGCTATTTCTCAAGGCAACGGATTCATTAGAATTTTCTTCTTAATTGTCGTTGGATTAGCCTTACTTCGTTTTGGATATGATGTGTTTTTTAAATAAAAAAGCACCCCTTTTATTGAAGTGCTTCTTATTATTTTAGAATTTAACGCCAAACATCACGCCATCACCTTGAAAACCGTTTTGGTAACTTCTTACATAATCAACGCGTAAGAATCTAAATTTACCCCAACCAATATTATCAAATCCTACAGTGAATTCTTGGTACGGTTTCATGTTTGGAATATTCAATTGATGAAAACCTCCAATTAAATTCCATTGTAGTTTGTTCAATAACGGAATTTTATTCATAATGTAGCCTTTGAAATTGTGCTCAATATGAGTTTCTAAATACGCATCATTCGTAGAATGAGTATAATAAGGAAGCAAATTAAACGCGTTCAAGGAATTGTTCAACAAATTCACATGCGTTTGATTTCCATTGAAATGTTTGTAATCTACGAATGAGATGTTATCAGCATTAAAGAATTTACCCGCTTTAAATCGTAAACCAAAATCGCCTTTGTTTCCAATGGTTTTGTTGTAATCTACGGTTGCGGTAACAAAATCATAATGGTAATTACTGTTAGAAGCACCAAATGCTTTCTCATAGTAAAAACTCAATATTGGATAATCGTCATTTTGAATATTAATCTTTCCATCAGGGCGCGAAATGTATTTTTGACCAAAACGAATACGCGTTCCCAAACTCGCTTTCATAATATGATGCTTTTCAAAAGGAACTGAAGTATAATTGTCGGGTTGTAATGGATCATTCGAAAAATATAAATCATCATTTTTAATAACACTGTAATCCGTGTTGTTGAATAACGCTCTTCGGTTTTCATACAACAATTTACCTGAAGCAAAAATGCCATTAGTAACTTCTCTTCCATAGTTAATTTCGGCAAATTCTTTATTGTACAATTTCATATAATTGTTTTTAAAGAATAAAGTCGCCACCGAATTCACTAAATTACTAATCGGTTCATTTGGATTAAACTGACTAATAGCGCTTCCACCAGTTAAACTAATGTATGCGTTATTGCGGTTGTTAAATCGGTGATAATATCTTCCATTAACACGTAATCTATCTTCTGAAAAGCCATAATTAAATGTGGAAGAAATAGAAGTGAATTTTCCTGTTTCTTCATTCCATTTTCTATAGGAGAACCCACTGTCTAAATTGTATCCTTGAACCGTATTATGACTTAGAGAACCCAAATTGGTGAGTCCTTGATAATTGAAGTTCCAATTTTTATAGGAGTTTTTGTAGTTATAACCCGTAATAATTTTAAGCAATTTAAATTTGTTTCCTTTGGTATCAATAGAATCCAAATACACCTGCGATTTTCTAATCGTTTGAATACTGTCTTTCTTAACGTAATTAGTAGTTTCTTCATCTGTTAATGGCACAGGTCTGTATTCATTCCAATACGTTTCTTCTTTTTTATTAGCATTTTCTGCAAACGTAACGACTTCTTTTCCAAAAGTTTTCTTTTCAAAAGCATCTTTAAAAACATAATTGGTAAAAACATGGGTGAACTTTCCAACGAATTTCATTCCGAAAATCCCAGCATTAAAATCTAACGTTTGGATATTTTTAGCCCAAATTTTATTCTCGCTATTGTAACTGAAATTTTGCGTCAGTTTCATGGTTTCAACAATTGGCTGTTGCATGCGATAGCCTTTGATATCTAAATTAATACCATAAATTGCCCAAGTGTCTTCTACTATATAAATGTAACCTTCAAAAACAGGTTCTTTATCGCGCTTAGGTGTTACTTGTATTTTATTAATCAATTGGTTTTTATCGTCGTAAAACGTGCTTTCTAATTTGTATTTGTAGTAATTAAACGCATTATCCGCAATAGGAGAGACCATATTGATTCCGAAATCGACATAATTCTCGTAAAAATCGTAATTGGTATTTAGTGCGGTGTTATAGCTAAATCCGTTATCATCACCAGCAATTTTAGAGGCAATAATTTCTTCTTTTAAATTATCAGGTTTTTGAAATTTAATCTTTGAAACCGTTTCTGATTGGTAAATGATACCACTTCGGGTAGAATCTAAGTTACCTTCTAAATCACCAATTTCAACGCCCATGAATTTTTTAGGAATGTCTTTGGCTTTAAAAACACCTCTTGAGTAAAAATCAGCTTCAAATTTATCGGTTTTAGCAGCATTCTTCTTTTTACTTTTTATAGCGTTTCTTATAATTTCATTAGCTGGATTTTCACCATTTGTAACTACAACTTCTTTCAGCTGAAAATCTTCTTCCATTAACACAACATCAAATTCATAAGGAAATTGCGAAATAGCCAGAATATGTTTCTGAGTTTTAAAGCCTAAATACTGAAAAATTAAATGAACGTTACCTTTCTCAGTAGTATTCAATTCGTATTTACCTAATTCGTTTGAAGTGGTACCTATATAGGTGTTCTCTATATATATGTTTACAAACGGAAGAGGATTTCCATCTTTATCTTTGATAGTTCCTTTTATTTGAGCAAAAGAGATAGAAGTTAAGAATAATAAGAATAGCGTAATTTGTTGTTTCATGTTGTTTGTTTTTATTATACAGAGCTGCACAGAGCTTTTTTTAATTTTCTTTGTCTTTATAGAGCTACACCGAGGCGTTTCACTTGTTTTTATTACACAGAGTTTTTTTTAATTTCTTTATCTTTATAGAGCTTCATCGAGACGTTTCACTTGTTTTTTACACAGAGCTGCACAGAGCTTTTTTTAATTTTCTTTGTCTTTATAGAGCTACACCGAGGCGTTTCACTTGTTTTTATTACACAGAGTTTTTTTTAATTTCTTTATCTTTATAGAGCTTCATCAAGACGTTTCACTTGTTTTTTACACAGAGCAGCACAGAGCTTTTTTTAATTTTCTTTGTCTTTATAGAGCTACACCGAGGCGTTTCACTTGTTTTTTACACAGAGTTTTTTTAATTTCTTTGTCTTTATAGAGCTACACCGAGTCCGAAGCTTCGGACGTTTTAATTTAGACGTTGTAAAATAACTATTGTTACATAGAAAATCTTTTGATTCCTTTAGATAATAGTTTGGTGTTGAAATTAATGAGTAATCCTGTATTGTAATTCCCTAATCGCATGTAGGTTAATATTTGAGCTTTATGAACATCGGTGAAAGTCTCAACTGTTTTTAATTCAAGAACCAATTGATTTTCTATCAATAAATCAATTTTATAGCCGTGATCTAATTTGATTTCTTTGTATTCTATTGGAAGTTTTTTCTCTCTTTCCACTTTTAAATTAGCATTTTTTAATTCATAGTATAGACATTCTTGATAAGCAGATTCTAATAGTCCTGGACCCAAATGACGATGAACTTCAATAGCCAAGCCAATTACTTGTTCTGTTAATTTATCAACTTCCATATTTTAATTTTATAAATATTCTTTAATTAAATTAAATGTAACGCTCTCTCCATCTCTCACATTCAACACAAAGCAAATAAAACCCTCTGTGAATCTCTTTTACCTCTGTGCATCTCGGTGTAAAAAGCCAAGTGCAACGTCTCTCAATCTCACATTCAACACAAAGTATATTAAACCTCAGTGAATCTCATTTAACTCAGTGCATCTCGGTGTAACAAACAAGTGCAACGCTCTCTCCATCTCTCACATTCAACACAAAGCAAATAAAACCCTCTGTGAATCTCTTTTACCTCTGTGCATCTCGGTGTAAAAAGCCAAGTGCAACGTCTCTCAATCTCACATTCAACACAAAGTATATTAAACCTCAGTGAATCTCATTTAACTCAGTGCATCTCGGTGTAACAAACAAGTGCAACGCTCTCTTTCTCACATTCAACACAAAGTATATTAAACCTCTGTGAATCTCATTTAACTCAGTGCATCTCGGTGCAACAACTAAGTGCAACGCTCTCTCAATCTCTCTTTCATCACAAAATAAAAAATAAACTCAGTGAATCTCATTTAACTCGGTGCATCTCTGTGTAACAACTAAGTGCAACGCTCTCTTTCTCACATTCAACACAAAGTATATTAAAACTCTGTGAATCTCATTTAACTCGGTGCATCTCTGTGTAAAAAAAAACAAGTGCAACGCTCTCTCAATCTCTTTTTCATCACAAAATAAAAAATAAACTCAGTGCATCTCGGTGTAACAAAAAAGTGCAACGCTACTCAAAAGCTCTCAACGCCAATTCATAACTCTGTAATCCGAAACCAATAATAATTCCTTTGGCATTTGGTGAGATATAAGATTGATGACGGAAAGATTCTCTAGAAAAAGTATTGGAAATATGAACTTCTATAACTGGAGTAGTAACGGCTTTTACTGCATCACCAATTCCTATAGAAGTATGTGTATAAGCACCAGCATTTAAAACAATACCATCGTAAGCGAAACCAGTTTCCTGAATTTTAGAAATAATCTCTCCTTCTATATTACTCTGAAAATAGTCTAATGCTATAGTTGGAAACTGAATTTGTAATTTTTCGAAATACGATTCAAAAGTTTCATTTCCATATACTTCAGGTTCTCTTTTTCCTAATAGATTAAGATTTGGACCGTTTATAATGATGATTTTCATGTGCATTGTTTTTGTAAAAATAAAAAAACCATTCCTTTTGAGAATGGTTTTAATAAAATATTGTGAATTTTAGTATTAAAACATGTAACCCACTGAAAACTGAATTACCGAGTTCTTCACATCAGCATCTTGTTTGGCTTCGGTTAAACCCGCTACATAACGCCCAGAAACAAAAAAGCCGTCGGTTATTTTATAACTTAATCCACCAGCTAAACCAAAATCAAATGAATTAGTATCGTTGGCATCTACTTCATTACGTTCACTTACTAATACTGAAGCTTGCGGTCCTAACTCTAAACTTAGTTTATTAGAAGTCAAGTAAAATTTTGCAAGTACAGGTAATGATAAGTAGCCCAACTCATTTTTTACTTGTTCTCCAAAACCTTCTAATTCGGAACCTTGAGTAGAATAAAGAAGCTCAGGTTGTATGGCAAAGTTTTCAAACACTTTTAATTCCATAACGGCACCAAGATGATAACTGGTTATGGTTTTAAAATCTACACCTGAAATATCGCCACCCGTATAGTTAGCAAAATTAACTCCTCCTTTTACTCCAAATTTTAGCATTTGAGCCTGTGAAAAACCAGTTCCTAGAACCAGTAAAATCAATGTTGCAATTGTTCTTTTCATATTATAATCTTTAGAGTAGTAACGCTTGCTAGCGCTTTTTAGTATAAATACCGATGAAATACGTATTTTAACGTTTTTTGGAATATATTAATAATCAGTTATTTGTGTTTTTTTTCAAATTTATTAGATGTGTTTTTTTTATTAAAAAAACTTTAAATTTTGATATTTTATAATTCTCAAGTGCTTGATTATGAACATTATCTATTTTGCTTGTTAATAAAATTGTTAATAACATAACAAAATATGTTATTTCGTATAAAAAAATGCTATAAATTTGCTCTATTAACTTTAAATTTAAACTAAACATGAAAAAAGTTTTATTATCTGCTGTAGCATTATTGGCTTTCGGTTTTGCTAACGCACAAGAAGAAAAATCTGCAAACGGTGGTTTTGCTAAAGGTGATGTTTTTGTATCTGGTTCTTTCGGAATTGCTTCTGACAAAGCTTATGATGCAGATTTGGATTTTGTAGAGTCTACAGGATTTTCATTTATGCCTAAAGTTGGTTTTTTCGTAACTGAGAACATTGCTGTTGGAGGTAAATTAGGTTTTGCTTCTATGAAAGCAGAAGTTGAAGGAGTGGATGTTGAAGAAACTTCAGAATTATCATTAGGAGCTTTTGGTCGTTATTATATGACTCCAGCTTCTCAGTTTTCAGTTTTTGCTGAATTAGGCTTAGATTACAACTCAACTGACTACAAATTAGCTGATTTACAAAAGAATGGTTTTGGTGCTAACTTAGGTTTAGGTTTAAGTTATTTTGTATCTTCAAACTTTGCTTTAGAGGCGGGTGTAGCTGTTTTAGGATTTAATTCTGAGAAATTTGATGTTGATGGTGCTGAAACTGAATCTTCTTTCGGTTTAGGAGCTGATTTAACAAATGTTTCTTTAGGAGTAGTTTACAAATTCTAATTTGTAAAAAATAAGTCAAAAATCCCGCTTCGGCGGGATTTTTTTATTGCTGTAATTTGCCTACATTTGAAATATGAGTACTTGGCAATCCTATATTAAAGAATATCAAAATTATCTGCGTTTAGAACGTGGACTTTCTAAGAATACCATTGAAAATTATACGTTTGATATTGAAAAATTAGTTTTGTTTTAAGAGATTGTTTAATTTATAAAAACCTAGTTTTGATTAAATAATAATACTTTTTATTTCATAATGAGTTTAAAAAATAAAGTTATGAAAAATGTATCTTCAGTAATTCTTTAAATTAGACCTATAAAAAAAGGAGCTTTAAGCTCCTTTTGCATACATTAATCTTCCAATGACTCCAGGCATCCTTTTGCCTTGTATATCGTAAATAGATTTTATCCACATAGGAAATAGCATTGGAACAACAATAAAGGATAGTTTGTTAAATTCCCAAGCTTTTTCAAATTCAAAATGAACAAAATGTAAAGTAGCTTTTGTTAAACCACAGGCATAGCATTCTATTCCAGCTAGTCTTACTGATAAACATACACTTTCTCCTTTGTCAAAAAAATCTGAAGGTAGAAACCATAAAACAAAAGGAGTTAAAATTGTTACAATGTGAATGGTATAAAAGATAAATTTACGAATATAGTGCATCAGAAAAGATTATAGAGTTTTTGCGTATGAACCGTCTTTTGGTTGTAAGTCACCTGTAATGATTCTAATTAAATCAATTAATGCCCAAACACCACACCCTCCAAGAGTAAGTAATTGAACAATACCTTGCCAAGTATAACCTAAGTAGAATCTGTGAATTCCTAATCCACCAATTAACGCAACTAAGATTAAAGCCGTTACTTGACTTTTTCCTTCTCCAGCTGCTGCAGGTGAAGTTAATTCTTCATTGTTTTCAACAACGGTTACATTGTTATTTGTTGTTCTTTGAACAGGAAATGATGCATAAGAAACTGATAACGCACCAAAAGTTAGCATTAATGCCATTAAAAATAATTTAATTTTCATAATTAAAAATGTTTAGATTTGTACAAAAATATAAAAATCAAATTAAAAAAATGAAATTTCTTACTAAATCTTCCTTAATTTTTTTATTGTTTTCATCGATTTTATTTTCTCAAAATAAGCATGAGTTTCTCGGTGCTATTAAATTGAATGGTAATGATAAAACGTTAATTACTTACAGATTAGTTTTTGAAGAAAAAAACGGAGTTATCAATGGTTATTCTGTAACTGATTTAGATGGTGTTCATGAAACTAAAAATACAATTTCAGGGACATATGATAGAAAGTCTAAGTTGTTGGTATTTCAAGAAAAAGATATTTTATATACGAAATCAAAGTTTTCTCAAAGTTCATTTTGTTTTGTTAATTTCTCTGGAAAAGTAAAATTAGTTAATAATACAAGTAAAATTGAGGGAGCTTTCAAGGGTCTATACAAAAACAAACAAAAGTGTATAGATGGTACATTAGCATTAGTTGGTAGTAATAAAATATATAACCTAGCCGAAAGGGTAAATAAGAAAATACAAAAATCAAATAAGATTGATAAAAAGGTAAAAGAGCAAAATAATCCAATAGCAATTTTAGACAGTCTAAAAATTAATAAACTTTCTAAAGATCAAAATTTAAGTGTTTTTTGGGAATCTAAATCAGTAAAAATTGAAATTTTTGATTCTGGGAGAGAGGATGGTGATATTATTAATTTGTATCATAATAACAAATTAATTCTTGAAAATTACAAAGTAAAGCACGATAAAAAGATACTATCTGTAGTTCTTGATTTATCAACTGCCAATGAATTTAAAATTCTTGCTATTAACGAAGGAAATCTATCACCTAACACAGCAAAAATTATTTTACATGATTCAAATAGAACATTTGAATTATTTACTTCTTTTAAGAAAAATGAGAGTGCATTTATCACTATCATTAAAAAAGAATAAATTAAAAATATTTGATGAGCACTTGGCAATCCTATATTAAAGAATATCAAAATTATCTGCGTTTAGAGCGTGGGCTTTCTAAGAATACCATTGAAAACTACACGTTTGATATTCAAAAATTAGTGTTGTTCTTACATCAGCACGATATTGCCGTTTCTCCTATTACTATTACTGAAGAAACTATTCAGCAATTTATTTACGAAATTTCGTCTAAAGTCAATGCTCGCAGTCAATCACGCGTCATTTCTGGATTAAAAAGTTTTTTCAACTACTTAGTTTTCGAAGATTATCGAAAAGAGACACCACTTGAATTAATTGAAGTTCCTAAAACCGGCAGAAAATTACCCGATACTTTAGCCACAGAGGAAATAGATGCGTTAATTTCGGCAATAGATTTATCTACTCCAGAAGGCGAACGCAACAGAGCTATGCTAGAAACGTTATATAGTTGTGGTTTGCGTGTTTCTGAGTTAGTGGGTTTAAAGATTTCTGATTTGTTTTTTGAAGAAGGTTTCATCAAAATCACAGGAAAAGGAAATAAGCAACGTTTTGTGCCTGTAGGGGGCTCTACAATCAAATTTATCACATCTTATTTAAATTTGATTCGAGTGCATTATCCGGTTCAAAAAGGGCATGAGGATACGCTTTTTTTAAATAGGAGAGGAAGGCAATTAACTCGAGCGATGGTTTTTACGATTATAAAAGATTTAGCAGTAAAAATCAACTTAAATAAAACCATCAGTCCGCACACATTCCGACATTCTTTTGCGACCCATTTATTGGAAAATGGAGCCGATTTACGCTCCATACAATTAATGCTCGGTCACGAATCGATTACAACTACCGAAGTGTATATGCATTTGGATAGAAAATTCCTTTCGGAAGTGTTGAATAATTATCACCCGAGGAAGTAGGGTTTGTTTTTACACAGAGCTACACAGAGTTTTTTTGAAATACTTTGAGTCGAATAAGAGCTACACAGAGATGTTTTACTTTTTTTGAGTATTGCTCGCAAAGACGCGAAGTCGCTAAGTTTTCTTCAACGTTTGTCATGCTGAAAGCATCTCTTTTATGAACTTCAAATTGGAATTTAGTTCAAGCATTAAACTTACATGACTTATATGTTTAAAACAAACAACAATAATAACTCACTAAAGAGATTCCTAACGGAATGACAAAATTGAGCATAAAAAAATCGTATTAAAATGAATTAATACGATTTTTTACTTTTGCCTAATGCCTAATGCCTAATGCCTAATGCCTATTTTGCTATATTCACTGCTCTAGTTTCACGAATAACTGTGATTTTCACTTGACCAGGATATGTCATTTCAGTTTGAATTTTTTGAGAAATATCAAATGATAAGTTTACTGCAGCATCATCAGATACTTTTTCGCTTTCTACAATAACACGTAGTTCTCTACCTGCCTGAATTGCATATGCGTTTTTCACTCCATTGAATCCGAAAGCGATATCTTCTAAATCTTTTAAACGTTGGATATAAGAATCTAATACTTGTCTTCTTGCTCCAGGACGTGCCCCAGAAATAGCATCACAAACTTGGATAATTGGAGAAATCAATGATTTCATTTCAATTTCGTCGTGGTGAGCTCCAATCGCATTACAAACTTCTTCTTTTTCACCGTATTTCTCAGCCCATTGCATACCTAAGATTGCGTGAGGTAATTCACTTTCAGTATCAGGTACTTTTCCAATATCGTGTAATAAACCAGCTCTTTTAGCTAATTTAACGTTTAATCCTAATTCAGCCGCCATGATACCACATAACTTAGCTACTTCTCTTGAGTGTTGTAACAAGTTTTGTCCGTATGATGAACGGTATTTCATTCTACCTACTACTTTAATTAATTCAGGGTGTAATCCATGGATTCCTAAATCAATTACCGTACGTTTTCCAGTTTCGATGATTTCTTCGTCGATTTGTTTAGCCGTTTTTGCAACAACTTCTTCAATACGAGCTGGGTGAATACGTCCGTCAGTTACTAATTTGTGTAATGCCAAACGAGCGATTTCTCTTCTTACAGGATCAAAACAAGATAAGATAATTGCTTCTGGTGTGTCATCAACAATGATTTCAACTCCAGTTGCTGCTTCTAATGCTCTAATGTTACGACCTTCACGACCAATGATTCTACCTTTAACATCATCAGATTCAATGTTAAATACCGATACACAGTTTTCTACTGCTTCTTCAGTACCTACACGTTGAATCGTGCTAATGATGATTTTCTTAGCTTCTTGATGTGCTGTCATTTTTGCTTCTTCAACCGTATCTTGAATGAACGACATAGCGTTTGTTTTGGCTTCTGCTTTCAAGCTTTCTACCAATTGTTCTTTAGCTTCTTCAGCCGATAAACCAGAAATTACTTCTAATTGTTCTACTTGACTTTTGTGAAGTTTGTCTATTTCTTGTTGTTTTTTGTCTAAAAGCTCAATTTTACTAGAATATTCAGCAATTTTAGCTTCGGCTTCGTCATTTACTTTTTTCGCTTTAGCTAATTCATTAGAAATTTGAGATTCTTTGTCTCTTGTTCTTTTTTCAGCCTCTGCAGTTTTTTTATCTCTAGCTAAAATTACTTGTTCATGTTCAGCTTTAAGTTCTAAAAACTTCTCTTTAGCTTGTAGGATTTTCTCTTTTTTAGTAGCTTCAGCTTCAGCTTTAGCATCTTTTAAAATTGAACCTGCTTCTTTTTTTGCGTTTTTAATAAGGTTTGAAACATTGCTTTTCTCTAAAAATTTAGCGATTCCAAAACCTCCTGCAAGACCAACAACAATTCCAATTATTATACTTAGTATGTCCATATGTGTGTTAAAAAATTATATAAAAAAAGCCTACATTAGGTGTTTGTATAAACTCTGTTATACAAGATTTGAGCTAACCTGCAGTTCAAACTTCCCACTTAAGGGCCTGTTATAGTTGCAAAGATTCACTCGTTTAATTTGTTAGTGTTGAGTTTATCAAATATATACTAATGTAGGCAGTATCTTTGTTTGTTATGTAAGAACGTATTTATTTTGAGAGTAACTCGCTCAATTTTTTATCCAAATTTTGCAATCTGGTTATGTTGGTTTCATTGTCTTGAGATTTACTAATTTGTTTTTGCTCTACTTGTGCCGCAAATTGCAAAGCACACATGGCTAAAACATCTTGTTTGTCTCTTACCGCATAGCTTTGTTCAAACTGTTTAATCATAGCGTCTATTTTTTTTGAAGCACTTCTTAGTCCTTCTTCTTGTGATGGTTCCACAGTTAAGGGATACACACGATCTGCTATTGATATTTTAATTTTCAGTTTTTCACTCATGAGCTTTCTAATCTGAAAGTTGGGCTATACAATAATCGATTTCTCTGATTAATGAATTTATTTTGAGTTTCGTTTCTCGTTTATTTTCTTCACTGCCTAGTAATGAGTTTACCATTTTTAGAGTATCTAATTGGTTCTTCAGGGTTTCAATTTCACCTGATTGCTTTTGTTGATTTTTTTTAGAAAGCAACAATTCGTCTTGCAACTCTTGGTTTTTCATTTCAAGCTGCGCCACTTTCTGGTTGAGCTTAAAAAATTTAACTTCGAGAGAATCAATTAATTCAGATAATCCATTCATTAATGATAGAATTCATTTCAATATTTCACAAAGTTAGCATTAGTATTCAAAAATAACAATACTTTTTACTAAATTTTGTGAATTAATTTTTATTATTTGTAACTATTTGATTATTAAATAATTATTATAGGTATGGTTTTTGTTTACTTTATATGAAATTATTTTAGTATTTTAGCACTAAACACAAGCACTATGAGATTTGTATTAGCCATTTTATTCGCCCCACTCTTTATTTTTAGTCAGGATTATCCTCAAGATTATTTCCAATCACCTTTAGATGTACCACTTGATGTTTCGGGTTCTTTTGGAGAATTACGAAGTAATCACTTTCATTCCGGTTTGGATTTTAAAACCAAAGGTGTTGAAGGTTTACCAGTTTATGCTGCAGGTGATGGTTATATTTCAAGAATTAAAATCTCAACATTTGGTTACGGAAAAGCTATTTATGTTACGCATCCAAATGGCTATACATCAGTTTACGGACATTTGCAAAAAGCCAATGGTGCTATCGAATCTTTGATTAAAGCAAGACAATACAAAGAACAATCTTATGAAGTAGAAATGTATTTGTACCCAACAGAATTACCTGTAAAAAAAGGAGATGTAATAGCTTTTTCTGGAAATACTGGAGGTAGTGGCGGTCCTCATTTGCATTTTGAATTTAGAAACACCAAATCGGAAGAGATTTTAAATCCGATGCATTTTGGTTTCAAGAAAATCATTAAAGATGAAAGAAAACCTGTTATTCAAGGTGTTGTGGCTTATCCTTTAGATTCAACCACGGTTAATAATTCTCAAAAACCCATTAATATTTCATTTTCTAAACAAGCCGATGGAAGTTATTTAGGAGTGAAAGTTAAGGCTAACGGAAAAGTTGCTTTTGGAATTAACGCCTTCGATTTTTGTACCAATGCTTACAATAAAAACGGATTATACAAAGTAAAAGCGTATTTAAACGGAGTTTTGCAGTACCAATATGGTTTTGATGGTTTTGCATTTGATGAATCACGATACATTAATAATTTTATCGATTACGAACGTTTTCATTTGATGGGACAACGCGTTCAAAAATTATTTCAAATATCTGATTATCCGCTTTCTATCGTAGCTGGAAATAAAAAAGATGGAATTATAAAAGTACAACCTGGAACAAATTATACGTATCGAGTGGAGTTGTTCGACTTTCATGGCAATAAAGTTGAATTAGTAATTCCAATAGAGTTTGCTTATCAAGAGGCTAAAATTGAAAAAACTTTCCAAAAAACACCTTACTTCGTAAAAGCTAAAAATGAAGCTATTTTTGAGAAAAATAATGTTTCGGTACAAATTCCAGAAAATGCATTTTATTCTAATTTCTATTTGAATTTTGATGTTAGTAACGATATTCTAACGTTACATGATGATAGTGTTCCGGTTCACAAAAACATCACTATTACTTTTAATGATGTGCAAGGATTAACCGAAGAGCAATTGGCAAAAACCTACATTGCTACTTTAGATGGTTATAAATTAGATTACAATAAAACGTATCGAAAAGGGAATACATTTTCAATAAAAACCAAAACATTAGGAAAATATAAACTGGCTCAAGATGTAACACCGCCAAGAATTTACAACGTAAATTTTGTAGAAGGGAAAACTTTGTCAACACAAAAAACAATAAGTGTTTCGGTTACCGATTTACAATCTGACATTAATACTTACAATGGTTATTTGAACGGAAAATGGATTTTATTAGAATACGATTATAAAACAAAAAAGTTGGTGCACAATTTAGATGATAAAATTTGCGTTGAAGGTAGAAACGATTTAAAGATTGTTGTTACCGATAATTTACAAAATTCTACTACCTTTGAATCTTACTTTTTTAGATAATTAAAATCCATTCTTTTGAAAAATATAATTTTAGTATTCATTATTGGTTTGTTTTCATTGACTGTTTCGGCTCAAAAAGCCAGAGTTAAAGGTGTTATTTTAGACGAATTCAATAATCCTGTTGAAAATGTAACGGTAAAAGTAGGAGACAAGGGAACTGTTTCTAATGAAAATGGTTTTTACCTTTTGGAATTGGAAGCCAACACAAAAGTAACCATAACTTTTTCTCACGTTTCATTGAAAAAAATCACTTTAGAATTGAATCTGAAACCAAATGAAGATTTTGAGCTAAATCCAGTTATGAATTCAAAAGTAGAGGAGTTTGGAGAAGTTTTCGTAACAGGAAATAGTAAAAAACGTATCGAAGGTGTTACTACAATTGATCCCGTAATCATTAGGAAAATTCCGGGTGCTAATGCCGGAATCGAAAATATTATCAAAACGCTTCCAGGTGTTTATTCTAATAATGAATTGAGTACTTCTTATGCAGTTCGAGGTGGAAATTACGATGAAAACTTAGTTTATGTAAACGAAATTGAAGTTTATCGTCCGTTTTTAATTCGTTCTGGTCAACAAGAAGGTTTGAGTTTTACGAATACCGATATGGTTCAAAATGTGGATTTCTCCGCAGGAGGATTTCAATCGAAACATGGCGATAAATTGTCTTCAGTTTTAGATATCACGTACCGAAACCCAAAACAATTTGCAGCAAGTTTAGAAGCTAGTTTGTTAGGCGGAAGTTTAACGGCAGAAGGAATTTCTAAAAATCAAAAATGGACTAATATCACTGGTGTTCGATACAGAGATAACAGCCTTTTAGTAAACAGTCAGGAGACAGAAACTAATTTTAGACCCACATTTTTTGACGTTCAAACTTTGTTGAATTTCAATGCTTCTACCAAATGGAATTTTAGTTTTTTAGGAAACATTTCCCAAAATAGATACAATTACGAACCTTTAACGCGTCAAACCAATTTTGGAACTATCGATGAACCAATTGCACTTTTGGTTTTTTATGAAGGACAAGAAAAAGATAAATATCTAACGTTTTTTGGTGCCGGAAAAGCCGTTTATCAATACAACGAAAAAAATAAATTGAAGTTTATCCTTTCTGGATATCACACACAAGAACAAGAATATTATGATATTTTGGCTCAATATCGTTTGGGCGAAGTAGATGCTAATATTGGTTCAGAAACTTTTGGAGATGTAGTTTTTACGCGCGGAATTGGTTCTCAGTTAAATCACGCTCGTAACGATTTAGATGCTTTAATTGTAAATGCCGAAGTAAAAGGTTTTCACGAATTAAATGAAAAATCACAATTTGAATGGGGTGCAAAATTTACGCTTGAAGATATTCGCGATAGAATTGTAGAATGGGAAGTTGTAGATTCGGCTGGGTTTTCATTACCTAACCCACTTTTAGATTATCAAAACGACCAACCTTACAATCCGTATGTTGGTCCATTAGCACCTTATCAAAATGTAAGAGCTACAAATTTCACCAGAATCAATAGATTGTCAGGTTATGCACAGTGGAATTATAGAGGAAATATAGGCGAACACGACTATTGGGTAAATGCTGGAATTCGTGCACATCAATGGCAAGTTGATGCTGATGGACGACCAAAAGGTGATAGCCAAATTACGTTTTCACCAAGAGCTCAGTTTGCATTTAAGCCCAATTGGGATAAAGATATGTTGTTCCGATTATCAGGAGGACTGTATCATCAACCGCCGTTTTATAGAGAATTACGAGATTATGATGGTGTAGTGCAAACTAATGTAAAAGCACAGCAATCGGTTCATGTAGTTTTGAGCAATGATTATAGTTTTAAAATGTGGAAACGACCGTTTAAATTGGTTTCTGAAGCGTATTATAAAAATATTACCGATGTAAATACGTATACAATTGATAACGTTCGTATTCGTTACAGAGCCAACAACGATGCCGAAGCTTATGCTTATGGGTTTGATGCTCGTTTAAACGGAGAATTTGTACCAGGAACAGAATCGTGGTTTACTTTTGGCTATTTAAAAACCGAAGAAAATCAAGATGGAAAAGGTTTTATTGCTCGTCCAACCGATCAACGATTAAAATTTGGCGTTTTGTTTCAAGATTATATGCCAAATATTCCAAATTTGAGATTGTATCTGAATTTAGTTTACAACACAGGATTGCCTGGTGGTTCGCCTGCTTATGCTGACCCATACGCTTATCAATTACGTTTGAATGATTACCGCAGAGCCGATGTTGGATTCTCTTTTGTGTTTAAAGATGAAAAAATCAAATCAAGTAAAGTTTGGTTAAAACCGTTTAATGAATTTTCATTAGGATTAGAAATTTTCAATTTATTCAACAATCAAAATGCCATTACGAATACTTGGGTGCGCGATGTGTATACGAAATCGCAATACGGAATTCCAAATTACATGACTACTCGAGTTTTTAATATTAAATTGGTTGCAAGGCTGTAATCAATGTTTTTTAGTATATTTGACTATAAATACTTTTCCATGAAACGCATTATCACATCAATAGTTTTGTTAACTACACTTATCAGTTGCAAGCAAGAAAAGGAAACACCAAAAGTAATTTACGAAGATGGAAAATCTAAGGTAGAAAATACCGCAAGAGATACTACGTCTTTTAAAGTTGCCGATTTGCCTATTTTGATGGAAGGAACGAAATATTTGATTCATCCAGTGGGCGATATTCGTGTGTATGATACTGATAGTAGAGCATACGGAAGTAGTAAAACCAACCAAGTGAGTTATGCAATTTCAAATTATAACCGATTTGAAATTACAGGATATTTTGATAATTTGAATTTTCAACATATTGATTCTACGAATGTAAAACCTTTAACCGATAAAAAAATTCAAATTCAAACTGCTACTTTTTTAGACGGAATTGCTTCAAAAACCAAGAAGCAAATTATTGCTTACACATTGGTTGATGCGGATACCAATAAAGACGGAAAAATCAATCAAAACGACATCAAATCACTGTATTTGAGTACGGCAAGTGGCGAAAATCTCACGAAACTTTCAGAAGAATTTCAAGAATTAATCGATTGGAACATTATTGAAGCACAAAACCGTTTATACTTTAGATGTATCGAAGATATCAACAAAAACGGTGCATTTGACAAAAATGATAAAGTACATTATCACTATGTAAACTTGTTAGCAAACGAGTGGAAAGTAGAAATGTATACTCCGAATTAGTATATATCATCCCTACGGGATTTTAGTTACTATTGATTATCTTTTGTTACCAGTATTTCATGCCTACCGGCATTTATTCAAATTGCAGTAACTTTTTAGCATAGACTGTTAGTTCCGTAGGAACGATATTTTGGTAACAATAAGTGATAGGTGAGAAGAAGTCCCGTAGGGACGACATTAAAACATAAGAAATTAAACAATAAAATCAGTTTTAATCCGCGTTGCAAAGCATCCGTTTCATCCGCGTTCAATCTCTAAATCAAAATATCACTTTCTAAATCCGATTTTTCAATTTCGAAATCAAATCCTAGTTTAGAAACCAATTCAATTACCAAATTTTTATACCAGTTTTCGCTTTTTGGGTGAATGTAGATTTTTTCAATCAATTGGTTTAGGTTTACATCTACTTTTAATCCGTTGTCGATTTTCATTCCGTTATTGGTAACGTCGGATATAATGCGAATTTCTCTTTCGTACTGAAAACTTTTTCGTTTAAACAAGAACGGGAAAAACGTATCATCAAAAGGAATAAATTCTTTTTTGTAATCGATATAATTTACGGCTCCAATGTATTGCTCCGTTTTTTTCTCAGGAAGTAAAGCTTCTTTAAGTCTGCCAATAGTAGTTTGAATGGCTAAACCTTCGGTATTTTGAGTAAAAATCTGCCACATCGCAAACGATTCGTATTCGTTAATGTGCCAACTACTAATAACTACTTTTTCACGATGCGATTTATAATTGTCTAAAAACTTTGGGTTATTTGCTGCAATTTTCTTGATTTCCTCAAAAGTAGGTTCCGAAAATGTGCCTTCATATTGATCTTCAAACTTATCAGAACGCGACATAAATAACTGACGCGACAACAACATGTCTAAAAATTTAGACAAGTCCAAATATTTCCAAACAATGGTATCATTGTCATCGGGTAACGTAATATTTGAGCTGTTTATGTACATTATTATTCAAGTTCAAAATTCAAGTTCAAGTTCAAGTTCAAGTTCAAAATTCAATAATGAAAGAGATTCCTGTCGGAATGGCAAGTTTGTGTAAGACTTAAATGAACTTAATTCATAAAGATACTCAACTTTAAAAACTTATATGACTTATATGTTTAAAATTTAAAAATCTGTTTAAATCAGCAATTAGTTTTATTCACATTTCTAAACTCCTAACTTCCATCTCCCAACTTCTAACTTTTACTCGAAACTCTGCATCATCACTAACTTCGAATACGTTCCGTTTAAAGCTAATAATTCGTCATGTGTTCCTTGTTCCACGATTTCACCTTTGTGCATTACCACAATTTTATCCGCTTTTTGAATGGTTGAAAGTCGGTGCGCAATCACTATCGAAGTTCTATTTTGCATCATATTTTCTAATGCCACTTGAACAAACTTTTCACTTTCGGTATCTAAAGCTGAAGTTGCTTCATCTAGAATCATAATCGGTGGATTTTTCAAAACGGCTCTCGCAATCGATAAGCGTTGTTTTTGTCCGCCCGAAAGTTTTCCACCGGCATCACCAATATTGGTTTCAATTCCGTTAGGTAAATCTTTTACGAATTCGAAAGCATTAGCGACTTTTAAAGCCGCAATAATTTCCTCATCTGTTGCATCTTGTTTTCCTAAACGAATATTGTTTTTAATCGAATCATTAAATAAAATCGAATCTTGCGTAACCAATCCCATTAAATCTCTAAGCGATTCTAACGTCATATCCTTGATGTCGATTCCATCGATTTTTACGGTTCCTTCTTGCACATCATAAAAACGTGTCAATAAATTTGCAATCGTACTTTTTCCAGAACCTGATTGCCCAACTAATGCCACCGTTTTTCCTTTCGGAATTTCCAAAGAGAAGTTTTTCAACACATTTTCATCAGCATATCTAAAGTTGATGTTTTCAATGCTGATTTTTTCACTGAAAGATTCTTTTACAATTGCATTTGGTTTGTTGGTAATTGTATTTTCAACTTCTAATATTTCAAATACACGTTCTGCAGCGGCTAAACCACTTTTTACTTGATATGAAGCTTTTGAAATTGCTTTAGCTGGAGTTAGGATATTATAAGCTAATCCCATGTAGGCTAAGAATTTTGAACCTTCAAGAATAGGTTCGCCATTGGCTAATTTATCAACTAACACCATGTTTCCACCGTACCAAAGTAAAATCGCAATTACGACAATTCCCATGAATTCACTCATTGGAGAAGCTAAATTATTTTTACGCTCAATACTAATGGAAAGTTTTAATAATCTATTGATTGAATCATTAAATTTTGAAATAATATTTTTTTCAGCATTATAACTTTTCACCACTTTTAATCCGCCTAAGCTTTCTTCTACAACCGAAATTAAAAAGCCATTTTCTTGTTGCGCTCTACCTGATTTAGATTTTAAACTTTTTCCGATTTTTGAAATTACAAATCCAGAAATTGGAATAAAAATAAAGACAAAAAGGGTAAGTTTAAAGCTAATTGAAATCATAGCTCCAATTGTAAAAAGAATCGTCATAGGTTCTTTTACAACCAATTCTAAAATTGAGAAAAAAGAATTCTTAACTTCATTGATATCGCCCAACATTCTTGCCATAACATCACCTTTTCTCTTTTCGGAATAATACGAAATAGGAAGTTGGATGATTTTATCAAACATATTTTTTCTTAAATCTTTTAAAACCCCATTCTTTACTACAGTTAGATAGTTTAAGCCAAGATAATTAAAAAGATTTTTCAGTAAGAATGTTGAAATTACAATACAAACAACTAACAGTAGGGCATATTGGGCTCCGTTTTCTTCAGTTAATTTGGTAATGTAGTAGTACAAATAGTCTTTTCCATATGAGGTTATGTCCCAAATACCTTTGTAAACTGGTTCTTCAATGATTTTTTCGGCGTCTTTAAATAATACATCTAACATTGGAATTAATGAGATGAAAGATAAAGTGCTGAAAAGTGCATACAAAATGTTAAAAATAATGTTGAGTATAACATTACTTTTGTATGGTTTTAAATATGGAATTATCTTTTTAAAATTTTCGTCCATTTAGTTTAATTTCATTGCCGAAATAATGCCAGCAATTTTGTTATCTAATTCTTTTTCTACTGATTCAGCGTTTTCAATCGTATCTAAAACTCCATTTACGCTGAAATAGAATTTAATTTTAGGTTCGGTTCCACTTGGTCTTGCACAGATTTTACTTCCATCTTCTAAATAGTAAATTAATACGTTTGATTTTGGAATATGGATTTCAAATTCTTCATTATTCATAAAATCTTTTCCTTTAGAAGCTTGGTAATCTTCGATGCAAATTACGCGTTGACCATTGATTTCCTTTAGCGGATTTTCGCGTAAATCAATCATCATTTGTTTGATCTCGTTTGCGCCTTCAATTCCTTTTTTGGTAATCGAAATTAAAGATTCTTTGTAAAATCCGAAATCAATATATAAATTCAATAGTTCTTGATATAATGAACTTCCTGAAGCTTTTGCTTGTGCTGCAATTTCACTTACTAACAAGATAGCTGCAACCGCATCTTTATCACGAACGGCATCACCAACCATGAAACCAAAACTTTCTTCACCACCACCAACAAACTTTTGATTTGGAAAATCTTTAATGAATTTTGCAATCCATTTGAAACCTGTTAATCCTACTTTGCATTCTACATCATAAGCTGCTGCTAATTCCAACATCATTGGAGTAGAAACAATAGTTGAACCAATGAATTCATTTCCTTTGAATTTATCAGCGCGTTTCCATTGTTCTAACAAGAAAGCCGTCATGATAACCATGGTTTGGTTTCCATTCAATAATTTGATTTTCCCATCTAAATCACGAACAGCAACACCTAAACGGTCAGAATCTGGATCGGTTCCCACAACCATATCCGCACCAATTTTCTCAGCCAAAGCAATTGCCATTGACAACGCTTCAGGTTCTTCTGGATTTGGAGAAACAACGGTTGGGAAATCGCCATTAGGTTCTGCTTGCTCTGGAACGATATTTACATCAGTATAACCTGCTTTTGCCAATACATTTGGAATGGCTTTTATCGAAGTTCCGTGTAAAGAAGTATAAACGATTTTTAAATTCGCTTTAGCTTCTGTTGGTGTGTTAAAACTTGCATTTTCAACAGTTGATTTTGCGAAAGCTTCGTCTACTTCAGTATCAATATATTCGATTAAATCGTTGTTGGCCTCGAACTTAATTTCGCTGTATTTTAAATCTTCGATTACCTTAATAATTTCGGCATCTTGAGGTGGAACTAATTGTCCGCCATCTTGCCAATATAC
This sequence comes from Flavobacterium helocola, assembly GCF_038289885.1. Classification (NCBI taxonomy): domain Bacteria; kingdom Pseudomonadati; phylum Bacteroidota; class Flavobacteriia; order Flavobacteriales; family Flavobacteriaceae; genus Flavobacterium; species Flavobacterium helocola. Next base: position 53,605 of record NZ_JBBYHT010000005.1, on the reverse strand, counting down.
TTTGTATCCGTTGTATTCTGGTGGATTGTGAGAAGCGGTTAATACAATTCCTGCATGGCAATTCAAATAACGAACAGCAAATGATAATTCAGGAGTTGGGCGCATATCCGAAAACAAATACACTTTAATTCCGTTAGCCGAAAACACATCAGCTACTACTTTAGCCAATGTATTACTGTTATGACGACAATCATAAGCAATAGCTACTTTTAATTGCTCATTTGGAAACGATTTATGTAAATAATCAGATAAACCTTGTGTGTTTTTACCTAATGTATATTTGTTGATACGATTGGTTCCAACACCCATAACACCGCGCATTCCACCCGTTCCAAACTCTAAGTTTTTATAGAAACTTTCTTCTAACTCTTTTGGAGCTGAAGTCATCATTTCTTCGATAGCTGCTTGAGTTGCTTCGTCAAATGTTGGGGTTAACCACTCGTTTACTTTATTTAAAATACTTTGTTCGATATGCATTTTTAATCTTGATAATGATATTTATTTTGAAACTAAACTTGAGGTCACAAATTGTGACCTCAAATTATAATACTTCTGAAATCTTATAACGTTCTTCGTTGTTTTTGGTTCTAAGGATAATTTCACCTAAAAATCCGGCTAAGAATAATTGTGTTCCAATCAACATTGCGGTTAACGACAAATAAAATTGTGGTCTTTCGGTAATTAATCTTCCAGAAGTGTTGATGAATAATTTGTCGATTCCTAAATAGAATGCGAATAAAAATCCAATCACAAACATAATTGAACCTAATAATCCAAAAAGGTGCATTGGTCTTTTCCCGAAGGTTGATAAAAACCAAATCGTAATTAAATCCAAGAAACCATTGATAAAACGACTCATTCCGAATTTAGAACTTCCGTATTTTCTAGCTTGATGAATCACGACTTTTTCACCGATTTTTCCAAATCCAGCATTTTTAGCTAAAACTGGAATATAACGGTGCATTTCACCTGAAACTTCTATGTTTTTAATAACAATATTCTTATAGGCTTTCAATCCGCAATTGAAATCATTTAAATGAACTCCAGACGTTTTTCGAGCAGCCCAATTGAATAATTTAGATGGAATGTTTTTCGCTACAACTGAATCGTAACGTTTTTTCTTCCATCCTGAAATCAAATCATAATTATCTTCTGTAATTAAACGGAATAATTCAGGAATTTCATCAGGACTATCTTGTAAATCGGCATCCATGGTAATAACTACATCACCTTGTGCTTTGGAAAAACCAGCGTGTAATGCTTGCGATTTTCCGTAATTTCTAAGAAAACGGATTCCTTTTACATTCGGATTTTCGTGAGATAATTTTGAAATAACCTTCCAAGAAGCATCGGTACTACCATCATCGATAAATAGGATTTCGTATGAATAGTTGTGCGTTTGCATCACTTTCACAATCCAATTGTGTAACTCGGGTAACGATTCTTGTTCGTTTAATAATGGGATAACTATAGATAAATTCATTTATTTAGAATACAGGTTTGTCTTTTTTGAAGATAGCAGCTAAAATAGCACCAAAAACAGCCGAACCAACAATGCTCCAGATGCTTCCTTTTAATTGTTCAATAGTTGAAAATTGATTATAATCTTTCATTTTGTCTACTGTTTCTTTAATGGCAGAAGTTGGTGTTCCAAATTTTTCTAACATTTGAACAGTTGATTCAAGTGTAAGTTCTTTTAATCGGATAGCTGCTTCAGGATCAATAACGTTGAACAATAAAATATTATAAATAACAGAAATTGCAATACCAATAAGTGCTGAGACGAAATAGACAGTAAAACCTTCTTTAAAGCTCATAAAACCGCCTAAATCTTTTTTAGTTTTAACTAATAAAACACAACCAATAATAATGTAGACAACTAAAATAGAAATGCCCAACCACCATTTTGTCATTAAAGCTAAATCGACAATGTAAATTGATGTTGTAATCAACACACTTAACACTCCAGTGATAACACCAAAGTTAATTCCGTTCTTTTTAATAATTTCGTTCATAGTTTGTTTTGGTTTAATTAATTTACAAATATAAGAATTCTAATCGTTCTATATGAGTGATAAAAAATAAAAAAAAGTTACATAAAGATTGTTAGATTAAAAAATAAATGTAATTTTGCACTCTGAAATAAAAAGTTTATAAACCAAAAGGTTATAAAGTGTTTACACCTCTTTTAATGTAGAGCCGCGAAACAAGTTATAATCGATTAATAAAAAATTTACATTATGCAAAAAGGTATTCACCCAGAAAATTACAGATTAGTAGCATTTAAAGACATGTCAAATGAAGATGTTTTTATTACTAAATCTACAGTAGAAACTAAAGAAACTATTACTCACGAAGGTGTTGAGTATCCAGTTTTCAAAATGGAGATTTCTAGAACGTCTCACCCTTTTTACACAGGTAAATCTAAACTTATTGATACTGCAGGTCGTATCGATAAATTCAACAGCAAATACGCTAAAAAAGCTAAATAATTTTTCGCTTTTTCAAAATAATAAGAAAGCTTCACATTTTGTGGGGCTTTTTTTGTGGAATAAATTGTAATTTTGAATTTATAATCTAATGAAAATTAAAAGTACAGACAAGTCAATGACTTGTCTCAACAAAATAATAAAATATGAACTATATACTTTTTGACGGAACCGTTCGTAATGCTTTACTTCCTTTTACTTTTACTCGTCCAGTTGCTGATATTCGTATCGGGATTTTAACAATTCGTGAAAAGTGGGAAAAATATTTGGGTTATACCACCACAACGCTTACCGAGGAATATTTAATGGAGAAATATCCAATGGTAGAAATGGAACAGAATGTTATGATTAACGCTTCTTTTTTACCCAATCCGATTTTAATTGATATGGTTCAAAATTTGAATCCTAAAGAAGCGATTCTTTTTGGAGAAGAAATCATCGCTTTTCATACAAATGATACACAAGAAGATATCGATTTTGATGAATATGAATTAATAGAGTACGAAGGAGACGTTTTACGAGTAGAGAATACTTGGGATATTTTCGCAAAGAATGATGCGGCTATTCGTGAAGATTTCGAATTGCTTACAGAAGATAGATTTTCCCAACCCATTCCAAAAAGCGTCAACGTAATTGCACCTGAAAACATCTTCATTGAAGAAGGAGCGAAGTTGGAATTTGTAACGTTAAACGCTTCTACGGGTCCAATTTACATTGGAAAAAATGCAGAAATCATGGAAGGTTCGGTTATTCGTGGACCATTTGCTTTGTGCGAAGAAGCGCAAGTAAAATTAGCGACAAAAGTTTACGGAGCAACAACTGTTGGACCTCATTGTCGTATTGGTGGCGAAGTGAATAATTCTGTTTTATTCGGTTATTCAAATAAAGGTCATGATGGATTTTTAGGAAATTCGGTTTTAGGAGAATGGTGTAACATTGGTGCCGATTCTAATAATTCCAACTTAAAAAACAACTATGAAGAAGTGCGTTTGTGGAGCTATGAAACCGAAGGTTTTGCTCGCACAGGTTTGCAATTCTGCGGATTAATGATGGGAGATCACAGTAAGTGTGGTATCAATACTATGTTCAATACAGGAACAGTTGTGGGAGTTTCAACGAATATTTTTGGATCTGGATTTCCAAGAAATTTTGTACCAAGTTTCTCATGGGGTGGTGCTTCTGGATTTACCACTTATATCACTAAAAAAGCTTTCGAAACCGCTAAAATTGTAATGAGTCGCCGTCATGTAGAATTCACCGAAGAAGACGCTAAAATTTTAGAACACGTTTTTGAAGAGACAAAGAAATATAGAAAAGAATAGTTGGTTAACCGCAGATTCGCAAATTTTTATAAATAGATAATTATAAATCGGCGAATCTGTGGTTTAATTTTACTAATATTTTAATATCACAAAATTTGTGGTTAAATTTGCACTCTCAATTTTTGACAACGATTTCATTAATTGAGTTTTACTTATGGAAAACAAGAAAAAAGTCGCGTTCTACACTTTAGGATGCAAATTAAACTTCTCAGAAACGTCTACAATTGCACGTGATTTTCAAAATGAAGGTTTTGAACGTGTAGATTTCGAAGAAATTGCAGATATTTATGTAATTAATACCTGTTCGGTTACGGATAATGCTGACAAACAATTCAAGCAGATTGTTAAAAAAGCAATGAAGCTGAATGATAAAGCATTTGTTGCAGCTGTAGGTTGTTATGCCCAATTAAAACCAGAAGAATTAGCCGCAGTTGATGGAGTGGATTTGGTTTTAGGAGCGACAGAAAAATTCAAAATCACCGATTATATTAATGACTTGTCGAAAAACGATATGGGTGAAGTTCACTCATGCGAAATCGAAGAAGCCGATTTTTACGTTGGAAGTTATTCAATTGGCGACAGAACTCGTGCTTTCTTAAAAGTGCAAGATGGTTGCGACTATAAATGTACCTATTGTACGATTCCATTAGCAAGAGGAATTTCTCGAAGTGATGCATTGGAAAATGTACTAAAAAATGCTTCTGAAATTTCACAACAAGGAATAAAAGAGATTGTTCTTACTGGAGTAAATATTGGTGATTACGGAAAAGGGGAATTCGGAAATAAAAAACACGAACATACTTTCTTAGATTTGGTAAAAGCATTAGATGAAGTAGAAGGAATCGAGCGTTTGCGAATTTCTTCCATCGAACCTAATTTATTGAAAAACGAAACTATCGAATTTGTATCACAAAGCCGAACATTCGTACCGCATTTTCATATTCCTTTACAATCGGGTTCTAACGATATTTTGAAGAAAATGAAACGTCGTTATATGCGTGAATTGTATACAGAACGTGTTGCAAAAATTCGCGAAGTAATGCCACACGCTTGTATTGGAGTGGATGTTATTGTCGGATTTCCTGGTGAAACTGATGAACATTTCTTAGAAACGTATCATTTTTTGAATGATTTAGATATTTCGTATTTACACGTTTTCACCTATTCGGAAAGAGATAATACAGAAGCGGTTGATATGGATGGAGTAGTGCCAGCTAATGTGCGTTCGAAAAGAAGTAAAATGTTACGCGGACTTTCCGTAAAGAAAAGAAGAGCGTTTTACGAAAGTCAAATTGGAACCAACAGAACAGTTTTATTCGAAAGCGAAAATAAAGAAGGTTATATCCACGGATTTACAGAGAATTACGTAAAAGTAAAAACACCTTGGAATCCAGAATTAGTGAATACATTACACGAAATTAATCTAACCAAAATAGACGAAGACGGAAGTGTAAGAATGGAATTCATAAACGTTGAAGCATAAAAAAATCCCAAGTTTAATAGACTTGGGATTTTTTTAGGATTAAATCATTAACCCTGGAGGCAAAAGCTCTCGATATTTTCTGTTTTTTCTAAAGAAACTTATGAACTTTGCGTGCGTTGGCACCACTTTTAGTTTTCGTTCTTCAGCTAGTTCTAGTACGGTTTTAATAAATTCATGATGCAACTCTTCATCTTCATTATTGTTATTGCAAAATTTGGTTAAAAACAGTTTGCGTTCTTGTACAGAGTACTCAATTGCAACCAAACCAGTTTCCGTAATAATTTCAAATTGTCTTAAAAGTTCATTATCTTTGATTTCCATGATAACTTCAATTAGAGTGCAAATTTACGAAACTTTTTTAATATAATGGTAATGAGTAAGATTCCGGTTTATTTCATGCCAGGTTTGGCAGCAAGTCCTACAATTTTCGAAAACATAAAATTACCAGAAGACCAATTTGAAATGCATTTTTTGGAATGGTTTTTGCCCAATGATAAAGAAAGTATTGAAAGTTACGCGCTTAGAATGACTGAGAAAATTCAAGATGAAAATCCAGTTTTAGTTGGAGTTTCTTTTGGAGGTGTTTTGGTTCAGGAAATGGCTAAGCAAATGAAAGTGCGTAAAGTAATTATCATTTCGAGTGTAAAATCGAATACCGAATTTCCATCGCGTTTTAAAGTTGCGAAAGCTACGAAAGCTTATAAGTTAATTCCGACCCAACTTTTGGCAGATATTGAAAAATTGGTTAAATATGCATTTGGAGATAATATTGTAGCGAAACGATTGAAGTTGTACGAACGATATTTATCGGTACGAGATAAAAACTATTTGGATTGGGCAATTGAAACCATTTTGTGTTGGAAACAAAAAGAAATAAACGAATCAGTAATTCATATTCATGGTGATGCAGATGAAGTTTTTCCAATTAAAAACATTCAAAATTGCATTGTTTTAAAAGGCGGAACACATATTATGATTGTAAATAAGTTCAAGTGGTTGAATGAAAATCTACCTAAATTAATATTAAAATAAAAGAATGATGAAAAAGGTATTGACAAAGAAAGTTGCGATTGTAGCATTAATAGCAGCTTTAGGGAGTTTTTTTATTTATGGAGTAGTTTCCGATGGAACAAAATATTCTCCAGTAGGTTATAATCTAAAAATGGATTTTGCAGGAGAAGAAGTGCCTACTTTTATGGCTGATGTTCAGGAGCGCTTGGATAAAGAAATGATTACGAATATGAATTATCATACCAATACGACTTTGGTAATTAAACGTGCTAATAAAGTTTTTCCTATTATTGAACCTATTTTAGCAAAATATGGAGTTCCTGATGATTTTAAGTATTTGGCAGTAATTGAAAGTAGTTTGGTAAATGCTGTTTCACCCGCTGGAGCAAGAGGTGTTTGGCAATTTATGCCAGCAACAGCCAAAGAAAAAGGAATGGAGGTTAGTGATGAGGTAGACGAACGTTATCATTTAGAAAAATCAACTGAAGCGGCTTGTAAATATTTATTGGTAGCGAAAGAAAAATTTGGTTCTTGGACGTTAGCAGCGGCTTCATATAATGGTGGAATGAACGGAATCAGTAAAAAAATGGAAGAACAGCAAGTAGCGGATTACTACGATTTATTACTAACTGAAGAAACTTCACGTTATGTTTTCCGAATTTTAGCTTTGAAAGAAATTATGTCAAAATCAGAAAAGTATGGATTTAATATTCCAAACGAAGCGCTGTATTACAATATTCCAACAAAAAAGATTGTAATTGATTCTTCCATTACTGATTTAGCAAAATTTGCTAAAACACAAGGTGTAAATTATAAGATTTTAAAAATCCACAATCCTTGGTTGAGAGATAAAAAATTAACGGTTACAACAGGTAAAAAATATGAAATCGAAATCCCAACTTCAGGATATAACAAACAATAAACGCCCTATGGATATTCAAGTAGTTCTGTCTTTAGTCTTAATTGGTATTTTAGCTGGAATTCTAAGTGGATTAGTTGGAGTAGGTGGAGGTGTTGTTATGGTGCCTTTGTTAGTGTTGTTTTTAGGTTTTAACCAACATCAAGCTCAAGGAACTAGTTTAGCAGTTTTAGTTGTTCCGGTAACGGCAATTGCGGTGTATACCTATCACAAAGAAGGTTATATCGATTGGCGCTATGTTGGAATAATTGCTGTTTTCTTTGTTGTTGGAGGGTATTTTGGAAGTAAAATGGCGGTTAATTTAGACCAAAAAATGTTGAAGAAAGTATTTGGTTTTATTCTTTTATTAATTGCTGGTAAAATGTTATTGGGCAAATAAAAACCACACAGAAAATAAATTTTGAGTTAGTGGTAGAGTAGAATTATGAGAGACTCAAAACGGTGTTTTTCTGTATGGTTGAATTAGTGCTTAAATCAATTAATACTCTAACAAAGTTTAATTTGCTTGTGTTTTTTTCTTTTGAAAAGCCACTATAATTTTTAATCTTTTCATGTTTATTTAGTCGATTTTTTTAAAGTTGGAATTTCCCCTTTTCCATCTTTTTTTTATAAATCTTCCTATAAAAATTATAGTGGGTATTCAATTCTAGGGGAATTTTTATTTTTTTACTTAGCGAAGCTATGAAAATGAAATACTCAAAACTAAAAAACTCGTTAAACGAAAAGATAACTCGTTAAAATAACAAAAAAAGCACCTCGAAAGGTGCTTTTTTTGTATTGAAAATGAATGAATTACATTTTTTTCATTTGATCTTTCATCATTTTAATCTGATCTTTCAACATGCTTTGTTTGTCAAGTTTCTTTGCTTCGTTTAATAAAGCGGTAGCTTCCATTTTTCTTCTTCTTGTCATTGCAATCCCAGCTAATTGTAATTTGGCTAAAGCTAAATCTTGATCCATAGATAAACCAAGAGCAATTGCTTTTTTGAAATATTTTTCAGCTTCAATTAAATTAGTTTGCGAAACCATTAAACCATGTAAGTAATTAAAATAACCTTGTTGTTTTTGTACTAAAGCGGCTTCTGGGTTTTTAATGTATGATAACCATTTTTGTGCTCCAGGAAAATCTTGTTTTCTTAACTTTAAAAAAGCCAATAAAATAAACTCGTTTTTAAAGTATAAGAAAATAAAAATAGTAGAGAATAATAACAAAAAGATACCATTTCCGATATTACTTTCTGTAAATTGATAAATTCCAAATGCTATAATTAAAGCGGCAAGAACTAATTTGATATTTTTATGAAACATTATAGTGTATATTTGTTGAGTGCAAAGATAATAAAATGAATTAAAAATATTTTTAAAAAAGTACTTGCGAATGAAAAAAGTCTTTGTATATTTGCACTCGGTTTTCAGGACAGGAAACCTATGAGTTTTAAAAAAGATTTTTATTTATAGATTTTAAAAGATATTACAATGAGTAAGAGAACGTTTCAACCATCAAAAAGAAAAAGAAGAAATAAGCACGGTTTCATGGATAGAATGGCTTCTGCTAATGGAAGAAAAGTGCTTGCTCGTAGAAGAGCTAAAGGAAGACATAAATTAACTGTTTCTTGCGAACCAAGACACAAAAAATAATGTTTTAGCTTAAAACAATATATCAGCCGTTACTTTTATTAGTAGCGGCTTTTTTTTAAACTTGTTTATAAAATTTAATAAGTTTTGGTGTTCATTTAGATGTAAACCTTTGAAAATTAGTAATTTTATAATCGCAATATAACTACAACCCACAACAAAACAACAACAACACAATGCCAAAAGACACCACAATCAAATCGGTATTAATTATTGGATCAGGACCTATCGTAATTGGTCAAGCTTGCGAATTTGACTACGCAGGTTCTCAATCGGCTCGTTCACTTCGTGAGGAAGGAATTGAAGTTATCTTAATTAACTCAAACCCTGCAACGATTATGACCGACCCATCAATGGCCGATCATGTTTACTTAAAACCGCTTACCACAAAATCTATTATTGAAATCCTTAAAGCGCATCCACAAATTGATGCTGTTTTACCAACCATGGGAGGACAAACCGCTTTAAATCTTTGTATTGAAGCCGATGAAAAAGGAATTTGGAAAGATTTCAACGTAAGATTAATTGGTGTAGATATCAATGCCATCAACATTACCGAAGATAGAGAGCAATTTAAAAACTTATTAAATAAAATCGGAATTCCGCAAGCACCAGCTAAAACGGCTAACTCTTTCTTACAAGGAAAAGAAATTGCTCAGGAGTTTGGTTTTCCATTAGTAATCCGTCCTTCGTTTACTTTAGGAGGAACTGGAGCAGCAATTGTTTACAAAAAAGAAGATTTTGATGGTGCATTAACTTACGGTTTAGAAGCATCACCAATTCACGAAGTATTGATTGACAAGGCTTTAATGGGCTGGAAAGAATACGAATTAGAATTATTACGCGATAGTAACGACAACGTAGTAATCATCTGTACGATTGAAAATATGGACCCAATGGGAATTCATACTGGAGATTCGATTACAGTGGCGCCAGCGATGACTTTATCAGACACAACATTCCAAAAAATGCGTGATATGGCGATTTTAATGATGCGCTCTATCGGAAATTTTGCTGGAGGTTGTAACGTACAATTCGCAGTTTCACCAGATGATAAAGAAGATATCGTAGCAATTGAAATCAATCCTCGTGTATCTCGTTCTTCTGCATTAGCGTCAAAAGCTACGGGTTACCCAATTGCAAAAATCGCATCGAAATTAGCTTTAGGATACAACTTAGATGAATTACAAAATCAAATTACAAAATCAACTTCGGCTTTATTTGAACCAACGTTAGATTATGTAATCGTAAAAATACCAAGATGGAACTTCGATAAATTTGAAGGTTCAGACCGTACGTTAGGGCTTCAAATGAAATCGGTAGGTGAAGTTATGGGAATTGGACGTTCGTTCCAAGAAGCGCTTCATAAGGCTACTCAGTCATTAGAAATTAAACGTAATGGGTTAGGAGCAGACGGAAAAGGTTATAAAAACTACGAACAAATCATCGAAAAATTAACTTTCGCGAGTTGGGACAGAGTTTTCGTAATTTATGACGCCATCGCGATGGGAATTCCATTAAGCAGAATTCACGAGATTACTAAAATCGACATGTGGTTCTTGAAACAATATGAAGAATTATTCCATTTAGAAAGAGAAATTTCGAATTTTAAAGTAGATACTTTACCAAGAGAATTGCTGTTAGAAGCAAAACAAAAAGGGTACGGAGACCGTCAAATTGCTCACATGATGGGTTGTTTGGAAAGTCAGGTACACAAATTACGCGAAGAGCAAAATATCAAGCGTGTTTACAAATTAGTAGATACGTGTGCGGCTGAATTTAAAGCAGTAACGCCTTATTTCTACTCTACTTTTGAAGCTGAGATTGAAAAAGCAGACGGAACGAAATACGTTCACAATGAAAGTATCGTTACCGATAAGAAAAAAGTAGTCGTTTTAGGTTCGGGACCAAACCGAATTGGACAAGGAATTGAGTTTGATTATTCTTGTGTTCATGGGGTTTTAGCCGCGAAAGAATGTGGTTATGAAACTATCATGATTAACTGTAATCCAGAAACGGTTTCTACCGATTTTGATACAGCTGATAAATTGTATTTCGAACCTGTTTTTTGGGAACATATTTATGATATCATCCAACACGAAAAACCAGAAGGAGTAATCGTTCAGTTAGGCGGACAAACGGCTTTGAAATTAGCTGAAAAATTAGCAAAATACGGAATCAAAATTTTAGGAACTTCATTCGATGCTTTGGATTTAGCGGAAGATAGAGGACGTTTCTCTGATTTATTAACCAAATTAAATATTCCATTCCCTAAGTTTGGAATTGCAGAAAGTGCGGAAGAAGCTTCGGTATTAGCAGATACGTTAGACTTCCCATTATTAGTTCGTCCTTCGTATGTGTTAGGTGGACAAGGAATGAAAATTGTTATCAACAAACAAGAATTAGAAGAACACGTAATCGATTTATTAAAATCGATTCCAGGAAATAAATTACTATTAGACCATTATTTAGATGGCGCAATCGAAGCAGAAGCGGATGCCATTTGTGATGCGGATGGAAATGTGTACATCATAGGAATTATGGAGCATATTGAGCCTTGTGGAGTTCACTCGGGAGATAGTAATGCGACTTTGCCTCCGTTTAACTTGGGCGAATTTGTAATGCAGCAAATCAAAGACCACACGGAAAAAATCGCAAGAGCTTTACAAACAGTTGGTTTAATTAATATTCAATTTGCGATAAAAGACGATACGGTTTATATTATTGAAGCGAATCCAAGAGCATCTCGTACCGTTCCATTTATTGCAAAAGCGTATGGCGAACCATATGTAAATTATGCAACAAAAGTAATGTTAGGTCACAATAAAGTAACTGACTTTACATTCAATCCGCAATTAAAAGGATATGCGATTAAGCAACCGGTTTTCTCTTTCAGTAAGTTTCCAAATGTAAACAAAGCATTAGGACCAGAAATGAAATCAACCGGAGAAAGCATCTTATTCATAGATGATTTGAAAGACGATCAATTCTACGATTTGTACGCTAGAAGAAAAATGTACTTAACGAAGTAATACAGAAAATCCCAATCGAAAGATTGGGATTTTTTTCTTTATACTTTAAAAATGGCGAATAGCCATAAACAGCTTTTTTAACGTTCTGCGGCTTTAAGAAGTTGAGGATTTGTAAGCCCTAAACTTTCGATTAAACACCGAAAATCAAAAGTACAAAACAAACTTTAAATTAAGTCCTAAAACCCCAATTTCTTAAAACCCTGTTGGCGGTAGTTTTTTTAATTATTTGTTGAAATTGAAAAATGGGTTAAATAGTTTAATAAATAATAATAATCTCAGAACTTAATTTTAATTTTTTTATTAAAATGTTTCAATAGCACATTTTATATTAAAATAAAAACTGTATCCATATCCAAAACTCCAATAGGTGACTGGTTCGTAACCTCCGATTACCTTTAAACCATTACTTGTAAGCATTGGAAATAAAGGATATAATTTGGTGTCAATAACTTCAATGAGCTCATAGCTTGAGTTGAATTTATGGATTTTTTTCTCATTTTGAACTGTAGCATAAATATTGTTGTTATTATCAAACACAAACTGAAAATATTTCTTCCCAGTGATATCACTTAACTTTATTTCCTGTTGAAAATTAGATAGGTTGAAAATGCGTCCGTCTATTGATGTAATAAATTTTGATTTAGAAGTATTCCAAGAAAATATATTTGGATCCATTGCATTGTTACCCAAAATGGCACCTTGAGTGCCAGCCCCAAAATCTGGCATACAATTAGAAGCGTTACAATTAGTAGGATTATAACTGCGAATAGCTGCACCACTACCATACAAGAATAAGAAATTATGATCACTTAATGTTTCTACGTAGTTAGCTGTTGTAGCAATATGTGTGTTTTCTGATGTGCCATTTGTAGTGTTATAATACCACCATATTTCTTCATCTTGATAATAAATTCTATCTCCATCAACCGCGAATGCATTTAAGTTATCGTTAATAATCGTGTTATAAATAGCCGTTGTTGTATAATTTTCAGTATTTATTTTATAAATTTTGCCTTGAGTGTCTGCTACGTAAAGATCGGTATTGTTTACAATATGAAATTTATTATTTAATAAATTACCATTGGTAAATAGTATTGTTTTGGTAAGCTGGTTCAGAGTACCATTATATCGTTTCAAAGCTCCGTTTCCTTGTCGATCTAGAATATGAAATTCATCAACAAGAATAGGATCTTTTTGTACTTGAAACGGAACAATATCAAATGTTACTATATTCCGAATAAACTTTTTTTGTTCACTTTCGAGACTTAATAGTCCTGTAGGGTTTGTTGGATTTGTTGGGGTTAACCTTTCATCAGTATAATTAATTTTTATGGTATAGGACACTTCTGTTTTATAAGGCACATCATTATCGATGAATGAAGTTTCATTAGAAGGAAGATTTGCAACAAGCTCTAACGTTACATTATCAGTTGCATTATTTTTCGATTGTCTGTATATTAGTAAGTCCTCAATAATAATTCCATTAGGTCTTACTAATTCCCAATTAAGTTTTACCTGACTGTAAGAAGTTTCAAAATTTGTGACTTTTATTTCTAATGTAGTACTTTGTTCTTCATCACTACTGCATCCAAGTAGAATGAATGCAACTAGGCTAAGTATTTGGTATTGTTTTTTAAAGAATTCCATTGATAATTTGTTTTCTTAATTTTTGAGTATAAAATGTGTTTTGATAATAAGAAGTCCAGCTATTTTTAATATAATAAATTTCATTGTTTAATGTAAAAAAGCTGTTGCCATAGTCAAACAAGTTATCATTAGTTATAGGTACAGATTGTTGGGTAATAATATTAAAAAAATATTGATTATAGTTTAATTGTTTTCCGATTATGGCATTTGAATGTTCAAAACTAAAAACGTGTTGGTACGTGGTAACAGCAAGACTTGAACTAATCTTATAAGTTAAGTCAACAATTCCATAGGAAATATAAATATTGTTTCCATGGAATAAATAACTACATTTTCCCGATCCTGAAGGACTAACAAGAGGTAAATCTGAAAAAGCAGTATTTGAAAGCTGAGACCATGAATTAGAGGTAGATGAATATTTATATTTTTGATTTCGAACTGTTATGGTTCCATTTGTGTTATTCAAGCCACTAAGCATATATAGGTTATCTTGATATGCAAATAGTATTGGGTTTAAAATTATATCTGTAGAAGGCAAACTTAATGTAACTTCACTGAAGTTATTCATATTTAATTTTGTGAGAGAAAAAGATTCTACATTTGGTATGCGTTTATAAAGATAAACCGAACCATTTCCGTCATAAACGGCATCATAAATAAATCCTGAATAATTGAAAGCTGTTAATTTGGTCCATTTTTCTGTCGTTGGTGAAAATTCAAATAGACTGTAGATTCGTGGAGCAGATAAATTATTATTTGTTTCGTATGCAAATTGATAAGCTTTTCCGTTGTGTTCAAAAATAGTATGTTCTAATCTATGATTATCTATATGATCAACCAAGATAGCATCATTCTGTATAGGAATATTACAATCATAACTAAACGTTAGTCCAGCGGTTTTATAGGTAACATTTGTAATTTTAAAATCCTGATACGGTCCAGGAGGAATTGTTATACTTAATTGATTGTTAGAAGATGAAAAATAACAACGGATACCATTAATGTATACTTCTCCAAATTCATAATTAGGATTAAAATTTTGTCCGTTTACCGTCAATTCAGATGTAATCCAAGCTGAAGTATTCTGAATGCCATTGATTAAAGGATTTTTTAAATGTAAAGGCAAGGTTGAAGTTACTTCTTGCAATTGAGCCCTAACTTTGACTTGTAATTCTGAAGCAGTAATTTCAGTTGGAATTTGTATTTCAATTTTATCATACGCAACATTTATAATAGTTGCATTTTTATTATTAACAGTTACTGATACAAAATCATCAAGAATATCAAAATTTTCACCGAATAGGGTTAACGTCTCATTAAAAGTAACATTATCACTACTATAGCTTCTGATTATTGGCGTTTTTAAAGAAAAGGTTGTATTAAGTATTGTTTTGTTTTCGTTTAAATCGATAACCTTGAGTGTTGGAGTATTTGTTGTAATGGTTCTAGGAACTACCACCATAATCTCTTCATCAGAAACATAATTTACTTCGGCTTCTTCTGAATCAAAAAAGACTTGTATTTGGTTTGGTTCTATATTTTGTACTTGAATTAATAAAGATTGTCCCAGTAATCCAGTTGTTGGAAAGTTATCTAGAGTTGGAGGAATATAATCGGTGTCATCGCTACAAGAGTTGAACACTATAATTAGTAATAAAAAAAATGCAGTAGCAACGCTAGTATTGATAGCTTTCATATTAATTAAAATTTACAATTTATAACAGTTGTTTTTTCTGAGTAAAATTTATCATTAGTTGCATTAAGTTATTGAATTCGTCGAGTTTCTATAAAATTAGCGCCAACTCATTTATATGAATAACAAAATCATACACAGCTACCCAATTTTGGGTGTATATGTCTGACAAGTATCAGTTTTATTTCTTCAAAAAAATAATTAAAAAACCAATCAGCTATATCTTACTCACAGCCGTTTCATATTTAGCATTCACGATATTCCAATCGATGACGTTGAAAATAGCGGTTAAATATTCGTTGCGTTTGTTTTGGTAATTTAAGTAGTAGGCGTGTTCCCAAACATCAATAGCTAAAATAGGAGTCCCTCTTACTTCTGCATTTGGCATTAATGGGTTGTCTTGGTTGGCGGTGCTAGTAACGGCTAATTTTCCTTCACGGGTAACTACTAGCCATGCCCAACCGCTTCCAAATTGTCCTGCTGCGGCTTCTGTAAGTTGTTTTTGTAAGTTGTCAAACGAACCTAATTCGGCAGTAATGGCTTCGGCAAGAGCGCCAGTAGGAGTGCCACCACCTTTAGGATTTAAAATCTCAAAAAATAAATTGTGGTTGTAGTAGCCACCAGCGTTATTTCGGATTTCTTTATTGTTAACGTCTAAGTTTTTTAAGATGTCTTCTACGGTTTTTAATTCTAAATCGGTACCAATTACGGCTTTGTTTAGTTTGTTAGCGTAACCTAAATGGTGTTTCGAATAATGAATTTCCATCGTTCGACCATCAATATGAGGTTGTAAATCGTCGTAAGCGTATTTAAGTCCACGCATTTGAAAAACACCACCTTCAGTAACTTTAACATCAGCTGGATTTCCTAAGGCTGAAATTTTAGTTTCTACTTCTGGATCTGGAATTTTAACTTCTTCTAATTCGTTTTCCTTTTTACAGCTCGTCATCATAAATGATATACAAGCCAAAATCAATAATGACTTTTTCATTTGTAATGCAGATTATAAGTTACGTTCTTTCAGTAATTTATTGATGATATTGATGTATTCTGCTTTGGCATCATCTGGTTTCAGATGTTTTACTTGCATCCAAGCATTTAATTTGAAAGCATTTCTAATATCCTGAGGATTTTGAAATAATAAAGGGTTTGTGGTTTCGGATGTAGCTTGTTTGTACAAACCATACAATATTAATTGCATATCCTGTGGCACCGATTCTTGCGGAATCAATTGTGCGTTAGCAAATGCTTCGTCAAATAAAGTATTGATATCCTTTTCGCTCATTCTTTATGCTTTTTTACTAATAACGGTTTTGTTTCCGATAGCTTTATCACCTAATTTTACATTAACTTCAGTTCCCAATGGTAAATATATATCTACTCTTGAACCAAATTTAATAAAACCTGCATCTTTACCTTGAACCACACGCATGCCTTCTTGAGCGTAATTTACAATACGTCTTGCTAAAGCACCTGCAATCTGACGGTATAAGATTTCACCATACACTCTGTTGTTGATAACAACAGTGGTTCTTTCGTTTTCTTCGCTTGCTTTTGGATGCCAAGCTACTAAGTATTTTCCTGGGTGATATTTGCTGTACTTTACGATTCCGTTTACACAATAACGCGTAACATGCACATTTATTGGTGACATGAAGATAGAAACCATCAAGCGTTTGTCTTTGAAATATTCAGGTTCGTAAACTTCTTCTATAACTACTACTTTTCCGTCTACTGGAGCAAGAATGTGATTGTCGCTATTATCGGCAACTCGAGTTGGGTTTCTAAAGAATTGTAAAACTAAAACTAAAATTACTAATGCGAATAAGTATAAAATAGTTCGTAACCAATTTATAGCAACAAATTCATCGGTTAAGAAAATAATACCCACAACTAAAAGCAGGGTAATTAAAATGATTTTTGAACCTTCTTTATGAAACATAGTATAAAATTAAATAAAATAAATTAATAAATGGAATTACAAATATAATACTATCTAGTCGATCTAAAATACCTCCGTGACCAGGCATTATATTTCCGGTATCTTTTATGCCGGCTATACGTTTTAATTTTGACTCTATTAAATCGCCTAACGTACTGAAAACACTAACGATAGCTGCAATCACAATCCAAATGTAAAGGGTTGAAGCCATGATGTAATAATTAGCCAATAAAGCACCTCCAATTATGGTAAATGCTAACCCGCCAGCAAAACCTTCAATGGTTTTTTTAGGAGAAACACTTGGAAAAAGCTTGTTTTTGCCTATGTTTTTTCCAACTAAATACGCAAAAGTATCGTTGGTCCAAATTAAAACAATAATTGAAATTAAAATTTTTGGATTGTATCCTTTCACGCCCATTGCAATATAATTTGCCAAGATAAAAGGAAGAATTACGTATCCAAAGAGTAAAAAGTAGCGCGTGTAAAGTTGAAAATTGGTTTTCTTGGTATTGAAAAGATATAGTAATAATTTAACCGAAATTATAACGGCTATAGCAGTTAATGCTGTATTTAAATTTAAATCGGAGTTTTTATTCCATAAGAAATAATAGGAAGCAGCGGCAACAGGAATGCTAACATAGAAGTTCAATCCGCACATTTTGCAAAATTCATAAACTCCAATAATCAAAAAAGCGCCAAAAAGAATCGCTAAACCCTCTTTAGAATAAGATATACAGCCTAATAGTAATACAGCATAAACGGCTCCAGATAATGCTCTTTTTAGCGTTTCATTCATTATAAATCCTCTAAAAGAAGTAGGTAAAGATTTTTATGGCAACTTCCATAGTGAAGAAAATCCTGTTCTTTTACTTCTTCAAAATATTTTATGGTGGTAATATTAGAAGGGTAATTTTTTTCGTGTGTGTTTTTAATTCGCCTTAAGCCATCGCTTTTGCTATTTACAATTTGACTTGTGGTTGCGAAAATAATCATGTTTGTAGGCAATTCATTTGGTTTGAAGTGCTTAAACTGATTAGATGAGAATAAGATAGAACCTTCATCTGCAATTAAATTTTCGCAAGAAGAAAGAAAAAACACTGGTGGTGTAGTATTATTGTAGGTTAGTTTATTGTCGTCAAGAAGATAAAGTAATCGGTTGTCATAACATTGTGCGTTACTTTCAAACCAATCGTTTTCTGCTAAAATATTTTCAAAATTCTCTGCAATTTCATCTAAATTTTCACAATAAATAAATTTACCTCCATTTTCTTTAAAATTGAAAGTAAATTGTTCGTCTATAGGCAATGTAGTGTCAGGCGAATAAGGACTTTTAACTTCTTGTTTCTTGTCGCTTTCGTCTTCGTCTCCCGAAGTGCCAAAAAATTTTCTAAAAAGACTCATGTATCTTTAGTCGTTTTTTATTGTGTGAAAATCAAAGATAAAAAAAAACTTAGTTCTTTTCCTAAGGAACTAAGTTTTTTATTAATATTATTTTGTTGATAAGTCCTTATTCCGCAGCAGGAATTTCATCTTCTTTGTCAAAAGGTCTTTTTCCGAAAATAGTTTCCAAATCATCTTTGAAAATTACTTCTTTTTCTATCAGAATATCAGCTAATTGAGTTAGCTTTTCTTTGTTTGTTTCTAAAATGTGAATTGCTCTTTGATATTGCTCTTCAATTAATTTAGAAATTTCAGTATCGATAACTTTTGCAGTTTCTTCAGAATACGGTTTAGAAAAATTGTAATCCGATTGCCCAGTTGAATCGTAATACGTGATATTTCCAAGCTTATCGTTCAATCCGTAAATCGTAACCATTGCTCTTGCCTGACGCGTTACTTTCTCTAAATCACTCAAAGCACCTGTTGAAATTTCATTGAAAATTACTTTCTCAGCTGCTCTTCCGCCCATAGTAGCACACATTTCGTCTAGCATTTGGTCTGGTCGAACAATCAGTCTTTCTTCTGGTAAATACCAAGCTGCTCCTAAACTTTGTCCACGAGGAACAATCGTAACTTTTACAAGTGGAGCTGCGTGTTCTAACATCCAACTAACAGTCGCGTGTCCAGCTTCATGAATGGCAATTGCGCGTTTTTCAGCTGGAGTAACAATTTTATTTTTCTTTTCTAAACCACCGATGATTCTATCAACAGCGTCTAAGAAATCTTGTTTGTCTACCGCTTTTTTGTCTTTACGAGCTGCAATTAAAGCGGCTTCGTTACAAACATTAGCAATGTCAGCTCCAGAGAATCCTGGTGTTTGTTTTGCTAAAAATTCAGTATCTAATTCCTCTGATTTTTTCAAAGGTTTTAAGTGTACTTCAAAAATTTCCTTACGTTCTCTAATGTCTGGTAAGTCTACATAAATTTGTCTGTCAAAACGACCGGCACGTAATAATGCCTTATCTAAAACATCAGCACGGTTGGTAGCAGCTAAAACAATTACGTTTGAATTGGTTCCAAAACCATCCATTTCAGTCAATAACTGATTCAGTGTGTTTTCTCTTTCGTCGTTAGCACCTGTCATGTTGTTTTTTCCACGAGCTCTACCCACAGCGTCAATTTCGTCAATGAAAATGATTGATGGTGATTTCTCTTTGGCTTGTTTGAATAAATCTCTAACACGAGAAGCTCCAACACCAACAAACATTTCCACAAAATCAGAACCTGATAAAGAGAAGAAAGGTACTTTAGCTTCACCTGCAACGGCTTTAGCTAATAATGTTTTTCCAGTTCCAGGAGGCCCAACTAATAAAGCTCCTTTTGGGATTTTACCACCAATTGAAGTATATTTTTCAGGAGTTTTTAAGAATTCTACAATTTCTTGAATTTCTTCTTTTGCACCTTCTAGACCGGCAACGTTTTCAAAAGTTACACGAGTATCGTTCTTTTCATCAAATAGTTTAGCTTTCGATTTACCAATGCTGAAGATTTGTCCACCTCCGCCACCAGAACCACCTGACATTCTTCGCATCATAAAGACCCAAAGTCCAACTAAAAGTAAGATAGGTAAAAGCATCGAGATGATTTCACCCCACATGCTTTCAGGCTCTTTCTCGTAATCTGTAAGTTTACCTTCGCTTGACGCTTTTTGTAAGTTTTCTTGAAAGGTTTTTAAATCACCAATTTCTGTAAAATAGTGAGGTCCTTTCGTATTTAGTTTTCCTAAAACATCATTTTTTACTTTGTCATGTGCTTTATCTGTTAAAGCCGCTTTCTTTAAGTAAACTGTTGCTTTAGTATTGGTAAATACTACTTTTTCTACCTGATTTTTATCTAAATATTGATAAAATTTTGATAATGTAGTTGGCGCAGGATTGCTTAAATCAAAACCAGTAGAAAATAAATTAATGGTTAAGAAAATGACAATAACCAGTCCAATACTCATCCATGGACTAAACTTAAAGTTAGAATTACTATTTTGTGCCATAAGAAATTTTAGTATTTAGTTTCAATGGTTGTGATTTTTGCATCACCCCATAAACTCTCAATTCGGTAGTATTCACGAATGTGTTTTTGGAAAACATGTACTACAATATTCACGTAGTCCATTAAAACCCATTCTCCATTTTCAGCACCTTCAACGTGCCATGGTTTATCTTTTAATTCTTTTGAAACGATTTTTTGTACTGAACCTACAATTGCATTTACTTGAGTATTTGAATTTCCATTACAAATTACAAAGTAGTCACAAACCGTGTTGTCAATTTCTCTTAAATCAAGAATGTCAATATTTTCTCCTTTTACTTCTTCAATCCCTTTGATGATGTTTGCTAATAAATCATCATTATTAATCTGCTTCTTCGCCATTTATTATTTTTGTATTTATGCAAAGGTATCATTTTTTGTGATTATTTTTGAACCTTAACATAAGATTAAATTTTGTTATTGTATTATGAAGATAATCAAACTCGATGCCATAGATTCTACCAATAGTTTTTTGAAAGCACTTTCGGCTCAAGAAAGTTGCGAAAATTTCACCGTTGTTAGTACCGAATCACAAACACAAGGAAAAGGACAAAGAGGTTCGGGTTGGACTTCTGAAACAGGTAAGAATCTAGCTTTTAGTGTTTTATATAATCAAAAAATAGAAGAAATTTCAAGTCTTTTTACCTTGAATATAATTGTGGCTTTGAGTGTAGTTGAAGCACTAAAAACAGTTAGTAATTTAAATTTTGCCATTAAATGGCCAAATGACATCTTGGCAGAGAATAAGAAAATTGCTGGCATTTTAATCGAAAACACCTTCAAAAATTCAAACGAAGTACAATCGATAATTGGAATTGGTTTGAATGTGAACCAATCTCAGTTTGAAAATTTGCCACAAGCATCGTCTTTATTTTTATTGGAAAGCCAATTATTTGATAGAGAAACACTTTTAATTTCCATCGTAAATCGATTAGAATTTAATTTAAATCAACTTGAAAATCTTAACGAAGATTATTTTTGGAACGCTTATCATGCTATTTTGTTTAAGAAAGATGTTGTTTCGACTTTCGAATCGGCATCAGGAAATCGATTTGTAGGAAAAATTCAAAAGGTAACAAAAGACGGCAAATTAGAAGTTTTATTGGAAGACGATTCGATAACCTTTTTCGATGTGAAAGAAGTAAAAATGTTGTATTAAAATCATTCGAATAGAAAATCCTCAAACCTTTGTTAAACTTCGCGGAAAAGTTTTTGTTTTTGAGTACATTTGTGCCAATTTATAAAAAACGTATTCCCAACTCATGGAGAAAAAAATACTATCCCTGTTATCTTCCACACGCTTAATGGCTTTTTTATTCATTGCTTTTGCTGTAGCCATGGCAGCCGGAACTTTTATTGAAGATGCTTATAATACTGATACAGCAAGAGTTATTGTTTACAATGCCGTTTGGTTTGAAGTCATTATGGTGTTTTTTGTAATCAATTTTATTGGAAACATCAAACGTTATCAGTTACATAAAAAGGAAAATTGGGCTACCTTATTATTACACCTTTCTTTTATTCTAATTATTGTAGGTGCTTTTGTAACTCGTTATATTAGTTATGAAGGAATGATGCCTATTAGAGAAGGAGAATCTGCAAATATCATTTATTCCGATAAACCCTATTTAACTGTTTTAGTTGACGGAAATCATGAAGGTCAAATGCGTCGTAAGACTTTTGAAAAAGATTTGATTTTAGCTCCAGAAATTAAAGACGATGCTTTTTTGAATACGTTTGCTATCAATGACTTTTCAATGGGAGGTGAATTCAGCGGCATTCCTTTTGAAGTAGAATATCAAGAGTTTGTTATGAACGCAACGGAAACTGTTGTAGCTTCAGAAAGCGGACAGTTGATGATTAAAATGGTGGAGTCGAGTGGAGGAACACGTCACGAACACTACTTAAAAGAAGGCGAAGTTCAAAACTTACACAACGTACTTTTTGCTTTTAATAAATATACAGAAGGCGCAATCAACATTACCAAAATTGCGGAAGCTTATACCATTCAAACGCCTTTTGAAGGAGATTTTATGCGAATGGCTGATAAATTACAAGGTAAAGTGGCTAAAGATTCTGTGCAACCTTTAATGTTACGTTCGTTGTATAACATTGGTGGAGCTCAGTTTGTATTTCCAGAGCCAGCAATTAAAGGAGAATTGACTTTTAAATCGAATAATGATTTTAAAGACAAACAAACCGATGATGCTTTGAAAGTTAAAATCAAAACACAAGGAAAAGAAGAAGTTCTAACATTAGTAGGAGCAAGAGGAAAACAAGGAGTTCCACAAAGCGTAAAAATTGGTGATTTAGAGTTTACGTTATTCTTCGGAAGTAAAGTTTACAACACTCCATTTACAATCAAATTAGATGATTTCATCGCTGATAAATATCCAGGAACAGAAAATAGTTATTCGGCTTTCAAAAGTAAGATTGAAGTTATTGATACCGAACAAAAGAAAACATTTAAAGACAGTGTTTTTATGAATAATATCTTAGATTACAGAGGATTTAGATTTTTCCAAGCCGGTTTTGATCCAGATGAAAAAGGAACAAATTTATCGGTAAGTCACGATTTCTGGGGAACTTGGATTACGTATATTGGTTATTTCTTATTATACTTCGGAATGATGGCTATCTTATTCAATAAAAATACTCGTTTTGCTAGTTTGAAAGAAAAATTAGAGAAAGTGAAAACAAAGAAAGCAGGTTTATTGAGCGTCTTTTTGATTTTATTTTCGACTTTAACTTTTGCTCAAGAGCACAATCACCAACCAAGTAAAGAAGAAATTCTAAAATTATTGAAGGAGCACGAAATTTCGAAAGAGCACGCGAGCGAATTTGGAAAAGTAGTAATTCAAGATAATGGGCGAATGAAGCCTATCAATACGTTTTCATCTGAATTACTTCGTAAAGTATCAAAAAGCGATACGTATGAAGGGATGAATTCGGACCAAGCGTTTTTATCGATGACACAATTTCCTCAATATTGGTATGGTTTGCCAATCATTTATTTGAAAAGAGGAAATGATAGTATTCGTAAATTAATTGGAGTTGAAAAAGAAGCTAAATATGCGCCACTTATTTCATTTTTTGATGAAACTGGAAATTATAAATTAGCCAAATTTTTAGAAACCGCTTATAAAGAACCAGTTCCAAATCAATTCCAAAAAGATTTTATTGAAGCGGATAAAAAAGTAAATCTTTTATATTCGGCTTTGAGTGGACAAATTTTAAAAGTGTTCCCAGTTCCAGGCGATAAATCGAATAAATGGGTTTCGTTTTTAGAAGTGAACCAACCAACAGGAACTGCTTTAGATTCGATTAAAAACGTAATGCCATTTTACTTAAATGCTTTGGAAAAAGCTTCTAAAAGTAATAATTACGAATTACCAAATAGTCTTTTAAAAGGATTAAACGAATACCAAAAGAAATACGGTTCTGCCGTTATGCTTTCTGAAAGTAAAATCAGTTCTGAAATCACATACAATAAATACGATATTTTCAAGAGATTGTACTATATGTATATGTTGGCTGGGGTTTTAATGTTGGCTTTCTGCATTGTTCAAATTTTCAAAGATTCAAAAGTAATCCGAACCATTATCAATGTTTTTCATGGATTAATCGGTTTGTTTTTCATATTGCATTTAGCAGGATTAATTGTTAGATGGTACATTTCAGGACACGCGCCTTGGAGTGATGCGTATGAAAGTATGATTTATGTAGCTTGGGCAACCATGTTCTTTGGATTAGCTTTTGGAAAAGATTCGAAACTTACCGTAGCTTCAACAGCATTTGTAACTGCAATGATTTTGATGATTGCACATTGGAATTGGATGGATCCAACAATTGGAAACTTACAACCTGTTTTAAATTCGTATTGGTTAATGATTCACGTTGCAGTAATCGTAGCGAGTTACGGACCATTTACTTTAGCGATGGTTTTAGGTTTAGTCTCATTATTCTTAATGATTTTCACTAACGAAAAGAACAAAGAAAGAATGAAATTAAGCATCGACGAAATCACATACATCAATGAAATGGCGTTAACCGTAGGTTTGGTCATGTTAACCATAGGAAACTTCCTTGGCGGACAATGGGCTAATGAAAGTTGGGGACGCTATTGGGGTTGGGATCCAAAAGAAACTTGGGCATTAATTAGTATTATGGTCTATGCGTTTGTGATTCATGCGAGATTTGTTCCTGCTTTAAGAGGAAGATGGATTTATAACGTAATGAGTGTTTTAGCTTTTGCTTCGATTTTAATGACGTATTTTGGAGTAAATTTCCACTTAAGCGGTTTGCACAGTTACGCTTCGGGTGAAAAACAAAACGTAACCTATTACTTCATTATTTTAGCAATTGTCTTGGTAATTGCAGCAATAGCTTACTTTCCGTACAAGAAGTATTATAAAAAATAAGAATTTGGTCGCTAATTAGCGACCATTTTTTTTAAGAAATGTTTATCAAAAATTGCATTTTAAAACCCTAAATTTGAAATAAAAAAAGAGATGAAGAAATTAGTAACCTTGTTTTCAGTAGTAACTTTGTTTTTCAGTTGTCAAAATCAGGCACAAAAAAAACAAACAGCTACTGCAGCAGCAACTACAACACCTATGGCAAAAGAAACGATTTATCAGTTTAAAGTAGAAGATTTGAGTGGCGATACTTTTGATTTTTCAACCTTAAAAGGGAAGAAAATCTTAGTAGTCAATACCGCTTCAGAATGTGGTTTAACACCGCAATACGAACAATTACAAGCAATTTACGAAAAATACAAAGACAAAAATTTCGTAATTGTAGGTTTTCCAGCAAATAACTTTGGAGCTCAAGAACCTGGAAGTAATTCGGAAATTGCTACTTTCTGCCAACAAAATTATGGTGTTTCGTTTCCAATGATGGCTAAAATTTCGGTGAAAGGTGGCGATATGCATTCAGTATATCAATTTTTAACGCAAAAAGCCAAAAACGGATTAGAAGACAGCGAAGTACAATGGAATTTCCAAAAATACCTAATCAACGAAAATGGTGAATTAGCAAAAGTGGTTTCTCCTAGAGTACTTCCTACTGATGCAGAAATTACCAATTGGATTGAAGGGAAATAGTTAGTAATCATTGTTCAGTATATAGTGTTCAGTTTGTTCTGTTTATGGAACACTGAACACTTTTTTTATAGAATTTTCTGAACAAAAACAGAATGCAACCATCGGTCAAATTTATATCCTGATTCTTTTATAAACCCAACTTCTTCGAAACCAAATTTCTTATGAAAATCAATGCTGTTAGTGTTTTCTGAATCGATTACACCAATCATAGTATGCAGGTTTTGTTGTTTGGCTCTTTCGATTAATTCGGTCAATAATAATTTTCCGATGCCTTTTCCAATTGAATTTTTATTCGCATAAACCGAATGTTCTACTGTGAATTTATACGCTTCTCGGAAACGGAATTCACTGTAATAACCGAAGCCAATGACTTCATTATTCATTTCGGCAACGATAACAGGAAAACCTTTCTGAAGTTTTTCTTCAAAAATAGCTTCTTGAGTTGCTAATGTTCGCACGTTGTAATCGTATAAAGCGGTCGAATGCAAAATTGCATCGTTGATGATGTCTAAAATTGCAGGACAATCTGCTATTTGGTAGTCTCTAATTTTTATATCCATTTTGTAAAGAAATTACGTAGTAAAAGTACTAAAAACCTTTTCAACTTCGTAACTTTGTAGTCCAGTTATTTTTTTAAAAATGATGTATCCAAAAATTCCTTTAGCGCAAAGCATTATCGAAATTTGCCAACAAAAAGGAGTCCAACATATCGTAATTTCACCAGGTTCGCGCAATGCTCCTTTGACTATTGGGTTTACAAATAATCCGTATTTCAAATGTTACAGTATTGCCGACGAACGTTGTGCTGCATTTTTTGCTTTAGGGATTGCCCAACAGTTGCAAGAACCAGTTGTCGTTGTATGTACATCAGGTTCAGCCTTGTTGAATTATTACCCTGCGATAGCGGAGGCTTTTTATAGCCAAATTCCATTGGTTGTTATTTCAGCGGATAGACCACAAAATAAGATTGATATTGGCGACGGACAAACTATTCGTCAGGAAAATGTATTTGCGAATCACAGTTTGTACAATGCTAATTTGCAAGAAAATGTATCAACTGAAAACGACAATAACATTCAAATGGCGTTACATGTTGCGGTTACCCAAAAAGGGCCAGTTCACATTAATGCACCTTTTGAAGAACCTTTGTATGAAACCGTTTCCGAATTACAAGTGCAACCTGAAATTGTAGATTTTAATACTGAAAGCAAAACTTTCTCTTTAGAAAATTCTACTATTGAAACTTGGAACAAAGCCGCTAAAAAATTGTTTTTAGTAGGAGAGTTGTTCCCAAATTCGGTAGAACAAAGATATTTGGATGTTTTAGCGAATGACCCAAGTGTTGTGGTTTTAACCGAAAAAACATCCAATTTACATCACCCAACATTCATCGACCAAATTGATACTTTGATTACACCTTTCACGGATGAAGATTTCAAAACATTTCAACCTGAAATTCTTTTGACTTTTGGCGGAATGGTTGTGTCGAAACGTATCAAAGCGTTTTTACGAAAATACAAACCAGCTCATCATTGGCATGTGGACGATTTAAGAGCTTACGATACTTTTGGAGCGCTTACGAATCATTTTGAGACTAAAATCAATACATTTTTAAGTCAGTTATTGACTGAAAAAATGATTGAAAGTTCATATCAATCAAGTATTGCAACAATTTGGAAAGATAGAGTAGCGAAACACCAAGAATACACTGCAAAAATACCATTTTCAGACTTTAAAGTGTTTGATTTTATTTGTCAGAATGTTCCAAAAAATAGTCAATTGCAAGTAAGCAATAGTTCGGCGATACGTTATTTGCAGTTGTTTGATTTAGATAAAAGCATTCAAGTTTTTTGTAATCGAGGAACAAGTGGTATCGATGGAAGCACTTCTACAGCCATTGGAGCAGCTTTAGCGTCTGATTTGCCAACGATGTTGATTACTGGCGATATCAGTTTTTTATACGACAGTAACGCTTTGTGGAACAATTACATTCCAAAAAACTTCAAAATCATTTTGCTAAATAACAGCGGTGGAGGGATTTTTAGAATTCTACCTGGTCATCAAGAAACCGAAACGTTTAACACCTATTTTGAAACTTCTCACCAATTAAATGCCTCACATTTAGCTAAAATGTACGGCTTTGATTATTTTGAAGCGAATGAGGGAACAACTTTACAGCAACAATATGCTGCATTCCTAAATCAAAACGAAAAACCAAGTATTCTAGAAATTTTCACTCCAGAAAAAGAGAATAATGGGATTTTATTGGAGTTTTTTAGAAGGTTGAAGTAAAACTTATTTAAGTATAATAAAAAACGCTGTCAAAAAAATTGACAGCGTTTTTTAGTGTATCTTGTAATTAATGTAATTAACTACCAGTCGCTTTTTGCTGCGCTAGATTTAGCCATTTCTTTTTTAATGTCGCTTTTGATGGTTTCAATTGTAGAATTGATTCCTGCATAATAGGCTTTAAGAGTTTCCATTAATTTTGGATTTTCTACTGCTTTTTCGGAAGCCAATTTATCAAACATTTTCTCTACAGTTGTTTCAGCACTCGACTTGATAAAGATATTTTTTATTTCGTATTTGTATTTGCCTTCTTTTGACATAATAGAAATAGTATAAAATAATTTTACTTTTGTCTCGCTTCCGTTTGCCTTAATCGTCATGAAAGAATACTGGGTGTCAGTAACTGACGAAGCTTCTTTATCCTGCTTAATCTTATCCTGTGTTTCTTTATAGATATTTACAAAGAACATTTTGGAGTTGTTAAACAAGTCATCTTTGGTTTTTCCTTCCGCAGATACAACTTCCGAAAAGATAATTTGCCCGTTTTCATTCAATGGGAAATCGAATTTTTCTTGGGCATTCATGGTAAACGTAGTCAATACTAATAATAAAAGAATTTTTTTCATATTTATGGAGCTTGGTTTAATACTAGTTTAGTTGAATACAATGATAATATATTTTTTTTAAAATAAAAAAACCTTTGAAATAAAATATGCTGTTCAATTTAGCTGATTATTAGTTAATGCGAGTAATTTTGAATTGTTACAATTTAAAAGTTTGTCTTACTATAAATTGATTTTCCGGAGGAAAATCCGAAAGTAGCCATTGAAGCAAACCGCTGTTTGCGGTAGTAGTTTTAGTTTTCTGTTTTGGTTTTTAGTTTTTTCCAAGTTATGTAAGCTTCTCTTCCAAGTAATTTAGTTGGTTCTCCACATAACGGCCATTTAATTTCTAAATCATGCCTAGGTTCAAATGGTAAAGGTCCATCATAAACAGCTTTAGGATTAATCGACCCAATCACTTCAAAATTTTCTTTATTTTTTCTGGTGTAAACTCCTATGGAAGTTTCTGTTTTAGTAAACTCATCGATATTTTTCAAAGCGTAAACTCTTTCAAATTTCAATGGTTTTAAATCTTCAATTTTAAGTTCATTGAATTCAATTTTATGTCTAGAAATTATTGGAGTTATGGCAATATGACACATTGGATGATAATTTTCTGTTTTTTCTCTTTCGGATAATACTACGGCAATACCCCAAAAACCTTCTGCTGGATTTGTTAAGATTACATCACCTTCATTAAATAATTTTAATTTGCCCATAAATTAACAATTTTGTCTTTCAGCAGATTTCCATACTATTACCGCCAACGTTCCGGCGCTTGGCGATGTTGCGAAGTTCTGAACTGATTATTTTCTACCCAAGATAAAATTTCTTGCAAAATGTAAACGTGTATTTATTACAAAATTCGCAATCTTGACAAACGCTTGTTGGTAGTAGTTTTTATTTAATTTTTAATTTTGAGCTTAACTTTTTAAACTCAATAATATTTTCTGAATAATCTGATTCAGCACCTCCATAAAAAACTAATGCTATATCTTCTTTGATTAAAACTGTCATGAATGTAAGTTTATATTTTGATTTATGCTCAGAATAAAATTCAACTTCCATAGTGTCATAGCCATTAATACTTTTTTTAGAAATATTTTTAATTTCTTTTTTTATAAATCCTTGTTGAATTAAACCATCTTGCATTTGGTCAATTAGTTTTTCTTTTGACATAGTTTTGTCAAACGGATAAGTTGAAATCATAACCATAGGTTCGTTATTGTATGACTTTTTTACAATGCCATTTTCAGAAAATATAAACATATTTGCTGAAACTTTTGCAAATTTGAATTTTGAATCATTTTCTTCTACTTTAAAATTGCTGTTTGCAAATGGATCAATTATTAAAGACTTATCATATTTAATTTTTAAAAATGAGTTTTCAATTTCTGGAAGTAATTCATTTCTTGAACTTGAAGGGAAAAAAGCAATTACCATTGCTGAAAATGTTGAATCACCAAAAACTAATAAAGCGCGTTCATTTTCATCTGCTCCTTTTATGTTTGCATATTTCGCATCGAAACCATTTATTTTTAAATCTTTAAATTCTAAAACTGAAATTCCTTTCTTTTTGAATTCAGCTATTGTAAAAGTTGCAGTATTTGATTCGAAATTTCCACCAACTAAATCCATAACTTGAATTGCAGTTTTTTCATTCTTTTCCAAACCGATGATTGACTTAGATTCATAAAAACCGTTTGGTGGAATAATTGAAAGCCTTGTGGATTTAATATTCAAGTATTTTCCATTTGTTTGTCCAATGCAATTAGAAAAAAATGTTGATATTAAGATAATCAGAATTATTTTTGCTTTCATATTTTAAAAATGTCTTTTTTCGTTATTTTCGGTAAAATTACTGCCAACTAGTACATATGCGAAACAAACTTTCGTATATGTACCTTAATTTAGTTAGATTGACGCTACTGAGTTAAGTCTTTCAAATATAAAAAAATATTTACAAATTCTATAAACAAAAAAATCCCCAATTGCTTGAGGATTTCTATATAATTAAAAGAAAATTACTTTCTTTTGATAACTCTTTCTACCGCTTCAACAATCGCTTGATTGTTTAATTTGTATTTTTCCATTAATTGGTCTGGTGTGCCACTTTCTCCAAAACTGTCGTTTACAGCAACAAATTCTTGTGGTACTAAATGATTTTGTACTAAAGTTCTAGAAACGCTTTCTCCTAAACCACCAATAATGTTATGCTCTTCCGCAGTAACTACACAACCTGTTTTCTTAACCGATTTTAAAATCGCTTCTTCATCTAACGGTTTAATAGTGTGAATGTTAATTACTTCAGCCGAAATTCCTTTTGCTTCTAAAGCTTCTGCAGCAATTAATGCTTCCCAAACTAAATGTCCAGTCGCAATAATCGTAACATCAGTTCCTTCATTTAACATGATAGCTTTTCCAATTACGAAAGGTTCGTCAGCTGGCATAAAGTTAGGCACCACTGGACGACCAAAACGTAAATAAGCAGGACCATGATGATCCGCTAAAGCTAAAGTGGCTGCTTTGGTTTGGTTGTAATCACACGTATTAATTACTGTCATTCCAGGTAACATTTTCATCAAACCAATGTCTTCTAAGATTTGGTGTGTTGCTCCGTCTTCTCCAAGCGTTAATCCCGCGTGAGAAGCACAAATCTTTACATTCTTATCTGAATAAGCTACTGATTGACGAATTTGGTCATACACTCTTCCTGTAGAAAAGTTAGCGAAAGTTCCTGTGAATGGAATTTTTCCACCGATAGTTAATCCAGCTGCAATTCCAATCATGTTGGCTTCAGCAATTCCAATTTGGAAGAAACGCTCTGGGTGATTTTTCTTGAAATCATCAAATTTTAATGATCCAATTAAATCCGCACAAAGTGCTACTACGTTTTCGTTTTTTTGACCTAATTCCGTCATTCCAGCTCCAAATCCCGAACGGGTATCTTTGCTTCCTGTGTTGGTATATTTTTTCATAATTCTAGTAGTCTCCTAAAGTTTCAACATTTTGTTCTAACGCTTTTGCTAATTGCTCATCATTTGGCGCTTTTCCGTGCCAAGCGTGTGTGTGCATCATAAAATCTACTCCGTTACCCATTTCAGTATGTAATAAAATACAAACTGGTTTTCCGTTTCCTGATTTTGATTTTGCATCTGCTAAACCAGCTTTGATAGCGTCAATGTTGTTTCCTTCTTTGATTTCTAATACAATCCAATCAAATGCTTCAAACTTCGCTTTTACGCTTCCCATTGCCAAAACCTCGTCTGTAGTTCCGTCAATTTGTTTTCCGTTTAAGTCAATAGTTGCAATTAAATTGTCCACTTTTTTTGCCGAAGCATACATGATAGCTTCCCAGTTTTGTCCTTCTTGTAATTCACCATCACCTAAAAGAGCAAAAACCAAATGATTATCGTTGTTCAATTTCTTAGCTTGAGCCGCTCCAATTGCAACTGACATTCCTTGTCCTAACGAACCCGAAGCCATTCTGATTCCTGGTAAACCTTCATGAGTTGTTGGGTGACCTTGTAATCTTGAATTTAATTTTCTGAATGTTGCTAATTCCGCTACTGGAAAGTATCCGCTTCTAGCTAAAACACTATAAAAAACTGGAGAAATATGTCCGTTTGATAAGAAGAATAAATCTTCACCTATTCCGTTCATATCAAAACCTTCGTTACGTTTCATAACGTCTTGGTAAAGGGTAACCAAAAACTCAGCACATCCCAAAGAACCTCCTGGGTGACCTGAATTTACGGCATGAACCATACGAAGAATATCTCTTCGAACTTGTGTTGTAAAATCTTGTAGTTGTTGCGTGTTAGACATTATAAAAGATATATATGTGTTAATTGAATGCAAAAGTAATTTTATTTTTTTGGTGGTACAAATCATTTTGTTAGAAGTTATTAATAATCAGTGTTAATCATAAATAATTCCAAATTCCAATTTCTAAATTCTAAAATAAATTATCTTTGCCGTTCGTAAAAGCACAATATGAAGTTTGATTTAATTACCAAAGACCCAAAAAGTAAAGCCAGAGCTGGAAAAATAACAACCGATCATGGTGTTATTGAAACCCCAATTTTTATGCCCGTAGGAACCGTGGCTTCTGTAAAAGGAGTACACCAACGTGAGCTAAGAGAAGACATTAATCCAGATATTATTTTAGGAAACACCTATCATTTATATTTAAGACCTCAAACTAAAATTTTAGAAGCCGCTGGAGGTTTGCATAAATTCATGAATTGGGATAGAAATATCTTAACCGATTCTGGTGGATACCAAGTGTATTCGCTTTCTTCGAATAGAAAAATTAAAGAAGAAGGTGTAAAATTCAAATCGCATATTGATGGTTCGTATCATTTCTTTTCACCTGAAAATGTGATGGAAATTCAACGTACTATTGGTGCTGATATCATTATGGCTTTCGATGAATGTACACCTTATCCATGCGATTATCGCTATGCAAAACGTTCGATGCACATGACACATCGTTGGTTAGACAGATGTATCAATCATTTAGAAAAATTACCTTATAAATACGGTTACGAACAAACGTTTTTTCCTATTGTACAGGGAAGTACATATAAAGACTTGAGAGAACAATCGGCAGAATATATTGCAAATGCAGGTGCGCAAGGAAATGCTATTGGCGGACTTTCAGTAGGAGAACCTGCTGAAGAAATGTACGCAATGACTGAAATTGTTACAGCAATTCTTCCAGAAGACAAACCAAGATATTTAATGGGTGTAGGAACGCCAATCAATATTTTAGAGAATATTGCGTTAGGAATTGATATGTTTGATTGTGTGATGCCAACACGTAACGCCAGAAACGGAATGTTATTCACAGCTCACGGAACAATGAATATGAAAAATAAAAAGTGGGAAGCCGATTTTTCGCCAATTGACGAAATGGGACACACTTGGGTAGATACTGAATATTCAAAAGCATATCTTAGACACTTATTTGCTGCAGATGAATTCTTAGGAAAACAAATTGCAACTATTCACAATTTAGGTTTTTACATGTGGTTAGTGCGCGAAGCAAGAAGACAAATTATTGCCGGAACATTTAGAGAATGGAAAGATAAAATGGTGATTCAAATGAGTCAACGATTATAAATTCAGCCAATGAAAATAATAGATAAATACATTTTAAAACGCTATTTGGTCACTTTTTCTGTGATGTTGATTATGTTTATTCCGATTGGAATTACCATTGACGTTTCGGAAAAAGTAAACAAAATGATCGAAAAGAAAATTCCATTAACAGATATTCTAGTCTATTATGGAGATTTTACCGTGTATTTTGCCAATCTATTATTTCCAATATTTTTATTCTTATCGATTATTTGGTTTACCTCAAAATTAGCAAACAATACTGAAATTATTGCGATTTTGAGTTCTGGAATTTCATTTGGTAGATTCTTACGTCCTTTTATGTATGGAGCGGTAATTGTTTCCGTTTTCGCTTTGTTAATGGGATTCTTTTTAGTGCCAAAAGCCAGTAAAGGATTTAACGATTTTAGATATCAAAACTTAAAAGGGAACTCTCAAACCAGAGAAACTTCGGATATTTTTAGACAAATTAAAAAAGAAGGAAATATTGAAGAAAATATTTATGTAAGTAACTATAATTATTTATCTCAAACAGGTTTTAATTTTACGTTTGAAAAATTTCAGGATAATGTATTGGTTGAAAAAGTTACAGCAAACCGAATTCGCTATGATGAAAAAACTAAAAAGTATACATTATTCGGATACAACAAGAGAATAGTTGGTCAAACAGATGATCAAATTCTTTCTTCTGACAAAAATGAAGTTGCTTACAATTTCGAACCCGATGATTTAACACCAGTTATTTATGTGGCAGAGACCATGACAATTGGAGAATTAAATAAGTTCATAAACAAAGAGAGAGCTAGAGGAAACGGAAATATCAATACGTATTTGGTTGTTTTTTACAAGAAATTTAGTTTACCAATTTCGGCATTTATTCTTACGATTATTGCGGTTGCAGTTTCTTCTATGAAGCGTAGAGGAGGAATGGGAATCAATCTTGCCATCGGAATTGTTATTGCTTTTACCTTTATCTTCTTCGATAAAGTTTTCGGAACTCTAGCTGAAAAATCGAGTATTCCTCCGTTTTTAGCCGTATGGTTTCCAAATATTGTTTTCGGAATTTTAGCTGCTTATTTATTACGCAATGCAAAACGATAATTTAAAAAGTTATTTACATCTTCATGTAATTGTATTTATTTGGGGATTTACCGCCATTCTTGGAAAACTAATTTCATTAGAAGCTTTAGATTTGGTTTGGTATCGCATGCTTTTTGCTTCGGTGATTATGACTTTTGTAGTGCTTTTTAATAAAGAAAAAATTAAAGTGCCTTTCAATGTTTTGATTGGATTTATTGTTTCCGGAATTATTATTGCAGCACATTGGCTCACGTTTTATCAAGCCATTAAAGTTTCAAATGTATCGATAACCTTAGCTTGTTTATCAACAGGCGCTTTTTTTGCTTCTATTTTAGAACCTATTTTTTATAAGCGAAGAGTCATTTGGTACGAATTGCTTTTTGGAATTATTGTTGTTGTAGGATTAGGAATCATTTTTAATGTAGAGACTAAATTTAAGACAGGAATTTATCTTGCCGTAACTTCTGCATTTTTATCAGCACTTTTTTCGGTTATCAACGGAAAATATGCCAAAGAATACGATCCAAATGTTATTTCTCTGTATGAACTATCAAGTGGTGTGTTCTTTTTAAGTATCTATTTGTTTTTTGCAGGAAGTTTTACACCTGCTTTCTTTTCACTTTCTGTAAACGATTTAATTTGGTTATTCTTGTTATCGTCTATTTGTACAGCGTATGCGTTCTCAGCATCGGTAAAAGTGATGAAATTTTTAAGTCCGTTTACCGTAATGTTAACCATTAACTTAGAGCCTATTTATGGAATCATTTTAGCCTTACTGATTTTCAAAGATGGAGAAGAAATGTCGCCTCTGTTTTATGTAGGTGCTTTGATAATTTTAGCCACTGTTATTGCTAACGGAATTGTAAAAAGTTATAAAAAAGTTACAACTAATTAACGATAAGTTTACCAAAGTTAATTGAAAATTTTATCTTTGTCACAACAAACACAAACCCAAATAAACCGATTATGGAATATTTAGATTTTGAATTACCAATTAAAGAGCTTGAAGACCAATTAGATAAATGTCAAATCATTGGTCAAGAATCCGATGTTGATGTGTCTAACACCTGCAAGCAAATTGAGAAGAAATTAGAAGAAACTAAGAAAAAAATATACAAAAATCTTACGGCTTGGCAACGTGTGCAATTATCGCGTCATCCAAATCGTCCTTATACATTAGAACATATTACCAATATTACTAATGGAACGTTTTTAGAACTTTTTGGAGACAGAAATTTCAAAGACGATAAAGCGATGATTGGTGGATTAGGTCAAATCAACGGACAATCGTATATGATTATTGGGCAGCAAAAAGGTATTAATACTAAAATGCGCCAATACAGAAACTTCGGGATGGCAAATCCAGAAGGATATCGTAAAGCATTACGTTTAATGAAAATGGCTGAGAAATTCAACCTTCCAGTTTTAACATTAATCGATACTCCAGGTGCTTATCCAGGTTTAGAAGCTGAAGAAAGAGGGCAAGGAGAAGCTATTGCAAGAAATATTTTCGAAATGGCTCGTTTGAAAACGCCTATTATTTCTATCATTATCGGAGAAGGAGCTTCAGGAGGAGCATTAGGAATTGGAGTAGGAGATAGAGTATACATGTTGGAAAACACTTGGTATTCTGTAATTTCTCCAGAATCATGTTCATCTATCTTATGGAGAAGTTGGGAATACAAAGAGCAAGCAGCTGAAGCATTAAAATTAACTTCGTTTGATATGAAAAAACAAAAGTTAATCGATGATATTATTCCAGAACCGCTTGGTGGTGCTCATTATGACAAAGAAACTACATTTAAAACTGTAGCCGAGTATGTAACTAAAGCTTTTAATGAGTTAAAAGATTTATCAACAAAAGATTTGGTGGCACAACGAATGGATAAATACAGCAAAATGGGTGAATTCAAAGAATAACCACTTATTTTCAATTATAAATTAAAATCCGAAGCCTCAAGTTTCGGATTTTTTTTGGCTTATCAACAATAAATAGGAGTTATTAACAGTTGTGTATTAAGAACTCAAAAGTATATTTTATAAAATTTGGTTACCTTCGCAATATGGAAAATGTCAGAAATATGAACCCGATAAAAGTAGATAAAACTACGATTATCAATTTGGAAAAAGGAAAACTACCTCCTCAAGCGTTAGACCTTGAAGAAGCGGTACTTGGTGCCATGATGATTGATAAAAAAGGGGTAGATGAGGTAATTGATATTTTGCAACCAGATGCCTTTTATAAAGAAGCTCACAAGCACATTTTTGAGGCTATTGTTCAGTTATTCAACGAAACCCAGCCGGTTGACTTATTAACCGTTTCGGCACAATTAAAGAAAAACGGTAAATTAGAATTAGCGGGTGGTGATTTTTACTTGATTCAGCTAACCCAAAAGATATCTTCTTCGGCACATATTGAGTTTCACTCACGCATTATTTTGCAGAAATTCATCCAAAGAAGTTTGATAAAAATTTCAAGCGAAATCATTGAAGAATCGTATGATGACGCTACCGATGTATTTGATTTATTAGATAAAGCCGAATCAAAATTATACGAAGTAACGCAAGGAAATATCAAGCGTAGTTCTGAAACAGCTCAAAGTTTAGTGATTCAAGCTAAAAAACGTATTGAAGAAATTGCTGGAAAAGAAGGTTTGAGTGGAATTGCAACAGGATTCCATAACTTAGATAAATTAACCTCAGGATGGCAACCATCTGATTTAATTATTATTGCGGCTCGTCCGGGTATGGGTAAAACCGCGTTTGTACTTTCGATGGCCCGTAATATGGCAGTTGATTATAATCATCCAGTGGCATTATTCTCTTTGGAGATGTCATCAGTACAGTTGATAACACGTTTGATTTCATCTGAAACGGGTTTGTCTTCTGAAAAACTTCGTACAGGAAAATTAGAAAAACACGAATGGGAGCAACTTTCTATCAAAGTAAAAAACTTAGAAAAAGCACCTTTATATATTGATGATACACCTTCATTGTCCATTTTTGATTTACGTGCGAAAGCGAGACGACTTTCATCGCAATATGGAATTAAAATGATTGTTGTGGATTATTTGCAGTTAATGACAGCCGGTGGAAACGGAAAAGGCGGCGGAAATCGTGAGCAAGAAATTTCAACTATTTCCCGTAACTTAAAAGCATTAGCAAAAGAGTTAAATGTGCCAGTAATTGCACTTTCTCAGTTATCGCGTGCGGTGGAAACTCGTGGTTCTAGTAAAAGACCTTTGCTTTCCGACCTTCGTGAATCGGGTGCGATTGAGCAAGATGCCGATATTGTATCGTTTATTTACAGACCAGAATATTATAAAATTGATGAATGGGATGATGAAGAACGTACGCCAACACAAGGTCAGGCCGAATTTATCGTAGCAAAACACAGAAATGGTGGTTTAGATGAAATCCGATTAAAGTTCGTTGGAAACTTAGGTAAGTTTGAAAACTTAGATGATTTTAGTTCGCCATTTGATGAATTACCTTCTAAAATGAATTTGGATGAAACCAATCCGTTTATTACGCCAAATTTACCAACACCTAACGAAGCATTTGGTAGCACCATGAATTCGTTTGACGATGATTCGGATGTTCCATTTTAAAAAAAAAAATAGATAAAATGTTAAAAACAGGCAATTTGCCTGTTTTTTTTATTAATTTTTTTACTACATTTATAATTCAATTATAAAAAAACCTCAAAATATGTCAGATTTTACAATTACTCTCGATGAAGCCAAAGAATGGACAACATCATGGAGAACTAATCCTCCAAAAGATTTAGCAAAAGGACATTTAATTCCGGGTGAAGCCTTATCAGAATTATTAGCAACAGAAGGTGTTGTTAATGTGAGAGCTTATATGGGAGTAGATGAAAAAGGAACACAAAAATTAGTGTTTGTAGGAGTAGATGCAGATGGTAAAGATTTAATAGATGATAATCACTTAATCTATGACAAATCGACCCCTTGTCCTTCTGTCTGCGATACGTCAAGTCCTCTTTTTAATCCATAGTTTTGTTAGATTCTAAGTATTTACATTTTACTTCGGCATTATTATGTTTGCTTTATTTTATAGGTTTTTTCAAAAACGGGAAAACCTACAAAATTTTCACACTCTATATTGCAGGTGTCTTATTAATAGATTTTACTGCCTCTAATCTTTGGAAATGGTTCAGAATTTATAACATTTTCACAAATCATTTTTACGATTTATTTCAATTTGTAATATTGAGTTATTTTTATGCAAGGCTTTTACAAACAAAGAAACAATTAGTAACGGTTTATATCTTATTGATTCTTCTTCCTGTTTTTTTATTGTCACGATATGTTTTTAATCCTCAAATGTTTTTTGAATATAGTTTACTAGAAAATTATTTAACGACTATACCTATAATTATATATGCAACAATGCATCTTTACAATAATTTGGGACAAAAAAAAGAATTTTATTATGCTAATATAGGTTTGCTGTTTTATCTATTTACAAGTACATTTATATTTTTATTGTATGAGTTGATTACCGTTCTCAATAT
This sequence comes from Flavobacterium helocola, assembly GCF_038289885.1. Classification (NCBI taxonomy): domain Bacteria; kingdom Pseudomonadati; phylum Bacteroidota; class Flavobacteriia; order Flavobacteriales; family Flavobacteriaceae; genus Flavobacterium; species Flavobacterium helocola. The sequence continues at coordinate 14,227 of NZ_JBBYHT010000005.1, read as the reverse complement.
AGATGAATTTTCTTCTATTTTAATATCAATTAACCTTTTTCTGCAATACATAAAATTTGCATTTTTCTTTTACCAATGGAAATTAATTTATTTTAATAAAAATGAACGCAATTAATTTAGAAAATAGTGAAATAATCCAAGTGGTGTTTTTTGTACTACTTGCTTTTATATCCATGTTTTTGGTGCTTATTTTGTTTTTCTATTTTTCAAGAAAGAAAATCGTTCAAATAGAAGTAGATAAGAAGAATTTAGAAATTGAACATCAAAAAGAACTTCTGAACTCGGTTTTAATTACCCAAGAAGAAGAACGCAAACGTATTGCTCAAGATTTGCATGATGATATTAGTTCGAAGCTTAATGTGGTTTCACTAAACAGTCATTTATTAAAAACACCAAACTTGAATGAAAACGAGCAACTTGAAATCACAAATAACATTATTGAGTTAACACAAAAAGCATTAGAAAACTCAAGACGTATAGCTCACGATTTATTTCCGCCAGTTTTAGAGAAATTTGGGCTAAATGCAGGTATTGAAGAATTAGTTGAAGAGTTTAATAGTACTAAAAAAGTTAAAGTTTCCTATCAAAATACAATTGACTTTGAAAGCTATCCCATTGATAAACATTTGCATATATTTCGTATTCTTCAGGAATTGTTAAATAATTCACTTCGTCACGGAAAAGCTACCGAAATTTCAATACAATTTACTACTTTCGAAAACCAAAATATAGCTACTTATATTGATAATGGCGTTGGTTTTGATAGTGCTGATTTGGAAAATAAAAAAGGATTAGGAATGATGAATATAGAGAGTAGAATTAACTTCTTGGAAGGAAAGTTCACTATTGATTCAAAACCAAACGAAGGAGTAAAAATGATATTTAATTTCAATTAATGGAACAAAAGATTAAAATAATATTAGCCGATGATGAGGAATTATTTCGAAAAGGAATCTATTTCTTACTTCAACGCGAGCCTAATATTGAAATTATTTTCGAAGCTTCAAACGGTAGTGAATTAGTGGAACATTTAAAATCCACAACCGAACTTCCCGATATTATAATGATGGATTTAAAAATGCCATTATTAAATGGAGTGGAAGCAACCAAGCTTATTCACAAAGATTTTCCAGTAATTCGAATCATTGCATTAACAAGTTACAATACAAAATCTTTTATTGCGAATATGATTAACGTGGGCGCGGCATCTTATTTAGTTAAAAATGCTTCTCCAATTGATATGATTAAAACAGTGAACGAAGTAGCCCAAAAAGGATTTTATTACAACGAAATCGTGATGGAAGTAATTCATCAAAACATGATTTCAAATGCAACTTCAAGAACTGTTTTAGATGAAGATTTTTTAACAGAAAGAGAAAAAGAAGTATTAGAATTAATTTGCAAACAATACAGTTCAGCTGAAATAGGCGAAATGTTAAGTTTGAGTACGCGAACCGTGGATGGTCATAGAAATAACCTTTTGTTAAAAACAAACTCTAAAAATATGGCAGGATTAGTCATATTTGCCATACAAAATAAAATCATAAACTTAGAAGACTCTAATAATGATATTGAGTCTTAATTAGTATTCTTAATACTGTAATTAATAAGTTCTACAGAATTGAAAAACTAAAACAAAATACACCAGTATAGTTATTACAAGAACTATATATCCGATTCTTTTTAACAATTTCATTTCTTTCGAGTTTATTAACGATAAATTACTACTGTTTGTGTTCATCTTTTTTATTATTTTGATATAAGTCAAAACTATAGCAAAAAATATTCCTGTGTAAGAGTAAAAATACCTGATTTTCAAACCAGGTATTTTTACGGGGGTAATCAGGTATTTTTACGGGGGTGCGACTTTAACATTTCTGTAAATGATTTTTGTTAGAAATGTTATAAATTAGTCCAATTATAATAGCAAACCATGAAATCTAAAGCGATTAGCTTATATATTATATTCTTTTTCCTTTGCTCTTTTTCAAGCAGAGCGGCTTTTGTATTGTTGCCAATGGAAGCTGAAGGACAACAAAATCACTTAAAAGCATACGGAATTACCTATTGGGCTTTAGATAAAAGTTACAAAGTTAGTTGGTTGTTAAATTATAGAGGAGGTTCTTTTCTATTACCTGATGCTCCAGAAATTAGAAAAGAATGTCAAATTCGAGGCGTAACTTTTGAAGTATTATCTGATGCGGCAACTAATACTATTTTAGAAGAAATTAGTTCGCCATCACAAAATATGGAAACGGTTGTATTAGAAAAAGCGCCAAAAATTGCGGTTTATACTCCAAAAGGTAAGCAACCATGGGATGATGCGGTAACTATGGTTTTAACGTATGCCGAAATTCCGTTTACCGAAGTTTATGATGAAGAAGTTTTGTCTGACCAACTATTGTTATACGATTGGTTGCATTTACATCACGAAGATTTTACAGGTCAATACGGGAAGTTTTTTGGAAATTACAGAAGCACACCTTGGTACATCCAACAAAAAGCAGAAGCAGAAGCTTTAGCAAAGAAATTAGGATACAATAAAGTTTCGGAAGAGAAATTAGCGGTAGCTAAAAAAATCAGAGATTTTGTTATTGGTGGTGGATTCATGTTTGCCATGTGTTCAGCTACTGATAGTTTTGATATTGCACTTTCGGCAGAAGGTGTTGATATTTGCGAACCTATGTTTGATGGAGATGATTCGGAAGCTAATTATCAAACTCGAATTGATTATACTAGTACTTTTGCTTTTAAAGATTATAAGTTAGAACGTAATCCAATGGTATATGAATTTTCGGATATTGATACCACTGAAGAACACGGAAAAGGTGCTTTTTCTATGGATAAAGACTATTTTACTTTGATGGAATATTCGGCAAAATGGGATCCAATTCCTACAATGTTGTGTCAAAATCACACACAATTAGTAAAAGGTTTCATGGGGCAAACTACAGCCTTTGATGCCATTAAAGTTAAGTCGAATGTATTAATCATGGGCGAATGTAAAATCAACGGTGAAGCACGTTACATTCATGGAACTAAAGGTAAAGGAATGTTTACATTTTACGGAGGTCACGACCCAGAAGATTACCAACATAGAGTAGGAGACGCGCCAACAGTTTTAGATTTACATCCAAATTCACCAGGTTATCGTTTGATTTTAAATAATGTGTTGTTTCCAGCTGCTAGAAAGAAAAAGTTGAAAACTTAATTTGATTTCAAAATATCATTAACAATCATCAAATGATGCTTAGTGTGAAGTACTAAAAAATTCTCTGTTTCTTTCTTGTTTAAAACTCCAAAAAATGGATGTGGAAAATTAGCATTCTTGTCTAAACTTTCCCAATTCTTTAAATTTTCTTTCACTTTTTCTAAACTCAAAGTCAACGATTCAGTAGAAATATCGCCTTCTGGTCGTACAATTTTTGGAGCTTTTGCTTTTCCTCTTGGGATTTTTTTAGCAACTGTTAAAATTAAAAAGCGTTTAAAATTGAAATGCCATTGATAATCTGAAGGATTCGAATTTTTACAAGCTGTAATAATTTGGTCAATCGTTTTCAAACTATGTTCTATATGCCAACCTACACTTCCGCCAGAAACCGCAAGATTTGTAGTTTCAAATTGTGAAATTTTAGATTCTAACTGGCTAATTAAGTTTTGTAAGTTTTGCATGTTGTAGTTTTTATTGACATAAAAGTATAAAAAATCCCAAAGACCTTTGCGGAATTTGGGATTTATATTTAAGAATTAACTTTTACTAAGCTTCTTCGTTTTCTTTGTCTAAATAGTCTTGAACAACTTCAATAGCATTTGTAATAACATCACTTAAAGCGGTTATAAAGCTTCCGTCTTCAGCACTATTAATAGCGTGTTTTAAAGCTTCAACTTCTTTTGTGATGATTTCATGCGTAACGGTTTTGCCACTTGCAGCAATTCCTTCCATAATAAGATTATTTATTTCTTCTTCTGTTCTTCCTCGCAAGTGTTTTTCTTGGCGAATGATAATATGATCAAACATTCGAGCGGCAATAGTAGCACATTCTTTAATATCTTCGTCTCTTCGGTCGCCAACACCAGCGATAATTCCAATTTTTTTAGTAGCTTCTACAGAAGATAAATATTCTTCCACACCGCGATAACCAGCAGGATTGTGAGCAAAATCAATCAATACTTTGAATTTTTTGAACTCGAAAATATTCATTCTTCCAGGAGTTTGAGCTGCACTTGGAATAAATGTTTGTAATGATAAGCTAATGTCTTCGGTTTTGAATCCTTGCAAATACGCTGCTAAAGAGGCTGCTAAAACATTTGCAATCATGAATTTTGCTTTTCCACCTAACGTCAACGGAACGTGAGTAGCTCTTTCTACTCTAATTTTCCATTCGCCTTTTTTGATGGTGATGAAACCGTTTTCATAAACCGCAACAATTTTACCTTCTTTTGCTAATTGTTTAGCAACAGCCGAATTTTCATCCATACTAAAATAAGCAATATTGCAACTTAAATCTTTTGCAATTTTCATGCAATATTCGTCTTCAGCATTTAAAATAGCCCAGCCATCTTTCTTGATACTTTTAACTACAGTAGCTTTTACTCTTGCCAAATCGTCTAAGGTATCAATATCATTCAATCCTAAATGATCTTCTTGAATGTTGGTTACAATTCCAATATCACAACGGCTAAATCCTAAACCTGCTCTCAAAATTCCACCGCGAGCAGTTTCTAAAACAGCAAATTCCACCGTTGGGTCTTTCAAAATATATTCTGCCGAAATTGGTCCAGTGGTATCTCCTTTTTCCATCATGTGATTTTGCACATAAATTCCGTCAGAAGTAGTAAAACCAACTTTGAATCCGTTATTTTTTACAATATGAGCAATTAATCGAGTTGTCGTAGTTTTTCCATTGGTTCCAGTTACGGCAATAATTGGAATACGACTTGGTTTTCCTGGTGGATACAACATATCAATTACAGGAGCAGCCACATTTCTTGGTAAACCTTCTGAAGGGGCTAAGTGCATTCTAAATCCTGGCGCTGCATTTACTTCTAAAATACAACCACCGTTTTCTTTCAATGGTTGTGTTAAGTTTTCTGCCATAATATCAACACCGCAAACATCTAATCCAATTACACGTGAAATTCGCTCACAAAGGAAAATATTTTCTGGATGCATCATATCGGTTACATCGACTGAAGTTCCACCAGTACTCAAGTTTGCAGTTGATTTTAAATAAACCACTTCGTCTTTTCTAGGAACGGTTTCTAATGTATAGCCTAATTTTTCTAATAAATCGGTTGTGTCTCTATCAACGTCAATTTGGGTTAGTACATTTTCGTGTCCGTAACCACGTCTTGGATCTTTATTCGTTTCTTCAATTAATTGTTGAATCGTATGTGTTCCATCTCCTTTAACGTGAGCTGGTTCTCTTTTGGCAGCAGCTACCAATTTATTATCAATAATCAACACTCGGAAATCGTAACCGGTAATGAATTTTTCTACGATAACTCTTCGGCTGTAATTTTTCGCGTAAGCTAATCCAGCAACAGCATCTTCCCATTTTTTCACATTGATAGAAGCTCCTTTTCCATGATTTCCATCTAAAGGTTTGATTACAATTGGGTAACCAATTTTCTTGATTACATTTTCTAAATCTTCTTCATCAACACAAATACCACCACTTGCCACAGGAATCGAAGCTAACTCTAACATTCGCTTAGTTTCTTCCTTATTACAAGCAATATCTACAGCAATGTTACTCGTTTTACAAGTAATAGTAGCCTGAAAACGCATTTGATTTACACCGTAACCTAATTGTACGAGTGAATTGGTGCCTAAACGAATCCAAGGAATATCTCTTGCAACCGCTTCCTCTACAATACTCCCAGTTGAAGGACCAAGGCGAACACGCTCTCTAATTTCTCGCATTTTCTGAATATCCGCTTCCACATCATATTCAGTTCCTGCAATAAGAGATTCGGCAATAGCAACTGCACTTTCAGCTGCAAATAAACCTACGTTTTCTTCTGTATAGCTAAAAACCACATTATAAACACCAGGTGTTTTGGTTTCTCTAGTTCTTCCAAAACCTGTTTCCATTCCGGCTAAGGTTTGGATTTCTAAGGCAATATGTTCAATTACATGTCCCATCCAAGTGCCTCTTTCAACACGTGAAAAGAAACCACCTCTACAACCTTCCGAACAACGATGTTCTATCATAGTTGGGAACATAGCTTCGATTCGCTCTCTAAATCCTTCGATTTTATTGGTAGGAAATTGTTCCATTTCTTCCAAATCTAATCGCATTTGAATTAATTTTTTTCGTTGAACGCTCCAAATGTTCGGACCTCTAAGGGCTTGTATTTTTAATATTTTCATAAAAATTGAAAGTTGTATTTTAAATGGATAATGATTTTGTTAAAAATAGAAAAATAATATTATAGTGCGATACTTTTTGAATAAAATTATCAAATTTTAGCTTTTGTTGTACTTCGTTTTTGATTTGGTAAGAATTTACGGGTAATCTTTTAGTTTTCTTGAAAAATCAGTAAAAAGTTTCATTTCTTTATCTCAATTTGATTTGTGTAGTATTAAGAAATAGTTATTTTTACGGCATGGAAATACAAGGAAAATTAATAATCATTGGTGGTGCTGTAGATAAAGGAAGTTTTACAGAAACCAATTTGGATAAAGATGCTTCAAAGAATTTGAATTTTTTCGAAACAGGAATCTTAAAACGAATCATTAAAGAATCAAAAAATAAAGAGGAATCTCGAATTGAAGTTATTACAACAGCTTCAAAAATCCCGAGAGAAATTGGCCCAGAATATGTAAAAGCCTTCAGTTATTTAGGCGCTCACAATGTAGATGTTTTATACATTGAGAAAAGAGAACAAGCTAACGACCCTGAAATCTTAGAAAGATTAAAAGCCGCTGATGTGGTAATGTTTACAGGTGGCGATCAATTGCGTTTGACTTCTATTTTAGGAGGAACGCCTTTTGATGATTTGCTAATTTCGAAATATAGAAACGAAGAGTTTATTTACGCTGGAACTTCAGCTGGTGCTGCGGCTGCTTCAAATAATATGATTTACCAAGGAAGTAGTTCGGAAGCTTTGCTTAAAGGTGAAGTGAAAATTACTTCTGGATTAGGATTAATTGATGATGTAGTTATCGATACGCATTTCGTACAGAGAGGAAGAATAGGTCGCTTGTTTCAAGCAGTTGTTGGAAATCCAAAAGTATTAGGAATTGGTTTAGGAGAAGACACAGGATTATTAATTACCAATGGTCGCCAAATGGAAGCCATCGGTTCTGGATTAGTAATTTTAGTGGATGGAAGAGAAGTAAAAGACACCAATTTAACTCAGGTTGAATTAGGTCAGCCAATCTCAATCAATCATTTGGTGACACACGTAATGAGTCAATACGATAAGTTCGATTTGAATACACACAAAATGAGTATTCATTCTTCGCAATATGTTTAAATTTTAAAATATTTTTGGAACACAGATTATAGAAATGATAATAATTTAAAAATTTCTTTAATCTGTGTTCCTTTTTAATTTACTATTATGTCAAAAATTATAATTCACGGCGGATTTTTCTCAGAATCATCAACCAATATAGAAACAAAAATAGCCAAACAACAAGCACTTTTACGCATTGTGAAAGATTCGTATGCGTATTTGCAAAATCATTCGGCATTAGAAACGGTGGTGTTTGCAGTTTCTCAATTGGAAGACGATGAATTATTCAATGCTGGAATTGGTTCGCAAATTCAATCCGATGGAAAAATCAGAATGAGTGCTTCTTTAATGGATGGCGAATCGCAGAAAATGAGTGGAGTTATCAATATTGAAGAAGTAAAAAATCCAATTCAAGTAGCGCAAGTGTTGATGCAAGTCGATGACCGAATCTTGGGTGGAAGCGGTGCTACAAATTTTGCTAGAAAACACGGATTTGAACCTTTTTCAACTGAAATTCCACAACGTAGAGCAGAATATGAAGCCAAATTAGCATCATTAGGAACAGGAACCGTAGGTTGTGTAGCTTTAGACAAAAACGGAAAAATTGCAGTAGCGACTTCAACAGGTGGAAAAGGATTTGAAATTCCAGGGAGAATCTCAGATTCGGCAACCGTAGCTGGGAATTATGCAAACGAATTTTGCGGAGTTAGTTTAACAGGAGTAGGCGAGGACATTGTAAGTAACGCCACAGCAGCAAAAATTGTAACCCGCGTTACCGATGGATTTTCAATAGAAAAAGCATTCGAAAAAACCTTTTCCGAATTAAAACCTTACGATGGTTTCGCAGGTGCCATCGGAATCGATAAACAAGGAAATATCTTTCATCAAGATTCACATCCAAGTATGGTTTTTGCCAGTTTTGATGGTGAAAATGAGGAAGTTTTTGAGTAATAACATTCTTTACAATACATAAACACAAAACCCGAAAGCAACACTTTCGGGTTTTGTGTTTCTTTTCTCTTTCTTCTTTTCTCTTTTTTCTCCTCCTTAAACGTCAAAAAAACGTAATTCCACTTCCGTCACTTCGAGTGTTTTGTATTTGTAAATCCCAAGATTTACAAGTGCAAAATGTATCGAGAACTATAGAAACGATTTAAAACCTTTACTCCTTAAAAGTCCAAAACAAAATTCGACTCACTTTATTACCATGTTTCATTTCTGTAATTTGGTACGTAGCTTTTACTTTTTTAAGATGCGAAAGCAACGGTTTTAGATTATCTTTTTTCGAAACTAGCGATGAAAACCATTTGCATTGCGATTTAAAATGCACACTTTCATAAATCATATTGCTGATGAACGTTAGTTCGCCACCTTCGCACCATAACTCGTTATTTACACCACCAAAGTTTAGGGTTGGTTTTTTGGAATCTTCAATGCCTAAGTTTTTATTTTTACGAATCGTGCCTTTATTGGCTTCTTCCTTTGAACTATGAAAAGGCGGATTACAAATCGTCATGTCGAATTTATCTTCTGGAAGAATGATATTCTTAAAGATATTACGTTTGGATGTTTGCAATCGAAGTGTAACATTTTCTTTTAATTTCTGATTGGAGTTGATGTTTTCTTGAGCCGCTTCAAAAGCTTGTTTGTCAATTTCGCTACCCACAAAGCGCCAATCGTATTCCGACACACCAATTATTGGATAAATGCAATTCGCACCAATTCCGACATCTAAAATGCGAATTTTATGCTTGGTTTGAATCGTTCCGTAAGTATCTTCTAAAATATCGGCTACTTGATGAATATACTCTGCTCGTCCTGGAATAGGCGGACAAAGAAAACCTTTTGGAATATCCCAATTTTTCAAACCATAATAATGCAACAGCAACGCTTTATTCAACATTTTCACCGCATCTGGATTCGCAAAATCAATCGTTTCAGTTCCATATTCATTTACCGCAACAAAGGACGCTAAATTTGGATTGGATTGTACTAAAGTTTTGAAATCGTATTTGCCGTGATGCTTGTTTTTCGGATGAAAGCCGGTTATGGTTTTGGTTGTATTCAAGGTATTGTTTTTAAAGTGTAAAGGTATTGAATTCTTTAGTAAGGCTATTATGGAATAATTATAATTAATAATAAAAGTTGTTTATATTTGATTTTATAAACAAGTTAGAGGTAATTTTAATCAAAAAAAAATGTTTAAATTAATATCAATTATTACAACAATACTTTTTATAATATTTTCATTGTTTTCTTGTAATAATTTAGAAAGAAAAGAAAGAAATACAATTGATAATTTAGAATCGCTTTCAAATTTTGTAATTAACTCTAAAACAATATGTGATACGATTTTAAATCTTAAAAGTAAAGAAAGTAAACTTTTGATTTGTACTCAAGAAATAGGGAAATCTGGCAGAATTATTGAATTAACAGAATCTTGTATTCCTTTTCGAATCAAAAATGATTTTATTTATAAAAAAATTAATGGTTTAGATGTAATTTTTTATGATTTCGAAAAACCATTAGGTAAGAAAAAAAATCAAAATGAAATAGAATCATTAATCAAAAAAAATATAATTAAAATTGAACCAAATAATAATCGGATTTGTTGCAAAATGCCATATTATATTTTTTCCACTTGTAATAAAAGTAACAAACTGAATTGTTATGATTTTGAAACTAAAGTAAAAATAGAAAAAGAATATTTTAAAAGTCGAAAAGTTGGAGGTTCAATAAGTACATATAATTTACTGTGTGCGCATTGTGAATAAAAATCCCGATAGCGCGGAATTACATTCCGTGCCCAAAATCAAAATCAAATTTCAATCAAAAACTATTTTGTTCGCAAAATAAAAAAACAGTACAAATGATTACGATTCAGAAATTAAAAGTTTACGAAAAATATTCTGGTGATGAAGATCAATTAGTAAGAATAGCTTTAGAAACTGAACGAGAACTATTTGATAAGAATTCAGATTGGTTTGAAATAATGAACTTTAAACAGGACATATTTATAATTACTCAAAATTTAGCTTCTGACGAATACAGAAAGTCTTCAATTGAAAGAATGAAAAATTTGTGTGATAATGACTCTTTTGAAATATTGACAAAATCTATTTTATAATAAACATATCTTGATAGCGCAGAATTGCATTCCGTGCCTAAAAATAAAAAACCCCGATTTTCATCGGGGTTTAATATATAAGTAAGATAAACTGAGTTAGACGTAATTATTTAATTTTGTTAACGATAGCTGTGAAAGCAGCTGGGTGATTCATAGCTAAATCAGCAAGAACTTTACGGTTCAATTCGATATTGTTAGCTTTTGCTTTCCCCATAAATTGAGAATAACTCATGCCATGTAAACGTGCACCAGCATTGATACGCGTAATCCATAAAGCACGGAAATTTCTTTTGTTTTGTTTTCTATCACGGTAAGCATAGCACATTGCTTTTTCTACCGCGTTTTTAGCTACAGTCCAAACGTTTTTACGTCTTCCAAAGAAACCTTTGGCTTGTTTTAATACTCTTTTTTTTCTAGCTTTTGTAGCTACTGAATTTGTTGCTCTTGGCATAATTTTAAATGTTTTTTGCAGTAAGGCGGTTTCTCAACACTTTTAAACTTCGTACTTTGTATTTCATACTTCGTACTTCGTTCAGCCCACTCCAGGGTTACTAAATTGTTTTAACCAAACAACGAATTAAATAATATTCAATTGTTGTTTAATGCTTCTCTCGTCTGTTTTGTGAACCAAAGCAGAGTGAGTTAAAGCTAATTTACGCTTTTTAGATTTTTTAGTCAAAATGTGACTTTTAAAAGCGTGTTTTCTTTTGATCTTTCCAGAACCAGTAACTTTGAATCGTTTCTTAGCACTAGATTTCGTTTTCATTTTAGGCATTTTCTTCCTGTATTTATAATCTATCTTACTTATTATTTTTCAAAAGAGTTTGCTGGGCAATCTCTTATTTTCCTTTTTTCTTCGGAGCAATGTACATAATCATACGTTTTCCTTCTAAAACTGGCATCGCTTCTACTTTTCCAAACTCTTCCAATTCTTGAGCCAAACGTAATAACAAAATTTGTCCTTGCTCTTTGTAGATAATCGAACGTCCTTTAAAGAATACAAATGCTTTTAATTTAGCACCATCTTGTAAAAATTTAAGGGCATTCTTTTTCTTAAATTCATAATCATGCTCATCGGTTTGAGGTCCAAAACGAATCTCCTTTACAACGATTTGAGTTGATTTAGCTTTAAGTTCTTTATCTCTCTTCTTTTGTTGGTACAAAAATTTACCATAATCCATCAACTTACAAACCGGTGGTTCAGCATTTGGAGAAATTTCTACCAAATCTACTTCCTGCTCTTCAGCAAAACGAAGGGCTTCCGCTATTTTGTATACTCCAGGCTCAATATTTTCGCCTACTAAACGTACTTCAGGAACACGAATCAAATTGTTGATACGGTGTGCTGCTTTTTTCTCTTCGCGAGGTTGAAAACCTCTGTTGTTTCTAATTGCTATGGCTGTAAAATTTTAGTTAAACTTAAAATTGTTTTAATGTTTTGTTTATTTCTTCGTTTATCATTGCAGCAAATTGCTCAATAGTAACCGATATATTTCCTTTTCCTTCTTGTCCGCGTTGTCTCACAGAAATCGTTCCGTTTTTCTCTTCTTCCTCGCCAACAATCAGCATAAACGGATATTTGTTCATCTCCGCTTCTCTAATTTTCTTCCCGATTGTTTCATTTCGGTTGTCAATTAGGGCGCGAATTTCGTGATTTTCTAGCAAATCTAAAACTTTTTTCGCATAATTTTCATATTTCTCACTCAAAGACAAGATTATAGCCTGCTCTGGCATCAACCAAATTGGGAAATTTCCAGCGGTGTGTTCCAATAAAATTGCGATAAAACGTTCCATCGAACCAAAAGGCGCTCGGTGAATCATAACAGGGCGATGCAACTTGTCATCAGCACCTTTATATGACAATTCAAAACGTTCTGGTAAGTTGTAATCTACCTGAATGGTTCCTAATTGCCAACTTCTGCCTAAAGCATCCTTTACCATGAAATCCAATTTCGGACCATAGAAAGCTGCTTCACCAGCTTCAATCACATAATTCAATCCTTTATCTTTCGCTGCACTGATAATTGCATTTTCTGCTTTTTCCCAGTTTTCAACGCTACCTATATATTTATCTGGATTACTTAAATCACGAACCGAAACCTGAGCTGTAAAGTTTTCAAATCCTAACGAACCAAAAACGTACAATACCAAGTCGATTACATTTTTGAACTCAGCATCTAATTGGTCTGGTGTACAGAAAATATGCGCATCATCTTGAGTAAATCCTCTAACACGAGTCAATCCATGTAATTCACCCGATTGCTCATAACGATAAACCGTTCCAAATTCAGCATAACGCTTCGGTAAATCTTTGTACGACCAAGGTCTTGCATTATAAATTTCACAGTGGTGTGGACAGTTCATTGGTTTTAACAAGAACTCTTCACCTTCAGCTGGTGTGTGAATCGGTTGAAAACTATCTGCACCATATTTAGCATAGTGTCCAGAAGTCACATACAAGTCTTTCATTCCAATATGAGGCGTAACTACTTGCTCGTAACCTGCTTTTTTCTGTGCTTTTTTCAAGAATTGCTCTAATCTATCGCGCAAAGCAGCTCCTTTTGGCAACCATAACGGTAAACCTTGACCAACTTTTGGAGAAAAATGGAATAAATCCAACTCTTTTCCTAATTTTCTATGATCGCGACGCTTTGCTTCTTCTAATAATTCAAGATAATCCGTTAAGTCTTTTTGTTTTGGGAACGAAATTCCGTAAACACGAGTTAACTGTTTGTTTTTTTCATCACCTCTCCAGTAAGCACCCGCAACCGATAAAATTTTCATCGCTTTGATAATTCCCGTATTCGGAATATGACCACCACGACACAAATCAAAGAAATTCGAATGATCGCAAAATGTAATTGTTCCGTCTTCTAAATTCGAAATCAATTCTGTTTTGTACTCGTTATTTTTATAAACCTCCAATGCTTCCGCTTTTGTAACCGGACGCATTTTAAATTCATGTTTCTCTCTCGAAATTTCTAATACACGGTCTTCAATCTTTTTGAAATCGGCATCCGTAATTCTTTTATCACCAAAATCCACATCATAATAGAAACCATTGTCAATCGCAGGACCAAGTGTTAATTTGATACCAGGAAACATTTCTTCCAATGTTTGCGCCATCACGTGCGAAGTCGAATGCCAAAAAGCTTTCTTACCTTCTTTGTCATTCCAAGTATATAATATAAGTGTACCGTCCGTCGTTAAGGTCGTCGTCGTTTCAATAGTGGTACCATTATAAGAAGCAGAAATTACATTTCTAGCCAAACCTTCACTAATGCTTTTCGCAACATCCATTGGAGTAACTCCTTGAGCCATCTCCTTAACCGACCCGTCGGGTAAAGTAACTTTTATCATTTTTTAAAATTTATAAGCTGCAAATATAAACCTTTAATAAAATCCATACAATATATATAAGGTATAATGTTAAAAAAGATTTGAAGCAGCCGTTTGGCATTCCATAAAGACTCTCATTCCCGCTGTCCGCTACAATCTTTTTTTGCTTTGTCAAATTGAGCGAAGTCAATAAAGCAATAAAAGGATTTCCACTCCCATCGGGGCTAGCCAAGGCGTATAGTGTTCGAGATAACTATTCCATTGGCTCGCAACGCGAGCACTAATCCCTCGCAA
>NZ_JBBYHT010000004.1:0-337384 GCF_038289885.1 Flavobacterium helocola | reverse complement strand
AGCGACAGGTCCAATGGGTCCTCAAGGTCCAGCAGGATTAAATGGTAATGATGGTTTAGACGGAGCGACAGGTCCAATGGGTCCTCAAGGTCCAGCAGGATTAAATGGTAATGATGGTTTAGACGGAGCAACAGGTCCAATGGGTCCACAAGGTCCAGCAGGATTAAATGGTGTTGATGGTTTAGACGGAGCGACAGGTCCAATGGGTCCTCAAGGTCCAGCAGGATTAAATGGTAATGATGGTTTAGACGGAGCGACAGGTCCAATGGGTCCTCAAGGTCCAGCAGGATTAAATGGTAATGATGGTTTAGATGGAGCGACAGGTCCAATGGGTCCTCAAGGTCCAGCAGGATTAAATGGTGTTGATGGTTTAGACGGAGCAACAGGTCCAATGGGTCCACAAGGTCCAGCAGGGTTAAATGGTGTTGATGGTTTAGACGGAGCAACAGGTCCAATGGGTCCTCAAGGTCCAATTGGTTTATCAGGAGTTCCTACAGCATTTACATTTCTTTCTAAAACAACGAACTATACTATCACTTCTAGTGATATTTTAAACAATGTATTTTTAAAAAACACTAGTAATTCGTTAATTACAATTACACTTCCGAGTGCTAGTATAGCTGGATCTGGTAAGATGATTTATATTACAAGTACATCAACTAGTTTATACCAATCTATAAATGTATTGAGTAATGGTATCGATACTATATATGGTTTTTATAGCAATACAACGGGAACTATGAATATATCAACAATGACTTCTTCTAACATAGGTTGGGTTCAATTGGTTAGTGATGGAACAAGTTGGAATATTTTAGGAATGTATTGGTAATTTTGATAATTATAATATTCTCAGTTAGAATGTAAGTAAATGAATAAAAATTATTATAAGTAAATAATTAGATCAAAAAAAGCTACAACATATATGTTGTAGCTTTTTTGTTTATTATAATCTTAAAAAAAAATTAATACTTTCCACTCAACAATTCACCACCAATAGCTGATTTGGCTTCGATTCCTAATTTCTTCATCATCTCATAAGTCGTGCAAACGGCAGCTGAAGTCACAGGAATTCCACATTCCGCTTGAATCAAATCGATAGCTTCTAATGATGGCATTTGTACACAAGCTGAAGCCACTAAAACATCCACATCCGTTAAATCCAATTGTTTATAAATCTCCAATAAATTCATCGGATTTTGAGCCGCTACTTCTAAGTTATCAGGAATTTCCAATGCAATGCTTTGTTTTACTTTAATTCCTTGATTTTCGATATAATCTACCACCATATCCGTTAACGGACGCATATAAGGTGTAATAATCGAAATTTGTTTTGCACCTAAAACCTTTAATCCATTAATCAAAGCACCTGCAGAAGTTACAATTGGAGTAGGGAAGTCGTTTGCTACCGTTTCTTGATGTAAATTCACTTCCGAAACACAATGATAACCGCGTCCCATACTCATTATGGCTACTAAACATGCATAACCCATTACGTCAACATGAGCATCAGATAATTCTTGCGCACATTTTAAACTCATGGCATCCATAGCTTCCAATTCTTCTTTGGTAACTTTTTTCATGCGCATTCTACTGCTATGAAAAGTGAAGCGTTCTGGTAAGATAGTTTCTCTTGAGCGGAAAATAGCTGGTATTTCGGTTTCCATCGTTACGTTTGATGATGGAACTATTTGGCCTATTCTGTATTTCATTTTTATATTTTTTTGGAACGCGGATGAAACGGATTGCTTACGCAAACGCTAATAACCACAGATTTTATTTTAGAACACAGATTGAAAAAATTGAAATAATTTTAAAAATTTCTTTAATCTGATTTTATTATAATTATATTTCTTTAATCGTATTCACAATTGTACCAATTCCTTCCACAGTAGCTTCCACAACATCTCCATCGTACATCCATTCTTGAGGGTCACGACCTGCGCCAACACCTGCTGGAGTTCCGGTTGCAATGATGTCACCAGCTTCTAAAGTAAAAACTGTACTTAAATCTTCAATCAAATCATTTATGTTGAATAACATCAATTTAGTATTCGAATTTTGTTTTTCAACTCCGTTTACTTTTAAGGATAAATTCAAGTTGTGTGGGTTTTCGATTTCGTCTTTTGTAACGATAACGGGTCCCATTGGAGCAAAAGTATCTTGTCCTTTTGAAACAATCCATTGTCCTTCACGGCGACAATCACGTGCTGATATATCGTTAATTACCGTATATCCAAATACATAATCTAATGCTTCAGATTTTGAAACGTATTTTCCTTTCTTTGAGATAATTACAGCTAATTCACATTCCCAATCTAATTGCGAAGTCAACTTCGTATTTTTGATTATTTCAGTATTCGTAGCCGTAACCGTTGTTGGTGGTTTTGAAAAGATAATCGGTTTTGTCGGAAGCTTACCAGTTGTGTCTAATGTCCGAGCACTTTCTGCCACATGTTCGGTATAATTCAAACCAATTCCGATGATATTTTTTCTTGGTTTTTCGATTGGTGCTAAAATCGTTACTTCGTTCATTTCGTAAGCGATTTCTTCGAAGAAATTCTCAGGTGTTTCGGCAATCATTTCAGTAATTTCTGGAATAATTTCAAATCCCATATCAATTAATTCCAACATATCGTTTGGTAATGGGAAATTAGATATTTCTCCAAAATCCTGCATATCGATTACTTGGTTGTTATGAATGAATCCTAAACGAGGCTCGGTGTCTTGTGTTTTGTATGTAAGTAGTTTCATATATTGAATACCTCTATTTTATAAAATGGATTTCCTACAAGAGGTGAATAGGATTTTAATTTATATTTAAAAAAAATTTAGTTTACAATTTCGATTTCGAATATTACATTTTCTTTATTTTTTATTTTTAAGTAATATCTATCTTTATTTTTCCAATCCTCTTTGTGAGCTAAATAGTTACAAAGTGACATTTCTGAGATATTTTCTTGATCGATACTAATCACTTCATCTCCCGAATTCATTAATTTTTTAAGATTTTCATCCCAAATTAATCCAATAACAACTTTATCATTTAGTAAAGAAGTTTGAAATTTTGGTCTTGGGTCTAGTTCAACTCTATTTACAGGTTCAAAGTAAAATTTTTTATTTATAAAATCAAATGTTAAGTTGCCATGTTTTAAAAAATCTAATCCTATTCTCGAATTATTGTCACTAGTAGTTGAAGTAACCAAATTTTTTAGTTCATATTGATTAAGTAATGTAGTTTCCACTTGAAGCAATTTTTGCTCCGTAGCATTGCCAGAACCAAAAAGTCCTACATCACCAATACCTGTTGAAGTTCCAATAAGATTGAATATATTATGTTTTTCAAAAATTGAATAGGCTCTTTTTGACATATCATAAAGTCCATCCATACCTGTATCAACAAGAACCATGTCTGAAGCTTTCTTGTTATCTTTTCCAATGAATTTTAGTTTAATATAGGGCGAAAGTTGATTGTTAACTAAAACCATTTTCATTGGTTTATTTTCAATTTTCAGTTGTTTTATTTTGTTAGTGATTGTTATTGATTGATTTTGACTATCGATATTTAATATAGATTTTCGAAATAAATTACTACCAATAATTCCGTCAATACCATAACATTTCATTAGATTATGCTTGTCAAAATCATAAACTAATCCCGCTTGATTTTCAAAAGTTAGGTTTCCGATTTTTAATTGTGGAACCATAGCAGATTTCATAGCTTCATTTAAATTATTTGCGTCACTTATATTTATAGAGTCACCAATAATTAAATTATTTTCTTTTAAAATATTATTAGAAAATATATTTGGAGCACCTGTATCTAAAATGAATTTATAAGTTTTTTGATTTATGGTAACGGGAATAACAATCTTCCCTAAAACAAATTCATATTGTATTACTTCAAAATACTCTTTAGAATTTACTGAACCCTGATTAAAATTTATATTTTGCGAAAATGAAATTAAGGGCAATGAAAATATCAAATAGATTATCAAACTTCTCATGAAAATATAATTTTAATTATGTAATAGATTGATATCCATTGTTTTCTTCTAATTCTCTTGATTGAAATAATCCTAAACCTTCAATAACCGGTAAATCATTGAAATTGAAAAGGCAAGCATCTTCTGTTTCCGATAAATTGTGATGTTCGTGACAAGCCCAAGATGGAACGCAGAAAATATCGCGCTCTTTCCAATCAAAACGTTTTCCGTTGATAATAGTGTAACCTTTTCCTTTTGCACATTGGTAAACGAAAGAACCCGTGTGTTTGTGTGCTTTTCCTTTGAATCCTGCGGGTAATAATTGCATCGCAGCTCCCATAGTTTGCATTACATGTCCACCAGTTAATGGATTCGAATATTGCATAAAAATTCCATCAAATGGGTTGACTTCATTCACTTTTTGGGCTTCTAATAATGCTGGATAAACATTTTTCCAAGAATATTTGAATAGCGGAGAATACGGTTTGTCCCAAGTCTTATCCGCTGGAATCAATCCTGCACCACCATATGTCATAGGAGAGAAGTTTAATGGTGCTGTTAATGGTTGTTTACCATCATAAACCGCATAATCATTGGCCTCCAAAGCATTAACTAATGGAATATCCAAACCATCTTGCCAAATACAAGTTTTTCCGCCTTCTTCCACGCCATGCTCGTGCCATGTAGAATTAGGAGTAATGACAAAATCGTTGACTTCTAGCATGATTTTATTGCCATCAACCACGGTATATCCTTTTTCGCCTTCCATAATAAAACGTAGGGCAGAAGCACGATGACGGTGCGCCGAAGTACTTTCTCCAGGGCGCGTGACTTGAATTCCGGTGTATAACCAACCCACAGCTGCAGAAACATCTTTGCGTTTGTCGTTTACCAAATATACGACGCGTCTTCCGGCTTGTTCAGGCGTTACTAATTCGGATGATTTTAAAACTAAATCGCGTAAATCATCATATTTCCATAACATTGGAACCGAAGAAGAACGTGGTTCCCAAGGCTCGATGTCGTTGGCAACTGTCCATAATGCACCAGCACCAAGTGTTTCTAATTCTTTGTAGTACGCAATTAATTCGGGGGAGTCTTGAACACGAGCTCTTCCGTATTGGTCGTCTGAATAATTATTTTCTTCCATAAAATTATTTTAAATCGTATACAACTATTCTAATTTGCTTAATTTGTTTAATTTTTCTGTGTATATATCTAAAGCATCATTAATTTGCTTGTGATATTTATTTGTTTCTGATCCACTTGGATTAGTATTTATGATATAATATCTGGCCGTTTTTTTCTTTTTATCAAATTGAATAACGGAAAAAAGTCCAGGATCTCCTCCAAAATGCCCAAAATTACCCGATGGATAAATAGTCATGGTAATACCAATATTATAATCTCCATATTCGCTTGTATCTCTATCTATGAAGTTTTTAGCTTGAAGTTGCGGTCTAAAATATTCTTGATAACTTTCTTTATTCAATAAAGTACCTTTTCCTAAAAATCCCTTCAAAAGTTCGCTAATATAATTTCCCATATCTTTGGAAGTTGTTAGTAGTCCTCCATCTGGATAGGTATTTAAGGAATAAAATGGATAGGGAGTTTTTTTGTCTTGAAAGGTGTTTGTGCATTTCGAATAATTAACCGAATCAAAGCTCCATCCAGACGAATTCATTTGAAGTGGTTTTAATATATTTTCTGTTGTGAATTTATCATAAGAAATACCAGTTGCTTTTTCTAAGACTAAAGCTGCAAGCGTTGCTCCAATGTTAGAATAGTTGTAAATTTCGCCAGGTTTTTTGTTCAGAAATACATCTTTTAAATACCATTTTCCTTTAGAATCCAATGTGTTTTGCAAAAATTCTTCTATAGTTATTTTAGCCGTTGGTGGATTAAATTTTGTTGGTGAAATATCAATATCAAGATTTTGTTTAAGATTAATAGTGTCGTTTAATACGATTGTTTTTTTCATATAAACTTCATTATCATTTATTGAAGATGTATGTGTGGTTAATTGTCTAATGGTAATTGGAATATTTGGATAATATGGATTAGTGACTTTGAAAGAAAGGTATTTGTTAATTGGGTCATCCAATTGCAATTTTCCTAATTCTTGTGCCTTAAGTATGGCAATACCAATAAATGTTTTCGATACAGATGCAATATTTTGAACCGTATTTTCGTCATATTTTTGCTTGGGTTCCAAATTAGCAATTCCAAAGCCATTTTGATATAACACTTCATTTTCGTTTGCAATTGCTACTCCAAAACCATTAAAGTCAGTTTGCTTACTAATTTTTGTCAATTGTTCTGTAAGTTCCTTTTGAGCTATAAGAAATTCAGAAGAATGTGTTTTTTCCTTCTTAGTACAAGAATATAGAAGCAACGAAAATATAAATACGATTATTTTTTTCATTTTTTATCTCTTATTAAACTCCTCGTGATTATCGATAAATGTGATTTTTCGAGTAGGAGCGGTATTTACTCGTAAATCAAAAATATCAAATCGATTGTAATGTCCTAAAATATCGTGCATTTGTTTCGGTTGGATGCATTTTGCTAAATCAATTTCGGCATACACCATTCCTTCTTCGTCAATTAGTGGTTGCCCAATTACCGCTCCATTTGGACCTATAAATCCAGAGAAAGCAGAACTTTTTCTATCTAATAATTCATCTACATTCGGAACATCGGCACGTAACGCGTCTTTAATTTCTTGCGAAACGGTTGAACACGAAACAATTGTAAATAATTTCCCTTCAAACGAATGTGCAGCGGCACGAATTTTAATTGCTTCTGCCATATCGTAATCTGGTGGTGCTACGGGAAGTGAAATATAATTCGCAATATGAATCAATTCGCCTTGAGAAAGTAGCGTAAAACGTGCTAATGTATTTGTGTTTTCGCCACAAGCTAAGGTTCCAATAGGTCCAATTTCTGTATTGTACACTTTTAACGAAGAACCATCGCCAGAAGACCAGGTAAGTTTTTCGGCCCATGTTGGGACTAACTTTCTGTGTTTTCCAACGATAACGCCTTTGTTGTCGATGATTAAATTGGTATTGTAAATTTCGCCATAGCTTTTGCCGCGTTCGTTGATTCCCATCACAATATGAATGTCATTGTCTTTGGCAGCTAAGCAAAGCTTCTTGATTTCTGGACCTGCTACGTCAACCGAATTTTTATACAATTCTTCGTACCATTTGCTCCCTTGAACTGGCGTCATAATCCAATTCCAATAGGGATATCCAGCGATAAAAACTTCTGGAAAAGCGATTAATTTTGCTCCGTTATTACTAGCTTCTTTAATAAAAGAAATGGCTTTGTCTACCGTTTTTTCTACATTAAGAAATACAGGTGACGTTTGAACGGTTGCGGCTTTGAATTTTTTGAATTCCATAGTTATATAATTACGAATTTAAAATTACGAATTATGAATTGAAACGAGATTAAGTCGTAATTCATAATTGGTAATTCATAATTTTATTCTTCATTTCTTCTGTAAAAGGTTCTGCTTTGATGCCGTTTCTTTCTGGATTGAAAGCTACGTTTACTAAGGTAACTTCGCCTTCTAAAACGGTGTTTTCTGCTTCATTTACAAACTGAAATCCGCAAAGAATAGACGAGTTTTTTAATTCTTTTACCCACAATTTTTTGGTTAAGATTTCTCCCAATCTTGCTGCATTCTTAAATTGAATTTTTAAATCCACCGTTGGAATCCCATTGGTTTCGTGCATTTTTGAAAAAGGACGATCTAAGGCTTCTTCAAACCAATCTTCTACTAAACAGTTTAGCATTTCTAAAAATCGGGGATAGAAGACAATTCCAGCATAATCAACATGTTGGAAGCGTACTTTTTCTTGTTTTGTAAAATAATTACTCATTCTTTTTATTAAATTTCAGTTGTAATTCTAAATCTTTTTCTTCTATTTTTTTCCAATAAGCATCATTTTCTTCTTTTGTATCTTCAAAATAAGTAATTCCGAATTCTTTAAAAAGTTTTTCTTGATATAACATTTTGTTATTTAATACTATAAAATTATCTGATGCTCTTGAGTTCATACAAGAAAAGCATAGTTCAACAAATCCTAAAATAACATCATTTTCATCATAAAAAACAATTGTATGTCTTGGATCGTAACAATTCGCTCTTTCTTCAATATTACTGTTTGATTTTACTAAACTTTTCTTTAGTTTTTTTATTTCATTTAGGTTTAATATGACTTTATTTCTAATGTGTTTTTCTGGAAACTCGACAACACTTTTATTTCTTAAATATTCATATTTTTCATTTCTTTCCCATTTATTTTGATCATAATAGGCATAAATTTCAATTTTATTGGTTCTATTAAAAATTGATTCAATATCATTACTTTCTTTTTTTCTTGATACACAAGAATAAAAGATAACAAAGAGTATTAAAAATATTTTACACTTCATGTTTTCTACTTCAACTTAAATCGTTGTATTTTCCCTGTTTCCGTTTTTGGCAAACATTCCACAAAATTAATTACTCTTGGATATTTATAAGGAGCAGCTACTTCTTTGAACCAGTGTTGGATACGATTCTTCATTACATCTGTTGCTTTAGTTGTATCGTGTAATACAATATGCGCACAAACTAACATTCCTCGTTCTTCATCTGGTAAACCTACTACAGCACATTCCAAAATATCTTCGTGGGTTAAAAGTACGGATTCTACTTCAATTGCCGCAATATTATAGCCAGAAGAAATAATCATATCATCACCACGAGCTACAAAATGGAAATAACCTTCTTCATCTTGACGAAAAATGTCGCCTGTGATGTTCCAACCGTTTTCAACGTATTCTCGTTGTTTTTCTTCTCGGTTTAGGTATTTGCAACCAGTAATTCCTCGAACAGCTAGTCTTCCGGCTTCGTTTTTTTGTAATTCGTTGCCTTGTTGATCTATGATTTTAGCTTCATAACCGGTGATGGCTTTTCCTGTTGCTCCAGGTTTCATGTTTTCTTCATTGGACGAAATAAAAATATGCAACATTTCTGTAGCACCGATTCCATCTATGATTTTTAAACCTGTAGCTTCATACCAATCTTGCCAAATTTTCAAAGGCAAAGTTTCACCAGCAGATACACATTTTCTCAAACTCGAAATATCGTAATCTTGAACTTTTGTGGTGATGATGCGCCAAGCAGTAGGAGCGGTGAAGCAAATAGTTATTTTAAAATCTTGAATCGCTTTCAATAATAAATCTGGACTTGGTTTTTCGATAAGAAATGTTGAAGCTCCAAAATACATTGGAAACAAAACCAATCCACCTAAACCAAAGGTAAAACCTAATGGTGGACTTCCTGTGAAAATATCATTTGGTGAAGGCTGTAGTGAATATTTTGGAAAAGCTTCGCAAATATTCAAAATATCTTTGTGATAATGTGCCGTCATTTTGGGTAAACCCGTGGTTCCAGAAGTGAAACCAATCAAAGCCACCGAATCTGATTTGGAATGATAATTATGGAAAGTTTTTGGTTTGGTAGCCATTAATTCTTCCAATTGCGAATTACCATAAAAACAAGTTTGTTTTAGGAAATTTGACTTAACCAAATGAATTTCTTCTTCCAATTCCTTATCACACAACACATGCGAAATTTCAGCACAATCGATAATCGTAGTCAATTCTTTAGAACGAAGCAATGGCATGGTCGCTACTACAATTCCGCCCGCTTTTAAAATAGCAAACCAACACGCAACCATCATGGGATTGTTAGCCGAACGAATCAAAACGCGATTACCAGATTGTAATCCTAAATCATCTACCAAAACATGAGCAATTTGATTCACTTTTTCAAATAAATCTTGATAAGTCCAAGTTTCCTCAAACGTACGAATACAAATGCTATTTCCACGACCTTCACGAATGTGGTTGTCTAACAATCTATCCACGCAATTCAGCATTTCTGAATGTTGGAATTGAGGTAAATCCAAAAAGGTATATTCTGGTTGTAATTCCAGAGCAGGTAAGCTATTGTGAGCGAAATTATCCTTCATTAATTACGAATTTTAAATTACGAATTACGTAACGTTTTTTGAATAGAACCAATTATTCTAAGTAACTCATCAACATCTTTGAGTAAACTATCAGCTTCCTCAACAGATAAATAATCAGTATCTTTTAATAATCTAATCCAATAATGTGTTTCTCTTGCTTCTTTATATGATATGGTTAATTTGGCGAAAAAATCTTTTCCTGATTGTCCTCCAATGGCTTCTTCAATATTAGCTCCAATTGAAGTTCCACATCTTAATAGTTGTTTACTTAAAACAAATTCTTTTTTTTGTTCAGATAAATATTTAAAAACTTTTATTATTCGAACAGCAAAAGCATAACTTTTTATTTGAACAACATTATCATTTTTCATAATTCGTAATTTCTAATTCGTAATTATTTACTTCTTATTACTTTTCGGTTTTAATGCTTTTTTCATGCCTTCCACTTGTTTTCTTTCTGAAGCCTTAAGTGGATACAAATGAGAAACGCCCATTTTATATGGATTTGGGATATCATTCGCTTGAAATTGTTCGTAAGCTTGTGCGTTTCTAACGAAATTAGCATCTAACAATAATGGTCGTCCCAAAGCGACTAAATCGGCTCTTCCGTTAAGAATTATGGTGTTAATTTGGTCGATGTCTTGAATATAGCCAGCAGTTATGGTTGGAATATGAACGGTATTTCGAACAGCATCCGAAAAAGGTGTTTGCCACATTCTTCCCGTTAATGGTTTTTGTCCAGCGACAGTATTTCCTGTTGAAACATTTATGATATCTGCTCCAGCATTTTTGAAAGCAGTTGCAATAGTAATTACATCTTGTTCTGAAATTCCATTTTCTGCCCAATCTGTTGCTGAAATTCGCACTGAAATTGGTTTTTCAGTTGGGAATACTTCACGAATTGCTTTAAAAACTTCTATTGGATATTTCAAACGATTTTCGATGTTTTCACCAAATTCGTCCGTACGGATATTAGTCAATGGAGACAAGAAAGAAGCTAATAAAAAGCCGTGATGTGCTTGTAATTCAATCATATCAAAACCAGCTTCGTCTGCATTTTTAGTAGCTTGAACGAATTGCGCTTTGATTTCCTCCATATCTTCCAAAGTCATTTCCTTTGGAGTAGCAAAATTATCGTTGAATGGAATAGGAGAGGCGGAAATTAAATTCCAAGGCGTTTCCATTGGTCCGTTGCCTTCCCAAGGTTTTTTAGTAGCACCTTTTCTTCCTGAATGTCCTAATTGAATTCCGATTTTTGTTTCGGTATTGTTATGGATGAAATCCGTGATTTTTTTCCATTGGTTCAATTGTTCTGCATTGTAAATTCCCGCACAACCTTCTGTAATTCTTCCGGTTTCTGAAATTGCGGTCATTTCGGTAATGATTAACCCAACACCACCAGTAGCGCGACTTCCGTAATGGACTAAATGCCAATCGGAAACCAATCCGTCTGTAGCGGAATATTGTCCCATTGGCGCCATAACGATGCGGTTTGGGAGTTCTAGTTCTCTAATTTTAAATGGCGTAAATGCAGCCGAAACAATCTCGACTTCGCTCGATTTGACAAGATTATTGTTAAACTCTTTTAGAACTTTATCTGTAAATGATTTATCACGTAATCTTAAATTTTCATACGTTACTTTCTTAGAACGCGTCATACATCCAAAAGCAAATTGTTGGAACGGATGTTGCATGTGACGATCCATATTTTCGAACCAATCTAAAGAAACGATTGCTGCATATTGAATCATTTCTACTGTATTTCTTCTTGACTTGTCGTATTGTTCAAAAGCGGCTTGCACGTTATTTGGATTCGCAATTACGGCATCTGATAATCCGATAGCACAATCCATTGCTAATTTGGTTCCTGAGCCAATAGAGTAGTGGGCTGTAGCTTTCGCATCGCCTAATAAAACAATATTGTTATGATACCAATTTTCATTCGTTACATGCGGAAATTGACGCCAATGTGATTTGTTTGAAATTAGCGGATGACCATCTAATTCTTCTTTGAAGATTTCTGCGATTTTGGTCATCGTGTCTTCTTCATTTGTGACTTCAAAGCCGTGTTTTTGCCACGTTTCATCTGAACATTCAAAAATCCATGTACTCATGCCTTCTTCATATTGATAGGAGTGAGCAACTATAGTTCCGTGAGGTGTACTTCTGAAGAAATAAGTAAATGCATCTAGCGGTTTTGTAGAACCTAACCAAACAAAGCGGTTTTTCTTTAATTCGATTTTAGTTCCGAATTCCTTTTGGTATTTTGTACGGATAGCACTTGCAATTCCATCTGTTGCTAGAATTATATCAGAATCTGCGAATTGCGATAAATCTTCAACATTTTGTTCGAAATGCAGATTTACGCCTTCTTCTAAACAGCGTTGTTGTAATAATTGTAACAATGTTTTACGTGAACAACCGCAAAAACCATTTCCAGCAATACTTACTTCTTCACCATCACGAGCAACGATAATATCATCCCAATACGCAAATTTGCTACGAATTAATTCGTACGATTGCATGTCTCGTTTTAAAAATTCTCCTAGCGTTTCATCTGAAAATACGACACCAAAACCAAAACTATCGTCGGGTTTATTGCGTTCGTAAATATCGATTTGGCAATGAGGCATTGCTTTTTTTGTTAATATCGAAAAGTAAAGTCCGCCTGGACCACCACCTATAACTGTTATTTTCATGTTTTTAATTGATAATTAACAATGAATAATTGATAATTAGTTATTGTCTTTTGATTGAAAAAATTTCTCCTAATTTACTATAATTTGAACCTGCTAAACGTGCAACTGGTTTGTATTTATCTAAGTTAATCCTATGATTTTCCATTAGAATAGAATCATCTATATGCATCGTGATAATTTTACCAATAATAATACAAGCACCTCCATTCTGATGGTTTTCAATGAAATAATGATGTACCATTTCACATTCAAAATGGACCAAGCTTTCTTTGACACGTTTTGGTTTGATGTAAATAGCATCAATAGGAGTAACTCCAGCTAATTCAAATTCATCAATATCAGAAGCTACGCTTTGAGAAGTGGTGTTCATTTGTTCTACAACTTCTTCCGTAACTAAATTGACAACGAATTGTTTGTTGTCTAATATATTATTTAAGGTGTCTTTGTTTTTGTTTCCAGTTCTAACAGTTGAAAACATAACGTGTGGCGGATCTTCGCTTACTACATTAAAAAAGGAAAAAGGAGCAAGGTTATTAATTCCATTGGCATCAATTGTTGAAATCCAACCTATCGGTCTAGGAATTACAGTTCCTGTTAATAGTTTATATAAAGTGGAAGATTCCGTAGTAGTAATATCGAATTGCATAGTTTAGTGTTGTTTCTACAAATTAAATAAAATAACTATACTATTTCATAACAAAAATGCATTTTTTTTCATTTTAACAAAATTAAAAATGTAGTGATTTTGAGTTTAATTTATACTATTCACAATTTTAAAACCTAAAAATTGAAAGAAGTAAAAAAATAAATTAAAATTTTTATCATATTATTTTTTGTATATTTTGCAAAATTAGTATATTTATGCAAAAATTATATATATGGAGATTTTATCCTGTCCGAAGTGTCAAAGCGACAATATCGTTAAAAGTGGTATCATCAAAGATAGACAGCGCTATTTATGTAAATCATGTAATTATTACTTCACTGTCAATAAATTAGGAAAAAAGATAGATGATTACTATGTAACTAAAGCTTTGCAATTGTATCTAGAAGGTTTAAGTTTTAGAGAAATTGAACGTATTATTGGTGTTTCACACGTTTCTATTAGTAATTGGGTAAAAGAGTTTAAAATCAAGAAACCACCACATCCTAATTACCATCCAACATATAAGATTTTTAAGCATAATGAATTGGTTGAATTCCTTCAAAACAAGGATCAATTGTCGGGTGCAGGTATGATTATAACAGAACTTGGAGATAAGTTTATGCTTATAAAATGGGAACGTTTTAAAGATTAGCTATACTTTTTTACAAAAATATATACTGTAATTTTTTTCGTTAACAGAATTTTAGAATTTGGTCATGCAGAAATGCCCAACTAACCAAATTTTAATTATGAAAAAATTACTAACTATTTCAGGATTATTTTTATCTCTGCTAGTATCTGCTCAGGGTTCACCTGATTACGGTGGAGGTTTAAAATTCAATTTAAATCCAGAAGGAAGCAAATACATGCGCTTTATTGCATGGAATCAAGTTTGGCTTCGTTCAACCGATTTGAATCCAGGTTCTATGATTGGAGATGAATCTGTTTCTTCTTATGAAGATGCTGGCTTACGTCGTTTACGTTTGTTAGCTTATGCACAAATTTCTCCACGTTATATGATTTTGACTCATATAGGAATTAACAATCAAACTTTTATTAATGGTGGCGCTTCAGGTTCGGCTGGAACTGGTGGATATGGAGCAGGAAAAAAACCGGGAATTTTTTTCCATGATGCGTGGAATGAATATGCTGTAGTTTTACCACAAGAATCAAAACCTTTTAGTTTGTCTGTTGGAGCTGGATTGCATTATTATATGGGTTTATCTCGAATGACAATGTCTTCTACTTTGAATTATTTAACTATTGATGCACCAATCTTCAACTGGCCTTTAATTGAAAATTCAGATCAGTTTGCAAGACAAATTGGAATTTTCGCAAAAGGAAAATATAACAAATTCGAGTATCGTTTTAGTATCAATAAACCTTTTTCTACAAATCAAACACCAACAAATGTTACCGATGCAAGCATTGCAAGAGCTGTAGATAATAACAATGTTACTCAATGGTCAAAAGCGGGTTATGTGGAATATCAATTTTTTGATAAAGAAGCTAACTTTTTACCTTATAAAGTGGGAACTTATTTAGGAACTAAAAAAATGTTCAATATTGGAGCAGGTTTTTATAATGCACCAAAAGGAACGCAAACTTCAGTAAACGGAGTAATTGAAGAACATCCAATCAACTTATTTGCTGGTGATGTTTTCTTGGATATGCCAATTGGAGCTAAAGAGAAAAAAATGGCTATCACAGCGTATAGTGTTTTCTATAATTATGATTTCGGACCTAATTATTTAAGAAATCTTGGTATTATGAATGAAAGTATTGCCGATCCATCATTTTCAGGTTCACCATCTCTGGCAGGAGCAGGGAATTTACAACCGATGATTGGTACGGGGAATATTTGGTACACACAAGCAGGGGTTTTATTACCAAGTAAAAGTGAGAAACCAAAAGTAAGAATTCAACCATTTGGAGCTTATACTTATAAAAACTTTGATGCTTTAGAAAAAGCAAGTAGCCAATTTGACTTAGGTGCTAACTTTTTCTTAGACGGTCATCATGCAAAAATTACTACCCAATATTCAACACGACCTGTTTACACAGCAGTTGATAAAATTGACAAGTATAAAGGAGAATTCATCATACAATTACAAATCTATTTATAAACAACTAATAAAATTAAATTATGAGCGATAACAAATCATCAAAAGGAATCTGGAAAGTTATTTCGGCTTCCTCAATGGGAACAATGATTGAGTGGTATGACTTCTACATCTTCGGAAGTTTGGCTGTAGTATTATCTACTAAATTTTTCCCTTCTGACAATCCAACAGCAGCTTTCCTATCAACTTTAGCAACATTTGCTGCAGGTTTTGTAGTTCGTCCGTTTGGAGCCCTTTTCTTTGGTAGATTAGGCGATTTAATTGGAAGAAAGTATACTTTTATGGTTACTTTAATGTTAATGGGTGGTGCTACTTTTATAATTGGATGTATTCCAAGTTTTGAAACCATTGGCTACGCAGCACCTGTTTTAGTGTTAATTCTTCGTTTACTTCAAGGTTTAGCGCTTGGAGGTGAATATGGTGGTGCAGCAACTTATGTAGCAGAACATGCGCCTAAAAACGAAAAAGGATATTGGACTTCTTGGATTCAAACTACAGCAACTGTAGGTTTATTTATCTCTTTGATGGTAATCTTACTTACTAAAGGGCTAATGTCTAAAGAAGCTTTTGATGAGTGGGGATGGAGAGTACCGTTTTGGGTTTCTATTGTAATGGTATATGTTTCGTTCTTGATTCGTAAAAATATGCATGAATCTCCAGCTTTCGCAAAAGCAAAATCGGAAGGTAAAACATCAACAAATCCATTAAAAGAGAGTTTTGGAAATAAATTCAATTTAAAATTTGTTCTTTTAGCATTATTTGGTGCAACAATGGGGCAAGGAGTTGTTTGGTATACGGGGCAATTTTATGCCATGAACTTCTTAAAAACAGTACAAAGTATTGAATCTTCTCAAGTAGATACTCTATTAGGTATTGCGCTTTTATTAGGAACACCGTTTTTCGTATTCTTTGGATGGTTGAGTGATAAAGTTGGAAGAAAAGTGATTATGATGAGTGGTATGTTGATTGCTATTTTAGCGTATCGCCCAATTTATAGAGCCATGTATGCTTCAACAGATTTAGCATTGAAAACAGAAATAGTTAATCAAACTAAAGTAGTTCCTTCTTTAAAAGAAATTGATGCTACAAAAATGGATTCTATCTACACTACAACTAAAGCTTACACCGATGGCACTACTGTAGAAGAAATCAAAACTATCCATTTTGAAAGTGGAAAAGTAATGTTAGATGACAAAGGAAAAGACAGAGTAGAAACCAAAGTGACTAAAATGATTAATAATAGCGACCGATGGTTCTTAGTATTAATGGTTTTTATTCAGGTGATTTTTGTGACTATGGTTTATGGACCAATTGCGGCATTCCTTGTAGAAATGTTTCCAGTTAAGATTAGATATACCTCAATGTCATTGCCTTATCACGTAGGAAATGGTATCTTTGGTGGATTACTGCCTGCTATTTCAACCTATTTTGTTACCACTTCTAAAGAAGCAGGTGATGTAGAGTTTTATTTAGAAGGACTTTGGTATCCAATTGGAATTGCAGCGATATGTTTTGTAATTGGAATGATTTACATCGATAGAAAAATTAATACACTTCACGACTAAAAAATAATAATCATGAACACAATAAAAAAATATTTAGGAATCGTATGGATAGCGTTAGCAATTGCAATAGCCTATTTTTCGATTGGAATTTTTGGAGGTAAATTAACTTCAGGAAAACAAGATGATTTAGTTTTTGGAATTATAGTTTTCTTTATACTTTTACCAATGGTTGTTACCGGATTAACTATTTTTGGTTGGTATGCAATCACTGACGAATATGAAGATTAATTAAAAAAAATATACTTAACTTAGAAGCTCTTATTTTACATAAGGGCTTTTGGGTTTTATAAATAGATATAAAAATGAAAAAAAGACATCAACAAAAATTAGTGGTTTTGTCATTGCTATTGCTTTTGGCGCTCAACTTGCCAATAGTATTATTATTTGATAGTTCCGAAAGTTTTTTAGGGTTTCCTATCATTTATATTTATGTCTTTTCAGTTTGGTTATTTTCGGTTTTAATGTCATGGATTGTAGTTCAACGTTATTATGAATAGTGCGATACTTTTACTTATTCTACTAGGCTACTTAGGTATTCTTTTTTTTATAGCGCATTGGGCTGAAAAAAAAGAAAATATCAAATGGACTAATAATTCATACATCTATTCTTTATCATTAGCGGTGTATTGTACGGCTTGGACGTACTATGGAAGTATTGGAGTAGCAGCAAATTCGGGTTTAGGTTATTTACCCATTTACATCGGACCCATCATTATTATTCCGGCTTGGATTATTATTTTAAAGAAAATCATTCGTATTTCTCGTGTGAACAAAATTTCAAGTATTGCTGATTTTATCTCACTTCGTTATGGTAACAGCCGTTTTTTAGGAGCTATAGTAACTGTCGTTTGTTTGGCTGGAATTACTCCTTACATCGCTTTACAATTAAAAGCAATCTCAGAAACATTTCATATTGTAACAAAAACGAATACAAGTTCTTATATTTTTGATGACACCACGACTTATGTCGCCATCGCTTTAGCCTTATTTGCTTCTTATTATGGAACACGTTATGTAGATGCTTCTGAAAAACGTAAGGGAATTGTAACTGCTGTAGCTTTGGAAAGTATACTGAAGTTAGTCTTCTTTTTAATTGTTGGAGTTTACGTTACTTTCTTCGTTTTTGATGGATACGATGATATTTATGCAAAAGCCTCACTTTTAGAAAACTTCAAAGAAAAAAATACCATCGGCGGATTAGAACAAGGATTAAACTGGTTCTTTTTGAGTATGGTTTCGCTTTTTGCTATTTTCTTATTGCCTAGACAATTCCAAATGTCGGTAGTAGAAAATAACAGAGAACGTCATATTAAAACTGCGATTTGGTTGTTTCCATTATACTTATTGTTGTTCAATATTTTTGTGTACCCAATTGCTTGGGGTGGAAATGTTTTATTTGAAGGTCAAAATGTTAATGCCGATACATATTCACTTTTAATTCCTCAATTTTTCGATAATAAAACCTTAACCGTTTTAGTGTTTTTAGGTGGATTTTCAGCTGCGATATCAATGATTGTCGTTTCGAGTATCAGTTTGTCTACGATGTTGAGTAACAACTTGTTGATTCCGTATACTTTCTTAGGAAAATTAAAAAACGAGGAGCAAATTATCAACAACAAAAAGATTGTAAATATCCGTAAAATCGGAATCTTTTCACTCATTATCGCTGCTTATTTCATTTACCGATTCTTCGCTTTAGATTACAGTTTGGTTTCTATTGGATTGATTTCGTTTGTCATTATTGCTCAATTAGCACCAGCCTTTTTCGGAGCCATTTTTTGGAGAAGAGGTTCAAGATTAGGAGCTATTTATGGAATTTTAATTGGATTTTTAATTTGTATTTATACCTTGTTATTGCCTTATGCTATCGGGTTAACCAATAATGAAAGTTCGTTTATTTCAGAAGGTTTCATGAAAATTGGGTTGTTAAAACCGTTCCAACTTTTCGGATTGGATTATTTGCAACCGGTTCCTCATGCTTTGTTTTGGAGTATGTTGTTCAATACGCTGACTTATTTCGCGGTTTCGGTGAGTTTTAAAGGAAATTATCGCGAACGCAATTATGCCGAAATGTACGTTGACATCGATAAATACAGTACCAATCATGAAAACGCTTTTGTTTGGAAAGGAACGGCTTACACACGTGATATCGAAAAAGTCTTAATCCGATTTTTAGGAGAAGAACGTACCAAACGCGCCATGAATATCTTCAATGTGAAGTACAATGTGGATAAAGATCAAGAATTGGCAGATGCGAGATTAGTGAAATTTGCCGAGAATTTATTAACGGGTCACATTGGAACAGCTTCGGCACGAATTCTGATTTCGAGTGTGGTTAAGGAAGAAAAAGTTACACTTCCTGAAGTTTTGAAAATTCTAGAAGAATCAAAAGAAAATATCACCATCAATAAAAAATTGACGGAAACTTCGAACCAACTCCAAAAAATCACTTCAGAATTACAAAAAGCCAATGAAACGTTGGTACGAAAAGATGTTCAAAAAGATGAATTTTTAGATACGGTAACACACGAACTTCGCACGCCAATTACCGCTATTCGTGCTGCGAGTGAGATTTTGCACGATGATGACGAAATTCCAGAAGAATTACGAAAACAGTTTTTACAAAATATCATTTCCGAATCCGACCGATTGAATCGTTTGATTGATAAAATTTTGGATTTAGAGAAATTCGAAACGGGTAAACAAACCATTCATCCAAGTCAAAACAACCTAATTGCAACGATTGAACATTCGATTGAACCTTTAAAACAGTTGATTAAGAATAGAAATATCAGCGTTTATGTTGAAAGCAAAGACAAAGTTTTGGCTTATTATGACGAAGATAGAATCATTCAAGTGGTTACCAATTTACTATCAAACGCAATAAAATTCTGTCCAGAAACCGATGGTTTAATCACGATTCAAGTCAAAAAGAAAGATAATTTCATAGAAACTTCGGTTCAAGACAACGGAAAAGGTATAAATCCTAACGATTTTGACGTTATATTTGACAAATTTTATCAAGCTTCCAATCAGAATTTCAAAAAACCGGTGGGTAGCGGATTAGGATTGGCCATTTGCAAACAAATTATTGAACATCACAAAGGTAGAATTTGGGTAGAACCAAGTGTAAAAGGCGCTTGCATTGTATTCACTTTACCAGTAAAAAATATTGAAAATTAAGAGACGATGAAAAAGATTTTAATAGTAGACGACGAACCCAACATCGTAATGACGCTTGAATACACCTTTAAGAAAAGCAATTACGAAGTTTTCATAGCACGCGACGGACAAGAAGCTTTAGATATTTTAAAAACGAATTTCCCTGATGTTATCATTTTAGACATCATGATGCCTATGGTAGATGGTTTTGCTACTTTAGAACAAATTAGAAAAGACGCTAATTTACAACACACAAAAGTCATGTTCTTATCTGCAAAAAATAAAGAAAGTGACATTGAAAAAGGTTTAGCGCTTGGTGCTGATGCTTATATGACGAAGCCGTTTTCGATTAAGAAAGTAGTGGAGAAAGTGGAGGAGTTGTTGGGTTAGAAAATATATATTTAGACAAAAAATGATAGGTAGAGAATTTGAAAAATTTTGGAATAATTATTTTAATCAGACTATTCCATTAAATTATCTTTTTAAAGAAGTTTATCATGAAAGATGGTTAAGAATACATAGCCTTCCACAGTCAAAAAGATATCCTGATAATGATTTAGAAATGAATATCATTTTGCAACGACAAAATCAAATAATTTCTGATATTTACAATGAAAATGAAGAAATTTATTTAGTTATGGCAAATATAATTCATAAGAAAGAAAAACATGAACTAATAAATTTTTATCCAAATTTAAATTTTGAAAGAAGTTATTCAATTGAATTGGAAAAGCATTTTTCTAACAACTTTAATAAAGGTGAAATATTAGATGTTTTTGTTTGTGAAAAGAAGTGGAATTTAAATTCTTATGATGAAATTTTAAAAGACATTGCAAACGATATTTCAAGAGTTTTTTTTATTTCATTGAATAATAAAATAATTGTATCACCTTATGATGGAGGAATTGACATTATTTTCAATTTTGAAACTGATAAAAATATACATAAAGAAAAATACAAGGAGTGGATTTCAAATAGAATTGATGAATTATAATTTTTTAATACTTTAAAACTATCTATATCTATTTAGCAACATTAATTCATTTAGCATGATTTTATTTTCTACATTTACTAAAGAAAATAAATCACATAAATTGAATAATACAAATGAATTATTGCGATATATATAATAAAAGTATAACTTATTCTGAAGAATTCTGGAAAGAACAAGCCAATCAATTAGAATGGTACAATCAACCTTCCAATATTTTATCAACTGATAAAAACGGTTATCCATTATGGTTTGCCGATGGAGATTTAAATGCTTGTTATCTTTCAGTTGACAAACACATTCAAGATGGCTATGGCGAACAAGTAGCTATCATCTACGATTCACCCGTTACACAAACTGTTAAAAAGTATACATTTAACGAAGTTAAAACCGAAGTAGCCAAATTAGCAGGCGGTTTATTATCACTTGGTTTAGAAAAAGGCGATACCGCTGTAATATACATGCCAATGATTCCTCAAGCGGCATTCGCTATGTTAGCTTGCGCTCGAATAGGAGTAACGCATTCAGTAGTTTTTGGAGGTTTTGCCCCACATGAGTTAGCTATTCGTATCGATGATTGCGAACCTAAAGCCATTATTACCGCTTCTTCAGGAATTGAAATCGATAGATTAATTGCCTACAAACCTTTAGTAGATGAAGCTATCGAATTAGCCAATCACAAACCAGAAAAAGTAGTGGTTTTCAATAGAAAATTAGGAGCAAGAGTTCCGTTTAAAAAATATGATGTCGATTACGATGCGTTGGTTTATGGTTCTGAAGAAACGCCTTGTATTCCTGTAAATTCGACACATCCATTATACATTTTATACACTTCAGGAACAACTGGAAAACCAAAAGGAATCGTAAGAGATACAGGCGGTTATGCTACTGCACTTAAATTTTCAATGCAACATATTTACGATGCAAAAGAAGGTGATGTTTTTTGGGCTGCTTCTGATGTGGGTTGGGTTGTAGGGCATAGTTATATTGTCTACGGACCTTTAATGAATAGAAATACTACGGTTCTTTTCGAAGGAAAACCAATCCGAACTCCTGATGCGAGTACATTTTGGCGTGTTATTGCTGAACATAAAGTAAATATCATGTTTACGGCTCCAACAGCCATTCGTGCTATTAAAAAAGAAGATCCAAACGGAGAATTCATCAAACAATACGATTTAAGTAGTTTACGAATTCAATTCTTAGCAGGTGAACGTTGTGATGTAGCAACTTTAGAATGGTATCGCGAACATATTCCAGTTCCAGCTATCGACCATTGGTGGCAAACAGAATCAGGTTGGCCAATGATTGCTAACATGATGGGAGTAGAGTATTTGCCTATAAAACCAGGCTCAGCAGGAAAAGCGGTTACAGGTTATGACATTAGAATTTTTGGAGAAAACGGACAAGAGTTAGGTCCAAATGAAGAAGGTTACGTAGTAATTAAATTGCCATTACCGCCAGGAACTTTATTAGATTTATGGAAAGACAACGAACGTTTTAAAGCAGGATATTTAAACAAGTTTCCGGGTTATTATTTCTCAGGTGATGGCGGATTTAAAGATACTGACGATTATATTTACATCACAGGTAGAGTAGATGATGTCATCAATGTAGCGGGTCACCGACTTTCAACTGCTGAAATGGAAGAAATTGTTGCTTCTCATCATTCTGTGGCAGAGTGTGCTGTTATTGGAATTAATGACGAATTAAAAGGTCAAATTCCGTTAGCATTAGTAGTAGCAAAATCTGGTGAAGATATTGAACATTTCCAATTACAACATGAAGTGGTGCATTTAGTTCGTGAGCAAATTGGAGCGGTGGCTTCATTGCGTGATGTAGTTATTGTGCAACGTTTACCCAAAACACGTTCTGGAAAAATTCTTCGTAAAATGATGCGAAGCATTGCTGATGGTGAACAATTTCAAGTTCCATCAACCATTGACGATGAAGCAATTATTGATGAAATTAGAGATGTTTTAGAACATGCTAAAATTGGTTGTTTTAAATAATTTTGACCAATCACTAATTACTTTTTACTAATCACTTAACTATATCTATTTAGCAAGAAAATATAAAATTCTTAAAACAGATTGGTTATCTTTACATTATCAATTAAAATAAAGCTAAAAAATGAGTTATTATAAAATACACGATTTAGAAAACTACTTTAAAATGTATAAGAAATCGGTACGTGAACCAAGAAAATTTTGGGATCGTATTGCCGATGAAAACTTTACTTGGTACCAAAAATGGGACAAGGTTTTTGAAGTAGATATGCAAGAAGCTAACTTTAAATGGTTCTTGAATGCAAAAGTAAATATCACTAAAAACTGTATCGACAGACATTTAGCAAAAAGAGGCGATAAAACCGCAATCATTTTTGAACCAAATGATCCAAGCGAAGCAGCACAACATATTTCTTACAACGAATTATACGTTCGTGTGTCTAAAATGGCAAATGTTTTGCGCGATCAAGGCATTAAAAAAGGCGATAGAGTTTGTATTTATTTACCAATGATTCCAGAATTAGCCGTTGCTGTATTAGCATGTGCTCGAATTGGAGCTATACATTCAGTTGTTTTTGCTGGATTTTCATCTTCGGCAGTTGCTAGTCGTATTAATGATAGTGAATGTAAAATGGTGATTACTTCTGACGGAAGTTATAGAGGTAATAAATCAATCGATTTAAAAGGAATTGTTGATGAAGCTTTAGAAAAATGTCCTTGTGTAGAAACTGTTTTGGTAGTTAATAGAACCAATACAGAAGTTACCATGAAAGAAGGCAGAGATTTATGGTTACAACCTTTAATGGATGCTGCTATTGGTAACAATGTCGCTGAAATTATGGATGCAGAAGATCCGTTATTTATATTGTATACTTCGGGTTCTACTGGGAAACCAAAAGGAATGGTACATTCTACTGCCGGATATATGGTTTACACCGCTTATACCTTCAAAAACGTATTCAATTACGAAGAAAACGATGTGTATTGGTGTACCGCAGATATTGGTTGGATTACAGGTCACTCTTATATTTTATACGGACCACTTTTAAACGGAGCTACAACGGTAATTTTTGAAGGAGTTCCTTCTTATCCAGATTTTAGTCGTTTTTGGGAAGTGATTGAAAAACATAAAGTTACACAGTTTTATACTGCGCCAACAGCTATTCGTGCTTTAGCAAAAGAAAGTTTAGATTATGTTCAAAAATTTCCACTAAGTTCATTAAAAGTAATTGGTTCAGTAGGTGAACCTATTAACGAAGAAGCATGGCATTGGTACAACGACCACGTAGGAGGGAAGCGTTGTCCATTAGTAGATACTTGGTGGCAAACCGAAACAGGAGGAATTATGATTTCTCCAATTCCGTTTGTAACACCTACAAAACCAACGTATGCTTCGTTACCATTACCTGGAATTCAACCTGTTTTAATGGATGAATTGCGTAATGAAATTGAAGGTAATCAAGTAACAGGAGCTTTGTGTATTAAATTTCCTTGGCCGTCCATGGCGAGAACTATTTGGGGTGATCATCAGCGTTATAAAGAAACCTATTTCACTGCTTTCCCAGGTAAATATTTCACTGGTGATGGGGCTTTACGAGATGAAGTTGGGTATTATAGAATTACAGGTAGAGTAGATGATGTTATCATTGTTTCTGGACACAACTTAGGAACAGCGCCAATTGAAGATGCTATTAATGAACATCCAGCAGTTGCAGAAAGTGCAATTGTAGGTTTCCCTCATGATATCAAAGGAAATGCACTTTACGGATTCATTATCTTGAAAGAAACAGGTGAAGGTCGTGATAGAAATAACTTAGCAATAGAGATCAATCAATTGATTTCAGATCAAATAGGTCCAATCGCTAAATTAGATAAGATACAGTTTGTTAGTGGTTTACCAAAAACACGTTCTGGTAAAATTATGCGAAGAATATTAAGAAAGATTGCTGAAGGAGATTTCTCTAATTTTGGAGATATTTCCACTTTATTAAATCCTGAAATAGTGGAAGAAATTAAAAACGGCAAGCTCTAGTTTTTTAGTTTTATTGGTTAAGAAACTGCTTCAGCAATGGGGCAGTTTTTTTATTTTAAATCTCTAATTTTCGTTTCAATTTCAAAAACAATAAAGCTGTAATAAATGCATCACCACTTGCGGTATGACGATCAGATTTTTTGATTTTATAAATATCACATAATTCATCTAACGAACTGTGCTGTTCTTGTGGTAAGGATTTTAGTTTTTGATACATAACATCAGTATCCATAGCTTGATTTTCTAATTTACCCACATCCAATCGGTTTAAAGCTTGGTTTATCATTTCAATATCAAAATCTATGCGATGACCTATTAATGTTGCATCTTTTATAAAATCTAAAAAGCGAATTATAGCTTCAGCTTCAACCACTTTTTCTTCTTTTCCTTCTTTTAAAATCCCATGTAATGCTACTGTTTCAGGGTTGAAAACATCTTGTTGTAAAAATACTTCCATAAAGTCGCCAACAATAATTTGATTGTTCTGAATTCCAACAGCTCCAATAGATAAAATTCTATCCGATTTATAATCTAAACCTGTAGTTTCACAATCAAAAACTACATAACGTTGCTCTTTACTTTGATTTTCATTAAAGCAACTTAGGTACGTTTCCCAAAATTTAGGGTAATCTTTTACTATTTTTTTAAACCAATTAATTGCCATATTTTAAGTAAAATAAGTTAATTGGAATTTATTCTTAATCACTTCCTGAATATCATTTATCGGTTGGAAATCGTTTTTAAGTTTTACTTTATCTAACTTCGATAACTCACTTAAATTCAAATACCTACCATCTGTTTCATTTTTCAAACCTTCCTCAGTTCTAAACTTTAATAATTCGGCAAAAGCATCACCACAAGCTTCATAAATTGGAGCGTTTTGCGGTTCTAATTCTGCTAGTTTTGCATATCTCGAAATGGTATTGGCTGTGTTTTTAATTCCTTTACTCAATGATAAAATTCGTGCAGCATCAATCAAAGGCATTAAAGCTCTTCCTTTTAAATCAAAAGTATCTTTGTGTTCGCCATCACTTTCTACTAAAAACTGACGGAAGAAACCTAATGGTGGCGGATTTTTCAATGCATCAGCACCCAAATAGGCAAAAAACAACTGATTTTCATGAGTTTCTTCATGAATTGTTTTGGTAATAACATCTACTAAAGATTCATTTCCGTAAACAAAATCGTAATCGAAGAAAATGGTGTTTTGCAAAACATCCTTATCGGCAGGATTAATAATCCAACCTTTAAACTGGTTTTGCCAATCGGAAATCGATTTACACCAAAGGGGATTGCTTGCCATCATTTCGGCAGGACAATATTCGTAACCAACTTTGTTAAGCGTTTTGGTTACTTTTTCAGCTAATTCGATAAAATATTGTTTAACAGTATCGTATTTATCTTCTGGAACATCTTCAAAAACGATTGCATTATCTTGATCCGTTAGTAAAAGTTGTTCTTTTCTACCTTGACTTCCAATGTTTATCCAAGCAAATTGGGCTGGAGGAGGAGTTCCTATTTTTTCAATAGCTAATTCGATAGCACGTTTGGTAATCGCTAAATTAATTTCGCCTACAATAGAACCAATATGATTAATAGGTACATTTTTATCTAACGAATGCTGAATCAAATCGGCTAATTTTCCTCTAACTTCTTTTAAATCAGCTGATTTTTGAGCGCGTTTTGATTGTTTTAAAAGCACACCAGGATTGTTTGCTTGAGCCACTACAATATCATGCTCAGTAATAATTCCAGTAATTTCAGAATCGGTAGAACCATCTTTTGTAACACATAGATGCGATACATTATTCTTAAGCATTATAATTTGTGCTTCAGCAATAGACAAGTTGTCAGCTACTGTAATTACAGGAGAAGACATAATTTTATCAATCGTAACATCAATAGAATAAAGTCCGGTTGCAATTTTAGAACGCAAATCTTTATCAGTTACAATTCCGATTGGTTTTCTATTTTCGTGAATAATCATACTTCCAATTTTGCTACTCGACATTGTTTGTGCAACAAATTTCACAATATCATTAGGAGAAGCAGTTATCGGATTAGAAGTATATTTTATGGGTTGGTAATACTGAATTTCTGAGCTTTGGTCATTGTAAATAACGTTTTCTGAAATCAATTTACCTTTGTTATTTTTATCGTATGGATTTCTAGTATTAGATGCAAAACTCTCTAATAAGAAGCTTAAAACTTCTGGATTTGCAATTACATAAGGTTTAAATGTTTCAATAGGAATAGCATAAATAATACTTTCTTCACGAGCTTTTGCCGTCATTAAGTAATTATTCTTAGCAAAAAACGGGCGTAAACCTAAAATATCGCCTTCATCACATTTATCAATTAAAACATCGTCTGCATCTGAAGTTACAGATAAACCAACAGCACCAGAAGCTACAACATAAAAAAAGGAATGCGTAGCATCATTAATTTTGAATAAAGTTTGATTTTTTTCTAAGTAAATTACTTGACAAGTTTTAGCAATCTCTAACAAGTTTAAATAGGATAAACTTGAAAAGGGCGGATAATGCTTTAAAAAATCGGTGATGCGTTCGGCAATAGGGTTTTTCATAAACACGGTTTATTTATTAAACGAAGATACAAAGTTTGTTTGGCTTATAGAAGTAATTGTTTAAATTTTCTATTTTACATAATGTATATTATAGTTCATTGCTATAATCATACATTCTTAAAATCAGTTAGTTATGAAATTTAACCCAATTCCATTTAATGTCGGGTTAATAGATTCGTTAACTATCTATTTACCATTAGACAAAATTCAAGTTATAGATGAGCGTTTAATTTCAGAGTATCAAGTTTATTATCCTGAAACTGGCGAAATTATCGAAGATTTAAACCCACCAAAGCCAATTTTAATTAAAGATAATGGCATTAATTTTCGTTTTAATCGTGTCGTATTTCCTCCAAATATAATCAAAAAAGAAACTACAGAACTAATACGCTTAACATTGACTTCAAAAATGTTATTTGGTAGATACTTTGAAGGCATTAATATTGACAATTTACAAATGATTGTAGATTATATCAATACTCGTCAAATCATACGTTTTGACCTTGATACTGCATTAAATTCTATATGTAATGATATTGATATTTGTATAAATTACAACCTTGATTTTGAACCATATAAACAAAGTTTACAATACTTAAAAAAAATGGTTAAAGCTTCAAAACAACATGAAGTTACACTCTATCCACGTAAAGAAACATTCAAAAACGACAAAAATTATGGTATCGAATTCAGTAATAGAGATTCTGCGAAAATTGGCTCTCCCTTTTGTAAATTTTACAACAAAACAGAAGAATTGCTTACTAATTCCGCTGATTTTTATAATAAGTATTTATTCCCTCAATTACGTTACGGTCTATCCATTGACAATATTATTAGAAAAGAAATCACAATAAAAAACAATGCAGTAAAACAAAATTTAAGAAAGAAAAAACTTGTAAATCCTGAAAATCAATTATCAACTTTAAACGATATCCTTTCAATTTCACAAACTGAATTAACTACTATTTGCAACGTTCAGTTAAAATATTATTACGAAAAAAAGCAATTTTCTGTATCATCTGATTTAAGTCCTACAGATAAAATAATTAGTTATTATATGCACAAACTCGTAGAACTTGGAGCCGACAAATTAACACTTCAAGAACCACTTACTTTATTTGATTGTAAAGTACAAAAA
The DNA here is from genome assembly GCF_038289885.1 of Flavobacterium helocola. Lineage (NCBI taxonomy): Bacteria > Pseudomonadati > Bacteroidota > Flavobacteriia > Flavobacteriales > Flavobacteriaceae > Flavobacterium > Flavobacterium helocola. Next base: position 308,411 of record NZ_JBBYHT010000004.1, on the reverse strand, counting down.
GCACGCACTAAAAAGCAAATATTAAATTTAATAGATATCACTTTTGATACTGAATATTTAACCAAACAATTAGAACAAAATTCAATTACTAATCAATTTATAAAAATGCAAAACTTATGGTAAAAGCAACAAAACAAAAAAAACAAGCAATAACTAACTTTATTTTACATAGAGTTTTTATCAATTTAGAGTCTTACGACGGTACTTATTATTTAGATGGTAGAAAAAACACAATTTTATCTTTATCACCTCAAGAAGTCGAAATTATAAAGTCAATTTTTCTCGAAGATTACAGAAAACTAAAAATGTAGTTTGTGGGGGTTACTGATACCCCCACCCCAGTTAACAAAAATATTAACCAAAGCACAAAAAAATGAGTACAAAAAAAGCAAAAAAAGACAGGGGTTTAATTGTAAGTCATTCCGCAAAATCCCAAAAAATTACTGATTATGTTTATGTCCTTTCTAACGGTCAAGAACTAACATTCAAAAATAAAGAATTTCCAGTAAAAGAACCACGAATAGAAAATAACGGACAATTACTAATTTTTTAAATCAAATAGAGGGGTCGCACCCCCTCTATTCTAACCTAAAAACTTCCATGTTATGGCAACAATTTCAGAATTTAGAATTTTAACATACAAAGATATTAAGACTTTGTTAGATGTTACAGATGACAGAACAGCAAAAAAGTACTTACAAGATATTAAAGAAAGTACTGGAGCACCAAAAGTCCTATTTTGTCATTTTAAAAAGTATTTTAAAATAGCATAAATACTACATATTCTATACAAAAATACTACATAAAGGGTATAATTCAATAATTGTGCCTTTTTTCATTTCTCATATTTGCCCTATAAATTTTTAATTAAATAAAAAATAGTATGAACATTATTGAAACCACAGGCGTTGCAGATGCTAAAGCGGAATTACAAAAAGGGATTGAAAGTTTGGCTTTCTTCTCTGATAAGACCGTTGACGAAATCGGCGACGAATTGATTAGTATTCAAGTCGAAAGAAACGGCGGTTCTAATCTTGAAATCACTCAAGGTTTTGTAAGTTTAAAAAGATTCCTATTAGCTTCAACCTACGGAGATGATGCTATAGGTTCTTTTCCTGCTTCAAATCCTGAAAGTTACAAAACAGTTGCAGTTATTGAATTAACTGAAATGGGAGCGTTAGTCATGGGTCCAAATGACAAGTTAAAACTTGCTTTGAAAAATCTTGACCCTATGAAGAAATACATTTTTGACGGTATCGAAAGTCCAGTTACTTCTGATGATATCTATATGTATGAAGAAAAAAGCATTGCGGACGAACAAACAAACTACGATGTTAATGTGAAAAATTTTGATATTGCTATTATTGATGATGATGCAACTATTACAGAATTAAACTTTACACATGACAACGGAGTAGTAACTAAACATTCAATGCGTGAAATTAGAGCAATTTCACAAGATATTGACCCAGTTGCATACGTTCGTAATGACGGTAAAGTTTTACCAAATTTTGTTGGTTTTATTCAATTACCATTGAAAGGTATTGTAAATATCAACGTGAGAAAAAATGAAGGCAGTGTAGTTAAATTCTTTATGCGTAAAGATGTTGAATTACTTGCTATGGGTTTAATCAAATAATCTTTATTTAAGAAATGGGATTTTTCAAAAAAATTGGCGGTTTCGTAAAGAAAGCAACAAAACAAATCAGTTTTAAAAACTTGGTTAAAGTTGGTGCAGCGTTCGACCCCACAGGTATTGTAAGCGGTATGCAAGCAAGCCATGAAGCACAAAAGCAAGAAAAAGCACAAGCACAAGCAGAAGCACAAGCACAAGCAGAATACAATGCTACATTACAACGTGCAAACGTTGGTATCAAGGATATTGCTAATGGTGCATTAGGCGGTGCACTTTCAGGTGCTGGAAATGTTCTTGCTGGAACTCCACAAGCTGGTCAAATTGGTTCAACTTTAGTAGATAATACTGCTAACGCTTGGTTGAAAAAAAATTGGTTAAAACTTGTAGGCGGTATTTTAGGTACAGTTACTGTAGTTTTTGTTTTCGTAAAAATGTTAGGGTCAAAAAGACCTACATACCGCAGAAGATAATGAAAGCAGTAATAGGATTGACTGGCATCGGCTTTGTTGAAGGTGTTAGTCAAGTTCCAACCGACGGAACTCCAATGATTGAGGTCGGTAAATTACTAATTCAATTAGTAATCGGTGTGGTAACATTGTTCAAAATGTTAAAAAAACCAAAAGCACCACAAGAGCAAAAAGAAGTATTATCTAATCAAAACACACAAGAGTAATGGCTGGACAAAGTAGAATTTCAACAGATAGATTTGGTAACCCTTATCAGTTAATTGGCTGTAAAGACAAAAAAGGTACAGGATTTTCAAGCGGTTATGTTGAATTAGGCGGTAAACTTTATAAAGTTGAACCATCACAGGCACAAAAAGACGGAGTTGAATTTTGGGTTAAAATTACATTAGTAAAGAAAAAACCATCTCACTCATCAATGTAAAATCAAACGCCTATTATTTTAGGCGTTTTAAAACACTTTTATTATTATGAAAGGATTTTTAAACGGATTACGATTTGCGTTGAAATATGGCGCATATTTAACGGTTATTTTCGATATTATCGGTTATTCTATTGAGCAATTTGAAAAAATCGAAAACAAACAAAACAAGGAAGTCAATAATGATAAGTAGTCAATTCACAAAATTACTATCTGAAGCACAAATTGACAAAGTAATTGAAGTTTGTAACGATTTGGATATTAACCCAAACTGGTTACTTGCTGTTATGTACTTTGAAAGTGGTAAAACATTTAGTCCTTCAAAAACCAATAGTATTGGTTCTGTCGGTCTTATTCAATTTACAAGGGATAAAGCTGGTGTAAACTACAAAACTATTAACGGTAAACGTTACTTACTTTCTGACTTGGCAAAAATGTCATTTTCAGAACAAATGAACGTAGTTAAGGAATACTACAGAGAAGTCATAAGAACTACTAAAAAAGTTCCTGAAAGTTTTGTAGATACTTATTTGGTAACATTTTTTCCGCTTGCTGTCGGTAAAGATGATGACTTTATTTTTCAGACTAAAGGTTTAAGCGCTTCACTAATTGCTAAACAAAATCCAATCTTTGCAAAAGACGGTGTAGTAAAAAAGAAATATGTTATTGACATGTTTAAAAAGTGGTACGGTTCAATTTTCTCTGAAATCGATGTAAAAAAAAAACTTCTAACGCAGTGTCCACATTGCAAAAAATATTTTTAAAAATGAAAGAATTTTTGACAAAACACAAAATTAAAATCATTATTGGTTTAGTTGGTTTAGTTTCTATTACTGGCGCATTTTTCTTGTATAAAAAATACAAAAAATAATGTACAAAAAGAAAATCACAAAAAAAGCCACTACTCCATTTAATTGGAAAAAGTGGCTTTATATTATTATAGGCATTATTCTTTTCTTTCCTTTGGCTCGTTTTATTATTCGCCAGTATAATAAATTCAAAGGCTTAGAAACTGAAATTGATGCAGAAAATCAAGAAAATCAAAATAATGTAAATTACATTCAAAATCAAAATCCAGTTATTGCACAGAATAAAGCGGACAAAATTACTACTCGTAAAGATGTTCAAAGTGCAGCTAAACAATTGGCTCATGATCTGGGTACAAAATACAGCGATAAGAATTCTTGGTGGAGCTGGTTAGACCCACGAGGTTGGACAGAAAATGACAAAAAAGTAGCTGATACACTTTTGTATCAACGATACAATTTTCATCATTTAAAACGCCTTTATAACGAAGTTTACACAAATAACAGAGTTTTGACAGATGATATATTTTCCCTATTAGATGAAGCCGAACTCAAAAGAGTACAAGCTAAACTAACTTTAAATTAATCTTATGAGTATACGATTAAAACAATTAAGCTATCAAACATTAAAGTATTTACCTAAATTAGATTTAACTAAAAATACTTTTAAATTAATGGCGATTAACAGAAACAAAAAAATTGTTTTTGTTGAACTTATTAAATTTGAATTGGTTTATTCAGAAAAACAAGTTTACACTATTCATAGTGCTATTCTTCCAGATGACTTATTTGTATTGGCTATTTTCAATCAAAAAAATCAATTGCATCAAGTTAATGCTGAAAGTTTGTTTTTCACAAATTTAAGTTTAAAAGAAGTGTATTTTTACGGTAAAGAACTGCACGATTTGGATTGGTTGTATGAGGGCGATTTTAGAAAAAAAGATAGTTATTTTTACATAATTCCATAAAATTTAAAAATTTATGTATATTTGTCGTTGAAATGGTGTTACAGCACCTCTCAAAATAGAGTTCAATAGATATGCAAGCCTTTAAATTTATACAATCCACAATAAAAGAACCTATGCGAGTTTTTGCATAGGTTTTTTCCGTTACTATCTTTTCAACTCATTTCGGGAACAACGTGCGATTAGCTAAGTTGTTACGTGACAGGCAAACTAAAAAATTAAAACAGCGAAGCGTTCCATTATTAAATTAAAAATTGTCCTTTTTAATTTAATACCACCGAGAGCCCGGTAGGCGAAGGTTAATTTTAGTATAAACAAAAAAGCCAATAGTTCATCGGTGTTACAGCACCTCCCTACTGGCTATTAAAGTTCAATAATATGACTGCAAATATAATAATTTTATTTTACATGTTGTATATTATAAGTCAAATATAAATTACTTCAAGATTTGTTAAAATACTACTCAAAACGTTTGTGTAAAACTATGAGAAAGTTTAGTTTTGCAATCTATATTATTACGAATCATGGAAAACAGACAAGCCCTTAAATTAATCGAAAAGATTCAGAAAGAATTATTTAAAGATAATTTTGAAGTTTCTGAAATTGTAACCGATTTAAAAAAACTTAGAGAGATTACTTTAGAACTAAATAATCCTGTTGTAACTAAAGCATTACGTTTAGCCTACGAACATTTAGAAAATAACAATGGATTTTTTATTGGTATTCCAGATGATGAACCGATTGACAGCAAAGATGCTGAATTAGAAGTGAAAATTTCAGATGAAAATAATGTAGAAAGTTTTAATTATTTCCTATCATTATTAACTGACTTAGAAAAGAAAAATAATGTATTGGACTTAAAAGAATATAACAAAGCTTTTTTAGCTTACTAAGTTCTAAATTCTATTTTACATAATATAAATCGGTAATAAATTTACCGATTTTTTTGTTTTTCTTAACGCTATTATTACAGCAAACCAACTAATTTTGTTGAAAATATAAATTCCCAATGCCTAAAGTAAAAAAATCGAGAGTAAAACTACTACATCAATACTATAAATATACTGGTTTCTATTCCTTTATATGGCAAGGTGTTAAAAGTGCTATATTGCCAACTGTAATTGTAGTTGCTGTTCTTTTTTATGTCAATTACAAGGTAATCAACCTAAATGAAGGATTATTATATATCACACAAAACTTTAGTGATTTATTCATATTTGGTGTTTTCCTAGCCTCTGAAAGCGTTTTAGGATTAATTCCACCAGATATTTTTATCGCTTGGACAAAAAATACCGAATCACCACTACTCTACTTAACTATTTTAGCTTTTTTATCTTATCTAGGAGGAGTAATTGCTTATTTTATGGGAATGGCTATTGTGGCAATTCCTTCTATTAATAAGCATTTATATGGTAAAATGTCGAAACACATTATTAACATGCAAAAATGGGGCGGATTTTTAATTGCCGTTGGTGCTTTGCTTCCATTGCCTTTTGCTATTGCTTGTTTGGCAGCTGGAATGATTAATTACTCAAGAAAACACTTTTTCTTGTTTGGTTTACTTCGTTTTTTTAGATTTGCTATTTATGGATTTGTAATATATTCTGCTTTATCATGATGAAATCATTTAGATCAATTGCTCTTTTAGAGGGTATTTCTACTCTTGCATTATACTTTTTTGCTATGCCAATGAAATACATTGCTGGTGACCCTATATATGTAAAAAACATAGGAATGGCTCACGGTATTCTTTTTATGTTGTATATTGCTTTTGCAATTTTGAATAAAAATTCTCAAAAATGGACACTTAAAGAATTTGCTATCATTTGTTTAGCATCTTTATTTCCGTTTGCAACTTTTTATATTGACAAAAAATATTTACAACCTAAAGAAGTGTAAAATTTGAAAATCTTTAACTGGGCATACGACATATTTAAAAGTCTCAACTTTAGTGATGATGTTTCTTCTTATTTAAATTTGGGAGTAAATATTATCATATTAGTTGTTGTATCCTATATTTTAGATTTTATATTTAAAAAGGTATTTATTATTTTTCTAGCTATTGTTGCGGCAAAAACTAAATCTTCTTTTGATGATTTTTTAGTTGCTAATAAAACCGCAAAGTATTTAGCTCATTTGCTGCCGCTTCTTTTTATATATAAAACAGTTCCGGTAATCTTGAAAAAATTCACTTATTGGGAAGATTTTTTTGAAAAAGGAGTGAAAATTTACATCATTATACTTTCACTTTGGATTACACGAAGTATTTTCAATGCATTAAAAGATTATTTAAAACACAAGCCTCGCTACAGCGATAAACCAATTGATAGTTACATTCAGGTAATTATGATTGTATTGTGGATTTTCGGAATTACTTCTTTTGTGTTGATAATGTTTGATACTACAATGAAAACATTATTGACTACTTTCGGAGCCATTTCTGCCTTAATTTTTCTTATTTTTAAAGATACAATTCTTGGTTTTGTTGCCAGCATTTCGGTTTCTGTGAATGACATGGTTCGAATTGGCGATTGGATTACAATGGATAAATTTGGTGCCGATGGTGATGTTATCGAAATTAATTTAGCAACTGTAAAAGTTCGTAATTTTGATAATACGACTACGACTATTCCAACCTATAGCTTAATATCGGATAGTTTTAAAAACTGGCGCGGTATGTTAGATTCTGGTGGTAGACGTATCAAACGCCATATTTTAATAAAAGCCAATTCGGTAAGATTCATTCAATCAGTTGAATTAGAAAATTTCAAAAAAATACAACACTTAACAGCTTATATCGAACATCGTCAAGCGGATATTGATAAATACAATGCCAATAACGGAATCGATAAAAGTATCATTGTAAACGGAAGAAATTTAACAAATTTAGGTTTGTTCCGTAAATACATAAATCAATACATTTTATCACATCCAGGAATTAATAAAGATATGCACATGATGGTGCGTCATTTACAACCTACAGAAAAAGGAATTCCTCTAGAAATTTATTGTTTCTCTAAAGACAAAACGTGGCTGAATTACGAACACATTATGGCGGATATTTTTGATCACATTATTGCTTCTATGCCTTATTTTGATTTGGAAGTATTTGAATCAATCAGTACAACAAGTAAACAAAGTAATTAACAACTGATTCTTAATAACTTAAAATAACCTTCAATTTCTTGAAGGTTATTTTTTTTAACTTTAATACAAAATAATTCACTTTATTATGAAAACGAAAGACGAATCGCTTTTAGAAATTAGAGGGGCAAGTATTGGTGTAATTACCGAACAATCAAGTTCCGAAGAAAAGTTTCAAAATCAGACATTGCGACCTATTCTAAAATTCCAAAATGAATTGTTTATTGAAGTTTTTAGAAATTACGCTGTCAAACAAAAAGGTGTATATTTCACACTTTCTCCAGAAAAGAAAGAAAATTACATTGAAAATGCTATCCAACGCGATATCAAATTCCGAAATTCATTAAAAGGAATTGTTTTTGGAATGTTTACCGTTTCGGAATACAAAGAATACATTCAAAATTCATCTAACTTAAACAAAAGAATGATGAATTTACTAATTGAACGTTTAAAAAGTCAAATTCAGATTATTTAATAAATCGATTCTCCATTCAAATCGGTGCTCAATACTTCGCTCATATAATCGAAGAAAGGTCGCATGGCTTGGAAAGTAGCTAAAACTTCTTCTTGAAAATTAGGAGCCAATACTTCTTTATCCGAAAAGTTTCGAGTCAATAAATATTGCTTTTTACGAATCAAATCAATAGCTGGATGCGTTTTATCGAAACCTTTTGGCGCTGTTTTTAACTCCTCGCCTTTCAATTCTCCAAAGAATTTCTTGAATGTTTCATCAGCTATGATAGTCCTGATTGCTTCATCATCCATTTCAAATTCTTTACGAATGCGATTCAAATCGGCAGCATTTGGTTCCCAAAAACCACCACCTACAAAACTTCCTCCAGGTTCAATGTGCAAATAGTAACCGCCACGAAGCATTGGTTTTGTTCGAGTGAACCCTACGCTGAAATGATTTTTATAAGGCGCTTTATCCTTTGAAAATCGCACATCGCGATAAATTCTAAAAATTTGAATACGCTCAATACTATCTATTTTTCCCAACTGCTCACCTACTGATGTAAAAAATGTTTTGGCTAACTTTTGTTCGGTTTCAAAAGCTTTTTTATTTGACGCAAACCAATCACGGTCGTTGTTTTCTTTAAGTTTTGTTAGAAATTCTAGGGTAGATTTATTTATCATTGTATTCAGGATTTTGTCAAGCTGAACTTGTTTCAGCTTCTCTATTTTAGCCACAGATTACGCAGATTAGCACGGTCTTCATACTAATCCTTTAATCCGTGGCGAAATGATATTATTTTTTTAAACGGTCTTCTATAAATTCAATTTGTGTTTTGCCATGTGGTTTTGGTTTTCCATCTTCACCTAAGTTGACCATCGTAATGTTATCAATCGTGATGATTTTTTCACGGGTCATCATATTACGAACTTCACATTTCAATACTAACGATGATTTTCCAAAGTGCGCCACATCCAAACCAATCTCAACTATATCTCCTTGTTTGGCGGCACTCATGAAATTAATTTCACTCATAAACTTGGTTACTACTTTAGGATTTTCCAATTGCACAATCGAATACAAAGCAGCTTCTTCGTCTATCCAAGCCAATAATTTACCGCCGAATAAAGTTCCGTTGGCATTTAAATCTTCTGGTTTTACCCATTTTCTGGTATGAAATCGCATCTTGAATTTTTATTTTAAAGGTAAGAATTTTTGGAGAAATTTGGATATATTTGAGGGAAATTATTGGATGGAAATCTGTATACTAAAACTATGAAAATAAGAAACATACATAATAATTCAGAATTATCAATAACTTACAAAGAATGGAAAAATGATTTTTTAAAATATGGTAAACATGAAAATTTTGAAATATTTGACTATTCTGGACTCCTAGAATTATATCTAATTGATAAAAATGATGGAAAAGCGAAATTTTCTCAAGTTTTAGATAAAGATTTTGCAATTAAAATCGCTAAACAAGAACCTGATAGAATGTTTACAAAAGAACTTGAATTTATATATTATGACAAAAAATTGCTTAGTATTAATAATATTTCAGACGAATCAAAGAGTATAAGTGAAAAAGCTAAAAATTTCAAAACCATTAATATTAGTAGTTTGATAGATAAAGCTTTAAAGCATCCATTTGTAAGCGGTCTTCTTCTTGTTTTAATAACTGTTTTATTTAATAGTAAAAGAGTAATGAACTTTATAAATAAAATAATTGATAATTTGTAATTCTTAACATTAATTGATTTAAAACATTTCTCTGTATTCTATAAAAATAAAAATCATTGTTAGATTTTATGAATATCGAAAATATAATTTAAAAGCATTAAAACCCTACTTCTCCCTTCCCTTCAAAACATCCACAACATCTTGCAACTCAAAACCTTTCGCTTGCAATAAAATTAAGTAGTGAAACAATAAATCGGCACTTTCTGATAGGAATAAATCGTCGTTGTTGTCTTTGGCTTCAATAACTACTTCAACGGCTTCTTCTCCTACTTTTTGTGCTATTTTGTTAATGCCTTTTGCAAATAAGGAAGCAACGTAACTCTTTTCAGCATCGGCATTTGCTTTGCGTTTTGCAATTGTGCTTTCTAATTTTGATATAAACCCAAAATCTTGATTGTTAGCCTCTTGCCAACATGTATCTAAACCTGTGTGACAAGTTGGGCCAGCAGGTTTTACCTTTACTAAAAGCGTATCGTTATCACAATCTTCTTTAATGGAAACTAGTTCTAAGAAATTGCCACTCTCCTCGCCTTTTGTCCATAATCGGTTTTTGGTACGACTGAAAAAAGTTACTTTATTGGTTGCCAACGTTTGGTCTAATGCTTCTTGATTCATGTAGCCCAACATTAAGACGTTTTTGGTTTCACTGTCTTGAATGATGGCTGGGATAAGGTTGTCTGGGGTTTTGTTGAAGTTTATTTTCATGGTTTTTGTTACACAAAGTTTCACTAAGTTAAGCACGAAGTTTCACTAAGTTTTATTTTTAAATTAATCTTTATTTCTATAATCTGATTCTAATTTCTTTATCTTTTAAAAACTGTTTCAATTCAGGAATTTCGATTTCTTGATAGTGAAAAACACTGGCAGCTAAAGCGGCATCAGCTTTTCCGGTGATAAATGTTTCCGCGAAATGTTCCATAGTTCCCGCACCACCAGAAGCGATAATGGGAATGTTTACGATTTCGGATAACTTAGCTAAAGCTTCATTGGCGAATCCATTTTTAGTTCCGTCATTATTCATGGAAGTGAATAGAATTTCACCAGCGCCTCGTTGCTCGACTTCTTTTGCCCAATCAAATAAATTCAATTCAGTAGGTACTTTTCCACCAACTAAATGTACAATCCAATCGCCATCAATTTGTTTGGCATCAATAGCTACAACCACGCACTGACTTCCGTATTTTGCTGCAATTTCATTAATCAAATTTGGATTTTTAACAGCTGAAGAATTTATAGAAATTTTATCTGCGCCATTACGAAGCAATACATCTACATCTGCTACAGATGAAATACCACCACCAACCGTAAACGGAATATTTATCGCAGCAGCAACCTTTCGAACTAAGTCGATTAATGTTGCGCGACGTTCTTCTGTGGCTGAAATATCTAAGAAAACTAGTTCATCAGCGCCTGTTTCAGCGTATTTTTTTGCTAATTCTACTGGATCACCAGCATCTTTTAAATCCACAAAATTGACACCTTTAACAGTTCGTCCGTTTTTGATGTCTAAGCAGGGAATGATTCTTTTTGTCAACATGATTTAGTGATTAGTGATAAGTAAATAGTGATTAGCTTTCCAAACTTTTCACTATTTCCTTTTTACTTATTAATAATATAGTTTTCTAATTGCTTTAAAGTAATTCTGCCTTCGTAAATGGCTTTTCCGATGATGGTGCCTTCGCAACCTAATTCGGCTAATTTTGGTAATTCATCGAAAGTAGAAATTCCTCCAGAAGCGATTAGTTTTAATCTCGCTTCTCGACTTCGCTCGAAATGACATGCTCGATTTGACAAATCGGAATCTAAAATTCTTTGGTATAATTCAAAACTTGGACCTTCAAGCATACCGTCTTTTGAAATATCGGTACAAATTACGTATTGAATACCTTCTTGTTGATAGCTTTGAATAAACGGAATAACCTCTTCTTTTGATTCTTCTAACCAACCTGAAATCGCTACTTTTTCATTCATAGCATCAGCTCCTAAAATGATTTTATCTGCTCCGTATTGCTGAATCCAACTTTTGAAAACTTCTGGTTGTTTAATGGCAATACTTCCGCCTGTGATTTGATTGGCGCCGCTTTCAAAAGCAATTTTTAAATCGGCATCAGATTTTAAACCACCACCAAAATCGATTTTTAAATTCGTTTTCGAAGCTATTTGTTCCAAAACTTTGTAATTCACGATTTGGCTTGATTTTGCGCCATCTAAATCTACTAAATGCAAATACTCAATGCCGTGTGCTTCAAATGATTTGGCTACTTCTAAAGGATTTTCGTTGTATATTTTCTTCGTATCGTAATCGCCTTTAGAAAGTCGGACACATTTTCCGTCGATAATGTCTATGGCTGGGATTATTCTCATTTTATTGGTTTTAAGTGAACGGTAAAAGTTAAAGATTCAAAAAGTTATTCAAGATTTGTTCTCCGAAGATTCCACTTTTTTCTGGGTGAAATTGTACTCCGAAAAAGTTATCGCGTTGCAATGCCGTGCTATATTCAAGTTCGTAATTCGTGGTGGCAATCGTGTTTTCAGATAAAGACGCATAATAACTATGAACCAAATACATGAATTCGTTTTCTTTAATTCCTTCAAACAATGGCGTTTTCAGATTATAAATCGTATTCCAACCCATTTGAGGCACTTTTACTTCTTGAGAAAATTTCACAACATTAACATCAAAAATTCCTAATCCGTTTGTGTTACCTTCTTCAGAATATTTACACATCAATTGCATACCCAAACAAATTCCTAAAACCGGTTGTTTTAAGGTTGGAATTAATACATCTAAACCACTTTCTTGTAACATTTTCATGGCACTACTCGCCTCGCCTACACCAGGAAAAATAACTTTATCGGCTGATTTTATGGTAATCCAATCGTTCGTAACATTACCTTCAAAGCCCAGTCTTTCCAAAGCGAATAAAACACTTTGCACATTTCCGGCTCCGTAATCTATAATAGCTATTTTCATTACAACATTCCTTTGGTTGAAGGTAAAATCATTTTTTCTGTATCGCGTTTTACTGCTACTTTTATTGCTTTAGCGAAGGCTTTAAAAATCGCTTCAATTTTGTGGTGTTCGTTGGTGCCTTCTGCTTTGATGTTTAGATTCGCTTTTGCGCCATCTGTGAACGATTTGAAGAAGTGAAAAAACATTTCCGTTGGCATTTGACCAATCATTTCACGTTTAAATTCGGCTTCCCAAACTAACCAGTTTCTTCCTCCAAAATCAATCGCTACTTGCGCTAAACAATCGTCCATTGGTAAACAAAATCCGTAACGTTCGATGCCTAATTTATTACCTAACGCTTTTGCAAAAACTTCTCCTAAAGCTATTGCGGTATCCTCAATCGTGTGGTGTTCGTCTACTTCTAAATCGCCTTTAACTTGAATATCTAAATCCATTTGACCGTGACGTGCAATTTGGTCTAACATGTGATCGAAAAAGGAAATTCCGGTGTTGATGTTGCTTTTTCCTGTTCCGTCTAAGTTTAAAGAGATAGCGATATCAGTTTCATTTGTGGTTCTGGAAATAGAAGCTGTTCTTTCATCCAATTTTAAAAACTCGTAAATCTTCTGCCAATCCATAGTTTGTAAAGCTATTACATTTTGTAATTCTTCCAATGAAGTTGCGATTTCATTTCCGCCCAAATTTTCTTCATTTTTAATAAAAATTGCTTTTGAACCTAAGTTTTTTGCCAACTCTACATCGGTAATTCTATCACCAATTACGAATGAATTTTCCAAATCATATTCAGGATTATTCAAATACTTCGTTAACATTCCAGTTCTTGGCTTTCTGGTTGGCGCATTGTCTTCTGGAAAACTTTTATCGATAAAAATTTCATCAAATGTTACACCTTCATTTTCGAATGCTTTTAGAATAAAATTTTGGGTTGGCCAAAACGTTTCTTCTGGAAAGCTAGTTGTTCCCAAACCATCTTGATTGGTTACCATTGCTAATTCGAAGTCCAATTCTTTAGCTATTTTACTCAAGAATTGAAAAGCCTTTGGATAAAATTCTAATTTAGTTAAACAATCCAATTGGTAATTTTCTGGTTCTAAAACCAAAGTTCCAACTCTATCTATAAATAATACTCTTTTCGGCATTGTTGAAGGTTTTTAATAATTCAATAATTTGTTCGGTTTCTTCTTTCGTTCCAATACTAATTCGCAAGCAATTTTCGCATAATGGTTGATTGCTTCTGTTGCGAACCACTACTCCATTATCTATAAATTGTTGGTATCTGAAATTAGCATCATCTACTTTAATCAAAATAAAATTAGCATCTGATGGATAAATTTTTTCAACAAATTCACATTTTGAAAGTGCTTCAATTAACTTATTTCGTTCCACTAGTATCTTTCTAACTTGAGTTGACAAAGTGTTTTGCAATAATTTTTTCACCGCAGTTTCTTGCGATAAACCGTTGATATTGTAAGGAGGCTTAATTTTATTCAAAACCGAAATAATTTCTCTTGATGCATATAAAATTCCAATACGTAAACCTGCCATAGCATAGGCTTTTGATAAAGTTTGCGTAATAATCAAATTCGGAAAATCTTTCAAAACGGTTAACCAACTTACTTCATTTGAAAAATCAATATACGCTTCATCAATCACCACTAAACCCTTAAATTGATTCAGTATCTTTATTACTGCCGAATCATCAAAAGAATTTCCAGTTGGGTTGTTTGGCGAACACAAAAAGATGATTTTTGTCTTACTATCAACTGCATTCAAAATAGCATCTACATTGGGTTGAAATTCTTCATTTAAAAACACTTCACGATTTTCAATAGCGTTGATATTTGCTAAAACGCCATACATTCCGTACGTTGGTGGCAATGTAATGATATTATCGCGATTCGGTTCGCAAAAAGCTCTGAAAATCAAATCTAAGACTTCATCGCTACCATTTCCTAAAAGAATATTTTCTTTTTGAACGTTATTTTTATCCGCTATAATAGTTTTTAATTCTTTTTGTTGCGGATCTGGATAGCGATTCATTCCATTTGTGAATGGATTTTCATTGGCATCCAAATAAATCATTGGTTTGGTAAACTGTTCAAATTCATCACGTGCTGAGGAATAGGGACTCAGTTTTTTTACGTTTTCTCTGATTAGATTTTCTAAATTCATAGCTCTTATTTTAATCTTAATGTAACTGCATTTTTGTGTGCTTGTAAACCTTCGGCTTCCGCCATTGTTTCTATCGCTTTTCCGATGTTTTGAATTCCTTCATTTGATATTTTTTGGAATGTCATCGCTTTTAAGAAACTATCTAGATTTACACCGCTATAACTCTTGGAATATCCGTTTGTTGGTAAAGTGTGATTGGTTCCTGAAGCATAATCTCCTGCGCTTTCTGGAGTATAATTTCCAATAAAAATCGAACCTGCATTTTGAATGCCATCAACGAAATAATCTTCATTCTTAGAACATACGATAAAATGCTCTGGACCGTATTCGTTAATTAACGATAATGCTGTCTTTTCGGTTTCAACGAAGATTAATTTGGAATTATTAATAGCAACTTGAGCGATTTCTTGTCTCGGAAGTTCTTTTAATTGTTTGTATACTTCTTCTTCTACATCGTTTAAAATGTTTTTGTTAGTAGTTACCAAAATCACTTGGCTATCTTTTCCGTGTTCGGCTTGACTTAGCAAATCAGAAGCTACGAAACTTGGAATGGAGGTTTCATCTGCATACACTAACAATTCACTTGGACCAGCAGGCATATCAATTGCTACACCATTTTGAGAAGCAAATTGTTTAGCTATCGTTACAAATTGGTTTCCAGGTCCGAAAATTTTATATACTTGTGGAATAGTTTCTGTACCGAAAGTCATTCCGGCAATCGCTTGAATTCCGCCCACTTTGTAGATTTTAGTAACACCACATAAATCAGCAACATACAAAATTGCAGAATTAATTTTTCCATTTTTATCAGAAGGCGAACACATAATAATTTCTTTACAACCTGCTAATTTTGCTGGAACTGCCAACATTAAAACCGTTGAAAATAAAGGAGCAGTTCCACCAGGAATGTACAATCCAACTTTTTGAATTGGACGTTTTTCTTGCCAACACGTAACTCCAATAGTAGTTTCTACCACAATTTTATCTGTTTTTTGAGCTGCGTGAAATTGTTCGATATTTGATTTCGCTAATTGAATCGCTTCTTTTAATTCGGCAGAAACTTCTTTTTTAGCTATTTCAATTTCTTCTGGAGTTACTTTAATATTTTCTAAAGTTACACCATCAAAGAAAGATGCATATTTTGCTATGGCTTTATCACCTTTTTGTTGTACTTCTTTGAAGATTTGCTTTACCGTTTCTTCAACATCTGAAAATGTTTGTGTTGGTCTTTTGCAAATTTCTGACCAAGTTTCAGGTTGTGGATTATATATTTTTTTCATGATTCTTTATTCTAATTACTTTATACCATTTTCTATAAAACCATTTTTTCAATTGGGCAAACTAAAATTCCTTCTGCTCCGGCTTCTTTTAGTTGGTCGATGACTTCCCAAAATTTATCTTCATCAATTACCGAATGAACGCTGCTCCAACCTTCTTCCGCTAATGGCATAACTGTTGGACTTTTCAATACAGGAAGAATTTTACTGATTTCAGAAATTTTTTCATTGGGAACATTCATCAAAATATATTTCGATTTTCTTGATCGTAAAACCGATTGGATTCTAAATTGTAATTTAGCTACTACTTGTTTTGCTTCCTCTGAAATTTGAGGAGAAACCGCTAAAACAGCTTCACTTTTTAAGATCACTTCTACCTCTTTTAAACCGTTTTTAAATAAGGTACTTCCGCTTGAAACGATATCTACAATCGCATCTGAAAGTCCGATGTTTGGGGCAATTTCAACCGAACCTGAGATTTGGTGAATGTCTACAGAAATTCCTTTCGAAGAAAAGTAGTCCACAACCGTTTTTGGATATGAAGTGGCAACACGTAGTCCGTTTAAATCTTGAATAGAATTGTAGTTGAAATTCTTTGGAACCGCTACCGAAACTTTACATTTGGAGAAACCTAATTTTTCTGCAATTTGAATATTTTGACCTTTTTCAACCAAAAGATTATCGCCTACAATCGCAATATCAACTACACCATCAATCAAATATTGAGGAATATCGGAATTACGTAAATAATAGACTTCTAATGGAAAATTGGAAGCGGTAACTTTGAGTTGGTCATTTCCATTGTACACTGAAATTCCGCAATCTTTTAAGATTTGAATACTTTCATCGTGAAGGCGACCAGATTTTTGAATAGCAATTTTTAACGTGTTCATTTTAATTTTATTTAATTTTAAAATGAGTACACCAAGAAGTTTTTTAAAAAATGCTTACCAACAAAAAACCCGCTTGATGTACTCAAACGGGTTTCTGATTTATATGATTTAATTACATAGCATCATTACTTCGCTTGAGCGGAGGTATGATGATGATGATGTAATTGATTTAAAAACATAATTTCTGTTATTATTTAACACTGCAAATGTAACAACTAATTTTTCGAATAAACAAAAGTTTTTGAAAATTTATATTTTGTTTAGTGATCATCGTTGTCTAATTCTTGCTCTTTATTTTCTATTGAAGCGTTGCTATTATTAGCATTTTCTCTGATTTCGGTATGACGAATTTCACCACCAGAAGTTCCAACAGACTTAGACAAAACAGCAGATCCAATTGCTAAAATCAAAACAACATAAGAAACAATTGAAGCTTTTGCATGTTTTTTCACATTGGCAACTAAGCCTAAAATCGAAAGAATTCCTAAAACATAAAGAACTTTCATAAAGGTTTCAGCAATTTCTTCATGTTCGTGAATGATTTCGTGTGAAGTGCCTAACTCTTCAACAATTTCTTCTGCTCCTTCTCCTGTCATCATAGTAGCTTTTGCCATAATCATACAAACAATAAAAATGACATAAGCTGTATTAACTAAAATAGTTTGTTTTTTAATGATTCCATAAGCTAAAATTCCTATTCCAAAGAATAATCCAATAATCGGAAAATGGTTAAAAACCATGTGTAAATGTGCGTCGTTCATAATTTTTATTTTTTAATTAGTTAAATCGAAAACTCCTTTGGTTAGAATTTTTGAGTTTTCATTGATGGTTTCGTTTGATAAAATCTCAATAAATTTTTCTGATTTTTCGCCAATGTTTACCAATGTTTTCTTAAAAATATAATTGCCTTTGTTTTCTTGTAATAAAAGTACAAAATTCTTGTTGTTTTCAGTAATTAATGCTTCTGAAGGAATTCCTAAACCTTTTTTAGAACTAATTACTATTCCAGCTTCAACAAACATTCCTGATAGTAATTTAGCTTTGTCAGTTGGATTTAAAACTCCAAAAACGGAGATGGTTCTATCTTTATTTTCAATCGATTTTCCAACCAATTGTACTTTTGAAGTAAAAACATCTTTACTAGCCTCTGGAATGGTAAAACTAATATTTTGGCCTTGTTTTACATGTAAAATATCTTTTTCGAAAATGCTTAAATTTAAGTGTAAATAATTGGTATCTACAACTTCTAAAATTACATCAGATGGTGACATGAACATCCCAACATTAGCATTCATAACGGTAATGTCTCCCGAAATTGGAGATGTTAACGTGATAACGGATGTAAATCTTCCCTTTTCAACATTTGCTGGATTGATGTTTAGTAAAAGTAATTTTTCGCGTAATCCTTGATACATTCCTTTTGCTTTGCGGTAATCGCTTTCTGCTTTTAGGTAATTCTTTTGTGATGTAATTTTTTCATTATACAACGTTTTCTGACGCTCAAATTCGGATTTTAAATAATTAATTTGTTCAGCTACTTCTACATAGTCTTTTTGAATGTCTAAATATTCTGTGTTTTCCAATGTTATTAAAGCTTGTCCTTTTGAAACTTTATCACCAACCAATAACTTAGTTGCTTTTACATAACCATCAATAAAAGGTGTTATTTTAGCTCGATATTGTGGTGGAACATCAATTTTACCAGATGCTTTTACTGTAACATCAAAATCTTGTTCGGATGGTGAATCAACAATCATTCCTGAGGATTTAAATTGTTCAGCAGTAACCGTTATTAATCCATCATCTTTTACCGTTTCTTCTACTACTTCGTTTTTACATGAAATAGTAAAAGTTACTAAAGCTAGTATGTATAAAATCTTTTTCATTTGAATTTTTATAAATTGATATATTGTAAATCTAATTGTGTCTTGTTGTATTGAATAACTGCGTCTAAATATTCCACTTGAATAGTTGTAGCATTTTCTAAACTTAAAATGTATTGAAAAAAGTCAATTTCACCATGTTTATAGCTACTATTGGCAACTTTAATAATTTCTTCAGATACTTTCTTTCCGTATTGATTATAGTAATCGATGGCTTGTTGGTATTGATTTAACTCGCTACTCTTTTGATTAATATAAGCATCAATTTTTGTTTGTTCGTTTTGCTTTTGTTGCTCCCAAGCTTGAGATTCTAATTTAGCTACTTTTGATTTGGCTATGTTTCCATTAAACAAAATTGGAACTGATAATCCAACTTGAAAACCATACAAAGATTGTGAAATTCCAGTATTTTTCCCTTGAAAATATTCCAAATTTAAATTGGGTAACCAGTTTTGTTTTTGTAAACTTTCATTTGATTTATAATTTTTTGTAACACTTTCTAAATAAGAAGTATATAATTCTTTACTTGAAGTATTTTTTAAATTAATTAATGGTTTAATTTCTAATGATTCAATCACTATTTTTTCATCACTTTGTACTAATGATTGTAACAATTCTAACTGAGCTGCTTTGGCTTTATCTATTTGAGATAATTTAGTTCTAATCTGTCTAAATTTTGCTTCAGCAGTAATTTTTTCTAAATAGTTGGTTTCCCCTAATTCAAATCTTCGATTGCTAGCTTTTGAGAAATTTTGGTATAAACTATCTAAATACTGGTACAATTTTTCTTGATGCTTTAAATAAACGATTTCATGATATACTTTTGAAACTTCAAGAGAAAGTTTATTTTTCTGGATTTCAAAACCTGCTTTTTCTTTTTCATACTCAGCCGAATATACTTTTCGTTGTGCACCATAAACCGTTGGAAAAGCAAACGATTGTTGCGCTCCTAATACTTTTAAAGGCTGATTGTTTAAAGCTAAATTATTCTGATCATAACTGTAATACACATTCGTTTTTTCAAAATCATATGCTAGTTTTATCGCTTCTTTTGCTTTTTCAACTTGTAATTGTCCTGATTTTATGTTTTTATTATTGGTAATTGCCTTGGAAACCAAACTATCTAATTCTGGATTACTTTGTTGGCTATATCCTAACAACGAACTGAATAACAAAAAGATGATGATATTATTGTTTTTCATTTTTTTGAATTTTAGTTTTTTCTCTTCTTTTTCGTCATAAATTTTAAATAAAACAGGTAAAACGATTAATGTTAAAAGTGTTGCTGTTATTAAACCACCAATTACAACAGTAGCTAACGGACGCTGTACCTCTGCTCCAGCACCTGTAGAAATAGCCATTGGTAAAAATCCTAACGCAGCAGCAGCCGCTGTTAATAATACTGGACGGAGTCTGTCTGTTGTTCCTTTTAAAATCAGTTCGTTCATGTTTTTCATGCCGCTGTGTTTTAATTCTTTGAAATGTTCAATTAATACAATTCCGTTTAGCACTGCAATTCCGAAAAGAGCAATAAATCCAACTCCTGCTGAAATACTAAATGGTAAATCGCGCATCCATAGAAATAAAATTCCTCCTACAGCAGAAAGCGGAATAGCGGTATAAACCATCATTGCTTCTTTGATAGAACCAAAAGCAAAATGCAGTAAGATAAAAATTAAAAACAAAGCAATTGGAACGGCAATCATTAATCTAGCTTTAGCGCTTTCTAAGTTTTCAAATTGACCGCCGTAAGTAACACGATATCCTGGAGGCAAATCAACTTTAGCTTCAATAATTTTCTTAACGTCATCAACAACACTTTGTAAATCGCGGTTTCTTACGTTGATTCCTACCACAATTCTTCTGTTGGTATTATCTCTTGAAATTTTTGCTGGTCCTTCTGTATATTCAATTTTAGCTAGTTCTCGTAATGGGATTTGCTCTCCATTTGGTGTAGAAACATATAAATTGCGTAAATCTTCAATATCCGTTCTATTCGTTTTATCTAAACGAATGACCATATCAAAACGTTTTTCGCCTTCAAATACATTTCCTACTACTTTTCCAGCAAATCCTAGAGCAATCATTTCATTTAAATCGGAAATATTTAAGCCGTAGCGAGCGATTTTACTTCTATCGTATTGCACAAACATTTGTGGTAAACCTTCTGTTTTTTCAATGATAATATCAGAAGCTCCTTCTACATTTCGTATAGCTTTCTCTAGTTCATGCGCTTTTTTGGCCAAAATATCTAAATCTTCTCCAAAAATTTTAATCGCCACATCAGAACGAGAACCTGAAATTAATTCGTTAAAACGCATTTCGATAGGTTGTGTAAACTCGATTTCCATGTTTGGAATTTGTTTTTCTAAAGCTTCCTTAATTTTATCCGCCAATTCATCTTTAGAATCTGCAGAAACCCATTCTGATTTTGGTTTTAATTTAATAATAACATCACTTTCTTCCATACTCATAGGATCGGTTGGTACTTCGGCAGCACCAATTCTACTCACCACTTGTTCAACTTCAGGGAAATTTTTAAGAATTATTTTCTCGATTTTAGTCGTAGTTTCAATGGTTTTAGATAGTGAAGTTCCTGTTTTTAAAACGGGTTGAATTACAAAATCACCTTCATCTAATTGAGGAATAAATTCGCCACCCATGGTTGAAAATAAAGCTATCGCCATGAAAAGTAAAGCAACCGCTCCATATAAAACTTTCTTGGTATTGTGTAAAGCCCATTTAATTACAGGTAAATACCAAGAATTCAATTTATTAATTAATCGATTTGAAAACGAATTAGGGTTTTCTTTTTGTGGTTTTAAAAATAGTGATGCTGCCACTGGAACATAAGTAAAGCAGAATAACATAGCACCTAATAATGCAAAACTAAAGGTCATTGCCATAGGTTTGAACATTTTTCCTTCTACTCCAGAAAGCGATAAAATAGGAATAAACACAATCAAAATAATTAACTGACCAAATATGGCCGAATTCATCATTTTAGAAGCACTTTTATACGTGATTTGATCAATTTCATATTGACGTTCTTTTTTATCCAAACCAACCAAATGACTTGACTTACTTACGATTTGAAAAGCAATGAATTCTACAATAATGACGGCTCCATCAATAATAATTCCGAAATCGATTGCTCCTAAACTCATTAAGTTGGCATCAATATTAAAAATATTCATAAACGAAATCGCAAACAACAAACAAAGTGGAATTACGGAAGCAACAACCAATCCAGAACGCCAATTTCCTAATAAAAGAACGACAACAAAAATTACGATTAAACAACCTAAAATTAAGTTTTCAGCAACTGTAAATGTTGTTTTTCCTACTAATTCACTTCGTTCTAAGAATCCGTTGATGTAGACACCATCTGGTAATGTTTTTTCAATTTCTGTTACTCTATGTTTTACATCTTCAATTACTTTTTTAGAATTTCCATCTTTAAGCATCATGACTTGTCCTAATACTTTTTCTCCTTCTCCATTTCCAGTTATTGCACCAAAACGATTGGCATGACCAAATTGTACTTTAGCCACATTTTTAATGTAAATTGGAGTTCCTGATTCGTTTTTAACGACGATATTTTCAATATCTTCAATTGAGTTGACTTTTCCTTCACCACGAATAAAATAACTTTCATTGGTTTTTTCAATATACGAACCTCCTGCAATGCTGTTATTTTTTTCTAAAGCTGTAAACACATCAGAAGTTGAAATATTCATTGCCTTTAAACTAGCCGAATTAATAGCAATTTCATACTGTTTTAAGTAACCTCCCCAAGTATTAATTTCAACAACTCCTTTTATTCCAGACAATTGACGTTTTACTACCCAATCTTGTATGGTTCGTAAATCGGTAACAGAATATTGATTTTTAAATTCTGGTTTGACTTCTAAAGTATATTGGTAAATTTCGCCTAAACCTGTGGTAATTGGTCCCATTTCTGGCGTTCCAAATCCTTCAGGAATTTTCTCTGAAGCGGTTTTTATTTTTTCTGCAATAAGTTGTCTTGGTAAATAAGTTCCAATTTCATCTTCAAAAACTATGGTTACAACAGATAAACCAAATTTTGAAATAGAACGAATTTCAGTTACACCGGGTAAATTCGCCATTTCAATTTCAACTGGATACGTAATATATTGTTCAATATCTTGAGTGGAAAGATTGCGAGATGTAGTTATAACTTGCACTTGATTATTAGTAACATCAGGCACAGCACCGATTGAAATTTGGAAAACAGAAAACAAACCAAATCCAACAACACCAAGTGTAAACAAAAGGATTATGAGTTTATTTTTCAAACTAAAGGCAATAATTTTTTCTAACATTTTATCAAATTTAAAATAAACAAATAGCATTTATCTTTATAAGACAAATACAATTGAATCATTGATAATGAATCAATTAATAAAAATATTAGAATAACTTAGGCGGTAACCAAATTGAAGCAATCAAATTGGATTCAAAAGATTTATTGTAGAAAAATTTCTTCTCAGAAGAAATTAAAGGTTTTATTGTTTGAATTTGTAATGTTGTTAAAGAGAACGCAAATAATACATTTGACGAATTATCCAATGTTTTAAATGGTAAATCTTGATGATCATGATTGTTCTCGGCATTTTTAGAATAATGCGAAACAATGTAATCAATAAATGAAATTGAATCTGTTGTCAATTCATTTTTATGCTCGTTGTAATGTTCAATTAAGTTAGGAACCTTCAATAATTGTCCTATCGATGTGTTGGCACACATAAATACTGAAATTAGGAAATAGACAATTAACTTATTCACTTTATATTTTTTAAGTAGTTATAAATATACTAAAAACTACATTACAAATCTAAAGAATAAAAATAAGAAAAAACTTAAGAGCTACTTAAGTTTAGATAAAGGAAAGTTTAAAACAAATTTTGTTCCTTGGTTTAATTTGCTTTCTACAGCTATTTCAAGTTTCAATAAATCGCAAAGTCTTTTTACAATAGACAAACCTAACCCAGTTCCTTTAATTTCTGGATGATTAGAAACATCGGAACGATAGAACGAATTGAAAATTTTATCCAAATCATTTTTGGCAATTCCAACACCATAATCGGTAATTGAAAAAGTAACTACATCATTTGTTTTCCCTAATTCAATTGCAATTTCACCATTAGGATTTGAGTATTTTATGGCGTTTGAAATTAAATTACTAATAATGATTGAAACTAAATAATTGTCAGAAATCAGGTAATAATCTTCTGAAAACTGGGTTTTAATTTTAAGTTTTTTATTTTCCGATTTCTCCGAAAAACGAGTTAAATTATCTAAAACTAAAGCATTCAGATAAATAGTTTCTTGTTTTACATTTTGCTTTTGATTTTCAAAACGAGCTAAAAGCAATAATTGATCTACCATATGATTTAATCGATCTACTTCTGAAATACAGAATTGAATTTTTTCTTCATATTCTTGTTGATTTCTAGGCTTTCTGATTAAAACCTCCATTGTTCCTTTAATCACTGCTAACGGAGTTCTCAATTCATGTGAAGCATCAGAAGTGAATTGTTTTTCACGGTCGATTGCGCTTTCAATTCGGTTTAAAAGATTATTTATGTTTTCAGATAAAACGTAAAGTTCGTCTTTATTTTGAGGTAAAGGAATTCGGGTTTGTAAATTATCCTTGGTGATTTGGCTAGAAGTTTCAATAATGGTTCGAACAGGTTTAATGCTTCTTCCTGCAAAAAATCGAGCAATTAAGAAAAGTAGAATAAGGATTAATGGAAATGTAATTAATAGAATATTCTTCAAAATCATAACAATTTCAAAATCTTCTAATGACATCGCAACTACTAAATAACCAACAACTTCCCCTTTGTTTATAATTGCAGTTTGTATTTGTCTTACCGGAATATTATTTAACTTGGTATCGATAAATTCGTTGTTACTATTTGGGAAAAGTTTTAGGTTCGAACTTTTTAGATTTGGCGATTTATCAATAAGTAGCTTGTTATTATCGTAAAACTCAACAAAAACAGGATTCACACTAATGGAATTGTGTTCTCTTGCTCTCCATTGGTCCACCTGAATTAAATACGTATCATTAGAATCAGTAGAAACATCATCTAAATGTTTGTATAATTCTTCTTGAATTTCTTCATTAACGTGTTTATTAACACTATACTTTACAATATTATAAATGAATAAAAAAACTATAGCAATAAGAATGGAACCACTTACAATGTAGTTAAAAGCAATTCTATTTTTAAATGAAAAAGATAACATAGTTAGCGTTCGATGGATTCAAAATTAGGCTCAATATGTATTAAAACATGACCTAATTCAATTAATTGTTCACGAAGTGTATCTTTCAAAATATGTGAGATATCATGTCCTTCTTTTACCGAAATAGTACCATCAACCATAACGTGTAAATCGACGTGATACTTCATACCAGCTTTTCTAATAAAGCATTTTTCGATGCAAATTACACCATTAACTGTTTGAGAGATACGTTTGATATCGGCTTCTAAATCATGATACAAATGCTCATCCATAATTTCTCCTAAAGCTGGACGAAAAATTTTATAGCAGTTATACAGAATAAAAACAGAAGCTAATAAAGCCGCCCAATCATCAGCTGATTCATAACCTTTTCCTAAAATTAGTGCAATTGAAATACCAATAAAAGCGGCAACAGAGGTAATAGCATCACTTCTATGATGCCAAGCATCGGCTTTTAATGAACTACTTTTAGTTTCGATGCTTTTCTTCATTACAATTTGAAAAGAGATTTCTTTCCAGATAATGATTGCACCTAAAACAAAAAGTGTGAAAGGTTTTGGTAATTCGTGTGGTGTTCCAATGTTATGAATACTTTCGTAAGCAATAATTGTAGCAGAAATTATTAAAAAGCCAACAACTAAAAATGTAATTAATGGTTCAGCTCTTCCATGTCCGTAAGGATGATTTTCATCAGCAGGCTTGTTAGAATATTTAATACCAAAGAGCACTAAAAAAGAAGCAAAAATATCAGTCGTAGACTCTATTGCATCAGCAATCATGGCGTAAGAATTACCAAAATAACCCGTTATTCCTTTTATTAATGCTAATAACGTGTTTCCAATGATGCTAAAGTAAGTGGCTTTTATTGCTTTTTCAGTGTTTGGCATGCTAAATTTCGTTTGCTATATACCCTACTCCTCTAATAGTTTTAATTAATTCTTGGTCTTTCGTAAGATTCAATTTTTTCCGAATGGCATTCATGAAGACATCAATTACACCTGTATCATATTCAAAATGAATATCCCAAACGTCCTCAATGATATTGGTTCGGGTGCAAACCTGACCTTTGTTTTTAATTAAATATTCAAGTAGTTCAAATTCTCGTTGCGTCAAAGATACTTCTTTATTTTCCACAAAAACTTGAAATTTTGATTTATCAATTTTAATATTTCCTAAAGTTAAAACTTTCATTTCATCTTTTGTACGGAAATGAATTTTGATTCTTTCTAGTAATTCATCAAACGAAAAAGGTTTTTTAATATAATCATTTGCACCAGCTTTTAAACCTTCAATGGTTTCTTGAACCGTGTCTTTTGCAGTTAAAAAAATAATAGGCAAATTTGATTTTTCTATTCTGATGTTTTTGCATACTTCAATTCCTTGCATTTTTGGCAACATCCAATCTAATAAAACTAAATCAATTGGAAGTTCTAAGGCTTTTTTTAATCCATCTGCACCATCAAAAGCTGAAGAAACGGTATAATTTTCCTCTTCTAAACCTTGTTTTAGAAAATCAACAATTCCTTTTTCGTCTTCAATAATTAGAATATGCATGATAAATTAATGTTATTGTACAAATTTAACCCCAAAGCTAACAATATTAGCACTTAAACCATCGTTTCTGTCGTAATGATTAAAACGTAAATCGATATTTTTTAGTCCAAACTTCCAAATTTTTGCATTGGTAAAAATGTCGGTATAACTAATCCCAACTCCATATTGATGCGCATTAAAAGATGACAAATCATAATCTGAAGTATAATATTCATTCGTTGAAACATGACCTTCATATGGGGCAAAATACTTTGAAGCTCCTTGCGAATAAAAACGATACATCGGGATTACAGTAAATTTCTCAGTTAATTTATAAGGTAATTCAAAATTAAGTGTGTGTGATGTAATGTCCCAATTATCAAAATAATAACGATAATAAGTTCTCAATGTTAATTTTTCATTCAAATAGAAATTCCATCGTGTTCCAATTGGTAATTTGAATCTCGAATCTGGTAAACGTTCAATATCGTCAGCTAATTGGAATTCATTAATAAAGAAATCACCTTTGTCAGCAAAATAAACACGTTGGTATGGTGTTGAAAGTAAGCCATTTTGATATAAAACATCTAAGAAAAATGAACCTTGTATTTTTTTAGTCACCACTTGCGAAAAACCTAAACTTAAGGCAAATGAATTTCTGTTTTTTTGATCGTGTTCTTTGAAATTAGTAGGATTGTAAACTTCTGAAGAAATTTGACCTGGTGTAATTACGAAATCGTTATAAATTCCGCCATTCATTCCACTATAATCGACAAAATCTTGCAATTCTTTTGGGTAGATAGGCTTCCAAGTATCTAAATAAACGTTAGCAGCAACCGAAACTTCAGAGTTTTTTCCATTAAATAATCTCGAAACACCACCACCAAAACCAATGGATGAATAATCGTATTCCACCGAACCCGAAATATGTCCGTTCCAAATCGTGTTTCTATCATCTGAACTGTGGCTGTAATTTAAAACCAAAGACGTTAATACATCTTGTGCCGAAGCACCAGAACTCGCTTGCCACGGACTTGGTGTATTGCTATCAAACGGATTAATATTTCCAGAAGAAGCTGAAGAATAAGCTGAAATTCCAGCATCAACGGTTAATACGTCATCATCATTTAATGGAATTGCTACTACAAATGTTGGGGTAAGATTTGTTAATTCTTCCATACCATTTCCACCAGAAACAGCAGAATGAATACCATCTTGTTTATAATAACTCATTAAAAAATCTACCTCGATAGATTCCAAAACACGTTTTTTATACGCTACTTCAGTTGAATCTTTCTCTTGAGAAAAACCAATTAGCGAACAAAATGCAAATAGTAGGGTTATTTTGTTTTTCATTTTTTCTCAATTAATTACATCCACAACCACCACCTGTTTTTCCACCATTTGCACCCGAAGCAGCTTCGCGATACACTTGAAAAGTGGTTTCAAAACGCTCTGAACTTCTGGCAGAAAGTTTCATTTCTGGATCATTGATATATTGTTTATCGTACTCTTTTACGGTGTTGCATGAAATAGCTGAAAAAACAACTATTACAACTAAAATTATCTTTTTCATTTACTGATATTTTTTAATGTCTATATTTTTTGATACATGAATTGTGCCTTTATCGTCAACAATAATACAACCTATTCCGTTTAATTGATTGATTAAATCTAAACCAACTTCAACTCCTAAAACGAAAATTCCTGTGGCTAAAGCATCTGCTAATTCGGTTTGTTTTGAAAAAACGGAAACACTTACAATTCCTGAAGCAGGATAACCAGTTCTTGGATCAATAATGTGCGAATAGCGTTTTCTGTTGAACGTAACAAACTTTTCATAACTTCCTGAAGTTTCAACCGCACTATCATCTAATGGAAACGTAGCAAAGACTTTGTTTTTGTTCATTGGGTTTACAATTCCTACTGTCCAAAGTTCACCACTTGGTTGTTTTCCCCAAGTATTGATATCGCCTGAAACATTGACTATTCCGCTTTTACACCCTTTTTCTTGAAGTAAAACTTTAATTTTATCTGCTATATAACCTTGACCAATTCCTCCAAGTCCCAACTTCATTCCTTTGTTTTTAAGAAAAATTGTGGTGTCTTTTGGATTTAGAATTATGTTTTGATATCCAACTCTTTCAACCGATTTTTTAATAGCTTCTGGAGATGGCATTTCCTTCATGCTTCCGTCAAATTTCCAAATTTTATCCATTGATGCATAGCTAATATCAAATGCTCCCGAAGTTAATTTTGAAATTTTTGTAGCTCTTTCAACCAAATCATATACTTCTTTATCTACTTTAACTGGTTTAATTCCAGCATTTTGATTCACTTTTGAAATTTGAGTTGTTGGAATCCAATCCGAAATTAAATTTTCAATTCGTTTTACTTCGGCTATAGCCAAATCAGTGTATTGATTTCCCTGCATTGAATCAGTAGCAACAACCGTAATTTCAAAAGGACTTCCTAACAAATTTTGTTTTTTCTTAAAAATTTGTTGGCCAAATGAACTACTTGTTGCTAAAGCAAATAAAAGAATTGTTACTACTCTCATTTTTTCTCTAATGCGTGAATCATTTTGATATATTCTTCAGGAGAAACGTTTTTAAATCCCATTTTTCCTAATACTTTTCCATTTTTATCCAAAACTACGACTAATGGAAAACTACCTTCTACGTTATATTTTTCGGCTAATTTTCTGTTGTGTTCCGTTTGTTCTTTTGGTAATTCATTGGCTTTTTTTCTTGGAAAATTGGCTTTAACCAAAACCCATTCTTCTTTTGCCTCTTTTTTAAAAGCTTCAGATTGCCAAATATTTTTATCTAATTTGATACATGGCGCACACCAATCTGAACCTGAAAAAACGATTACTACATTTTTATCTTGTTCGGTTGCTATTTTTTTTGCTTCCTCAAAATTAGTTTGCCATTCTTGTGAAGCGGCGAAATTGGAAATTGCTAATGCAAATAATAGAAGTAACTTTCTCATTTCATTTAAATTTATATCAAATGTAACGAGAATATCTGTTGATTTGTATTTTATTAAAAGGAAATTAAGCGAAAATTAAGTTAGGTGTATAAGCCTTTCGCTTCCGAAATAACATCAATTAAAACAGTATTATCTATTTCTTCAATAGAAAAATAACGCAAGGATTTCACTGTGTTTCTCTTTTCATCAATTAAAGTTGCTTGATTCCTTTTTAACTGAAAACCTTTGGCAAAGCCAAGATCTAAAAAACCTTTTTTATGATTGGGAGCCAAATAACAAAATGGCTTTTTTTTATAATACACATACGGAATGCCCCATTTGAAAAGTAATTCAGATTGCGAAAGCTCCTGCTCTACTACTGATAATACATGTAACATCATCGCTTGGTATTGTTCAGGTTGACGGAGTATATATGCTTCTGTGGGTTTCATTTAAAAAACATTTTTTCAAAAATAATGTAAAAATTGTTTGGTCAACAAATTATTTATTATTTACTTTGTATTTCAAAGTACTTTAAAATGGAAAACTACAACTATCTTAACGACATTACCGAAATCAAAAATTTGATGAACAAATCATCACGTTTTATATCTTTGAGTGGTTTATCTGGAATTTTAGCAGGTTTTTATGCTTTAATTGGAGCATGGTTAGCTTATAAAACCATTTACTTTGATACTTCAACAATGGGTGCTTATCGTGATTTAATCATTTCTGAAGCTGCTGTAATTCGATTATTGATAATAGCAACATCCGTTTTGGTGTTGTCAATTGTAACTGGGATTGTTTTAAGTATCAGTAAAGCGAGAAAAAGTCATGAAAATGTATGGAATACCGCTTCAAAAAGATTGGTTATCAACTTTATGATTCCTTTGGCAACTGGTGGATTTTTTATTATCTTTTTAATCGAAAAAGACATTTTGGGTTTAGTTGCTCCGTTAACTTTGATATTCTACGGATTAGCCTGTGTAAATGCTAGTAAATATACTTTAGGAGATGTTCGTTATTTAGGAATAACCATGATTGCTTTGGGATTATTATCGACTTGGTTCTTAGGTTATGGCTTATTATTCTGGGCATTAGGTTTTGGAGGTTGTCACATTTTATACGGAAGTTTAATGTATTTTAAATACGAGAGAAAGTAAGATGAAAAATCTAATTGTATCGCTTTTCTTTTGTTTAATTTTTATTTCATTTAATTGTAAAGAAATAAATAGTAAAGAAGTTGCTTTTCAAAATGGTGATATCATTTTTCAAACTTCACAATCTAAACAATGTGAAGCAGTTAAAATTGCAACCAATTCAAAATTTTCTCATTGTGGAATCATCTTTATTGAAAATGGTAAAACTTACGTATATGAAGCGGTTCAACCTGTTAAAATGACTTTGCTTGAAGATTGGATTTCTCATGGAAAAGATGCTAAATATGCTGTAAAAAGATTAAGAAAGTCAGATAAAATATTGACTAATGAAGTTTTACAAAAAATGAAGTCTTACGGAAAATCAATGAATAACAAAGATTATGATTTGTATTTTGAATGGAGTGATAATAAAATTTATTGTTCGGAATTAGTTTGGAAAATTTATAAAAATGGAGCCAATATAGAACTATGTAAAACCAAAAAACTGAAAGATTTTAATCTTGATAATCCATTGGTAAAAAGCATTATGAAAGAAAGATATGGAAATAATATCCCTTTCAATGAAGCTGTAGTAGCTCCTTCTCAGTTATATGATTCTGAAATAGTTGAAACAATTTTCGACAACTTTTAATCTTTTAAACCATAAACTTTTAAACTAAACATGCTAAACATTATCCAAAATATCAACAAAGCCTTTGATCACCGAATTCGTTTGGGGATAATGTCGGTATTGATGGTGAATGAAAGTGCCGATTTTAATATGCTAAAGGAACTTTTAGGCGTAACAGATGGTAACTTAGCTTCGCATACTAAAGCGCTAGAATTAGAAAATTACATTCAAATTGAGAAACAGTTTATTGGCAAAAAACCCAACACAAAATATAGTGCTACAAAAGAAGGAAGAATTGCTTTTACTTCTCACATCGAGGCGCTTGAAAAATTAATAAAGAAAAGCTAAACCTATTTTTTTATCTATTTACTTTGAAATTCAAAGTACTTTTAAATATTTATTATGAGAGATTTATTTATAGAAAAAATGTACGAACTCAGTAAAAAACCGTATCAAAAATTCTTTAAAAAAGGAAAAGCTTGGGATGTTAAAGTCAATCATTTGATACAACTTCCTAATGATAGCTTGGGATTTCACTTGGGTTGCTTTTTATTGAAATATAATTTTGAAATCCAACCTAAGTTAGAAGACCATGATATTATTCACGTGCTAACCAACACTGGAATTTCAGTTGTGGAAGAAATAGGTATGCAATATTATCTCTTTGGCAACGGTAAACGAAGCTTGTATTTGATAATGGTAATCGTTTCTGGAACACTCTTCTATCCTACTAGATTTTCGTATTTCAAACAACAATATCAAAGAGGAAAACAAGCACATGCATTCTACGGGTTAGACTTTTATAATATGCTTTCTGTTTCACTAACACATATTCAACAAACCTTTAATATTCAATAACATGAACAAACTAATTTCAATCACAATGTCAATAGCTGTTACATTTATTTTAGCAATCGCTATGATATCAACAACGATTAGAAACCTTAAAAATTATAACCAATAAAATCAAACATCATGGAAACACAATTTCAACAAGAACCAAAAGTATCGTTCTTTCAAACCACAACCGCTAAAATGATCATGGTAGGGATTCTAACCTTAGTATTAATCATTCCACTTGCTTTAGTGCAAGAATTAATCGTAGAAAGAAGCCAACGCCAAAAAGAAGTCATTACCGAAACGACTTCCAAATGGGGAAATTCCGTTTATTTTTATGGTCCTATTTTAAAAGTGCCGTACAAAGACCCTTTGTCGGGTGCCAATAATTATGCCTATTTCTTTCCAGAAACCTTGAATAACAAAACCGAAGTTACCATGGTAAAACCTTTGGAAAGAAGCATTTACAAATCGAATGTATTTACAACCAAAATGCAATTTGATGGAAATTATACTACTCCTAATTTCGCTTCGAAAGGAATACCAGCCGAAAACATTTATTGGAATCGCGCTAAAATTTTAATTCGTACTACCAACTTGAAAAGTCTTAAAGATGAAGTAAAAATGAAAATTGGAAATCAAAATTTAGCTTTTGAATCGGTTGCAAATAGTACAAACGACAGCATCGAAAGTTTGGAAACCAACTATTTTGATTATAAAACGCTTGAAAACAATACCAAATTTAATTTTACGATTTCATTTAACGGAAGCAAGCAGGTAAAAATGGTTCCGATTGGAAAAACAACTGATGCAAAGGTTACTTCGAATTGGAATTCGCCAAACTTTAACGGAAACTTCTCGCCTATTTCAAGAGAAATTAAGGATAACGGATTTGAAGCCAATTGGAAAATACTGCACTTTAATCGACCATTTGCTCAAAACTATTTTGAAGTTTTACCTGAATTAGGCAAATACGCTTTTGCAGTAGATTTTATTACGCCGGTTGATGAATACCAACAAAACGAGCGTGCTTCAAAATATGGTTTTTTGGTAATTGGATTAACGTTTTTAATCTTCTTTTTGATTCAATCTATAAGTAAAATCAACATTCATATTTTTCAATATTCAATGATTGGAATAGCGTTAATCATGTTTTACACTTTGCTAATTTCGATTACAGAACACAGTACTTTTTCTTTTGCCTATTTAATAGCTGGAGCATCGGTCATCATAATGATTTCGCTGTATTCCATTTCCATATTAAAAGATAGAAAGTTTCCAACTTTCATTGGGATTTCGCTTAGTGTTTTATATACTTTTATCTATGTGATTATCCAATTGGAAGATTATGCGCTATTAGTAGGAAGTATTGGATTATTCTTGATATTGGCAGCCGTGATGTATTTTTCGAGAAAGATTGAGTGGAATAAATAAAAACAAAACCTCCGATTGAAGATTATCAATCGGAGGTTTGTTTAAACTATTATTTCGAATATTTCATAATAATTCGGTCCCAAAAATTACTATAAATAGCTAACAAAGTAACAACGAATAAAAACAAATAATACCAAGCATTCAAAAATAAATCAGACCAGGACAATGAACCTTTAGAAAAACTAATAATTAATAAAACTTGGGCACCATAAGGTAACAAACCTTGGAAAATACAAGAGAAAATATCTAAAATAGTAGCTGTTTTCTTTGGATTAAGCTCATAATCATCATTAATTTCTTTGGCAATACCTCCAGTTACTACAATAGAAACTGTATTATTGGCTATAGCAACATTTACTAATCCGACAAGTGCTCCAATTCCCATTTGTGCCGATTTCTTTGTTTTGATACGCTTTTTAATTTGATGTAGCAAAAAAGTAATTCCTCCTGCCTTTTCAACCAAAGCTGCCAAACCTCCTGTTAACATGGATAATAAAAAAATATCCGTCATGCTTGTAAAACCTTGGTAAATGGTCTTTGAAAAAGTTAAAAGCGTAAAATCATTCGAAATAAAACCAATAAGTCCTGCCGAAAGTATTCCAATAAAAAGTGTATAAAAAACATTAATCCCAATTAAAGCCAAAACAATAACCAACACATACGGTACAATGGCAATTAATTCATACTTTTCTGCTGCTACTGTCAATTGACCTTCACCATATCCCAAAAAAAGTAGTACTATAATCGTGAATAGAGCTGCAGGAAGTGCTATAAATAGATTTACTTTAAACTTATCTTTCATCTTACATTCTAAAGATTGTGTGGCTGCAATTGTTGTATCGGAAATCATGGAGAGATTGTCCCCAAACATGGCGCCACCTAACAAAGAACCTCCAATTAAAGGAAGAGAAGCACCAGACTTATCAGCTAATGAAATAGCTATTGGACCTAAAGCCACTATTGACCCTACGGATGTTCCGGTAGCAGTGGATAAAAATGCTGCGATTAGAAAGATTCCTAAAGGAAAATAGGAAGAATTGATGTTTTCTATTCCCAAATTTACTACTGCAGCAACACCTCCCATACTTGTGGAAACAGTTGCAAAAGCTCCTGCTAAAAGATAAATAAGACACATTGTAATAATCTTAGAATCACCACAACCTGCTATCAGACTGGAAACCTTGTTGTCTGAAGTATCTTTAAAAATAACAAAAGCTGTAACAATTCCTAAAATAACCGCAATGGATGAGGGTAAAGCGTAAAAATCATTTAGTAAAATTCCGCTTCCTAAAAATGTAAAAATAAAAACTGCTAAAGGCAGTAAGGCTAATAAATTTCCTTTGTTTTGTGTTTGTTTCATGCGCATTTTTTTAAAAATTTACGTATCACGAAACCCAAAATAAAATCATGAAAAATGAGAATAAACAACATTTTTTCCAAAAGTATTGGCTTATCGTTTTAGCACCTTGCTTGTTGTTGCAGGTTGCTATCTTTGAAAAGATTCGTGATAACGTTGGCAAAATTAAATTAAAAAAATGGTAAAAAAAAACTCCGTCACAAAATTACGTTATGACGGAGTTTTTTTTATGATATATTTCTAATGACTTCCTTCTACTTCAATAGCATCTACATCAATGTTTTGTTTCTTTAATAAGCCTTTCACTAATACAGCAAATAATGTTAAATAAGCAAAACAAATAACAGCAACAATATACGATTGATGAATTCCAATTATATCTGATAATTTTCCTTGTAAGGGAGGAATAATCCCACCTCCTAAAATCATCATTACTAAGAATGCCGAACCTTGAGAAGTATATTTTCCTAATCCAATAATAGATAAACTAAAAATAGAAGGCCACATAATACTACAAGCCAATCCACCAGATAAAAAGGCATAAATAGCAATTGTTCCTGTGCTAAACAATCCAATTAACATTGCAATTACACCAAAAGTTCCAAAAATCATTAAGGTTCTTGCCGGTTTATCTTTACTCAAAAAGAAAGCTATAATTTGAATAATCACACAAACGATATACCAATACAAGGGTTTCATATCTTTTCCAGAAATGATATTCACTCCTAAAATGATTCCGAATGCGATAATTGGTATAATAAGTAAAGCTAATGTTTTCTTCATTCCTTGCAAATTGAAAACACTGATAGCTCCTGCCCATCTTCCAATCATTAAACTTCCCCAATACATTGAAATATAAGGTGCAATTTCTGAAGATTGTAAACCTCCAAATTCATCTAATTTTAATAATTCACCCAAATTACTTCCAACAGCAACTTCTACTCCAACATAGGTAAATATCGCTAACATTCCTAAAACCAATTGAGGATATTGCATCGCACCCCAACCTTCCGATTTCTTTTTTGCGGATGTATAAGAAAACATCAAACCACCAACAACTACTAATAAAGCACCTGAAAGCCAAAGCATTCTATATTGTTCTAAATCTGAAAAATCTGCATCACAATAATTAGTTGTATCTAATTGATAGGTTTTAAAAATTGGCACAAAACAAGCTGCTAATAAAACCGTCATAATCACTAATGTTCTTAATGCTTTATTAGCCTTTTCCATTGGTTCGTTTGCAATTCCGCTAGGCACTTTTTTTGAAAACCAAAATAAAGCTGCAGCAGCTACGAATAATAAGCCTACTCCAACATATAGTAATACTACTTTATTAAGTTCTAATGTTTTAATCTGTTCGTCTGAAACGGATGCAGCTGTACCAAATAATGCTAATGCCACTATAATAGGACCTATTGTAGTTCCAAAAGAATTGATTCCGCCTCCAAGATTTACTCTACTCGCTCCCGTTTTTGGATCACCTAATAAAATAGCAAAAGGATTGGCTGCAGTTTGTTGTAATGAAAAACCTAAAGCAACTATAAATAATCCTACTAACATTCCCGCGTAAACACTTGCTTCAACGGCAATAATCATGACGCCAGCTCCCAGTGCTGAAAATAATAATCCATAAACAATACTTTTCTTATAGCCCCATTTTCCTACGATATCTTTTCCTGATAAATCACCCAAAGCAAACAATAATAAGGCTCCTATGTAATAAGCGGTATAAAAAGCAAAATCGACCAACTGAGACTGAAATTGATCTAGTGAAAAATAACTTTTACAAAAAGGAATAAAAATACTGTTTCCAGCTGCGATAAATCCCCAAAAGAAAAACACTGTAATTAGTGTATATAATGCAGGATAATTGGTTTTGATTTGATTGCTCATTAGTTTTTGATTAGTTTTAACAAATATATACGTTTTATTATAAAAACAAAAAACCCGATTCACATCGGGCTTGTTATTATTTAGTAGCTATAGCTTCTTGTTTTTCGTCAACGTAATCTTGTAGATATTTAAAACGTTCTGTAAGTTGACCGTTTTCTGTAATTTTGGCTCTTTGCAAAATTCCATCTTTATCTCCATTAAAGAAAGCTGGAATTACATGTTCCATAAACATTTCTCCAAAACCTTCACTAGCGTCTTTAGGTAATTCACAAGGTAAATTATCAACTGACATCACCATGATAGAAGCCGGATGAGTATACGAAACTTCTTTGTGTTCGCTTGGTAAGTATCCAAAGAAAGGCTCTGCAATTGTTGATGCTTTAATTGTACAAGCTACTGGTCCATCAACATCACAAGAAATATCGGCAACTACTTGAATTTTATTATCAGCAGCACGAAGCATATCACGAGTTAAAATATCTGGCGAACCGTTACCGTGAAAATGTCCAGCGATGTACATATCAGCAACTTTCGTAAAACGTTCAAAATTAGAAACGTAATCTTGTGGGTTTTTGTAAAAATCGGTATTATCTAAAACCTGACCATCAATACGTTTGTTATAATCTAATACGTCGATTTGAGTGTAAACAGGTTCTGTATAGTTTTTATTTAAAAAATCTTCAACACTTACTTGTTTGATTTTAATTCCGTCTAAAATCTCTTTAGCTCCCATTCCTACTTTACCATGTCCGGTAAGTACAATTTTAATATTTGGAAGCGTTCGGCGTTTTAAACGTGCGATTAAATCTTCTTTACCACTTAAGGTTTCTGCTTTTGGTAAAGTGAATAAATCGTATTTGATTCCGAATCCTCTGAATCCATTATAAGCCCCTACTAATCCAGCATAACGACCAAAGCCAATTAATCTGTGATTGGTTGCATCTACAATAGTTTCATGATCGTATAATTCGATATTTTTATCTAAAATAGCTTTTAACAATTTGCGATTGTATGGCTGTTTTTTAATCGTGTGCGAAAAGAAAAAGTACTTTTTATTTGGAATTAAAGCATCAACAGGAACTTCTTTTACTCCAAAAAGAACATCACAATCCGACATATCGGCAGTGACATTTAATCCTAAATTACGATATTGGTCATCAGAGAAGATTCTGATATCTGAACTTTCCACTTTTATTTCCGCTTCTGGATGTTCTGATTGTAAGCGTACTAACTCTTCTGGAGTAAAAACTACTCTTCTATCCGGTGGATTTTTTCTTTCTTTGATGATTCCAAACTTCATAGCCAACAGTATTTATAACTGAATATTGATTTAATGTTACAAATATAACTTTTTACTTTAGTTTGCACAATAGTTTTTTTATTGAAAAATTGGTAGTATTTTTGGCTCACTTTTTGAGTATAATATTATTCAAAAAACACTACTTATTACACATGGGGTCGACTGGTTTTGACAGCGAGTGGAATTGATTAGTAAGCACGTCGAGCATTGTATGTTTAGCTCGTAAATCCAAATGTACAAACCTATAAACGGCGAAAATAATTACGCTTTAGCTGCTTAATCTGAATTATAGTAAGATTTGCCAAGTTCCTACTAGGTAGGAAAGCTGGATTCTCCTCAAAAGCCTTGGTTTATGGCGGTTGGTTTAGGAGAACCGTAAATGTAAACCTAGAGAAGGTAATGCTTTAAATCCTTCTTGACACTGATAAAGCTAAGCTAAAAGTGGCGGTTTCTAGCCTTGCTTTTAGTCGAAAATTCAAGAGGAAACTAAGCGTGTAGAAAGCTTTTTGATTGCTTGTTTGGACGAGAGTTCGATTCTCTCCGACTCCACAATTAACATTGATTATCAATGTTTTAAAAAACTTACACCCAATTTTACACCCAGTTATGTAAAGTTGGGTGTTTTTTTAAAAGTGCATTTATTCAAATCTAAGCACTATAAAACCTTAATTATTGCCTTTCATATTTTGTAATATTTTCTTCATTATTAACCCTTTAGTCTTGCCAGATTATACTCAAAACAGAATTAAATCTTGGTGTAATTATACAAAATTCATACATTGTTTCATTCTTTTCATATTTTCCTAGCTCAAACCAAGTAGACTTTTCAATTTCTTGAATATCATTTATTTTGTAAACTCTTTTATGTCTATAATACTCCTCCGCTACTGATTCTTCAGGAACTTTTAGTTTATTTATATCAGGTATTTTGCAATACATATCATTTGATTTTTTCCAATATTGAACTTTTCCATTCTTACTATAAAAAGCAGCTAATGGATGATTTCCTAAATCTATAAAACGATATACTGTAGATGTTAAACTAGTATTAAAGGAATTTGAAAGTTCTACAAGTAATTCTGGATTAAATCTACACCCCAAACAAGCTTTTCTAAAACTATCTTCTGGCATTAACAATTCTGCAGCAAAGTCATTTGCTTCTTTTTCTTGAGGACCTTTTTTAAATCCTTCTAATGTCGTATCGTCATCCGAAAATGAAGCATTCATGTTAGCATGCAAAAGAATGTGCCCAAGTTCATGAGCCAAAACATAACGTTTTCTTTGAGGAAATTCTATTTTCGAATCAATTGTCACAATTGATTTACCATTCTTCATGACAAGTCTTCCATCTGAATTTCGTAAATTTTTTTCCAAAACTATCCCATCATGATATACTATTAAATCTTCTATATCGATAGAAGAAACATCGTCTATTCCTAAAAAAGCTAAAAGATTTTTAGCAGTACTAATAGCGTTTTTTATCATTAAATATCGTTCTTTTCAATTTTCTCCATCAAATCTAATAAATCAGTTTCGTTAAGAATATCTCTGAGATCTTGTTCATCCATTTTGTCAAGATTATTAAACTGTAGTTGTGGAGATCTTTCTTGTAATATAGCTAAAATACCATGTTTGGTAGTTTCTTTTGTCTGCTGAAAAAGCATTAATGCCTTTTTATAAATGTCATCTCGATGAGCTTTTTTAATTGCTACAGTTTGTTGAAAAAGTAGTTTTTTAACTTGAGAAACTACATTTCTCTCCAGTTGTGAAGGATCATATCCTTCTAGAACTAGAAGCTCATTAAGAATTTGAGGCTCTTCTACCACCATTAGATAAAGATCTCTATTTAAATTATCAATATTAACTTTTATATTTTTCATTGCTTTACAACGATTTTTTTTATAATTCTCAATCCTCTTTTGATTGAATTATTTACTTCATCTTTTGATATATTCAAATCTCTTGATATATCTCTTCTTGGTGAGCCTTCTAACCATTCACAAAATATTGTATGGTCATCTTTATTTTCACCAAAAGCTTTTTCAATTCTTCCCCAAAATTCATTTTCTATAAAAATTTCATCAGGTAATTCATTTTGACGAATCTGTTCATCTGTTAATTCATCATAGTCCGCGTAATTATCATTATCTACTATTAATTTTTCAGGACCTCCGGCATTTATAATTGATCTTGTTGATGATTTAATATGGCTAGAAATAAGACTTTTTACAACCCAAATTAGATGGTGAGTAATATTTGGATAACGCTCAAAATCCCATTTTCTTACTCCAGTAAAAACCTTCTCAATTGCTAGTGCCGCAAAATGTTCTGCATCAACACTATCTTTTTCGGTTCTAACTTCAAAACCCATCCTGTTCAATTTTTTTGATGCATATAACACCAATTCCTTATAAATCAAACCCCAAGACCGATCATCAATGCTCCTAAGCCTCTCTAAGGTTTTGGAATCTATCATACGGTTATTTTAGTTTCTATAAATATATGCTCTTTTAATTATTTTTTTTGCCATATGGCAAAAAAAATAATTCTTGGAGCTTATGTAATATATAAGGCTATTTTATTTAGCCATTTTTAATACTAAATTTTATATTTTATGGAAAAAGAAAGATTACTTTTTTGTATTCAGCGTTATGATCATTATTACGATAGTGTTAATAACAAGAGTTCTGTTTTTTTGGGACTAAGTACTTTTATTGTAGGTGGTTTAACAACAGGATACTTTGTCCTACCTGATTTAATTAATTGTATAACTTGGATATACATATTAATAGGGATACTTATTGTTTTAGGTATACTTATTATGATTATAGTTATACAAGCTGCAATACCACATCTCTCAAATGAAAAAAATTCTTTACATTATTTTGGTTCAATATCAAAAATGAGTTGTGAAAATTTTTGTCTAAAGTCTAAAGATACTAATTCTGATGAAGATGAGCTAATTGACTTGAGGATGCAAGTACATCAACTTTCAAGTGGATTAAAATCAAAATTCTCATTTTTGAGAATAGCAGGAATTTTATTTTTAATACAATTTATACTTTTTATACCTCTATTTATATTAATAATTAATAATTTAAAATAATTTTATATGAACATTTTTAATGATTATCTCTCAACAGTAAAAGCTGCAATGACAGCTGACCCTAAATCAAGAAATTTAAATGAGAACTGGAACAATGCAAGTGGTGGCCTAAGGGGTGCATTTAGTTCAAACACTCTAAATGCAATGGTGCCAGAAAAGCGTTTACTACCAAGTTTAGATGTTTTTGCACGTGAAATAGGTTTACAACCAAATTTTGAACAGAAACTAGGTCTTCATCCTGACCATGCACACTTGAAACATACTGACAATATAGAAAATGATTACATTGTCTCAATGTTTGTAGATATAAAAGGGTCAACAAATCTCTTCAAAAGGTATCTTCCTGAAACGGTTTGGATAATAAGTAATACTATTCAAAGAGCAGCAATTCATACATGTTTAATCTTTGGAGGATATGTTCATCGCCTTCAGGGAGATGGGTTGTTCGTTTATTTTGGAAATAAAAACACATCTCCTGAGATTGCTGTCAAAAGAGCTTTACAATTTGCAAGTATTTTTACATATTTTGTAAAAACCGATCTTAAACAATTATTTAATGAACAAGGCATAGAAGATGTCTGTACAAGAATTGGAATTGATTTAGGATATGATCGTGATGTTGTTTGGGGAATGGCAGGGCTTGGAGAAATAAGTGAAGTAACAACTTGTAGTCTTCATACTAGTTTAGCAAGTAAAATGCAATCTAGTGCAATTAGTAATGGAATCGTTATTGGTGATCATATTAAAAACGAAGTGCCATCTTTAGCAGAGTTTTTCACTCCTGTTTGCCAAAGAACTCAAAATGAAAATGACCGTTATATTTTTAGAATTCAAAATGAAAATTGGAATTATACACAATATGACTTTGCTTGGTTACCATTTCTTAAAACACAGGATTTCATTGCTACAGATTTACAAGGTGTACTTCAACTTAAACAAAAAACAACACCTATTTATGATAGAAATATTGCCAATTTAGCTCCAATTGCTATAAATAATAAACCATATTATGGATTTAATAAAAAAGATTAGTCAGTTTGAACGAGATTTTATTAAAGTCAATGAGTCGTTTCCTCTATTAAATTATTCATGGAATAATAAAAGTAAATCCTGGGTAATTAAAGGAGATTTAGATATTTGTGATGTTAAAGGCGTTTATTGGAACACCTTTAACATTGCAATTGTTGTTCCTGAAGGATATCCATTTTGTGTCCCAATGGTTTTTGAAATAAGTCAAATTTTACCACGAGATAAAGATTGGCATATTTCCGATGAAGGAATTTGTTGTATAGACATAGAACATAACTTAATTGTTATGAGTAGAAAAGGTATACAAATGAATGATTTTATTGAAAAAAAAATATATCCTTATTTCGCAAACCAATTATACAAACTAGAAAAACATAAATATGCGGGTGAAGAATATGGACATGAAACAGAGGGAATTATTCAATATTACAATGAAAATTTAAAAATACAATCCTTAGACAGCATCATTGTTTTCATTGAAATTATAATTAAAAATAATGATTTAACTCGAAACAGATTATGTCCTTGCAATAGTGGCAAAAAGATTAAAAAGTGTCATGAGACATCAATAGAATTAATTAAGACACTTGGAAAGGTCAAGATATTAGATGACTTAAAAAAGTTGAAAATCCATTATTTGAAAACACAATCTCAAAAAATTTCAAACGAATTATAAACTTGGATGTTTTCTAAACTAGTTATTTTTGAAACCGATAATCTATTATAATTTTTTTCTAAATTTTCTTTTATAATATTTAAATCCATTTTTAAAATTTTTATTGGTTCATAAATTTATCAAGATAAACAAATAATCAATAATCAAAGCTTCTAAAAATAACTTTTGATTTTTAGAATAGTAGATATTAAGTCACGGATTACAAATCCAGGACATCGGGAAAATTAAACATAATCATAAAATGTTTAAGATAAAAAGAGTATTATTTAATAATCTTTATTTCATTAATCTCTCTATATTCAATATCATCAACTCCAGATATTTTGTCAATCTCGTTAAAAAGCAAAATAAATTTTTGAAAAATATTTACATCATTTATTTTCAAAATTTTGTTGGCAAAAGTCATTTTGACTGAGTCTTTTACTTTGAAAATATTATCAATTTCTGTTTTTTCTAAAACATTATTTTCGTCTAGTAATTGTTTAGAAAAATAATGTTCAATTGAAAAATAATTATCATTTTGTTCTTTCTTTATATAAAATTGCAATTCATATGGAATAGGTAATAACATAGCATAAATATTCCCTTCAATTCTCTTTTTAATTCTAGCACAATTTTCATGAATATCAAATTTTGAACTATGTAAAGTCCCTTGAAACTGAGCTAAACCTTCTCTATCATTATCAAATAATCCTATGACAATTTGATTGCTCTCTAAATATGCTAGTCCATCGATTAATGCTTTTGCCAAAACATTTGCACCACCATTTGATACACCACCCACCTTAATTTCCCAATAAGGCATTTCACCTGTTAAAACAGTATACGCATGCTCAATTATCATTGCATCAGTAGGCCCTTCTACAAAGATTTTTATTTTTTTATTAGGGGTAACTGTATCATAAATAGTAAACCTATTTCTAGAAGAAGGTTGAATTATTCTGTCAATATTGTTCTTAATATAAGTCGGATGCGATGAATCAGAATTTCTAGTCCTTATTGGTTTTAAGATATCCTGCTTTTGTTTTCTAAGTTCTTTACTACCTAAATTGTCTATAGAAACTTCTAATAACTTTGTATAAAATTCGTTACCTGAAGTTTTAACCTTACCAATTACTTCCAATAATTTATTTTCCATATTAAGTCTATTACTCGAAGCTGTAATTGATAAAATCAAAATTCGGTAAACAATATTATCTAAATAAGGGTAATTTGGAATTGATTTTTTTTCTTCATATTCATCCAGTAATTCATCTATTGACATTGAAATAGGATTTTTTAGTGTGATGGAATCAAAATTATCTTGAAAAATAAATATTGGAAAAACTCCTAATACTGGTAGTGAAAATTTACTAAATAATATATTTTGAGGTAAACTTGAAGATATTTTTTTAAAACAATCATACATCTCTACCATTTTTAAAAGAATTACTTTAATTCCTTCTTTTCTAATATTATCATCTGTAAGATATAAAGATTGTAGTAGATATCCCATCCCATTAGCTGCTGACCAATAATCTTTCATATTACTACTGGTCTCGACTTTTTTAATTATTTCTTCAAGAAATTTTGGCATTTTTCTTGACCATCCTGCGTAGAAAACAGATGTATATTGCCAATTGACATCAAAAAAATTATCTACTAAATCAGCCTCTAATTCTCTATGATTCTTAAAAATTTCTTTTGCTGCAAAATACTCCATATAAGAGT
This sequence comes from Flavobacterium helocola, assembly GCF_038289885.1. Lineage (NCBI taxonomy): Bacteria > Pseudomonadati > Bacteroidota > Flavobacteriia > Flavobacteriales > Flavobacteriaceae > Flavobacterium > Flavobacterium helocola. The sequence goes on along the minus strand of NZ_JBBYHT010000004.1, from coordinate 263,679 downwards.
CATGTCGGAACTTTATATACTTCCCTTTGTACAAAATTAATAAGCCTGTATGCTTAATAATAAAGTCTAAAGCTTGAGGTAATAAATCAAAATTAATCGTACCAGAAACAGAACCTAACTTATTTTTTATAAATTCTACAAACTCATCAATGGTCATTAATTCACCATTCTTTCTTTGGAGCAATTCCAAAGCATATAATCCAATAATATTTTCTTTTAATGTAACATCTAAAAAGTCAATGCTTTTATCAACCATTGTTCTTCCTAAAAGTAAATTACTGAATTTATCATAAACATCAGTTAAAGTTGAAGGAACTTCTTGATTGGTCTCTTCATATAATATTGATAATAAAGAAAGATTTAATGGTGTTAAAGGAAGTTTCTCAAGAACTTTATTTTCTTTCATTGACTCAATTAAACTTTGAGCCCTATCACCATTACCTTCAAAATATCTCAATGCAAAACTTTCAACTTGATGATTGTTGAATTTTTGTATAAAAACGTTTTTATGCTCATTTTTTGATGTTACTTTATAAATATCATCTAAACTATTTGATCTAGTACCAATAAAAACTTTAACCCCTTTTTCAAGCAAAAGTTCTAATTGTAATTTAATTCTTTTTTGATAGCTTTCATCAAATTCATCAATCGAATCAATAAGTAAAACTAATTGATAATTTTCAACAATATTATCAATAGTATAATTTTCAAAATGGCCATTTAATTTTTTCTCAAGTAAATAGTCTTTTAGACTTAAATGACTTTCTTTTGAAAAGACATCTCGTAAATTTGTATTGTCTAAAAAAACAGGTAAAAATTTTTTATTACTTATAAGTGTGTTCCTTTTTATTAAATTTTTACCAATTTCATTTAAAAGCCTTGTTTTACCAACCCCGGGATCTCCATTAATAACTAATAATCTCTCATTCTCATCTATTAATTTGTCTATATTAATTTTTGAGAATGCCTTTTGAGTTGATTGCTTATCTTCTGTTCTGAGAAATAAATTAGGCTCTATAAAAATTGATAATAATTTTTGATGAGCAGATTTATATTCTACTAGCTTTTTGATTTCAAATGATTCTTCAAGTATGTTCTCAAAACTTTTTTCATATTCAATTAAAGAGGTGTCATTATGTCTCCAATATTCTGAGTATTTTTCATCAATCAATTTAATTAATTGAGATAATTCCAAAAATTCTAGAAGATTCTTTGTTGGCAGAGTAGTTTCTAATTTTGTTTTAAATCCAGTAGAAATATATTTATTTGCTACTATATAAACTTTTGAGACACCCTCACTTATTTTTTTTTCGATATTTTTTTTAAGTTGGTCAATATCTTCATACGATTTACTAAGTCTTTCATCAAATATCATATAAAAAACCTTAAAATCACCAATATTCTCTTGTTTAAGAATTCCTTCTATTGTGTTTGAAGATGTTTTTTGAATTTCTTTAAAATTTAAAATAGGTAAAATATTCAAAAACAAATTAATCAATTCATCTGTATTTAATTCAGAAGTAATTTTTTCTTTATCTATAATCATCTCTTTACTTTTTTAATAAATACATTTTTATCTACTTTAAATGCATTTTTAATTCAACTTTTGCGAAAGTAACTAAAGTATTAATCTACTTTAATTACCCATTATTAACAACACTGATTTCCAAATCACATAATCTATAAAGCTACAATATCATTTTTTAAATTATTTAAAGCTTGGCAATTTTTTTTGTAATTATACTATAAAAGTTCAATTAACAAAAATACTATGCATATAAGTACTTTTGAAAATCTATAAATGTCTCTCTGATATTTTCAATACCTCCTAAAGTTTCAGATGCATCACTGATAGATTGGTATTTTAATAACAATAGCTGAGGTAATTTTTCTTGATCTAATTCATCGACACCTGTTTCTTCATATTTTGATAAAACAAAATTTAAGAAATCTTGCTGTTTATCACTTAATAAAAGTATGTTGTTTTTAGCTTTTACTACTCGATCAACTCTTGTTAATGGTTGAATATTAAAAGCAACATATTCTAACACATCAAATAAATCACTCTTCTCAGCTTCTATTAATTGTTGAAGACCTACCAATTCATCTTTACCATAACCAGCATCGCTAAGCTTATTTAAAAAGGCTTTTCGAGTTATTGGATTTGACCAAATAGCTTTCAATTCTTCTTCATTTTTAAAGAACTCAGGCAATTTGCCAAACAAATTTTGAATGAACTGTTCCGCTGTAATCGGCTTTCCATCGGCACTCCAAAATGAAGTTGAAGTCATGCTTTTAATTTCACGGAGCTTACCATCAGCTAGTTTAATTTTTACTTTTTCTCTTTTAGGCTTATCAATTGGTTCTCTTGGAGGTTCGTCAACACCTCCAGGACTATTTCCTCCCATAGGTTTTGGAACAGTTGGTTCCGGTTCTAAAGGTTCTCCGTCCCATTCAGGATCTAGGAAGTTTTTATAAGCTCCTACAAAATCATAAATAGTAAAATAATCTTTTCCATCAAACATTCTTGTACCTCTTCCTACAATTTGTTTAAATTCAATCATAGAATTAACAGGACGCAACAAAACAATGTTTCTAACATTACGAGCATCAACTCCAGTAGACAGTTTTTGAGAAGTAGTCAGTATGGTTGGAATTGTTTTTTCATTGTCTTGAAATTCTTTCAAATATTGTTCGCCCATTGCACCATCATAAGCTGTGACACGGACACAATAGTTTGGATTCTTGGATTTACTTTGCTGATTGATTAAATCACGAATAATTGCAGCGTGAGGCTGATTAGCACAAAAGATAATTGCTTTTTCATTCTCATTAGCATCTTCTAAATACAGTTGCACACGTTTTAGCTCACGCTCTTTAATTTCAATGTTTTTATTGAAATCACTTTCTTTATATACTTTTTTAGTGTCTACTTCACCTTCTACAATATCATCGTCTGGAGTGTAAATATATTCGTCTAATGTAGTTTGAATACGCTTTACTTTAAATGGAGTTAAGAAACCATCGTTAATACCTTCTTTTAAAGAATATATATAAACAGGCTCTCCAAAGTAAGCATATGTGTCAACATTGTCTTTACGTTTTGGAGTTGCTGTTAATCCCAATTGAACAGCTGGCGAAAAGTACTCTAAAATTTTTCTCCAATTTCCTTCGTCATTTGCACCGCCTCTATGACATTCATCTATAATAATGAAATCAAAAAAATCAGCTGGATATTCACCAAAATAAGGTTCTGGATTTCCTTCGTTATCAGTACCACTCATAAAGGTTTGGAATATGGTAAAAAAGACACTTCCATTGGTTGGCACACTTCCTTTTTTGCGAATCTCTTTTGGATTTATACGTACTAAAGCATCTTCTTGAAAAGCAGAAAATGAATTGTATGCTTGATCTGCTAATATATTTCTGTCCGCTAAAAATAATATTCTTGGTCTACGTTGTCCATCTTTTTTTAAATTCCATCGCGTTTGAAATAGCTTCCATGCTATTTGAAAAGAAATAAAAGTTTTACCCGTTCCTGTTGCTAATGTTAGTAAAATACGTTGGCAATCATTTGCAATGGCCTCCATTGTTTTCTGCACAGCGTTTTCTTGATAATAACGAGCACCTCTTGCTCCACCCATTAATTCAAAAGGTACAGCATTAAATTTATCACGCCATTCATTAGCTACTGCAAATGTTTTATGCCATAATTCCTCTGGGGTTGGAAAAGAAGTAATTAATCCTTCTTCGCCACTTTCCATACAAATTTGATAGATTTCTTTACCGTTTGCTGCAAAAGTAGTTTTCAATTGCATTTTGGTAGCGTATTCTTTGGCTTGCATAACACCCTCGCCAACTTCTAATTCAATACTTTTTGCTTCAACAACAGCTAATTTTATTCCTTTGTAAACCAATACATAATCAGAAATTACAGGCTTAGCTCGTTTTCCACCAGTTTGGATACGACCTTCAGTGATGTTGTGTTCACGTAAGATTTTAGTATCAATGTTTACATCGGTGCCCCAACCACTTGCTCGTAGCTGTGGGTCTATATATTCGGCTCTTGTTTCGGCTTCGTTCATAAATGAAGTATATAAATAAAAAAAGCAACCTGGTTAGGTTACTTTAATTCTACTGAATCTATTGTCTTTATTGTTACATCCTCTTTTACCATTTCTGTAACATTAATTGTTGGTAACAAAAACATATTAAAAGGAGTATTTTCTGTTTTAGCGTGTAAAACACCTCTCAGAGTCCCCATTGCTAACACTACTAAATGCCTTGCTAAAGCAATTGGAATTTTTATTACTTTGGTATCTTCATCATACAAAGTCTTCCAATGTTCTGGAATTATCTCAAATAAGCAACCTATTTCTAGTAGTAGAAAAGGGCCTTTATCTTGATTAAATTGAACCGAAAGCAATACTGTAATAACTCTTTTTTCTAAGTTAAAACCGAATCGAAGTCCATTTCCTATTTGGATATTCTGATTGTCCTTATCAAATGCACTTTCAATAATTGCAAATTGTTCAGTTGTGATTTTTCGTAATCCAAAACTGATTTGATCTTTATTTTCCATTAGGCTGCTAATGCGTAATTATTTTCTCCTGCAACACCTTGTATATTATCTACTACATAGGCTTTTGAAGTTACAGAAGAAGGTTTTGTCAAATTTGCTTTATTTACATCTAAAAACCAATTAAAGAATTCAGATTGTAAATTTTGTTTTATTTCTATTTTAGGAACCTCAATCAAAGTAATACCTAAAATGCGTCCTATTTTACAAATGGTTTCAATCTGTAAGTTTTCTTGTCCTTTCAATAGTTTATTCACATATTGAGCAGAACATCCCATAGCATCTGCTAATTCTACCTGATTTTTAGGATATTTATTAGCTTTTTTATTAGCCTTTAAAGTAGAGGCTACTCTAACAGCAATACTAAAAGAAATATCTAACCAATCTTCATTCTCTTGACGCCATTTGGCTTTCTCTAACCAGCCTGAGTCTTTAATAGAAGTTTGTTTTAGCTTTTGCTTTATTTTATCTATACTCATAATTTAGTTTACTATTAGTTCAAACAATTCTAACTCATCATTATCTTCATCCATAAGATAACTACGTGTTATTTTTAGTTTTTCTAATTCATTAAGTAAATAAGTTCTATCGTTTAGTGTTTTTCGGAGCTTTATAGCTCCTCCGCAAACTACAAATAAGTTTGCATCAATTCTAATGGCATATAGTCTTATCCAAGTTTTTTTGCCATCTACTTTTACTTTATCTTTTTCAAATTCCTTTTCAAACTTTCCATCCGATAAAGGCTTGAATAACATCGACAAATTTTTGTGGCGTGTAGTTTTTCCATGTTCTGCATATTCAATGAGAATAGCTTCTAATTTTTTTGCTTCTTTTCTAGTTTTTTCAATGGCTTCATCAATTGTAATTCCTTCCCAGTAAGCCTCTTTTAAGTCCTCTTCATGTTCCTCAAAAAATGCTCTCAGTCTTACAGGGTCATTCCAAAAGTAAAACAATCTTCTAAATTCATGTAATTGTTCTACTGGAATAGTTACTCCATTATCATCTACAGCGTTTATTTCTGTATCATATAGAACAGAATATAAACTTTCTTCTACAACTGCAAATGTACTAACTATTTCCATAAAATCAACTTACAGGTTTATTTTTTTTAAATATTTTAACGTTTAATCAAGTTTGTTTAATCTCATTCTTTAAATCCTTCTAGTAATTCAATCTTATTTAAAACATTTTCTAAAAATTCTCCACTTCCATATGCTTGATCGTTAAGATAAATAAGATTTTTTAAAAATATTGATTGTTGACCTGAATAATCTTCAAATTTAGATTGAATTTTTAACTCATATAACCTGAATTCTACATTTAAAGCTAATAAATTATCATTGCCATTAGGTTGGTAATAATTATTATAAAAATGGACTAAAAAACTTTCAACTTTGATAAGTAATGTATTTTCTTCTTTAGTTAATTTAGATTTAAAAAGATTAGCAAATTCATTTTGAAGTTCATTTACGGTCAAAACTTTGTTTCTAATTTTATAATAAAATTCTCTATCTGTATACTTTATAATATTAAAAAAAACAAAAATTTGTGGGTATAGATGGCTATTAAATACAAATGATTTCAAAGAGAGCCTTGCGTTAGATAGTATTTTTTCTTGTTGTCTTAATGAAATTTTAAGATGTTTAAAAATTAAAATTGTAATTTTTATAAAATTATTTACTTCTTCAGCAAACTCATAGTGATTATTATGGAGTCTTAATCTTTGTTCTTGTCTAAAGAATGTTTCATAACCATAATAATTATATAAATACTTTACATATTTAACTGTATCTGGTTCAGGGATAGAATACTCAATATCTATAAAACGTCTCAAATACTCATCTGCATCAATAAACTCACTGCCATAAACACCTCTAACCGCGTGACCTAATTGCTCCTTGTCAATAGATAAAACAAAAACGATGTTTGGTATTGAAAAGAAATGCTTAATCTGCTCTAAAATTGAAACCGCATAATCTGGGCGACAACGGTCTAATTCATCAATAATAAAAATAACAGGTTTATCTTTCCAGGTATCAGCAATAAACTTGGATAAACTTTCTCTAAATTCCTTTATACTTTTCTTTTTATTTGCATATTCATTTACATCTTTCTCGAAAATATCTCCTAAACTTTTTCCAACCCCTTCTGCTATGTCTTCATAAGTTTCACCAACGTATTTTTTTACAACAGCTTTAACTAAAACAGGGGCAAGATTTTTTGTGAAAATTGCTGCGTTTTTTAAGGCATTTTCAAAATTAGGATTGACTACATCTTTTTTGGTCAATGTTTTTAATTCTCCCATTAATGCAGTCAAAGCGTTATTCTCAAAATCATTTTCCCAAGCATTAAAAAGAACTGTTTGAAAACCATTATCTTTTAAATCTTGGTTCCACATTCTAATAAATGTAGTTTTACCTGTACCCCATTTATTGTTGATTGCTAACACAAACCCATCTGCATAAGTAGAAACAATGTTGGTTAAAACATCTGCATATTTTTTCCTATCCAATTGACATTTACCAAAAGGATTTTCTGCCTCTATATCTACTATTTCGTTGTGTTTTATCATAAAATTCTATAATTTCTACTATTAAGTTGAACTGCAATATTTGCTTTTACAAACAATTTTCCAACAGAATGAACATAACAAGGTTTAACTTCATATTCATGAGGATATATTTTTTTAAAAACATTTCTGTTATATATATTGTTATTTGTTAAACTCTCTTCAAACAGTAATTGCAACATCAATAAAGAGATATTTATATAACTATTTTTTCCAACTTTTATCTTAAACGCTTCATCAACTTTATTAAAAGTGTATGGAGGTGTATTCACAACAATCTTGTAATGACCAAATCCTGCAAGATGATCATTAATCACAATATTTTCTCTTAGATTTATTTCTGCTTCTCCCCAAGTCATAATTTCCTTTTATTTCCTAAAACTCACCACTAAAAGCCTTTTGCAAAACACTCTTTTTCAACTCCTCTAAATCCTGTAATTTTTGAGTATAAAACGCTTCAAGCTTTTTAGTTTGTTCACGCAAGGCATCGAGTTTGGATACAATATTTTGTTGCTCTTTTATTGTTTTTGGAAAACAAATAAAAAAGTTTTCTAATTGTACTTTTGTTATTGCTTGTCTTGTTGCTCCTTGATCTCCTGTTAATAATAATTGGTCTTTATAAAACTTTGAAGTTAACAGAAAATTTAAAAATCTGGAATTCAATATCTCATTTTTGGGTCTTATTATAGAAACGTGTTGATTTACTCTTGCTGGAATGATTTCTTTTGGAATAAGACAACATCTTGCAACAGATGCGCCTGTAATATTTAATAGAACATCTCCTTCTTCAATTGTAACATTTTTTAATGCTCTTCCTTGAATATCATCTATAAAAGCTAAGTTCTTTTTCTTAAATTTTAAATCATGAACATTCATACTCCTTATTAAAGAAATTCCTTCAGTTTTATAACTAGCATTTCCACCTTTAGGAGTTGCTCCACTTCCTATCTTTAAAGTTATATCCCCTAATCTTTTCTCATCCCAACCATCATTTTTCTCACTAAAAACCCTTTGTAACTCGCTTTCAAACAACTCCTTTGCATTTTTTAAATTTTGCTCGGTGTTGGCTTTGGCCTTATCAATAGCAGTAAACGCTTCATCTAAAATAGAAACAATGCGTTGTTGCTCTTTTAAAGGCATCCATAAGAAAGGTTCATTCTTATAATCTTTAAAATAAATATGTGGTATGGCGGCACCAGCAACATATTTTTTAAAGTCAACAGACATCAAAGTATAATTTAGATAATCTAAATCAATATCCTCATTTGGCAATAAATATTGTAATGTTCCAATAACAGATGTAAACGCTTCCATTTTTGTAACTCTTCCAACTCCTGAACCATCTTTTACAATTGATAAATATGGTTTATCTCTATGGTAAAAGCTAACGTTTTTTATTAAACCGCTTGCACCAAAAATTGGGTATATACCTTCATCATTTGCTAACTTATTTTGTGAAATATTTGACGATGCACTTTTACATACATCACCAATAGTTTTCATTTCCCAACCTTGCTTCATAACAATTCCAAAATTGAGTTTAAAATAGTATTTGTTTCAGCATCCAGCGTTTTCATTTCTTGTAAAATGGTTTGTGGTGCTCGTAAAACTGTTTCTTCTTTTTTATTCGGGTTTTTGGCGCTTAGGTCAAAAGTGGTTGCATCTAAATCGGCTACTTTTATACTCCAAGAATTATCACTATCGGCAAAGGTTTTTTGCAAGGCTATAAACTCGGCTAAATCTTTTTCGTTTAACGGGTTGGTTTTGCCTAAGTTACGGTCTAAGTTTAATTGGTAAAACCATACTTTATCGGTAGTCATTCCTTTTTCAAAAAACAATACAACTGTTTTTACTCCAGCACCTGTAAAGGTTCCGCCAGGCAAATCTAAAACCGTATGCAAATTGCAGTTTTCCAACAACAATTTACGTAAACTTACTGAGGCATTGTCAGTATTGCTTAAAAAAGTATTTTTAATTACTACACCTGCTCGTCCGCCAGCTTTCATCATTTTTACAAAATGTTGCATAAACAAACTTGCGGTTTCTCCTGTTTTAATAGGAAAGTTTTGTTGTACTTCGACACGTTCTTTTCCTCCAAAAGGCGGGTTGGCTAATACTACATCAAAACGGTCTTTGTCTTGTATGTCGGCAAGGTTTTCAGTAAGCGTGTTGGTATGCACAATATTAGGAGCTTCTACTCCATGTAATATCATGTTCATAATCCCAATAATATAAGCCAACGATTTTTTCTCTTTACCGTAAAAGGTATTTTTTTGTAAGGTTTCAATATCGGTAGTGCTTAAGTTTTTAGCGCTTCGCATATAATCAAATGCTTCGCACAAGAAGCCTGCACTTCCTACTGCACCATCATATACTTTTTCACCAATTTGTGGATTTACTACTTTTACAATGGTTCTAATTAATGGACGTGGGGTGTAGTATTCGCCACCATTACGCCCAGCGTTACCCATGTTTTTAATTTTGTCTTCGTACAAATGACTCATTTCGTGCTTTTCAGCGTGGGTACGAAAACGTAATTCGTCTATACGGTTAATTACTTCCCGCAAGTTGTAACCACTTTGTATGCGGTTTTTTAATTCGCTAAATATTTCACCTATTTTATATTCAATTGTATCGGCACTTTCCGCAGATGTTTTAAACTTTTTAAGATAATTAAACAGTTGGTTGTTTACAAAATCGGCTAAGTCATCACCCGTAAGTGCGGTATGATGGTCAATTTTTCCTTCTTTGTCTTTTGGAGCTGCCCAAGTATTCCATTTGAATTCGTGAGCAATAATAGGCAGATAGGTTTTGCCTGTTAGCAAGGCTTCATTTTTTTTATCTTCTTCTAAATCGTCTAAGTATTTTAAAAACAATACCCATGAGGTTTGCTCTACATAATCTAACTCGCTCCCGCAACCTGCATCTTTGTGTAATATGTCGTCTACGTTCTTAAAAGTTTGTTCAAACATGGTGTGTAACTAATTGGTTTTTAACTTTAATGAAAAAGTATTTTAAAATTCGATAATCCCCCAAACATAAAGAAAAAAAAGCACCCATACAACCCGTAAAATTACCTGATTTTGAAACCAGGTAAAAATACTTAGGAACTTTCTTAGCGAAAGTAAATAAAGGGATTGATAAAAAAATGTGGAAAACCGTAAAAGGCTATAAAAAAAATTAGTCCGCAGATTTGATGTTTTTAAGCTCCCTATGATTCATTTTTTCAATTGTTGAAAAAGAAAGATATATCTTTCAAAAGAATTGGATTAGAATTCTTAAATTTACATCAGAAAACAAAATAATGCGTTTCGCTTAAAAATTCCTGTTACAGAAATCGACCAAATTTTTAAACACTACAGGAAGTAAAAGTGGAAACGTCTGCGATAAGCGTGGGCGTTCCTTTTTGCTATGTAGTGTGGGTTCTTGGTCGGACCTCTGTGACTAGCTTGGGGAATTAGCCCACGTGTCTTTTTAGGTAAATCATAAACTTATAACTTTATGGCTCTGAAAGAAAAAGCAACAAAAAAAAGCAGTAAAACTGCTTTTCAAAAAATCCTAAACTACTTATTGTTTCAAGATTTTACTACTCCGAACTTTAGTTCTGGGTATGCTAATCTGTCAGAAAGTTTTATTGAGAATAACAAAACTGGAACATCAACAGAAGAAGTTCTGAATTCAAAATTAATTGACATATTTAAAATTCAGTTACTCAATCTGAACTATGAGGATAGAGGCGAAATCATTGATACCATATTAGATGACAAAAATAGTTATGATGTTTTATTGTTTTTATTTACAATGGAAATAGAAAAACATTTCAAAAATAAACCTGATAATATTCAAGCTGAATTCTTAAAAATGTTGCTCTATTATCAATCAGACAACCAATTAAATACTCTTATTCTTATCTATTTCAGATTATATTTCGTTGATTTATTCGAAGTACAATTTTCAAAAAGCTCTCAAATTTCGGAACAAGAATATGAATCTGTTTTGAAAATTTATACAACAAAAAAAATCCAGTTTGAATAAAGTTTTATTAATTTTTATTGTTCAACCATTTTACATATTTATCTTTTAATTTTTCATCATTAAGAAAACGAATAAATTGAGTTTCAGTTTTTTGCTTTTTGTAGTGATTACTAATAGCATAGTAAGAACAGAAAACAGTAATTGCAAACATTACAGCAATTGACATACTAAAATAATAGAAAAAAGAATCTTTTTGCTTTCTCTGTTGTTCTAGTTTGTTTAAGTATAAATTCATTGCAGCTTCAATTTGAGCATTTTTTTGAACAATTAAATTAATCTGTTTTTCGTTAATTGTTTCCAAAGGCTCAAAATTAAGTTTTGGTTCATATTGATAAAATAAATCCATTTTAGCATCTATACTATCGCTAATTTTTTGGAGTGAAGCAGTACTCTTTTCTATGTTTTCGATTTGTTCAATAAATACAGATAAACTATCTGCAATTTTTGGTTGTGCTTTTTTGTATGACATAATTTTTTAAATTATTATTATTTAATACCCCATATCATTGCTTTTACCAATCAACTTCGCAATTTTAATAATAGGTTCTAATGGAGTGTAAGGTTTCATTAAAGAGCTAAGGCCAAGATGTCTGTTTATTTCAGATGCTTTAAAAATTTGTCCTGAAAGTTTATCGGTTAATTTATGCCCTTGAACAATTCCTTTTTTATTAAATACTGTATCCACTTTAATTCCTAACTTCTCCATACTTTTTTGATACTCATTAAATCCTTTAGGATTCATTTTGATAACTGATTCATGTTTGTTAAAAATCTCTTTACGAAGACTTTTAAAATTGTCCTTTTGTGATTCAACACTCTTAACATTATCAATCATTATTTGTTTGGCAGAAGTTAACCCTCTTTCTTGTGCAATTTCATGCGCTGCCCATTGTGCTCGTTTTCCAATATGATGATCTGAAATTAATTTTCCATTGGTTTGAACCCTGTTTGCAATAATATGAATGTGTTTGTGTTTCTTCTCTGTGTGCACAAAAGCAACAAACTGCTGTTTATCGGGATCAATTCCTAATTTACCCATATACTGACGAGTAATATCTTTTAATTCCTTATTTGTTAGTTTTTGACCGTCTTTAATATCAGGTGACAAAACCAAACTAAATGTTTTATTGGAAGCTCTTTGATTTAATTCTTGCATAGACTTGATTTCCTCCATAATTTCTTTTGGATTATCTCCACAAAGTAAATTTCGGTCGAGTTCATACCCTTTTTCTTTATCCATAACGTAATTACCAAGCGTTCCTCCTCCAGAACATGCTTTTGCTAATCCAATCATAGTTATTTAATTTTCATTAAATGTTCACGAATTAATTTACTTGTTACAAGTGCTTCTTCTTTTACCCCAGTTGTATCACCAAGTTTAAAAAGATTAGAAATTCTTCGAAAATTATCTCCGTATTTTGAAAGTAATTGATAGCATTCAATTTCTTCGGGAGTTAATTTACTTGATAATTTGTAATTAAATGCTAATGCTCTCATTAGTTCAGAAATACTAATTCCACTATCTTCTGCTTTCTTTTTTATTATCAAATATTCTACTTTAGAGACTCTGAATTTTATAAAATAGTTTTTCATTTTTTTTCATTTTTGAATGTTTACTGAGTTCTGCTCTTCCTTTTTGCGACCATCGGGAGAAAAAACGAGATGCTAATTTGGACCAAATGCGGAGCAATTTGTGTCCACATTGGCACATCTCGATTACTTACTACTTTAAATCATTTTTAAATCACTCCTTTAAATTAAAATTCCCATTAACTAACCATTCATTCAAATCCTTATATCCAAAAAACAAGCTCCTCATATCTATAACATTCAAATACTTACTCTTCAGCATTTCCGTATATTTATCTCCCGCAGAATCATAATCTAGATATACTTCTATTTCATCGTAGTTTGATAAAAATTCACAACGACTAATTAATGCTACTGAATTCAGAATTAAATAATCACTTGAATTTTTTTCTAAACTCTTAAAAGAAATATAGTCAGTGAAGCCTTCAAATATTCGGATAGTTTTTTTGTTTTTATCACCTTTTACAATTAAAGTAATATCTTTTTTTCCAATGCAAATTTTTGCATATTTGGAACGAATTTCAAATCCATTACTATTATTTTGAAATCCAATTCCGAAGTATTTTTTTCCGTTTATTTCATAATGGACTTCTTTTAAATTTGATTCGTTTTCGTAATGATAAATTTTTCTGTTTTCTAAATATTCTCTCAAAGCATAGTGTTGAATTCCAGTTACTTTAATTATGTTTACTTTACTTTCAGGTTCACTAAAATTAGATGCAATATTTTTTTGCTTTTGAAAAGAAAAAATAGATTGATTAGAATAATTTTCTAAAAATTTTAAAACTTCTGGAATCGTATAATTGAATTTAATTGCAATAAAATCTATTATGTTTCCGCCTTTCTGAAGTCCGTGGTCGTACCATCTGTTAATTTTAGTATTGATTTTAAAAGAAGGCGTTTTTTCTTCGTGTAGAGGACTGGAATACCAAACATCAAATCCAATAGTTTTTGATGGTATATAATTCATTTTTTGCAACACTAATTCTAGAGGAATTTGCTTCGCTTTTTCTATGTTCATTTTTAGTTTTATCTAAGTATTTGCCATTTTTACTTACCTACTTACCTAAACCAGTAAATTCAAGTGTTCGCAACATTTTTATAAATTACCTAATACTTACCTACCTACCTGAGTTTTTTAGGTAAGTATAGGTAGGTTAATTTATATATACTTACCTTAAAAAAAGTCATATTCTATAAGGGTTTAGGTAAGTAGGTAAGTTAGGTAAGTACATTTTTTAATTATTCATTATTTCAACTGGACTAATATTGAACTTTGGCTTTGCCAAGTAACCATATACTTGCTTTTGGGGATGTTTTATCCTAGAAAATTTGAAACCACTAAGTGCCTTACCAATTTTCTCTCTGCTCAGTTTTAATCCCAATGGAATTAGTTTTGTCATGATTTCAGTTGATGTATTGAAATAGATTAAATTCTCCGTTTTTTCGAAGTATTTAATTATCATTTCTTGCTCAATAGTGAGGCTGGTATATTTTTCATTTCTCTTTTCATTATCAATGATATCTTGCTGCGTTAATTCCGGCTCAAAATTCTTGTCATGATATGCTAAATAGTAAGCTTGTGACCAGACATCGTCCATGTCAATTTCTTTGGAGTAATTAAAATCGATTCTTCCGATAACATCAAAAATTATCCATCGAACCGATCCAGTTTCATCTGTAAGGAAATCGACCATATTTGTTGAACCAACGAATGAGCAAATACGAGGTAAATTTTCAGCTCTGCGTTCGTATGGAAGTCGTTCGTTAATGAAAACCTTACTGATTAGAGATTTTAAGTAGTTTACTTCAGTTTTTCCAATTACTGATAATTCCTCCAGGTTAATGATTAGGTTCTTGCACATCTTAACCCGAGAATCCTTGTCGGTTCCAATATCTTCAGCAATGTAATTAGACAGCTTTTTTGGAATGAATTTTTGAAAATATGTTGATTTTCCAGCGTGTTGGTCACCATTTGCAAGAACTAGGCAATGTTTGTTTATTTTATCTTTTTCAAAAGCACAAATAACTGCTCTCGCAAACCATTTTTTCAAATGATAGGCAAATGCTTCATCATCATTAGTTTTTACATAAGAAGCAAGCTTTTTGATGTAATCAACTTGATTATTCCATTTTGGCAACTCTAAAAAATATTCTTTGATGGGATCATATCGTTCAATAAGGTTCGACTTGATTAATATTTCGAGCTTATTGTAATTGGTTTCAATGTTATTCCTGGTTAACTCAATTAAGAGTGAATTAAGGTTTAACGACTCCCAATTATCATTTCCATTGATATTTATCTCATAATCTAAAGAAATGGTGTTGAACCGAATTCTATATTTAGAATTGATGTATTTGATAATTCTATCAAATATGGTATTTGATGCAATATCAGACTGATACAGCACGTTTTGTGATTTGTTTTTCATACAATAGAAGAATTATTGTATATTTGCAACGCAGATATACAAAGAGATTACAAAGTATAAGCACGATTGAACGGCGAATTCAATTGTGCTTTTGTTTTTTAAAGAAGTTTGATTTCAATAAGACCAAATTACTTTCTCCCACCCTTTTCAACTTTTGCAAGTTTCATGGCTAAATCGGCATCTACAATAATTTTTCTACCAATTTGAGTAATTGCAGCATCAATCTTTTTACTTTTTTTCAAACGATTTGCAGTTGGTTTACTACACCCAAACAATGTTGCAATTCCTTTTATACCGTAAACATATTTTTTTGATTGAGTATTTTGGTCTGTATTAATTGGTGTAATCTCGTTAGAGGTTTTATTATTGATAAATAAAAACTCTTCTGTAGTTAACTGAAAAAGTGGCTTTTTTAATAATTCTTGAATTTCCATAATAATAAACTGTTGTATTAAACAATAGCCTTGTACAGAGGCTTTCGATGTTCGAACAGTGTAAAACTAAATAGTAATTGAAGTGGTATGAAGGTGGTTTTTCAAAAATATTTTACTAATTAATCCTAATAAAATAACCACTTCCCATAGCTTGAGAAGTGGTTATTAAGTAATTTGTTGTCTTTAAGATTCTGTATGATATGATTTTCTTCTAAATCATTTAAATATATTGTCAATTTCTTTCACAAAGTCTTTTGAAGTTTCATCTGCATCATCACGAGTAATTTCCTTGTATTTTGATTTGTAAGTATCTAAGTTCAATCCTAATTTATTTAAGATTTCTATTCTCCAGGCTACCTTTCTTTTTGAATCAATTGTTTCATATAATTTATGAACTAAATAATACGCTTTATTTTTTTGATTTTTGATGATTTTTAATTTACCAAATGAATTTACCAAATTGAACTCATTATAGTAATCAATTTCACATGAAGACTCAAATACAATTTCATTACTAACCTCAAATATATTTCCAATAAGTGTCATGTTAAAATAATTACTTTTATTTTCATCAGCTTTTTGTAAATGCTTCTGTAAAGTATTCTTGTAATTATTACTTAACTCAAATATTTTTGAAAAAATGTTTTTATAGTATTTCTGAGTAAATTTAATTAATGCATCTTTTTTGTTGACCAATTCATGAAATTTTTCCATTTCGGGTAAATAAAGTGATTCAGTATATTCGTACTGCTTTCTGAAAACATCTATCTCTTCAGTAGTATATCCTTTATAAAAAGTCCCATCAAATGCTTTTTTAGCTAAAGTATATTCAATCTCATATTCTTTTTTAACTCTAGTTTGATATTCAATCTCAAAATCATAAATTTCATTATGTTTATTACAAATATTTTGAATATCGTAATTATCAAAAACAGACTTATTGTCTTTGTAAATAATTATATTTTCTTCAATTTCATTTAGAAATGAGTTCAGTATAACTTGGTAATTATTCGTTTCAGTTATGCTTGTCAATATAGTTTTATCAAACTCAATAATATTACAAAAATTATTGTAAAAATCTGTAACAAATTGGTGGTCTTCAAAAACAAAAAAATCATTATTAATGACTTTCTTAAAAATTTTATTTACCTCATTATATTGAGATATTAGGCTAATTAACTCCATACCTAAACGAGATTAAACTTTTTCATTTCATTAGCCTTTAACTCATTAATAACATCAATATAAGGTTTCATTGATTTATAATCTGAGTGTCCAGTCCACTTCATCACAATTTGAATGGGAATCCCAATGGAAAGTGCATAGCAAATAAATGTTCGTCTCCCTGCATGTGTACTCAAAAGTTCATATTTTGGTGTAACTGTGTCAATTCTTTTCGCTCCTATGTAGTAAGTTTCATGTATAGGTTCATCGAAACCCACAAGCTCAGCCAGTTCTTTAATGTAATCATTCATTTTTTGATTACTAATTACAGGAAGAGCGTTGTCATTTTTAAACGGCACATCTTTATATTTATTTAGAATTGCACTAGAATAATCATTTAAGTCAATAAATAAGCTATCACCGGTCTTAACAGTTGTGATTTCGATGTGATTGTTTTTAATATTACTTTTTTTTAAATTATATACGTCTGAATAACGAAGGGAACTATAACAACAAAAAATGAATACATCCCTAACTCTTTCTAAATATTTTTTTTGTTCGGGAATGACAAATTCCCGAAGGCTTTTTAATTCATCTGGTGTCAGAAAAATTACTTTTTTTGCAACAATTCTTATATTTGGCTTAAACTTTTCAAAAGCATTTAAACGATTATATCCTTTCTCATAAGCCCAACGAAGAAACCACTTAAGAAAGCCTAATTGCTTTAAAATTGAAGTATTTCTCATTTTCTTGATTTCACCAAGATATAATATATAATTATTCAATCCATTTTCATCAAAATACTCAAATGTTAAATCTGATTTAAAAGTAGATAAGTGAACCTTAACACTTTCAAACTTTTGCAAAGTAGATTTTGCCCAATTTTTTTGTCTACCATTCACATTCTTAAATTCATCATATGCAATTATAAAATCATTTTTAGATGATCTGATAGATTCATTAGACTTTGATTTATTTAATTCAACAAATTCTTTTTTTAATATTTCTACAGTAGGATTAATGTTTTTAGTTTCAAAAACTTTAAAAATATCTTGAATTTGAGTATAATACTTTTGAAGGTCGCTATTAATATCAGATGCATTTTGCTTTAATTTATTAATACATCCATTTTTTACTTTCTGTTTTTCAAAATCCCATTTAGCAACATCAATACGATAACCAGTTGAAAAATCAATCCTGTTATTAGAAAAAATAACTCTCATACGAATTGGAACATTATCAATAATAGGAATCCCATCTTTCTTTCTGTTCTCTAATGAGAAAATTATATTACGCTTAATATTTGCCATAATTGGGTGTGAAAAAGTTACACCCAAATTTACACCCAGTTTTTGAGTTATGCAATAATATTTTATGATATTTTAATTAATTATAAAAATCAATAACCTGTTAATTAACAGGTTATTGAGTGTTTTTGATTTTTTATGATACTATAGGTGTTAGAGTCTCCGACTCCACAGAAAACCCTGTAAAGCATTGATTTTACAGGGTTTTTTATTTTTCAATAATTGTCGTTCCATATTGATTGTTGTTCATTTTTTTTAATTGAATTGACTTGATTTTTAAAATTATTAATTCTAAAATTAAACATAAAACAAACCATCCCTAAACCAAAAACTTATCAACAAAATTAAGTTTTAATTTGTTGATTACTATTTATTCAAACAAGACTAAAAAGTCTTTTTAATATCTAAATTTGCTCCATACCACAATAAAATTCTGCAATATGGACAAATTTGTAATCAAACGAAACGGCACCTATTTACCCTTTGAACCTTTCAAAATAGAAGAAGCCATTACAAAAGCTTTTGCCAGTGTAAGCGAAACTTTAAACCTAAGAATTATTGAAACCGTGTTCCAATTGTTGACACATCAAGACACTTGGACAGTTGAAGATATTCAAGATAAAATTGAAAAAACACTTTACGAATATGGACATTATGAAGTAATGTGTTCTTTCATGTTGTTCCGTCATACTCGAAAACTTCAACGCGAACACGTATTAGGCTTGAATGATGACACCACTTATGTTGATAGCACCCAAACCATAGAAGAATACACTAACCAAACCGATTGGCGCATCAATGCCAACGCTAATACTTCTTATTCCAACGCAGGTTTAGTGAATAATGTCGCAGGAAAAATCATTGCGAATTATTGGTTAGACAAAGTCTATTCGAAAGAAGAAGGCTACGCACATCGTAATGGCGATATTCACATTCACGACTTAGATTGCTTAACTGGTTATTGTGCGGGTTGGAGTTTACGTGTTTTATTAAATGAAGGTTTTAACGGTGTTCGAGGCAGAGTAGAAAGCAGACCACCTAATCACTTTAGAGAAGCATTAGGGCAAATGGCCAATTTTTTAGGGATTTTACAAAGCGAATGGGCAGGAGCCCAAGCCTTCAGTTCGTTTGATACGTATTTGGCTCCTTATGTTTTCAAAGATAATTTATCGTACGAAGATGTTTTAAAAGCGATTCGAAGTTTCGTTTACAATTTAAATGTTCCCGCACGTTGGGGACAATCGCCATTTACGAATATTACTTTGGATTGGGTAGTTCCTGATGACTTAAAAGAGCAAATCCCAACACGAAACGAACAACATCTTTTCAAAGGAATCGCTTCAGAAGATTTTATAAAAAGAGTAAAAGAAAGAGGGGTTTCAGACATAACCGAAATGCGTTACGAACATTTTCAAAAGGAAATGAATCTCATCAACAAAGCCTATTATACGGTTATGACCGAAGGAGATGCGCATGGGCAACCCTTCACATTCCCTATTCCAACGGTTAACATTACCGAAGAATTTGATTGGTACGGAGAAAACACAGATATTCTTTTCGAAAATACAGCTAAAATTGGTTCGTCTTATTTCCAGAATTTCATAGGTAGTCAATATATGTATGATGAAAACGGCAATAAAATTGAAAATCCAAACGCCTACAAACCCAATGCCGTACGAAGCATGTGCTGCCGTTTACAACTCGATTTACGTGAATTACTAAAAAGAGGCAACGGTTTATTTGGAAGTGCCGAAATGACTGGAAGTATTGGTGTAGTAACAATCAACATGGCAAGATTAGGTTATCTAAACAAAGGCAATAAAGCCAAATTATATTCCGATTTAGATCGTTTGTTAGAAATTTCGAAAGCTACTTTAGAGAAAAAACGTGTTTTCATTCAGGAAATGTATGATAGAGGATTGTTTCCATATACTAAACGTTATTTGCCACATTTCAGAAATCACTTCTCCACAATTGGCGTAAACGGTATTAATGAAATGATTCAAAACTTCACCGATGGAAAAGAAGACATTGTTTCGGATTACGGAATGGCATTCGCAACCGAAATATTGGAACACATCCGAACCAAAATGAGAGCTTATCAAGAAGAAACAGGTAATTTATACAATTTAGAAGCTACTCCAGCAGAAGGTACAACCTATCGTTTTGCTAAGGAAGACAAGAAACGTTATGCCAACATCATTCAAGCAGGAGAAGGTGAAAATATTTACTATACCAATAGTTCACAATTGCCAGTAGATTATACAGAAGATCCGTTTGAAGCTTTGTTGTTGCAAGACAATTTACAATGTCAGTACACTGGCGGAACGGTCTTACACTTGTATATGAATGAAAAATTGAGTTCGGTAGAAGCGTGTCGCAATTTTGTTAAAAAAGTAATTACCAATTTCAAATTGCCTTACATCACGGTGACTCCTGTTTTTAGCGTTTGTCCGAAACACGGCTATTTAAATGGCGAACACGAATATTGTCCTAAATGCGATGAAGAATTATTAGCAACCTTAAAAACAACATCTTATGCAAACACAAACCACTGAAGCCTTGCTTCAACACAATGAAAAGAGAACCAAATGTTTGGTTTACACACGAGTAATGGGCTATCACAGACCCGTAGAAAGTTTTAATATTGGAAAAAAAGGTGAACACAAACAACGTACCCATTTTAGAGAATGTAAATCTTGATTTTCTAAACAAAAAAGCCATTCATAGTTTTACACCCTTCACCCTATTAGATTATCCTGATAAATCAGCTTGTATCTTGTGGTTTGCAGGGTGTAATATGAAATGTGATTATTGTTATAATCCAGAAATAGTTTTCGGGAAAGGCTTGTTTTACTTTTCCGAAATCTTTTCGTTTTTAAAAACCAGAAGAAATCTGTTAGATGCTGTTGTGTTTAGTGGTGGCGAATGTTTGATTCATAAAGACATTATACTCATCATCAAATTAGTAAAAAGTTTAGGTTTTTTAATTAAAGTGGATACCAATGGAAGTCAGCCTAAAGTACTTGAAAAACTAATTAAAGAAAAGCTTATTGATTATGTAGCTTTGGATTTCAAAGGCACCAAAGAGAAATTTTTTGCTATTACAAAATCGGATTTTTATTCACAATTCATTTCTTGCTTTGAATTGCTTCAGAAAAGTACGATTCCGTTTGAAATTCGTACTACGTATCATTCTTCTTTACTAAATCCTGAAGATATTGCTTCGATGCAAAACGTTTTAGTAGAATTAGGTTATGATAAAACCTATTTCATTCAAAACTTTAGAAACTATCAAAACACCATTGCACCACTCCCCGATTCGCAATCTA
This sequence comes from Flavobacterium helocola, assembly GCF_038289885.1. NCBI lineage: Bacteria > Pseudomonadati > Bacteroidota > Flavobacteriia > Flavobacteriales > Flavobacteriaceae > Flavobacterium > Flavobacterium helocola. Next base: position 242,237 of record NZ_JBBYHT010000004.1, on the reverse strand, counting down.
TTTCGGAAAAGGATATAAATCAGAATATGACTAAAATCATAATTCGATGATTTAAAATGCCTAACTTTGTGTAAATTTTAAATATGTTTTCGAAAACCTGTGAATATGCCATACGAGCTACAATTTACATTGCCTCAGAATCGTCTGCAGGCAAACGTTGTGGTATTCGGGATATTGCTAGAAAAATTGAATCGCCAGAACCTTTTACAGCTAAAATATTACAGCGTTTAGTAAAAGCCGACATCATAAAATCGATTAAAGGAAATGGTGGTGGATTTGAAATTGAAAAAGCACAATTGAAACAAATAAAATTAGACCAGCTGGTAAAAGCTATCGACGGAAATGACTTATTTGACCGATGCAGTTTAGGACTTCACGATTGTTCCGACAAACAACCTTGTCCATTTCATCATAAATATAAACCATTACGTGAAAATTTGAAGAAAACTCTTAGAGAGACTTCCCTTTTGGATTTGATAAGTGAATTCAATACTGGAGAGACTTTCCTTAAGCTTTAAAAAATTTGTTTATATAAAAGATAAAAACATCCTTTAATGAAAACAATTACGGATTTAAAAGAAAAAATTCTTGCTCTAAAGAAAGAAAAAAATGCAGTTATTCTCGCCCATTATTATCAAGAAGAAGCCATTCAAGAAATAGCGGATTTTGTAGGTGATAGCTTGGAATTGTCTCGAAAAGCATCACAAGTGGATGCTGATATTATTGTTTTTGCAGGAGTGTATTTCATGGCAGAAACCGCTAAAATTGTCAATCCTAATAAAAAAGTAATCGTTCCTGATGTAAAAGCAGGTTGTTCGCTTGCCGATGGATGTACACACGATGAATTTAAAGCCTTTTTAGAAAAATATCCAAATCATACCGTTGTAACATACATCAATTGCACAGCCGAAGTGAAAACTTTAACCGATATAGTTTGTACTTCTTCGAATGCTAAAAAAGTGATTGCTTCCATTCCAGAAGACCAACCCATTGTGTTTGCTCCTGATAAAAATTTAGGTAAGTATTTAATTGCTGAAACTGGTCGTGATATGGTTTTATGGGGAGGTTCTTGCATTGTTCACGAAGCATTCTCTTTAGAAAAATTAATCGACTTATATAAAAAACATCCAACCGCTACCATCATTGCTCATCCTGAATCGGAAACGCATATTTTAAAAGTAGCACACTACATTGGTTCGACATCAGGCATGTTGAATCATGTGAAAAACAGTACAAACGACACTTTTATCGTAGCCACAGAAGCCGGAATTTTACACCAAATGCAATTGGATAATCCAACCAAAACATTAATTCCAGCGCCTTCAAAAGAAGACAATACGTGTGCGTGCAGTGAGTGTGCGTTTATGAAAGTCAACACCTTAGAAAAACTCTATCAATGTTTACAAGATGAAAATCCAGAAGTACATTTGGATAACGAAATCATCGAAAAAGCTTTACTTCCTATTCAAAGAATGTTAGCGCTAAACTAAAACATCATGCAAAATTTAGAAACAGATATATTAATAGTAGGCACAGGATTAGCAGGATTATCTCTAGCGAAATATCTCAGTGAACAAAATCCAAACCTACAAATCACCTTACTTAGCAAAACTTCCATTGACGAGTGCAATACCTATTACGCTCAAGGCGGAATTGCCGTAGTACACGACTTTATCAAAGACAGTTACCAACAACATATTCAAGACACCTTACTTGCAGGAAAAGGCATTTGCGATAAAAAAGTAGTCGAACATGTGATTACAGAAGCTCCTGCCCGATTGCAAGAATTGATTCAATGGGGCGTGGAATTAGATAAGAATAATTCAGGCGAATTGGATTTAGGATTAGAAGGCGGCCATTCTCAAAATCGTATTGTACATCACAAAGACAAAACAGGATTAGAAATTGAAACCAAGTTGATTCAAGTCGTTCAAAATTTGGCGAATGTTACCATAAGAACTTCTTTTTTTGCCACAGATGTTTTGCTAGATAATCAAAAATGCATCGGAATCATTGGATTTGATGAAAAAAGTGAAGTGACTTCCATCGTAGCAAAAGCAACCATTTTAGCAACTGGTGGTTCAGGACAAGTGTTTGGGGTTACTTCTAATCCATTTGTTTCTACAGGAGATGGCGTGGCGATGGCGTATCGAGCAGGTGCTAAGTTGGAAAAAATGAAATACTTTCAATTCCATCCCACAGCGCTTTACGAACCCAATAAAAGTCAGGCTTTCTTAATTACCGAAGCGATTCGAGGATTTGGAGCTCATATTTTAAATCATGAAATGGAGCGTTTTGTTTTCGAATATCATCCTGATGGTGAATTAGCAACTCGAGATATTGTTTCGAAAGCCATTTCTGACGAAATGAAGAAAGAACATTCTAAACACGTTTGGCTCGATGTAAGACATTTACCGATAGAAACTTTCAAAACGAAATTTCCAAAGGTTTATAATTATTGTTTTGAAAATGGTATTGATGTTTCCAAAGATTTAATTCCGATAACTCCAGCTGCGCATTATCAATGTGGCGGAATTGTGGTGGATGAAACGGGAGCTACTTCTATCAAACAATTGTTTGCAATCGGAGAATGTTCTCACACCGGACTTCATGGTGCGAATCGATTGGCATCCAATTCATTATTAGAAGCGATTGTTTATGCGCATGATTTAGCTAAAAATCTTGAAGCTACTATTGACGACGTTAAAAACAGTAAAGCTATAATAACTCCTATTCGCTATAAAAATATTCATCATGATGAAATCTTACAATTTAGAAATCAACTACAACATTTCATGAAATATGATTCATTATATGAAAATATCAAAAACACCGAAAAAGTATTTGAAATGGTAACCGAGATGAGCAAACGCTTAAAAAAGAAATTCAAAAATTATAATTCACATCCGTTTTTGTGTGAAACTTATAATTTGATTCAAACGGCTGAAATAATTTTAAAAGATAGTTTACCCAAAAGATACCGAGCAAAATCTGTTAAAAAAGAAAAAACTATTTCGTAATGCTGAACCTATTTGCCCATCCAAAACGCATTTTTTTTGTGCTCTTCGTTTGTTTCATAGCGTTTAGCGTTTGGATTTATACTATTCCGCTTTTTAGTCCAAGTCAATATTCTGAAAAAGAACTTCATTTAGTAGCCGAAGGACGATTGGTTTGGCAGAAATACAACTGTCATACGTGTCATCAATTGTATGGTTTAGGCGGTTATTTGGGTCCCGATTTAACGAATGTATATTCCAGAAGTGGCAATAACGAATATTACATTAGAGCAATAGTAAAATCAGGTGTTAAGCAAATGCCAGCCTTTAAAATATCGGAAGAGGAAATGAACGCGCTTTTGCAATTTTTAAAAAATGTAGATCAATCGGGAACTTCAAATCCGCAGGATTATCAGCCTGAAATACTAGGAACTTTTAGCTTAGAAAAGAAATGAAAAATATTGGAATTTGGCTCATCAGAATCGCCTTGTTATTATTGTTAGCAGGACTTTTTTTTGGACATTTAGCTTCCGAAAGCTACAGAATAACCGAACCAAAATCGGGTGTAATGGGATTTTTATCGCTTCGACCACTTCATGTGAGTAGTGCCTATTTAGGCATCATAACAGCGGGCTTAGGTTTTTTAACTTTAATCATTCAGAAAAAAAGAACTTCACAGTTTGGTACCTTTCTACAATACATTCATTTTACGCTTTGGATAATTGCTTTAACTGGGATTTTCTACAGTTACTTTACAGGTGATTTTGGAGGAAGAGAATATTGGGAATTCAATCCAGTGTGGGCTTTACCTATTTTTATCTCTTTCATTGTCTTCTTGGTGTTCTATATTCATCAAATTGGATTTAAAGTAAAATGGCCTGTATATTATTGGATGTGGCTAACCGGATTGGTATTCTTTATTTTTACTTTCATTGAAAATTATTTGTGGATTTTTCCTTATTTCAGAAAGCATTTTATTGCCGATATGACCATTCAGTGGAAAGTAAATGGTTCGCTCGTGGGTGCTATAAATCAAATCATTTATGGTGTTGCATTTTACTTGATGGAAAAAATTAGTGGGGACGAAAAATCGTCCTACCAAAAACTATCATTTGCGATGTATTTTTTAGGAATGTTTAATTTGATGTTCAATTGGGGACATCATATTTACTTGCTTCCAACCGAAAAATTCATTCATTACATTGCCTATGCCGTGAGTATGACCGAATGGATTATCTTGATTCGCATTTTTTATAAATGGAGCAAACAAATTAAAGAAAATAAGCAATTTTATTATTTCTTCCCATACCGCTTTTTAATGGCCGCTGATTATTGGGTAACCATTAACTTAACACTTGCGCTATTTATGTCAATTCCCGCGATTAACTTGTTCACACACGGAACACACATTACAGTGGCTCATGCGATGGGAACCACCATTGGAATTAACACCATGATTATCATTGCTGCTGCCTTTTATTTCATAAAACCTACTTTTAATAACAGTAAATGGAAACAATTTGGTACCATTACCTTTTGGGTAGTACAAGGTACACTCTTCCTTTTTCTGAGTTCATTGATTGGGATGGGAATTCATCGTGCGATATGGCAAGCCGGTTTAGCTAATGAAAGCTTTAACAAAATGAGTAGTTCTAGTGGAAATTGGGTATTGCTATTCATTATATTTGGAACGATTTTATTTTTAAGTATGGGAACTTTTATCGTGTATTTGTTTGTCAAATCTTGGAAAAAAAACAAATTCGATTTTCCTTATTAAAGAATATTTAATTGAAAAAGTGATGATAAAAATCATCCTATTAATACTAATTACATTGTATATTTGGCACTTAATTTTATAATTAACAACCGATTATGTTTTCAAAATCATGTAATTATGCTATAAAAGCTACCATATTTATTGCCAAACATTCTTTAGAAGAAAAAAAAGTAGGTTTTGTTGATATCTCTAAAGAAATTGATTCACCACAAGCTTTTACGGCCAAAATTCTACAAATATTGGTTAAAGCTGGAATCATTGATTCTGTTAAAGGTGTTAATGGCGGATTTTATATTCCAAAAAAACGGATTGCTACAACTTTTTTAGTTGAAATTGTTAACGCAATTGATGGTGATGCTGTTTTTCATGGTTGTGGATTAGGTTTATCACAATGTTCAGAAACGCATCCTTGTCCAGTACATGATAAATTTAAAAGTATAAGAAATGAACTGGCTCACATGTTAGAAACCACTAATTTAGAAGAATTAGCTTTAGGCATCAAATCAGGGGAAACTTTCTTGAAATCGCTATAAAACCAATTCTTCTAATTTGTAGTATTTTTAAAACTGAAACATCAAATTTATAAAGATATTTCGTCCCATTCTTGGAAGATTTTTCCAATCGGTGTAGGTAGTATAATTGGAATCGAAAACGTTTTCAACACCTGTGTTGAGTACTAATTTAGCTTTATCAAAAGTAAATTTGTAACCAAAGTTAGTGTTCAATATCACATAATCAGGCGTTTTGTCTTCTCCATAAAAAGTATTGTATTCGGTTTGTGTGGCATTCCCTTTTAAAATTATTTCAGAGGTAAATTTTCCTGGTCTAAATCCTAAAGAAGTCATGTAGTTAAACGGACTCATAAAAGGCAATCCTTTGCTTTCATTGTCCTTTCCTAAGTTATACACCAATTGTCCTTTCCAAATCCAATCATCTGAAAATTGATAACTAACTGTAAAATCGGAAGAAAAAATAGTAGCAAAATCTAAAGCGGTATATACTTTAATTCCATTGGCACCAATAGTCATAGGCGCTACCGAAGCATCCGGAATTCCGATGATATAATCGTAAATATGAAAATAGGAAGCCGAAATTTTAGTTTGCCATTGTGCTTTTTTGTAGCCAATAGTCGCATTTCCTTCTAACGATTTTTCATTTTTTAAATTTGGATTCCCAATATAATCAAATCCGTCAAAACTATTGAACAGATAAAACCCATAACCTTCCGAAACCGATGGAGCGCGTTCGCCATACCCCATTCCAAAACCATACGAAATCCCGTCTTTGTTATAGAAATAATTAGTCGAAATACTTTTTAGGAATCGAGAATTTGAAGCTTCCATTTCAGGATAGAAAATCTGTAAACTTTGTAAGCCAAAATCACTTGCTACATTGTTATTATGAAATCCCAAATTCGCAGTTAATTTCAAATTAGAATGGCAATTGATTTCGTAATTATCTTCCAAATAAATTCCAGAATACAACGTACGAACATCAGGCCAAGTGAACATAAACATTAAGTTTTCGTTTGGATCGGATGGATACATCGTCATTTCGGCAACGGAACGATTATAAAACGAATTCAAATTGCCTAAAAATTGATGTTTTTTATATTTTCCATTGATTTTTGAATAAAAACCATAGGTATCACTCCAACCTGGCATGTCCATGTGAATAGGGACATCAGGACGTTTGGTGTCGTCCATGGTGTGCGTAATTGTATTGAAATAGAGTTTGGTTTCCCAATATTCGATTTGCTCCAAATTAGGTTTGTAATTGAATTTTACCGAAGTAATTAAAGCTTCCGCCAAAGAAACATCCATTGGTAATGCAGGATAACCAACATCGGTAGCTCTATCAAAAATTACAGAAGCTTCAATGTTTTTATTAGGAGCCAATCGATAACCTGAAGTAGCCGATAAATTCAATTTTCTGAACTGTGAAAAATGAATTTCTTTATCATTTCCTGCTTTATAATTTTCGGCATCGCGATACATTACATCAGTATCTACATAAAACAAACTATCGGCAAAATTGATTGCTGAACCAATGATTTTTTGACGATTATTCGTTTCATAACCTGAGTTGACGAAGAATTCCCAACCTGAATTGGTAAATTGGCGTTGGCTTCTTTTTAAATCTATTGAACCACCAATCGTATTTCCATGACAACTTCCTTGTTGTCCTGATGAAATCGTAGCTTCTGATAAATTAGATACTTCAACATACGAAGTTACTGGGTCCATTTTATCAGTACAGGCGCCAAAAATTCGCATTCCGTCAATAGTTATGACAGTGCGTTCGGATGCCATACCATTAATAATAGGTTCCCAAGCATAAGCACCTCTTTTAATTAAATCTACTTTGGTTGATTTTTGCAAAAATTCGTCTAAAGTAGCGAGTGTTTTTCCTTGTTTTTCATGCAATGGTGCTTTTGTTCCCACCACCAAAACTTCTTTAAGTTCTTTGGTTTTTAGAGATTCTACTTCCTGACTGAATGAAAAATAAAAGGAAAATAACAGAAAAAATACTACTAATTTTTTCATGATAAGTATTTTTTAAAAAAAGGTCATTACTAAAAGAGATAATGACCTTTTTTTAGATGAGATTATTAGAATTCAATTTCAAAGAAAATACTACTAGCAGTAACGGTTTCTGTTATCTCTTCTCCTTTTAAAACAGTTCCTTCTGCATTTGCTAATTGTAGATTTATTTTCCAATACCCCGTCATAGTTAACGATAATTTTCCATCGTATAATCCACCAGTAGTAGCTTGTGTCGCATGAACGTTATTTGGAGAAGTATGATTTCCCATACTAGGCATTCTTGGGTCGATTTTTACAGTATAACCATCCACAACTGGGAAAGTCATCATATTTTGCATTTTCCAAACACCAACTTGCATGTTATTAATTGCAACTTTTGGATGATGAGGCTCAATGTAAGCAACTAAATACTTAACACCATCTGAACCCGTAAATGTATTTACTTTTCGTTTTGTAGAAGCTGGCACATCAATTACAGAAGTAACAGTATAATTAACATCATTTATAGTATAATCGATTTTTAAATCCCAATATTCTGTATCGTTTTGCGCCATTTGGAACATGATATATCCTTCGTACAATGTTCCATTTTCAGTTACTTTTTCCACAGCTGAATATGGGCATGAATGCGACATAGAAGTCATGTGCATAAGTGGAGCCCAACTCACTTCTGCATTTTTAATGTATTTGTCTGTAGTGTTGTCTTTAATTCTTAAGCTAATTTCATTGTATCCTTGTTCTAAACTTCCCATGTGAGAATACAATTCAATAGTATGTGTATCGTTAGTGATTTCTTTAAATTTAGTAATTCCTTCTAATTCATTTACAGCAGTTTCATCATCGTTTGAACAAGACACGAAAGTTAAGGCCATAGCAAAAATGGCTACAATATATTTTATTGAAGTTTTCATTATATTTTTTAATTAAAGTGATTGTAATTGCATCTGAAATGTGATTTTTCAGAGAAATTATGATATAAGTTGAGTGGGTTAATTCAGAAAATGAACTAACAAAAACCAATATTTAATTAAGAAATAAATGTAGGCGGATGAAAGAAGGCACAATCATTCAAGTGAAAGTATAAGTTAGAATAATTGTTACCAATTGAAGTTTTATTTAAAAAATAAATTTGTCTAATCTCAATAGGTTTAATTTCTTGAAAAAATACAATTTCAGTTTGCTCGAAAGTTATTTTTTTATCAGAAGAATTATCAGAATTGCCTTCTGAAGCTTTTGCTAATTCTTTTGTTAAATGACACTTCCCATTACATTTTAGTTCAGGTTTCAATTTATTTTCACAAAGTTCATTAACAATATAATCATAATTAACCACGTATTCTAAAACCGGAAGTATTGGCTTTAAAAACATTAAAAGTGTTAGTATGACTAGTAATTGCTTCATGGAACAAATTTACATGAAATAAATTAGCGTTTAATATGATTTCAGTCATATTTTGTTTAATTTTATTGAGATTAATTTGTGCTTTATCTAAAAAAAATAAAGCCTTAAACTTAACTCCTTTATGCAGATAGATTTAGATTTATTATTTACTTGGGGAGCTATTGCCAAAGAGTACAAGAAAAATGAAATTATTTTCTATGAAGAGGAATCGGCAAATTTTTATTATCAAATCATTGAGGGTTGCGTAAGAATGTTCAATTCAAATGAAGAAGGAAAAGAATTTACTCAAGGCTATTTTAAAAATGGTCAGAGTTTTGGAGAACCTCCTTTATTTATTGATGAAGTTTATCCATCAACAGCGATAGCTTTTAAAGATTCTAAGCTAATTAAAATTTCGAAAGAGAAGTTTTTAAGGATTTTAGAGGAATATCCATTTATTCAGAAACAGTTCTTGAATCTGATGGCCGAACGAATTCACACTAAAGCTAGAACCACAAAAGACATTGTAAATCAAAAACCTGAATTTAGAATCATTGCGTTTTTAAATGCACATAAAAATCCAAATTGTCCTAAAAAAGAATTGGTTGAATTTACAAGACAAGAAATCGCCAACTTTACTGGTTTACGTGTTGAAACTGTGATTAGAGAACTTTCAAAATTGAGTAAAACAAATAAAGTGGAAATTATTAATCATAAATTATATTACTAATGCTGTTTAAAACATCATTTTGGATCCGATTTTCAATATTTAATCTACTTTTAGTAGCTCTTCTTGGTCTTTTAATGCGCTATAAAATAGGTTTCGAATTTCCACTACTTGATCAAAAAAGTTTACAACATTCGCATTCTCATTTTGCCTTTGCTGGTTGGGTTAGTCATACTTTAATGACCTTACTTATTTCGTTTCTACAGAAATATGACCTTAAGAATAAAATCATTTTTAAAAAATATAATTCTATTTTAATTGGAAATTTAATTTGTTCTTATGTGATGCTATTCTCATTTATTATTCAAGGATATGGCACCGTTTCAATTACTTTTTCTACCCTTTCAATTTTTGTTTCTTATTGGTTTGCTTATGTATTTTTTAAAGATTGTAAACAAATTGAAACAGAATCTATTGCTGTAAAATGGTTTAAAGCAGCTTTATTTTTTAATGTAATTTCTTCTTTAGGTACTTTTGCATTGGCTTTTATGATGGCCACCAAAAACATCCATCAGAATGAATATTTGGCTTCCATTTATTATTATTTACATTTTCAATATAACGGTTGGTTTTTCTTTGCTTGTATGGGATTATTATTGGATTATTTAAAAATCACAACTAGTTCAAATCGTATTTATTCTCAATCGTTTATACTTTTATTTTGGTCATGTATTGCGGGTTATTTTTTATCAACGCTTTGGTTAAATTTACCTCTTTGGATTTATATTATAACTGCCATTTCTGCTGTTGTTCAAGTAATTATTTGGTATTTATTATTCAAAACTATTATTAAAGAGAATAAATCCATCTTTGTTAATCTTCCAGGATACTTAAAATATTTAATTATTTTTATCAGTTTGGCTTTAAGCGTAAAATTTTTATTGCAATTAGGTTCAACTATCCCTGCAGTAAGTGAATTAGCTTTTGGTTTTCGACCAATTGTGATTGCTTATTTGCATTTGATTTTATTAGCTATTATTTCGCTATTTCTTCTATTTTACGTTTATGCAAATAATTTTGTAGTAATAAATAAAAAAACCATTTTAGGACTGATTCTATTTAGTCTTGGAGTTATTTTAAATGAAGTAGTTTTGGGAATTCAAGGAGTTGCATCATTAAGCTACACTTTAATCCCTTTCATAAACGAAAGTTTATTTGGGATTGCCTTACTTCTTTTTACAAGTATTTTATGGACAACTTTTTATTCAAAAAAAAGATAAAAAAGTATTTTTTATGATTCAACTCATAAAATAATATTCAGATAATCAAGTACTTTGTGTATATAAATTTTTACATATTGTACATTATGAAAAATTCCATTAAAACTTTATTATTAGCCAGTTTACTAATTACATTTGGTTGTAAACAAGGCGAAGAAACAACTTCAGAGTCTACATCTGAAACAACTGAAGTACCATCTGGCGGACAGGAAAATGTGGTTGATGCTACATCAAATCCAAATATTGTACAAGTTGCATCTGGAAGTAAAGATCACACCACATTAGTAACAGCAGTTAAAGCGGCTGGATTAGTAACTTCTCTTAGTAACGCTGGACCTTTTACTGTTTTTGCTCCTACTAATGCAGCATTTGATAAATTACCTGCTGGAACCGTTGAAGGGTTATTAAAACCAGAGAAAAAAGGTGATTTAGAAAATGTATTAGGTTATCATACTTATGTAGGCTCACTTAAAACAGAATATATGCAAGATGGTCAAGAATTTGATATGGTATATGGTGGGAAAGTAAAAATTACCAAACAAGGAGAAAAAACGTTTGTTAATGGATCTGAAATTGTTGCTACAATTGAAACATCAAATGGAATTATTCATGTAATTGGTGACATTTTACTTCCAAAATAAGAAACAATTATTAATTCATCTTTTTTATAAAGGTAAAAAGCGTAGACTTTACTAGTTTACGCTTTTTGTTTATATGCTTGCTATGATAATTATTAATAAAGATATATTAACTTAATGTTTTATACATGATTACATTGGCAATATTGAGTGCTCTTTCTTTAATTTCTGTTGCTTTTTCACCTTCAAATAACGTATCAACGGTAGCGGTAAACAAGTGTACCCAATGTTCGAAATGTTCGGGTCTCATAGGACATTTACTATGTAAATCCTTATGTACTTGCATTGGACTTCCGCTATAATTTCCGGTGTAAAAAAGTATGTTTTCCCAAAAATCGTACATTTTAGGCAAGTGCTCATCCCAATTTACTTTAGCAATTTCAGTAAACAGAAATCCTATTACCGAATCGGTTTTAATAGTATCGTAAAAAGTATTTACTAAAAGTTCAATATCTTTTCTATTTCTTATATCTGTTTTCATTACTGCAATTTGATTTAGTAGAAAAGCAAATTTCTGTTATAAGTCTTTCTTGTTGAATTTTCGCAATGAAATGAAAAAGGGAATAATTGCCCACAAACTCAACAATCCAAAAGAAACAATTAAGCCAATGGATGTACCAAAGAAATCTTTAAATATAGCGCCGGTGTACCCCATCATTGCTGAAACATCTAAATGCAATAAAATTTGAATTCGCGCCAAATCTATCGGACTAAAAGCGGTAATACCTACCATCATATTTTCAATTGGATATTCGGCTAATTGAAACAATAAAAACAATACCATTCCGTCAAATAATAGTGCGAAATACAACCAAATCATTATTGCTAAACCAATTCCTTTTGCTTTATCTCGTGTTAAAATTGAACTCAAAAAAGCCAAAGCAACAAATATGACCGAAATTAGACATCCATTGAGCAACATCATAAAACCGATACTATCTGGAGAATTAATCAATAACGGAATCCCTGCTCCAATAAAAAAAGCAAAAACCATAGCCGATGAAAGTCCGAAAAACAAACTCAACCAAATTTTTCTTCTTTTTATAGGCTGACTTAGCAAAAGCTCAATAAACTCGGCACTGTTGTACAAATAAATCGTCGCGAATAATATAGAAACCAATGGAACTGTAAATAAAATTACGTTTAAGATAGTCAATAATCCTTTTGCAGAATTGTCTTCCAATGCAAAAGAACTCCAAGATAAAATTGACAAAATCAGCGTGTAAGCTAGAACAATCTTATTTCTGATGATGTCTGATAAGATGATTTTAATTATTCGATTCATTTTTTTTGTCCTTTAAAATTTTAGCAATGGCTTTTGATATTTTTTCTTCTCCGGTATTCGCTTTTAATTCGTCTACTTTTTGATGAAAATGCACTTTTCCTTCCTGCATGAAAATGATTTCAGTAATTAAATCGTCAAGTTCACTTAGTAAATGCGAGGTAATCAAAATCAATTTTCCTTTCTCTTTTTCTTTGATTATTTTTTCTTTCAATACCTCAGCAGCTAGCGGATCTAAACCTGCGGTGGGTTCGTCTAAAATCAGTACATCTGGATTAAAAAGAAACGCTAAAACCGCACTTACTTTTTGTGTGGTTCCACCAGATAAAGTTCGCATTTGCTTATCAAACATTTTCTCTAATTCGAAAGCATTGAATAAATCTTCGTCCAAATTGTTAGAAGAATTTCGAATTTTTTTTATCATTTCAATAATTTGACCAATAGTCATATTATCTGGATATCTTCCAATCTGTGGCATGTAGCCAATTTTTTCTCTGTACAGATATTCTCCTAAAACAGAGTTTCCGTTAAAATGAATTGTTCCGGTATCAGGCAGAACCATTCCTAAAACCGCTTTTATCAAAGTGGTTTTTCCACATCCGTTTGGACCAATTAAAGCGATGCATTCTCCTTTTTTACAAGAAAGATTGATGTTCGTTAAAACTTCAAATTTTCCAAACTTTTTATTCAGGTCTTTTATCTCAATCATAGTGGCAGTGACTTCATTAAGGGCTTATTATCAATAAAATTATCTGGTGTTATACTAGGTAATACTTTTTCAGATTTATCTAAAAGCGTTATCATAAAACTTCGATACAACAACATGGCAGAAGGCGTGTTTTCGGTAAGTACAGCAAATAAACTGAGCGGATGATAAGGAACGTCGCCCATCCCATCTTTATTTAAATCATAACCTTCATATTTATCCCAATAATTAGCATTGAATGTGTTTAAAACCAAGCTACCATTGGTACTAATATCAAAAGTGTTTTTTAAAAAATTATTGTTTACAATTTCGTTATCCATGCAACTAGCTTGGATTTTCATTCCCCAACCATTTGATTTAAAAACGTTTTTTTCTACTTTAATTCGGGAAGTTCCTTCCATGTAAATTCCGGAAGTATTTTGAGCGAATCGATTATTGAAAATATAACTATCTGAAATTTCTTTCAGCAATAACCCATAGGCCGAATCTCCCCAATTTTCCTCAAAATAGTTATTGAACATTTTTACATTTTTGGTAAACATAACAGCTACTCCAGCACCATTATTTTTAAAAACATTAGTAATATAAGCATCGTCATTTGAAAACATGAAATGTAATCCGTATCGTATGTTGTTATTAGCAATATTTCTCCAAATTACGGAATTCGTAACAAATTCGAAATAAATTCCGTCTCGGTGACCTTCAATTCTATTAGCAATAATTAAAATATCTTTTGATTTCCAACAATGAATTCCGTTGCCTAATTTTTGCTCTTCTTTTCCATATGCCTTTAGCGTATTATTTTTAATAATACAGTTTTGAGAATTTTGTAGATATATTCCAAAAAAATTATCGTCTAAAACATTATTTTGAATTAAAACATGACTTTTATTGTAAACTTTGATGCCGCATGGATCTGTAATAGTTGCATAAGCGCTTCGTATTACCTTGAAACCATCAACTACAACACTATCAGCGTGTATTGATAAAACTTCATGCTTTTTTTCACCATCTAAAACAGGTAAATCTTTTCCTAAAAAAACAATTTTTTTATCAATTATTATATTTCCTTCTTTGTACCATCCACTATGTACAATAACTGTATCACCCACTTTAGCTAAACTAATTCCTCTTTTAACAGACTTAATTGCATATTTTTTACCTACGTGAATAGTGGTGGCTTTTAGAGAAAGTGAAAAAAAAAGGAAAATAATTAAAAAATATTTCATTTGATTTTATTTAATTATTTCACTCCAAGATGTTGGATTTGCTTTATATTTTTCAATTACTATATTTGCTTCTTCCTCTGTTTTTACAGCAATTATATTGCCACGCATTGGGCTATTAATCTCCCCTCCTTTCGCATAAAAAGCAGTTTCAGCAGGAATCAAAATATTATTTTCACTAAAATCATGAATATAAAAAGATTGAATATTTGTTGTTCGATTTTCTTTGTGATAACTAATCATACAATGCATATCATCAAACTTATAAATTCTTCCTTTATTAGTAATTAATTCTGCTCCGAATTTTCCGTCTGAAATTTTCATTTTACAAAACTCACATGCGTCTGAATTTAACTTAATTGGTTCTGCTTCTTTTGTTACACAAGAAACTGATAATAATAAGATTAAAAGATAAGATAACCATTTCATTTATATTGATTTTTTAAATTTAAATTCTTTAAGAACTATTGCAAATAATAAAATCCCAGCACCTACAAGCATCCATCCGCCTATATCTGGAATGGAATACGCTCCAAAATTCAATAACTGTTTGTAACCAATTAATGGAGGTTGATAAGCCATACCAGGTACTTTTATTGCGGCATTAGGATCAAGATTATGTCCATATTCGTAATTCCATCTATAAAAATCAAATCCTGCAAGAATTACAAAGAGTATAAATATTACAAGAAAGCCAAAAACAGCTTTTCTATTGTTAATGAATACTAAAATTAATGAAGTTAATGCAAAAGCACCAAAAATATAAGGAAGAACTGTAAATTCAAAAAAGTTTTCTGAATGTAAAGTTGCCATACCAATGTAGTGATTTAACCCATTTATTATATCAACATCTCCACCAATTTTATTTGCATGAAGTTGTAACATTAGTCCTTCTGGGTATTGTGGAGCATCTAATTCAATTCTCCACATGGGCACAAATAATGAACCAATAAATAATAATCCTACTAGTACTAACAAAACTTTAGAAAGTATTGTTAAATTGTTTTCTTTCATGATTTCTATTTTTATGTTAAAATCATAGATTGTTTTAAATAAATTATTGTATTTTTTCTTACAATTAGAAAAACAATAATGACTTTTAATTATAGTTTTAAGTGAAGATTTTTTGTTTTATTGGTTGAAAAAAATTAGGGAGCATTCCTGCTCCCTAAAAAAATTATTTTGTTGAAGAAGCTGGTAAATTTGTACCTAAGCTATAACTAATTGGCACATTACTTCCTGCAGGAGAAACTCTAATGTATCCTGACATTTCTTGGTGTAATGCACTACAGAAGTCTGTACAATAAAATGGAACAATACCAACCTTAGATGGTTTCCAATTTAAAGTTGCAGTCTCTCCTGGCATAATTAGTAATTCAGCTGTTTGTGCTCTTCTAATTGAGAATCCATGAGGAACATCCCAATCTTGTTCAAGGTTTGTAATGTGGAAATATACATCATCTCCTACTTTAATTCCTTCAATATTATCTGGAGAAAAGTGTGAACGAATCATGGTCATGTAAACATGTACTTTATTTCCTTCTCTAACTACTTTTGTTTCCTTTTCACCTTTGGCAACTCTTGGATGTTTATTGTTTTTTAAATCGTAAAATTTCAACTGTCCATTATTACGAATCAAATCAGCTGGAGCTGCTTGAGCATAATGTGGTTCTCCAATAGTTGGGAAATCTAATAATAGCTTCATTTTATCTCCACTAATATCATATAATTGAGCAGATTGTGTTAATTCTGGACCAGTTGGTAAATATCTGTCTTTCGTAATTTTGTTATACGCAATTAGATATTTTCCGAAAGGTTTTTTTGAATCACCACCAGGAATACATAAGTGACCTACCGAGTAATAAGTTGGAACTCTATCTAAAACTTTTAATGTTTTGATATCCCATTTCACTACTTCAGAAGATACGAAGAATGTGGTATAAGCATTTCCTTTCCCATCAAACTCAGTATGTAAAGGTCCTAATCCTGGTTTTTGAACTTCTCCATGAAGAACAGAATTGTATTTTAAAACTGGAATTCCTTCATAATCACCTTCATAATCTTTTTTACCAATAGCTTTTACCATTTTATCAAAGCTAAATACTGGAATTAATGCTGCTAATTTACCAGAACCCACTATATATTCACCTGTTGGGTCAACATCACAACCATGAGGTGATTTCGGGCATGGCATTAAATAACAAATATCTTTCATTGCCATAGCGTCTAAAACTAAAACTTCATCTTTAATTACTGAAGTTCCTGTATGCGTTTCGTCATTCCATGTGTTATGTGCATATTTTGTTTTTTCAATTTTACCTTTACCAGCTTTGATATATTCTTCAGCTTTTTTCCAATTGACAGCCATGATAAAATCTTTATCATTTTGAGAAGCATTTACTTCTAAAAGGGTATTTGCTTGTTCAGAATTGTAACAAGTGAAGAAAAACCATCCATGAGATTTTCCTTTACCAGCATGGGAAAGGTCAAAATTCACACCTGGTAAACGTAATTGGAAAGATAAATCCATTTTACCAGATTCTTTATCTACTTTAATAAAACTGATGTGAGCTTTAAAATTTTCTTTATACGTATTAATTGGCACATCTCCTTTATCGTAATCCCCAGGTACACCAAAACGAGTTCCAGCAACTACATATTCTGTGTTTTCAGTAATAAAAGGTGAAGAGTGGTTACCAGCAGAGTTTGGTAACTCAATAATTTCTGAGGTTTTAAAACGTTTTAAATCAACTCTTGCGATACGTGGTGTGTTGTTTGCATTAGCAAATATCCATCTACCATCAACTTCACCGTTAGTTTGAGATAACTCTAAGTGATGTTGATCATCCCAAGGAATAAAACCTTCTGAAGTGTTTAACATAGGTTTTGTTTCTTCACTAAAACCCCATCCACTTTCAGGATCAACAGAGAAAATAGGAACAACCTTCAACATTCTACCGCTTGGAAGTCCATAAACACTCATTTGACCACTAAAACCACCAGATACGAAATTATAAAATTCATCGTATTTACCAGGTGCCACATAGACACGTTGGGCAGCATCTCCACTCACGGCATCCCCTGAATTTTTTGGTTTACATGAAGTAACCAAAGCACTTCCCAATACAATTACTAGAATTGCTTGTACAAATTTATTTTTCATGATATATGTAATTAAAATTTGGGATGTTGAGTCACTTTCACCCGATCCAACATCCTTATTCATTTATTTCACACCATCGTTTTGACGCATGTATTCCAAAATTCCTCTGGCTTCATCATCAGAAACACCTTGATTAGGCATACGAACCAAACAAATCTCAAGTTGAGCTTGCACTTCTGGGTCTTTGTCAATCATAGGATCTGGATTGGTAATGAAGTTCATAATCCATTGAGGAGTTCTTCTTTCGGTTACTCCTTTCCATCCTGGTCCAACTAATTTTTCATCTGTCATTTTATGACACGATGTACATTTTACACCTGCAACTTCTTCACCTTTTGTGGCCATCGCTTGATCTAAAGTTGCTCCTAACTCAACGGTATCGTATTTTCCTTCACCTCGTTTTGGATCATACGATGCAGGATCTGCTGCTTCAGTTGTAGCTTCGCCTCCACCAGGCTGATAATTATCTTCAGCAGACGCTTCTTTTTTACCACATGCTATAGCTAAAGCAAGAGATAAAACAAGTAAAATTGATTTGTTCATGATTTTTAATATTAAAATTATTACTACAAATTTCTGAAATTGAGCCGCTTAAAAGTATGATTACAATCATAAAAAAGGATATTTTTATCTTTATTATTAACAATTGTTTAATAAAAAAGGTTGTCTCCAAAACTGGAAACAACCTTTACAACAACCTATTTATAAAAATTACATTACCTTCACTTTAAAATCTAAAACCACATTTGAAATAATCGAATTAGAAATCAAACACGCCTTTTCTGATTTGTGCAAAATGCGTTCAGTTTTTTCTATCTGCTCTTGATTTTTGATGTACACTATTGGTTTTAAAATAATTTCTGTCATCAAGAATTTTCCTTCAACCGATTCTAAAACTCCTTCTGCTTTGCATTCAAATTTTTCGTATTCTAGCTTGGAATAGTCAGCAATGGCTAAAAAAGTAGTCATAAAACAACTTAAAACCGAAGCGGTAAATAAATGTTCAGGAGACCAATGGCCTGCGATTCCTTTATCAAATTCAGGAGGTGTAACCACCTCAATTGTAGATGGAAATTCAGGTGATGATAAAATCCCTTTTCTATCTCCTGTCCATTCTAAACTTAAATTATAACTGTGTTTTTCCATAATTAAGCGGGTATTGTATTAAATTCTAAACTTGTTAGTTGGGATTCCATTTTTAGCATTTCTTTTCTTATTACTTGGTTGTTACCTTGAAAATAAGAACTGTTTTCAAAAAACGATTTGTAATATGAAATTCCATTTAAAAGATTGATTTTAAACGTTTCCCATTTTTTAATCTGTTGAGGCGTTATTTCCAAAGCCTCATTAATTTGGTTAGTTAAATAGGAAACATATAAGCCTAATTCCTTAATAAACATATTGGGTCTATTTGTGTGATTTTCAATTTTATTTTTTCCATAGATGTGCTGAATCATCTCTTTTAGAGACACTTCATTTGAAAAATATGCCATATTAGGTCCAGGACAAACCACAACGCCTTGAGACTGTCCTTTAATTGGAATTCCAAGCTCTAAATGACTTGCATTTGCTAATCCAACGCACAAACATGATTTTTCGGTAATGGCTGTATATTCTTTCATATATGCTTCATAAGAAATCGAGTTACGTTTTTCTTCTAATTCTTCAATTTTCTTATCTTGATGTTTTTTAGATGCTGTACAACTTCCTTCTTTTTTATATTCTTTACTTAATGCTAAATATTTCTTAGGACACGAACTTCCGGCTTTTCCAGACGCAATACGTTGGCTTTTAAAAAAGTCATTGGTTGTTCCTTTGATGGTATTGAACGGAACTCCTAAAGGCGAAATGTTACTCAAATACAAATCTTCTTCTTTGGCATTGGCCAATAATTTTCGTGTTTCTATATCAACTGAAGTAGCTTCTGGTACTAGAAGAAATGGAGAACCCCATCCTACCGCATCCACTTGATAATGGTCTAATAAAAACTGGTGTTCTTCTGCTGTTCCTACTCCACCTTGAACTGTTATTTTTAAAACGGGTGGTTCGTTTGGAACTTCTTTATTTTTTGATGCTAAAGCATTTGTAAATAGCGAATAAGCTGATTGAATCAATTCATCTTTTTTATTTTTAAATTCTTCTAGAATTGGACCTAATAAAAATCCGTCGGTAGCAAAAGCGTGTCCGCCACAATTTAGTCCTGATTCGATACGATATTCAGAAACCCAAAGTCCTTTTTTAGCTAGAAAATTTCCTTGAATCATTGCCGAACGAAAATCGCTTACTTTTAGAACAATTCTCTTTTGAAATTGTCCGTTGGTATCGGGATAAAATTCGTTAAAAGATTCCATGTAACCGTATAATCTTGGATTCATTCCAGCAGAAAAGATTACTGATGAATTTGTTGTACTGTTTACAAAACCTCTCAAAGCGGCATGAGCATCGTTATAGATTACTGGCAATTGTTCGTCATCAATAAAGTTATCTTTATCAATTTTTGTCATGATATTCACATCGATACTTCCAGGTGCAAAATGATGGTCTAGAATAGTTTTCAACTCCATCATATTGTTTTTTCCAGACGCTATTACTTGTTCCAATTGCAATTTTAATTCAGAACTTGAAGGTAAAATGGTGATAAAATCTTCTAATTGTGTTCTTTTTTCTATCAATTCTGATTTGAATGATTCGAATTTTTGAGTCACCACTTTATCTAATAAATTCAGATAATTAGTAATTCGCTTTGCTCTAAAATCTTCTACCTTTTGTGATATTTCTTCGTAAGGATGTTTGAATTTTTCAGCGTAAAAAGCGGTCATTTTTTCAATCAAATCGTCATCCATAATAGAAATTACAGAATCAATTCCGTATTGCGCCACTCGCATTGGACTATCAATAGTGAAAGCCAATCCCATAACGGGAATGTGAAAAGTGTGTACGTTTTTTTGTAAAGTCATATTGTTTTCTTGGTTATTTTTGAGTTCGATTTATTTCTTAACGAAATAAATATTGACAAATAAAGTACAATCCTTCAGATTAATATATGATTATTATCATGCTTTGAAAATTGGAAGAGTTTAGAGTAAAATCACTAAAATGATTCCCATTAAACCACCAAAACCTAATATCAAATATTTCCAAAAAGGATGCGCTTTTTTTAATTCCATAAACTGAAAAGCCACCAACCAAAACTTAATTAAAGCTAAACTTACAACTGTTATTGCCATAATTTCTGCACTTACATTTAATGCTAAAAAAGCTGCGATTACGGTAAGTGCTAACAACAAAATAAACGTAGAAGAAATAGTGTCTTTCATAATCTATCATTTAAAAAAGTAAATAAAGTACTGGGAATAAAAGCAACCAAATTAAATCGCACATGTGCCAAAAACTGGCACTGGCTTCGATATCTTCAAAGGATGCTTCTGTTTGTTTTTTTCTGATGGAAAACGTAATTATTATTAAAATTACCAATCCCACGATAACATGTATAAAATGAAAACCCGTTAACAACCAATAAAAAGTGAAAAACGAATTGTAATCCATATCTAAGCCAACAGCTAATTTTTCATAATATTCTATTGATTTTAAAACTAGAAATCCGAAACCTCCAACCATTGCCCAATTGAAATAGGATACTGTTTTTTTGACATTGGATGCTTTAAAAAAGTGAATTCCTTTGGCAACAAAAAATCCGCTGGTTAACAACAGAATCGTATTTATAGTTCCAATTGTTTTATTCAGTTTTAAACTACTATTGTGAAACAATTCACGTTCTTCTGAACCGTAATAAGCCAAAGCTAAAATAGCCATTCCAAAAGTGATGAGTTCTAGATAAATGATTATCCAGATTAAAATGCCTCCTGGTGGATAATATATTGATTTTGTATTGTTCATGATTGTAATAATTCGACTTTTCCAGTGTGTAAATCGTAAAAAGTTCCTACTATTTTGATTTTTTTCTTGTTGACCAATTCTCTAATAATTTGACTTGATGACAAAATATGATCTATGGTTGAAAGTACGTTTAATCGTCCCGCTTCATTGGATTAATGTTCAGGTAATGGATACGTTCTATGATGGCTAAAAGCTACTTTAATTTGATTGGTTAACTGTGTAAGATGTCCCAAATTCACATTATCGATTGCCCCTTGAACCGCACCACAATTGGAATGTCCTAACACAACCAATAATTTGGTTCCTTTTACCTGAACAGCATATTCCATGCTTCCTAAAATATTGTCGTCTTCGATATTTCCAGCAACACGTGCTACAAATAAATTTCCAATTCCTTGATCAAAAACAATTTCGGGCGGTACACGCGAATCGATACAAGACAACACAAAAGTGTGCGGATGTTGGTCTTTTTCTGAATGGTGTGCTTCATCAATAAAATCATGATGCATCAATTTATTGTTTACAAATCGCTCGTTTCCTTCTATCAATTCTTTTACTGCTTCATCCGCTGTTTTAGGTGCATGATAATGTTCTATTGTTTCACAAGAAAAAATAAAAAGGATAAAAATGCTGAATAAAATGGTATCTATAATTCTCATAATTTTCTAATTAATTATTTCCATTCTAACAATCGTTTTTCGCCATCAATTTGCTTGATATCGGTAATATCTTGCGACATTTCGATTACGCCTTTATATCGTTTTTGAGTATCTCTAACTGCGAAATAGCGAATGTAAATCAGACGTTCTTTGTAGTTAATCCAGAAAGAAGCTTCGTTTTGTTCGCCTTTTCTAAACGCTTCTAAAATTTGCAAAACGGTATCCACACTTTTAGGCGGATGACAAAAACGAACTTCTCTACCAATAATTCCAGCACTTCTTGGGAAAACACGTTCTTCACCTCGATTGTAGAAAATCACTTTATCGTTTTCATCAACATAAGTTAAATCGATAGGTAACGTTTTGAAAAGTAGATTTACTTGTTCAATTGTCATGAAGCCTTCATCATAATGCGCTGCATTTTCGTTGAAAACAACATCCGCTCTTCGTTCCGTATCTTGTGATGGATGAATGTATTCCGATTCTTTAGGGAATTTTGGAGGTGTTTCGGCTAACATCCAACCAATTTCTTCTTCTCCTTTTCGCATTTTAATCCAATCTTCTTCTGATAATAAATCCAACGCATTCGGAAACAAAACATTTTCTTCTACCTCCAATAAACGATATAAATTTTGAGATATTAAATTGGTATTGTGTTTGGCTGAAGTAAAATCTTGGTCTTCCAAATTTTTTCTAACAATGCGAAACATTTCTCTAATCGTATCATGAAACGACCACATATTACGCGATGGTCCTCTCCAACCTTTTTGTTCTAAGAACGGAAATAATTGATTTTCTTTTCGTTCAAAACGTTTTTCAACTGTTGCTAAATGATTAAAAACATTATAGAATTTCTGAAATTCTTCTTTTGGATTAATAGTATTTAATTCTTCTAATAATTGATGTATTAAATCGGTTTCTACGAAATAAGTATGAATGGGATGTCCTTCAATCACGTTTGTATGTGTTTCTGATGTTGACATTTTATTGATGTTTGATTTTCTCATAAAGTTTTACCAATGATTTCAGCAAAGCTTCAGGAGATGTTAATATTTGATAATGATTTTGACCGAACATTTGCGGTAAATAATATTTGGCTTGCGCTTCGATGGCTAAGGCGTACGAATTAATTTTTCGCTCGTTTAGTTCTCGTAATGCTTGTTTGATGTCTTGAATACCGTGTTGACCTTCGTATTTATCGTAATCGTTTGGTTTTCCATCGGAAAGAACGATAATCCATTTATTTTTGGCATCCAATTGATCCATTCGTGCTCCTGCATGACGTAAAGCGGGACCAATTCGAGTGTAGCCATTAGGTTCAACTGCGCCTATTTTATGTTTGGCTTTGTCCCAACTTTCGTTGAAATCTTTCAAAGTTAAATAGGTTGTGAAATTTCTGGTTTTGGAATAAAATCCGTCAATCGCAAAATCGATGTCGAACTCATGTAAAATTTCACCAAATAAAATGGAAACTTCTTTTTCTACATCAATCACCCGATTTCCAGCGGCATAACCATCGCTTGAAAGACTAATGTCTAACAAAACCAAAATAGCAATTTCTTTATTTTTCTTTCTTTGGGATAAATAAATGCGTTCGTCTGGCGATTTTCCAGAATGAATATCGGTATATAAATCGGTTAACGCGTCTAAATCGAAAGCGTCACCTTGTAATTGTCTTCGTTGTTGTTGCATTTTATTATTCACGCTAGTAAGCATTTTTCGTAAACCATTTAAAGTGGTTTTGTACTTTGCCATCGTGTTTTTATAATAAGTTGCGTGAGTTTTAAGTTGGGTTTTCGGATATACTTTACAGAAGTTTGTTAAGTAATTTCGTTTTTTGAAATCCCATTCGTTATATTTTAAATGGAAGCCTTTTTCATCTACCTCAGCACTTTCGGCTATGGAAGTATTTTCGACAAAGTCAGCCTGATAAACGGAATGCACCATATCGTCTACACGAACGGTAAACTTCATATTCATCTCTTCCAACGCTTCTTGATGTTGTTCTAAATCATCGGCACCATCAAAATCGCGCCAATTTCCGTTGAATTCTTCTGCAGTTTCAATTTTCTCGAAACTGTGCATTAACACATAATCTTCTTGTTGTTTTTTGTCGATAGTTAGCGATTCGATTTCTTCTACAGCTTTGGCATGAAGTGTGGTTTCGGCTACGACGTTATTTTGAATTTTCTTAGTATTGTCATCAAAATTTAGTAACACATTTTCATCTTCAATTTCGGGCGTATTTTTCATCCATTTTCCATACAGCCAAGAATAATCAATGGTTTGGTCTTTTTTATTGATGGGTAATTTTGACACCGCATCATAATAAAACTCTTGCATGGATGGATAATCCTGAAACATTTTTTCTAAAACCAATGGTGCGGTTTCTGTAGCTTTTTCCAAAGAAAGTTCAGGTGAATTGTCTAGGTTATCCCAATTCAAATTCAATTGTTTTTGAACACTCAAATACACCGTTCTGAAAAAATAAAATTTCAGGTTTTCTTCTTTTGTTGGAAATAGCGAAAAATTTATTGGAAGAAAGAAGTTTTTGTTTTTATACCCACCTTCGCGTTCGGCTGGAAAAATTTCGATTGGCGCACCAAATATGGCTCTTGCAAAAAGAGTTAATCTTGGTTTAATATCGGACAAATTGATTTGGCGACTAAGAGTTTCAACATCATTTAGTCGTTTATTTTTAAAGTATTTGAGTACTTTTTTATAAATAATCTCATCTAATTCAAAACCCATTTTTTCAATTCTTTTAAATCATTAAGTCACATAAATCTTTCAAAGCTTCAATGGTTTCTGTTTCGTCTGTCAAAGGTTCTACCACTGCTACGTGAACAGCTAGTCGTTTTGGTAATCCGTTATTGATAAGTTTGGCAGCGTCAACTAATAATCGGGTAGAAACAGTTTCGGTTAAACCTAATTCAGTAAGATTTCTAATTTTAGTTCCTATAGTAACTAACTTTTGAGCAATATCAGCTTCAATTCCTGTTTCGTTAATTAAAATTTCTGTTTCAACTTTTGGATTAGGATAATCGAATGAAAGTGCTACAAATCTTTGACGAGTTGATGGTTTTAATTCTTTAAATCCTTTTTGGTAGCCAGGATTAAAGGAAGCTACCAAAAGAAAATCAGGATGAGCTTTAATGGTTTCTCCTAACTTATCAATAAAAAGTTCTCTTCTATGATCGGTTAAGGAGTGAATGGCTACGATGACATCTGGTCGTGCTTCGGCAACTTCATCTAGATATAAAATATATCCGTTTTTTACGGCTATGGATAAAGGTCCATCAATCCAAATGGTTTCGGCTCCTTTGATAATGAAACGCCCAATTAAATCGGTTGCTGAAGTTTCTTCGTGGCAACTTACAGTAACTAATGTTTTATTCAATTCATTCGCCATGTATTCGATAAAACGCGACTTTCCGGAACCTGTTGGCCCTTTTAATAATAAAGGCAATTGCAATTGGTTAATCTGATTGAAAACTTCAATTTCTGAACCTACTGCTTTATAAAATATTGTTTTTTCTGCTACTATCATGACAATTTATTTTAAAAAAAACCGAAACCAAATGCTGGCAGCGACAACTCTAGGCACTTGGTCTCGGTTAGCTATTAATTTTAAATTTCTAACCAAAATAATTAATAACTATTCTTCTTTTACAAGTGCTTCATCTGTGGGTTTACCATATTTGATAAACTCAATAATGAATAATGTAATTCCTGTTGTAAAAAGGGTTGCACAAAGCAGTAACACTACGAAGTGAATTGCAATTTCATTTTGAACATCCATGAAATCTAATTTCATTTTACGTTCTAAATATACTTGAGCAACACCAGCAACTCCAAAAGCTACCGTCATTCCTAACATTCCCACATTTGACAACCAAAAAGCCATATGACCACTTGTATTGTTGTAACGTTTTCTTCCTGTTAAATTGGGCAACGCATAGCTGATTATTGCTAAAACAATCATAGCATAAGCACCCCAGAATGCGTAGTGACCGTGCATGGCCGTTACTAATGTTCCGTGTGTGTAAAGATTCGTTTGTGGTAATGTATGTGCAAAACCTAATAACCCAGCTCCTACAAAAGATACAATAGAAGCGCCGATTGTCCAGAATAAAGCAATTTTGTTTGGATGTGATTTTTCACCTTTTCTATACATGTACACTGCGAATAATGCCATCGCTAAGAACGCTAATGGTTCTAATGCTGAGAAAATTCCACCTACGATTAACCAAATTTTATTAACTCCTATATAATAATAATGATGACCTGTTCCTAATAAACCTGAAAGGAACGTTAATCCTACAATTACATATAACCATTTTTCAATAACTTCTCTATCAACACCAGTAAGTTTGATTAATAAGTACGATAAAATACCTCCCATGATTAGTTCCCAAACTCCTTCAACCCATAAATGGACTACCCACCAACGGAAGAATGAATCGGTAACTTGACTATCGAACCAAATCATACCAGGTAAATATAACAATGCTGCAAAAACCAATCCCATTGTTAAAACTAAAGCGGTTGTAGTTCTGCGTTCAGCTTTGTATAAAGTGGTTAAAATTAAACCTAAGAACAGTAAAACATTGATAACAACCAAAATATCTAATTCTCTTGGAATTTCGAGGAATTTTCGGCCTTCCCAAATATTAAAGTGATACCCAACGATAGCTAAAACTCCAACAACTGCTAAGGAAATCAACTGTACATATGCCAATTTCACATTAACTAATTCTCGTTGCGCTTCTTCAGGAATAATATAATATGCCGCTCCCATGAAACCAGTTAATAACCAAACTACTAATAAATTAGTGTGAACGGCTCTCGCAGTATTGAATGGAATAAAATCGTGAAGACCATCCATTCCGATTCGGGCAAAGCCCATAATAAAACCATAGATAATTTGTAATGCAAATAATAACATGCATAATCCAAAGAACCAATACGCTACTTTTTGTGATTTATATTTCATAACTCTATATTTTGGATTATTTTTTGTCTTTAGCTAAAGGAGAAACCACTCGATCAAAACCATTCAAATCAATGTTGCCAATCCATTTAAAGTAAGCGACCATCGCTTCTGCATCGGCATCATTCATTTCGTATTTGACCATTTTTCTGCCTTTTGGCCCCCAAGGAACTGGAGATTGTAAGACCGCTTTTACGTAGCCTTCTCCTCTTCTTTCAATTACCTTGGTAAGTTCTGGAGCATAATACGCTCCTTCACCAAGTATGGTATGACAACCCATACAATTATTCGATTCCCAAATTTCTTTTCCTCGAATAACTTTTGCATCAATCTTATCATGATAAGTTTGATCATTTTTAGGCATGAACGAATAGATAGTTAATCCAATAAAGACTAAAAAGGTAACTACTGTTCCACCTAAAAAAAATGCTCGTGCTTGTGATTTTGATAACATATTTTAGATATTAGTTAAGAATAATTTATAATTAAAGATATTTTTATCCTTTTTAATTATATAGCAAAATAACCAACAAAAAAAGTCATTAAATATGATTAGAATCATACAATAAAAAATACATTAAAGATAAATTTGTCTTTTATTAAATTAAATATAGAAACATGGTTATAGATTCAAACAAAACAGTAGGCACAATAGTAGCAGATGATTATAGAACTGCTGGTGTTTTTAGCCAATTAGGTATCGATTTTTGTTGTAAAGGGAACCGAACTATTGATGAAGTATGTGCAAAAAAAGGAATAGATAAATTTGCTCTTTTAGATGAATTAGAAAGAGTAACATCTAACAACAATAATCAAGGTATTGATTTTAAATCTTGGGAACTGGATTTATTGATTGATTATATTGAAAAAAAACACCATCGTTATGTGGAAGACAAAATCCCGCAATTGCTTTCGTTTTTAATTAAGCTAGAGCAAGTACATGGTGCACAACATCCAGAACTTTTTGAAATTAAAAAATTATTCAAAAGAAGTGCTGATGAATTAACGCAACACATGAAAAAAGAAGAGTTAATTTTATTTCCATTCATCAAAAAAATGGTGGAAGCCAATAGAAATAATTCACCTATAAATATTCCTGGATTTGGTTCTGTAGCCAACCCAATTGCAATGATGATGGAAGAACATGAAAATGAAGGTGAACGATTTGAAAAAATTGTAGAATTATCAAACAATTATACACCGCCTACAGATGCTTGTAACACGTACAAAGTAACGTACCAAATGTTACAAGAATTTGAAGCAGATTTACATGCGCACATTCATTTAGAAAATAATATTTTGTTTCCAAGTGCCGTTGTTTTACAAGATAAGTTTTATTAGTTAATTAGGTTCTTTAAACGGAGTCGTCATAATTACATGGCGACTCTTTTTAAAGTAAAAGGACTGCTAAATTTTATATTAGCAGTCCTTTTTTAATTAACAATAACCCTATTTATAATTAATTAACCTATTTTTTATATGTAAACAATTGCGGATTAAATGATACCATTACCCAAGCCCAATTGTTGCAATTGCTGTTATTCCCTCCTTTTAAGACTTCCATAGTATCACTAGCTAACATTTTTGAAATACCACCAGTAATCAGAAAATTTTTATCCACTTTATAAGATATTGTTACATCAATTTCAGTTCCTAAATAATTGTCTTGTTTTTCTAAAGTTGTCATGTTATAAACCGATTCAGCACTATAAAAAAGGTGTGGCGATAATGTTACTTGCCATTTATTCTTATCGTAAATGAATTTGGTATAAAAATCTTGTAATCCAACCGAACTTTTATGATTTCCGACGTAGAAATAATCCATTATACCATTGAAGCCGTGGTTGGTTCCAAATAATGGTGTGAATGATTTTACTTTAGTATCGGTATCATTTTGATCTTTACCTGATAAATATTCGAAACCTAATTCGGCTTTAAACGGAGCTGTAAATTTATATCCCAAATTAAATCCCGCATAATACGCACCAACATCTACTTTATCATTAGTAACTGCAGCTTCTCCTGTTTGAGCATACAAACCGAAATCTCCATAGAATTTAGAAGTATCCCATTTTCCATAAGTTCCGATGGTTTGTAAATACGCTACTTGGAATTTATTTTCGATTAAATTTTCATATTGGTATCCATTATTTAGAGCTAAAAAGCTCAAACTTAGTTTTGAAAATTTCTGGTTGAACCAAATAAACTGCATGTTTTTGTAATTCGTCACATAAGCGGATTCGTATAAAGCTTCGTTGTTGTTATTCAACGCAGCACCGAAATCCAACTGGTATTTATTTTTCTTATTTGTAACCAAAACCGCATCGTGACTTTGCCCTTGTTGTAACCAATCGATACCGCCCATGATTCTTTGATTGTCGTAAGAAAGCACTTGTCGACCGAATTTAGCTGTCCAGTTTGTATTGAAATCATACGAAATCCAAGATTCGAATAGGGTCACTCCATTTTTATCCGATGGTGAAGTTGTGGCTACATCGCCCCAAACTCTTACGTTTTGAAACGATAAATTGGCTTTAAATTTTTCTTGTTTGTAAAAGAAATTCATCCTCGAGCGTTGGGAAACAAATGAAGTTGGATATAACTCATCTTTCATTAATTCTTTGAATCCGTTTCGGTATTCAAATCGAGGTCTAATTTGTAGGTTGACGTCTAACTCTTGAGCAAAAGAACCTGCTGTCGAAATTGCAAAAGCAACTGCAACTAGAATTTTATTATGAAGTTTCATTTTTTATTGATTTTTTTTGGGGAAGCCACTACTCTACTTTCGCTGCTTCTTCTTTGATTTTTGAAACCGTTTTATCGTAACTAACTCCTAAACCTTCTTGTTGGAATGCTAATTCACCTTCCGCATTAAATACACTAATTATATTGGAATGTGAGAAATCAATTGGAGATATTTTTTTATAATTTACTGCTAAAACCGCTGCAAACTCTCTAGTGTTTTCTTCATTAGAACGTAAGAAAACCCATTGATTTCCAGTCATTTTATTTTCGATAGAAAAATCTTTTAATCGTTTTGGAGTATCTACTGTTGGATCGATACTTACTAAAACCATTTGGACTTTATCTTTGTATTCTTCCGGAATTTTAGATTCAATATTTCGCATATCAGCTACTAATCTTGGACAAGCTGATTTACATGAAGTATAAATCATCACCATAACTAGTACTTTTCCTCTCAAATCTTTCAGTTCAATATCTTTTCCGTCTTGATTGGTCCATTTTTCAGGCAAATTATAAATTGATAAATCGGTTATAGGTTTATCTTTTATATTTTGTTTTTCTTCATTTGAATTGCATCCTAAAATAAAAATAGAGGCAATTACTAGTAAAATTATCTTTTTCATGACATATTTTTTTAATTGAAAACTCAATTAGAGATGTTTTTGGCACATCTGAAGCCCAAATTTTTTGTAGTGTAATTCGCTTTTATACTGCCTCTAAAAGCATAGCGCATAAAAGCGGCATAATTCATTAAATCGGTTGCGTTGACAGAACCACTTCCGCAGAACAAATCTTTATCGGTATCTTTATCTTTTCTAGATTCTCCTGATAAAAAGATGCTGTTAAAATCGAAAGTCCATTCCCAAACTAGTCCGTGCATATCGTAAACGCCCCAATAATTTTTGAATGTTTTCCCTACGGAATTGTTGTAAGTTTTATTTTTTTCATACCAACTCAAGATGTATTTATTGAATTCTTCTCGTGAACGAGCATCTTTTCTTTTTTCGTCTGCCATGGCTACATATTCCCATTCATCTAATGTTGCTAATCTTTTACCTTGGCATTCGCAATATTCTTTTGCAGCAAACCAAGAAACATTGGTAACAGGCGCATTTGGATTTAATTTACCGAAATTCAAATCGCCACTCCATTCATATAAGTAAGTAGTATTGGCAAAAAGACGTTTGATTTTTGATTTTCGGTAAGCCGAATTGGTTTTTAAGAATTCTAAATATTCTTGATTTGTAACCGGATATACATCTAACAAAAAGGATTTGATGTAGACTGGTTTTTTATCTGCAGTTCCATATAAAGGAACATAACTCCCTGCTCCTATGGTTACCATATCTTCGGATACCTGAGAAAAAGAAATGGAAACCCAAAATAATAAAAATAGGCAGTAGTGAAATCGTTTAATAAATTGAGCTTCCATTCTTTATTTTTTTATATTAATGTATATCTTTTGTTTTTGGTGCTGGTTTTGCTCTCTGCGTTTTAACCATTTCTGGAGTTACTTTGGTTTTGTTGTTTCCCCAACTATTATATACATAAGTTAAAACATCTGAAATTTCTTGATCCGTAAGGTTTTGACTAGTCATTACTGAATTAAATTTTTTACCATTCACTGTAATTTCGCCGCTTAAACCATGAAGTACTGCGCTTATAGCTCTATTTGGATCTGCATTTAAGAAATCTGATTTAGATAGCGGAGGGAACGCTGCAGGAATACCTTGTCCTTCTGACTGGTGACATGCAAAACAAGTTCTTGAATAAATGTTTTTACCATCTGTCATTTGTTGGCTTAAAGTTTTATTAACGACAACTTCTTTACCATTACCAGTTTTTGGCATATTTTGGATGGTTCCTCCTTCTGGATGATATATTCCTTCTTGAGTAGTACCTGAGTAAATTTTAGCATTTTCGGCTCCTTCTACTTTTAACATTCCTAAGGCTCCTTTATTAAATGCTCTAAAAATGGAATGGTCTACTAAAATAAATGTTCCAGGAACATCCACTTTAAACTCTACAATAGCTGAACCACCAGCAGGAATTAAAGTAGTTTGTACATTTTTGTTGATCATGTCACCACCTTCTATATGTACTTTATCAAAAATTTCTCCAATAACGTGAAAGGATGAAACTAAGTTTGGACCACCATTACCCATGTAAATTCTAACTGTTTCACCTACTTTAGCGGTTAAAGCTTTATCACCTGTTAAAGCACCTACTTTTCCGTTAAAGACTACGTAATCCGCATGTTCATCTACTGCTTTTGTCATGTCAAAAGGTTGCATTCCTGGTTCTCCATATTTACCTTTCGTATAAAAATCACCTTGCATTACGTAGTATTCTTTGTCTACTGGAGGTAAACCCCCTTCTGGTTCTACCAAAATTAAACCATACATTCCGTTTGCAATGTGCATTCCCACAGGAGCTGTTGCACAATGGTACACATACAATCCAGGATTAATACATTTAAAATTAAATGTTTTTTCATGTCCTGGCGCTACTAAAGAAGATGCTGCTCCACCACCTGGACCTGTAACGGCATGTAAATCGATGTTATGAGGCAATTTGTTGTCTGGGTGATTTTTCAAAGTAAATTCAACTTCATCACCTACTCTAGTTCTAATAAAACTTCCTGGAACACTACCTCCAAAAGTCCAGTAAACATACTTAACACCGTCGGCCATTTCTCCTTCGATTTCTTTGATTTCCATGTTTACAATTAATTTTTTAGCAGGACGATCTCCAACAGGTTTTGGAACAAATGGAGGTGCTGTTAGTTCTGC
Organism: Flavobacterium helocola; assembly: GCF_038289885.1. NCBI lineage: Bacteria > Pseudomonadati > Bacteroidota > Flavobacteriia > Flavobacteriales > Flavobacteriaceae > Flavobacterium > Flavobacterium helocola. Next base: position 209,489 of record NZ_JBBYHT010000004.1, on the reverse strand, counting down.
AATCATTTGATCACCAACTGCAATATCAGCGTAATTGGTGGTTGAGTCACCGTTTTGTTTACATGCTATACTTGCCGCACAAGCTACACATAATAACAAAACTTTTTTAATAAAATTACTCATGGTAGAAAAATTAGTTTTAAATATTGGTTTAAATAATAGTTTCGTTACTATCATTTTATAGGTCAAAATTAAAAGACAAAAACATCCTTTAATATGATAAAAATCATGTTTCAAAAAAAAGTTAAAAAAATATTAAATTAATTAAGTTCAAAAAAAAAGAATATTAAGATATAGTCTTTAATGATTTTAAAGAAACAGATTAATTGTAGGGTCGATAAAAAATCACTGCAAAATTTAGCAGAAATCATAATTTTTAATTAATAGTAGAGCAATAAAAAAACTTCAATTCAAAACAAAAAGAATTAGTTTTGAATTGAAGTTGTCATTGTAATTTAAGTAATATCAAATATAATTGTCTCAGATCTTCCTTAAAAAAGTTCGAAACGCCTCTACTCTGCTCCACAAAAAACCCTGTAAAGCATTTATTTTACAGGGTTTTTTATTTTTATTGTGCGTTTTATTCTAAAATAAATCTACATTTTAACTAAATCTTAAATAAAGATATTCATTGTTTTTTATGAATACATTTTATTTAATAAAAAATAATCTGCAATTACTAAAGCAGCCATAGCCTCTACGATAGGGACCGCTCTTGGAACCACACATGGATCATGTCGGCCTTTTCCCTGCTGCTCTATAATATCACCCTGATTCGTTAAAACTTCTTGTTTTTGAATCAATGTTGCAACAGGTTTAAATGCTACTCGAAAATAAATATCCATCCCATTTGAGATTCCGCCTTGAATTCCTCCTGAAAGATTACTTTTTGTAGTCCCATCAGTATTATATGAATCGTTGTGCTCACTTCCTTTCATTTTGGCACCACAAAATCCGCTACCAAATTCAAATCCTTTTACTGCATTTATTGAAAGCATTGCTTTTCCTAATTCGGCATGTAATTTATCAAAAACAGGTTCTCCTAAACCTATTGGCACATTTTGAATTACACAAGTAATTGTTCCTCCGACAGTATCACCTTGTTTTTTAATTTCTTTTATATGATTTTCCATTTTTTCAGCTGTGGCCAAATCTGGACAACGAACTGAGTTACTTTCAATTTTTGAAAAATCTAAATCTTGATAAGGTTTATCAATGAAAATTTCGCCTACAGATGAAACAAAAGCGTTTATTTTAATTTCAGCAATAATTTGCTTTGCAATGGCACCACCTACTACTCTACTTGCGGTTTCGCGAGCCGAACTTCTTCCTCCACCACGATAATCACGAATGCCGTATTTTTGTTCGTATACATAATCGGCATGACTTGGTCGGTACGAGTCTTTTATATGCGAATAATCATCTGACTTTTGATTGGTATTTGGAATAATAAAACCAATTGGAGTTCCTGTAGTTTTGCCTTCAAAAATTCCAGATAGAAACTGTACTTCGTCTTCTTCTTTTCGTTGTGTAACAATAGAAGATTGACCAGGTTTTCTTCTTTGCATTTCGGCTTGAATAAAATCAAAATCTAAATGAATTCCAGCTGGACACCCATCAATAATTCCTCCTAAAGCTTCTCCATGAGATTCTCCAAAAGTGGTTAATTTTAATAATTTTCCAAAAGTATTTCCTGCCATAACAAAAGACTACGTTAATTAAATTGATAAAGATTAACAAATGTAATGATAATTTAAAAAATAGTTTAGATAAAATACTAAGAGTAAAAATTGTATTGAAAATTCTCAATTAATTAAGTAAAAATACTATATTAGCTTACTAATTTAACTTAAATAAATATGAAAAAAACAATATTATTAACATTTTTATGTGTCTCTACATTATTTATTTCTTGTTCTAATGACGATGAAAACGGAAATGGAGCTGATAATTTTACAATTCCTTTAACTGATGGAAATTATTGGACTTACGATGTTGATAGTGAAGGAACTTTTACTCGTGATTCTTTGTATATTTCTGGAGATGTTGTTTTTAATACAAAAACCTATAAAAAATTTCAAACTAGAGATAATGTTGCTACAGGATTTTATTCATCATCTTTACGAAATAATGGTGTGCGAAAAAGTGACTCAAAATTATTATTATCAGGAGATTTGTCTTTAGCATCTGGTCAAAATTTACCAATTAATTTTGATTTATCCTTAGATGATTTTGTTATTTTTAATAGTAATGCATCCAATAATCAAGCTTTAAACAGTAATCCTGTAACAGGAACTATTCAAGAAACATTCAATGGATTTCCGTTAACAATTAACTATTCATTACAAAGTTATGGAGGAGAAAGTTTTACTACGTTTACTTCACCTAATGGTGAGGCTTACAATAATGTAAAAGCAACAAAAATTAAGCTTAATGTATCTGTTAATTCTGAACAAACATTTGGAGGTTTTACAATCCCAATAGTCGTTTTGGCACCACAAGATTTAATTGTATCAACTATTTATACTGCTGATGAAATTGGGGTTGTTTATGTAAATACAGACACTTCATACACTATAAACTCTGATCTTGCGTCAGAATTTGGAATACCTCCAACAGATTCACAAAACCAAAAAGAGCACCTTGATATTTATATGATTGACTAAATTGGCATGAAATTTGTAAAAGATTTAGCTATATTTGTAAAAACATTTAATATGAAGAAATTATTTTTATCTGCTTTTATGCTAATTGGGTTAGCATTTAACGCACAAGCTCAGGACATTTCTAAAAACGCATTAGGATTACGTATTGGAGACAATGATGGTTTCGGAGGAGAAATTTCTTATCAAAGAGGAATTGGTTCTAACAATCGTTTAGAATTTGATTTAGGATGGAGAAACAGCAAAGATGTTGATGCTTTAAAATTAGTTGGTTTATATCAATGGGTTTGGAACATTGAAGGCGGTTTCAACTGGTATGCTGGTGTTGGTGCTGGTTTAGGAAGCTGGAGTTATGACAAAAATGGAATTAGCGACAGTGGAGCATTTGCTTTAGTTGCTGGAGATTTAGGAATTGAGTATAATTTTAATGAAGCACCAATTCAATTATCATTAGACATTAGACCTGAATTCTATTTAAACAATAGTGGTGATAACCAATTTAGAGAAGATAGTTTTGGTCCAGATATCGCTTTAGGCGTACGTTATAGATTTAATTAAATAATAAAAAAAAAGTCCCAATTAAATTGGGACTTTTTTTTATTCAATTATTATTTTATCTCCTTTTGGAATTAAAGCTATACAATAAGGTGATGTAATAACTGTTGTTGCCAGTTCCCCTTTTTTAGGACCTATTTCTATTTTCTTAACAATTATAGAATTATTTTCATTTAACACAGATTCAATATCAATACCAAAGCCTCCTGAATTTTTTTGACCCTGATACAAAACCAAAACATTCTTCTTTTTAAAATCTACTGCTAAAAATTTAGCATATTCAGATTCATCCAATTTAAGCGATTCTATAAATTGAATATAGGTTTCATTATCTTGAATTAATAGATGACCAGGTTTTTCAGCACCACCCATTTCACTTTTGTAAATTACGGAGAATGAATTATCCGTAACTTCTTTTGGAGCGCTACAAGACATTATTAAGACTAATAAAGGTAAAATTTTAATCATTATTTCGAATTATTTAAGGCTTTAAAATAAACTTGTTCATATAAAGGCATAATGTTTTGAATATCAAAAAGTTTAGCCGTTGCTAATGCATTTACTTTAAACTGAGCCAACTTATTTTCATCTTTTAAAAGAGAAATAGCATCACTACTCATTTTAGCAACATCTCCTACATCACTTAAATATCCTGAAAAACCATCTTTATTTACCTCTGGCAGACCACCAGAATTACTTGAAATAACAGGAACACCACAAGCCATAGCTTCCAAAGCGGCTAATCCAAAACTTTCTGTTTCGGATGGCAATAAGAATAAATCGGAGAAACATAAAATCTTATCAATTTCGTTACTGTTTCCAAAGAAAATGACTTTGTTTTGAATACCTAATTGTTCACATAATTGCTCTGCTCCTTCTTTTTCAGGACCTTCACCTACCATCATTAATTTTGAAGGTACTTCTTTTTGGATTTCAAAAAAGATTCTAACGATATCATCTATTCTTTTAACTTTTCTAAAATTGGAAATATGAGTAATGATTTTCTCATTATCCGGAGCCATCAAAGAACGATGACACGGAATATTCTCTTTTAATTTGTCTTTATTTAATTCAATGAAATTTGGAATAACTTCGATTTCATTTTTAATATCAAACAAGCGATACGTATCGTCTTTTAAACTTTGAGAAACACTTGTTACCACGTCTGATTTATTGATACTAAAACTAACTGCTGGCTTATAAAATGGATGATTTCCTACTAAGGTAATATCGGTTCCGTGTAAAGTAGTCACCATTGGAATATGAATACCTTCATCTGCTAACATTTGTTTTGCCATATAACCTGCATACGCATGAGGAATGGCATAATGCACGTGTAAAACATCAATTTTGTACAATTTCACCATATCAACCAACTTGCTAGAAAGTGCTAATTCATAAGGTTGATAGTGAAACAAAGGATATTCGGGAACGTGAACTTCGTGATAATGTACATTTGGATTCAACAAGGCTAATCGCACGGGTTGACTGTAAGTAATGAAGTGAATTTCGTGACCTCTTTTAGCTAATTCCAAACCAAGTTCAGTCGCAACAACACCGCTTCCACCAAATGTAGGATAACAAACTATAGCAATTTTCATTTAGGTAAATTTTGAAATAAAATTACCACTTCTAGAATTGGCAATTATAAAACATTTGTTAAAATTATTTTTTAAACTCAGATTCGTAAGTAGTAATCCAATCGGCAACCGTGATTTTTTTCACCAACTCGCCTATTAACTCAAACGGAATGTTTTCTGGTTTTTTGATGCGTAAACAACTTTTACCAATATCTAATTTTTGTTTCGAATGTTTTGGATATTCAGCAACAAACCAATCATATAATTCTGGCTTAGCATAAATACCCATATGATAAAAATTGATGCTGTTTTTTTGACTCGCAAATCCCATAAAAGGTAAAGCTTGCTTGGGATCACAATGATATCCTTTTGGATAAATAGAATGTGGCACAACATAACCTGCCATACCATAACCCATAGCTTCTTGAAAACCTTTGGGAAGATTTTCTAATATTACATTTCTTAATTTTTGCAACGCTTCTCTCCTATCTTCTGGAGCTTCGTTGATGTATTGATCTACTGTAGTTGCTGCTGATGTCATAGTTAGTTGGTTGAAGTTTGTATTGAATAAATTTACAAAAATTACTCAATTATCGCTTCGTAAATCACTTTTTGAATATTTTCTCTAATATTTTCTTTTGATAATTTATTAGTTGCATTAGAATCTGGAAACGTTCTGTTAGATAAGAAAACATAAACAATTTCTTTTTCAGGATCAGCCCAAGTCATGGTTCCTGTAAATCCGGTATGACCGAAACTTGTTAGTGAAACACAACCGCATGTTGGACCTTCGTTTCCTAATTGTGGTTTATCGAACCCAACTCCTCTTCTATTTCCATCTTTACAGAAATAACACGTATTGAAAATATTAAAAGTGCTTTCAGAAATATATGTTCTTCCGCCATAACTTCCTTTCTGAAGATACATTTGCATAACTTTCGCTACATCCAAAGCATTTGCAAACAAACCTGCATGACCTGAAATTCCGCCTTGCATAGCAGCAGCCATATCGTGTACATATCCTTGAACTATCTGATGTCTGAAATAGTTGTCATTTTCCGTTGGAATAATTCTATTTGCATTCATTTTTCGCAATGGATTGTACATAATAGAATTAGCTCCTAATGGCTCGAAAAAATTAGCATGTGCCAAATCTTCAAGTGATTTTTTATTGTGTAATTCTAAATATTCTTTAAAAAGAATGAAAGTAAAATCGCTGTATTTATATTGTTTTTTAGGCAACAATTCACTGTCTAAAATGGTTTTTACAATCGTATCATTATAATTTTTTCTCAAATACAATTTATCAGCTACATGAACTGGAAATTCATCTGAAAACTCACTTCTATAAAAATGTGTACTCGGTCTATTTAAACTATCTAAAGTAGCTTTATAAAACGGAATCCATGGTTGAAAACGAGCTTGATGCGTTAACATATCCAAAACTGTTGCATTTGCTTTGTTTGAATTTTTAGCTTCTGGCAACATGGTTTTTAACTTGGTTTCCAACGTTAAATGACCTTGATCAAATTCTTGCATTACATTTGGCAAAGTAGCAACAATTTTGGTTAAAGAAGCAATATCATACGCATCTGTATTATTAACTTTTTGAGTAGATTCATACGTATGATTTCCGAATGATTTTTGATAAATTACTTTTCCTTTTCGAGCCACAACTACTTGAAGTCCAGGTGTCATTTTCTTAGAAATCGCATAGTTGGCAATCGAATCAATTTTAGTCAAAACTTTTGAATTCATTCCAACATTTTCAGGAATTGAAAATCCTAAACGTTTAATTTCTAAGGTTTCGATTCCTTCATTTACCTTAAATTCATCATCAATAGAAACAGGCAATTTTCCTTTTGCTCCCATCGATCCAAAGATAATTTGAGGTGCAATTGTTTGTGCAATATCGTTGTTTTGATAGGCAACTACAATGGTTTCAATATCTTCGAAGTTTTTTAAATTGGTTAATGAATATGGTTTGGTAAAACAAGTTAAAATCACATCATTTTGTTTGGAAATTTGATTAATCCAAAGCATTTCTTTGAAGTTCAAATTGTGATTTCTCCAAGCGCCATCTTGTTTATGATAACCAATAATTACTTTCGTATAATCTTGTAGTTGTACTAAAACCGAATCTAAATTTTTGTTTGTAATTTCACTAATTGAAGCGTAATTTCTCAAATTAGCCAAAAACGTATCTGATTTATCGTTTCCTAATTTGATGTAAGCAATTTTCTCTTTTTCAATATCTCGAACCGGAATTAACTTATCGTGATTTTTGATAACCGTTACCGCATTTTCATATAATTTATAATTCAAAGCGTCATATTCAACTGCATTCAAATCTTGGTATAAATTATCTAAAACGATGGGTTGATAATTATTCAAATTTGCTTTGTATTTATAAGCTAAAATCTTTTTAACCGAATACATCAAACGTTCTTCGGTAATAATTCCTTTGTCAAAAGCTTCTTTAAACTTTTTTATTGCAACTGGAACATTTTCAGCAAATAACAATACATCATTTCCAGCTAAAAAAGCCTCTAAGTCAATATCTCCAGGTTTTTTAAAATTACTTGCACCTTTCATGTTTAAAGCATCAGTAAAAATTAAACCTTCAAATTGCAACTCTTTTTTTAGGATATCAGTAACAACTGGATACGAAATTGAGGTTGGATAATTGGCTCTTGGTTCTAAACTTGGCACATTCAAATGCGCTACCATTACACTCGACAAACCATTATTAATCAGTTCTTTATAAGGATACAACTCAATATCATCTAATCTTTTTCTATCGAAATTAACTACCGGTAAAGTATGATGTGAATCGGTTGAAGTGTCTCCGTGACCTGGAAAATGTTTCGCTGTTGCGTAAACGCCTTCATCTTGAAGACCTTTCATTAATGCAATAGCTCTTGTGGTCACATTTTCTTTAGTTTCACCAAACGAACGATTTCCAATGATTGGATTTTTTGGATTGGTATTAATGTCAACGACTGGCGCAAAATTGAAATGAATTCCCATTCGTTTTGATTGTTTTGCCATTTGATTTCCAGCTTTTTCAATCAATTTCATATCTTGAACAGCACCAAGCGTCATATTCCAAGGATAACGATAGGTAGAATCTAATCGCATGCTTAATCCCCATTCGGCATCAATTCCGATGAACAATGGCACTTTTGATTTTGCTTGAAAACGATTGGTTAATTTCGCTTGACGAACTGGTCCGCCTTGAAAAAAGATTAATCCTCCAATTTTATATTCTTCTACTAATTTATCGATTGATTTATTGTGCGCTTCATCTTTATTAGAATAAGCCGCAACCATAAACAACTGACCAACTTTTTCTTCAAATGAAAATTGGTTGTAAATACTGTCGACCCAAACTTGTTGTGAAACTACTTTTTTAGCGGTTAAAACAGGTTTAGTTGTATTTTGGGAAAATGATATATGTATAAAAACCACCGAAAACAGTAGTGTGAGCACTCTTTGCATAAATTATAGTTTGATTTTTTAACTTAGAACTAAATCCATGCCAAAATACTACATCTTTACTTTAAAATAAAGTGTTTTAGGTTTATTTTATGAAGAAAGTTGTTAACCAGAGATTCTAATCTTTTTTTGGAAGACCTGGAAATTAATCTATCAAATCGATATGGCGGTCGTGATAGCCTAATAAATACAAAACACCATCTAATCCAATGCTCGAAATAGAACTTTGCGCATTATCTTTTACTTTAGGTTTCGCATGAAAAGCAATTCCTAAACCAGCAAGATTAAGCATTGGTAAATCGTTAGCACCATCACCAACAGCAATAGTTTGGTTAATATCAATTCCTTCTCTAAGTGCAATTTCTTTTAGGTATTCAGCTTTCTTATTACCATCAACAATTTCACCTACATAACCTCCGGTAAGAACACCATCTATTATTTCAAGTTCATTGGCATAAACATAATCGATTCCCAATTCTTTTTGCAGATATTTTCCAAAATAAGTAAATCCACCAGAAAGAATTGCGGTTTTAAAACCATACGATTTCAAAGTATCGATTAATCTTCTAGCTCCTTTGGTTATCGGTAAATTAACAGCAACTTCTTCAAGAACTTCTTCTCTTAAACCTTTTAAAAGTAGCATTCTTTGTTTGAAACTTTCTTGAAAATCAATTTCACCTTGCATAGCTGATTCAGTGATTGCTCTAACTTGCTCGCCAACACCGGCAAGTTCGGCTAGTTCATCAATTACTTCGGTTTGAATTAAAGTAGAATCCATGTCAAAGCAAACTAAACGACGATTTCTTCTAAAAATATTGTCTTCTTGAAAGGCAATATCTAGATTTAATTCGGAAGAAATAGCCATGAATTTTTCAGTAAATTCAGACTTATCTTTTATTTGTCCGCGAATAGATAATTGAATTGAAGATCTTGGATAATCATCTTCTTTAACTAAAGAAACTCTACCTGTTAAACGCTTGATAGCATCAATATTTAAGTTTTTTTCAGAAATAACTTTTGTCACTTCTGAAATTTGTTCGGCTGTTAATTTTTCACCTAAAAGCGTTACGATATAACGGTCTTTACCTTGGAGTTTTACCCATTTTTCGTAATCTTCTAGCGAAATGGGTTTGAATTTAGCCTTAATACCTAATTCATAAGATTTGAATAAGATATCTTTTAGTACAGCAGCTGATTTTTTTCCCGATTTGATTTGGAACAAAATACCTAATGAAAGTGTGTCGTGAATATTAGCCTGACCAATATCTAAAACATTTGCATCATATTCTGCTAAAACAGCAGTTAAAGAAGAAGTTAATCCGGGCTTGTCATGCCCGGAAATACTTAATAAGAATATATCGCTATCCATGAAATATTTTGAGAAATGAATCTAAAAAAATCTATTATGCCAACTTTCGCTAGCTGGAACTTCCCAAAAATCTTGCCATTCACCTAATGTGTTTACCAAATTATTGAAAACAATAGTATTTCCAGAAACAGCTTTTTCTTTTGCTAATTTTTTGAAATCTATAAGTGGTTTAAAAGCAACGTGTTCACCCATTTTAAAGGTTACATTCATTTTATCCAATAAATCAACTTCATATTTTTGCTCCAAATTTTGAATGAAAGCAACAGAAGCATCAATTGAACATCCAGTTGCGGCTTGTACTTCCTGATTTACTGCAATAATTATAAAGCGATTGTATTTTGTTATAAAAGAAGCTTCTAATTGTTGACCGTGAGCAGACCAATCTTCTAAAAAAGAAGTCAAATCTTTTTCAATTTCTTGAATTTCTTCGTCAGAAAATTTTCTATTGGATTGATAAATCCAAATTTTTGATTCTTCTGGTAAGCTATCAAATGGTACAAACATGTTTATTTTTTTATGATATCAGTAACAATTTTATACGATACAAACTTGCCTAATTTAGCATCAAACAATTCCATTTCATAATATACAACGTCAACAGCATCAGATGCTTTTAAGACTTTATCCGTTAACAAAAAGGCATTATCGAAACTACTTAATAAGATGAATTGATTAGTTTTACCTGAATCTTCTTTTACAATAAATGTTATGAATTGCTCCGATTTAATTTCTGAAATTTTTCCAGAAATTGTTAGTTCTTCAGCATCAACAACTTCTTCAGCTTCTCCTGATTCTTCATCTAACATAAATTTAAAAACAGCCGGACATTTTAATCCCATTCTAGCACCAATATTAGTTGCTAATTCTTCCATTTTTTTATCGTTAGAAATTACATTTTTTCCATAATACTTTTCTACGTCTTTTTCATAAGCATTGATACCTTCAAGCAAACAAATTCCGATGGTTAATTCAAAACTTTCCTTTGTAAGTTCTTGTTTTTCAGCACACTCACAAGCTTTTTCTGCTAATTTATCAGATAATTGATCTTTAGTAAGTTTTTGAGCAAAAGCAACATTTCCTACAAGGACAAGTAATAATAAGATTTTTTTCATGTTTTGGTTTTAATTTATAAATTTTGTGCGTTTGCAATTATTTCAGCAATATCTAAGACTTTAACTTCATTTTCTTTGTGTGCAAATTTTACTCCGTCGGTCATCATTGTATTGCAATAAGGACATCCCGTAGCAATAATATTTGGAGTAGTTTCAAGAGCATCTTGTGTTCTTAAAACGTTGATTTCCATATTCCCTTTTTCAGGTTCTTTAAACATTTGAGCTCCACCAGCACCACAACATAAAGCAGAACTTTTACTTCTCTTCATCTCAATAATTTGTGCATTTGTTTGAGATAATATTTCTCTTGGAGCTTGGTATTCATTGTTAGCTCTACCTAAATAACACGGATCATGAAAAGTAATACGACTACCTTTGTAAGTATCTTTATTAAAATCAATACGTCCTTCTTTCAAAAGTTGCTGAATAAACTGAGTGTGGTGCAAAACTTCATAATTTCCACCCAAACTAGGATATTCATTTTTTAAGCAATTAAACGAATGAGGATCACATGTTACAATTTTTTTTACTTCGTAAGCATTAAGCAATTCTATATTCATTAATGCTTGCATTTGAAATAGAAATTCATTTCCAGCTCTTTTTGCAACATCACCCGTGCAACTTTCTTCAGTTCCTAAAACTGCAAAATTTACATTTGCTTTATTTAAAATTTTAACGAAAGCTCTTGAGATTTTTTTTGCTCTGTCATCGAAACTACCAGCAGAACCTACCCAAAATAAAATTTCAGGTTGTTTTCCTTCGGCCATCATTTGGGCCATTGTTGGTACAATTAAATTTTCAGACATATTATATACTATTATGATAGTTAATGTAAAATTATTCGTTTACCCAATTTAAACGATCCATTTGATTGTAAGGCCAAGGCGCACCGTTGTTTTCAATATTACTCATCATATTGTTCAATTCCATTGGTGCTGCACTTTGTTCCATTACCAAATAACGACGCATATCAATAATAATTGATAACGGACTAATATTAATAGGACATTCTTCAACACATGCATTACAAGTTGTACAAGCCCATAATTCTTCTGGTGTGATATAATCGTTTAATAATGATTTTCCATCATCAACAAATACACCTTTATTTAAATCGATATTTCTTCCTACTTCCTCTAAACGATCACGCGTATCCATCATAATCTTACGAGGCGATAATTTTTTACCTGTTTGATTTGCTGGACATGAAGACGTACAACGACCACATTCGGTACAACTATAAGCGTTTAATAATTGAACCCAGTTTAAATCTTGAACATCAGAAGCTCCAAATTTAGCTGGAACTGCATCTGGATTTGCTGGCGCTGCAAACGGGTCAGCACTTGGATCCATCATTAATTTTACTTCATTTGTAACACTTTCTAAATTGTTTAATTTCCCTTTTGCATTTAAATCTGCAAAGTAAGTATTAGGGAAAGCTAGTAAAATGTGTAAGTGTTTAGAGAAATATAAATAGTTCAGGAAAACTAAAATTCCAGCAATGTGCAACCACCAAGCAGCTCTTTCAATAATTACAACCAAACCTTCACTCATTCCATTAAACATTGGAGCGATAAATTGAGAAATCGGAAAACTTCCTGCTTGATTATAATGTCCTATTCCTAAATTTTGCAAGTGAAAATCTGCTGCATTCATCAATAAGAATAATGACATCAATACAACTTCAAAATATAAAATATAATTAGCATCATTTCTTGGTTTTCCATCCAAGTCAGAACTTGCGAAACGACCTAATTTGGTAACATTTCTTCTAATCCAAAAGATAATTACTGTGATTAAAACTAAGAAAGCTAAAATTTCGAATGAACCAATTAAAACATCGTAAAATCCTCCCATGAATGACAACACTCTGTGGGTTCCGAAAAGTCCATCAATAATAATTTCGATTACTTCGATGTTGATAATTACGAATCCAACATATACTATAATGTGTAAAAATCCAGCAACAGGACGTTTTACCATTTTAGATTGACCCAAAGCTACCATAGTCATATTCTTCCAACGTTCAGAAGCATTATCACTACGATCTACATCGTGTCCTAATTTAATATTACGAATTAGTTTTTTTACATTAATTGCAAAATAACCAATACCAATTGCTAAAAGCAATGCGAAGAAAATATTATCTAAAAATTGCATCGTATAAAATTTACTTTTTAATTGTATCGTTTACTGGCGCTACATAAGGTTTGTTTTTCTTGCCAAAAACAGAAACATTTACATAACGTGTTGGATTTAGTCTAACGTCTTGTAATAACAATTCTAATTCTTTAGAAGTATTAGTAAAGTTATTATACATAGCATCGTCTTTCATTAATTTCCCCATAGTTCCTTTTCCTTGTTCTATGTCGGTCATTATTTTATCAACATTTGCTAATGTTTTTTCTAAATTTTTAACCGTTTGTCCTAAATTAGCTTTAGCTAGAGAATCAGACATTTTTGAAAAATTAGCAGCCGTTTTATCAAAATTAGTCATCGTTGAATTGATTTTCGATTTGTTATCAGCAATCATTTCATTGATATTTTTTGAAGCTACACTAAATTCGGAAAGTGTTTTGTTTAGTTCAGCAATACTATTTTTAAGATTTTGCTTTGTTTTTTCGTCTAGAATTTCATTTACGTTTGTAAATAAAACATCAGCATTGTCTAATAATTTTTGAACTTTATATTGTAAAGGTTCTAATTGTTGGGCTAAAGCATCCGTTAATCCTAACTTGCTACTTGCTTTTAAGTAATCACCCGTTTTGATGTAATCCTTATCTTGAAAATTAGGTTTGATAGCAATTTGTCTTCCTCCTACTAAACCAGAATCATAGATTTCGGCAACACTAGATTTAGCAATTGGAAAATCAGTTGTGATTTGCATTTCTACTAATAACTTTCCATCAGGTTGAATATTAATGGAATTAACTTTACCAATAGCTAATCCGTTTAACGTAACTGGTGCTGAATTTACAAGTCCGGCTACATTATCGTACACAACATAAACACGTGTGCTACTATCAAATAAGTCTTTGCCTTTTAAAAAATTATATCCCCAAATAAATAAAAATATTGAGACAATAACGAGGATGGCGGTTTTGATTTCTTTAGTTAGTTTCAAAGCTTTATAATTTTTAACAAAAATAAACTTTTATTTTATTTTATTGCATCGGTAACGTTTATTTTTATTCCATCTTTATAAGCTACAATAAATGCAGTAGCATATCCTTTTTTCTTGGCTTCTTCTAACTTTTGTTTAGCTACATCGTAATTTTTTTCTGAGGCGTAAAAATATTTAAATAAACTACCAGTTGATTCAACCGAAATCGGACTTAATCCTTTAAAGTTTGAAGGCGATGTTGCTAATTCTTTAGTACTTGCCGAAATTTGAATTTTAAATACAATTCCTTTTTCTGTAGCTTTTTCTACTTTCTTAACAGCTTCCTCTTTCTTTGGATTTTCTTTTACAATTGTTTCTTCTTTTTTATCTATGATTTTGATGTCTTCTTTTACATTGTCATTGCTTGATGGATTAAAAAATTCGTTTTTATAATCCAATATTGCTCCCGCAATAGCTTCAGCTAATTTATTTTGACCGTCTTCTGAATTTAAAAATTCTCCTTCTTCTTTATTAGACACGAATCCCATTTCAACCAAGACTCTTGGCATCGTAATTTGGCGCAGTACTAAAAATCCAGCTTGCTTTACACCTCTATTCTTATTATCCGTTTTCTTCGTGAAAAATTCCTGAACTCTTCCTGCTAGCTCAATACTTTGGTCAAGGTGTTCTTCTTGTAAAATTGAAATTCCGATAACTGATTCGGGCGAATTTGGGTCAAAACCATCATATTTAATTTTATAATCGGTTTCCAAAGTAACTACTTCGTTTTCATTTTTTGCTACTTCTAAGTTCGAAGCATTTCGAGTAATCCCCATTACATAAGTTTCGTTTCCTGAAGCGGCTTGGTTTTTATTCGCATTACAATGCATCGAAACAAAAATACTTCCTTTCGATTTATTGGCAATATTGGCGCGTTGCTGTAATTCAATAAAAACATCCGATTTACGCGTATACACCACATCAATTTGAGGATCCTTTTCTAAAATAGCTCCTACTCGAAGTGTTGTTTGCAAAGCAATATTTTTTTCAATGTTACCATGATATACGGCACCATAATCTTTTCCGCCATGGCCAGCGTCTAAAACTACTTTAAATTTTTGACCTTGACTATATCCTGATAAAAAATGCATTGCAATAACTACAAATACAATTCTCTTAAACATACGCTTTTATTTTTATTTTGTAAATGTTACTATGTAAGCAGAAGTATATCCTTTTTTCTTTGCTTCTTCTAATTTTTTCTTACAAGCAACTAAATCCGTTTCTTCTCCGTAAAAATACTTATATACCTTTTTGTCTTTTTCAACTGATATTTGCTTTAAACCTTTAAAATTTGAAGGTTTTGTATCCAGTTTTTTTGTTCCAGCTGAAATTTGAACTTTATAATACGTCTTGTTTGATTTTTCGTTATATGAATTATCAGAACTATTGCTTTCAGAGTTTGAATCAACTTTTGTAGGTATTGAATTTTCAACCGTTTCTCTTTCTGTAACTACACCATTAAAGAAATTATTTTTATACGATACAATTGCATTTGAAATCGATTCCGACATTTCTTCTTTCCCTTTTTCAGAACTTAGGTATTTTCCTTCTTCAGGATGAGTTACAAAACCTAATTCAATTAAAACTCCCGGCATAACTGTAGCATCTAAAACCCAAATAGGTTGTTGCTTTACTCCTCTTGAAAATCTATTATTATTTTTAACAAAGTTAGTTTCTATTTCAGATGCCAAACTAATACTTTGATCTAAAAACTCTTCTTGCAATATTTTTAAACCTAACAACGTTTCCGGATTATTTGGATCAAAACCTTTATACTTTTCATTATAATCTTTCTCTAAAAAGATAACACCATTCTCTTTTTTTGCAATATCTAAATTAGTATCGGTTCGAGACATTCCCATTACAAAAGTCTCTGTACCTCTTGCTGCAGTACTTTTAACGCCATTACAATGCACTGAAATAAACAAATTTGCCTTTGCTTTATTAGCAATATTAGCACGCTCTCTTAATCCTATAAAAACATCAGTTTTTCGAGTATAAACTACCTCGATACTATTATTTTTCTCTAAAATCTTACCAATTTTAAGCACCACATCTAAAACGATATCTTTCTCTTTTATTCCGTTTTTTACTGCTCCGGGATCTTTTCCTCCATGGCCAGCATCTAACACCACTTTAAATTTAGTAGTGTTTTGACTAAATCCAAAGGTAAAAGTGAAAAATAAAACCAATAAAGATAGGTATTTAGCGTTTTTTTTATATGGCATAAAACAATTGATAAGTTTATAAGTTATAATTTTATTAAAACATTATTTTTGCAAAAAAATATATGTAAGTTTGACACTTCAAAAAGTGAGCCAAATTTTTACAAAAATACTATTAAAAGCATTGCATACAAAGTTATTTCATATCGTTTTTTCAGTAATTTTTCTAACATTAGGAACCACCTCTATTTTTTCTCAAGAAAATCCAATTCCAGGTACCGTTATTTTAACGAAGTCTGATCTTGAAAAAGTTAAAGATTCTACTGCTTCAACTAAAGACACTATAAAAAAGAAAAAACCTTTCTTAGATGGTGTGGTAAATATGAAAGCGAAAGAATATGAAAAGCTTGACCAAAAGAAAAAAACTGTTACTCTTCACGATGAGGCAGAAATCTACTATACCGATTTTGAACTTAAAGCTGGTAGAATTGTTTTAGACTATGAAAAAAATCTAGTTTATGCTGGTAGATTAAAAGATTCGGCTGGAAATTACATTCAACGTCCTAAATTCAAACAAGGAGACAATGTTGTTGAACCCGATTCTATTATTTTTCACACCAAATCAAAAAGAGCTAAAGTTTGGAATTCGAGAACGCAGCAAGGTGAACTTTTTATAAAAGCTGAAATTTCTAAAAAAGAAAATGATTCGGTTTATTTTATGAAAAATGCCCGAATGACTACTTCTAAAAATATAGAAGAACCAGAATATTATTTTTTAGTTAAAAGAGTAAAGTTTGTACCTAAGAAAAAAGTCGTAATTAGTTCTACTCAAATGTACATTGCGGATGTTCCTACTCCTATTTGGTTGCCGTTTGGTTATTTTCCAATGACCGAAAAAAGCACTTCAGGTTTTATTATGCCGACTCCAGGACAAAACAACAGACAAGGTTACTTTTTACAAAACGGAGGTTATTATTTTGCACTAAGTGATTATTATGATTTAGCCGTTTTAGGAGATTATTATACAAATGGTAGTTATGGTTTACGAGCCGAAAGTAGTTACGCCAAACGCTATAAATTTAATGGTCGTGTAAATCTTAGATTTGAAAACAACATTCAAAGTGAAAAAGGTTTTCCAGATTATTTAAAATCCAGACAATACAATATTCAATGGTCGCATAGCCAAGACACAAAAGCTTCACCTAATTCTAGATTTTCGGCATCGGTAAATTTAGGAAGTAGTCAATACTTTAGACAATCGGTAAATTTGAATAACATTGGTTCAACAGTAAATAACAATTTAAGTTCTTCTGTTTCCTATTCAAAAACCTTTCAAACGGTTCCTCAAGTAAACATGTCTTTGTCTGCAACGCATTCTCAAAATACAAATACGCAACAAATCGACATGACACTTCCAACGTTTCAAGCAAGTGTTGATCGTATTTTTCCCTTTGCTTCCAAAGATGGAGTAAAAAAAGGATTCATAAAAAATATTAATTTACAATATAATATTAGAGGAGAAAACAGAATTCGTACTACTGATTCTTTATTCTTTAAGCCTCAAATGTTTAGAGATGCAAGAACTGGATTTCAACACTCTATTCCTATTAGCACCAATTTTAAAGTTTTTAGACACTTTAGTGTTACAGCTAGTGCTAACTATAATGAAGTTTGGACATTAAACACTATCGAAAAATTTTATAGCGCTACAGAAAACAAAGTAGTTACTGTAGATCAAAAAGGTTTTGAATCTTACCGTACTTATAATTTCAATGCTGGAATTGGAACAACTCTTTATGGTACTTTTAATTTTGGAGAAGGTAAAAAAATTGAAGCTATTCGTCATGTAGTTCGACCAAACATTTCATATGGCTATACTCCAAGTTTTGATCAATACTTTGAAAGATATGCTTTAGATGCTACTGGGATAAATTTTGCCGATTATACAAAATTTGATAACGGTCTTTTTGGTTCGCCTTCAAATAATATTTCCAACGCATTGAATTTTTCTGTAAGTAATACTTTTGAAGCTAAAGTAAAAGATAAGGAAAGTAAAAAAGGCGAGACTAAAAAAGTAATGCTTTTAAACAACTTAAATTTTGCTACTCGATACGATTTTACAGCCGATTCTTTAAAGTTAAAAGAAATTTCGGTTAGTGGTGGAACACAATTGTTCAAACAAAAAATGAGTGTCAATTTTGCAGCTGTTCTTGATCCGTATGCGATTGATAATTCGGGAAGAAGAATAGAAAAATTCAACATTGATAATGGTGGAAGTTTACTAAGATTGCCTCGTGCCAATTTAACTTTAAACTATAGTTTTTCAAGTGCTGATGGTGACAATAAAAATAAATCAAATGAACAAAATGTTCAAAATGGAGGTCGTGAAGACGATTTATTTGGTGTAGGTGCTGATTTGAGTGATAACCGCCAAAGTTTGTTTAAAAAAGACGAAGAAGGTGAAAAAAAAGATTCTAATTCAGAATGGTACAATACTAAACTGCCTTGGGATTTAGTTATTGCTTATTCAATGAATTACAACAATACAAACAGACAAAACGAAATTGCTTCTCACTCTTTAATGGCATCAGGAAATATCGAATTAGCGCCAAGATGGAAAGTAGGATTTTCATCAGGATATGATTTTGTTCAAAAAGGCGTTACGTTTACACAATTGCGTTTTGAACGTGATTTAGAAAGTTGGAGAATGAGTTTCAACTGGGTCCCATTCGGACAAAACACCTACTGGGGCTTTTTCATTGGAATTTCATCTTCTATATTAAGTGATATTAAATACGACAAACGCCAATTACCAGACCGCGTTTTCACACAATAATAAACATACAACATGAAAAAAATTATTTATACCGATAAAGCGCCTGCTCCTATTGGACCTTATAACCAAGCTGTTTTGGTAGGCAACACTTTGTATACTTCAGGGCAAATTGCTTTAGACCCAGCCACTATGGAATTAGTTTTAGACGATATAGAAACTGAAACCAAGCAAGTAATGGAAAACATGAAAGCCGTTTTAGCTGCAGCCAACATGACGTTTGAAAACGTAATTAAAACCACCATTTTTATTATGAATATGGGCGATTTTGCAAGAATTAATACCGTTTACGGAAGCTATTTTGATGAAGCCACAGCGCCAGCAAGAGAAACCGTACAAGTAGCCTGCTTACCAAAAAATGTAAATATTGAAATCTCAATGATAGCAGTGAAATAAATTTGCTACACTTTATAATTTGAAATCCTCACAATTTTTGTGGGGATTTTTTTATATATTAGCTTAACGTAATAACTTTAATACACTATTTATTTATTAATCATAAGTATAAAATTATATTATAAGAATGAAATCAAAATTTTCTATATCATTTATCCTTATTAGTTTTTTATCGCTTTTCGGACAAGAAAACATTAATTTTGAACAAAAAGCATTTGAATTTTATAAAGATTCTATAATTGATAAAACTTCATCGAAAATTAACTTTGTTATTAAAGTTCAGGATTATAATTATTGGGAATCAGATTGTACAGAAAAATACACACTTAAATGGCAAGACACTATGTTTGCTTTAGTTGAAAGTAAAAATAATATTAAGGTAAAAAACATTAATTTAAGTAATGACAATAGATTTAAAAAAATAAAGAAGTTTAAAAAAGGTGATTATCCAAGAACTTTTGTTATATCAAATCTGAAAAGAGATGAAAATCAAAACTTTGTCACAATTGTCGAAACCTACAAAAACGAAGTTATCAATTATCTTTTTGAAATGGATATTTATGGTAAAGTTATAAATTGGTGTAAAGGAAAATGGATTGGGAAAAATTGAATCCAGCCACTACCAGCGGTTTACTTCAATGCATACTTTTGGTTTTACGCACGAAAAAATGTTAAGATAAATAATAACTTTACTATTCTAAAAATTGACATTTAATTTAATGAAAAACAACAAAAATATATACTTTATTTTACCATCAATCATAACTTTTTCAATTTCAATTATCTATTTTTTCATTGTACTTGGTATAAATTATTATGACAACGAAGAAGAAATATTCATTAAATCTCTATCAGAATCAAGTTTTATTCTCCTCATTTTTTCGGCTTTAAGTTTTCCTGGGTTTATATTGCATTTTAGATATATCTTTTTAAATAAAAACTTTAAAATTAAGTTTCATAAAAAACATTTTGAAATCTTAAAAGAAAATGAAGCTAAAATAGTTTTATATACTGAAGTAAATAAAATTGAAATGCATTCAACAATATGGAAAAGTAGAAACCCTTGGAGTGATTATGGTTACGTAAAAATAATTCTTGAAAGTGGAGAAAAAATATTTTATAATAGCTTGACAATATTGAAAATTCAGAAAACATTTTATTAAGTATTGAAAGAATAAAAAAATATAATCTTGAAGATATTTATCCTTGGCATTAGTTAAACTTCATCCAATCCCAATAACAACAACTGCGCCGTAGCTTCATTAGTCGCTAAAGGCACATTGTGTACATCGCAAATTCGAATTAGCATATTAATATCCACTTCGTGGGCGTGGCTAGAATTTGGATCTTTAAAGAATAAAACCATTTTTGTTTTTCCTTCTGCTACTCTTGCTGCAATTTGAGCATCGCCACCAAGTGGTCCTGAAAGCATTTTCTTTACTTTAAAACCGGCTGCTTCTGCTTTTGAACCAGTTGTTCCAGTAGCAATAATTTTAAGATTATCTTTTAATAAAAGGGCTTTGTTTTTATTTAAAAACTGCACCATATCGGCTTTTTTTCCGTCGTGCGCTATAATGGCTATTTCCATATTCTTTAATTTCCTTACAAATATAAAAAGAAAAAATCCCAAATCAATTGCTTCTGATTTGAGATTTTATCTATTTCATTTTAATTATTTGTTTAAAATGTGATATTCAATTAATCCGTCAATTGGTCTTCGTAACACATTTCCTATTGTAATTCCGCGTTTTTTTAATACTTCTGTTAATTCGTCTTTCAAATAAAACGCAATCGAACCTATAAAATGTACGGGAACTTCTTTACAATTTTCGAACTGTTCTACGTAGTTTTCTACAAAGCATTCCATTTCTTCTTGAATGAATTTTTGGCAGAATTCGGTGTCTTTATGTTTGATTAAAAATTTTGCAAATGTTGCTAAATACGCATTTGGATTTGGTTCTTTGTATAAGTTTTGCTTGATATAATCGGCATCCACATTGTATTCTTCTTCAAATTCTTGTGCTAATTCTTTTGGCATTTTACCAAAATAATATCCACGAATTAAATGACGTCCAAAACGATTTCCAGAACAATCATCCATAGCAATATAGCCAAGAGATTGTACTTTTTGGTGCAATACTTTTCCATCAAAATAACTGCAATTAGAACCTGTTCCTAAGATACAAACAATTGCTTTTTCATCTTTTGGAGTAGTTGCATAAACCGCAGCATAGGTGTCTTCATGAACCACAACGACTGCATTTTTAAAATATTCTTGAAAAACTAAAGTCAGAAAGTCTTTCATTCTATCGTTTCCGCAACCTGCTCCGTAAAAGAACAAGTGAGTTGCTTTGTCTTTGTTGTGCGAAATATCAAATTTGTCGTCTAAACGATTGATAATTTCTTCATTCTGTAATACTTCAGGGTTTAATCCTAAAGTTTGGGTAGTGAACAATACTTTTCCGTTATCATCAATAGCAATCCAATCGGCTTTAGTAGAACCACTGTCAACTAATAATTTCATTTGGTTGGTGTTAGTTTAGTTTAGTTTAAGGAACAAAAAAATCCCGCACACAAATGTAACGGGATTTTTTTAAAGAAATATTATTTTAAACCAGCAATATGTACTGATAAGTCGATTAATTTACTTGAATATCCGTATTCGTTATCGTACCAAGAAACCAATTTAAAGAAAGTAGAGTTTAACCCAATTCCAGCTTTAGCATCTACTACAGAAGTTCTTGAATCGCCAACAAAATCTTGAGAAACTACATCATCTTCGGTATATCCTAAAATGCCTTTCATTTCGTTTTCTGAAGCCGATTTTAATACTTTCATGATTTCTTCATAAGTAGTTTCTTTAGCTAATTTAACTGTTAAATCTACAACCGAAACATCAACTGTTGGTACACGGAATGACATTCCTGTTAGTTTTCCGTTTAATTCTGGAATCACTTTTCCAACCGCTTTTGCAGCTCCAGTTGACGATGGAATAATGTTTACACTTGCCGCACGACCGCCTCTCCAATCTTTCTTAGAAGGTCCATCAGCTACCATTTGAGTTGCTGTTGAAGAGTGAACGGTTGTCATTAATCCTTCAACAATTCCGAAATTATCATTGATAACTTTTGCTAATGGTGCCAAACAGTTTGTTGTACATGAAGCATTAGAAACAATAGTATCCGAAGCTTTTGCTTCGGTGTGATTTACTCCCATTACAAACATTGGAGCATCAGCCGAAGGAGATGAAATTACTACTTTTTTTGCACCACCATCAATATGAGCTTGCGCTGTTTCTAATGTGGTAAAAATTCCAGTACATTCAGCCACTACATCTACATTTACATCTCCCCAATTAATTACTTTAGGATCTTTTTCTGCTGTGACTCTAATAATTTTATCGTTTACATATAGTTTACCTTCTTTAACTTCTACTTTTCCATTAAAACGACCATGAACTGAATCGTATTTTAATAAATAAGCTAAATGATTTACATCTAATAAATCGTTGATGGCTACTACTTCTACATTATCTCTATTGAACGTTTCTCTAAATACAATTCTTCCGATTCTTCCGAATCCGTTAATTCCTAATTTTACTTTTGACATTTTCTTTTCTTTAATTTACTATTTTTATTATGATGATACGATATCGGATACTTTTACCAATTCCATATCTATTTCACTTTGTCCTTTAATTGCTTGTTCTAATGGTGTTAGTGTTACTTTATCTTGATATAAACCCACCATGAAGTTTGATTTTCCTTCTAATAAAGTTTCAACTGCTTTAACTCCTAATCTAGACGCTAAAACTCGATCAAAGCAAGATGGAGAACCACCGCGCTGCATGTGTCCTAAAACCGAAACACGAACGTCATATTCTGGCATGTTTTCTTCGATATAATCTTTTAATTCGAAAACATTTTTACCAATTTTATCTCCTTCAGAAACCACAACAATACTTGAAGTTTTTCCTGAATCCTTACTTCTTTTTAATGATTCCACTAAACGTTCTAAACCAAAATCTTCTTCTGGAATTAGGATTTCTTCTGCTCCTGCTCCAATTCCAGCATTTAATGCGATATGACCTGCATCTCTTCCCATTACTTCTACGAAAAATAATCGGTTGTGAGAGTTTGCTGTATCTCTAATTTTATCAATAGCATCAATTACGGTATTCAAAGCAGTGTCATATCCTAAGGTGTGACTTGTTCCAAAAATATCGTTATCAATAGTTCCTGGAATTCCGATTACAGGAAATTTATATTCTTCATTGAAGATTTCAGCACCTGTAAAACTACCATCTCCACCAATTACTACAAATGAATCAATTCCAGCGGCTACTAAGTTTTCGTATGCTCTTTTTCTTCCTTCTGCGGTACGAAAATCTGCCGAACGAGCTGATTTTAAAATTGTACCTCCTTTATTAATAATGTTTTTCACATCACGAGGTCCCATTTCTTTAAAATCACCTTCTATCATTCCTTGGTATCCTCTGTAAATACCAACACATTCTACATTATAATAAGCACAAGCTCTAACTACTGCACGAATGGCAGCATTCATTCCTGGAGAATCTCCACCAGAAGTTAAAACACCTACTCTTTTAATCTTTGTTGACATATATTTTGATTGTTTATGTAAAGTTATAAAACGAAAAATAAAAAAACAGTGATTCTTGCAAACTATTTAATTATAGTCGCAAATTCAAACGTTTTCGTTAATAACTTTTTGATTTTTCTACTAAAAAACTACGAATTAATCGATTTCAGGAACGCGAATAGGTTCTGGTTTAATCGCTTCTGTTGATTTTGTTTTTCTTTGATTGATGAATTCAATAAACTCTGGTGGAAATTCTGAATCAGGTAAATCATCTTGCGATTTAGATGGATCTGTCTTCTTTTTATTTGTATTGAATATTTTTTGCATCATTTCTTTAAATGTATTAAATTCAACGTTATACGTAATTCCAAGACCTTGTGTATATCCAATTCCTTCTCCTACGTAATTGATGTCGTTTTCACGGTTAAATACATGTGCGTTAAGCGAACCATCTTCATTAATTTGAATTAAAACTTCTAAATTACCCACAATGACAGATTCAGTTACACCACCAACAGGAACTCCTACTTTACCATTAATTGAAATTCTGTCATTAATTCGAGTGTTCATAGTTACTCCAACTCTATCTGATATATCAGTTAATCTATTCCCTTGTGTATAATCTACTTCAAACTGCAAATTACTATCAGCATCTGCAAAAAGTCCGTTAATAATAGAACTTGCTCCTTCAATTAAAGAACCATAAGCAGCGTTACCTGTAGATTCTTCTGTAACAAAAGTACCTGTTGCCATTAAAGCAAAAGCTTGAGTTTGTCTTGTATCTTTATCTTGTAGCTTATAATCAATTTCACTTTTTAATACTGAACTAACTGTTGGAAAATCAATATTAAAATCAGGTTGTGGATTGCTTAAATTTCCGTTTAGTAAAATAGTTACATTGGTATCAACTTTTCTATTAAAAGAAGCACTTTCAACTAAAACTGCTGGATTTGCCATAGTTTTATAAGTTGCTTTTAAGTCTAAAACAGCATCCATTGGGTTACCATCCCAACGGATAGTTCCTCCTTTTTCGACACTAAATTTTTTATCGATAATACCGCCATATTTGAAATTGTATTCCCCTTCCTGAACTTGAAAATCGCCATACATTTCAAATTTACCCAAAGTATTAATATTCATTTGCATAGAACCATAGCCCTTACCTTTCATGGCATGTCCGGTTTCTCGATTTAAAATAATCTCTATATCAGTATCGGTATCAATATCAAAATTAAAATCAAGTTCTATTCCTTCGTATCTATTTTCTTTAGAAATTTTTTCAGTTAATGATTTTTGAAATTCTTCAACTGTCATGAAATTAATAAACGAATTGTTTCCTAAATCTTCTTCATCATTAACAGGAATTTTAATAGAAGTTCCCTTTTCAGATTCCCCTGCTACTTTGATATTTAAAGCATCTACAGAACCAGTAATACTAGCTTTTCCTTTCATAAAAGCTGTTCCGTAATAATAAGCATCTTCTGAATCTTTGGTATCTAAAGCCAAAATATTATCAGAAACTAAATGCAAATCAAGTTCCCAATCGCCAAGATTTTCATGTCGGATAGTACCATCAATTACTCCTTTGGTTTTGTATTTGGTATCGGTTACTTCAATTTTTCTCAAGCTAAATTGATGCTCGGTTAAATCTACTATGGCATTTTTCTCAAACGCATAATCTACATTCAAATATGGAACTCTCATTCCTGCATCGTTAAGATAGAGACGTCCATCCATTTCGGGCTCAGTCAATGAACCTCCAATTGTAGCTCGCCCTGTTGCATTTCCTCTAATATCTGACAAAACATTACCAAGTAAGGAACCAAAAGGCGCCAAATTAAACTTATCGAACCCAGCAACCAAATCCAAACTAGATTGTTGACCAACAAAATTTACATTCCCATCTAAGAAAAAGTGTTCTTGTCCTTCTTGCTTCAAACTAGAATTAACTTTAAACTGATTGAAATTTTCATTTCCTTCAATTTTAAAATCTAAATCGCCTAATAAAAACTGATTGATTTTTAAGCTATCAATGGTAAGATTAGAAATAGGTTCGTATTTATTTCGATCTTGTTTGTACGTTATATTTCCATTTACTTTTCCACCAAAAGACAAACTATCTAATGAAGGTGTGACTTTGTTTAAATCGACATCATCAAATGTTAATTTAAAATCTTTATAAGTTGAATCTCGCATGGTACCGAAGAAATCAATTTTTTGGTCATTATGAGATAAAGTCAACTTTTCAAAATTGAAATTTTTAAGGTATTTATCAAAAACTATTTTATTATCGTTCGTTTCACCTTCATTAATGAACCATACATAATCTTTAAATTTAATTTCTGATTTTTTAAATCCTAGAATAGACTGCTTGTCTTCATCTATGGTGTGGTATAAGTTTAAGTCGTAAGTATCTTCACTTTTTGGACCTCCTTTAAATTCAGAACGTACAAATAAGGTGTCATTTAAAGTAACATTAATCAAATTAAAATCGGCAATTTTATACTTGTCATTTTTAATTGAATCAACAGTAATGTAGGCGTTATATAATGGATTTTTATTATCGATTTCAATATTTACATTTTCAATAGTATTTTCATATGCAATGATATTTGGCGAAGTAAAATCGAAGACAAATTTACCTTCATCACCATTAATTTTTCCTTTAAGCTTGGTATTCTCAGATATTTTAACATCGGGAACAAATACTTCAACAATTTTATCGTGAAGCGTTAAATCGAAGTTTATGAATTGTCCTTTTTCTAATTTATTTGGAGAATAATTGGCATACAAACTTCCTAGTGCATTCTCTACCATTTTTTGCACCTGACTAACCTTGTATTTTCCAACAATTTGACCAGTTATAATATCGGGTGAGTTGATATCGATTGTTCGTACTCTATCACTATCAAAAGAAGAAACAATTTCAAAATCATCAAAAAAGTAGGAATCTTTACTGTTTTGATACGAAACATCATTTACATGCAATACGCCAGCTAAATCATCAATTGAATTTCCATCAGCTTTAAAATCGATAGTTCCTTTAAAAATGGAAATAGAATCTGTTTTATAGAAGTTTAAGATATGTAAATCGGCATAGTCAATTTGGGCTTTAAAATCATACTTTTTGGCTTTTAAACTCAAATCGATTGTTCCGTCAAAATCCATTTTTAAATTAGGATCATTACTATTAAAATATCCTTTATAATAAGGCATTTTCATACTTCCATCAACCGTAATATTTTGATAGTTGTAGCCGTTGTAATAGAATTTTCTGATTTCACCTTTAATTGCAGTATTCAACAATTTTTGAGTAAATCCTCTTCCGTCAACATCTAAATTTACGGTTGCTCTACCAATTTCTTGTTTACCTAACAAAGTTCCTAAATCAAAATCATTTAAAATTAAATTTCCTTTGTACAATGCATTATCAATAACATCAATATTTTGCATTGACAAATTACTTTCTAATTCGCCTAATTTAGACATTAAATAAACATCCGCATTAATATATTTTTGGGTTAATTCTACTCCGCCAATCATGTTTACCGTTCCTAACTTATCTAAAGTTGATGGTAAATTTTTACCTAAAATTCGAGGCAAAATCGCTTTTAATCGATCATAACTAGAGGTAAGTCTATCAAAATTTCCTTTCATGTAAAAAGCTTGATCACCTTTTCCAAAAAGATTCTGAAAATTAATGGTTCCAACAATCTCCGATTGATTTTTATCGACTAATTTTAAATTATGTGTTGTGCAATTGTTCAATGTTCCAATCAAATGCGTATCCACATAGAAAACATTGTTTTTACCAAATTCGTTATAGAAATAATTCAAATCGTTTGATGCTATCGAAGCTTTATCAAATTGAACATCAAAAACTACTTTGTTATTAAAATCAGAAAAATCTTTTCGGTCGTATTTCAACTCTACTCTACCTTTCATTTCTGATTCAGGCGTTTTCATCGATAGACCATCTAACAAAATATTCTTTTTCGTATAGGTAAAATCAGATGTAATATTTTCAACCACTAATCCTCGATGATCTTTAAACGATAACTTTTCAATGTAAGTAGTAACATTTGCACCTTTTATGAAAAAATCTTTAATTTCTCCATTAAGCTGAGTAAAATCGAGCATTTTTGGAGTTTTAAGATTGTGATCGATGTATTGAAAACGACTATTGAAAACGGTCATTTTATTGGCTTTCATTCTAAATTTTCCAGAAGAAGGCGAACCATCATCAAATGCTTCAATAAATTTATCAAGATTGGTATACTTTTCACCTTTATAATTCACAATACGAGCATCTAATCCATTAAGAATTACATCTTTCATGTAAGGGTGACCCGGATCGTAAATTTTCTTGAAACTTAAAATAGAAGTATTTAGCTTTTTAATGTAAAACAAAGTGTCTTGATGATGGTCTAAAACCAACACTTCTCCTAATTTTACACTACCAAAAGGCGTTATAGCAACTTTACCTATTGAAATATTGGTTCCAAAAGATTTATTTAAACTATCAGTTGCATATTTACCCAAAGCAGTTTGAACAAAAGGCAACGACAAAAGAATACCCAACAACAAGAGAAGCAATAATATTGCAACTAGGGTTCTAAATAGTATTTTTTTAAATTTTTTGATACGTTCTTTTGTTTTAAATTTGCGTCAAAATTATCCCTTTTGGGTATAACCCAACAAAAATAGGGAATTTTGTAAGATAATTGTAATATCTTTAGTTCAAATTTCATGCCTAAAATGACAGAAAGAAAAATATATACTTTAGCTATCGAAAGTTCGTGTGATGACACTGCTGCTGCTGTACTTTGTAACGATGTAGTATTATCTAATATTGTAGCGCGTCAGGCAATTCATGAAGAATATGGCGGAGTAGTACCAGAGTTGGCATCTAGAGCACACCAACAAAATATTGTTCCAGTTGTTGATGTTGCAATTAAAAAAGCAGGAATAACTAAAAATGACTTGAATTGCATAACTTTTACGCAAGGTCCAGGATTAATGGGCTCGCTTTTAGTGGGTGGTTCTTTTGCGAAATCGATGAGTATGGCGTTAGACATTCCGTTGATTGCAATTAATCACATGAAAGCGCATATTTTAGCTCATTTTATTGCCGAAGAAGGTTATGAAAAACCAACATTTCCTTTTATTGCTTTAACTATTTCAGGTGGACATACCCAAATTGTAAAAGTCAATAGCTTTTTCGATATGGAAATTATTGGAGAAACTACCGATGATGCTGTTGGTGAAGCATTTGATAAAAGCGCCAAAATTTTAGGACTTCCCTATCCTGGCGGACCTTTAGTAGATAAATTTGCTCAAGAAGGAAATCCGAAAGCGTTTCCATTTACCAAACCAAAAGTTGACGGATTGAATTTTAGCTTTAGTGGATTAAAAACTCAAATTTTATATTTCGTTCAGAAAAATGTGGCTTTGAACCCTAATTTTATTGAAGAAAACAAAGCGGATATTTGTGCTTCCATTCAATATACTATTATCAATATTTTAATGGATAAGCTGAAATTAGCGGTTGCTGAAACTGGAATTAATCAGATAGCTATTGGTGGCGGTGTTTCGGCCAATTCAGGAATTAGAACAACACTGAAAGAAGCAGAAAAAAAATATGGTTGGAAAACGTATATTCCTAAATTTGAATATACTACAGACAACGCAGCAATGATTGGAATTGTAGGTTACTATAACTTTTTAGAAGGAAATTATAGTAATTCCGAAATAACTTCAAAAGCTCGAATTGAATTTTAAGGTTATGAAGGAAATTATTCTATTTTTATTGATTTCTGTTACAACTTTTGGACAAAAAAAACCAGAAGATTTTGGTTATAAACATCTAACTTTTACTTTCAAAAAATTAAATGTTGATGTTTTAATTCAATCCAAAAAAGGTGAGGAAAACATTCAAAAACCATTGTTTTTTTGGTGTCAAGGAAGTATGCCACAACCTTTATTAAAATATGATGAAACTGGTTTATATGGGACTTTTCCGTTTGATGTAGATGATTTTTTAACTGATTATCATATAATAATTGTTGGAAAACCAGGTGTTCCTTTGATTTCTGATGTTAAAGATTTAAAAAGTAATTATCAATATTTAGTTGAAAACGACAGTATTCCTAAGGTTTATTCAGACCATAATTATTTAGATTATTATGTAGAAAGAAATGATTTCATTATTAAAAAACTCTTGAAAGAAAAATGGGTTTCAAAAAATAAATTAGTTTTAGCAGGTCATTCAGAAGGAAGCACTATTGTAGCAAAATTAGCAACTAAAAACAAGAAAGTTACGCATCTAATTTATTCTGGAGGAAATCCTTATGGAAGAATTTTAAATATATTACAGCAACAAATTTTCATTTATAAAGATTATGAAGCTATAGAATATTGGAAATCTGTTGTAGCTAATAAACAAAACATTACCTACAATGGTAGAGATACTCATAAAGCCACTTTTGATTTTTCTCAACCCTCTGCAATCCATTTGAAAAAACTTAAAATTCCTGTTTTTATTACCTATGGAACAAAAGATTGGAATGCTCCTTATAATGATTTGTTATATATTGAAAGTATTCAACTAGGTTTGAAAAATATTGAATTTAAGCCCTATTTTGATGTGGAACATAATTATTTTCCAGTGAATGAAAAAAGGGAGCCAAATCATGAAATTTACAATTGGGAAAATGTTGGAAAAGATTGGAAAAGTTGGTTAGATAAAAATTAAAACACATGCAGTTATTCTATAATTCAGACATAAAACAAGGTGATTCAAACTTCTTTTTCGACAAAGAAGAAAGTAAACATATTGTTAAAGTTCTACGTAAAAAAGAAAGTGATAAAATATTTATTACTAACGGATTAGGATTTTTATTTGAATCAGAAATCCTTTTGGCTTCTGAGAAAAAATGTGAAGTTAAAATCGTAAAAGAAACCTTCAAAAATCCTGATTCATTTTACACACATATTGCTGTTGCCCCTACCAAAATGAACGACCGATTAGAATGGTTTTTAGAAAAGGCAACTGAAATTGGCATTCACGAAATTACACCAATCATTTGCGATCATTCAGAAAGAAAAGTATATAAAATTGATAGAGCGGAGAAAATAATTCAAGCCGCTATGAAACAATCGTTACATTATTATTTACCTAAAATTAATGAACCAATTTCGCTTTCTCAATTTGTAAAATCAAACATCGACGGACAAAAATTTATCGCGCATTGCGAAGAAACAGATAAGAAATCGTTTAAAAACGAAGTCAATAAAAATAATAAAGTAACTATCTTAATTGGTCCGGAAGGCGATTTTTCAACAAAAGAAATCAATTTGGCTATTGAAAATAATTTTATTCCTGTAACTTTGGGAAATACAAGATTACGAACAGAAACTGCAGCTTTAGTAGCGTGCCATACCATTGCGTTGATAAATGAATAAATTTTTAGCTTTTGGAATTTTATTAGTTTGGAATTTGGGCTTTACCCAAGAAATCGCCGTTGCTAAATATTCTGGTGGTGGCGATTGGTATTCAAATCCAACTTCTTTACCCAATTTAGTTAAATTTTGCAATCAAAACATCAAGACCAATTTTAATACTAAAATCGCAACTGTTGAAGTGGGAAGTGCTGAAATATTCACCTATCCATTTGTTCACATGACCGGTCATGGAAACGTTGTTTTTAGTGCTAATGACGTGATTAACCTGAGAAATTATCTTACTTCTGGTGGTTTTTTACATATTGATGACAATTACGGAATGAACGAATTTATTCGAAAAGAAATCAAAAAGATATTCCCTGATAATCCACTTACAGAAATTCCTTCCAATCACATTTTATTTCAAGAACCTTTTGCATTTCCTGGTGGATTACCTAAAATTCACGAACACGACAATCAAAAACCACAAGCTTTCGGAATTTTTATTGATGGCAGAATTGTTTTACTTTACACCTACGAAACCGACTTAGGTGATGGATGGGAAGATGCCGAAGTGCATAATAATCCACAATCAACCAGAGAAAAAGCATTGAAAATGGGTGCCAATATAATCAATTACGTTTTTAAGAATTAATATTTTTTTAAACTTAAAAATTCATTTTTATTTCCTCTTTATTTTAAAAAACTTCATTTTTTTTTTCAAAATCTCAATAAACACTGAAAAAATAAATTGAAAAAGTACAGAAAATCTGTAACAATAATTCTACAAAAGTTTTTTAGTTTTGAAATGAAACATTTAATAACTATTTGAGAAAAATAATGAATACCTTTTTGCAAAAACTTTGATTTATTGTAAAAAAAACAAACATTATAATAAAAAAATAAAATATCGTTATTAAATTGTTAATTAACCAAAATCTACTAACTAAATGTATTATTTATGAAAAAACTTCTTTTATCAGCAGTTTCATTACTGTTATTAATTTCATGTAGTAATGATGAAACAAATTCCTCAACAGATTTAGCCACATCTGGAGCGCATAAACATCATAGAGGTTGTGCTTCTCATGAAGTACACGAACAACAATTAAGAGAAAACCCTGAATTAGCTGCAAAAATGCAGGAAATTGAGAGATTTACTCAAAATGCTATTACAAATGGAAGACTTGTTAATGGTAAAATTCAAATTCCAGTAGTTGTAAACGTATTATATAGAACTGCTGCTGAAAATATTTCTTTAACACAAATTCAATCTCAAATTGATGTATTGAACAAAGATTTCAACGCAACAAATTCAGATTTTAATCAAGTACCGACAGTTTTCTCTGGTGTAAAAGCTAACGTTGGAATTTCATTCGTACTTGATGCTGTTTACAGAAAATCAACTACTAAAACATCGTGGGGAACTCGTGATGCTATGAAAAAATCAACTCAAGGCGGAATTAATCCTACTTCACCAACAACTAAATTAAACTTATGGGTTTGTACTATTGGTGGTGGAATTTTAGGTTACGCACAATTCCCAGGTGGTTCATCTGCAACTGACGGAGTTGTTATTGATTCAAAATATTTAGGAACTACAGGTACTGCAACTGCTCCTTTCAACAAAGGAAGAACAGCTACTCACGAAGTTGGTCACTGGATGAATTTAAGACATATTTGGGGTGACACTACTTGCGGAAGCGATTTAGTAAGCGATACTCCTACTCATAATACAGCTAATTACGGATTACCTGCTTTCCCTCACTACTCTACTTGTACAGGAACACCTATAGAAATGACAATGAATTACATGGACTACACAGATGATGCTGGAATGTACATGTTCTCAAACGGACAGAAAAGCAGAATGCTAGCCATTTTTGCTTCTGGAGGTTCCAGATTTTCATTTGCACAGCCATAATCAAATGAAACATTTGAGTTAATTAGGAAAACTCACCATTATGTGGTGAGTTTTTTTTATTTTAGCCAAAAAGAAAACAATGACATCAAAAGAATTATCAATAGGAATTGTAAGAGCGGTTGCTATATTAGTTGCATCATGCTTAGTTTTGTTTTTTTTGTATCAAATTACAACTGTAATACTGTATTGTATTATTGCAATTGTAATTTCTTTGCTATTGAATCCTTTGGTTAATTTTTTAAAACAAAGATTCAAATTCAGAAATACTTTAGCTGTTATTTCGTCTTTACTAATAGCTTTTCTTATTATATCTGGATTTGTATTGCTTTTCGTACCTTTATTGTTAGCACAAGGCGAAAACTTATCGTTATTAGATGTTAGCTCTTTAGAGAAAAACTATCATTTATTGCTTGAAAATATTACTGTTTTTTTAGATTCTTATAATATTAATACTAAACAACTGATTCAAAGTAGTAAACTATCATCTTTTGCCACTTTTGAATTTATTCCGAATTTCTTAAATAGTTTTTTAAGCACATTAGGAAGTTTTAGTATGGGGTTTGCTTCGGTACTTTTCATAACGTTCTTTCTTTTAAAAGAAAAAGACGTGTTATATCTAAAATTCAAACGATTACTTCCTGAAAATCAAAAAGAAAAAGTATTGAATTCTATACAAGATATCAATCATTTATTATCACGCTATTTCTTAGGATTATTGTTACAATTAACCATTATAATGCTTTTATATCTAATTATATTTATAATTTTTGGTGTTGAAAATGCTATTATAATTGCCTTATTATGCGCTATTTTTAATATTGTTCCTTATGTAGGTCCGCTAATTGCTTCAATAGTTGCCGGTTTGTTAATTATGACTAGTGGCATAGGTTCTGGTGCCGATTTTGCCACAGAAACACTTCCAACAGCAATTTATGTGTTAATCGGGATGTCTTTAGTACAAGTAATTGACAACAATTTTAGTTCGCCACTTATTTTTTCTAAAAGCACCAATTCACACCCTTTGGAAATTTTCTTAGTGATATTAATTGCTGGAATTTTATTTGGAATCACTGGAATGATTATTGCGGTTCCATTTTATACTTCTTTAAAAGTAATTGGTAAAGAATTTTTACCCAATAATAAAATCATAAAAGCGCTTACCAAAAATTTATAGTTTTGAATTTAGAATCTCTTTTACATATTGATATCCAAAATTTTATCAACCAAAATTTGAATACTGATAGTTCAAAACTAGCTTTAAAGAAAAATCCTTTTCCAGAAGTAAATTACACGACAATTATCAATCAAATTATTGCGAAAAAGAAAGCAAAAGATAAACTTCCAACTTGGTATTTATCCGAAAATATCATTTATCCAGAGAAAATTTCTATCGAACAAACATCTTCAGAAACTACAGCAAAATATAAAGCTTCACTAGTTTCGGGCGAAAATTTAATCGATTGCACGGGCGGATTTGGGATTGATGACTTCTACTTTTCAAAACAATTCAAATCGGTTATTCATTGCGAATTGAATGCTGATTTGTCTAAAATCGTAAAACACAATTTCGAAGTTTTAAAAGCGACTAATATCGAATGTTATCAAGGTGATAGCACACAAATCTTAGAACAATTAAATCAAAATTTCGATTGTATTTACATTGATCCTTCTAGAAGAAATGATGCGAAAGGCAAAGTCTTCATGTTGGCAGATTGTTTGCCAAATGTAGTTGACTTACAAGATTTTTATTATCAATTCACTAATACTATTTTAATCAAAACCGCTCCTATTTTAGATCTTCATGCTGGATTATTGGAATTGAAAAATGTAGCAGAAATACATATCGTTGCTGTTGATAATGAAGTAAAAGAATTGCTTTGGAAAATAGAGAAAAATTTCAATGAAGCACCAGAAATTATAGCGGTGAATATCGAAAAAGAAAAACAAACGATCACCAAAATTGAAAGTTCAAAATCGTATTCAGCACGTTATAATTTGCCAAAAAAATATCTTTACGAACCTAATGCGTCTTTAATGAAATCAGGTGGATTTGAAGGGGTTTCCGAATTATTTGCTGTTGGAAAATTGCACCAACATTCGCATTTGTACACTTCGGACGAAATCATCGATTTTCCTGGAAGAAAGTTTCAAATTGATGCGATTGTTCCGTTTCAGAAAAAAGAAATTTCGCAA
Organism: Flavobacterium helocola; assembly: GCF_038289885.1. Lineage (NCBI taxonomy): Bacteria > Pseudomonadati > Bacteroidota > Flavobacteriia > Flavobacteriales > Flavobacteriaceae > Flavobacterium > Flavobacterium helocola. The sequence continues at coordinate 173,990 of NZ_JBBYHT010000004.1, read as the reverse complement.
CATATTCAAGGTAAAAAAATGAATGTTTCTACCCGAAATTTCCCAATAAAACCTGAAGAAATAAAGAAAAAATATAAAATTACAGATGGTGGAACAATTTTTGCATTTTTCACTACGAATATAAATAATGAAAAAATAATTTTACTTTGCACCAAATTATAATCCAAATGAAACACCTTTTATCGCTACTATTGTTACTTACATTAAGTGTTAACGCTCAAAATAAAGATTGTAAATACGACATTGAAGAAAAAACCGATTCTACTTCAATTAAATCATTACCTCATAAATTGATGAATGAAAGAATTTTTGGAAACAATAAAGAATTTATTTTTTTTGGATTACTTAATAGTGATGGTATTCCAATGTTGAGCTTACAGCAATTACAAAAAAGTAATGATTTTATACCCGTAAATTGCTTGTCAAAAAACTCTAAGATTGTAATTCAATTGATGAACGGTAAAATTGTAACCCTTTTACATGCCTTTGATGATGTTTGTAGCGATTTAAATTATAATTCTGAAGAGAAAAGCAACATTAGAATATTAACAGCTTATTTTTACTTTACTAAAACTAATTTTGAAGAGTTGAAAAATAGTCCCATTTCATTAGTGAGAATTCAATTTTCAGGAGAATCAAAAGATTATGTCGTTAAAAGTGAATTGATTTCTGAGTCTTTGAAAATAAAAACAAACCCATCAAATTATTTTATGGAGTTTTTGAAGTGTGTGGAGTAATATTTATAAAAAATGAAAATTATTTACCTAATCATCTTAAGTCTTCTTACTCAACATGGAGTTATGTCACAGGAGATCAAATCAAACGATCCTTCAAAACTTACTATTGAGTTTATAAAAGACTATAAAAAATGGAACGATTACACTTATAATTTAAGCCAAACTAAAAATAATGATGAGAATATTGAAAAAGAATATAAAAAAATAATTTCTAAATATTGTCAATTAGGCAAAATACATCAAGGAATTTCATTCGGTAGCGATTCTAACCATTGTCCCGAAAAAGAAAAAATAAGCAAAGAGATTATTAAAACAAATAGCGCAATAATTAAAACAAAATTTAAAGATCCAAAAAACAGTTTTCGAGATGCTGATTACGAATATCACTTTATTAAAATCGAAAACAATTGGTTTTTAGAAGAAGTGTATCTTGTTGATGAAGATGGAAAATATGAGGGACTCTAAGATTACTCAGAATTAATTAAAACAAAAAAGCCTTGCAATTGCAAGGCTTTTTGTGATCGCGCCAGGATTCGAACCTGGGACCTACTCATTAGAAGTGAGTTGCTCTATCCAGCTGAGCTACGCAACCTATTTTATTATCGTCGGGGTGGCAGGATTCGAACCTGCGGCCTCCTGCTCCCAAAGCAGGCGCGATAACCGGGCTACGCTACACCCCGCAAAAACAAATAAAAGCGGAGAGACAGGGATTCGAACCCAGGCGACGGTTACCCGTCGACAGATTAGCAATCTGCTCCATTACCACTCTGGCACCTCTCCTATTTTGTTGTAAGAACTTATCTTTTTTGCGGTTGCAAATGTATATTTTCATTCTTAATTATACAACATTTTAGGGAGTTTTTTTCAATAAATTTTTCTTATTCCTAAAAAAACGCTTACAATCAATACAATAGCTTTTTAATAAAAATGAAATCAAATTAGTAATATCAAAATAAAATTCGATTTCAACATAGAATATCAATAAAAACCTTGCCTCAATTCGAATAAAAATAGTAATTTCGCAATTCAAATAAAAAACCTTTCTATCATGACTAAAAGAGTAGTTATCGTTTCTGCCGTAAGAACTCCAATTGGAAGTTTCATGGGAGCTTTATCTAGTGTACCTGCTACAAAATTAGGTGCTGCTGCCATCAAAGGCGCTTTAAATAAAATCAATTTAGACCCTAAATTAGTTGACGAAGTATTAATGGGTAATGTAGTTCAAGCTGGAAACGGCCAAGCTCCTGCAAGACAAGCCGCTTTATATGCTGGTTTATCTGAAAGTGTAGCTTGTACTACTGTAAATAAAGTTTGTGCTAGTGGTATGAAAGCCGTTATGCAAGGTGCTCAAGCTATCATGGCTGGAGATGCTGAAATCGTAGTAGCGGGTGGTATGGAAAACATGAGCTTGATTCCACATTACGTTCACTTAAGAAACGGTGTAAAATTTGGACCAACTTCTTTAGTTGACGGAATGCAGAAAGACGGTTTAACTGACGCATACGATAACAATGCTATGGGCGTTTGTGCTGACTTATGTGCGACAGAATACAACATTACAAGAGAAGCGCAAGATAACTTCGCAATTCAATCATATGAGCGTTCTGCGGCTGCTTGGGAAGCTGGTAAGTTTGACGCAGAAATTGTTCCGGTAGAAGTACCTCAAAGAAGAGGTGACGCTATCGTAGTTTCTAAAGACGAAGAATACACTAATGTTAAATTAGATAAAATTCCTTCATTAGCTGCAGTTTTCACAAAAGAAGGAACTGTTACAGCGGCTAATGCTTCTACTATTAATGACGGAGCTGCGGCTTTAGTTTTAATGAGTGAAGAAAAAGCACAATCATTAGGATTAACTCCTTTAGCTTACATTAAATCATACGCTGATGCGGCTCAAGAACCAAAATGGTTTACAACTGCGCCTGCAAAAGCATTACCAAAAGCATTAGACAAAGCAGGAATTTCAATTTCTGATGTTGATTTCTTTGAATTTAACGAAGCTTTCTCTGTAGTTGGATTAGCTAATGCACAAATCTTAGGATTAGACAATGATAAAATTAATGTAAACGGTGGTGCGGTTTCTTTAGGTCACCCTCTAGGATGTTCTGGAGCTAGAATTATCGTTACTTTAATCAGTGTTTTAAACCAAAACAATGCAAAAATTGGTGCGGCTGCTATCTGTAATGGTGGTGGTGGTGCTTCGGCAATTGTTATTGAAAGAGCATAATTTATAACTTTATTAATGGTGAATTTTGAATTTTAGTTACATTTGTAATTAAATTCTTAATTCATCATTTCTTATTTAGACCAACATGTTTGGAATTTGTAATTTAGCCATAGTTCCCGTAAGAGCGGAAGCCAGCGACCGAAGCGAACAAGTTTCGCAATTGCTCTTTGGCGAACACTTTAAAATTATTGAAATGACTGCCAAATGGGTGCAGATAGAATTGGCATTTGATAATTACATTGGTTGGATTGACGCCAAACAATATCAACCTATAACCGAAGAGCATTATACTGTTTTAAATAATACTCCTATCGTTCTTAATTCTGATTTAGTTGAATATATAACTACTCCAAACAATCAATTAACTTCGATTACATTAGGTGCTTCGTTATCTTTTTTAGATAATGAAGAAATAAACACTAGCAAATATAGTTTTGAAGGAATAAAAGTTTGCGGTCAAAAACCAAAATCAGATTTAGTTAAAACCGCTTTCATGTATTTGAATGCCCCTTATTTATGGGGAGGAAAAACTCCTTTTGGAATTGATTGTTCCGGTTTTACTCAAATGGTTTATAAATTAAATGGGTATTCTCTTTTAAGAGATGCTTCGCAACAAGCCACTCAAGGAGAAGCTTTAAGTTTTATTGAGGAAAGTGAACCAGGTGATTTGGCATTTTTTGATAACGAAGAAGGCAATATCATTCACGTAGGAATTATGATGGAAAACAACTACATCATTCACGCCTCTGGAAAAGTACGAATTGACCGTTTAGACCATTTAGGAATTTATAATGCAGAGGTCAATAGACACACACACAAACTGAGAGTTATTAAAAAAATAATATAAAAAAATCCCGATTTTCATCGGGATTTTTTGTTTTAGTTGATAGCTTTTGCTTTTTCAGGTTGACCTAATATTTCATAGGTTATCTTTAAAACATTTTTAGTATTTTCATCTGATGGTTTTACTTGATATGCTTTCTCAAAAAATGGTAACGCTTTTGTGAAAATCTCTTTTCTTTTAGCAACCAATTCATCATATTTCTTTTTGTTATCAATCACTTTATTAATTTCTTCAACCGTTTTCATATCATCTTTAATTAATTCATAACCTTGATTAAAATACAAATTAAATTCGGTTAATAATAAATCTTGATCATTAGGAAGTAATTTTCTTGCTTCTGAAACATACATTTCTAATTTTTTCTTATCACCTTCATTTTGAGCAATTAAAATAGATAAAGTTCTTAAAACATCTCCTTTACTTTTATTAACTTTCTCATCTCTTGGTTTTTCGAAAATACCTTTTGAAATATAATTAGTTCTCAAATCTTTAGACTCTTTTGAACTACCAAAATTTTGTTCTATTCCGTTAGCTTTGTTAACAGCAAAATACGACACGCCGTTATTGAAATAATCACTATTATAATACTCTTCATATAACTTTTCTGCTAGTTTATAATCTTGAGCATTTACGGCTAATTGAGCGGCATTTTGAAGAGAACTTCCTTCTTCTTTAGGATCAAAAGTATACAAAGAATAAAATAATACTGAAGCTTCCTTAAATTTAGATGTATTATTAAGATTCATCGCAATAACTGACAATCCTTTTTTGAAATCACCTTTCTCTTGAATTAATTCATCTGTGTAGATTTTTTTTCCAGATTTTTTTTCAAACTCTAAAGTTTCATTAATAACTTCTCCATACTCTTTAATAAACTCAGGCTTATATAAGCTCATTTGATCTTGCATAGTTGCTTTTGCGCCTTTTGAAGCCAAAACTAGTGTTGGATACATTGTTTTGTAAAATTTCGCATACACTTTATCAGATTCTTCAGTAGCTAAAGTATGCAATGCATCACTTGCTGTTTTGTATTCCTGCAAATCTTTTTCAGAAATAGTTTCTTTAGCATAAATTTTCTTTAATGTTTTTAACTCATCTTTTTGAGCAAATGTGGCAACTGACAATAAAAGTGTTGCACTTAATAGTAATTTTTTCATTGTTTTAAAATCTGGGTTAAACAAAAGCCCAAAATAAATTTGGGCCTAATCTTATTTATTATTGTATTTCTTCTTCTGACGAATCAATATCTGTGCCAGTTTCAGCATCTGAAATTTCTTCATTTTCATCTAAAGCAATTTCTTCATCTTCACGAAGTACTTTTGTTACTGCAGCAATCGAGTCGCTTCCTTTGATATTAATTAGCTTAACACCTTGTGTGGCTCTACCCATTACTCGTAAATCAGAAACCATCATTCTAATCGTCAATCCTGATTTGTTGATAATCATTAAATCATCGTCGTCTGTTACATTGTTGATTGCAATTAAAGCACCTGTTTTTTCAGTGATGTTTAATGTTTTTACACCTTTTCCTCCACGATTTGTAATACGGTAAACGTCTACTCCGTCTTCTTCAACTAATTTGGTACGTTTTCCGTAACCATTTTCCGTAACTACTAAAATTTGAGTTTCGTTTACATCTTCTTTGTTAACCGTAACAATTCCAATTACTTCATCATTTTCGTCAGCTAATGTAATTCCTCTAACTCCAGATGCAGTTCTACCCATTGGACGAGTTTTCTCTTCTTCAAAACGAACTATTTTACCTGATTTTCCTGCAATTAAAACTTGACTAGAACCATTAGTTAATTTTGCTCCTAATAATTCATCACCATCTTTAATTGTAATAGCAGCAACACCATTTACACGAGGTTTTGAGTATTTTTCTAAAGATGTTTTCTTAACCTGACCTTGTTTAGTCACCATAATTAAATTGTGGCTCTTGATATAATCTTGATCTTTTAAATCTTGTGTGCAAATGAATGCTTTTACTTTATCATCACTTTCGATATTGATTAAGTTTTGAATAGCACGACCTTTACTTGCCTTTGTTCCTTCTGGAATTTCGTAAACACGCATCCAGTAACATTTACCTTTTTGCGTGAAATACATTAAATATTGGTGATTTGTTGCTACAAATAAATGCTCTAAGAAATCTTGATCTCTAGTTCCAGCTGATTTTTGTCCAACTCCTCCTCTATTTTGTGTTTTGTATTCTGATAATGAAGTACGTTTGATATAACCCGCATGAGAAATCGTAATTACAACACTTTCATCAGCAATTAAATCTTCGATACTAACATCTCCACCAGAATATTCGATTTGCGAACGACGCTCATCTCCATATTTATCTCTGATTTCTGCTAATTCGTCTTTAATTACTTGCATTCTCATTTCTTTGCTTGCCAATAATTCTTTTAAATACGTAATCAATTTCATGATTTCTTCGTATTCAGCACGTAATTTATCTTGCTCAAGACCAGTTAATTGTCTCAAACGCATTTCTACGATTGCACGTGCTTGAATTTCTGATAATTTGAAACGTTCAATTAATTTCGTTCTAGCTTCGTCACCATCTTTAGAAGCTCTAATAATTTTGATTACTTCGTCTATATTATCAGAAGCAATGATTAAACCTTCTAAGATATGAGCTCTTTCTTCAGCTTTTCTTAAATCATATTGTGCTCTACGAACTACAACATCATGACGGTGTTCTACGAAATGGTAAATCAAATCTTTAAGATTCAACATTTGCGGACGCCCTTTTACCAATGCAATGTTATTTACACTGAACGAAGCTTGCAATTGCGTATATTTATAAAGTGTATTTAAAACTACGTTTGGAACCGCATCACGTTTTAATTCATACACCACACGCATACCATTTCTATCCGATTCATCACGAATATTCGATATGCCTTCAATTTTCTTATCATTAACTAAATCGGCAGTATGTTTAATCATATTTGCCTTATTCACTTGATAAGGAATTTCAGTTACAATGATCGCTTCTTTTCCATTTACTTCTTCAAAACCAACCTTAGCACGCATTACAATACGACCTCTACCAGTTTTGAATGCTTCTCTTACTCCTTCGTAACCATAAATAATTCCTCCAGTAGGGAAATCAGGAGCTTTGATATGATTTATTAACTCATCAATTTCAATATCGTTATTATCGATATAAGCCAAAATACCATCAACAACTTCAGTTAAGTTGTGAGGTGCCATATTTGTAGCCATACCTACCGCAATACCCGAAGCTCCGTTTACTAACAAAGTTGGTATTTTAGTTGGCATAACCGTTGGCTCTTGTAAAGTATCGTCAAAGTTTAATTGAAAATCAACTGTTTCTTTATCGATATCTGCCAACATTTCTTCCGAAATCTTTTTCATTCTGGCTTCCGTGTAACGCATTGCTGCTGGACTATCTCCATCGACAGAACCAAAGTTACCTTGACCGTCAACCAATAAATAACGCATACTCCATTCCTGAGCCATACGTACCATAGCATCGTAAACTGAGGAATCTCCATGTGGGTGATACTTTCCTAAAACCTCTCCGACAATTCTCGCCGATTTTTTGTGGGCAGATCTTGAGTTAACTCCCAAATCATACATTCCATAAAGTACTCTTCGGTGAACAGGCTTTAAACCATCTCTAACATCAGGAAGTGCTCTTGACACAATAACAGACATCGAATAATCGATGTAAGCTGATTTCATTTCTTCCTCTATGTTAATAGGAATTAACTTTTCTCCTTCTGACATAAGTATTTACATTAAAATTATATATTAGTACTAAAACGTGCCAATATACGGCTTTTTGAACTTTTAACACAAATTTTAAAACACTTATTTCGACTATTTATTAACAATTTTGTTTACAAATTGCTTATAAATCCTATCCCACTTTCTTTCATTTTTCAAATATTTTTTGTCATTTAGCCTATCTGTACTTTTTATAAGGTATGATTTTTGTATTTCCTTATAGAATTTTGTACATTTACTTATATTACTAATGCTATGGACGATAATTTTTCACCACGAGTTAAAGACGTAATTACCTACAGTAAAGAAGAAGCTTTACGATTAGGTCACGACTTTATTGGTACCGAACACTTAATGCTAGGAATACTTCGAGATGGCAATGGAAAAGCAATTAATATCTTGAATAATTTAGCTGTGGACTTATCTCACTTACGAAAAAAAGTAGAGATACTTAGCCCTGCGAATCCTAATGGTATTCAAAATATTGAAAAGAAGAATTTGCACCTTACGCGTCAAGCAGAGCGTGCTTTGAAGACTACTTTTCTAGAAGCGAAACTTTTTAACAACTCTGAAATAAGTACCGCTCACCTATTGCTATGCATTTTACGCAATGAAAACGACCCAACTACTAAATTGATGGGCAAATTAAAAATCGATTACGAAACCGTTAAAGAACAGTATACAGCCATGATGACAAACGAAGACGATTATTTAGAAAACTTGCCAAAAGCGGAGTCGTTCAATGACGATTCAGGACAAGATGACAGTTTAAAAGAAAGCTCATTTAACAATCCTCCATCAGGTGGAAAAACCAATAAAAAATCAAAAACTCCAGTTTTAGACAACTTCGGGCGTGACTTAACCGAAATGGCAGAAGAAGGAAAACTAGACCCAGTTGTGGGACGTGAGAAAGAAATCGAACGTGTTTCTCAAATTTTAAGCCGTAGAAAGAAAAACAACCCGCTTTTAATTGGGGAACCTGGAGTTGGAAAATCGGCTATTGCTGAAGGTTTAGCTTTGCGAATTATTAAGAAAAAAGTATCTCGTAATTTATTCAACAAACGTGTAGTTACACTTGATTTAGCAAGTTTAGTGGCTGGTACAAAATATCGCGGACAATTCGAAGAAAGAATGAAAGCGGTAATGAATGAATTAGAAAAAAATGACGATATTATTTTATTCATAGATGAGATTCACACCATTGTAGGTGCTGGAGGCGCAACAGGCTCACTTGATGCATCAAACATGTTTAAACCAGCTTTGGCACGTGGAGAAATTCAATGTGTAGGTGCAACAACCCTAGATGAGTATCGTCAATACATTGAGAAAGATGGTGCATTAGAAAGACGTTTTCAAAAAGTAATTGTAGAACCAACATCTGTTGAAGAAACAATTACCATTTTAAATAACATCAAACCAAAATACGAAGACCACCATAATGTAATTTACACACCTGAAGCAATTGAAGCATGTGTTAAATTGACAAATCGTTACATGACTGATCGTTTTCTTCCAGACAAAGCTATTGATGCTTTAGATGAAGCTGGTTCTCGTGTTCATATTATAAATATTGACGTTCCAAAACAAATTTTGGAATTAGAACGTCAGTTAGAAGAAGTGCGCGAACTGAAAAACACAGTCGTTAAAAAACAAAAATATGAAGAAGCAGCTAAACTTCGTGATGATGAAAAACGCATCGAAAAAGATTTAGCTATTGCGCAAGAACAATGGGAAGAAGATTCTAAAAACAATAAAGTTACTGTTACCGAAGATAATGTTGCTGATGTAGTTTCTATGATGACAGGAATTCCAGTAAATCGTATAGCACAAACTGAAAGTAATAAATTAGCTCACTTACCTGAACTTATTAGAGGTAAGGTAATTGGTCAAGACGAAGCAGTATTGAAAATTGCAAAATCTATCCAAAGAAATCGCGCTGGTTTAAAAGATCCGAACAAGCCGATTGGTTCGTTTATTTTCTTAGGTCAAACTGGTGTTGGAAAAACACAATTGGCTAAAGTTATTGCAAAAGAATTATTTGATTCTGAAGATGCTTTGGTTCGTATTGACATGAGTGAATATATGGAAAAATTTGCTATTTCTCGTTTAGTTGGAGCGCCTCCAGGATACGTTGGATACGAAGAAGGTGGACAATTAACTGAAAAAGTAAGAAGAAAACCTTATTGCGTGGTACTTTTAGATGAGATTGAAAAAGCACATCCAGATGTTTTCAATATGATGCTTCAAGTATTAGATGACGGACATTTAACAGATAGTTTAGGTCGTAAAATCGATTTTAGAAATACGATTATTATCATGACTTCTAACGTTGGTGCTCGTCAATTAAAAGACTTTGGAACCGGAGTTGGATTTGGAACTGCATCAAAAACTGCACAAACTGAAGAACATTCAAAAGGAATTATCGAAAACGCTTTGAAAAAAGCTTTTGCTCCTGAGTTTTTAAACAGAATTGATGATGTAATTGTATTCAATGCTCTAGAAAAAGAAGATATTGATAAAATTATTGATATCGAAATGGACAAATTATACGACCGCGTTAAAGATTTAGGTTACACTTTAAAACTTTCTGAAGCAGCCAAAGATTACATTGCTGAAAAAGGTTTTGATAAGCAATTTGGAGCGCGTCCGTTAAAAAGAGCCATTCAAAAATATGTTGAAGATGCTCTAGCTGAAGAGATTATTACTCAAAAAATCCATGAAGGCGATCAAATTTTCATGGACTTAGATGAAACGGCTCAAGAACTCAAAATAGAAATTAAGAAATTAGAAGAACCAAGCTCATAGCTTGGTTTTTTTATTTTGTGCAATTTTAAAATTATATTAAAAAAAATACTACATTAGATTCTTAATTTATTCGTTTAAAAATGTTAGACAAAGTTATTGTAGGTAGCGAAGAATGGTGTTCCTTCCCTACTTTAGGAATCCCAACAATTAAAGCACGTGTTGACTCAGGAGCAAAAACTTCTGCTCTTCATGCTATCAATATTGTTACGTTTGAAAAAGACAGTGAAAGTTGGGTTAAATTTGACGTAAATCCTATTCAAAATAATGCTAAAGCAGTAATTCATTGCGAAGCACCATTGGTAGATAAGAGAGTTGTTAAAAGTTCGAGTGGCTTTAGAGAACAACGCTATGTAATCAAAACCAAACTTGAGATTGGTGGAAAAACTTGGGAAATCGAGGTTACACTTACCAACCGTGATTCAATGGGTTTCCGAATGTTATTAGGTCGTGAAGCGATGTCGGGACGTGTTTTGGTAGACCCAGAGCAACGTTATTTATTGGGACAACCTACAACTGAAAAATTAAAAGAATACTACTACGCTTCTAATGAATCCAAAAAAGGTTTAAAAATTGGTTTATTAGCAAGCAATCCAGAATTATATAGCAACAAACGAATTTTAGAAGCAGGCGAATTAAGAGGTCATGAAATGCATTTCTTAAATTTGAAATACTGCTACATGAAATTAGACGCAACAAAACCTGAAATTCATTATCGTGGAGGAAAAGTTCTAAACGATTTTGATGCAGTAATTCCGAGAATTCGTCCTAGCATGACGTATTATGGTTGTGCTTTAACGCGTCAATTTGAAGCTTTAAAAGTATTTGCTTTAAATAACGCTTCTGCTATTACACAATCAAGAGACAAACTATTTTCATTACAATTATTGTTAAATAACGGAGTTGATATTCCAACTACTGGATTTGCCAATTCACCTTTAGATACAGACGATTTGATTAAAATGGTTGGTGGCTCGCCTTTAATTGTAAAATTACTAGAAGGAACACAAGGAAAAGGTGTTGTTTTGGCAGAAACTAAAAAAGCAGCCGAATCAGTTATTAATGCTTTCAAAAGTTTAAATGCCAATATTTTAGTTCAAGAATTCATTAAAGAAGCGAATGGTAAAGACTTGAGACTCTTTGTTGTAGATGGAAAAGTTGTTGCTGCTATGCAACGAGAAGCTGCTCCTGGAGAATTCAGAGCTAACATTCATATGGGTGGAACTGCTTCTGTGGTAAAAATTACTGCTGATGAAAAGAAAATTGCCATTAAAGCAGCAAAAGCAATGAATTTAAAAGTGGCTGGAGTTGATATTATTCGTTCTTCAAAAGGACCTTTATTGTTAGAAGTAAATTCATCTCCAGGTTTAGAAGGTATTGAAGGTGCTACGCAAAAAGATATTGCTGGAGAAATGATTAAAGCAATTGAGAAAAATTTTAAGTGGAAATAATTCAGTGTTCAGTGTTCAAAATTAGATAGATTATGAAAAAGCAATATACAGTTCCGTTGGTTTTGTTCCTTTTAGGGATGGCGATTACAATAATTGGCGCTTTATTCAAAATTATGCATTGGCCTGGAGCTAACTTTATGTTAACCATTGGAATGATTACTGAAGCTATTGCTTTAATTACATTAATTGTAGTTTTACTTAAAAATACGAAATGAGTATAGTTTCTAAAATATTAATTTTAGTTATAGCACTACTCCATTTGTATTTTTTATGGCTAGAAATGTTTGCTTGGACAACGAGCGCCAAAAAAGTATTCCGAACTATTCCAGAAGATTTATTCGAAAAAACAAAAGTTTTAGCAGCCAATCAAGGCTTGTATAACGGATTTTTATCTGCAGGTTTACTTTGGTCTTTGGCTATTTCCGATGAAATTTGGAGTAGAAATATAGCTATCTTCTTCCTTTGTTGTGTTACTGTTGCTGGAATTTTCGGAGCTTATTCTGCATCAAAAAAAATATTTTATGTGCAAGCACTTCCTGCAATTATAACTATTATTACAATTCTATTTTTATAAAAAAAGCTCAAGATTTTCTTGAGCTTTTTACTTTTATAATATTTTGAATTAATCTTCCATCTCTATTTGAAAACTATTCAAAAAAGCTACGGATTTTTCAATATCGTAATGTAAAATTCTGTCTTCTGACACAAACGAAACTTCCTCTCTATATGATTTTACAAAACTTTCAATAAACTCACTTGATTGTAATGGTCTTCTGAATTCTAAAGCTTGAGAACCATTTAATAATTCAATTCCTAAAATGCGCTCCACGTTTTCAACAATACGTAATGTTTTAGTTGCAGCGTTTGCTCCCATGCTCACGTGATCTTCTTGTCCGTTTGACGAAACAATACTATCAATACTTGCTGGTGTTGCTAATTGTTTGTTTTGACTAGCAATACTTGCCGCTGTATATTGTGGAATCATGAAACCTGAATTCAATCCTGGATCGTTTACTAAAAACGCTGGTAAACCTCTTAATCCAGAAATTAATTGATAGGTTCTTCTTTCTGAAATACTTCCTAATTCTGACAACGCTATTCCTAAGAAATCTAATGCTAAAGCTAATGGTTGTCCGTGGAAATTTCCTCCAGAAATAATCAAATCTTCTCCAACGAAAATATTTGGATTATCGGTAACCGAGTTGATTTCAGTACGGAATACTTTCTTCACATAATCAATTGTATCTTTCGAAGCTCCGTGTACTTGAGGAATACAACGGAATGAATATGGGTCTTGCACATGCACTTTTGGTTGCGCAATGATTTCACTATCTTCTAACAAATCGCGCATTCTTTCAGCGGTTTGTACTTGACCTTTGTGAGGACGAACTAAGTGAATCAAATCTGTAAATGGTTCGATTCTTCCATCAAACCCTTCTAAAGAAACTGCACTGATTACATCTGCTAAATACGAAATTTTCTCTGCTTTAATCAAGCAATAAACACCGTAAGCACTCATGAATTGCGTTCCGTTCAACAACGCTAATCCTTCTTTCGATTGTAAAACGATTGGTTCCCAACCAAATTTGGCTAATACTTTTGATGAAGGCTGTCTGAAACCATCTAAATATACTTCACCTTCTCCTAATAACGGTAACGATAAATGTGCTAATGGAGCTAAATCACCCGAAGCGCCTAACGAACCTTGTGTATATATTACTGGAAAAATATCATTATTATAAAAATCAATCAAACGTTGGACAGTAACTAACTGAACACCTGAATGTCCGTAGCTTAACGATTGGATTTTCAATAACAACATGATTTTTACAATTTCATGAGGTACTTCCTCCCCTGTTCCGCAAGCGTGCGATTTTACTAAGTTTTCTTGAAGTTTTGATAAATTTTCATTCGAAATCTTCACATTACACAACGAACCAAAACCAGTGTTAATTCCGTAGATTGGATCATTATTCGACTTCATTTTATCATCTAAGTATTTTCTACATTTCTCAATGTTTACGATAGCTTCCTCTGATAATGCCAACTGTTTTCCTTGAAAAACAATCTCGTTAATCATGTCGATAGACAATAAATCTGAACTTATATAATGTGTAGTTTCCATTTGGTTAATTTTAAAAGTCCAAAATTCCGCAAACAATTGTTAAAATGCAAGATTTATCAGCATTATTAACAAAAAATAAATATCTCTCAAATTTTAAGGGAAATCTGGGTGCATTTTTAAGAATTTTCAATAAATTAGCGCTCTCTAATAATACAACATCAAATCATGAAAAATACAGCGTTAACGCACATTCACGAAAGTTTAGGAGCTAAAATGGTTCCGTTTGCAGGATACAATATGCCTGTGCAATATGAAGGAGTAAATGCAGAACACGAAATCGTTAGAAATGGCGTTGGTGTTTTTGACGTTTCTCACATGGGAGAATTTTTCTTAAAAGGAGAAAATGCGTTAGCTTTAATTCAGAAAGTAACTTCAAATGACGCTTCTAAATTAGTTGATGGAAAAGCACAATATTCTTGTTTACCAAATAACGAAGGCGGAATTGTTGACGATTTAATCGTTTATAAAATTGCTGACAATCATTATATGTTGGTTGTAAATGCTTCAAATATTGAAAAAGATTGGAATTGGATTTCTTCGCACAATGATTTAGGCGTGGATATGCAAAATCTTTCTGAAGGCTATTCATTATTAGCAATTCAAGGACCAAAAGCTGCAGAAGCTATGCAATCATTGACTTCTATCGATTTAACGAATATGGGATATTACACGTTCCAAATTGGTGAATTTGCTGGAAAAAGTGATGTAATTGTTTCAGCTACAGGTTATACAGGTTCGGGAGGATTTGAAATTTATTTTAAAAACGAAGATGCAGAATACATTTGGAACAAAGTTTTTGAAGCTGGAGCAGCATTCGGAATCAAACCAATTGGATTAGCAGCTCGTGATACTTTACGTTTAGAAATGGGATTCTGTTTATACGGAAACGATATCAACGATACGACTTCTCCATTAGAAGCTGGTTTAGGATGGATTACAAAATTCGACAAAGAATTCACGAATTCAGAAAACTTAAAGAAACAAAAAGAAGCGGGCGTTTCTCGTAAATTAGTTGGTTTCGAAATGGTAGAAAGAGGAATTCCTCGTCACGATTACGAAATTGCTGATGCTGATGGAAATGTAGTTGGAATCGTAACTTCTGGAACACAATCACCTTCTATGGGAATTGCTATCGGAATGGGATATGTTCCAACGGCTTTAGCTACACCAGATTCTGAAATTTATATTAGAATTAGAAATAAAGATATTAAGGCGAAAGTGGTTAAAATGCCATTTTACAAAAAATAGTCAAGAACAAGGGCAAGTTCAAGAACAAGTACAAATTTGAAAATTGAAATTGACCTTGAATTTGAACTTGAAATTATTATTTTTGCAACCTGAAACTTGAAACTTTAAACCAAAAAAGAAATGGGAAGAGCGTTTGAATTTAGAAAAGCCCGTAAAATGAAACGTTGGTCAGCAATGGCTAAAACGTTTACACGTATAGGAAAAGATATTGTAATGGCCGTTAAAGAAGGCGGACCAAATCCTGAAACCAACTCACGTTTAAGAGCGGTGATTCAGAATGCTAAGGCTGCTAATATGCCTAAAGATAACGTAGAACGCGCTATTAAAAAAGCATCGGATAAAGACACAGCTAACTTTAAAGAAGTGTTGTTTGAAGGGTATGCACCACACGGAATTGCAATTTTAATTGAAACGGCTACGGATAACAACAACAGAACAGTTGCTAACATTAGAAGTTACTTCAACAAATGCAACGGAACGTTTGGAACACAAGGTTCGGTTGAATTTATGTTTGATCATACGTGCAATTTTAGAATTCCAGCAGAAGGACAAGATGTGGAAGAATTAGAATTAGAAATGATTGATTTTGGTGTAGAAGAAATCTTTGCTGACGAAGACGGCATTTTAATGTACGCTCCTTTTGAAAGCTTTGGAACCATCCAAAAAGAATTAGAAACTCGCGGATTAGAAATCTTATCTTCTGGATTTGAAAGAATACCTCAAATAACAAAAGAATTAACACCAGACCAAGTAGCTGATGTTGAAAAACTATTAGAAAAAATTGAAGAAGACGATGACGTAATGAACGTATATCACACGATGCAAGAAAGCGCTGAGTAATACTTTTTCTATCTTATATATGAAATCCTCGCAAGAAATTGTGAGGATTTTTTATATATTAGCATTATAATAACTTTATGAAAGTTAGTCGCAAGGCACCGAAAAAAGACTTAAAATTTAACTTATGGAACTAAAAGACATTTTTGAAATTAAAAAAATTCCAACTTTTGTATTCTTTGTCATAGCTATTGTTGGTGGTTTTTTATTCTATGGAGGAGAACATGTATTAATTAAAGCAAATCCAAAAACCACCGTAGGATTTTATACTTACATAATCTGGCTAATAAGTTGTGGGTTATTAGTAACAAATATTATCAAATTTATTTTTACTGAAATCCGAAAGTTCTTACACACTCGTGAAATAAAAAAAGAATATCGAGAAACTCTTCAATCATTAGACCCGTATGAAGTATCAGTCATTAGAGAATTTTTTCTTCAAAAGCGTCATGCATTAGATTTTCCTTATGACCATCCAGTTATTACTGGATTGGTTAGTAAATCTGTTATTTTTATAACTTCTTCTTTAGGAGCAAACAGCTTTATAGTTGATGGAGGAAATACTACATTTACAATGAATAAATATATGCGAAAAATAATTCATCCTGATGAATACTTTGGGCTTAATAAATTATCTCAACAACAGATTGAAGAAAGTCGTCCACATTTTCTCAAAAAAAGGCAATTATTGATTATCCAGATAGTGCGGAATTACATACCCGATAGCGCGGAATTGCATTCCGTGTACACAAAACAAAACCCAATTCTTTTTTTCGTAAATTAGTAATAAAAAAATATGGCAGATAATTTTGTATCGTTACACCGCGTAGTAACGGCTCCACCTGAAAAGGTGTTTCGTGCATTTACTGAGGCAAATGCAATGGCTTCGTGGATTCCACCTTATGGTTTTTTGTGTGAAGTTCACAGTATGGAGGTAAAAATTGGAGGTAGTTTTAAAATGTCGTTTATCAACTTTACAACGGGTAACGGACATTCTTTTGGTGGAACTTATCTCGATGTCAAACCAAACGAGTTTTTAAAATACACCGACACTTTTGATGACCCTAACTTACCAGGTGAAATGACAACTTCGGTTTGGTTAAAAGAAGTTTCGTGTGGTACAGAAATTAAAATTCTACAAGAAAACATTCCCGAAATGATTCCTACCGAAATGTGTTACTTGGGTTGGCAAGAATCGTTAGAAAAACTAAAGAAGTTAGTAGAACCAAATATTCCGGATAATTAAAAAATAAAAATCCCAATCTTTCGATTGGGATTTTTTATATCTAAAATCAAATTACTTGATAATTTCAATTTTTAAAGCTTCTTCTTGGTTAACAGAATCAAAGAAACCTTGTTCGTTCATCCAATCATCACTAAATACTTTACTCATGTATCTTGAACCATGATCAGGGAAAATGATAACTACTTTACTGTTGGCATCAAATTCTCCTTCTTCAGCATATTGCTTCACGGCTTGAAAAGCTGCTCCAGAAGTATATCCTACGAATAAACCTTCTTTCTTAGCTAATTCTCTTGTAGTGTGTGCACTTTCCTCATCTGAAACTTTGATAAATTTATCAATAATATCAAAATCGGTAGCTGTTGGAATTAAGTTTTTACCTAAACCTTCAATACGGTATGGATAAATTTCAGCGTTGTCAAACTCTTTTGTTTCGTGGTATTTTTTCAAAACCGAACCAAAAGCATCTACTCCTAAAACTTTAATATTTGGATTTTGCTCTTTTAAGAAACGTGCTGTTCCAGAAATAGTTCCTCCAGTTCCACTACACGCTACTAAGTGAGTAATTTGACCGCCAGTTTGTTCCCAAATTTCTGGTCCTGTAGATTTATAATGTGCATCAACATTTAACTCGTTGAAATATTGGTTAATATAAACCGAACCTTTAGTTTCCTCATGTAATCTTTTAGCAACATTGTAGTAAGAACGCTCATCATCAGCTGAAACGTGTGCTGGGCAAACATATACCTTAGCACCCATTGAACGTAACATATCAATTTTATCCTTCGACGATTTTGAACTTACTGCTAAAATACAATCATATCCTTTGATGATACTTACCATTGCCAAACTAAATCCAGTGTTTCCTGATGTAGTTTCAACAATTGTATCACCTGGTTTTAGGATACCTCTTTTTTCTGCTTCTTCAATAATATATAATGCAATACGATCCTTGGTAGAATGTCCTGGATTAAAGGCTTCAACTTTTGCATAGAAATTACCCGTTAAATCAGCTGAAATTTTACTCAGTTTGATTAATGGTGTATTCCCTATTAAATCTAATACACTATTATAGGCTTTTATTTCTTCTTTCATATGAAGATACTGTTTGTTTTAATGTTTCCAAAATACTATGCGTTACTAGCATTTATTGTATTTTATACTTGATTTTTTGTTTTTTAGGCGCTTTTTGACACCTCCAAAACCTTGCAAATTTAACAAAAAATTTTGAACTACTTCTTAATTTTTTCTAAATCTAATAAAAATGTAAATTCCTTAGCTAATTCTTTAAGTGCTTCAAATCGTCCTGAAGCTCCTCCATGTCCTGCATCCATGTTCGTATCTAAGAATAATTGTTTGTCATTAGTTTTCATAACACGCAATTTTGCCACCCATTTTGCAGGTTCAAAATATTGTACTTGCGAATCGTGAAGCCCTGTAGAAACATACATATTTGGATAATCTTGCTTTTTAACTTGGTCGTATGGCGAATACGAAAGCATGTAATCATAATATACTTTTTCGTTCGGATTTCCCCATTCGTCATACTCTCCAGTTGTCAACGGAATTGTATCATCTAACATAGTCGTAATAACGTCCACAAACGGAACTTGAGCAATTACTCCATTGTACAATTCTGGTGCCATATTAACAATTGCACCCATTAGCAAACCACCAGCTGATCCACCTTCTGCGTACAAATGTGCTGCCGAAGTGTATTTTTCTGCAATCACAAATTTTGAACAGTCAATAAAATCGGTGAAAGTGTTAATTTTCTTTAAAAGTTTTCCGTTCTCATACCACTCTCTTCCTAAGTCCTCGCCTCCTCTAATGTGCGCAATAGCATAGATAAATCCTCTATCCAATAAACTCAAACGAGTTGATGAAAAATACGGATCCATAGTAGCTCCATATGAACCATAAGCATATAATAACAATGGATTTTTACCATCTTTTTTAATACCTTTTCTGTAAACAATTGAAATTGGCACTTTAGTTCCGTCAGTTGCTGTTGCCCAAATTCTTTCTTCGATGTAATTGTTCTTATCGAATTTTCCACCCAAAACTTCTAGTTCTTTCAATACTTTTTTCTCCTGAGTACTCATATTGAAATCAATCACAGAAGATGGTGTTGCCATTGATTGGTAACCATAACGTAAAATTTCAGTATCAAAATCTATATTAGTTGTAGTGTAAGCTGTGTAGGTTTCGCTTTCAAATGGTAAATAGTACTCGCCTTTTCCATTCCATGGACGAATTTGAATTTTATTTAAACCATTTGAACGTTCTTCAACAACTAAATAATCTCTGAAAATTTCAATTCCTTCTAACAAAACATCTTTTCTGTGACCAATTAAATCTTTCCAGTATTCTGCCGAAGTAGCGGTTTCTGGAGTTTTCATTAATTTGAAGTTCGTTGCTTTGTCTTTATTGGTAACGATATAAAAACTATCGCCATAATGCGAAATCGAATATTCTAATCCACGAGTTCTTTTTTGGAAAACTCTAAATTCTCCATTAGGATTTTTAGATTCCAAAATTTGATATTCAGAAGTCAATGTACTTGATGAACCAATTACTAGATATTTCTTCGATTTTTCTTTGTAAACAAACGTGTTGAACGTATCGTCTTTTTCGTGAAAAACCAAAATATCAGAAGAAGATTCTGTTCCTAATGAATGCTTGTAAATTTTATCGGAACGTAAAGTTTGTTGATCATTTCTTGTGTAGAATAATGTTTTATTATCGCCAGCCCAAGTAGAACCTCCCGAAGTGTTTTCTATTTTTACAGGAAGAATTTCACCTGTTTCTAAGTTTTTAATTTGAATCGTATATTGTCTTCTTGAAACTAAATCTACTCCAAACGCCACCCATTTATTATCCTCACTTACATTTAATCCAGATAAGTTGAAATAAGTGTGTCCTTTAGCCATTTCATTACAATCAAACATGATTTCTTCTTTGGCATCTAAACTTCCTTTTTTACGAGAATAAATTGGGTAATCTTTTCCTTTTTCGAAACGAGTAATATAGTAATAACCATTGTATAAATAGGGAACCGAACTATCATCTTCTTTAATTCTTCCTTTCATTTCCAAAAACAATTCCTCTTGAAATTGTTTGGTATGAGCTGTTGATTTTTGATAATATTCGTTTTCTTTATTCAGATAATCAATAACTTCTGGGTTTTCTCTTTCGTTTAACCAATAATAGTTATCAATTCTTTTATCACCATGCTTTTCTAGTGTTTTTGGAACAATTTTAGCAACTGGTGGCTGTAATTTATCAGACATTTTTTTTGTTTTATTTTGACTGTGAACTGGAGCAAAAATAACACAACCTAAAAGGAAATACGTGATTTTTTTCATGAAGTTTTACAATAATTATTAACTGCTAATTTAGTATTTTTGTCGGAATAAAAAAATAAAAATTATGTTTGGAGATATTATGGGTATGATGGGTAAACTAAAAGAAACCCAACAAAAAGTAGAAGAAACAAAGAAGCGTTTAGACTTTGTTTTAATCGATGAAAAAAGCGCTGATGGCTTGCTTGAAGTAACGCTTACCGCTAACAGAAAAATCAAAAACATTACCGTAAGTGATGATTTACTTAGCGACAAAGAAATGCTTGAAGATTATTTAGTTAACGTTTTAAACAAAGCTATTGAAAAAGCAACAAACGTTCATGAAACGGAGTTAGCCGCTGTGGCAAAAGAAGGCATGCCAAACATTCCAGGAATGGATATGTTTAAATAATAACAAATATAAAACTTAAAGTCTTATATTTGTTAAAAATAATAAAAACCAATTCTGAAATATTTTGTAGTATTTCAATGTGGAACCAAGTTAAATTCTTGGACTGTCGTGCAACTGTGATTTTCTTTTAGGAATAAGTCAGATACATATTTTGGTTTTTGTTTAAGCATCACGACAAGTGCTTAAACTCGATTTCTTTTCATTCTCTAAATGAAAAGTTTTCTTGTTTATTCACTTTTCCTAATAAATGAATAAACTATATGAAAAATTACGAATTGGCAATTGCTAAGTACTATAGTAAATTAAAAATTATTCCTACTCCACTAATTTCTTGGGATATTTTTTCGAGTCAGCAAAATGAAATTTTATTTTTCAATTCCTTTCAAAAAGAATGGAAATCTAAAGAACATTTTTTTGAAATTGTCCATAAACAAAAAAAATCGGTAATCATTACCAACTCCCATTTTGAAATTGTATTTGCTACCGAAAATATAATAAAAATGAATGGATACTTTCCATCAGAGATTGTTGGTAAATCTCCAAAAATATTTCAAGGATCGCTCACTTCTGATATAACTAAAGAAATAATTAAAGAGGCTATTATATCTAAAAAACCTTTTAAAGAAGTAATTCTAAATTACAAAAAGGACGGTTCCACTTATTTTTGTGAAATTGAGGCATATCCAAAATTTAATCAACAAGGAAATTTTATTAATTATATAGCTTTTGAAAGAAAAGCATCTTAAACATGAAAACACAAGAAGAAAGAATCAAAGAATCGACAACAAGAGTATTTAAAGCTGTTTTTCCTAACACAACAAATCATTATGATACTTTATTTGGTGGAACCGCTATGCTTTATATGGACGAAATTGCCTTTATAACCGCAACACGATATAGTCGTCAAAAAATGGTTACCGTGAGTAGTGATAAAATTGATTTTAAAAAGCCAATTCCACACGGAACAATTATAGAACTTGTAGGAAAAGTTACTTATTTAGGTACAACTAGTTTAAAAGTAAGAGTCGATATTTTTATCGAAAAAATGTACGATGAATATAGGGAAAAAGCAATTACTGGTGAATTTACTTTTGTTGCAATTGATGAAAATAAAAATGCAGTAAAAATCATTTAATTAAATAATTCCCATTCCTAAAGCGATTGCCACCAAAAGCAATAAAACAGCAACAAAAACTTGGAGAAATTTTAGGGTAACTTTCTTTAAAAGTTGGTTACCCAAATACGCTCCCGTAATAGCACAAAGTGTTGCAGAAATCAACAATACTTTATTTTCATACAACGTATAAGTGGTGATTTTTGAAGCATAAACACTCAATCGGGTAAAATCGATAAACATGGAAACTACAATTCCTGTAGCAATGAAACTTTCTTTGGACAAACCTGCTTTAATCAAAAATGCACTTCGCAAAGCACCTTGATGTCCCGAAAGTCCACCGAAAAATCCGCTTAAAATTCCACCTAAAGGCAATTTATCTTTTCCAAATTCCAATTTACTTAAAAACGGAATCAAATCTAAAAGGGCAAAAATCACTAATAAAACTGCAATGATGAATTTCACTGGAAAAACGTCTAATTGTTTTCCAAAAAGCGAATAACTAAACAAAGGTTCTAAATCGGAAATTTGTAACAACAACCACGAACCTATCATAGCAGCAAAGATTGCAGGAATTCCGAATTTCAATAAAACTTCTTTTTTCGCATGTTTTCCAACCAAGAAAAACTTGAATAAATTATTGGCAAAATGAACCAATCCACATAAACCAATCGCAATATCAACTGGAAAGAACAACATGAAAACTGGAGTTAATAAAGTTCCCAATCCAAAACCTGAAAAAAAGGTTAGAATAGCGGTTAAAAAGGCTACGATTGAAATTATTACTATTTCCAAAATTAAAAAGTTAGTTTAGAAAATACTTCCATTACATATTCATGCATCACTTCTTTGTAATCTAAATGGGTTACAATTCTTAGTTTTCCATGTCCCATCGAACTAATAGCAATTCCTTTTTGTTTCAATTTATCCATGAAAAGCTTTTCATCAACTGATGGTTGCAATCCAAAAATCAAAATATTAGTTTCCACAGGTTCCACATTAGCAACCCAAGGCATTTTTTCTAATAAACTTCCTAATTCTTTCGCTCTTCTATGATCAATTTCTAAACGACTGATGTTGTTTTGCAATGCAAATAATCCAGCTGCAGCCAAATATCCAGATTGACGCATATTTCCACCAAAAATCTTTCTAATGCGCAAAGCACGATGCATATCAGCTTTACTTCCTAATAAAACCGAACCAACAGGCGCTCCTAATCCTTTCGATAAACAAACCGAAATCGTATCAAACAATTCACCAAACTGCTTTGGATGTTGTTTTTTTGCTACCAAAGCATTCCACAAACGCGCACCATCTAAATGGTATTTCAAATTATGGTCGATGCACACTTGCTTAATTTCTTGCAAAGGTTGTAAGTCATAACAAGCGCCACCACCTTTATTGGTTGTATTTTCAATACTCACTAAAGAAGTTAAAGGCGCGTGATAAAATTCGGGGTCATTAATACCGTTTTTAACCAAATCAGCAGTAATCATTCCACGATTTCCATCAACCAAACAACATGAAACGCCACTATTAAATGAAGCACCACCACCTTCATAATGATAAATGTGCGAGTATTTATCGCAAATTACTTGTTCACCAGGTTGCGTGTGTAATTTAATAGCCGTTTGATTTGCCATAGTTCCCGAAGGAAAAAACAAAGCGGCTTCCATCCCAAATAAATCAGCCAAAGTTTCCTCTAACTCATTGACAGTTGGGTCTTGTTTATATACATCATCACCTACTTTAGCATTAAACATAGCGTTTAACATCTCAACGGAAGGCTTGGTTACGGTATCACTTACTAAATTTATTTCCATAGAATAAAAAAGAATAGCTATTTTTGTTGTGTAAAACTACAATATTTATGATAAATACAGAACAAGTCAGAGATATTATTGATCGCCTTGGTGCGTTAAGGAGGTATCTTTGACATTGATGCCAAAACGATTGAAATAACTAACGAGGAAGAAAAAACCTTCGCTCCCGATTTTTGGAACAATCCAAAAGAAGCCGAAATCATTGTAAGAAACCTACGTTCTAAAAAGAAATGGGTGGAAGATTACAATAAAGGAATTGAATTCTCTGAAGAACTTCAGATTATGATGGATTTCTTCAAAGAAGGAGATGTCACAGATGAAGAAGTTGAAACACTTTACCAACACACTTTAAATCACATTGAAGATTTAGAATTTAGAAACATGCTTTCCGATGAAGGAGATAGCATGAGTGCTGTATTGCAAATTACGGCTGGCGCTGGTGGAACAGAAAGTTGTGACTGGGCTTCTATGCTAATGCGAATGTATTTAATGTGGGGCGAAAAACAAGGCTATAAAATAAGAGAACTAAACTTTCAAGAAGGTGACGTAGCGGGAATTAAAACTGTAACCTTAGAATTTGAAGGCGATTTTGCTTTTGGTTATTTAAAAGGCGAAAATGGTGTGCATCGTTTGGTGCGAATTTCTCCTTTTGATAGTAATGCAAAACGTCATACGTCTTTTGCATCGGTTTATGTGTATCCTTTGGTGGATGATTCTATCGAAATTGAAATCAATCCAGCAGATATTGAAATCATTACTTCGCGTTCGAGTGGTGCTGGTGGACAAAATGTAAATAAGGTAGAAACCAAAGTACAATTATTTCACAAACCTACAGGAATACAAATTCAGTGTTCAGAAACGCGTTCGCAACAAGACAACCGCCAACGAGCCATGCAAATGTTGAAATCACAGTTGTACGAAATTGAGCTTAAAAAACAACAAGCCCAACGAAGTGATATCGAAGCTGGAAAAATGAAAATTGAATGGGGTTCACAAATTCGAAACTATGTAATGCATCCCTACAAATTGGTAAAAGATGTTCGCTCGGGATACGAATCCAGTGATGTGGAAGGAATTATGAACGGTGATATCGATAATTTCTTAAAAGCCTATTTAATGATGATGGGACAAAAAGAAGAATAATTCAGATAAATCTAAAGCTTATAAATCCGAATTTCAGTTATTGAAATTCGGATTTTTTTATACAATATTTAAAAAAACTAAAATCTTTTTATATTTTAGACAAAATTTACCAATCAAACTTAAAAATGAAACAATTTACAATCGAAGAAATCAACGAAGTTCTAAAAGGAACAATCGTGGGTTCAATAACAACAAAAATTACTGCACCTGAACAATTAGAAGTAGCTAATGAAACTGAAATATCATTCATTGGAAACAAAAAATACGAAAAATTTTGGGCCACTTCAAAAGCCTGTGTAGCTGTTGTAAACGAGGACATTTCAATCGAACCGGGAGAAAACAGAGCGTTCATAAAAGTAAAAAATGCTGATTTAGCAATGTCGCAAATTTTAACCCTTTTTGCTCCTCCTCCACCCGTTTTCAAAACAAATATTCATCCAACTGCTAGCATTGACGAAACAGCTCAAATTGGTGATGGTGCAAAAATTGGGGCAAATTGTTATGTTGGTCCAAATGTAAAAATTGGAGAAAACTCTATTTTGTATCCAAATGTAACCGTTTTAGACGAGTGTACTATTGGTAAAAATACTACAATTTGGTCAGGAGCAGTGGTTAGAGAACGTTGTCACATTGGAAATGATTGTATCATTCATCCAAATGCAACCATTGGAGCAGACGGATTTGGTTTCCGTCCTGATCCTGAAAAAGGATTGGTAAAAATTCCTCAAATTGGAAATGTAATTATTGGAAACAATGTAGAAATTGGAGCCAATACTTGTGTTGATAGAGGAAAATTTAGTTCTACGGTTTTAGGAAATGGCTGTAAAATTGACAATCTAGTTCAAATCGGACATAATTCTAAATTAGGAATGTTCTGTATTATGGCAGGAAACAGCGGATTAGCAGGTTCGGTAACGCTTGGAAATGGTGTAATTATTGGCGGAAGTGCTTCAATTAAAGACCACACCACCATTGGAGATGGTGCTATTATTGGTGCAGGTTCTGGTGTAACTGGAGATGTTGAAGCTGGAAAAACGCTATTAGGTTATCCTGCAATTGATGCTAAAGACGCTTTAAGACAATGGGCAATTTTAAAAAGAATGGTAAACGAGTCCAAAAAATAAAGTCATAACAACAATAAATTTTAATATATGTATCAAAAACCTTCAGCGGCTTTTATTGCTGCATCTTGGATTGCATTAGGCACTGGAATGATTGGTTATTTAATCGGATTATTCAGAGCAACTATGCTGTTAAATGAAAAGGGATATTACTTCACCGTTTTAATGTTTGGACTTTTCGCTGTTGTTTCTTTGCAAAAAAGCGTGCGAGACCGTTTAGAAAATATTCCGGTGACCGATTTATATTACGGAATTTGCTGGTTCGCTACTATTTTATCAATCGTTTTATTAGTAGTTGGATTATGGAATGCTACTTTACTCCCAAGTGAAAAAGGATTTTACGCCTTTTCATTTTTACTTTCCATTTTTGGAGCCATTACTGTACAAAAAAACACGAGAGATAGTCAAGCTAGAGATACAAATTCTCAGCAATAAAAATTAACATTAGTTAAATTTATTTGAAATCCATCTAAAGAATTTATTTTTCAGATGGATTTCGTATTTTAGCCAACCAATAAAACAACAAAACCCAAATGGACATTAATTTCAATAAAAACGAAGATCATAACAAACTTTTACTTTCCGATTTAAAAAACAGATTTGCTCAAGTTAAATTAGGTGGTGGACCAAAACGTATCGAAAAATTGCACGCTGAAGGTAAAATGACAGCACGTGAACGTATCGATTACCTTTTAGACGAAAAAGCAAAAAGCATTGAAATTGGTGCTTTTGTTGGAGATGGTATGTATAAAGAACACGGCGGTTGTCCTTCTGGAGGAGTTGTTGTAAAAATCGGATTTATTTCTGGAAAGCAATGTATTGTGGTGGCTAATGACGCTACCGTAAAAGCTGGTGCTTGGTTTCCAATTACAGGAAAAAAGAATCTTCGTGCACAAGAAATTGCTATGGAAAACCGATTACCTATCATCTATTTAGTGGATTCGGCAGGTGTTTATTTACCTATGCAAGACGAAATTTTCCCAGATAAAGAACACTTCGGTCGTATTTTCAGAAACAACGCCATTATGAGCAGTATGGGAATTACCCAAATTGCCGCTGTAATGGGAAGTTGTGTTGCTGGTGGAGCTTATTTACCAATTATGAGCGATGAAGCCATGATTGTAGATAAAACCGGAAGTATTTTCTTAGCTGGTAGTTACTTAGTAAAAGCTGCTATTGGAGAAACTATTGATAATGAAACACTTGGAGGAGCAACAACACATTGCGAAATTTCAGGTGTAACTGATTATAAAGCTAAAGATGATAAAGATGCTTTAAATAGAATTAAAAGTATCGTAGGCAAAATTGGTGATTTCGATAAAGCAGGATATAATCGTGTGAAAGCAGAAAAACCAACTTTAGAACCAAAAGATATTTACGGAATTTTACCAAAATCGAGAGCTGACCAATACGATATGTATGAAATCATCAAACGTTTGGTAGATAATTCAGAATTTGATGAATACAAAGGTGATTATGGAAAAACCTTAATCACAGCTTACGCTCGCATTGATGGTTGGGCAGTTGGAATTGTAGCTAACCAACGTAAAGTTGTGAAAAATGCTAAAGGCGAAATGCAGTTTGGAGGTGCAATTTATTCGGATTCGGCTGATAAAGCAACTCGTTTTATTGCGAATTGTAACCAGAAGAAAATTCCATTAGTTTTTGTGCAAGACGTTACCGGATTTATGGTGGGTTCAAAATCAGAACACGGCGGAATCATTAAAGACGGAGCTAAAATGGTAAATGCGATGGCTAATTCTGTAGTTCCTAAATTTACTGTTATAGTGGGTAATTCATACGGAGCAGGAAATTATGCCATGTGTGGAAAAGCGTATGATCCAAGATTAATTTTCGCTTGGCCAAGTGCTGAATTAGCGGTTATGGGTGGAACGCAAGCTGCAAAAGTTTTAGCACAAATTGAAGCTTCTTCTTTAAAAGCAAAAGGTGAAGTAATTGATGAAGTAAAAGAAAAAGAATTATTTGATAAAATCAAAGCACGTTACGACGAACAAGTTTCGCCGTACTACGCAGCTTCTCGCTTGTGGACTGACGCTATTATTGATCCATTAGAAACCAGAAATTGGATTTCTATGGGAATTGAAGCAGCTAACCACGCTCCTATTGAAAAACAATTTAATTTAGGAGTGATTCAGGTTTAATTCATAACACGAATTTCACGAATTTGCACAAATAAATCAGTGTTAATTCGTGAAATTCTTTTTTATTACCAATTCATCTTAGTTGAATAAATATTAATAATCAAAATTCTATTTTCTTCTATACGATATACAATTTTAAAATTCCATTTTGGAAAATAGCGAATTGATTCATCATTAAACAAAGGTTCTCTGGGATTTCTTTCTGGAAACTTTGCTAAATCATCTCCTAAATTTAACAAAGTATCAACTACCATTTCTGCGTTTTGAGGACTATTTTTAAAAATAAAATTATGAATTGTTTCGAGGGAATCTAAGGAAGCTTTTGACCAAACAACAGATTTCATTTCTTAAAAATCTTATTTCTTATTGCTTCGGAATTATACACATCATTTTCTTCTGAAACTTTAAGAATAGCCTCAATTTCTTGCTTATAATCTGAAACAGATAACAACTTTCCTGTTACATCATATATATAACCTTCTTCATTTAAAAGTTGGTCAATTTTATCCAAAACAACTTCATTTTGGACATCCAAAATTCTATGAATAATGCTTTTTCTGTGTGTTTCGATATTCATGAGTAAACTGATTTACACAAAGATAAATATTATTTCAATTACTTTATCTTTGCATCATGTCAAAATCATTAATCCAACCCTTCAAAACCAATATTTCAGGTATTTCTTTACCCGAAAAATTCACGTTCCCTTTTTACTACGAACCGCATGAACTAAGTAGGATTGCTACAACTGAATTGCAATCGTATTTAGAAAAGCAAACCGATTTTGAACACAATTTCGGTTTACAAGAAAATCAAGAAGGTTTAGTGATTGGAAAAATGTTTGGTGTTTTAGTTTGTCAAAATCAAGATGGAGAATTAGGCTATTTATGGGCTTTTTCAGGAAAATTAGCTGGTGTAAATCATCTTCCCTATTTTGTACCGACGATTTTTGACATGTTGCAAGAAAATGGATTTTTCAGAAAAGAAGAAGAAGTTTTAAATGCAATCAATCGTCAAATCGAAATTTTAGAAAATTCAGACGAACTTCAAAGCAAAAAAAATCAATTAGACCGTACTAAAATTGAAGCTTTAACCGATATTCAAAATCAGAAAGATAAAATCAAAAAGCTCAAAATTGAACGCGATGAAAAACGAATTTCATTCACTAATTTATCTTCATCTGAAATTGAACAATTAGAAATTGAACTTTCGGAAGAAAGTAAAAAAGAAAGTATTTTACTCAAAAAAATGACGAAATATTGGAATTTTCAAATTGAAAATGCACAAAAAGAAGTCAATTTACTTTTAGACGAAATCAACCAACTTAAAGAAGAACGCCGACAAAAATCGGGTGCTTTGCAACAAAAATTGTTTGCCGAATATTCTTTTTTAAATCAATTTGGCGAACGAAAAAGCATTGGAGAAATCTTCAATAACAATCCGCCTGCTGGAGCTGGAGAATGTGCTGCTCCCAAGTTATTACATTACGCATTTGAACATAATTTGAAACCCATTGCAATGGCTGAATTTTGGTGGGGACAATCGCCAAAATCAGAAATTAGAAAACACAAACAATTTTATCCGGCTTGTAAAAGTAAGTGTGAGCCAATTTTAATGTCTCACATGCTAAATGGTTTGGATATGGAAGCAAATCCATTTCAGGAAAATCCAGCGGAAGGAAAAGACATTGAAATAATTTTTGAAGATGAGGTATTAGTAGTAATAAATAAACCAGCTGAATTTTTATCGGTTCCTGGGAAAATCATATCCGATTCTGTTTATCAAAGAGTCAAAGAATTGTATCCAAATGCAACCGGACCATTAATTGTGCATCGATTAGACATGTCGACTTCGGGATTGATGTTAATTGCAAAAGACGAAGAAACCTATGTGAAATTGCAAAGTCAATTCATTAAAAGAACCATTAAAAAACGATACGTTGCTTTATTAAATGGTATTTTAACTGAAGAACAAGGTTTTATCGATTTACCGCTTCGCGTAGATTTGGACGATAGACCAAGACAATTGGTTTGCTACGAACATGGAAAACCAGCGCAAACTAAATGGGAAAAAATTGAAGTTAGAAATAACCAAACTTTGGTATACTTCTATCCTATTACGGGTAGAACGCATCAATTACGAGTACATGCTTCGCATGAATTGGGTTTAAAAACTCCAATTGTAGGCGATGATTTATATGGAAAAAAAGCCAATCGTTTGCATTTACATGCAGAAAGTTTGACTTTTGAACACCCGTTAAGCAAAGAACTAATTACTTTAAAAGCTGAAATACAATTTTATAAAAAAGGATAGCTAAAAAGCTATCCTTTTACTAATAATTTAATCTTAAAATGAATTAAATTACTTCAGATAAAAAACTAACGCTATAAACTAATTTTATCCTTTCTTCTCTATTTCTATTTAATAACTTGAACACTCTGGTTCAAGGTCTCTGAGCAGTTGTCATTCTAGGTATAACCAATCCTTTGGTTTTAGTATCAAAAGCAATAAAACCAGAAGGAATTGAAGTTGGTGCTGATTTTAATGAATTACCTTTTTCACAATCATAACATCATTCGATAGTTTCAGACTTATCATTAAAGTTGAATTTGTTTTTGCTAAGCTTGAAATAATTTTTTCATTATTATTTATCATATTTCCTGTATATATTTTTTGTCCAAGTAAGTTATAAATATAAATTTCTTTAATATTTTTTGTAAATGACTTAATTGTTAAAATATTTTCATTAGAGATAACTAATATTTGAGAGTTATTATTAAATGTCTCACTATCTAAAGTTTCATTATTATAACGCAGTACAAACCTATTATTAATTTCACCAGCAATTGTATTAAATGTATAAGTGGTTTGTCTTAAATCGTGTATAATTCCTGTTAATTTATCTTCTAAATAAATTTCTTGGTTATCATCAAACAATCCATCGACTGCGGCAATCCCTATTGAATAATTACCCGAACTTGGAGCATAATAACCTAAATTTACTATGTCATTTGAATCAAAAGGTATTGTTCTTCCTTGAATTGTCATTTTATCTTCATCAATAATTGAGTAAAAATGTATTACATTAGAGACAGAAGTAACAGCATCAAACAATCTATCCTTTGAATAAGTAGCGTCTGTCACATACCCAATTAAAGTTCTTGCAGCCAAATTGTTACTATCAATTAAATCCAACCAAATTCTGTTTTTTTGATTAGATAAACTATTATCAATGCTAGAATTTCTATAAAATTGACTATTATCGTGATTTTTATTACGAAGTGAATTATTAAAAATCAAATTATCAGAACTAGAAGATCCATCTAACATATTAACCAAGAAACCTTGACCGCTTGCTATATAACCATTAAATCCTGTCGGACCACTAACTGTGCCTGTTCCGTTGTATGTAATATAATCATTGGGCGTGTAATTTGCCTGATAAGAACCATAAAAAGGGTTAGTTATTGATGTTGAAGGTAATGTTCCATGTGTCCAAATTCTTACTGCTCCTTCGATATTGGTATTCAAGTTCAAGAAATCTTCTACATTAATTGATGAAGGGTAAGGATTTCCTACTAAATTCCAGTTATCACTAAAACGTGTAATGGTAATACCATTTGTTCCTGGATAGTCTATTCCTTGATAAGAACCTCTTAAAATTGGAATTGAAACAACAGCATTATTAGGTACACCATTAAATATTGTAGTTGTAGCAATTGGAGTTGAGGATCCATTAGACGCCCTTGCAATATATCCCGTTCCAGCTAACATATTTCCACTAGCCGAAACCCAATTACCTTGACCTCCATTAGTATTTGCTATTGTTGTATTCCAAATATATCTGTTATTGTTTGGTAAATTATTTACATTAAAAGCCGCTACAGGCGAAGACCAATACACGTAATCTAAATTTCTTGCTTGAGCAATTCTTTTATAAATAATATTTCCACTATTTATTACATTGTTAACCTGCACTAAACTTGAATTATTTTCAAACGTACATAAGCCTCCTGTATTAATATATTGATTTTGAAGAAAAACAACTTTGTCTTCATTAATTTGAAAGTTCCCTGATTGTATAGTTAAATTAGCATTTATATTAATAACATTAGGATTTAATGTAATTGTATTTCCATTGTTAACAGTTAAGTTTTGTAATACACTATCTGCTATTGGAATTTCGACACTTGTATCATAACCACTTGAAAATGGACTATATATTACATTATAAGATGTTCCTAAAGGTGTTTCAGAAATTGTTCCACCGCTTCTGTCAATTGTGGCATTAGAAAACATTGTTAAATTGCCATTAGTTGTTAATAGTCCACTTTGAAGAAATAAATTTTCTCCTATTGATTTTGGACTTCTTAATGTTACACCAGTAGAATTATTTATTGTTAAAGATTTTAATAAATTCCCACTAGAAGGCCATCTCGAATAACCGGCAGGTGCTGATGCACCACAAGAACCATCAATAGTCTCTTGAGGAGTTGTTCCATTATAAATTTCTGATAATCCTGTTGGACCTCCAATTGTTTTGTAATAAAACCTATCTCTTACACTACCACTAGTACTATTGCTCAAAATTGTACTAAAGATTTGATTTCCTGTCCCTTCAAAAAATACTCCTGAACTACAATTTGTTGCGCTAACAAACCCTCCCCAACTTGCAGTTCCAGAAATTATGAAATTTTTTTCTACAATAATATTGGTTATACTTGTATTATCAGAAGCATTACTGTTCCATCCAAAAACACCTCCACTATGTAGTAAATTTCCTTTTACAATAATTGAATGAATGCCTCCAGTCAAGCCTCCATTTTTAAGATAAAAAGTTCCTCCTTCCAAGTTAAAATCATTTCTAATTGTCATAATTCTATTTGTATTATTATTTGAAAGTGTCGTCGCATTACCAAAAGTTTTGGTTACATTCCAAAAACTTTGATTCAAACCTGATGAAATACTATTTGAAATTTTTAACAAAGAACCATCTTGCCAAGTTATTGTAGGTAAAGAACCTCCAGCAACATTATGATTATACACTCCACCAGATTCGCATGAAACAGATGCAGAAGCATTAATTGTCATAGTCGTAGTTGATGAAATTCTCTCATATTCGCCGAATATTTGCAAATCATTACCGCTTCCATTTGCTATGGTTATTGTTCCACTAGTTAAAACTAACTTTCCACCTACTTCTATTAGTGATTGATCTATTGTTACATTAGCAGTTACACTAATAACATGTCCATTCCTTATAGTTATTATATTATTAGTTGATGTAGGTGAGCCACTTGCTGCAACCCATGATGTTCCATTATATCGTTCCCATGAAGAAGTAACGTTCCAATTACCCGAAGTAGCACTTCTATAATCATCTGTAGTTTGTGAAAACAAAATGTTAACACTCAAAAAAAGAAATAATACTATTAAATTAGTTTTCATAATTGGTGATTTTAAGTTAATTCTAATTATCGCTTCATCGTAAAATGCGCTTTAAACGTTTTAGCCACTCCATTTTCCATGTAATCTAATGAGAACCAGTAATCTGTTGACGGAAGTAATTCTTGATTGTATGTTCCGTCCCAACCCTCGCTATCGTCTGTAGCGCTTAGTTGTTTTATTAATTTACCATAGCGATCAAAAATATACAACTTAGCATCTGCTTGATTCAAGCCACTGATGTTCCATGTATCATTGATACCATCACCATTCGGTGTGAAGTAATTTGGATAGTCGATTATGTTTACTTTTTGTGTCATAAATGTACATCCTTCTGTATCAATAACAGTTACTAAATGTTCGCCTGCGCTTACTCCTGTAAACACATTAGAAGACTGCAGTGGACCTTCGTCTAACGAATACATCAATGTTCCTGAACCTCCAGTTACATTTACTGTAATAGTAGCGTTGTCACTAAAATATTCACTTTGAATAACTGTCATTGAGGTTGCTGGAAGAGTTTCTGTTACAGTTGCTGTAGCACTTGCCAATAATGGATCTGATGAACATCCTGTTAACCAATTCGTAGCTATTACACTATACGTTCCTGCTTCATCAACTACTAAAGTTGAACTAGTTGCTCCTGGTATAATATCTCCGTTAGTATCAAACCATTCAAAATCATAATCCGCATCATTTAAGCCAGTGTTTAAAGTATATGTTTGATATACTTCTCCTGTGGCTGTAATACAAATATTACCATCAATTAATACTGGCAGTGGAGCTGGATTTACATTCACTCTATAATCTGTATAACCACCTTGACATTCTCCTAAACTTGAACGTACTCGGTAAATTACATAACCTTGTGCATTGGTTGTTGCTGTTAACGCATCATTTATCGTTACTGGTGCTATTCCAGTTCCTGGAGTAGCGCCTGATACATTTACAACTGTTAA
Source organism: Flavobacterium helocola (assembly GCF_038289885.1). Classification (NCBI taxonomy): domain Bacteria; kingdom Pseudomonadati; phylum Bacteroidota; class Flavobacteriia; order Flavobacteriales; family Flavobacteriaceae; genus Flavobacterium; species Flavobacterium helocola. The sequence continues at coordinate 139,185 of NZ_JBBYHT010000004.1, read as the reverse complement.
CACTTCCCATGTTAATTCTGTTCCTGCAATAAGTGGGGAAACATCAACTATTAAATCAGTATCTTCTCCACTACAAATTGTTTTTATTGGAGATGGAATTGGTAAACCTGGATTTGGATTTACTGTAACTACTCCACTTTGAAGAGTATTACCCGGACATCCATTACGAACTGATGAAACTTCAAAATAAATCGTTCCTGCTACTAATGGGTTACTTGTAATTACTTGTAATCCAAAGCTCGCTGTTGTTGATGTTGCGGTAATAGTTCCTGAGGTGGTGCCTCCTACTACGGTTACACCATTTGTAATAGCGGTCCAGTTGTAAGTAATTCCACTGATATTTCCTGAAATATTAACCTGAACGTTATTCGTTGCACTTGTAGCCGAACAAACCGAAGTGTCTGCTACTGCCACAACTTCAACCACTGGATTTGGATTAACCGTGATAATCACTGTTTGTGGTATTCCATCACATCCGTTAGCTCTTGGAATAATCACCATAGTGATAGTACCTATTGCTTCTGGATTGGTAAGAGCCACTAAATTGTTTATATTGGATTCATCTCCATTTGTGGTAGTGCTGTAAAAACCTGAAATATTCGATACCGTTGCACTCCAGCTAAAGTTCGTGTTTGTTACATTACTATTAAGTACAAAATTTAGTGTATTTCCGTTACAAACTGTATTGGTTACAGTGTAATTTAAAACTGGAGTTACAGGCTGTGCATTAATTACGATGTTAGCAGATGCAACTGAAGAACAACTTCCATTTGATGCTGAAACAGTATAATTTGTGCCTGTAACCATTCCTGAAATAGCTCCTCCAGCAGCTACTGATGGTCCTGAAGGATTGAAAACATAAGTAATCCCTGCAACATAATTCGATATACTTGAACTTCCTGATGAAGAACATGTTGGTGCAACTGATAAAATTGTAGGAGTTGCTGGAACCGTTAACTGTACTACATTACTAAATGAAGCTGAAACTGACGATGTACAACTTCCATTTGATGCTGAAACAGTATAATTTGTGCCTGTAACCATTCCTGAAATGGCTCCTCCAACAGCTACTGATGGTCCTGCAGGATTGAAAACATAAGTAATCCCTGCAACATAATTCGATATACTTGAACTTCCTGATGCTAAACATGTTGGTGCAACTGATAAAATTGTAGGAGTTGCTGGAACCGTTAACTGTGCTGCGTTACTAAATGAAGCTGAAGCAGACGATGTACAACTTCCATTTGATGCAGAAACAGTATAATTAGTACCTGTAACCATTCCTGAAATAGCTCCTCCAACAGCTACTGATGGTCCTGCAGGATTGAAAACATAAGTAATCCCTGCAACATAATTCGATATACTTGAACTTCCTGATGCTAAACACGTTGGTGCAACTGATAAAATTGTAGGAGTTGCTGGAACCGTTAATTGTGCTACATTACTAAATGAAGCTGAAGCAGACGATATACAACTTCCATTTGATGCTGAAACCGTATAATTAGTACCTGAAACCATTCCTGAAATGGCTCCTCCAACAGCTACTGTTGGTCCTGCGGGATTGAAAACATAAGTAATCCCTGTAACATAATTCGATATACTTGAACTTCCTGATGAAGAACATGTTGGTGCAACTGATAAAATTGTAGGAGTTGCTGGAACCGTTAACTGTGCTACATTACTAAATGAAGCTGAAGCAGAAGATGTACAACTTCCATTTGATGCTGAAACAGTATAATTTGTGCCTGTAACCATTCCTGAAATAGCTCCTCCAACAACTACTGATGGTCCTGCAGGATTGAAAACATAAGTAATCCCTGTAACATAATTCGAAATACTTGAACTTCCTGATGAAGAACACGTTGGTGCAACTGATAAAATTGTAGGAGTTGCTGGAACCGTTAACTGTGCTACATTACTAAATGAAGCTGAAGCAGACGATATACAACTTCCATTTGATGCTGAAACAGTATAATTTGTGCCTGTAACCATTCCTGAAATAGCTCCTCCAACAACTACTGATGGTCCTGCAGGATTGAAAACATAAGTAATCCCTGTAACATAATTCGAAATATTTGAACTTCCTGATGAAGAACATGTTGGTGCAACTGATAAAATTGTAGGAGTTGCTGGAACCGTTAACTGTGCTACATTACTAAATGAAGCTGAAGCAGAAGATGTACAACTTCCATTTGATGCTGTCACCGAATAACTAGTACCATTAATCATTCCTGAGATAGCACCCGTTCCACTTACTATTGGTCCAGCTGGATTGAAAACATAAGTTATTCCTGCAACATAATTCGAAATACTTGAACTTCCTGCTGCTGAACATGTTGCCGCAACAGATGAAATTGTAGGAACATTAGGAGTTGCTGGTTGAGAATTAATTGTCACAATTGTAGCAATAGAAATACAACCCGTAGTTAAATTTTTAACAATTACATTATAAGTATTTGGAGTCAATCCTGAAAAAGTAGGACTTGTTTGAAATGTTGTTCCGTTTATACTATATTCAAAATTAGCTCCAATTGGAGAAGAAACAACTATAGTACCTGTGCCTACTGTACAAGTTGGTTGAGCTGTTGCGCTTGCAGTTGGTGCAATTATTGTAGGAACAGCATTAATAGTAATATTCGTTGCTGATGAAGTACAACCAGATGGTGTTTTTTTGACGATTACTGTATATGTATTAGGAGCTAAACCTGAAAAAGTTGGACTTGCTTGAAAATTAATTCCATCTATACTATATAAATTACCTACGCCAGTTGGAGAAGAAACAACTATAGTACCAGTTGGAATTGTACATGTAGGTTGAATAGTAGCACTTGCTGTTGGAGCACTTGGAATTGTACAACCATAGTAATTAGAACATAGCGAATCTAAAGTACATCCAACACCTAGTGTAATTGTAACTTCAATAATATATTGTGCATTTGGTGTCAATCCATACCATTCTGGATTAAATCCAGAAGCTACTCCATTAGCATTTACTACTGATGGACTTACGTTTGAAGCAACATTACATGAAGTTGCAAATGGTCTTAAAGCAGCTGAACGCGAAATACATAAAGCCGGACTTCCATTGGCTTGTTGAATTAATCCAACAAATCCATTTGCATCTGCTTGTACTAAATAGTAATTCTTAACAACAGTATTTGTCAATGCTGGAGACCAACTAGAGCATGAACCTGCTGAAAAATTTCTTACCCCATAGTTTGCAACTCCTATTATAGGACAAGTTGGAGCAGAACATGAGCCACAATCTGCTGAAGCAGTTGAACAAGTTACTGTTTGAGGTTGAACACAAGAAACCCCATTTGCGGTTAAAGTAAAAGTTACAGAATCACCAGCAGTCAAACCAGCTACAGTATAATTTGAAGGACTTGTATGCGTAACATTTATAGGTGCTCCACCGTTAATGGAGTATGAAATTGAAAAATTAGTTTGTCCAACATTACTAAAATCAAAAGCTAATGAAGTTGGTGTTGAATTGGCAGTGTCGCAAAATAAACCTAAGTTTCCGCCTGAAGTAATTATTACTACAATTGGAGCTCTTGGCCCTTCACAACCTGCTACGGTTTGACTAACATAATAAGTTGTTGAACCAACCGTTGCTGTACTTGGTATAGGAGCTGTTGGTGATGCTGTTCCACCAGTAGCATTAGTTCCATACCAATTTAAAGTCCCGCCCGCTATTGGGGTTGCAATTAATGGAATTGCAGTAGCCCCTTGACAGTAATTAACTGGTGTAGTAACTGATGGGGCTGATGGGGCTGATGACGGAGTTACACAAGTACCTCCATTACAATTATTTACAGCAATGGAACTAGCTAAATTTTGCACCCATGTATTTGAACCATCCTGTTGTCTACTCAATGGACTTCCTGCACTTGGATTAGTTCCTCCATATCTTAGAATTGATGGATTTGAAGAATTTATCTGAAATGGTGTTTGTAATGTTACTGCAGGACTTCCCGTTGGTAAACATAATGCTCCTGGATTGAAATCAGAAGTATTTGAAGTTAGATTCGAAGCGCTACTTGACCAATACACACAGTCAATTGCTACACCTGAAGCATTATACAGAGCGCACCAACCATCAGTATTTGCCAAAACATAATTACCATTATAAATACAATAATCAGCTGCAGCCATAGGTATATCTATATTACCTACTACTGTACCTCCAGGATTTGCTGAACCAATAACAACATGTTCTCCGGGATCTAAAATAGCAGCTGGTACATTGGGAATTTTATAAGTACCACCAGTATTAGTTCCCGTTAAAGATTGTTTCATTGCTATAAAGTATCCTGAAATATTAACTTGTGAACATCCACTATTATAAATTTCAATATATTCTTGACTTGAATTATAGATTAATCCGTTTGGAGGGGTTGCTACAGTCCCTGGAGGTCTAACCATTAATTCATTCAAAACAATCTGAGAATAAGAATTAACTGTAAATAGAATTGTAATAACAATTATATTAATCTTTAGAAGAGGAGCTTTCATTTTTATTATCTTATTTTCTTTATTTCTTCACAATCAAGAATTCACTTCTTCTGTTTTGTGCGTATTGTTCTTCGTTACATGGTTGGCAAGCTACTTTTGGTTCGCTTTCTCCAAATCCTTGTCCTGAGATTCTATCTTTTGCTATTCCTTTGCTAATTAAGTATTGAACAGTAGATTTTGCTCTTCTGTCTGATAAATCCATGTTGTACTTATCACTTCCTCTGCTATCAGTGTGCGATTTTGCAAAGATGACCATGTTTGGATACTCGTTCATTACCATTACTAACTTGTCTAACTCTGCCGCGCCTTCTGCTGTGATATTACTTTTGTTGAACTCAAAGAATATTGGTTGTAATATCACCTCTTTCTCTGTAATGATAGGCATGATTGGTTTTAAAGTAATACCTACAGCCATATCAATACCAAATTCATCTTCAGTAATTTCAACTTTATAAAAATCACTATTTTCATAACCTGATTTAGTTGCATAACTAATATAAGCAGTGAGACATTTTAATGTTGTTTCTGTTCTTCCTGAACTATCAGTTGTAAAACTTGAAAGAATATTTTGTTTTTCATCAGTTAAAACAACCAAAGCGCCTTCAATCTCTTTTCCTGTTATTTCATCTCTTACAATAGTAACTGCTCTAAAATTACAAATCGGATCTGCTTTATAAATGTCGTCGTTACCGTCTCTGTTACTTGAGAAGAAGCCTACTTTCTTAGTAGCGTTGTAAGTGAAAGCAAAATCATCTTTTGGTGTATTTACTGGTTCACCAACGTTCATCGCTGCAGTTCCTTTGTTTAAATCCATTTTGAATATATCCAATCCTCCAAAACCTTGTTTTCCGTTTGATGAGAAAAACAAAATGTTGTCATCTGTAATAAATGGAAAACTCTCGTTTGCCTCTGTGTTTACTTTAGCTCCTAAGTTCTCTGGCGTACCATATTCGTCGCCGTTTACTGCTACTTTCCAAATATCTTCTCCTCCAAAACCGCCTGGCATGTTTGACGAGAAGTACAATGTTTTTCCGTCTTTGCTTATGCTTGGATTTCTTACATCGTATTCTTTATTATTAAATGGAAGTGGCTTGCTGTTTGACCATTTATCGCCTTCTTTGGTAGCTTTGTAAAGATAAATTTTACCAAACTTTGATTTCTTAGCTTTATCTTTTACATATTCCTTTTCATTGAAACTCTCGCTACCGTAGTACATCATGTTTCCATCGCTTGTGATACTTGCGGGTCCATCGTGCCATTTGGTATTTAGATTATCTACTGCTACTGCATCGCTAATGGTTCCATTTGCGTTATAGGTTGCTTTGTAAATGTCTAAATATGGCTCTTCGTTGAAGTTACTGTTTCTTTTTGAAGTGTTTCTAGCACTTGCAAAATACACATTGTTATCATTAGTAAGTACCGCTCCAAAATCAGTTTTATCGCTACTTACGTCTGATTTTGCAATGTTGTATAATTTACTTTGTCCTTTTAATTCTGGAAGGTAATTCGGTTTGCTCACAAATGCTTTAGCTCTTTGGTCGTTTGGTGCCAATTGCGCAAATTGTTGCATTTGTTTGTCGGCTTCTTTGAAGTTTCCTTCTGCTTTTAGCATTTGAGCATATTTGTAATACGTTTCTGCATCTTGCTTTTGCTCCACTACTTTAGCATACCATTTTACTGCTTCTTTTGTATTGAATACATTGTAGTAGCTATCTGCTAATTGTTTGTAAACGTAGTTATCGGCTTTACTGCCTTCGGCTAATTTTAAATATTCTTTAGCTGCATCAACATATTCGTATCTATCGAATAATTTGTCTGCTGTTTTAGTGTATTGATTTTGTGCACTAAGTATTCCACTTACCATCACAAAACTTAATGTTACATATAAATTTCTCATTGTACTTTAGTCGGTTTAGGTTAGAAGAATCTTGGTGAACTTGATACTTTTCTAGGGAAGTTCAAATCAAATAACAATATAATCTCGTGTGAAGATGGCGTTGTTACATTCAAATCCGATACGATGTGATCGTAAGCGTAACCTAATTTTATATTTGGGGTAATGGCATAATTAACCATTGCTCCAAAACTGTCTTCTAATCGATAGGTTCCACCAATTTCAAATTTCTCATTAAACAAGAAGTTAGCCGATAAATCCCAAGATGTTGGCGCTTCAAAGGCCGATTTCATCATGAAAAATGGTTTGAATTTTACATTATCATTGATATCAAACACATATCCTCCCGTTACAAAATAATGTGATACTTCTGAACCAAATTCTCTTCCGTTAAAATCTAAATGTTTCGACTTCATTAAATTAGGAATCGAAAATCCTAAATAATACTTATTCGTATAATAGAAAAGTCCAGATCCAATATTGAAATACGAATTACTCGTATTCTCTGAAAAAGCAGGATCGTCAACATCTGGTAATGTTGAATAAACATCATCAAACAAACTTACTTTGTGCAACGTTAATCCCGTTTTTAATCCAAAAGCTAATTTGTGTTCGCCTCCTAAATTCAATGTATAAGAGAAATCAGCATATATGTTATTCTCCTCTACTGGGCCAATCTTATCTGAAATAACCGATAATCCCATTCCAACATTCTTACCCACTGGAGCATGTCCAAAAAAAGTAGTCGTGGTAGGTGCATCCTCAATCTCAACCCATTGCTTTCTATGTAATAACCCTAATGATAAATTCTCTTTGCTTCCCGCATAAGCCGGATTCATTACACTCATATTGTACATGTATTGCGTGTAGTGTGGGTCTTGCTGGGCAAAAGCAAATACACCTATAAATAAAATAACAACTTGAATAATTCTATTTTTCATCTTACTTGCTTTTAATTTTCTTTATTGATATAAACCCAACCCGTTTTAACTTCTCCACTTGGCAAAGAAACCACATAATAATAGGTACCATCTGGCAATTCATCTCCTGAATTTGTTTTTCCTTCCCATTCATTAGTGTAATCCGATTTGCTATAAACCTCTACTCCGTAACGATTGAATATTTGAACTTTCTTAGCGTTTAATCCTGATAAATTCCAAGTATCATTCAAGCCATCATTGTTTGGTGAAACTCCTTTTGGTATAACACATGGCGATTTATCTACCGTTACAAACTCAATAGTTGTACACGAATTAACAGTAGCTCTTACTTCATAAGTTCCCGATGCTGGAATTACAATCGTTGCTGTTGTTCCTATTAAATTCGATGAACTATCATACCACTCATATGTAGCCGTACCAGAATCAACAGATGCCGTGATTTCAAAAACAGCCCCGTTACATCCTGAAACCGTTGATACAATCGGAGATGGTGGTACAGAATCAACAACCAATGGCGATGATGCTGATGATGTACAGCCAGTTGAAGAATCTCTAACTATAATAGTATACGTAGTGTTTGGTGTAAGTCCTGAGAAAGTAGTACTACTTTGGTAAGTTACACCATTATTAATACTATACTCTAAAGTACCTCCTAAAGGAGCTGTTACCACAATTGTACCTGTTGGAACCGGACATGTTGGTTGAACTGTAACGCTTGCTGTGGCAATTGCTGGGGTATTTATTGCCCCATTACTAAACGATGTAGAAACTGAAGAAATACAGCCGCCAATAGTAGCTGTTACAGTGTAAGATGTTCCAACTGTCATTCCTGTGATCAAACCAGAAGCATTAACTGTTATTCCAGCTGTAGCTGGTGAGAATGTATAAGTAGCTGAAGCGCTGTAATTTGAAATTGTACTCGTACCTGCAGCTGAACATGTAGCTGCAACTGAGACAATAGTAGGAACTGTTGGTGCAGACAACTGAGCTGCATTACTAAACGATGTAGAAGCTGCGGAAGTACAGCCGCCAATAGTAGCTGTTACACTATAAGATGTTCCAACTGTCATTCCAGAGATTAAGCCAGAAGCATTAACCGTTATTCCGGCTGTAGCTGGTGAGAATGTATAAGTAGCTGTAGCGTTGTAATTTGAAATTGTACTCGTACCTGCAGCTGAACATGTAGCTGCAACTGAGACAATAGTAGGAACTGCTGGTGCAGACAACTGAGCTGCATTACTAAACGATGTAGAAGCTGCAGAAGTACATCCGCCAATAGTAGCTGTTACAGTATAAGATGTTCCAACTGTCATTCCAGAGATTAAACCAGAAGCATTAACCGTTATTCCAGCTGTAGCTGGTGAGAATGTATAAGTAGCTGTAGCGTTGTAATTTGAAATTGTACTCGTACCTGCAGCAGAACATGTAGCAGCATCTGAGTCAATAGTAGGAACTGCTAGTGCAGACAACTGAGCTGCATTACTAAACGATGCAGAAGCTGCAGAAGTACATCCACCAATAGTAGCTATTACAGTATAAGATGTTCCAACTGTCATTCCAGAGATTAAACCAGAAGCATTAACCGTTATTCCGGCTGTAGCTGGTGAGAATGTATAAGTAGCTGTAGCGTTGTAATTTGAAATTGTACTCGTACCTGCAGCTGAACATGTAGCTGCAACTGAGACAATAGTAGGTATTGGAACAGAATAATTTACAGCACATGTTCCATTACACGCTTTAGGAGTTCCACCAGTTAAACTTAATCCCCAAGTAGTACTGCCGTCTGTGGCTCTTCTTATCGTTTTTCCAATTACACTTGGCCCTTGAGCTGTTTGACCAAAGTTTCCAGCGTATTCTATACCAGCTATATCTCTTGCTTGAGGTAAAGTTGTTAAAGAAGCATTACAAATTGATGGAACATTCAAAATGTTATCAAAACTTCCTCCACATGAAGTACCAGCAGTTAAATCATTTAAATCATTTTGAGACCAATAAACAGCATCTAATACTACACCTGTTGGACTAGCTAATAATATATATCCACAACCATTTTCTAAATGCCATCTTGATGTTCCAATATGTCTTGATGTTCCAACCAAAGTAGATAAATTAATATCAACATTTGGAGCATTTGCACCACCTATTACTAAAAATCCAAGAGGAGGAATTACTGTGCCAGCTGGTAATGCAAAAGCTGCTTGATTTGAGGCTGTAGTATTCGAACCAAGAATGTAACAACTTAAATCAACAGCATTACATGGATCAGAATTATACAATTCAATCCATTCATGCCCTGTTGCAACAGTATTGTACATAGACTGCAGTGTTGAATTTGTATTATCTCCACCTAAAGTAGAATAATTGCTTCCTGGCATGAACATAATTTCATTAATCAAAACCTGACTAAAAGAACTGCAACTTGAAAATACAATGATTATAAACAATATTTTTTTAATAAAATTCATGATTGAATTAAGTTTTAGTTAATAAATTTGAGAATAATGTAGACGACCTTTTTCAAATAATTTGCTTAAACCATCATATTTTGTGGAAGACTTAAGTATTATTTGTGAAATTGTCAAATTATAGAAGTTTGACGCCTTAATAAAAACCTTTAAAAAGGAATGAAGTAAATTCAGAGAAGAATATGCATAATTTTTTACCATATAAAACACATTTATTGAATACTCTCAAATGTATCTTTATGGTTAAGAAAAATTAAAAAAAATGATCAGATATAATTAAATGTAATTTTCTGTAATTTTTAAAACTCTAATTATCAATTACTTAATAAAATAAAATCAAGTACTGATAATTTAAAATTTTAATAAATTTTCAATCAAAAGCATAGTGTTTTCTTTAAAAAATTTAATTTTATCAGACTTTAATTTGGAATTATGATTACTTATAGCATCATATTTAGAAATATAACATTCTGCATATTTTATAAGAATCTCAGAAAACGATTTTTTTGAACCAATAATATCTTTATCATTAATAATAATATTATCTGAATTAATTAACAATGAATATTCTCCATTATCATTAGAAAACAATAATTCTTGCGTAATCTTATATTTTGAATATCTGTTAAAATATTCTATCATTCTGAATTTAGCAACAGAAATATCATTATTAAAGAGTGAAATATTATTTCTTTTTGAGATTGAAAAAAGTATCCAATATAAAAAAGGATGTAAAATTTTGTTATTATTTATAGTAACCGTTTCAATTTCTAAATTAGATAACTCCAATTGAACTTTTAAATATGAATTTAATTTATTTTGAAATCCAATTTCAATCGACCTAACGGATATGACATGAATTTCCGATTTTTCATTTTGAAAATTTACATTGTCTTCTTGAACTTGAATGGCTGAAATTAAATACTCTAACGATAAAAAATATAAAAAGAATGAAATAACAAATCCAAAATAAAAAACTAGAAATAAAGCTAAAAATATTGGATAGAGATGGTATAATAATTCCGGTAAAATTTTAGATAATGGTAATATGATTTGTGTAGTAGAAAATAATACAAAACTTATTTTAATGAAATTTAACACTACTGAACTTAACTTAAAACCTGATAATGATAAAGACATAATATATCCTAATAAAAGAATACATGAAATAGACACTAATGCATCTAAAACAACAATACTTACACGAGATATAAGTCCAAAACTTTCATAAAATTTATCTAAAAAAGTAAAAATAGAAACTATGAATATAAATACAATAAATACAACTGTATACCACTTTTCTCTTTGTTTAATTAATCTAGTTAATTTATTTTCCTCATTCAACAAAGGAAAATATGATATACTAATTAGAAAAATCAAATTACTCACTGATGATATCATTCTATCAACAACTACATAATTTAAAGAAAAATCTTGAATGTCAAATAATTTATTTGCAGAAATAAATGTTCTATGAAAAAATGTTAAAGCAATTAATAATAAAGCTACATTAGATTCTTTCAAAAAAACATTACTAGTATTTTTACGTTTTATCCAGATATGTATTAAATATATTCCACTCAATAATGAAGTGCCAAATAATACAATAAGATAAAATGTTTTGAAATGCATAAGTCATTTATAAGTTACAAGACAAATATATAAATTAATTCAGTATAAAATTAAACCACTTATTGTAACATTTTTTTCAATTCAAACTCTTATATTTAGATTTTGAAAACAACACCTATGAAAAACAGTTTTTTAGTTATCCTCACATTATTAGGAATACAACAAATTAATGCACAATTTACCCGTCGTGATTCGTTACAAGGTGGATTACGCATTGAAAGAACGTCATATGATGTAAAACGTTATGATTTAAACATTACCATAAATCCTGAACAAAAAAGCATTAAAGGATTTAATGAAATAACTTTTGACGTTGTAATTCCTACTCAAAAAATTCAATTAGATTTATTTGAAAATATGAAAGTGGATTCAATTGTTTGGAATGCTAAAAAATTAAATTACAAACGCGATAATGATGCCGTTTTTATTGATTTTCCAGAAAAGTTAGCTTCAAGATCGAATCATAAATTAAAATTTTACTATTCGGGAAATCCAAGAATTGCCAAAAATGCTCCTTGGGATGGTGGTTTTGTATTTTCAAAAGACAAAGCTGGTAAAGACTTTATAGCCGTTGCAGTCCAAGGAACTGGAGCTAGTCTGTGGTATCCAGTAAAAGATTCACAAACAGACGAACCAGACAATGGAGCTTCAATCAAAGTAGCTGTTCCAAATGGTTTAATGAATGTTTCAAACGGTCGTTTTTTAGGTTCTCAAGACTTGAAAAATGGTTACACGCGTTGGGATTGGGAAGTTAAAAACCCAATTAACAATTACACGATAACGGTAAATATTGCCGATTATGTTCACATTCAGGATAAAATGCCAGACTTAGACTTAGATTATTATGTGTTAAGAGAAAATGAAGCGAAAGCTCGCGAACATTTTATGGAAGTGAAGCCGATGATGGAATGTTTTCAGACGAAATTTGGTCGCTATCCTTTTTGGGAAGATGGTTATAAATTAGTAGAAACTCCTTATTTAGGTATGGAACATCAAAGTGCTGTTGCTTATGGTAATAAGTACAAAAAAGGTTATATGGGATTTGACTTGTCGGGAACTGGCGTTGGTATGTTTTTCGATTATATTACGATTCACGAAACAGGACATGAATGGTTTGGAAACAGCATTACTAGTATGGATATTGCAGATATGTGGATTCATGAAGGCTTTACAACATACTCTGAAACAGTATTTATTGAATGTATAAAAGGTTATGATGATGCTATGAAATACATTAATGGCCAAGCTAAAAATGTACGTAACGACAAACCAATTATTGGACAATACGGAGTGAACAATGAAGGTTCGGGTGATATGTATTACAAAGGTTCATTATTATTAAACACATTAAGACACATTATTGGCGATGATGAAAAATGGTGGAAAATGGTATATGATTATTCAGAAACTTTCAAAAAGAAAATTATTACTTCTGATACTGTTATTGACTACTTTAACAAGGCTTCTGGTACAGATTTAACACCTGTATTTAGACAATATTTGTATACCAATCAACTTCCTATTTTTATCTATAAAATCAAAGGAGACTATTTATATTATTCGTGGGACAATGTAAATGAAGACTTTAACATGCCTATTGATATTGGTTTTGAAGACAAAAAAATCAGGCTAAAACCAACATTAAAAGAACAAAAAATTAAACTGAAAAAACTTAGCAAAAAGAGTTTTCAAATTTATGATAATCAGTTTTATGTTAAAATTAAAGAAGACAATTAGTCTTCTTTTTTTATGCTTTAATATTTTTTAACGTCTGAATACGATTAATTTTTTTGGTTTCCGTTTCTACAAATTCTGTTAGAAATAAAATATCTTTAGGTTTCTCAAATTTATCTAGTATATCAAAAATCGAAGGTGCTATTTTTTGCTCCTTTCCTTCTATTACTAAAACTACTTTAGTGCCCAGAACAGCATCAGGTAAACCTGTAATAAAAAAACGATTAGGAATTTTGGAAACTAATTTAGTTTCAATTTGCTCTGGAAATAATTTGACTCCTCCACTATTAATTACATTATCATAACGTCCTAACCATTTAAATTGCTTTACGTTATGAATTTCTACAATGTCATTGGTAACTATTTTTTCATCTGAAATACTAGGCGCATCAATTACTAAACAATTTCTATCATCTGAAGTAATTATGACATGTTCTAAAGTATTAAAATACGTTTCTCCTATCCTTTTAGCGGCAATATGCGTTATGGTTTCTGTCATTCCATACGTTTCGTAGATTTTTGCATTTAAATCTCTTAGTTTCAAAGCCAAATCATCTGATACTTTAGCACCGCCAATAATTATCTTCTTAAACTGATTTAATTTATCTAAACTATTTTCAGCTTGAAGTGGTACAATGGCAACAAAATCATAAATTTTATGAGACAATAAGTAATCTAAATGCGAACTCGGAGCTATAAGATCTAACTCTAAACCAAGCATCATTGCGCGAACAATCATCATTTTCCCTGCAATATAACGTGCTGATAAACACAACAAAGCTTTATCTTGAGGATGTAAATCAAAGAAATTTCCGGTAGCAATTGCAGAATGTACCATTGCCTCCTTTTTTATTGTGATGATTTTAGGTGTTCCAGTAGTTCCCGAAGTTGTTAATTGTATGGTCTCTTTATCGTCTAACCAATCCAATAAAAATTCACCCAACTCTTTTTCATAAACCTCTCCTTCTTTTATAGAACTATAAGCCAATTGAAAAAGCGCCTCTTTATCTAAATGAACACCATTGATTTTAAAACGATTGTGTATGTTTTTATAATTTGGAATCATTTTCGACAGTATCTATTTCATTAGTTACAATTAATTTACCAGTTAATTTTTCTTTCCAATTTTTCCAATTGTACATTTTAGAAAAAATAAAAAGTAAAATAGGAAATATAACGAAAACAGGCGTTAAAACATCAAATCCAGCTGATGGTTCTGATAAATCTTTAAAAATAGAATTAGTTTGAAATGCCGTCCAATCTGCCGTTAATAACAATGCTCCAACTAAGTTATTTGCAGCGTGAAATCCTAAAGCTAATTCCAATCCCTCATCCATTAAGGTCATAATTCCCAAGAAAAAACCAGTTCCAATATAATATACCATAATGATGTAACCAATTTTTCCAACTTCTGGATTAGCAATATGCATTAATCCAAATAAAACCGAAGTTACAATCAAAGGAATTAATCTGCTATTAGTGGCTAATCCAATTCCTTGCATCATATGCGCTCTAAAAAGATACTCTTCAAAACTAGTTTGCATTGGTACTAAAATTATTGCCAGAATTAAAAAAATGAAAAACTTTTCGGGTTTAAAATTCCAAACAAAATTTTCGGGTTGGGTGTAATAAAGGGCTAAAATCATGGCTGTCGTGATAGTTCCCCATAAGAAAAATGAGAAAAAAATACGTTTCCAATCTACTTTAGCTCTCGATGTAGTTAAACTTCTTAAAGTTTGTCCTTGAACAAATTTTACCCAAAAAAGTACTAACAACAACCCGAAAGCTAACGGACCAACTAACACCACAAAAGTTAAATTAACTCCTATCATACTAATAGTCTGCTGAATAACTTCATTGGTGTCAACTCCATCAGACATAAGGAAGTTGAAAAACATCAATAAAATAAATCCAAGTGGAATTGGAATGTAACTACCTAAACTATATTTTTTGTTTTTTAATTGTTCTATGTACATAATTTTTACGGTTCTTAAGTTTGCTACTAAAGTACTATTTTTTATTTCTTTGTAAAAAAGAAAATATGATAACTATTTACCATAATCCAAGATGTACCAAATCTAGAGAAGGTTTGTGCGAGATTGAAAACTTAAATCAACCTTTTGAAATACGAAAATATCTTGACGAACCTTTTACAAAAATTGAGTTAGAAGAAGTAATCAAAAAACTAAACATAAGTCCTATTGAATTGGTTAGAACCAAAGAAAGTATTTGGATAGAAAACTATAAAGGAAAAGAATTAAGCGATACTCAAATCGTTCAAGCCATGCTTGAAAATCCAAAATTAATTGAACGTCCCATCATCGTAAATGGGAATAAAGCAGTAATTGCAAGGCCAAAGGAAAAGATTAACGAAATCCTTTAGTACTTTTAACAAAGATTTAGGAAAGTAAGGCTAAACCAAAAGCTACTTTTGCAGTCTTATTTGCAAAAAAATATTTATGAAAAAGAAAATTATTATTGCTGTATTAACTTTATTGGTAAGTGTAACGACGTTTGCTCAACGACCAGATAGTAAAAAAGTTACTATTTCAGGTAAAGTAATTGAAAAAGGAACTAATCTTCCTTTAGAGTACGCTACCATTGTTTTTGAAAACACCATTACCAAACAACTTTCGGGAGGAATAACCGATGAAAACGGAAATTTCAAGTTTGAAGTAGTTGCAGGGAATTACAACGTAAGAGCTGAATTTATTTCGTTCAAAAGCGTAACTGTTCCACAAAAAGAATTCAAAGCAGATACAAACTTAGGTACAATTCAAATGGCTGCCGATGTAGCTCAATTAAATGAAATTGAAGTAATTGCTGAAAAATCTACGGTAGAAATTAAACTTGATAAAAGAGTTTACAACGTAGGAAAGGACATGATGGTTAAAGGAGGAACAGTTAGTGATGTTCTTGACAATGTACCATCTGTAACTGTTGATGCTGAAGGAACAGTAGCACTAAGAGGAAATGAAAATGTAAAAATTTTAATTGATGGTAGACCTTCTGGATTAGCTGGAATTAATATTGCAGATGCTTTAAAATTGTTACCAGCCGATGCTGTTGAAAAAGTTGAAATAATTACAAATCCATCTGCACGCTATGACGCTGAAGGTGGTGGAGGTATCATCAATATTGTTCTTAGAAAAGGTAAAGCAAATGGAGTTAATGGCTCTATTATGGTAAACGCTGGTGATCCTGAAACTTATGGAACTGGCATTAACCTTAACAAAAAAAGTGACGATTATAATTTATTTTCAAACTTTGGTTACAACTATAGAAACAACCCTGGAAATTCAATGGTAGATGCAGAATATTTTAATCCTGATGGAACTACTAAAAACTTTATAAATGAAAGAAGAACTAACGATAGATTAAGTGAAGGTTTTAATGCTAATTTTGGTATTGATCTTAATATTTCAAAATCTTTAACTTGGACAAACGCCTTAACTTTCAGAGAAAATAGAGGAAAAAATCCTGATAATGTATTTTTCTATAATTTTGATTCTGGATTTAACCCAACATCAACTAGAAATCGTTTTAACGATCAAAGAAGTGATGAATTTAGTATTGAATATGCATCTAATTTTGTGAAAAAATTCAAAAAAGACGATCACAAATTAACAGTTGATATTGCAATTTCTCAAAATAGAGAAAATGAATTAGCTACAATTACCGATCAAATATTAGGTAATCCCAGTTCTTTAGAAATTGAAAACACATCAAATTCACAAAAACAACAAAGAAATTTAATTCAAGCTGATTATGTGTTACCAATTGGTAAAAATGGTCGCTTTGAAGCAGGATATAGAGGAAGTTTTCTAAATAACTTAACGGATTTTGATGCAACAACTCAAACTATTTTTTCAAATACTTTAGAATATATTGAAAATGTTAATGCATTTTATTCACAATATGGATCAAAAGTTAATAAATTCTCATACTTTTTCGGACTTCGATTTGAAGATAGTTATATAGAGGTTAATTCAATTCTTAATAATGATTTCAACACAAAAAAATACAATAACTTATTTCCTTCTGCTACATTCAACTATGAATTTTCAGAATCAAGTTCTGTAAGTTTAAGTTATAGTAAAAGAATTAACCGTCCAAGAGGACGATTCTTAAACCCAGTATCATCATTATCAAGTAATATTAATATCTTTCAAGGAAATCCTGATTTAGACCCTTCGTTAACAGATGCAATAGATTTAGGTTATTTGAAAAAGTGGAATAAATTAACATTCAATACTTCGGCATATATCAATGTTACAAATGATTCTTTCCAATTTATTAGAAAAGAGTCAGGATTATTTGTAGATGGAGTTCCTGTAATTTTAAGCACTCCTATTAACTTAGCGAAAGAATATAGAGCAGGTTTTGAATTCAATTTAAACTATACGCCATACAAATGGTGGAGATTAAACGGAAACTTTAATGCATTTAGAAATGAAACTCAAGGAGATTATTCTTATGTTGATTTTTTAGGAAATACAATAAATCAAAACTTTGACAACGTTGCTTTAACTTGGTTTGCAAGAATCAATTCAAAAGTAACATTACCATACAAAATCGATTGGCAAACAAACGGAACTTATAATGCTCCTCAAACAAACGCTCAGGGACGTTCTCTTGGTGTAGCGTCAATGAACTTGGCATTCAGTAAAGATGTTTTAAAGGACAAAGCCACTATAGCCTTAAACGTGAGTGATGTTTTCAATTCAAGAAAAAGAATTATGGAAACCGAAATTCCAAATGTAGTTAGTTCATATAGCGAAATGCAATGGAGAGAAAGACAAGTAATGTTGACTTTCACTTACCGTTTCAACAAACAGAAAAACGAAAGAGACAGACAACCTCGTAGAGAAGATGGTGGAGAAGGTGATTTTATGGGAAGACCATAATTTTCAAATCCATTACCCATAAAAAAAGTCCCGATTATATCGGGACTTTTTATTTTTAAAATTAAAAGAAAATTATCCTTCTAATTCAGCTTGTCTTTTAGCTCTTTTCTCTTTAATCAATTCCATGATAGCTCCGCCCAACCAATAGTGAACAAATCCTACTAAGAATATCATCAACCAAAAACCAATAGTTAATATGGTTAAGAAAAGTAAAAAACCTAGGTACTGTTGAAATTCAAACATAATATTTTCCGGAATTTATGAATTCACGTCAAAGATAATAGTAATATTTATTTTTGACAATAGAATCTTAATTATTTTTAGCTAAAACCACTTTTTAACTTTGAAATAAACAAACATCATGGCTACAACACTCAACATAATTCCCCAAATGATAAAATAGCCATACTCCCACTCCAACTCGGGTAAATTCCTAAAGTTCTGACCATAAACACCTACGATGAAAGTTAAAGGTAAAAAGAACATAGAAACCACCGTTAAAGTTTTCATTACTTGATTCATTTTATGATTCTGTGCCGAAAAAAAGTAATTAGATGTACTGTCTAATGTAATTAAATCGGAATCAATTTGTTCTAGTAATTCCAAACACTTTTGATGCAATCTTGAGAAAAACGTAAAATTTTCTGGTTGGATATCATTAAAAACGTTATCATCTTTGATACTTTTAATCGAATATAACGAATCGCGTAACGGAATAATAGAACGTTTCAAAAAGTTAAAATTATCGCGATGTTTTTCTATTAGTGCTAAAACCTCTGGATTTGTATTTTCCTTAGATAAATCTATTAAATCGTCTACTTTATTTTCTTCACTTTCAATTGTAATGTAAAAATTTTCGATAATCGCATCTAGCAATAAATACAACAAATAATCGGCTTTTTTAGTTCTAACAACACCCGAATTCGTTCTAATTCGTTCTCTAATATGGGTAAAAAAATCACTTCTCTTTTCCTGAAAAGATATCAAAACATTATCCATCAATAAAAAACTAATTTGCTCAACACTAATATTATCAGAAGATTTTAAAGGCAGTAACGACTTCACATTAAAAAATAGGATATTGTGATACTCTTCTACTCTTGTTCGCTTAGTAGTATTTAAAATATCTCCAATTATAAAATGATCGGCATTAAACTTCGCACCCACTTTTTCTATAAACGCATGATTGTTTAAACCATGAATATTAATCCAATTCACTTTTAAATCATCAATATTCGTATCTAAATCATGTGGTTCACACTGCTGAAATTCAATAACTTCCTCAGTATTATACACAAACATTTGCATTTCGGTTGGTGTATCTTTATGAATCCCGGTATACTCTAATGTACTTGGCTGTACTTTTCTTCCTTTTTTATATTTTATTTTTCTCAAAACAAACAAATTTTATATAAAGATAGGAGTTTTTAAAAATGAGAAGTATTTTTACGAAAATTTATTTTTCAATGCAAACCTTATTCATCAATATAAAAGAACTATTACAAATCAGAGAAACTGGAATTGATAAAATTTCGGGTTCAGATATGGCTATATTACCTAAAATTGAAAATGCCTATTTAGTAATCGAAAACAATATCATTTCCGATTTTGGTCCAATGGAAAATTGCCCAAAACATTCAGATGTTGCAATCATTGATGCAACTGGACAAGTGATTTTACCAACTTGGGTAGACAGTCACACACACATCGTTTACGCAGGAAATAGAATTCAAGAATTTGTTGACAGAATTAATGGCTTATCGTATGAAGAAATTGCAAATCGTGGTGGCGGAATTTTAAATTCGGCTAAAAAATTAAACGAAACTTCAGAAGACGAAATTTACGAGCAATCAAAACTACGCTTGGAAGAAGTCATGCAACAAGGAACTGGTGCTGTAGAAATTAAATCTGGTTATGGATTAACGGTAGAAGGCGAATTGAAAATGTTGCGTGTAATCAAACGTTTAAAAGAAAATTATCCAATTGCGATAAAAGCTACATTTCTTGGCGCTCATGCTTTTCCTATGGAATACAAAGAAAATCATGCTGCTTATATCGATTTGATTATAAACGAAATGTTGCCAAAAATAGCTTCCGAAAATTTAGCCGATTATATTGATGCATTCCTTGAAACTGGATATTTTTCAGTTGAAGAAACCATTAAAATCATGGAAGCAGGAAGAAAATGTGGTTTAGAACCAAAAATTCACGTAAACCAATTCACCGCTATCGACGGAATTAAAGCTTGTGTTGAAAATGGCGCATTATCAGTTGACCACTTAGAAATTGTAACGGATGAAGATATTGAGGTTTTAAAGAATAGCAAAACAATGCCTGTAGCGTTGCCAAGTTGCTCTTATTTTATAAGCATTCCATACACACCTGCTCGAAAAATGATGAATGCAGGCTTACCGTTAGCTTTAGCAACCGATTACAATCCTGGCACTACTCCATCTGGAAATATGAATTTTGTCGTAGCAACAGCTTGTATTAAAATGAAAATGACGCCAGAAGAAGCAATAAATGCAGCTACCATCAACGGAGCTTATGCTATGGGAATTTCAAAAACTCACGGAAGTATCACAAAAGGAAAAAAAGCAAATCTTATCATCACAAAACCAATTATGAGCTATTACCAATTGCCATATGCTTTTGGAACAAATCTAATTGATAAAGTAATGATTGAAGGGCAATTTATTTAATATGTTAAAAACAATATTATTAGTAGGAATTGGAGGAGCAATTGGAAGTATTTTTCGATATGTAACTCATTGGGCTACCACAAAATATTTTCAAGGTTCGTTTCCTCTTAGTACTTTTTTGGTTAATATTTTGGGAAGCTTATTAATCGGATTATTCATCGGTTATTTAGGAAAATATTTTCCTGAAAATCATCCGTTAAAGTTTTTACTGATTGTAGGTTTTTGTGGAGGGTTTACCACTTTTTCAAGTTTTGCTTTAGAAAACTATAATTTACTTCAAAATAACCACCAAATTACAGCTTATATCTATATGGCAAGCTCAATAATCTTAACTATTACAGCTGTTGGATTAGGAAGTTACTTATCAAAATATCTATAAAAAAAGTCCAATGAAATTACTCTCATTGGACTTTTAAAATTTTATAAAACGATTATTTCAATTCGAAACTTGTTTTAGAAACTAATTCAGCATTTTTATCAAATACGTTTACAAAGTAAGTTCCTTTAGCAAAATCTTTACCTGGTACTTCTTCATTTACCTGAACTGTTTTGTTTTCATATTTTACAGTAGAAATAAAGCTATAAGTTAACGTTTTATCTCCTGTTGGAACAGTTTTCTTTTCTCCTAAAATATTACTTTTACTATCAATAATTTGAACATAATATTCTCTTGACCCCGTTTTGGCAATTTGATTTTCAGCTATTAAAAAACTTACTTTTAAAACATCAGCTCTACTTGCTTTATCTGTTTCAATTTGTTTTCCAGAACCTTTTTGTTTAACTGCTAAAACTTTTAAGTTTAAAACCGCTAATTTAGAACCTTTTTCAACTGTTTTTGTTAATCCTTCGTTTTGTGTTAATAAAGTATCATTGAATTTTTTAGCATCAGATAAAACCACATTTGTACTATCTAAACTTGATGTTAAAGCTACATTTTGTTCTTTTAATACTTTGTTTTCAGCTACTAAATTATCCATTTCTCTTTTTAAACGGAAATACTCATTCTTGTACTTTGCCATAGCTGCAGTATCACCTTTCGATTTTTCTACTTGCTCTAATAAAGCCACCATTTTAGCTTGTTCTGCTTGTAATTCGTCTTTTAATGCTGTATTATCAGCAATCATAGTGTCATATTCAGCAATTTTTGCTTTTAATTCTTCAGCTAACGTATTTTTTTCAGTTGTTAGCGTTGTAACAGTTTCCTTATTTTCAGAATTAAGTTTAAAAATATAGCCTACACTTCCTAAGAAAAGTAGTGCCAATACTACTACAGCAGCTTTTAATCCTGAATTATTTGATTTGTTTTCCATTTTTTGGTTTTGTTGGGTTATTGTTAAGTTTTTCCAAAAATACAATTTTTAAAGTATTTTCTAAATTTTAAACGAATTTTATTTAAAAATAGTACTTTTGATTGCATTTATCAATTTTATGGAGAATATTATACTTTTAAGCCAAAACGAATTAGCCAAAATAACCAACCACAGAAGTGGCGAAGTAAAATTTGGAGAAAAAATCATCACAGTTCCAAAAGATGCTGATATTGTGGATTTTATAACCAACAGTGAAGCTAAATTTGTGCTTTTTGGAATACCAGAGGATATTGGTGTAAAAGCAAATTTAGGAAGAATTGGTGCTGCTTCGGCCTACGATAGCGCATTACAAAGTTTGGCTAATATTCAACACAATAAATTTTGCAAAGGAAGTAATTTACTGGTTTTAGGTAAATTAAATGTAGAGGAGCTTCTAGAAAAAGCACAAACTTTAGATGCGAACAACAAAGAACATCGAAAAGAGCTTTTCAAATTAGTAGAGCAATTAGATATTGAAGTTTCACACATTGTTCACCAAATTTGCAATGCAGGCAAAATTCCAATTATCGTAGGTGGTGGACACAACAACGCTTACGGGAACATCAAAGGCTTAGCTTTAGCCAAAGGAAAACCAGTTAATGCAATAAATTTTGATGCGCACACCGATTTCAGAATTTTAGAAGGAAGACATTCAGGTAACGGATTTAGTTATGCTTTTGAAGACGGATTTTTAAAGAAATATTTTGTTTTTGGATTACATGAAAACTTCGTTTCAAAAAGTGTTTTTAATACTTTAAAAGAATTAACTTCGAGAGTAAAATATGTTACTTATGAAGAAGTTGATGTTAAACGTGAAAAAAACTTCGAAACCGAATTAGAAAACGCACTTAACTTTATTAAAAACGAACCTTTTGGTGTGGAATTAGATTTAGATGCGATTCCAAATATTCCATCAAGCGCCATGACTTTGAGTGGTTTTAGTGTAGATAAAGCACGTCATTTTGTGTATTACTTTGGAAAAAATCAAAATGCTTCTTATTTCCATATTTGTGAAGGTGCTCCAGAACTTGACGATTCTAAAAACAACCATTTAACAGGTAAATTAATTGCATCATTAATTACCGATTTCATGAAGGCTAAAATCGGGTAAAAACCAACTTCCCTAAAATAACACTATCTTTGTACCCTTATCGAAATTATTCGAAAGGAAAATTATTTATTCATTTATGACATTTAACGATTTAAAATTATACAATAACATACAACAAGCTTTAGAAGAAGAAGGATACACTAATCCTACTCCAATTCAAGAACAAGCCATTCCTGAAATTTTATTAGGACAAGATTTAGTTGCTTGTGCACAAACTGGAACAGGAAAAACAGGCGCTTTTGCTATTCCAATTCTGAATTTAATTCACAGAATTGTAGGTTCGGCTAAAAAAGCAAAACACATTAGAACATTAGTAGTAACGCCTACAAGAGAATTAGCAATACAAATTGACGAAAGTTTTAAAACCTACGGAAAATATACGAATGTAAAATCATTAGTAATTTTTGGTGGTGTTAATCAAATGTCCCAAGTGAATGAGTTAAAAAACGGAATTGACGTATTAATTGCAACTCCAGGTAGACTTTTAGATTTACACAAACAAGGATTTATAGATTTAGATCATTTACATCATTTGGTTCTAGACGAAGCAGATCAAATGTTAGATATGGGATTTATTAATGATGTAAAGAAAATTATCAAATTAACTCCAAGTAACAGACAAACGTTGTTGTTTTCGGCGACAATGCCATTAGCAATTAGAGAATTAGCAGATACTTTTTTAACACGTCCAAAATACATTTCGGTAACACCTATTTCATCTACGGCTGAAAACGTTTCACAAAAAGTGTATTTTGTAAATAAAGATGACAAGCGTTTACTTTTAAAACAATTGATTATTCAAGAAAGTTTAAGTAATGCTTTGGTGTTTACAAGAACAAAACACGGTGCTGACAATATTGTAAAAGTATTGAAGAAAGCGAGTATAAAAGCAGAAGCCATTCACGGAGATAAATCGCAAAATGCACGTCAACGCGTATTAGAACAATTTAAAAACAAAGAAATTGATATTTTAGTTGCCACAGATATTGCGGCAAGAGGAATTGATATTGAGCAACTTCCGTTTGTAATTAACTTTGATATTCCAAATATTTCCGAAACGTATGTACACCGAATTGGTCGTACTGGTCGTGCTGGAAATTCTGGCTTAGCCATTTCTTTTTGTGGAAAAGACGAAAAACCATATTGGTTAGACATTGAGAAGTTAATCCGAATGAAAGTTAAAGTGGTTGCCGATCACGATTATACTTGGAAAGACGAAGTAGTAAATCCGGATGCAAAACCAGATTTAAGAAATAAAGACAAAAATAAAATGAATCCGAATTCCAATTCAAGAAAATCGGAAGCATCTAAGAAAAACAAAAAACGTTGGTACTAACCAACGTTTTTTTATTTATCTACTAATCGTTTTATCGTTTCAAAAAGTTTGTGACTTTCAAAAGGTTTTACAATAACTTCATCAATTTGAGCGTCTATAATTTTATCTGCAATATCTTGCTTATCGAAAGCTGTAACCGCAATAATTGGTATTGTTATTCCTTTTTGACGCATTAGTTTAGACGTATCAAATCCATTAATGATTGGCATATTAATATCCATTAAAATGGCATCAAACTTAACTTTATCAATTAAATCTAAAGCAGCATAACCATCATCAACTATTTGACATTTGAAATGATTGTTTTCTAACAATTTCTTGGTAACAACTTGATTGATTTTATTATCCTCAACAACTAATATTTTATACTCTTTTTTAATTGATAAATCAACATCTAAATTATTAATAATCGATTTGACTTTTGTTACATCTGATTCTAACGGAATGGTGAACGTAATTGTTGTACCCACGTTCTCTTCGCTTTCTAAATTAATAGTTCCGTTGAAAAGTTCCACCATTTTTTTTACGATTGTCAGCCCTAAACCAGTTCCTTGATAATCATCTTCTTTACGATAGACTTGCACAAATTTATCAAATACTTTTTCCTGATCTTGCTTTGCAATTCCAATTCCGCTATCAATTACTTGAAATTTCAAATAACACTTGGTTCCTATTTTTTCAATTAAATCTGCTTTAACCGTAACATTTCCTTCATTGGTAAACTTTAAAGAGTTACTAATCAAATTAATGAAGATTTGTGATAAACGAATCTTATCTCCAACTAAAATTTCTGGAATATTCGCATCAACATTAATATCAATTTGATTACTGTTTTTAATCGCTAAGAAATGCAACGAATCTTTAATAATAGTCAATTCATCTTGAAGATTAAAAACCATATCTTCTAAAATCACTTGATTTTCTTCAATTTTATACACTTTCAAAATATCATTTACCAAAGACAATAAATACTTAGCTGAAAATTTTAAAGATTTTAAATGTGGACTATTGGTAAGTTCTTTGTGTTCATCTAAAATGATATCTGTAATTCCGACAACTCCATAAAGTGGTGTTCTCAATTCGTGACTAATTGTGGAAATAAACTGCGTTTTTAATTGTGATGCTTCTTCTGCTTTTTCTTTCGCAATCAATAGTTCTCGATTTGCTTCTTTTAAATCGGAATTCGCTTTCGCTTTAATTTTATTATTTCGAATTAAGGAAAGTAATAACAGCAACAATATGAAAAAGATAACTCCTAAAAGAATTACAAAAACTCGATTGGCTTGTAATTTTTCTTGTTGGATTTCTTTTTCTTTTTTAATTTGATCAATCTCTCTATTAATTTCATCGTGTTCTATTTGTAAACCGGCTACTTTTACATCATTTAATCGTTCTTCATTGTAAATTTTGTCTTGTAATTCATCATGCTTTAAAAGATAAAAATGTGCCTTTTCAAAGTTTTTAATTTTGTAATAAAAATTAGAAATATCATGATACACATCACTTGCATTAGACTTGATTAATTCGATATCATTCTGTTCGCAATAATGAACCGCTTTTAAATAATATTCTTCCGCTTTTTGATTGTTGTCTAAACTATTGTAGTATAAACCAAAATTAGAATTTAATGATATTTTAGATTCAATGTCGTTGCTTTTTTCAACATACTCTTTAATGTCATTAAAATATTGAATACCGCTACTAAAGTCTTCAACAGCAAAATAGGCACTACCAATATTTAATTTCGAAAACATAATTTCATCTTGATCATTATGCTTAATAGAATATCTTAAACCTTCTTTATAATGTTTTATTCCTTTGCTAAAATCAATTTTTCTATAGCAATACAAATTACCTAAATTGTTGTTGAGCCAACCCTTTACGGTATCATTATCAACCTTATTAGCTAGTATAAGCCCTTTATTATAAAATTCGATTGCTTTTTTGTAATCTGCAAATTCTTCAAAATTTAAGCCAATTAAATTGTATGCTTTGGAAGCCAACAAATCGTCATTATTTTTTGTTGCAAGAATAAGTGCTCTTTGAGCAAAATCGAGCGATTTTTTTGAATCTAACTTCAGAAAACTTTGACCTGCTTTATTTAATAATTCTTTTGCTTCTTTATTTGCTGAATTAGTTGACTGTGCTAATCCTAAAACAGAACTGAAACAGAAAAATAAAACAAAATAAAAACGCTTGAAAGTTATCATTTAACAGTTTTAATGTGATTGATTTTAAGGAAGACTAAAATAAAAAAAAATCCTGACAAAATCAGGATTTTTTAACAAATGTTTATCGTGTTAATTTTTTGTATTTAATACGAGTTGGTGTTACATCTTTTCCTAAACGTTTGCGCTTGTTTTCTTCATATTCTGTAAAACTTCCTTCAAAGCTATACACTTGAGAATCACCTTCAAAAGCTAAAATGTGCGTACAAACTCTATCTAAAAACCATCTATCATGCGAAATAATTACGGCACAACCTGCAAAATTTTCTAAACCTTCTTCTAAAGCACGTAATGTGTTCACATCTAAATCATTAGTAGGCTCATCTAAAAGTAATACGTTTCCTTCTTCTTTTAGTGTCATGGCTAAGTGCAATCTATTTCTCTCTCCACCAGATAATGTTGAAACTTTTTTGTTTTGTTCACCACCTCCAAAGTTAAAGCGAGATAAGTAAGCACGAGAGTTTACTTGACGTCCACCCATCATAATTAACTCTTGACCATCGCAGAAGTTTTCCCAAAGGGTTTTGTTTGGATCAATATTAGAGTGCGATTGATCTACGTATGCGATTTTTACTGTATCACCAATTTCGAAAGTACCAGCATCAGCTTGTTGTTCACCCATAATCATTTTGAAAATAGTCGATTTACCAGCACCATTTGGTCCGATAATTCCAACAATTCCAGCTTGTGGCAAAACAAAATTTAAATCATCATATAGTAATTTATCTCCAAATGCCTTAGCAACATTTTTAGCTTCAATTACATTGGTTCCTAAACGAGGGCCATTAGGAATATAAATTTCTAATTTTTCGTCTAGTTCTTTTTGGTCTTCGTTTAATAATTTATCGTAGTTCTGTAAACGTGCTTTTTGTTTGGTTTGACGACCTTTTGCTCCTTGGCGTACCCAATCTAACTCACGCTCTAAATTTTTTCTACGTTTTGACGCTACTTTCTCTTCTTGAGCCATACGGTTTGATTTTTGTTCTAACCAAGAAGAATAATTTCCTTTCCATGGAATACCTTCTCCTCTATCCAACTCTAAAATCCAACCTGCAACATTATCTAAGAAATATCTATCGTGCGTTACCGCAATTACAGTTCCTGAATATTGTGCCAAATGTTGTTCTAACCAAAGAACCGATTCTGCATCCAAGTGATTCGTTGGCTCATCTAATAATAAAACATCTGGTTGTTGTAAAAGTAAACGACATAAAGCTACACGACGTTTTTCTCCACCTGATAAAACAGAAATTGGTGTTTCTGGATCTGGCGTACGAAGCGCGTCCATTGCAATTTCCAATTTATTATCAATTTCCCAAGCTCCTGAAGCGTCGATTTTATCTTGTAATTCAGCCTGACGATCCATAAGTTTTTCCATTCTTTCTGGATTCTCGTATACTTCAGGTAAACCGAAATCGTCGTTAATTTTATTAAATTCTTCTAATAAAGCAAACGTTTCTGCAGCACCTTCACGAACGATATCAATTACCGTTTTTGTTTCATCTAAATGAGGTTCTTGTTCTAAATATCCAACAGTATAACCTGGTTGAAAAACTACATCACCTTGGTAATTTTTATCAACTCCAGCAATAATTTTTAATAATGAAGATTTTCCTGAACCATTTAATCCAAGAATACCAATTTTTGCTCCATAAAAGAAACTTAAATATATATTTTTTAGTACTTGTTTATCTGCTCCCGGATAGGTTTTACTCAATTTTTGCATTGAGAAAATCACTTTCTTATCGTCTGACATAATGGTATGTTTGTTTTATTAATTTTTAAAATTGTATTGTTAAACTCTTCCTTTTAAAGCGTTGAAAACCCAAGCAATGGCAAAGAAACCAACTCCAACAGCTGCAAATCCCCAACCAGCAACATCGGCATAACGGTAAATTCCTAATCCAATTAAAAGTAATCCCATTAAAATCATAATGAAAGTAGCCCAAGCCAATATTGTATTTTTATTCATTCCCATAATTAAGTATTTTTAACTAAAGTTTTGTAAATTTTAGGATTGCGAAGGTACAAATTTTTAAACTTTTTATCATTTGAATTAATTGAAAATTTTAATCAATAATTCCTTTAATAAATCATGTTGTGACATTGATGAAGCACCAACTCCTTTACTTTTTACATCGATATCGCGCAAAGCAGCTACAATTGCACTTACTTTTTTCATAGGATAATTTCTGAAAGCCACTTCGTAATCTTTTACAAAATAAGGACTCACTTTTAAAACTTTAGCTGCATTAAACTGCGATTTGTCTTTTAATCCGTGATATTGCAATAATTGAGAAAAGAAACCAAACACCAATCCAGTTGTAACAACTAGCGGATTATCCTTTGGATTTTGTGAAAAATGATCTATTATTTTGTAGGCTTTCAATTGGTCTTTTTCACCAATAGCCTTTCGCAATTCGAAGTTGTTGTAATCTTTACTAAAACCGATATTCTCTTCAATGTCTTTTGGAGTAAAAGTGTGACCTTTTGGTAAAATAATTTTCAGTTTATCTAATTCGTTATTGATTTTAGATAAATCGGTTCCTAAAAATTCAACCAAAATAGCGGCTGCTTTAGGTTCGATGCTATATCCTTGCCCGGATAAAACTCTTTTAATCCAATCGCCAACCTGATTTTCATACAACTTTTTACTTTCGTAAACTACTCCTACCTTATCTAAAAGTTTAGTGACTTTTTTACGCTTGTCTAATGTCTTGTATTTGTAAGCAAAAACCAAAACTGTTGTAGGTTGCGGATTTTCGGCATACGCTTCTAATTTATCAATATGGCGTGATAATTCTTGAGCTTCTCTAACCACCACCACTTGTCGGTCAGCCATCATTGGAAAACGTTTAGCACTACCAATCACATCTTCCATCGTAACATCTCTACCATACAAAATAGATTGATTAAAATCGCGCTCGTGTTCTTGCAACACATTTTGCTCAATAAAATCGGTCAATTTATCAATATAATAGGGTTCTTCGCCCATAAAAAAATAAATGGGTTTGATGTTTCCTGCTTTTATATCTTTTGTAATTTGAATTACTTCATCCATTATTTTAAGTATTCAGTGTTCAGTAGCAGTTGGCTGTTAGTTTAAAATAACTATTTTTGCTTCATGCAAAAGTTGAACTTTCCAGTTTATTCCTTTCGGTTCAAAAATAGTGAAAATAAAGTGTCTATTTTTGATGAAATTAGAAAAAAATTTATTCTTCTTACTCCAGAAGAATGGGTGCGTCAACACGTAGTTCAGTTTTTGTTACAAGATAAAAATTATCCGAAATCCTACATCAACGTTGAGAAATTAATCAAAATTAACGATTTAAGCAAACGATATGATGGAGTAGTTTTTCAACCAAATGGAGAAATATTTTTATTAATTGAGTGCAAAGCTCCAGAAGTTCCCATTTCCCAACAAACGTTTGATCAAATTGCGCGTTATAATTTAGTTTTGAAAGCTAAATATTTAATGGTTACCAACGGACTAAATCATTATTTTTGCCAAATGGATTTTGAAAACGAAAAATATGTTTTCTTGAAAGAACTTCCTGAATATTCAAATCAATGAAAAAAATAGCAGTAGTCATATTAAATTGGAACGGAGCCAAATTATTAGAA
Source organism: Flavobacterium helocola (assembly GCF_038289885.1). Classification (NCBI taxonomy): domain Bacteria; kingdom Pseudomonadati; phylum Bacteroidota; class Flavobacteriia; order Flavobacteriales; family Flavobacteriaceae; genus Flavobacterium; species Flavobacterium helocola. Next base: position 108,744 of record NZ_JBBYHT010000004.1, on the reverse strand, counting down.
CAGTTTTTACCTTCGGTAATGGCGTTTTCTGAGGAAGCTACGATTTATGTGGCCGATAATGCATCGACAGATGCTTCTATTGAAGTGATTAAAAGCCAATTTCCTTCATTAAAAATCATTCAAAATACAGGAAATTTTGGTTTTGCAAAAGGCTATAATGAAGCATTGAAGTTTGTTGAAGAAGAATATTACGCTTTAGTCAATTCCGATATTGAAGTAACAGAAAATTGGCTTGCTCCTATTTTAAATATATTCGAAACGCAACCCGAAACTGCGATTATCCAACCTAAATTATTAGACTTCAAAAAGAAAACCCATTTTGAATACGCTGGTGGAGCTGGTGGTTTTATTGATAAATTTGGTTATCCATTTTGTCGTGGACGAATTTTTGACACGGTTGAAGAAGACAAAAATCAATATGATGACGAAATCGAAATCTTTTGGGCAACTGGAGCTTGTTTTTTTATTAGAAAAGAAGTGTATCGCAAATTAAAAGGTTTTGATGATGATTTCTTTGCACATCAAGAAGAAATTGATTTATGTTGGAGAGCATTTAACTTAGGTTACAAAACGAAATACACTTCAAAATCAATCGTTTATCACGTTGGTGGAGCCACTCTAAACGAAGGGAATCCGAGAAAAACCTTCTTGAATTTCAGAAATTCATTGTTGATGTTAACTAAGAATTTACCGAAAAATCAATTATTTCCAATCCTTTTTATGCGCTTGTGTTTAGATGGTTTAGCGGGGATTCAATTTATTTTGAAAGGAAAATTTAAACACTTTTGGGCAATTATTGAAGCACATTTTACATTTTATCATCTTGTATTTCAATTTTATAAGAAACGTAATACAACTCAAAAATCTAATTATTACAAAATAAACAGTATCGTTTATCGTTACTTTGTCAAGAATGGCAAGGTATTTGCTGACCTTTTTTAACAATAGTTTAGGTTTAAAAAAGCTATTTTTTAACAATTTCCATTTAATTTTGTAAAAAAATAATTATCGTATGAGAAGAGTAATGTTATTCGCCGCAGTAGCAGCTATTTCATTAAGTTCGTGTGTTTCAAAAAAGAAATTCACCGAATTAGAGGCTAAAAACAAAGAGATTCAAGATTTATTAAACACCGCAACGGTTAAATTAAACACTTGTTTAACGGAAAGAGAAGCGTTAGCGAGTCAAGTTGATTTTCTTAAGAAAAACAATACGGACTTAATCAATAACATGGGAAATTTAACCACTTTGACTACAAAAGGGGCTGAAAATCTTGAAAAATCATTAGAAAGTTTAAAAGAAAAAGATTTAAAAATAACACGTTTACAAGACGCTTTAACTAAAAAAGACAGTGTTACATTAGCTTTAGTTACAAGTTTAAAACGTGAAGTTGGAATCGACGATCCAGACATCAACATCAATGTTGAAAAAGGAGTTGTCATGATTTCGATTGCAGATAATTTATTATTCAAATCGGGAAGTTATGAAGTAAGTGATAAAGCAAAAGGTGTTTTAGCTAAAGTAGCTAAAGTAATCAATAGCAAACCAGACTTCGAATGTATGGTAGAAGGTCACACCGACAATGTGCCAATCAAAAATGCTGTATTATTAGACAACTGGGATTTATCAGTAAAAAGAGCCACTTCAATTGTGAGAGTTTTACATAAAGAATTAGGAGTTAGCCCAAAACAGTTAATTCCAGCTGGAAGAAGTTCATATATTCCTTTAGTGGAAAATGATTCTCCTGCTAACAGAGCAAAAAACAGAAGAACTCGTATCATCATTATGCCGAAAATTGATCAATTTTATGAAATGATTGAAAAGGAAATGAAAACATTAGCTAAGGAATAAATTGCAAAAAAAATCGATAAAAAACACCTCATTAATTTGGGGTGTTTTTTTATACTCTTTTATTATTCAGACATTTATAAAAAAATAAGCACTTCATCTATGATTTTAAACAATTCGTAGAAAAGTTGCTAAATAATTAAAAAATTAACTGCTAAAAGTTTTTATAATTAAATATTCTACATAATTTTGACAAAAATAATAAACGTTTTGCCCCCCACACTACTAATGGATAAACGCCATTAATTAAAACAACTTTCCCTACTTCTTTGGTCACATTTTATATTGAATTTAATAACCAATTAAATATATAAATTATGAAAAAAGTTGTTTTAAACATCTCCGTGATGTTGTTTGGAGTTGCAATGTTTGCACAAGCCAATCTTAGTGTAGTAAACCAAACAGGTTTAGGAAACATGTCTAATGTAGACCAATTCGGATTGTTAAATGGTTCTGATGTAGAGCAAACTGGTCGCTTCAATGAAGCAGAAGTTGATCAAGTTGGTATTCTAAACGGTTCAGAAATTGACCAATTAGGCAGACGAAATGATGCCAAAGTAGACCAATTAGGTATTGCAAATTATTCTAACGTTAATCAAGACGGTAGAAGAAATGAAGCTGATGTAACTCAAGTAGGTTTAGGAAATGATTCTGATATTGATCAATATGGTAGAAGAAATAGTTCTACAGTTGTTCAATTTGGAATTGCTAACGAAGCTAACGTTTTACAAGTTGGATTAGACAATACTGCTTCCATTTTACAAATTGGAGAAGATAATACTGCTGACCAAACTCAATTAGGTGATGACAATAGTGCAACCGCAATTCAATTTGGTGAAGATAATTACTCTTCTCAAGTGCAAGTTGGTGAAGGCAACATGGGATTAGCACTACAAGTTGGAGAAGGAAATGCTTCTTATCAATTACAATTAGGTGAAGATAACATGGCAATTCATGATCAAGATGGTCAAAGCAATTTAGCTATAACTACTCAAGCTGGTGAAGGAAATTTCTCTTACATTCAACAAGATGGTTCGTTAAATACTGCTTGGACAAATCAAACTGGTCAATTACACATGAGTTTTGTTAACCAAACTGGAGTTGGTAACCTTTCTTTAGTAAATCAATCTAACTAATTTTTTTATTAATGAGACAAGTGAGCTTTTCTTACTTGTCTCATTTTTATTATATGAAATCGCTAACAAAAAAGTTTGAGATAACAAATACAAGCAAGCGATACCATATGTTACCTATGATAAATGAAGTTTTAACATATGAAAAATCTAAAAAAAATAATCGCCATTATATTTTTGCTAATTGGCTTTACTGTCGTTTCGCAAGAAAATTCACAAACAGAAATAGCCATAATAAATCAAAATCTTATTGATTATAAACTAACCGCTTCAATTTCTCAAAGCCAAACAAATAGTGCTATAATAACACAAATTGGAAATCAAAATTACAATCAAAATACAATTATTGCCAATCAATCATTCATTCAAGTATATCAAAACGGACATTTTAATTCGACAGATATTTACAGAGTTGAAGCAGAAGTAAACGAATTTATTCTTCAAAATGGAAATGGAAATACAATCCATGAAATGTCGATAGGAAATTATAATATAATTGAAAATCAATACATTCAAAACGGTGATAACAACCGAATTACAAGTTTTGGAAGTAACACAATATCAGAAAATTTAAAAATTCAAATCAACGGAAATAACGCATCAGTAATCGTAATTAACAGATGAAACGAAATCAGCTACATATTCTAATTTTCCCGCTACTTTTTAGTACAATTCTTCATGCTCAAATTTTGAATACAGAAGTAAAAGCTAAAATAGAATTGAGTTATTTTGAAGAAATGGTTTCGGTTACAGGAACAGCTGAAAATCTTGATGACGGCATAAAAAATTTATCATACACTTTATCTGTCATTAAAAAAAATAAACAAACAACAAACACGTCAAACAATTCTCAAAATGGTGAGTTTACGTTAAATCCAAATGAGAAAAAAATACTTTCAACAACAAAAATCAATCAAAGTACTAAAGATGAAATTATAATTCTACTCTTAATTTATGACGATAATGATGTCATGGTGGGAAAAGACCGAATTATTGTAGAAGAAAAAAAAAGTGACGTTTTAAATAAAAATGAAACTGAACTTGAAATTACTGGCATTGTTTCAGACGATACCAAAACTAAAGTAGGAAAAGATTTTTACGACATATATTTTTCAAAATATAATTCTGAAGCTATAAAAGGAAATCAAATTGTACAAATTGAAGAACAACTCAACATCGGAAGAACAACAATTCTTAAAATAACAATAGACAACAAGTTAATTTCAGAATTTATTGCAAATCCAAATGAAGAATTTCTTTCTCAAAAAGCCGAAGAAGCCATACAAATTACAAAGAAATACTTCAAAGATTTAGAAAAACTAAAAAATAGAATCGAACAATATTAAAACAATAAAAATGAAAACGTACATCACACTATTCGCTTGTTTTTTTATCGGTTTTTCAGTGGCACAAAACTTAGTTTATAAACCAAAAAACCCCGCTTTTGGTGGCGATACATTCAATTATCAATGGATGTTAAGTTCAGCCGAGTCACAAAATTTATTAAAAGACCCAGATGGTGAAGATGGTTTTGAACAACAATCAGATTTAGAACGTTTTAGAGACAACTTAAATTCACAATTATTGAGTTATTTATCAAGAGAACTTTTTGACAATCAATTTGGTTCCAATACATCTGGATCAGGAGATGGCACAGGCTCAGGGACTCAAAATGGTGTATATACTTTTGGAAGTTTATCCGTTGAATTATACGAGTCAAACTTAGGCTTAGTCGTCAATATTTTAGACATTCTCACAGGTGAAGAAACTCAAGTTATTATTCCCAGAAATTAAATTCCTTCAAACATAAACTGCCCTAAAGTTTATTAAAATTTAGCTTACACGTGTTCTTTTTACTAAAAACAAAACACATGAAAACAAGCACAAAAATAGTTGGTTGCAGTTTATTTACTCTATTAAGTAGTTGCGGAGCCTATTTTAATCAGCCAGTTACCGTTCAAAAAGCTTCTTATGGAGAAGGAACTCCTGCAACTCTTTCATTAAAATCGTTACCACCACCAAAAGAACAAATTGTTGTAGGTGTTTATAAATTTAGAGACCAAACAGGGCAATATAAACCTTCCGACAATGGAAGTAATTTTAGTACAGCTGTTACACAAGGTTCAACTTCAATTTTGATAAAAGCACTTGAAGATTCAAATTGGTTTATTCCAATTGAACGAGAAAATTTAGCCAATCTTTTACAAGAAAGAAATATCATTAGATCTACACGACAGGAATATTTAAAAGATCCCAATTCTAAAGATCAACAACTTACTCCACTACTCTATGCGGGAGTTTTATTGGAAGGCGGAATTGTTTCGTATGATTCTAATATTATAACTGGTGGTTTTGGGGCACGCTATTTTGGTGCCGGAAGTTCTACAAGTTATAGACAAGATCGAGTAACGGTTTATCTTCGATTAGTTTCTACCCAAAATGGAAAAATTCTAAAAACAATTTATGTATCTAAAACCATTTTATCACAATCTTTAGATGCAAGTTTATTTCGCTATGTAAAATTTAAAAGATTATTAGAAGTTGAAACAGGTTTTACAAAAAATGAACCTTTGCAATTGGCCGTTACTGAAGCAATTGAAAAAGCGGTTGAAGGTTTAATTGTAGAGGGAATACAAGATAATATTTGGGCTGCGAATGCACCTATTTCAACATTAACTGAAGTTATAAACGAATACAACAAAGAAAAAGAAGAATCAGAATCAACACTACTTTACAAGCGTTATTTTAAAGAGCGTAGAGCAAAATTTGGAATCAACTTAGACGTTGGTGGTTCATTAATTCAAGGTGACTATCCGAGTGCTGTTTTGAAACCCGCGTTACGTGCTGGAATGCGCTATTTTATTATGCCAACGTTTAGTATTAATACTTCTGTAAATTTATTTTGGATGAAAAACAAAAACAAATTTGAAGATGCTCACACTTCGTTTGATTTGAATACTGAAGTACTCTTTTTACCCTATGATAGATTGACGCCATTTTTCTACATCGGAACAGGTTTAGGAGCAACATCTAGTTATGAATCACCTTATTTTAAAATACAATCAGGAGCAGGTGTTGAATATTTAGCAACTGATAATCTAGGAATTCGCATGCTTGGCGAAATAAACTTTACACAATCTGATAAAATTGATAACATCACATCGGGAATTAGAGATGATAATTATTGGCGATTTTTCATCAGTGTAAACTATTATTTTCCTCGAAAAAAATATGATGAGAAAGCCATTAAAAAACACATAAAAGATTTATCCATTGAAGCAACTTCAAATTCAACAAAATAATCATGTACAAAATATATAAATTCAGTTTTTTTATCCTAATTCTCTCACTTTCCTATTCTTGTTCGGAAGAAACTATTGATGAAACTGGTTTTGGAACAGTAACTGGTCGTGTGGTAGAAGCTGTTACATTTGAACCAATTGAAAATGCTCGTGTTTCATCAAATCCAAATACAAGTGCTGTTTTTACCGATGAAGATGGATATTTTACAATAGAAAACGTACCAACAGGAGATTATGCTTTTGAAGCTAGAAAAGATGGTTTTATTGCCAAATTTGAAGCTGGAACCGTACTAAAAGATTTAGAAACAGAATTGGTTTTTGAATTAGAACCTATAGAAGAAATTAACCAATCACCTACTGTACCAGAACTTTTAACACCATTAGATAATGCCGAAAATTTAAGCTTAAGTATCAATCTAACCTGGCAATCAACAGATCCAGAAGATGATGAACTAACTTATAAAATTACCCTTCGAAATGATATTACAAACGAAATTATTGTTTATGAAGAAATTACAAGTAATTCTTTCACTTTAACAGATTTAAACTACAGCACCAAATATTTTTGGCAAGTTTCGGTTTCTGATGGAATAAACCCAGAAGTAAATAGCTTAACACAATCATTTAGAACATTAGAATTCCCAAATGCGCGTTATCTATTTACCCGAAAAATTGCTGACAACAATGTAATTTTTACTGCTGACAATGTTGGAAATGAACTACAAATTACATCTGATGCAACCAATAGTTTTAGACCTCGAAAAAATATTCCCGCAAATAAAATTGCTTTTTTGAGAACCACAGGCGGACAAGCTCATATTTATACCATGAATCCTGATGGTTCTGATGTTTTTAAAGTAACGGCCGGAATTCCAGCTGCGGGATTTAATTTGGACTATTACAATTTTAGTTGGAAAAGCAACGGAAGTCAATTGATTTATTCTAATTTTGATAAACTCTACAAAATTAATGCTGATGGAAGTGGATTAGAATTAATATTTCAAACACCCAATGGAAAATTAATTTCAGAATGTGATTGGAGTATTGATAGTTCGATTATTGCGTTAAAAGTTAACAATTTATATGGTTATGAAACAGAAGTCTACGTAATTAATTCAAACGGAATAATTGTAGAAAATGTAATTTCTGGAACTATGGGAGCAATTAGCGGTTTACATTTATCAGTTACTAATAACAAATTAGTTTTTACAAGAGATGTTACTGGATTTGAAAGTTTTGATTACCGACAATTGGATTCAAGAATATTCCAATATGATTTTTTAACAGATACAGCAACAGAAGTAAATGTTCAAAAACCTGCAGGATTTAATGATTTAGAAGTTCGATATTCTCCAAACGAAGCCGAATTACTTTTTGTAAGCACATCAAATGATGGAATATCCGCTAGAAATATTTTTAAATGCTCGATTGGAATAACAGGTTCAAGATTGCAATTATTTGATAATGGCATCATGCCAGACTGGAAATAAAAAAAGCAGGTCAAAGACCTGCTTAATGTATCCTTAATTTTTTTATTAATAACCAATTAAATATTAAATTAAGAAACACATAGTTTTAATAAATTTATACTAAAACTGTGAATGTCTCATCAATAATTGGTTAAAATTGAGAATAGCAAAGCTAATTTAGTATTTTATTGTGATAAAAACAAATTATTGGTTATAAAACATCCAAACTACCTTTTCCTTCACGAATGACTTCCGGTTCATAACCTGTTAAATCTATGATGGTTGAAGCTACGTTATCACCATAACCACCATCGATAACCAAATCTACTTTATTATTCCATTTTTCGAAGATTAATTCTGGGTCGGTTGAATATTCGATTACCTCATCTTCATCATGAATGGATGTGGAAACGATAGGATTTCCAAGCATTTCTACAATTTGCAACGCAATATTATTAGCTGGAACACGAATTCCGACTGTTTTTTTCTTTCTGAATTCTTTAGGTAAATCGTTATTTCCTGGTAAAATAAACGTGTATGGACCAGGTAAAGCGCGTTTTAAAATTTTAAAAGTCGATGTGTCAATTTGTTTCACATAATCAGAAAGATTACTCAAACTCGAACAAACGAAAGAAAAATTCGCTTTTTCCAACTTAATTCCTTTGATTTTAGCTAATTTTTCAAGCGCACGAGAATTGGTAATATCACAACCCAAACCATAAACCGTATCGGTTGGATAAATGACTAAACCGCCGTCTTTTAAGACTTGTACTACTTTTTTAATAGCTGCTTCGCTTGGTTTGTCTTCGTATATTTTTATAATTTCTGACATTCTATTTTTACTGAAGTTGATAAAGTTGATTTATTCCAGCTGGCAATGAATTAGTAACTTTTAATTTCTCATTAAAAGCATTAATAGATAATTTTATTACTTTAGTGTCCTTATCAATAGTTACTTTATGAGTTCTTTTTATTTTTAGAACATCTTTATAGACTGTTTCAAAAACATATTCACCATAATCAAGTTCAACAATAAAGTATTCACCATAATTAATTTGTCCTAAAGATATTTCGTTAGCCTTCACGTTCATTTTGGTAGTGTAACCACATGTCATTGTTGGGCAATAATATCCGTAATTATAAAATAATATTTTACCATTTCCAAGATTTTCAATTGATACATTTTCAATTGGTGAATAATTTTTTGTTGGCAGAATTGGTTTTAGTGCGCAAGAATTTAATAACATTGTGATGAACATCATAAAAATTACTATAAAATTACGGTTTTTTAAATCTATTTTCTTTGAATGTAACATATCTAAATTTTAATTATTTTTTACAAATTTTATCCGATAACCTCCAACTTCGCAAATCGCAACAACAACTTCTTTAATCCGCCAACATCAAAACGAATTTCTGCTTTTTTATCGGCACCTATTCCTTCAATGTTTACAATTTGTCCTTTACCAAAACGTTCGTGCATAACGATATTACCAACGTTTAAATTCGCATCTACTACATTTGATCTTCCTGAATTGCTTGAAACGGGTTTTAAACGTCTGATATTTGCAGAAGAAACTGGTTCATCTCGCGTAAAATATTTTGGTGGCGTTCCTGCAGTTGGTTTTGCTAAACGCAATTTCGATTTATCAATATCACCAAAAACATCAATATCCATAACCGGTTTGTAACGATAACCAGAATCCACTGGATTCAAATATTCTAAATATTGGTCGTTGATTTCTTCAATAAAGCGTGATGGTTCACTGTCCACTAATTTTCCCCAACGGTAACGTGATTGCGCATACGTTAAATACGCTTGATGTTCGGCACGAGTTAAGGCAACGTAGAACAAACGTCGTTCTTCTTCTAATTCACTTCGCGTGTTCAAACTCATCGCACTTGGGAATAAATCTTCTTCTAATCCCACAATAAACACATGTGGAAACTCTAATCCTTTTGCCAAGTGAATGGTCATTAGTGCCACTCTATCGTCATCACCTGTATCTTTATCTAAATCGGTGGCTAAAGCTACGTCTTCTAAGAATTCAGCTAACGCTCCTCTGGCTCCGTCGATTTCTTTTTGACCTTCAGTGAAATCTTTAATACCGTTTAGTAATTCTTCTATGTTTTCAATTTTGGCAATTCCTTCTGGAGTTCCATCTTTTTTGAGTTCTTGAACTAATCCGGTTTTCTTCGTAACATGATCGGTTAAGAAAAATGCATCTTGATTTTCATTAATAACTTGAAAACTTTTAATCATCGTCACAAAATCATTCAATTTTGCTTTTGTACCTGCATTTAGTTTCAAATCGATTTTATCAATGTGTTCCATTACTTCAAAAATAGAACGCTTGTAATGATTGGCTGCAACCGTCAATTTTTCAACCGTTGTATCACCAATTCCTCTTGCTGGATAATTAATTACACGAACCAACGCTTCTTCGTCTTTTGGATTGATTACCAAACGTAAATACGCCAAAACATCTTTAATTTCCTTACGTTGATAAAACGATAAACCACCATAAATTCGGTACGGAATATCGCGTTTACGTAATGCATCTTCCATAGCACGAGATTGTGCATTCGTACGATACAAAATCGCAAATTGTCCATTTAACATTTGATTTTGCATCTTCTGTTCGAAAATAGTTGCGGCAACAAAACGTCCCTCTTCTCCATCAGTTAAACTTCGGTGGACTTTAATTTTTGGTCCGTCATCATTGGATGTCCAAACAATTTTATCTAACTTAGTTTTATTCTTGTCAATAACATTATTTGCTGCTTCTACAATGTTTTTTGATGAACGATAATTTTGTTCCAAACGATACAATTGTACGTTTTCGTAATCTTTCTGGAAATTTAAAATATTGTTGATATTCGCACCACGGAAAGCGTAAATACTCTGCGCATCATCTCCTACTACACAAATATTTTGAAATCTATCTGACAACGCACGAACAATCAAATACTGCGAGTGATTTGTATCTTGGTACTCATCTACTAAAATGTATCGAAAACGATCTTGATATTTTGCTAAAACATCTGGAAAAAGATTCAATAATTCATTGGTTTTCAATAACAAATCATCAAAATCCATCGCTCCCGATTTAAAACAACGCTCTACATATTGTTGATAAATTTCACCCATACGTGGTTTTTTACTCATCGCATCGGCTTCTTGTAATTCGGGATTATTGAAATAAGCTTTTACGGTGATTAGTGAATTTTTATAAGATGAAATTCGACCTAAAATTTGCTTTGGTTTATAAATATCTTTATCCAATTGCATTTCTTTGATAATTCCACCCAAACAACGCAATGAATCTTGAGAATCGTAAATCGTAAAATTAGATGGATATCCTAGTTTATCAGCCTCACTACGTAAAATCTTAGCGAATACCGAGTGAAAAGTTCCCATCCAAAGGTTTTTAGCTTCATTAGTTCCAACAATATCCGCAATACGTTTTTTCATTTCACGGGCAGCTTTGTTGGTAAAAGTTAAAGCTAAAATATTAAATGCATCAACTCCTTGACTCATCAAATTAGCTATACGAACCGTTAAAACACGAGTTTTACCAGAACCTGCTCCCGCAATAACAATCATGGGACCGTCTTTCTGCAATACAGGTGCTTGCTGTGCTTCATTTAATTGGCTGATATATCGCTGCATTTCTTTCATAGTGTACTATAACTTTTTGACTAATTTACAAAAATACATCATGAAAAGGGTTAATACAAGTTTTTAAAAAATTTAGATGATGGGTGTTAGAGTTTAGAAATTTGAAATTGATTTTGATTTTTGAATTTGATTTTTGATAATTTTAATCTTAATTTGCGATGAAATTAAACCAACTTAAAAATGACAATCGAAGATAAATTATTAGAAATTGCTGCTTATACCTTACCTGCTTTAATTACTGGTGGTGTAGCTTTTGTAATGATGCAAAAATTTTATAACAGCGAAGAAAGCAAACGTAAATTTGAATTACTAAGAGAAAATCAAAAACAAGCGTTACCTATTCGTTTGCAAGCTTATGAGCGAATGGTTTTGTTGTTAGAGCGAATCAATCCGTCTCAACTATTAATGCGTGTGGCTCCAACGGGAAAAAGTAAAGACGACTATGCTACAATATTATCGCACCACATTCAAACTGAATTTGAGCATAATTTAACCCAACAAATTTATTTGACTGCGGAAACTTGGGATATTGTTTTAAAGGCAAAAAATAGTACAATTCAAATGATTCGAAAAAATGCACTTCGCGAAGATGTTGCAGATGCAGACAAACTGAGAGAAGCTGTTATGATTGAGCTTACCGAAACAGAAGCGCCAAGTAATATTGCGATTAGTTATTTGAAAGAGGAATTAAAAAGAGTTTTTTAAATACAAATCCCGAGTTGAAGCTCGGGATTTTTTTATTTCTCATTTAAAAATTTCAAATACAACTCTTTCATATTTGCATTCGAAGTTGATGCTACTTTTTCAACTATTGTTCTGTATTCGGTTTTTTTTAGTAATAAACGAACGTTATCTCTACCAAATTTGGTAAACTGCCATTTATGATGATTTGTAGCTAAAAACAATGCTTCTATTACTTTAGGATTCTCATAATTAACTCCTAACAACGTTTCTAAAGCATTTTGACGAATTGAACTTTCGAAATCTACAGAGGCATATTGTAGTAATTCATCAATGATATTTTCTTGATCAAATCTTGAATTTTGACCTTTTAGTATTTTTAATTTCAACCAAGTTAATTTTAAACTTTTATCGTTATTACCCTCAATTCCTTTTGTTTGTTCCAAGTATTTTTCTACCTCTTCTGGAAAACTTTCACATAAATTAACTAATGCAATTTCTTTCGTTTGATACGAATTATCATTTAGTAGTGTTTCATATTGATTTTTAAAAGCTTCTGGAATTATTGGAGTTGATTCTGCTACTGCTCTTCTTACTAAAATGTTATTTGTAGCTAAAGCCGTTTCTAAAATTACTTTTCTTTCATCAAAAGGAACATTACGCGTTTGATATACGATGTATTGTTTAATCGGATAATAAGCATCTGATTTTAGAATTTCTGTTAACTCAGATAGTGATTTTTTACTTTTCTTTAGAGCAAAATAGTCTTGAATGAATTTATTTTTAGAAAGATATTTTTGAGCGATTTCCATTTCAAATCCAGGCTTTTCTAACCAAACCCTTTTGAAATTTTCCACATCATAACCCGAAACCTCTTTTACAATTTTTAAGAAATCATCCGTGTTGACATTTTTATATTGGTATTTCTTTAAATACTTTTTAACTGCTTTTTGAAAATCCTTAGCTCCAATGTCTTCTCGCATCACATGCAACGCCCAAGCCCCTTTTTTATAAAAAGATAATGAACTCGCCTTTTCATTCATCACCGGAATCGTATCGGTTTTGGAAGCACGTTTTAGTTGTTCAGCATAATCGTTTAATTCTTCGTAGAAATAATCATCGCCAAACAAATGACGTTCTGCTAATAACGCATAATAAGTAGCAAAACCTTCTTGCAACCAATGGTGTTTTCCAGATTGCGCCGTAATCAAATCGCCAAACCATTGATGCGCTAACTCATGTGCGTTAACGTTTACATAATTTCTATCGTTGAAACCTATTGAGTCCACCACAAAATCTTGTGCAAAAATCGTAGAAGTTGTATTCTCCATTCCTGCATACAAAAAATCACGAACTGGAACTTGACGATAAATGCCCCAAGGATACTTCACTCCTATTTCTTGCTCCAAATAATCAAACATTTCTTTGGAATAACGATAAGTGGGCTCAAATTTCGAAACATCATTTTTATCTAAATAAAATTCTAAAGGCGTTCCTGATTTAGTTGTTGTAGTTTTTTTTGCGAAATTCCCAACGGCTAGCATTACTAAGTAAGATGACATTGGTTTTTGCATTTGATAATTCCAAGTAATTAAATTCCCTTTCGAATTGTACTTATTTGAAATAAAAGCACCATTTGAAATCACTGTGAAATCATTTCTAAATTCAACTGAAATATTAAAAGTTACCTTTTCATTCACATCATCAAAACTTGGAAACCAATGACTAGTGTAGCGTCCTTGTCCTTGTGTCCAAATCTGTAAATTTTCATCTGAGCTTGTAAAATAAAGTGTTTGTTTTGGTTTAGCTGTATAGTTGAAAGTTATCTTATTCTTTCCTTTTTTAAATCCTTCAAATAAATTTAATGTCTTTCCTGAATTTTTGAATTTCACAGATTTTCCATTGATGGCAACTTCTGAAAATTCCATATTGATAGCATCAATTTTAATAGTATCGATAGCTTTTTTTACTTTAAATTCATATGTAATAGTTCCAAAAATTGATTTTTCAGCATGATTTGGAGTAACCAAAGCATCACATTTGATAAAATCAACTTTATCCGTTTGTTGGGCAAAAGAAAAAGTTACAAGTAATAAAGAAAAAAGAATACGATACATCTTGATGGATTTTAATAAAGTACGAATATAAACATTTTCAATTTCACTGATTTTAAATTAACAAATTATAAACTATCTTCGCTTTTGCATTTGGGAACACAGATTGAACTAATTTGATAAATTTTTAAAATTTCTCCAATCGGTGTCCCAAAAAATGAATTTTGAACTTGTAATTGCACTTGAATTTGAACTTACTCGAAACTCCCATAGAATATCTCAAAGGCGTTGGTCCGCAGCGTGGCGATTTATTGCGCAAGGAGTTGGGCATTCATAAGTATGCTGATTTACTGAATTTATTTCCAAATCGCTATATCGATAGAACCCGTTATTATAAGATAAACGAACTACAAAACAGCAATTCAGAAGTTCAAATCGTAGGAAAAATCATCAACATCAAAACCGTTGAACAAGGCAAAGGAAAATCAAGATTAGTTGCCACTTTTGTTGACGATACAGGGCAAATGGAGCTTGTTTGGTTTCAAGGTCAAAAATGGATTCGAGAAAGTATTAAAATCAATATTCCGTATGTGATTTTTGGAAAAGTTTCCCAATTTGGCTCTACTTACAACATGGCGCATCCCGAAATGGAATTGTTGGAAGAACACAAAGCTAGTCTGCGTTCGGCAATGCAACCGGTTTATCCAAGTACAGAAAAATTAGCCAATAAAGGCATTTCGAACAAAGTCATCAATAAAATGATGCAACAATTGTTTGTGGAAACCCAAGCTTTGTTTTCTGAAAATTTACCGAATTACCTTTTAGAAGAATTAAAATTGATTCCAAAAAATGCTGCGTTGTTCAATATTCATTTTCCAAAAAGTCAGGATTTATTAGCAAAAGCGCAATTCCGATTAAAGTTTGAAGAATTGTTTTTCATTCAATTGCAATTGATTACTAAGAACCTCATTCGCAAACACAAAATCAAAGGAATGCCTTTTGAAAAAGTGGGTGAAAACTTCACCGATTTTTATAATAATCACTTGCCTTTCGATTTAACCAATGCTCAAAAACGCGTTTTAAAAGAAATTCGAAATGATTTAGGAAGTAATGCGCAAATGAATCGTTTATTGCAAGGTGATGTTGGTTCTGGAAAAACAATTGTAGCTTTAATGTGCATGCTTTTAGCTAAAGATAACGGCTTTCAAAGTTGTTTAATGGCACCTACAGAAATTTTAGCCAACCAACATTTTAACGGAATAACCGAATTAGCGAAAGAACTAAACATCACAATAAAAATTCTAACAGGTTCCACTAAAACAGCAGAACGAAAAATTATTCATGAAGCATTAGAAAACGGTACTTTAGATATTTTAATTGGAACTCATGCTTTATTAGAAGATAAAGTACAATTCCATAATTTAGGATTAGCAATTATTGATGAACAACATCGTTTTGGTGTGGAACAAAGAAGTAAATTGTGGGGAAAAGCCTCCCCTAACCCCTCCAAAAGAGGGGAAACAGAGCGTGTTTTACAAAAATACCAAACAGCACGTCCTTCAACCTATGCGCTTTTAAAAGACCTTAAAAAAGAAAATAAAAAAAACAGCACCCAAGCAGAAAATGTTCTTTGGGAATGTTTAAGAAATAAAAATCTAAAGTATAAATTTAGAAGACAACACGTAATTGATATCTTCATTGCGGACTTTGTTTGTTTAGAAAAAAATCTGATAATTGAAGTTGATGGTGGTTATCACAACACTCCAGAACAGCAAGAAGCTGATGAATTACGAACCCAAATATTAAATGAAATTGGTTTTAAAGTAATTCGTTTCACTAATGAAGAAGTGATTAACAATACGGAAAATACATTAAAAAAAATCACGACAATCTTGGAAAGCCTCCCTTCTGGGGAGGTTGGAGGGGCTATCCCACCTCATGTTCTCGTCATGACCGCTACTCCTATTCCTCGAACTTTAGCTATGAGTTTATATGGTGATTTAGATATTTCAGTCATTGATGAGTTGCCTCCTGGTAGAAAACCGATACAAACCGTTCATCGCTATGATTCGAACCGATTGAAAGTTTGGAAATTTTTAAAAGATGAAATTGCCAAAGGTCGCCAAGTGTACATTGTATATCCGTTAATTCAGGAATCGGAGAAGATGGATTACAAGGATTTAATGGACGGTTACGAAAGTATTTCAAGAGATTTTCCTTTACCGCAATATTCTATCTCTATCGTTCACGGAAAAATGAAACCAGCCGATAAAGATGAAGAAATGAGACGATTTTCGGAAGGGAAAACCAATATTATGGTCGCAACGACTGTGATTGAAGTTGGTGTGAATGTTCCCAACGCTTCTGTAATGGTTATTGAAAGTGCAGAGCGTTTTGGATTATCACAATTACACCAATTAAGAGGACGAGTTGGTCGTGGTGCTGAACAAAGTTATTGTATTTTAATGACGAGTCACAAACTCAGCAACGATAGTAAAATCCGAATGGAAACTATGGTTCGTACTAATGATGGTTTCGAAATTTCGGAAGTCGATTTAAAATTGCGTGGTCCAGGTGATATTATGGGTAAACAACAAAGTGGTGTTTTAAATCTTCAAATTGCGGATTTGGTCAAAGATAAAGAAATTTTACAATTGGCTCGTCACCATGCTATAAAACTGTTAAAAGACGATGCTCCAATGGAAAAACCAGAACATGCAAAACTTCGAGAAGCATTTATTGAGTTAAGCAAGAAAAAAACCATTTGGAATTATATTAGTTAAATTCTATTTAAATCAGAGAAATATTAAAAATTATAACAAAAATTAATTTTTGAAATCAATTTGATACCTTTTTTAAATAAATCTCAAATTTTTGAAACATTTGTACCTACAACTATGTTAAATAAATGGTAAGATTTTGGCATAATTAGTTCGTAAAAGTTAGCTTTGTTGCAACTAAAGCCTTCGTTACCATGAAAATTAAAACTATTACAATTTCATTATTTGTTATTGCCTTATTGGGATTAATCGGATATAGAGTTTTTTCAAATGCTGAAGAATCTGCAAAAAACAATAAAAAAGGAGATAAAAAACCACCTATGATGGTTGATGCTGTAATTGTTTCTGAAAAAGACTTTGCCAACACGATTTCGCTTTCTGGTTCTATTGAAGCCAATGAAAATGTGGAAATTAGAAGTGAAGTTTCTGGAATTGTAGAAAAAATTTATTTCACAGAAGGAACAAACGTTAGCAAAGGTCAGGTCTTATTGAAAGTTAATGATATTGAACTTCGTGCACAACTTTCGCAAGCAATCACAAGACAAAGCCTAGCTTCAGAAAATGAAAGAAGAGCTAAATTATTGCTACAAAAAGAAGCAATTTCTCAAGAAGAATATGAGATTGCAAGTGCCGAATTCAGAAGTCTAAAAGCACAAACGCAATTGATTCAAGCACAAATTGCTAAAACAAGTATAAGAGCACCATTTTCGGGAAAAATTGGTTTACGAAACATTTCTCCCGGAACTTACGTAACACCAACCACACTAATCACCAAATTAGTAAGTTCAAATCAAGTTAAAATTAGCTTTTCAATTCCTGAAAAATATGCTTCGGAAGTTGAAAACAATACTCCTATTCAATTTACGATTCCAAATAATACTGAAAAATTTACAGCTAAAATTTACGCTATCGAACCTGAAATTGAAACATCTACGCGAACCCTAAAAATCAGAGCCATTGCCGAAAATCCGAATGGAAAATTATTAGCGGGAACATTTGCCACTATAGAACTTCCATTGAAAAACATCAAAGGAGCCATTCAAATTCCTTCCGAAGCAGTAGTTCCAGTTCAAGACGGAAAAGTGGTTTATATTGCCAACAATGGAAAAGCAAAAGAAGTAAAAATTGAAACAATTGCCAGAACTGATAAAAACGTAGTTGTTACCCAAGGCATAAAATCTGGCGATACAATTCTAACTTCTGGCGTTATGGCTTTAAAAGACGAAGCCGATATTAAAGTTAAAGTAAAACAAGAAAAACTTCCCACTTCTAACTTCTAACTTCCCATTTACAAATGAGTTTATCTACTTTAAGTATAAAAAGACCCGTATTTACCATTGTAATCAATTTGTTGATTATACTTTTTGGTATTTTAGGATTCAGTTATTTGGGCGTTCGCGAATTCCCATCGATTGATCCTGCCGTAATTAACGTTCGAACGAATTACACAGGTGCAAATGCCGAAATTATCGAATCACAAATAACCGAACCACTTGAAAAAGCTATTAACTCTATTGATGGTATTCGAAACATTACCTCTTCTAGTAATCAAGGTTCGAGTAATATTACAGTTGAGTTCAAATTAGAGAAAAACCTTGAAGAAGCAGCTAACGACGTTCGTGATAAAGTGTCACAGGCCGTTAGAAGTTTACCACAAGATATTGATGCACCACCAGTAGTTGCTAAATCTGATGCTGATTCTGATGCAATTATCTCGATGACCGTTCAAAGTCAATCCAGAAATGCTTTAGAATTGAGTGATTATGCCGAAAACGTAATTTCGGAACGAATTCAAACGATTCCAGGTGTGAGCAGCGTACAAATTTGGGGACAAAAACGTTATTCGATGCGTATTTGGATGGATCCCATCAAATTGAATGCTTACGGAATCACAGTTGCCGATGTTCGAAGTGCTTTAGACAAACAAAACGTAGAATTGCCTTCAGGAAAATTAACAGGAGCGAATACCGAATTAATGGTAAAAACCCTTGGAAATTTATCTACGGAAAAGGAATTCAATGACATTATTATCGTTTCAGATGCAAATAAAACTGTTCGTTTAAGCGATATTGGTTATGCCGTTTTAGCTTCTGAAAATTTAGAAACCAAGTTTACCGAATCAGGAAATCCGATGGTGGCTGTGGCTATTATTCCGCAACCTGGAACCAATTATTTGGAAATTGCAGAACAATTTTATGCAGAAGTTGAAAAATTAAAGAAAGATTTACCAAGTGATATCAAATTAGATATTGCTTTAGATAATACCATTTTTATTAAAAAATCAGTAGTTGAAGTTGCCGAAACATTAGCAATATCAGTAGTTTTAGTAATCATCATCATCTTTTTATTTTTCAGAGATTGGTCAATTGCATTCCGACCATTAATTGATATTCCTGTTTCGTTGATTGCTACGTTTTTTATCATGTATTTGTGTGGCTTTTCCATCAATGTATTAACGCTGTTAGCCATTGTTTTAGCGACAGGATTAGTAGTAGATGACGGAATTGTAGTAACAGAAAACATCTTCAAAAAAGTTGAAGAAGGGATGTCACCAATCGAAGCCGCAATCAAAGGTTCAAACGAAATTTTCTTTGCTGTAATTTCAATTTCGGTAACACTTGCTGCTGTTTTCTTACCAATTATTTTCTTAGAAGGTTTTGTTGGACGATTGTTCCGAGAGTTTGGTGTCGTCATTGGTGCCGCCGTACTAATTTCAGCCTTCGTATCATTGACGTTAACACCTATGTTAAATGCTTATTTAATGAAAGGTGGCGAACAAAAGAAAACGAAATTCTATGAAGCGACAGAACCTTTCTTCGTGGGTTTGAATACAGGATATGCTAATGCGTTGACTAAATTTTTAAAGAAAAAATGGTGGAGTTTCCCAATTATCGGAATTTGTATCGGATTGATTGTGTTATTCTTTGCTATTCTTCCAAAAGAGACAGCTCCTTACGATGACAGAAGTTTAGGTGTCATCAGTGTAACAACTCCTGAAGGTTCTACTTATGAATATACTGACCGATTTATGGAAGAATTATCAGATTTAATCAACGATTCTATTCCAGAGAAAAAAGTAGCATTGGTAATTACTTCGCCAGGATTTTTATCTTCATCAGTAAATGCGGGAAGAGTTCGTTTAGCTCTAGTTGATCCAAGTGAAAGAGAGCGTTCTCAAAAAGAAATTGTGGATGATTTGAATAAAATGACTAAAAAATATCCACAAGCCAAAGTAAACGTTTCGGAACAACCAACGATTTCAGTAAACCGTCGTGGTGGATTACCAATTCAGTATATTATTCAAGCTCCGAATTTTGAAAAATTAAGAGAAAAGATTCCGCAATTCATGGAAGAAGCGAGTAAAAACGAAACCTTCTCCAATGTAGATGTGAATTTGAAATTCAATAAACCAGAAATTAACGTAACCATTAACCGTGAAAAAGCAGAAAGTTTAGGGATTTCAGTTTTAGATGTGGCGCAAACCTTGCAATTATCATTAAGCGGACAACGTTTTGGTTATTTCATGCAAAATGGAAAACAATATCAAGTCATTGGACAATTTGATGAGAAAGACCGAGATGCTCCTTTGGATTTAACTTCGATGTTTGTAAAAAACAAAGCGGGTGAATTAATTCAATTAGACAACGTAGTTGAGGTAGAAGAACAAAGTAATCCACCGCAATTATTTCACAACAATAGATATATGTCGGCAACGGTTTCTGCAGGTTTAGCACCTGGAAAAAGTATGATTGACGGTATCAATGCAATGGACGAAATCAAAGAAAAAGTGTTAGACGATACTTTTACAACCGATTTAGGTGGTGAATCGCGTGACTTCGTAGAAAGTAGTTCGAATACTTCTTTCGCATTTGGATTGGCATTATTATTAATCTATTTGATTCTGGCTGCGCAATTTGAAAGTTTTATCGATCCGTTTATCATTATCTTAACTGTACCAATGGCGGTGGCTGGAGCATTATTCTCGCTTTGGTTATTTGGGCAAACATGGAATATTTTTAGTCAAATTGGAACCGTCATGCTGATTGGACTCGTTACCAAAAATGGAATTTTGATAGTTGAATTCGCGAACCAACTTAGAGAACAAGGAAAATCGAAATACGATGCTATTTTAGAAGCTTCTGAAGCTCGTTTACGACCAATTTTAATGACCAGTTTAGCTATTGCGTTAGGAGCTTTACCAATTGCTTTATCACTTGGAGCGGCTTCGGCAAGTAGAATGGGAATGGGAGTTGTTATTGTGGGTGGAACGATGTTTTCGTTAATCTTAACCTTATTTGTAATTCCAGCTATCTATTTAATGTGGTCAAAAGCAAAAAAACACCGACCAGAATTTGATAATTTAGACGCTTTAGAGAAATAAAATAAACCGCAGATTCGCAAATTAAAATTTGGATAAAAAAAATTTGTAGTAGATAGTTGCTAAAAAACATTTACAAATTAAAAAATCTGTGAATCTGCGGTGAAAACATAAAAAAACTATGCGAAATTTATATATAACCTTATTACTTATTTTTCTTGGATTTTCAGCGCAAGCACAAGAACTACTTTCGCTTGAAGATGCAGTTAAAATAGCTTTGGAAAACAATTACGATATTAAAATCGCTGAAAATAATTCCAAAATTGATGCTACCAATAACAATTTAGCCAATGCTGGAATGTTGCCTTCGTTGAATGCAAATTTCACTAACAATAACAGCCAATTAAATACCACGCAAACGCAAGCTGATGGTTCCGAAAGAAAATTAGATAATGCCAAGAACATGAACTTAACCTATGGTGTTGGTTTAGATTGGACCATTTTCGACGGCTTGAGTATGTTTGCCCGAAAAGAACAATTGAACGTTTTGGAACAACAAGGAAAAGCCGAATTACAAGCTGCCATTTTAACCCGAATTAGTGATGTTTACACTACCTATTTCGATTTGGTGCAACAACAGCAAGTTTTAGCTTCGATTGATACGGCGATTGTGATTTCAAACCAACGTTTAACAACGGCTCAAAATCGTTTTAGTATTGGAAAAGCTTCAAAATTAGAAGTTTTGAATGCACAAGTAGATTTGAACAGCGATTTAAGTTTACAATTAAGACAAAAAGAACTCATTAAAATCAGTAAAATTAGATTGAACGAATTATTAGTTCGTGATATTCAAACCGATTTTAAAGTGGCTAAAGAAGTTACATTCGAACAAAATTTAGATTTCAACGAATTAAAATCGACAGCCGAAAAACAAAATCCGCAATTGCAAGCACAAATTCTGTCTAAAAAAGTAGCCGATTTGAATTTGAAACAAGTCAAAGGTAATCGTTATCCAACAGTGAGAGTTACTTCGGGTTACAATTTCACACGTTCGGAAGCTTCTTTGGGATTCATCACGCAATCTTCTGGACAAGGTTTTGTGTACGGAGTTACTGCGACAGTGCCAATTTTTAATGGCTTTCTTCAAAACAGAAACGAAAAAGTAGCAAAATATCAAGTGGAAAATGCAAGTTTCCTTTTAGAGCAACAAAAATTATCGTTAACCTCACAATTATCGTCTTTATTTGCGAGTTATCAAACCAATTTAGAGTTGGTAAAAGTGGAAGAAAAAAACTTAGAAATTGCCAAACAAAACTTAGATATTACGTTAGCGAAATTCAAAATCGGAACAATAACCACTATCGAATTTAGAACGGCTCAGCAAAATTTTGTGGAAGCTTCAGTTCGCTATTCAAATGCGCAATATGTAACCAAACTTTCGGAAATTAACTTAAAAGAATTAGCCGGTACTTTAAAATTGAATTAATATATTTAGATTTGTTAAAATGTTTAATTGTGAAACTGTGAAATTGAAAATCCGCTTTTCACTAATCACTTTTCACTAATCACTTTTCACTAATCACTAAAAAATGGTTCAATACAACCCAAAAGACTGGATTACTTTTATCTTTCGTTTTCACGAATCGGATACGTTTCGTCAATTAATTCCGATGATGTTTTTCATTGGATTTTATTCCTATGGAATTGCGTATTTAGAAATCGAATATTGGAAACTTTCTGAAACCAGCCATGTAAAAAACCTAAACCTAATGCACACTACCGTAGGTTTTGTGTTGTCTTTATTATTGGCTTACCGAACCAATACAGCTTATGACCGTTGGTGGGAAGGCCGAAAACAATGGGGCGCTTTAGTTAATAATAGTCGAAATTTAGCATTAAAACTTTCTGCTTATTTATCTGATGAAAATGATAGAAATTTCTACAGAAAAGTGATTCCAGCTTATGCTTCGGTGCTTTCCAAACATTTATTGAATGAAGAAGTGAGCAAAATGTTGTTTGAAGGTTTGGATTTAGAAATGGATCATCACAAACATCGTCCAAATCAAGTGGCAAAAATACTGTTTCAAAAAGCAAATGATTTGTACAAATCTGGGAAAATTACGGGTGACCAATTTTACATCATCAATTCGGAACTGCAATCCTTTACGGATATTTGTGGTGCTTGCGAACGTATTAAAAACACGCCTATTCCCTACTCGTACAGTTCGTTTATCAAAAAATTCATCTTCTTTTTTGTGATGACCTTGCCTTTTGGATTTGTATTTAGTTTGGGCTACTATGTAATTCCAGTAGTGATTTTCATCTTTTATGTTTTAGCGAGTTTAGAATTAATTGCCGAAGAAATCGAAGACCCATTTGGCAACGACGCCAACGATTTACCCATGACAAAAATTGCTTCGAATATTAAGAAACACGTGGAAGAGATTTTGTAAGGTTTTGAGGGAATTTGATATATTTGAAATAATAATGTAAAAATCATCATAAAAATGGAAGTCAAAAATTATAATCATATTATTCCATCTGAAGATTTTGATATTATTTTTATTGAAAAAAAATATACCAATGAAAATATCATAAAATCATCTGTTTTATTTTTTGAAATTAATGAGCTTAAAATCACAATAAAGTTTGAACTTACAAAAGATAGCATAATTGATGAAGATAGTTTCTTATTTATTCCAGAAACGAACTTGTTATTTTATAGTGGAAATATTGAATGGTGTGTTTTTGACTTGAAAAACAAAAGCATAATAAGAAATGAAGAAGCAACTCAATTGCCATATATTGAAAGAAGAAATAATGTAATTTTAATTTTTGATGATTTGTATGTAGAATGTACGAATTTGAAAGGAGAAACAATTGATAAAGTGCCAGTTGACCCACCAACAGAATCCATAGATTATGATGACAGAATCGAATTTAATAGTTCTATTTTTGGAAAACAAATATTAAAACTAAAAATCCAACCATGAAAAACCTATTCCACACAACACTCCTACTCATCACCCTTTCTTTATTCACAAGCTGTAAACAAGAAACCGTAGCAACTCAAAACGAGTATTTTGCACAATCTTCTGATAGCATTCAAAATGGTGGTGTAAAAGTCATTCCAATTACAACTCCAAAAGGCACTTTTAATGTTTGGACGAAGCGTATTGGGAACAATCCAAAAATCAAAGTATTGCTTTTAAATGGTGGTCCAGGCGCAACGCACGAATATTTTGAATGTTTCGAGAATTTCCTACCTGCAGAAGGCATCGAGTTCATTTATTATGACCAATTAGGTTGCGGAAATGCCGATAATCCAAACGATACTGCTATGTGGGATTTACCGAGATATGTGGAAGAAGTGGAACAAGTCCGTAAAGCTTTAAAGTTAGACAATACCAATTTCTACTTGTTAGGCCATTCTTGGGGTGGTATTTTAGCTATGGAATACAGCTTGAAATATCAAAACAACATGAAAGGCTTAATCATTTCAAACATGATGGCAAGTTGCCCAGAATATGATAAATATGCCAATGAAGTATTAGCCAAACAAATGAATCCAGAAGTATTGGCAGAATTGATGAAAATAGAAGCCAATAACGACTTTTCCAATCCAAGATATATGGAATTGTTGCTTCCAAATTTCTATGAAAAACACATTCTTCGTTTCCCTGCAAAAGATTGGCCAGAACCGGTAAATCGTTCGTTTGCTAAGATGAATCAGTCGCTTTATGTAACCATGCAAGGTCCGAGTGAATTTGGTATTTCAGGAAAATTAGAAAAATGGGATAGAAAAGCCGATTTGAAAAATGTAAAAATTCCAACATTAGTAATCGGAGCAAAACACGATACAATGGATCCAAAACACATGGAAGAGATTTCGAAAATATTACCAAATGGTTCGTATTTATTCTGTCCAAAAGGAAGTCACATGGCATTTTACGACGATCAGAAAACGTATTTTTCTGGATTGATTTCGTTCTTGAAAAAGTAGGTGGCACAAAGTCTCACGAAGTAAAGCGCAAAGTTTCACAAAGTATAATTTACTTTGCTATGTTAACTATGACAAGTGTAACGCTTAAAATATCAACACATAGGCACTCCTTCTATTGTGTCTATGTGTTTTAAAAAAATACAAAGTATATTTTTCCTTAATGATAACTATATAGAGTATATAAGTTCTTTGAGAAGTTTTAAAATTCCAGCTTCCCTCATCCAACTTCCAGCAATTTAACAAAACTTATCACCAAAAAGCTGTTCAAAATTTCTAAATTCTAATTTCTAAATTCTAATTTTATAAAGTATCTTTGCCGTTTAAAATTCGATACAAAATGCGTATATCTTACAATTGGTTAAAACAATTTATTAAAACCGATTTAAAATCTGAAGAAATTGCCGATATTCTTACCGACTTAGGTTTAGAAGTAGAAGGCGTTGACAAATACGAAAGTTTAAAAGGAGGCTTACAAGGCGTTGTGATTGGTCATGTGTTAACATGCGAAAAACATCCTGATGCTGATAAACTAAAAATCACAACGGTTGATTTAGGTGATGGAAACGCACCTGTTCAAATTGTTTGTGGTGCTCCAAACGTGGCAGCGGGACAAAAAGTTCCTGTGGCGACTATTGGAACTAAGTTATTTGATAAAGAAGGAAACGCATTCGAAAT
Source organism: Flavobacterium helocola (assembly GCF_038289885.1). NCBI lineage: Bacteria > Pseudomonadati > Bacteroidota > Flavobacteriia > Flavobacteriales > Flavobacteriaceae > Flavobacterium > Flavobacterium helocola. Next base: position 82,801 of record NZ_JBBYHT010000004.1, on the reverse strand, counting down.
TAAAAAAGGGAAAATCCGCGGACAAGAAAGTCACGGAATGATTTGCGCTGAAGACGAATTAGGCTTAGGTGAAAGTCATGACGGAATTATGATTTTAAACGAAGATTTAAAACCTGGAACGCCAGCTTCAAAAGTATTCGAAATTGAAACTGATGAAGTATTCGAAATCGGATTAACTCCTAACCGTGCTGATGCTATGTCTCACATGGGAGTTGCTCGTGATTTACGTGCTGGATTATTACAAAAAGGAACAACTTCGGAATTAATGACTCCTTCGGTAAGTAAATTTAAGGTAGAAAAACGTACGTTAAAAATTGATGTTAAGGTTGAAAACGAAAAATTAGCACCAAGATATTGTGGTGTTACTATTTCTGGAATTACCGTTAAACCATCTCCAAATTGGTTACAAAACCGTTTAAAAGCTATTGGATTAACTCCAAAAAATAATATTGTTGACGTTACGAATTACGTTTTACACGAATTAGGTCAACCTTTGCACGCTTTTGATGCCGCTCAAATAAAAGGAAATAAAGTAGTAGTAAAAACAGTTCCTGCTGGAACTAAATTTGTTACTCTTGATGATATCGAACGTACACTTCACGAAGAAGATTTAATGATTTGTGACGAAAGCGGTCCAATGTGTATTGCTGGTGTTTTCGGAGGAAAAACTTCGGGAGTTTCTGAAAAAACACAAGCTATTTTCTTAGAAAGTGCTTATTTCAATCCAGTTTCGGTTAGAAAAACAGCTAAAAGACATACGTTAAGTACTGATGCTTCTTTCCGTTTTGAAAGAGGAATCGATCCAAGTATTACTGAATACGCTTTAAAACGTGCTGCTTTGTTGATTCAAGAAGTGGCTGGTGGAGAAATCACTTCGGATATTGCTGATATTTATCCTAAAAAGATTGAAGATTTCAGTGTGTTTATTCATTTTAATAAAGTGAATAAAATCATTGGTGAAGAAATCAAACCAGAAACGATTAAGAAGATTTTAGCTTCATTAGATATCAAAGTTAGTAGTATTACCGAAGCAGGTTTAGGATTAACAATTCCTTCTTACCGTGTGGATGTTACCAGAGAAATTGACGTTATTGAAGAAATTTTACGTGTTTACGGATATAACAACATCAAAATTCCTTCTAAAGTGAATGCTACAACAGCAAATTCATCAAGAACGGAAGAATATAAAGTACAAAATATCATTGCCAACCAATTGTGTTCATTAGGTTTCAACGAAATGATGGCGAATTCATTAACAACGCCAGATTACGTAAAACTTTCTGAAAACTTGAAAGAAGAATTGAACGTAATGATGTTAAATCCATTGAGTAGCGATTTATCAGCAATGCGTCAGTCGTTATTGTTTTCTGGATTAGAAGCGGTTTCTTTCAACATCAACAGAAGAAGAAGCGATTTAAAATTCTTCGAATTTGGAAAAAGTTACCACAAAACGGCTATCGGTCATGACGAAAACAAACACTTAACGTTATTAGTAACTGGAAACAGACAAAACGAAAGTTGGACCAATACACAATCAAAATCCGATTTCTTCTTGTTCAAAGGTTATATCAACACGATTTTAAGTCGTTTGGGATTAGACAAAAAAGTAACTTCATTACCATTTGAAAATGATGTTTTCGCAGAAGGCTTAGCTTTGGCTGTTGGAAAAGAAGTCATTGTAGAATTTGGAACGGTTAAAAAATCAGTTTTAAAACATTTCGATATCAAACAAGAAGTATTGTATGCTGATTTTGCTTGGGATAAAATTCAGAAGTACGTTTCTACGAAAATTAAATTCACCGATATTCCAAAATATCCTGAAGTTCGTAGAGATTTAGCTTTATTGTTAGATGAAAACGTTCCATTCGAACAAATCTACAACATTGCCAAACAAACTGAAAAAGGCTTGTTAAAAGACGTAAATTTATTCGACGTTTACACAGGAAACAACTTACCAGAAGGTAAAAAATCATACGCTATAAGTTTCATTTTACAAGACGATTCTAAAACGCTAACCGATACTCAAATTGATAAAATTATGAGTAAGTTACAAGGTAATTTCGAAAGTCAGTTAGGCGCGAGCTTGAGATAATTTAAAACCTGTTAAGGTTTAATCATAAAAAACTCCCGATTTAATTGAATCGGGAGTTTTTATTATTTATATGAATGTCAAAGCTGAGCTTGTCGAAACTATTCTTTCACAAACTTCGCATTAGCACTACCCTTTTCTGTATTCACTTTTACGAAATAGGTTCCAGAAGCTAAATTAGCAACATCAACAGAATTGATTGCATTGGTTGTTGCCATTACAATTTGTCCCAATTGATTATAAATTTCAATTGAATTTACTTCTAAATCTTGCTTAGTTTGAATATTCAAAACGTCTTTTGCAGGATTTGGATATAGTGTGAAATAGGCTCCAAAATCAAAATCTTGCGTGCTTAAAGTAGCTACAGTTGTTGTGTACGTATTGGTTGTTATTGGAAAATTATAATCGAAATAAATGTTGGCGTTATTGGTAAAAGTATCTCCTAAAACTAAGGTTGATTTCGTTTTAATTTTGAACACAACATATCCATCATTGGTAGCATCATTGAAATCTAAGTTGATGTTTTCAAAAATGAATTCCACTTTGTTTCCGTTGATTCTGGTATAAAAATCATGACTACTTTTTAATGGAACCAAAGTTGCAATATCAAACTTAGCCAAATCAATCATATCTTTCACCACAATATTTTCTGCAGGGAAAGTTCCTGTATTTTCAAAACGAATTACATAATGTACATAATTACCAACTTCAGTTGGTGCAATAGTTGTTCCTTCTAAACACGTTTTATCATTTGGATCATATGAACCGACTACGATTTGGTCTAATATGAAAGTATTATCAATTGGTGTCTCATCAGTATTTGCAGTTGTAATTGTTGCCGTATAATTCAAAATATCTCCATTATTAACTGCTGGTGTTTCCATTGGAGAATTTACATTGAAAGTTAAAATAATCTCTCTAGTTTCAAAAGGTTGCAAATTAGTGTAATTCCAAGTAAAACTATTAATTGCAGTTGTATTATAAATCGGATTTGCAGCAACATAATCAAGTCTTGTATCATCAAATGTTAAACTAACTGAACCATTTTCTATTTGATTTCCTTTGTTGCGATAAACCAGTTTATAATCAGCATCAAAGCCTGGACGAGCTGGAGTAATTGGTAATAAAACAATTTCAACATCCGATTTTACTCCATTAGCCGTTACACAAAAATCTTGATTAAATGGACTTGTTTGTGTTGGAAAATCAACAGTAAAACTAGTTGGAAAAATATTAAAATAGCTTGGGTTTTCAAGGTTTGGAATGTAAGTGTCCATACCTGCTTGCGTATTTATATTATATTGTCCTGACACATTTGTATAATAAGTTCCTACTAAATTTCCTGCATTAATTTTATTTATTTGCATATGAGGAAAAGGTATATCAAATGCATCACATCCATTATAATTACTATCCCATCTCTGATAACCGGTTATTGTGTAATAAACCCCTCCAGGCATAAATGTACAATAAGAGTTAATATGACAGTTTGGAAATCCGAAAGCAATCATACTTTGTACTGTATTTGTTTGAAAATCATCAACACAAATATAATTCAATGTTGGATTATTAAAAAATTCTAAGGTAGACTCAAGGCTACCATTTTTTATAAAAAGGGATGTCAACTGGTTATTATTACACTTCAAATAATTAAGGTTTGTTAAACCATTCACATCTAATGAAGAAAGATTGTTATAATTGCATTCAACTAACTCAAGATTTTCTAAGCTATTTAAATCTAATAAAGCTATTTGATTATTGTTACAACTTAACGTTCTAAGATTTATTAATCCATTAAAATTTAATTCGTAAAGCTGATTTTGACTACATGCTAAATGAACCAAGTTTGACAAACCAATCAAATTTAAAGAAGTTAGCTGATTAGTATAACACCATAATCTTTCTAGATTTATTAATCCTGTTGCATCTAAAGAAGTGATTTGGTTTTCAAAGCAATAGAGTTCCTTAATACTCAACAAATCACTAATGTCCAAAGAGTTAATCTGATTATCATTACAAGATAAAATTTCAAGATTTGGTAAGCTATTTAAAACTAAAGATGAAAGAGAATTCTGAGAACAATCTAATTCTCTTAAATTAATTAAACCAGAAACATCTAAAATTGTTAATTGACCATTTCCACAATATAATGCTTCAAGATTAGTTAGACCATTTACATTCAAAGACGTAAGTGGATTTTGAGTACAATGCAAAATTTGAAGATTAGTCAACATACTAAAATCTAATGAAGTAAGTAAATTTACTTCACAATATAATTCTGTTAAATTGCTAAAATATTCTATTCCAGTTAATGAAGAAATAAATGAATTATTTAATATCAAAGAACCAACTTGTGAAGCTTCATTAACTTCAATTTCCCCATTACTGTTGGAATCAATCTGAAAGGAATTTCCGACTAAATCTAGTGCAATATAATTAGTTGTATTTGATTCCAACAACTTCGCCTTAAAATTAGCATCAGGTATATTCACAATCTGTGCATTAGCTAAAAGACCAATCGTAAAAAAAAATAAAAAGTAAAGTTTTTTCATTTGTAAGAAATTAATAACTCAAAAGTAAGATAAATCACTAAATATCAAAGCATAATCTAAAAATATTTTGAGAAGGAAAATTCCTCAAAATTCACTATTTTAGCGCCATGATAAAAGTCGTTTTAATCGGTTCAGGAAATGTGGCGCAACACTTAATTCAAGTATTGATGCAAGCTAAAAATGTGGATTTGGTACAAGCGTTTGCTCGTAATCCAATTCATTTATCGCATTTATTACCAGCAACCAAAATTACTGCTGATTATCAAAAAATTACCGAAGCTGATTTGTACATTATTTCGGTTTCAGATAACGCTATTGCGGAAGTTTCATCGCAATTACCTTTTGAAAATCGTTTGGTGGTGCATACTTCGGGTTCGTCTGCTATTTCGGTTTTGAATGATAAGAATCGAAAAGGTGTTTTTTATCCGCTTCAAACCTTTACTAAAGGCAAAGAAATCGACTTCACTCCTATTCCTATTTGTTTAGAAGCTGAAAATGGAGTCGATTACCAACTTGTAGAAAAATTAGGCAATTGCATTTCTCAAAAGGTAGTTAGAATTACTTCAGAACAACGAAAAAGTTTGCACGTAGCTGCTGTTTTTGTTTGTAATTTTGTGAATCATTTGTACCAAATTGGAAATGAAATTTGCGAAAAAAACAACGTTCCGTTTGAAGTATTACATCCTTTAATTCAGGAAACGGCTCATAAAATCACGGAACTTTCTCCGAAAGAAGCACAAACGGGTCCGGCTTTACGAAACGACACCAAAACCATTGAAAAACATTTAGATTTCTTAGAAAATCCTGAATATAAAAACCTATATCAATTACTTACACAATCGATACAACATGTCAAAAAGTTATAAAGAACTAATGAACGAAATCACCACTTTCATCTTCGACGTAGATGGAGTGCTAACCGATGGAACTATTCACGTAACCCCAACAGGCGAAATGCTTCGTAATATGAACATTAGAGATGGTTATGCCATGAAAGCCGCTGTTGAAAATGGCTACACAGTTTGTATCATATCAGGCGGAAGCAATGAAGGAGTTCGCGTTCGCTTGAGAAATTTGGGTATTACCGATATTCATCTGGGTGTTTCTGATAAAGTAGAAACGTTCAAAGAATTCGCAGATATTTACAATATCAAACCAGAAAACGTGTTATATATGGGTGACGATATTCCAGATTATCATGTTATGAAATTAGTAGGATTACCAACGTGTCCACAAAATGCAGTTCCAGAAATAAAAGGCCTTTCTAAATACATTTCTCATGTAGAAGGAGGAAAAGGTGCTGTTCGTGATGTCATAGAACAAGTAATGAAAGTACAAGGCAAATGGATGGAACATTTTGATGCGAAGTTTGATTAATTGATTGGATGCTGGAAGATGGATGTTCTACTTAAAAAAGCGAAACGTCTCAGTGTATCTCTTTCAACACAATCCAAAACAAAAAAACTCGGTGAAGCTCTGTGTAAAAAACTTGAAACCTGAAACTTGAAACAAAAAAACAATATGAAATACTTAAAACTAATTCGATTCCAAAACTTACTAATGCTAGCCTTTATGCAATTAGTATTTCGTTATTTATTTTTAAAACAATCATATGTAGATTTAGCCTTAACCGATTTTAATTACATCTTGTTAATCTTTGCAACGGTTTGTATTGCTGCTGGTGGCTATGTCATCAATAATATTATGGATCAGGATACCGACGAAATTGCAAAACCTCAAAACCGCGTGGTTGGTGTTTCTATTTCGGAAACGGTGGCGTATAATTGGTACATAGGATTAACCATTGTTGGAGTTGGAATTGGGTTTTATCTTTCAAATGTTATTTACAAACCTACATTTGCTTCGATGTTTATTTTAGTAGCCACATTGCTTTACATGTATGCTACAAGTTTTAAACAAATTCCAGTTCTTGGAAATGTAGTTGTGGCGTTAATGCTTTCTACAAGTATCATTATCATTGGATTATTCGATATTTTACCAGCAATTGATGTTGATAATCGTTTCCGAATGAAAGAAGCTTTTGATATTTTAATGCATTATGCCATTTTCGCTTTTATCATCAATTTGATTCGTGAAATTGTAAAAGATTTAGAAGATATGGATGGCGATTATCAATCGGGAATTAATACGTTGCCTATTGCTATCGGAGTTCAAAAAACGAAAATAATTGTTGGTGTTTTAACAGTAGTTTCAATTGGAATTTTAGCATATTATGTAAATTCAAACTTATTTGAATTGGATTATGTGGTATATTATGCAATGGTTCTAATCGTTGGACCACTAATTTATTTTGGAGTTAAGCTAATAAATGCTAGTGCTAAAAAAGAATTTCATCACTTAAGTTTGGTATTAAAAATCATATTGTTTTTCGGAATTTTATCAGTTGCTGTTATCGTTTTCAATTTAAAATTAGCCAATGCTTAAAGAAAAACTAAATAAAATCAACATCATTCTAGCTTCGGGTTCACCAAGAAGACAGCAGTTTTTTAAGGAAATGGATTTGCATTACACCATTCGCCTAAAAGAAATTGAAGAAATCTATCCTGAACATTTACAAGCGGAAGAAATCACGAATTTTTTAGCCGAATTAAAAGCAAGTGCTTTCGAAAATGAATTGAAAGAAAACGATGTTTTAGTTACAAGTGACACTATTGTTTGGCTAAACGGAAAAGCTTTAGGCAAACCAAAAGATTATGATGATGCATTTAAAATGTTGCAACAATTGGCCAATCAAACGCATGAAGTAATTACTTCGGTATGTTTGAAATCCATTGATAAAACTGATGTTTTTCATTGTGTTACCAAAGTTACTTTTGCTAATTTATCTGACGAAGCCATTACTTATTATTTAAATAATTACAAACCATTTGATAAAGCAGGAAGCTACGGAATTCAAGATTGGATAGGTTTAATTGGAATTTCAAAAATTGAAGGTTCTTATACCAATGTTGTAGGTTTACCAACAGAAATGTTATTTCAAAAATTAATGAATTATGTTTGAATTAATAAATAATCCTTATTTAGACCAAGAAATAGCAACCATTGTAGTGTTATTTCTTTACTTTATATTAAGAGTAAGCTCAAAAAAACTAGTTCGAAAATACGCCACTCTAAACGAAGTTTTAGAACATCGTAGTAATCTAGTTATCAAGTATATTTACTTATTATTAGGCATTTTAGCATTTATTTCTATTGTAATTATTTGGGGTGTAAAAAAAGATCAAATATTTCTATTTATTTCCTCTGTTTTTGCCGTTGCTGGAGTTGCTTCGTTTGCGCAATGGTCAATTTTGAGTAACATTACAGCTGGAATTATTTTATTTTTTTCTTATCCATTTAAAATTGGAGACCGAATCAAAATTCACGATAAAGATTTTCCAATTGAAGGTGAAATTGACGATATTAAAGCTTTTTATGTCATTTTAAAGTCTTCTGATGGTGAATTGATTACCTATCCAAATAATTTACTAATACAAAAAGGGGTTTCTGTATTAAAGGATACTCCTGAAGAAAAAGAATTTTTTGATTAAATCAACTTATAAAATAGTGTTAAAAAGGAAGCGATTAAAACTTCCTTTTTTTTATTTCCCTATTTTTGAAACAAATCCATTGCAATGAAAAGAAGCTATACTTCAATTTTTATATTTTTAATTTCATCAATAGCATTTGCACAAGCACCACAAAAATTGAACTCTGTAGAAATTTACGAACAAGTTCAAAAACTAAATTTCTTAGGAAAAGTCTTGTATGTTGCTGCACACCCTGATGATGAAAACACAAAGCTTATCACCTATTTTTCAAATCATTACCACGCACAAACCGCTTATTTATCGTTAACGCGTGGCGATGGTGGTCAAAATTTAATTGGAACCGAACTAAGAGAAAAACTAGGAGCCATTAGAACTCAAGAATTATTAGCTGCCAGAAGAATCGATGGTGGCGAACAGTTTTTTACACGAGCCAATGATTTCGGATTTTCAAAAGAACCAAATGAAACTTTCGCAATTTGGAATAAAAACGAAGTTATGGAAGATGTTATTCAAGTCATTGAAACTTTCCGTCCAGATATTATCGTAAACCGTTTTAGCCACAACACGCCTGGTACAACACACGGACATCACACGGCTTCGGCTATGTTGAGTTTAGAAGCATATGATTTAGTAAAACACCAACCAAAACGCATCTTTTTCAACACGTCTTGGTGGTTTTACGGAAGCCAAGAAGCGTTTGATGCAGCTGATAAATCAAAATTATTAGCTATTAATTCCAATGTATTTTATCCATTAAAAGGAAAAAGTAACAACGAAATTGCTGCTTTGAGTAGAAGTCAGCACAAATGTCAAGGTTTTGGAACTTTAGGAAGTCGTGGCGACGAAACCGAATATTTAGAACTTTTAAAAGGTGATTTACCAAGTAATACCAATCTTTTTGAAGGAATTGACACGTCTTGGAATCGAGTAAAAGGTGGCAATGAAATTGGAAAAATTTTATACGAAATTGAAAAGAATTTCAACTTTGGAAATCCGTCAGTTCATATTCCGAATTTGATTAAAGCGTATGATTTGATTCAAAAACTAGAAGATTCGCATTGGAAAGACATCAAATCAAAACAAATTATTAAGATTATTGAAGCGTGTAGCGGTTTGTTCATGGAAGCCGTTGCAGATACTGAAACAACAACAAAAGATAGTAATTTTAATATCAATATAGAAGTCATTAACCGAAGTCAGTCGAATGCAAAATTGATTTCTGTTAAAGCATTACAACTTCCAATAGAAACAAAAAATGCTATTTTAAAAAATAATGAAAAAACAAGTTTCCAATTTAAGAATGTAATTATTGGCGAAAGTGTTGATTATTCCAACTTATTTTGGTTAAAAGAACAACAAACCGAAGGAATGTATCGTGTTTCGGATAAATCAATTCGAATTTTACCTGAAGTTTCATCTAATTTTCCGGTCGTTTTCACCATTGAAATTGAAGGAAAAACAATTGAATTCGTAAAGAATATTTGCTACAAATTCAATAATCCAGATGACGGAGAAACCTATGTTCCTTTTACCGTTTTACCCGATGTTACGACTAAAATTGAACCTGAAGTTATAATTTTTAACGGAACGCAATCTAAAGAAATTACAGTTTCTGTAAAAGCGCACAAAGCCAATGCAAAAGGCGTTTTATCATTAAATATTCCAAATGATTGGAAAGTAAATCCGAAAGAAATTCCGTTTGAAATTACAACCAAAAACGAAGAGAAAAAATTCACATTCACTCTATATCCAACCAAACCAGAAATTGCCACAAAATTGAGTGCAAAAGCTCAAATTGGTAATCAAACATTTGATGATAAATTAATTACGATTCAATATCCACATATTCCAAAACAAACCATTTTAGTGCCTTCTGAATCTAAATTAGTAAAATTAGACATTGAAACTAAAGGCAAAAATATTGGTTACATTATGGGAGCTGGAGATGAAGTAAACAAGAATTTAGAAAATCTTGGATTTAAAGTTTCAACGATTAATCCGAACGAAATTTCAATAGAAAATCTACAACAATTTGATGCGGTAATTTTAGGAATTCGCGCTTTTAATGTGGTTGATGAATTAAAATATAAAAATAAAATACTGTTTCAATATGTAGAAAAAGGCGGTAATTTAATCATTCAATACAATACCACTAACAACTTGGTTACCAAAGAAATAGCACCATACAGTTTAGAATTATCAAGAGATCGAGTTACCGATGAAAATGCAAAAGTTTCTTTCTTGGCACCAAGTCATAAAGTTCTTAATCAACCGAATAAAATCACTGAAAAAGATTTTACTGGTTGGGTCCAAGAACAAGGTTTATACTATCCAAACAAATGGAGTTCAGAATTTATTCCTATTTTAGCTTCCAATGACGAAGGCGAATCTTCAAAAACAGGTGGTTTAGTAATTGCCAAATTTGGTAAAGGAAATTACATTTACACAGGTTTGAGTTTCTTTAGAGAATTACCAGAAGGCGTTAGTGGCGCTTATCGATTATTAGCAAACATGATTGCTTTAGACAAATAAAATAGTGATGGATAAACAAAAGCACAAATGGAAAAAAAGTTATAGTATAGTTTTGATACTAAATGCTATATATATTTTAATTTTCTATTTACTAATGGAAATATACAACTAATATGGAAGTTTTAGATTGGATTGTATTATCCACTACCCTGTTTTTTATCGTGATTTATGGCGCATTAAAAACTAAAGGAAGCGCCAACGTAAAAGATTATTTATTAGACAACAACGAAACGCCTTGGTTTACTGTTGGTGTTTCAGTAATGGCTACGCAAGCTAGTGCCATTACTTTTTTATCCACACCTGGGCAAGCCTATCATGACGGAATGGGTTTTGTTCAGTTTTATTTTGGTCTTCCATTAGCAATGATTGTAATTGCTTACACTTTCATTCCAATTTATCATAGATTAAAAGTATACACGGCTTACGAATACTTGGAACAACGCTTCAATGTTCAAACTCGAACATTAGCCGCTATTTTATTTTTAATTCAAAGAGGTTTAGGAACCGGAATTACGATTTATGCTCCATCCATTATTTTGTCAGCTCTTTTAGGTTGGAATTTGAATATGCTGAACATAATCATTGGAATTTTGGTAATTGTATACACTGTTACAGGTGGAACAAAAGCAGTGAATGTGACTCAAAAGCAACAAATGTTTGTGATTATGAGTGGTATGTTCATTATTTTCTTCTACATCTTAGCGAATTTACCTCAAGAAGTTGATCTTTCAAATGTCTTGCATATTGCGGGTGCCAATGGAAAAATGGATATTTTAGATTTTTCTTATAATCCAGAAACACGCTACACCTTTTGGAGCGGAATTACAGGTGGATTTTTCCTAATGCTTTCCTACTTCGGCACCGATCAATCGCAAGTAGGTCGTTATCTTTCTGGAAAATCGGTAAAAGAAAGCCAAATGGGATTAATCATGAACGGATTGTTGAAAGTTCCAATGCAGTTTTTTATTCTTCTAACTGGAGTTTTGGTGTTTGTTTTCTTTCAATTTAATGATGCGCCTTTACATTTTAACCCAACTAATGTTGAAAAAGTAAAAACATCTGAACAAAAAGAAGCCTACGAAAATTTAGAAAAGAAATTAACGGAATTAAACACCGATAAAAAAATTGTCAATCAAATCTATATTGAACAATTAAAACATAACGAATACGACAATCCGATTCTAAAAAAACAAATGGTGGCGCTTTCTTTAAAAGAGAAAGATTTAAGAGAAAAAGCCAAAGTGGTCATTTCTAAAGTAGACGAGAAAACCGAAACCAACGATAAAGATTATGTTTTTCTGTATTTCATCTTAAACTATCTTCCAAAAGGTCTTTTAGGATTGCTTTTAGCCGTTATCTTTAGTGCAGCTATGTCTTCGAGTGCTTCAGGTTTAAATTCCTTAGGCGCTACATCTGCTATTGATATTTACAAACGTAATGTCAATGCCAAATCTGACAAACATTATGTGTATGCAACGCAATATTTCACAGTTTTTTGGGGAATCGTCGCAATCGGATTTGCGTGTGTTAGTTCGTTGTTTGAAAACTTAATTCAATTGGTAAATATCATTGGTTCTGTTTTTTACGGAACTGTTTTAGGGATTTTCTTAATTGGATTCTATATCAATTATGTTAAAGGAAAGGCTGTTTTTATTGCGGCATGTATTAGTCAGACAGCAATTTTTTATATTTTTTACCTAGATGTTGTTGGTTACTTGTGGTTGAATTTTATTGGAGCTTTACTAACAATTGGATTATCATTAGTACTACAGAAAATATTTAATAAATCAGATATATAAAAAAAGTCCCGAAATATTTCGGGACTTTTCTTTTGAATTAACACTTAACTATTATTTTGACCATTCAGCAATGCTGTCTTTGTTCATTTTTTCGTAATCACCATTTCCTGCTTTGATTGATAATGCTAAAGATTCTTTTGCTGTAGCAATAGCACCTTTTTTATCACCAGATTTTGCTTGAATTAACGATTTTAATCTCAAATACCAGAAAGGAACATCTTGTCCTTTAGGAGAATTTGAAATAGCACTATTTACCCAAGACAACGCTTTAGTCATATCACCATTAGTTTGGTAAAAATATTGAGCCGCTGAAAAATAATCACCAGCAGATGGACCAGCTAATGTTTTTTCAATACTCTTCATTGCAGCTTCTTGCGTAGGAACTGTAAATGGAATTGAAACAATTGTACGTTCCCATGACAATTCTAGAACACCCGAATCGTTTGATAAATTATTTAAGAAAATAGTAAATGACTCAACTGATTTATTTAAAGTTTCTGGTTTAACAGAGGTTTTTAAAGCTACTTTACTTTCATCCCAAGTTTCTGGTAAACCCCAGTTGTTTGTGTCTGTGTAAAAAATAACATCCCAACTATCTGCTTTTGGCGTTGTAAATATGGCATATTTTCCTTTTTTCAATTCTTTTCCCGCAATAGTAACATTTTCACTAAATGAAATTGTCGTATTTGCATTTGCACCTGTTCTCCAATTTTTTCCAAAAGGAACTAAATCACCATAAACAGTTCTTCCTTTTGCACTTGGTCTTGAATATTCAATTTGAACATTTGTCAGACCTACAACTTGGTCAATTTTAGCTAATGGACTAGATTGAGGCGTCTTTACTTGCGCTTCTACAACAAAATTGGCTAATACTACAGCCAACATAACAATAATTTTTCTCATAGGTTTCGTTTTTAGATTTCCAAATTTACAAATTGTATTAGAATCAAATGTTAATATAAACTTAAATGAATAATTTTTTGTTTAATTTATAATTAAAAAGATTAAACAAATTTATATCTTTACAAAAAAAATAAACATGAAGATATATCGATTACATACAAAACAAAACTTACCTATAACAATTGATGAAGCTTGGGATTTACTTTCAGATCCAAAGAACCTTCAAAAAATCACTCCTGAATATATGGGATTCAAAATTTTATCTGGAGCAGATAGACCTATGTTTCCCGGACAAATTATTCAATATATAGTAACACCAGTTTTAGGAATTCCAGCCAAATGGGTAACTGAAATTACACATGTGGTAGATAAGCAGTATTTTGTAGATGAGCAACGTTTTGGTCCATACGCGCTTTGGCATCACAAACATTTTATAAAAGAAATTCCAGGAGGCGTAGAAATGGAAGATATTGTTGATTATAAAGTACCAATGGGAATTATTGGTCAATTAGTTCATCCGTTTTTAGTAAAACCTAAATTGAATGAAATTTTTGAATACAGAAGAAAAAAATTAATTGAAATGTTTGGTGAATTTAAAGGATAAAAACATGAAAAACATATTATTAATAGGCGGTTCTTACGGAATAGGACTAGCAATTGCAAAAGAACTTCAGAATGGAAACAATATTTTTGTTGCATCTAGAACCAATGAAAATTTATCAGGTTTAAATGTGACATATATCCCGTTTGATGCTTCGACAGATACTTTAGATACATCAAAATTACCTGCAATTTTAGATGGTTTGGTATATTGTCCTGGAAGTATTAATTTACGTCCGTTTAGAGGTTTAAAACCAGAAGCTTTTGAAGCAGATTTGCAAATTAATTTCATTAGTTTAGTAAAAGTAATTCAAGCGGTTTTACCGAATTTGACAGCGGGTGAACAATCGAGCATTGTGCTTTTTAGTAGTGTTGCTGCCTCTATGGGAATGCCATTTCACACGAGTGTTGCCGCAGCAAAAGGAGCTATTGAAGGTTTTGCAAAAGCTTTGGCGGCAGAATATGCTCCAAAAATAAGAGTAAATGTAATAGCTCCTTCATTAACTGATACACCATTAGCTGATAAATTCTTAAACAACGAAACCAAACAAGAAAAGTCAGCCGAGCGCCATCCGTTAAAAAGATTTGGAAAACCAGAAGACAGCGCACAAATGGCAAGCTTTTTATTAAGCGATAAAAGCAGTTGGATTTCAGGACAAATTTTCCATGTTGATGGCGGAATGTCAACATTATTAGTAAACGGATAAAACAAATTCAAGTACAAGTTCAAGTACAAAAATCAAACTTGAAACCTGAAACTTGAAACAAATAAAAAACACATGAACATTTTTTGGTTTAGACGCGATTTAAGAATAGAAGACAACGTAGGCCTTTTTCATGCTTTAAGTAGTAATGAAGAAGTGTTACCAATTTTTATTTTTGACGAAATTATTTTGTCGGAACTTCCAAAAGATGATGCTCGCGTTACTTTTATTCACGAACAATTAGAAAAAATTCAGTCGGAATTGAATAAAATTGGTAAATCATTAGCGGTTTTTCACGGAAATCCGATTAATGTTTTTACCAAATTAATTTCCGAAAATAAAATTACGTCCGTATATACCAATCACGATTACGAACCTTATGCTCGCAAGCGCGATAAGGAAATGAATCAGTTATTTATTGCCAATGGAATTTCGTTTTTAACTAGTAAAGACCAAGTTATTTTTGAAAAAAGTGAAGTCGTAAAAGACGATGGAAGTCCGTATGTAGTTTATACGCCATATTCAAAAAAATGGAAAGAGAATTTCAGAAAAATTAAGTTAGTTCATTACAATTCGGAAGATAAATTGGATAAGATTGAGAATCACTCCTACCCTTTTTTATCGTTGGCTGACATTGGTTTTGAAAAGTCAAACATAAAAGTTTCTGCTTTTGATGTTTCCGAAAATTTAATTCAAAATTACGAAGCAACTCGGAATTTTCCAGCTTTAAACAAAACCTCGTATTTGGGAATTTATCTCAGATTTGGTGCGGTTTCTATTCGTAAAATGGTTGAAAAAGCTATCGCAGAAAAGAATGAAACCTTTTGGAATGAATTGATTTGGCGTGAATTCTTCATGCAAATTCTATGGCATTTTCCACATACAAAAAATGCTAGTTTCCGACCAAAATACGATGCCATTATTTGGGATAATAATGAAGAATTATTTCAAAAATGGTGTCAAGGAAAAACAGGTTATCCTTTTGTTGATGCAGGAATGCGAGAATTAAACACAACTGGTCACATGCACAATCGCGTGCGTATGATTGTGGCAAGTTTTCTATGCAAACATTTATTAATCGATTGGCGTTGGGGCGAAACTTATTTTGCGCAAAAGCTATTAGATTACGAAATGGCAAGTAATGTTGGGAATTGGCAATGGGCCGCTGGTTCAGGAGTTGATGCTGCTCCGTATTTCCGAATTTTCAACCCAATAGAACAAATCAAGAAGTTTGATAAAGACTTAAAATATATTAAAAAATGGATTCCTGAATTGGAAACCCAATATTATCCAAAACCAATTGTAGACCACAAAGAAGCTCGAGAACGTTGCTTAAAAGTGTATAAAGAAGCGGTTGGATAAAATAGCGTTGCCCTAAACACTATAAAAAAACCTAAAAATGAAAGTTGTTTGGTTCAAGAGAGATTTGCGTTTGCACGATCATGAAGCCTTACATGAAGCCTTATCGACTTCGGGCAAAACTTTATTGCTTTATATTTTTGAACCTTCGTTGATAAAAGATTATCATTATAGTCAACGTCAATTCGATTTTATAAAACAATCATTAGAAGCGCTTCAAAAAGAATTACAAAAATATCATACACAAATTTTAATTGTTCAAGGCGAAGCGACTACCATTTTTAAAAAACTTTCCGAACAAATTGAAATTTCAACAGTTTATTCCCATCAAGAAACAGGAATAAAACTGACGTACGAAAGAGATTTAGCTGTGGCTGAATTGCTTAAAGAAAAAGGGATTATTTGGAAAGAATTCATCACAAATGGTGTAATTCGTGGTATCAAAAACAGAAAAACGTGGAAAGAAGATTGGTATGATTATATGGATAAAGATTGTTTACCATTTCAACCAACGCCAAGAAGTTTTGTGAAATACATTGAAATTGAAGAGTTAGAAAATGCATTTGATATTCCTTCAATTAAAACAGTTCATAATCCAAATTTTCAAAAAGGTGGTGTTCCTACGGCGATGCGTTATATGCATTCTTTCTTTGAAGAACGTGTTCAAAATTACAGCAATCACATTTCTAAACCCGAATTAGGCAGAAAAGGTTGTAGCCGATTATCGCCTTATATTGCTTGGGGAAATTTATCTATTCGACAAGTGTATACCAAAGCTTGGGAAATTCATCAACAAGGAAAATTCAAACGTCAGATTTCTAATTTTGCGTCAAGATTACGATGGCAAGCCCATTTTATTCAGAAATTTGAAATGGAAAGTACAATGGAATTTATTGCTGTAAATAAAGGCTATCGCAATCTGAATCAAAAAGTTAACGAAAAATATCATAAAGCTTGGATGTCTGGAAAAACAGGCGTTCCATTAGTTGATGCATGCATGCGCTGTTTGAATACAACAGGTTATCTGAATTTTAGAATGCGTGCTTTGGTAGTGTCGTTTTACACGCATCATCTGTTCCAACCTTGGCAAAATTGCAGTCCGCATTTGGCACAACAATTTTTAGATTTTGAACCTGGAATTCATTATCCGCAAATTCAAATGCAAGCGGGTGTAACTGGAATCAATACACTTAGAGTTTATAATCCCGTGAAAAACTCTTACGAACACGATGCTGATGGTACTTTTATCAAAAAATGGGTGCCCGAATTAGCAAATATTCCAGCTGCGTTTATTCATGAACCATGGAAATTAACTCCTATTGAACAAATGTTGTATGATTTTGAAATAGGTCGCGATTATCCTTCTCCAATTGTCAATTTGGAAGAAGCGCGTAAATTTTCAAGTGATTTCTTTTGGTCGATGCGAAAAGACGAATCCGTCAAAAAAGACAGCAAACGAATTGTTGAAAAACACACGTTTCAAGATCGAGAAATGAGTTAGTTTAAATCCCGAACTTTCTCAAAATTCAATTCGTTAAAATGCTGAATAACTACATTTGCTTTTGATAAATCCTGGTTTTTAGAATGAAAGCTATTGTAACCCACACAAAAAATTCCAGCTGAAACTGCCGCTTGAATTCCATTGGTGCTGTCTTCAATTACGATACAATTTTCTTTTGGAGCAATCGATAAACTCGCAGCATGTTCAAAAATAGCAGGATGTGGTTTCGACTTCGGAAAATCCTCGCCCGAAACAATATGCGTAAAATATTGATGCAAATTAAAACGGGTAAACACTCGGTTAATCGTAACATTTGAAGCCGAAGAAGCTACAATCAACTGAATTCCGTTGGCGTGTAAATCTTTGATTAAATCTTCTACTCCTTCAATTAAATACAAATCTTCTTTTGAATCGAAAGCATCATTGAAAAGATTACGTTTAGTTAAAATCAAATCTTCCACCTCTTCTACTAAATTGAATTGTACTTTTAATTTCTGAAAAATGTTCCGTGTTGAATTTCCAGTAAACGAAGCATACATTTCGGAAGTTACTTCAATGTTTAATTGCTTAAAATGTTGGTGATACGCATAATGGTGTACCGGTTCGGTATCTACAATTACGCCATCCATATCGAAAATTACAGTTTGTATCATAGAAATGCTTTAATTTAGTTGATTTTTATTCAAAAGAATAATTTTAATAAAATCCTTTGGATATATATTAGTTCCATTAGTATCAATTTTAAGAATTTCGTTTGATGACAAACCTAAAATAACATAATCAAAACTAGGAATTCCTCTAACTGTTAGTATTCCTGTAACAACAATTTCATTCCAATATATTTCTCGTTTTTGATTTAAGATAAATGACTTATCATTAGTTTCTAAAAACAGTTTCTTTTTTTTAAAAAAGATTGAATAAAGAGAATAGATAATTGTTCCAAAACATAAAGTATACAATACTATTATAAAGATATTGTAACTTTCTAACTTATTCATAAATGGAAAAGTAAAAAGAAAAAAAGTTGAGATAGTTAAGAAAATTATATATTTATTACTGTTTTTATATAT
The DNA here is from genome assembly GCF_038289885.1 of Flavobacterium helocola. NCBI lineage: Bacteria > Pseudomonadati > Bacteroidota > Flavobacteriia > Flavobacteriales > Flavobacteriaceae > Flavobacterium > Flavobacterium helocola. Next base: position 64,141 of record NZ_JBBYHT010000004.1, on the reverse strand, counting down.
TTTCAATCCTACTGTTTGTTTGAGAGAAATGTATTTTGAACTAGTGATTTCTTCATATTCTTTGTAGGAATATGGTCCTAAACTGTTCTTAAATGAACTTTCAGGATATTTATTTTTTATATTTTTTCTTACTTCAGTTAATTTTGTAGCGTCTCCCATTTAATTATTTATGTTTTCAACTTTCCATTAAGTAAATGTCTCAAAACAAAATTTCTTAACAAATAGTTTATTAGAAATTTAAAACTCAAATTCTTTGCCGTCGTCGGCTAAAAGTACGTTTTCAAAAATAGTTTGTGCTTCTGTTTTAAAAGGTTCGATGGAACCATATCTTGTGGAATAATGCCCTAAAATTAAGTTTTTCGCATTCGCTAATTTCGCAATTTGAGCGGCTTCTTTTGCGGTGGTGTGTTTAGTTTTTTCTGTATAATGTGCTTCCGAATCTAAGAAAGTGGATTCATGATACAACACATCAACCTCTTTAATAATTGGAATAATGGATTCATCATACACTGTATCACTACAAAAAGCATAACTTTTAGTTGCATCTGGCGGAAACGAAAGTAATTCATTTTCAATCACTTCACCTGAATCTAACGTTACATTTCCTCCTGATTTAATTTTATCGAAATAACATTTTTCAATTTTGTATTTGTCAACTGCTTCGATATTCAAATGGCGTTTTCCTAGCTTTTCTTGAAACAAGAATCCGTTGGTATAAATTCTATGATTTAATGGAATTGTTTTCACAACTACGGTATCATCTTCAAAAACCACTTCACTTTCTTTGGATTCTAATTCGTGGAAATACAAATTGTAACCCGTAAATGAACCTGAAGCACGTAATTGCAACAAAATAATTTCTTTGATTCCTTTTGGACCATAAACGTGTAAATCGTTTTCACGATTTAACAACATAAAAGTTGAAATTAAACCGATTAATCCATAAAAATGATCACCATGTAAATGCGAAATAAAAATATGATTAATACGTGAAAACTTGATTTTGTGTTTGCGTAATTGTACTTGCGTTCCTTCACCACAATCAATTAGAAATAAATGGTTCTTTATGTCTAAAACTTGTGATGTTGGATTGGTTATAGTTCTTGGAGTAGCTGCGTAACAGCCTAGTATGTTTAGTTTCAAGGTTAAAAAGTTTCAAGTTTCAGGTTTCAAGTTTTTCTTCTAACTTCCATCACCCAGCATTAAAATCCTAAATCGCGTTCAATTTCGTCCATTTCAATCATATCGTGGGCTTCTAAAACGGAAGGAACTACGTTTAAATAATTAGGCACTTTATCAAAATCAACTTCGTCAGAAACAATAATCATTGATTTTTTTGCTTTTTTATGCGTTTTAGCTAATTCTTTAAAATGAACTAAATCAGCATTAGCAAGTGTTTTATTGTTAGACACATCCAAAATTAAATTTTGACCTTGAAACACATGATATTCATTGGTGATTTTACCCACAAAGGCTTCCACATTGTTTTGTGTGTCTTTGATGGTGGTGGTATGTCCTTTTTGATCTACTTTCATTTTGGTGGTATTAGTGATATATTGCTAATATAACAAATTAATTCTTAATCTTACTTGCCAATAAATAAATGACTGCCATACGAACCGCTACTCCATTTTCCACCTGATTTAAAATCACGGATTGTTGTGAATCGGCTACATCGGAAGTAATTTCTACTCCTCTATTGATAGGTCCTGGGTGCATGATTACGATTTCTTTATTTAGTGAATCTAATAATTCTTTAGTAACACCATATTGTTGGGTATATTCTCTAGTAGTTGGGAAATAACTGACATCTAAACGTTCGTTCTGAACGCGTAACATATTCGCTACATCTGCCCATTCTAATGCTTTACGTAAATTTGGTTCCACTGTTACTCCTAATGATTCAATGTATTTAGGAATTAACGTTTTTGGTCCGCACACTTTTACTTCTGCACCTTGCATTTGTAATGCAAAAATATTAGATAAAGCTACTCTTGAATGTAAAATATCGCCTACAATTACGATTTTCTTTCCTCCAACATCACCTAATTTTTCTCTAATTGTAAAACTATCTAATAAGGCTTGTGTTGGGTGTTCGTGAGCGCCATCTCCAGCATTTACGATACTTGCACTAACGTTTTGAGATAAAAAGTGAGCGGCTCCAGGACTGCTGTGACGCATTACCACCATATCTACTTTCATCGATAAGATATTATTTACCGTGTCAATCAAAGTTTCTCCTTTTTTAACCGAAGATTGAGCTGCAGAAAAACTAATCACATCAGCCGAAAGTCGTTTTTGAGCTAACTCGAAAGATAATTTAGTTCTGGTGCTGTTTTCGAAGAAAATGTTAGCAATCGTAACATCTCTTAATGAGGGTACTTTTTTAATGGGACGATTAATTACTTCTTTGAAATGGTCAGCCGTTTCGAAGATTAAATCGATATCTTGTTTGGTAATGTGTTTTATTCCGATTAAATGATTTACTGATAATTCTTTCATTTATATGTAGTTGTGTTTATTGTTGCTGGGTGTTAGTTGTTTGATGATGGATTAAAAGCTTATTTTGTAATTAAATAAACAGCGTCTTCTCCGTCGTTTTCAAACCATTTTACTAATACTTTTTCATTGTTTATGGCATCTACTTGTCTTCCTCTATAATCAGGTTGAATAGGTAAATGACGGCTAAATCTTCTGTCAATTAAAGTCAATAATTCTACTTCTGATGGTCTTCCAAATGATTGAATAGCTGTTAAAGCGGCATTGATACTTCTTCCGGTATATAAAACATCATCAATAAAAACTACTTTTTTATCTTCTACTAAGAAATCGATTTGAGTTTTGTTAGCTTCTAAGGGTTTTTCGCCTCTTCTGAAATCATCACGAAAGAATGTAATGTCCAAAAATCCCAACTGAATGTCTGAGACTTGGTATTCTGATTCTAAAATTTGTTTGATTCTTTCGGCTAAAAATTTACCTCGAGGTTGTAAACCGATTAAGATTGTATTTGAGAAATCTAAATGATTTTCAATTAGTTGACAAGCTAATCGATGCAAGATAATGTGTACTTCTTTTGAAGTGAGCAAAACTTTTTGACTCATGATGTGTTGTTTGTACAAATTTAGAATTTAAATTTCTAATAGCAATCGTATTATAAAAAAAATCCCGTTACTAAAACTAGCAACGGGAATGATATTAAGAATACATTTTTTGTCTTAATTCTTTGATTTTGTCATCTTCTAAATATTCATCAAATGTCATGTATCTATCGATGGCGCCATTTGGTGTTAATTCTAAGATTCTGTTTCCTACTGTTTGCGCAAATTCGTGGTCATGTGTAGTAAACAATACTGAACCTTTGAAATTATTTAATGAATTATTAAAAGCTGTAATCGATTCTAAGTCCAAGTGATTTGTTGGTTCGTCTAACATTAAAACGTTTGCTCTAATCATCATCATACGAGATAACATACAACGCACTTTTTCTCCTCCTGATAAAACGTTACATTTTTTTAAGGCTTCTTCACCAGAGAAAATCATTTTTCCTAAGAATCCACGAACATAAACTTCATCGCGCTCTTCTTCGGTTTTTACCCATTGACGTAACCAATCTACCAAGTTTAAATCAACTCCATCAAAATATTCATGATTATCTACTGGTAAATACGACTGTGTCGTAGTGATTCCCCAATCAAATGTTCCTGAATCTGGAGTCATTTTGTTGTTTAAGATTTCATAAAAAGCAGTCGTTGCTCTCGAATCTTTAGAGAAAACTACAATTTTATCACCTTTAGCCATGTTTAAATCTACATTTTTAAACAAAGTTTCTCCATCAACTGAAGCTGATAAATCTTGTACATTTAAAATTTGATCTCCTGCTTCTCTTTCTACATCAAAAATAATGGCTGGATATCTTCTACTTGAAGGTTTAATCTCGTCTAAATTTAATTTTTCAATCATTTTTTTACGAGAAGTTGCTTGTTTTGATTTTGCCACATTCGCACTAAAACGACGGATAAATTCTTCTAATTCAGCTTTTTTCTCTTCCGCTTTCTTATTTTGTTGTGCTTTTTGACGTGCCGCTAATTGCGAAGATTCGTACCAAAACGTATAATTTCCAGAATAATGTGTAATTTTTCCAAAATCGATATCTGAAACGTGTGTACAAACCGCATCTAAAAAGTGACGGTCATGCGAAACCACTAAAACCGTATTTTCATAATTCGCTAAGAAATTCTCTAACCAACCAATGGTTTCAAAATCCAAGTCATTGGTAGGCTCATCCATAATCAACACGTCTGGATTTCCAAATAAAGCTTGTGCTAACAACACACGAACTTTTAGTTTTCCATCCAAATCAGCCATTAAAGTATAATGATGTTCTGTTCCAATTTCTAAGTTAGATAACATATTTCCGGCATCACTTTCTGCATTCCAGCCGTTCATTTCGTCAAACTTCAATTGTAATTCTCCAATTCTATTGGCATTCTCATCAGTATAATCGGCATACAAAGCATCCATTTCTGTTTTAATAGCATGCAATACTTTATTTCCCATTAAAACAGTTTCTAAAACTGTATATTCGTCAAATAAGTTGTGATTTTGGTTTAAAACCGACATACGTTTTCCTGGTTCAAGAATTACTCTACCAGACGTTGGTTCCATCTCACCTGCTATGATTTTCATGAAAGTAGATTTCCCAGCACCATTAGCTCCAATGATCCCGTAGCAGTTACCTTGTGTGAAAGTTGTATTTACTTCATCGAATAAAATTCGTTTCCCAAATTGAACCGATAAATTTGAAACTGTTAACATTTTTGTATTTTTTTATAAAACTGTTGCAAAAGTACTAAAAATAGTAGATTTTTGAACACTTTAATTTAGAATTAATATAGGTTTATTTTAACTGTACATTAACAACAAAATTTGAATTTTACTGATACATTTGTTCAGAAATCAATAATCAATTGAATGATTAAGAATTACATAAAATATTTTTTGCCTCTGTCTATCGTCCTTTTCTCTACTTTAACTTCTTGTAAAAGAGTGTTTAAGGAAGATAATTATGTGGCTTATTTTGGAGGAGAAGTCTTAAATCCTCAAGAGAAATATGTTTTGTTTTTAAAAGATGGCGAAGTGATTGACACTATTTATCTAGATAAAAACAATCGCTTTATGCATAAATTTGATTCGTTAGCTCCTGGTTTATATACTTTTAAACACAACCCTGAATATCAATATGTCTATTTTGACAAGAACGATAGTTTAATGGTTCGAGTAAATACCTTTGATTTTGATAACTCAGTTGTTTTCTGTGGACGTGGCGATGAAAAAAACAATTTCTTAATGGAATTATTTTTGAAAAACGAAGCCGATCGTTCTATCATGTATGACAATTTTGATAAAGATGTAAAAAGTTTTATCAAGAACATCGATTCGAGTTTTGCCATTCGTAAGTCATTTTACTTAAAACGAAAAGCTGAAATTGGTTGGGACGAAAATTTTGATTTAGTAGCAAAAGCAAGTTTAGATTTTCATCACATTACCAAAAAAGAGATTTATCCATACGCACACCAATTTAGAACAGGTGAAAATATTAGAACTAGTTTACCAAAAGACTATTACAATCACCGAAAAGAAGTTGATTTCAACAATGCGGTTTTAACAAATTATTCTCCATACATTAAATATGTGAGTGTGATGTTAAACAATGTTGCTTTACAAAGTAACGTGGAAGATTTGAATGAAAATTCGCTAGAAAATAACATCACAAAATTAAATATTACCGATACTTTAATTAAAAATCAAAAAGTAAAAAATGTAGTATTGAATAATGTAGCGATGATGTACCTGTTAGAAGATCAAAACATGTACAACAACCAAAAATTCATTGAACGCTACTTACAATTAACGACCGATACTAAAAATAAAGAAGAAATTTCCGAAATTTATAATTCGGTTCAGAATTTAAAAGTGGGTAATCGTTTACCTAAAATTGAATTAGTTGATACTGTATATAAACCTTTAGACATTAATACTGTCATTAACAAGCCGACTGTTTTATTCTTTTGGACTAGTCATGCCGAATCGCATTTCTCAGCTTCTCACAGAAAAGTAACGGAATTACAAGCAAAATATCCAGATTATGAATTTATAGCCATTAATGTGAATGACAATATTGCTAACTGGAAAAACGCTTTAAAAAAATACAATTTTGAAGGTGTAAAAGAATTACACGCTGTTGACTTTGAAACGATAAGAAAACAATGGGTTATTACAAAAATCCACAGAATCATCGTCTTAAATGCGGATGGAACCATTAAAAATGGTTTTGCCAATTTGTTTGATGTAAATTTTGAACAGAATTTGAAATAAAAGTTAAGTAATTTTTTGTTATAACATTATTTAACCAAAAAAAAGCGTTCTGAAATTCAGAACGCTTTTTATTTTTTATAAGTATGGAAATTATTTATTTCCTTTTTCGTAATCTGCAATGAACTGAGCAATTCCGATATCAGTTAATGGATGTTTTAATAATCCTGTAATTGAAGATAAAGGTCCAGTCATAACATCAGCACCAATTTTAGCACAGTTAATTACGTGCATTGTGTGACGTACAGAAGCTGCTAAAATTTGAGTTTCAAATCCGTAGTTATCATAAATTTGACGAATTTCATCGATTAAATTTAAACCATCTGTAGAAACATCATCTAATCTTCCTAAGAAAGGTGAACAATACGTTGCTCCTGCTTTTGCAGCTAATAAAGCTTGTCCAGCAGAGAAAATCAAAGTAACATTAGTTTTAATTCCTTTATCAGAGAAATATTTACAAGCTTTTACACCTTCTTTAGTCATAGGTAATTTCACTACGATTTGTTCATGTAAGTCAGCTAACTCCTCACCTTCTCTAATCATACCTTCTAAATCCATTGCATTTACTTCTGCACTTACATCACCATCAACAATGTTACAAATGTCTACGTAATGTTTTAGGATATTGTTTTTTCCTGTAATGCCTTCTTTAGCCATTAACGATGGGTTTGTAGTAACACCATCTAAAATTCCTAATTCTTGTGCTTCTTTAATTTGCTCTAAATTAGCTGTGTCAATAAAAAATTTCATCTTTTTTAAATTTTAAAATATTGTGTGTTGTTTTGAAATGCAAAAGTAAGAATTCAAAATGCAATGACAATGACAATTTCAAAAATCAATTTAAAAAATAAAATACTTTTGTTAAATAATTGATATTGAATTTGATATTGTTAAAGTTTATAATGATTCATCAACATTTTCTCATACATCGTATCAGGCAAAATACGTTTTAAAACAATAGAAAACTTTTGCATGAAAGCCCCAACTTTATAATGTACTTTAGGATTTTTAGTTTGAATAATAGCAAAAATTGCTTCTGCCATTTCGTTTGGATTACTTCCGCTATCCACGTGCGAATCCATTTCTTTTAAGGTGTTTCCGTAAGGAACTTCATAAGCCGAACCTATCACAACTGGTGCATGATATCGACCTGCTGCAATGTTTGTCGCAAAATCTCCTGGAGCAACATTCGTGATTTGGATTCCAAAGGATTTCACTTCCATTCGTAAAGCTTCAGTAATTAATTCTAAGGCACCTTTTGAAGCGGAATAAATCCCACGATAAGGCAATCCCATATAACCTGCAATTGAGGTAATATTGATGATTAAACCCGATTTTTGTTCTCGCATTTGAGGTAAAACAGCTTTCATCACTTCGATTGGACCAAATAAATTCGTCTCGAAATTATTTCGGATTTCTTCGGTTGGGATTTCTTCAATTGGACCTGTAATTCCAACTCCAGCATTATTAATTACAATATCCAATCGCCCTGATTTCTTGATAACTTCAGCTACACAATTCACAATGCTTTGCTTATCGCGAACATCCAAAGCTACTAATGGAAATATCGAATTCGTGATTTTTTCAGGGTTTCGACTTGTACCATATACGACAAACCCTTTTTGATGTAAAAACTCGCCAATTGATTTTCCAATTCCTGATGAACCACCTGTAATTAATACTACTTTACTCATTTTTAATGTGAATTATAGTGCGAAAATACGGCTTTATATTATTTCAAGGAAATTCCTAACCCAACTTTCTCCGAAAGCAACACTTTTCCTTTTTCGATGGTGCTTCCAAAAGCGATGTCGTTAGCAATTAAATTCGCGCCATCTAAATCTACATAATCCACTAACGGAACTAAAACAGAACCAGCTGAAATTCCTACAGTAGATTCGGTCATGCAACCTATCATGATTTTGAAATCGTTTGCACGTGCTTCTTTGATTAGTTCCAAAGCTGGAGTTAATCCGCCTGTTTTGACTAATTTGATATTAATGGTTTTATAGTGTGATTTTAAATCGGAAAGTTTTGTTTGTTCCTGGCAATCTTCATCGGCCATCCAATTCGCAAATTTATTAGCATTCAAATGACTGTAATTTGAAATTCCGATTTTCATAGGTTGCTCAATATAAGTAAATTGAGCTGATGCAGGATTTTCTTCCAATTGCTGACATTCGGAAATAGAGAAACTTCCATTCGCATCTAAAGCGATTTCTTTTTTACAATTCAGTAATAAATCCAAAGCTTTTTCATCGTAATGATTCCATTTTACTTTGAATTTATTCCAATCGGATTTTGCGATTTTTTGTAACTGTTCTTCGATGGGTGCTACACTGATTGTGATGGAAGACTCGGGTAATTGCTTTATTTCTATCGAATTCAATTCTAAGAAACTCTTGTTTTCTAACTTCCCGAATAAATCCCAATACGCACAATCTAAAGCCGAACGCAAAAAGTAATGCAATTGTAAACTTTCTAAAAAAGCATAAAATTCGGAAGGATGATTTATGGATTGTTTTTCGATTAGAGCTTGAATTTCGGCTAATTTCTGAGTGAAATCGGATAAATTAATTCCGTAGTAATCAATGGCTGTGCATTCGCCATAACCTGTTTTTCCGTTCTTGGAAAGCGAAACAATTAAGGCTTCTCTAAACGAGTAACTTCCATAACTAATTGAAAACGTTTCTTTTAGCTGTAAGCGAACTATTTGCCAAGTGATTTGCATAGGAATTAGAATTGGTGTAAAAATAAAAAATCTCCGCAAAAGGGAGATAAATAATGTAAAAAAAGATTGCTTCGTTCCTCGCAAATAAAAAATGGCAAGCGACCTACATCGCACCGCTACAACCACATACCTTTGCTGTGTTCCCACCCTGGAGGAGTCTGCAGGAGCTGGTCGTGTAGGACTTGCCGGTGCAAATATACAACCTTTTTATATTTTTGCAAGGCAATTGTGAGTATAAAAAATCATTGTATATTTACCTTATTAAATATTTCAACCATGTTAAAAGTTAAGCTATTCGCTTTCATTGTTTTAGGTGTAATTTCTACTTCGTGTAAAGATGATGAAAATGCATTAAAAAATTTATTTTCGATTGAAAATCCTACGATAAAACCTATTCTTAAGTTAGAAGAAAGCATTGATTTGGTTCTTCAAAACAAAGAAAACAAAACCATAGACTCTGTTGTGTATTACATTAACGAAGTTAAAATTGGTTCAGTAAAAGGAAATGAAAAATTGCCTTTTGCATTGAGCAATCAGAAATTGGGAAACCAAACTATTAAAGCCTTAGTTTATTTTGAAGGGCAAAATATTGATATTACTTCTGGATTCTCCATCTATGCTAGTGCTGAACCAAAAGTTTTGAACTATAAAATTATTAATACTTATCCGCACGATATCAATGCGTACACACAAGGTTTTGAATTCTATAATGGTGTTTTATTAGAAGGAACGGGACAATACAAAGAATCAACTTTGAGAAAAACTGATTATAAAACCGGGAAAGTAACCGAACAAATTAAGTTAGAAGATAAATATTTTGGAGAAGGCATTACCGTTTTAAAAGACAAAATATATCAATTAACATGGCAAGAAAAAACAGGTTTTGTGTATGATGCAAAAACTTTTAAATTAGAAAAAACATTTCCTTACGAAATGGAGGGATGGGGAATTACTAATGATGGTGAAAAACTTTACATGAGTGATGGTTCTGAAAAAATCTACATTTTAAATCCAGAAACTTTAAAAGTTGAAGATTACATTAACGTTTACACCAATGGCGCTAAGATTGAAGCTGTTAATGAATTAGAATGGGTTAATGGTAAAATATGGGCAAATGTGTATCAAAAAGATGCTATTGCTATTATAAATCCTAAGAATGGTTCTATCGAAGCTATTATTAATCTAAGCGAATTAAAAACAAAAGTTACAAAACATGCAGAAATAGATGTTTTAAACGGAATTGCTTACAATCCTGCAACAAAAACGTATTTTGTAACGGGTAAAAATTGGGATAAAGTTTTTGAGATAACTGTTGAATAAAAAAATAAACATATCAATTCCTAAACCTTGCCATGAAAATTGGGAAGCAATGACTCCTGAAGACAAAGGTCGCTTTTGCAGTGTTTGTACCAAAACTGTCTTTGATTTTACAAAAGCTTCAGATAAGGAAATTATTGAGCATTTGAATAGAGACAAAAATGCTTGTGGAAGGTTTTATAAGAATCAATTAAGTCAAGATTTAGTTATCAATAAGCATAATTCAAATTATTGGACAATTTTTACTTTTTCATTAGTAGGTTTATTTGGTTTTGGAAATCATAACGTTTATTCTCAAGTAAAACAAGATACTGTTCAAACAGAGAAAAATACAGATATTAAAGTCAAAAATGCCCAACCTAAATATAGAAAAATAAAAGTAAATGTTTATGACGAGTTAGGTGAAATTGCTGGAGCGAAAGTAAGAATTAAAGGAACAAACAAAAAAACAATAACAGATATTCAAGGTAATTTTGAAATTGAAGTTAAAAATAATGATATATTAGAAATAACTTATGAAGGAAAAATTACAGAAGAAATATTGATTTCTGATAAAAAAATATTATTTGTGAAATTAATTGACTCAACAGAAGTAGGAAGAGATGTCATTATAGGTGGATATAAAACCAAATCTTCCTTAGAAATTCAAATAGAAAAAATAATGAATTGGTTTCGATAAAACACAAAAAAGCCTCATTTCTGAGGCTTTTTTACTTTTAGATTTTACTTGTAATAATATCTAACCATTTTTTTGCAATCCTAAATTCTTCTCCAATGATGAAATTTTTAGCATCAGCATGGAAGAAAACTAAATGTATCTCTTTGTGATTGCTCAACGTTAAATGCAAAGCTAATTTATTAATTTCATGGTTGTTTTTTGGAACGTTTCCGTGTTTATCAAATTGAACCAAAGAACATTTTTTTACCTCTTTTAAATCAACAACTTCATTAACTTGAGCATCTTCTCCTTTTCTAAAGAAAGCCAACATATTGCCTTTTAATCCAATTCCCGAATTGTTTGCCCAAAAATCAGTATCTGAAAACTTCGTGTTTTTGTCAGATGATAATTCATTTAAGGTGTTTAATAATTGATTTTTTCTTTTTCTAACATTGTTATTAATGATGAAAATAGGAATAATAATTAACGAAAAAAATACGATTCCGATTATAGTGTTGGTAATATCCATTTTGAATTTATTTTAAATTAAGTGTATAATATGATTTCCCAAGTATATTATTTACAAGGGATTAACGAAACTTAAAATAAATTTTACCAAAAATAATGAAACGGAAAAATAATCCTTGAAGTGTTTAAAAACAGATTCAAAAGGTTCTTTTTAACAAAGAAAACTTCAAAACTATTTTTATTAAATATTTCTAATTGAACAAAAGAAGTTGGTAATAAAAACGAAGGAAATTGTTTTCTAACAATTTCACTTGAACCTGAATAATTTTGGTTGGTTTTTAATGAAATCGACTCTTTCTGAGTTCCTTCCTGATTAAAATCGATTTTTCCTTGATTAAAATGTAAGGAAATTTCTTTTGTAGATTCCTTTTTTATTGGTTGAGAAACAGCCAAAGTATCATTACTATGCAACAACAAGTAACCGAATATAAAAACGGTTAATGTGGTTATAATATAATGAACAACTCTTTTCAATTGAAATATTTTTGTAAATGTAATTAATAAATTAACTACTTAACCAATTTCGCTACAATTTCGGAAACAGGTAAAATAGCTTTTGTATCCTCAATACTTGGTCCAGCTACCCAAACCGTTTTGTAGGTTACTTGCGTTGCTGCTTTTTCAGTAGCTTTCATTCCAATATAAAAACGAATCATTTTGACCCATTTTTTTAAAGTTTTACTTTTATTTAGAAGAGTTTCAAGCCAAGTTTGTTTGGTTCCTACTTTTTGAACATATGGTGTATTGATTACTGTACACGGTGTTCCAGAAATTCGTTCGGTCATCACAATGTCTTTCGCACCATAATCGACACAGGCTTGTTTGTATTCGTTAGAAACTCCGGATTCTACTGAAGCTATAAACGGACTTCCTACGGAAACACCAACGGCTCCATAGCTAAGCATTTTATCTAAATCAGCCTTACTTCCTACTCCACCAGCAGAAATTACAGGTAAAGTAGTATTTTCATTTAATGATTTTATAAGCTCTTCTGGACTAATATTTCCTCTGTGTCCGCCAGCTTGGTTGTTTACCGCTACTAATGCATCAGCACCTAAACTTTCAACTTTTTTAGCGAAAGACAAATCGGTAACGTCACAAAAGACTTTGATTCCAACTTTATGTGCTTCATTGATGGTTTCTTCTGGCGAACCTAACGAAGTTAGAATAAAATCAACTTTTTCCTCACATAAAATACGTAATTGTTCTTTGTATTTTACATTAGATTTGTTGACAATCAAATTAAATCCAAAACTTCCTCCGTGAACTTTCGCGGCTTTTAATTCATGAATTGCCGATTTTAACTCCTCTAAAGTTCTGTAATTCAATGCTGGAATACAACCTGCAACACCACTTTTCATTCCTTCAATAACCATTTTAGTATTCGATACCAAAAACATAGGAGCCATAATTACAGGATGCGTAATTTGTAAAAGCGAAGTCAACGATTGTTTTTCCATAATCTTAAATTTAGATTCAAATATAAGAAAAATAAAATATTATGCATGCATATAAAAATTATTATTTTACGGTTTTAAGATAAAAATGTGAAAACAAATGTTAAAATTCTTAATAAAAACTTAATACGAAAAGAGAAATGACAAGATTCAGATAAATTTGAAAAATTATTAATCAAAATAAAGATGATCAAAAAACTAACCCTTCTTAGTTGTCTTATTACATTTTCTTTTTCAACGGAACTAATGGCTCAGAAAAAGAAAAAAGACAAAAAAAAACCAACAACAGAAGCCGTTGCATCCGATGCTAAAAAGCCAGATGCTAAAAAAGAACCTAAACCCTATAAAAAAGTAATTGATTCAACAGCTGTAACTCAAGATGGACTTATAGATGTTCACAAAGTAGGTGAAAAATATCTTTTTGAAATTTCAGATTCATTAATCGGAAAAGAAATTATGACCATTACTAGATATTCTAAAACTCCAGCTGGAGGTGGAATATTTGGTGGTGAAGAAATCAATCGTCAAGTAGTTCGTTTTGAAAAAGGTCAAAACAATACCATTCTTCTTCGTTCGATTACGTATGTAATTATGACTCCAGATGAAGATAAACCAATTACTAAATCGGTTAAAAATTCAAGCGCAGACCCAATTATTGGAATCTATGACATTTTAGCTTACAAAAAAGACAAATCAGGTAAAGAAAACATTGCAAGTGTTATTGATATGACTCCAGCTTTTGATTCTGATTTACAAACATTTTCGTTAAACTCAATTAATAAACAAATGTTAAGTATTCAAGCTTTTCAGAAAGACAAATCTTTCATTCAATTTATAAAGAGTTTTCCAATTAATACCGAAATTAGAACAACAAAAACATTTACTACTGTTGCTCCTCAAATATCAAGAACTCCAACACCAAAAATTGGAGTAGATTTACCTGCAGGATTAGATGCTGGAGTAGTTACTATGGAATTGAATACATCTTTTATTTTACTTCCAGATAACCCTATGCGTAAACGTTCTTTTGACAAAAGAGTTGGTTATTTTGCAAACGGATACGATGTATTTGAAGAAGATTCTCAAAAAGCAGATACTGATATTTTTGCAGTTAGATGGCGTTTAGAACCAAAAAATGCTGAAGATGCTGAAAAACAAAAACGTGGTGAGCTTATTGAACCAAAAAAACCAATTGTTTATTACTTAGACCCAGCAACTCCAGACAAATGGAAACCTTTCATTAAACAAGGAATTGATGATTGGCAAGAAGCTTTTGAATTTGCTGGTTGGAAAAATGCTATTCGTGGCGAATATTGGCCTGAAAATGACCCAACAATGAGTTTAGAAGATGCTCGTTTTTCAGTATTGCGCTATTTTGCTGCTGAAATTCAAAATGCTTACGGACCAAACGTTCATGATCCAAGAACAGGTGAAATTATGGAAAGTCATATTGGATGGTACCACAATATCATGAGTTTATTACGCGATTGGTATTTGATTCAAACTGCTGCGGTTGATCCACAAGCTAGAAACAAAAAGTTTGATGATAAGTTAATGGGCGAATTGATTCGTTTTGTGGCAGCTCATGAAGTTGGTCATACACTTGGTCTTCGTCACAACATGGGAGCAAGTTTTGCTACTCCGGTTGAAATGTTAAGAAATCCAGAGTTTCAAAAGAAAAACGGACATACGTCATCAATTATGGATTATGCTCGTTTTAATTATGTGGCGCAACCAGAAGATGGTGTTACTGACTTATTCCCACGAATTGGCGATTATGATAAATGGGCTATCAAATGGGGATATTCATATTTCAAAGATGCTAAAGATGAAGATGCTGAAAAAGCATTATTGAACGAAATGACAAAAGAAGCATACAAAAATCGTCGTTTATGGTTTGGTACCGAAACAAATCCGTATGACCCAAGATACCAAACAGAAGATTTGGGTGATAATGCTATGAAAGCTTCAGATTATGGGATTAAAAACTTAAAAAGAATTTTACCTAATTTAATCGAATGGAGTAAAGAAAACGGTGAAGATTATGATGAATTAAACGGATTATATAATTCTTTAACAGGACAATATAGACGTTATATGGGACATGTTACGAAAAATGTTGGTGGTATTTATGAAACTCCAAAAACATATGACATGGAAGGAAACAAATACGAAGTGGTTCCTTCAGCTATTCAAAATGAAGCAGTTGCTTTCTTGAACAATCAATTATTTAAAACTCCAATGTGGTTATTAGATCAAAATGTTTTATCTAAAATTAGACCTGAAAACGGAGTTGAAGCCATCAAATCAATCCAAGACGGAACTTTATCAAGTTTATTAGCTGGAGATAGATTGGTTCGTTTATTAGAAACTTCATCTCAAAATAAAGCAAATTACTCAGTAGACGAATTAATGAGCGATTTAAGAAGAGGTATTTTCTCAGAAATAAAAACTAACGCACCTATTGATATTTACAGAAGAAACTTGCAAAAGTTATTTGTTTCTAAATTAATAGAAACAATGTCAAGCGAAAAAACAAACGTAGCTACTTTCGGTGGACGCAGAATAGTTTTAGCCGACACTGATATTCCTTCTATTGCTCGTGGTCAATTAAATGAATTGAAAAATCAGTTAAGAGCTGCGGCAGCGGTTTCAACAGATCGTTTAACGAAATTCCACCTAAACGATTTAGTTGCAAGAATTGAAAACGCAATGAAACCTAAATAATCAATTGTATTGAAACAAAAAGGGATGACTTAATTGTCATCCCTTTTTTTATATTCTAAAATAATTACTTTTTCTTTTTCCCTCCAGAAGTTTTTGGAGCACCTTTAATTTCATATTTACTAGATGCCGTATTGTAAACATAAATACTATTTTGAGTTTTAGTTTTCAAAACAAAACTTCCATCAGCGTTTAAAGTAAATTCGAAACCTTCACTTCTATTTTTTTCAACATCGTGTGAAGCTGTCTTATTTGCATCAAGAAAAATAGTTTCTTTAATATGTGATTTTTTATGAAGATTGCCCAATAAAAGTGTTTTGTTTTCAGTATCCCAAAGTTGGTCTTCTGTAATATCAGACGTTTCCTTTTTAAGTTTTGTATCCGTTTTAACTTGTTCTTTCCAATTTACATGATAAAACTTTTTACCTTGAGTTGTAAAGCTCTTAACAACAAAACCCGTAGGTTTAAAATCGGTTTTATCTATTTTTTTAACTTCTAATGTATCTATTTTATCTCCATTTTTCACAAAAAGAACTACTCGCTTTCCTGACTTTTCAGAAATGATTTCAGCAGATATGTTATCAACTTTAGTTAAAATAACATTTTTTGTAGCTGGTTTTCCTTTGCCTTTTTGAGCAAAACCAACAGTTGATACCAATAAAACAAGAAGTAAAAATAGTTTTTTCATAATAGTAGGTTGTTAAATTAAGTTCCTAATATACAAAAAAATAGATACGATTGAATTTTATGAAACAAAAAAACCGAATCATTTCTGATTCGGTTTTAAATGTATTTACGATTTGTAAATTATTTTACTTCTTCGAAATCTACATCTTGAGTTTGGTCTCCTGAAGCGCTTGCTTGTGGCTCAGCTTGAGAAGCTCCTCCTTGCTCTTGTGATTTGTACATTTCTTCTGTAGCTGTTTTCCAAGCTGCATTTACGTTATCTAAACCTTTTTGAATAGCGTCTAAATCTTGAGATTCATGACCCATTTTCAATTCAGTTAAAGCGTATTCGATAGCTGTTTTGTGTTCAGCAGTTAATTTATCACCAATTTCTTTCAATTGACTTTCTGTTTGGAAAATCATCGAATCAGCTTCGTTTAACTTGTCTGCTCTTTCTTTAGCCAATTTATCAGCTTCAGCATTCAATTCAGCATCTTTTTTCATTTTTTCGATTTCTTCTGCTGTTAAACCTGAAGAAGCTTCGATACGAATATCATGCGATTTACCTGTTCCTTTATCAGTAGCAGAAACTTTGATGATACCATTAGCATCAATATCAAATGTTACTTCAATTTGAGGAACACCTCTTGGTGCTGGTGGAATACCATCTAAATGGAAACGACCAATTGTTTTATTATCATTTGCCATTGGTCTTTCTCCTTGAATAACATGGATTTCTACCGATGGTTGATTATCTGCTGCTGTTGAGAAAACTTGAGATTTTCTTGTTGGAATAGTAGTATTAGACTCAATTAATTTAGTCATTACACTTCCCATAGTTTCAATACCTAATGAAAGTGGAGTAACGTCTAATAATAATACGTCTTTTACTTCACCAGTTAAAACTCCACCTTGAATTGCAGCTCCAATTGCTACTACTTCATCAGGATTTACTCCTTTTGATGGTTTTTTTCCGAAGAATTTCTCTACTTGTTCTTGGATAACAGGAATACGAGTTGAACCTCCTACTAAGATAACTTCGTCAATATCAGAAACTGATAAACCAGCATCTTTTAACGCTTTAGCAACTGGTTCCATAGAACGTTTTACTAAAGTTTCAGCTAATTGCTCGAATTTTGCTCTTGTTAATGTTTGAACTAAGTGTTTTGGTCCAGAAGCCGTAGCTGTTACGTATGGTAAGTTGATTTCTGTTTGAGCAGAAGCTGATAATTCAATTTTAGCTTTCTCAGCTGCTTCTTTTAAACGTTGTAATGCCATTGGGTCTTTACGTAAATCAACACCTTCATTTGCGTTGAATTCGTTAGCTAACCAATCGATAATTACTTGGTCAAAATCATCTCCACCTAAGTGTGTATCTCCGTTTGTAGATAAAACTTCAAAAACTCCGTCTCCTAATTCTAATACAGAAATATCAAATGTACCTCCACCTAAATCGTAAACTGCAATTTTTTGGTCTTTACCTTGTTTGTCTAATCCATAAGCTAAAGCTGCTGCTGTAGGCTCATTGATAATACGCATTACTTTTAAACCAGCGATTTCACCTGCTTCTTTCGTAGCCTGACGTTGCGCATCGTTAAAGTAAGCTGGAACAGTAATAACTGCTTCAGTAACTGAATGACCTAAATAATCTTCAGCTGTTTTTTTCATTTTTTGAAGTGTCATTGCAGACAATTCTTGTGGTGTGTATAAACGACCATCGATATCAACACGTGGTGTATCGTTGTCCCCTTTTACTACCTTGTAAGCTACTGTTGAAGCTTCTTTAGCACTTTCAGTGTACTTGTTCCCCATAAAACGTTTGATAGATGCAATCGTTTTTGTTGGGTTAGTTACTGCTTGTCTTTTTGCCGGATCTCCAACTTTAATTTCTCCACCTTCTACAAATGCAATAACAGATGGTGTTGTTCTTTTACCTTCTGCGTTTGCAATTACAACAGGTTCTCCACCTTCCATTACAGCCACACATGAGTTGGTTGTTCCTAAGTCGATTCCAATAATTTTGCTCATTTTTATACTTGTTAGATTTTAAATTTCAATTTTAAACTCGATGACTCTAATTCAATGATTGTGCCATTACTAAAAATAAGGAAAATTGACAGAAAACAGCTTTTGTCAGGTTTTTTAAACTGACAAAATGTCGTTTTATGCTGCTTTTTTTATTCTATTCTGACTTAAATTTCTAAAATTAGCCATGTTGAAAACCAAGATAGATATCAAAATCAAAGAATAAGAAACAATTTGAGCAACAGAAACCGATTCTTTAAAATAAAAAATTGCTAAAAAGAAATGAATCAACGGATTAGTATACATCAAAATCCCAACAGTAGACGAATTCAATCCTTTTAAAGCATATAAATTCAGAAATAAAGGAATAATAGTGAAGACAATTACTATAATAAACAGTAAGAAATAAAATTGAAATTCTGTTGGAACAGCACCACCAAAACTTGGATAAAAAGGTACTAATATGACTGAAGCAATCACCATTTGAATGGTTAATATCAAGAATTTATCAAAGTCACTATTCTTTCTTTGGGAAACCAAATAAAATCCAAAACTTAATGCGATTATGACGCTATAAATCAAATCTTTAAAATTCCCATAAGATAATATCACACAACTAATTACGCACAAACCAACTGCAATCCATTGCCAAACATCAATTCTTTCTTTCAATAATATAAAAGCTAAGACAGTGGTTAATATTGGACAAATAATATAAGCAAATGAAGCCGATTGCAAGCTAACGTGATTCACGGCATATATAAATAAAAACCAATTTAATACAAGTAAAAGTCCGCCAACAACCGTCATGATTACTGCTGATTTTTGTTTTTTCTTGGAAAGTTCTTTAAAGGTTTTCTTTGCTTCTAAAACAACTGGTTTTCTGAATAATAGATTAATTCCCAATAAAAACGCTGTAGCAATGAAAACTCGGAAGAATAAAATATCTAATGAAGCATAATTCGTTAAAGGTTTCAAAGCCAAACTAAAAAATCCCCAAATAATAAAGGCAGATAAAGCAGATAAAAAATATTTATTTATTGGCATGACTTTTTTTTTGCAAAAGAACTAAAAAAGAAGGAAATCAAATCCCAATTTTATGTTATTAATTCAAAAGATTTATAACAATTGAACTCTTTTACGTGTTGTTTAATTTCAATTTTAAAGACTATATTTGCTGTAGTAAAGAAATGAATTTATGGAATGTATATCCGTTTTTGATATGTTAAAGATTGGTGTTGGACCTTCGAGTTCTCACACCCTTGGACCATGGCGTGCTGCCGAACAATTTTTAAAAGAATTGCGCGAACGTAATCTTATTGATACCGTAATTGGTGTCAAAGTAGATTTATATGGTTCCTTATCACTAACTGGAAAAGGACACGCTACAGATTTAGCAGTAATGCTCGGTTTAAGCGGTGCTGATCCTGAATATATTCCGGTGGAAAGTATAGATGTGATTATTTCGGCCATTAAAAACAAGAAAGAAATTTTCTTAGGAAATGAAATCTTAATTCCGTTTTGTTTTGAAACTGATATTGTTTTCAACAGAAACTTTTTACCTTTTCATGCCAACGGATTAACTTTCACAGCCAAAACTGATACTGAAACTTATTCGGAAACCTATTATTCTATTGGTGGCGGATTTGTAGTTAAAGAAAAAGAAGACCATCATAAGGAAGAAATTTTACATACTTTTCCATTTCCGGTTGAAAAAGCGGATGAACTTTTAGCATTCTGTGCTGCCGAAAATAAAAAAATATCGGAAATCGTATACGAAAACGAGAAAACCATGCGTAGCGAAGAAGAAATTCACAACGAATTACTTCGCATATGGGATACGATGTTAGAATGCATGTATATTGGTTGTCATTCGGAGGGAATTCTTCCAGGTGGACTTAATGTGCGACGAAGAGCGTATGACATGCACAAAAACTTGATTGGTGTTTTACCTTATGAAGATCCGTATTCGTGGTTACAAATCATCAGACAAACCGAAGTTAAATTCCGTCAGATTTTAAAATGGGTAAGTTGTTTTGCTCTGGCTGTAAATGAAGTAAATGCTTCGTTAGGTCGTGTGGTTACTGCTCCAACTAATGGAAGTGCGGGAGTTATTCCAGCGGTTTTGATGTATTATTTGGTAATCGAAAATCATGAAGCGGGCGAAAAAGAAATCAAACAATTTTTAATGGTAGCAGGTGAAATTGGCTCTATCTTCAAAAAAGGAGCCACCATTTCAGCCGCTATGGGTGGTTGTCAGGCAGAAATTGGTGTTTCGAGTGCTATGGCAGCAGCAGCTTTGTGCGAATTAATGGGCGGAACTCCAGCCCAAGTTACCATGGCAGCCGAAATTGCGATGGAACATCACTTAGGATTGACTTGCGACCCAATTGGTGGTTTGGTACAAATTCCGTGTATTGAAAGAAATACAATGGGTGCCATTAAAGCCATTAATGCAGCCGAATTAGCTTTAGAAACTGATGCTTTAAATGCAAAAGTCCCTTTAGACAAAGTAATCAATACCATGTGGCAAACCGCAAAAGACATGAATTCCAAATACAAGGAAACTTCAGAAGGAGGCTTAGCTGTAGCAGTAAACATGTCGGATTGTTAATTTATGAGAAAGTATATTTTTATCTATTTATTTCTATTTACGAATGTATTTTCAATTGCTCAAGACAGATATTGGATTATTAATGATACCAAATTATTTGAAAAACCTTCTACAGAAAGTAAATTTTATGGCTATTTTAGATATGGCGCTGAAGTAAAAATTATTGAAGATTTGAAAAATGGTTGGCTCAAAGTGCAATCCGATAATTTTACCTTTGGTTTTGTGAAAAAAGAGTTGATTCGAACTACAATGAATGGAAACGATAAAATTATCCAAGATCCTTCTAACCCAATAATTAAAGGTGGTGATGCTTATTATGGCGGCAATCACTTATTTGTTACCGTAGCTGGTTTAAAAGCTAGAAGTAAACCTGATAAGATGTCTTCTGTTAAAGAAATTCTTACTAATGGTGATGCGGTTTCGGTTAGTTATTTTCCTGTAAATAAAGAAGAATGGGTTAATATTGGATATGGATTTGAACCAAATGCAGCAAAATTTGTTTTAGCAAAATATTTAGGAAAACGACCTGTTTATGAAGATTTATTGACACAATTTGATAAACTACCAAAAACTGATGTTGCGAATAGAAAAACCATCGGAGAACGTTTAGTGGAATTAACATGGAACAGTGGTGATATCAATGAATTACCGGCTTTAGAACGATACTTAGAGGTAGCCAAACAATTAAATGATGAAAAATTAATCAAGGATACAGAGTTTAATATCTTAATTGCTAAAAATATAGGATTACATACAGATTTAAACTTTAAATTACTACAAGAAAAAATACAATCATCCTATTTTGAAATCAATGGTTTTAAGTTTGACAATACAGCGATTTCGTACACAGATTTGCTGAAAAAATTTGGGAAACCATCAAAAATTGAGAATGTTGAAGATGAATGTGGTGTATATTTGTCTAATGTTTTATACCATTATTCTGATTTTATCATTAGTGTAGATCAAGAAAACAATAAAGCAGAATTAGTAGAAACCTTTTTTAAGCATAATACTAAATTCTATTTTGATTCAAAATCAATATTTAGCCAACAAATTTCTGAAAAAGATTTTATTTTGAAGTATGGTCAATATTTAGAATATAGCTTTAAAAATCCTCATTTTTATAATATCTCCTTTGATTCAGGTTTTTATTCTATTTATTTTAAAGATGGTGTTTTGTATTCAATCGAAATAAATTATTATTGTTAAACATATTGAAAAACAATAGATTACATTATTTTTCAGCACTTTTTATAACATTGATTTTAGGGGTTTTGTCTCGAAAAATCACTTACATTCCTTTATTTATAGGAGATGTTTTGTATGCAGTTTTGATTTATTTTGGGATGCGATTCCTTTTTATTCATTTAAAAACACACAAAACATTCTTACTAAGCTTGCTTTTTTGTTTTAGTATCGAAATTTTACAATTGGTTCAAATTGATTGGTTAATTGCCATTCGTAAAACTACTTTAGGACATTACATTTTGGGCGAAGGTTTCCTTTGGTCAGATTTACTTTGCTATATAATTGGAACTTTAATAGCATTTCTAATCGATTGGAAATTCATTAAAACTCAAAACTCAAACTCGTTGTAACAAAAAAGTTATTCGATTTATTATCAAAGAAAATAGCTTCTTTCGAATCGAAATATCGCGCTTCGGTTCTTAATTTTACTTTAGAATTTGGTAAATAATCAAAATTTATGGACGCTCCAGATGTTTTAAACGCATCTGAAGTGGCAATAATCGCGTTATCTTCATCTTGATAATATTCAAATCTAACCGCAGTTTGCCATTTGGAATTAATTGAATATTGAGTAATCAAAACAGGACTCATCCAAAACAAATGTTCGTCATTCAAAGAAGAACTATCTTGAATGCCAAAATCAAATCCTAAAATGGTACGCCATTTTGAATTCCAGGTGTTATCCCAATACAAATTACTGAAATAACGCATTCCTAATTCGGTACCATAAAATTCTTTTCCAACAAAAGTACTCCAATTCAAAGTGGATTTTTCAGTAGGCTTGTAAACAATTTGAGTTCCTAAAGCTGGCGTTACCGTTTTATCAGGTCTATTGATGCGTTGCCAACCATTGGTTATTAATCCAGAAAAACTCCATTTGTCATTTGGTTTATAATTGTATTTGATTCCTGTCATAAAATAAGGCGAATTCTCTGCTAATATAGAACGTGTTAAAGTCAAATTAGTAGCCGTTGTTGCCGATTCAAATCCGATGTAACTTGGCATGATTCCAACTTCAATTGATGATTTTTTGTTATCATTCAAGTACATTCCCACATAAGCTTCGCTTACTAATTTTATATCTTCCGAAGCGTAATTATCATCAACATATGTTCCTGCATGAATTGCAATTGCCGCATAAGTATTTACGTATTGTAATTGCGCCCGAATTAATCCATTATTCACATTAAACTCGTTATGACGGTTATAATTGTACATAAATGGAAGTTTGCTATCCGTAGTTGGACTGCTAAAATCATACGCATAATACGTTTCTAAAAAACCCGAAACTTTAATTTTTAAGGAATCTTTTTCTTGTGAGAAGATTGAAAAAGGAAGTAATATTAGAATTAAAATAAATCTCATTGATACATTTATTTCTTTCTTCGAGTATCAATCAAATGGATAATTTGCCATTTTCCGTTGTCGTTATACAAGGTAAAAGCATTTGCACCAATGTGACTTAGCTTATCGTTTACATAAAATTCATACGGTGTCCAAACATGTGCTAAGTTACCATCGATTTCTACTTTGTAGTCAATTAGCTTTTCAAAGATTTTAAGATTGGCAGGAATAGTAGCTATTGAATTTAAAAAATCATCAAATTTATCATCTTTCAATTTGTTTCCTTCTTTAGTATTGGCAACTGTTCGCAATACAATTTCTGGATGACACAATTCTCTTAAAGCAACAGTATCTTTTGCATGAAATGCAATAAAAAAATCCTCTACAATTGCTTTAGGCGTTTTGTCTTGAGCAAAAAATAAGTTTGATATTAAAACAGTTACTATAATAAATAGTTTTTTCATTATTTAATGTGTTAATAAGTATTGTAACTCATAAACAATAATACCCGCAATATAACCTGCTACAGCTAATGGAGTTATTTTTTTAAAATACCACATAAAGGTAATTTTTTCTTTCTCCATTACAGCAATACCAGCAGCTGAACCAATAACTAACATACTTCCTCCAGTTCCAGCACATAGAGCAATAAATTCCCATAAAGAATGATCCATAGGATAATCCGCTAATGAGAACATTCCTTGTGTAGCAGCTACTAAACTTCCATTGTCTACAATTGATGATAAAACTCCAATTGCAATAATCATGGCATCTGTATTGGGTAAATTTGTGATTAGAAAATTTGACATTTCTCTCAAAATCCCCACTTCTTGTAAAGCAAAAACCATTAATAAAATTCCCATAAAATACAAAATAGAACTAATATCTACTTTGGTTAACGCATACGCCACTGAAAATTTATCTTTTTCTTCTTGAGTTTTCTTTCTATGGTACATAATTGAAACCAATGACACCATTGATAATGATATTAAAACTCCAATAAATGGAGGTAATCCTGTTAAAGTTTTAATTACAGGAACCATTACTAAACCTACCACACCAGCAATGAAAACACTCATACTGCCTCTCATTTTTTCTTCTTGACGCACCTGAGCCATCGAAACCTGAGCTCGAAGAACAGCAAACCCTCTCATTCTAAAACTAGCTATAATAACTGGAACTAAAAGCACTGCAACTGATGGTAAAAATAATATCTTGATAATACCACCCGCACTTACTTGTCCGCCAATCCATAATAATGTCGTAGTTACATCTCCAATCGGACTAAAGGCACCACCTGCATTGGCTGCAATAACAACAATTCCGGTTAATATCATTCTGATTTCTCCTTTTGGCATTAACTTTCTCAAAAGTGTTACCATTATAATAGCAGTAGCTAAATTATCTAACAATGCAGATAAAAAGAAGGTTATGAAAGCAACTATCCAAAGTAATTTTAAAACAGAAGTAGTTCTAATTCTACTAGTAATTACAGTAAAACCTTTATGAATATCAATTAACTCAACAATGGTCATTGCGCCCATTAAAAATATCAATAAACCCGAAATCTCACCAAAGTATTCCATTAACTTTTCAGTGACTAAATGTTGATCATCTTGACTAAATATTGCGATAACCACCCAACAAATGGTTCCAGTAAGTAAAGCAGTAATTGTTTTGTTTATTCTAATAGGAGATTCTAGAACAACTGATAAGTAACCCAGAATTGCAACAGCAAGTAATATAGATATCATTTTAGCATAGTTTTTAAACGCCCCTAAATTAAAACATTAATTTAACATAAATTTAATATTTGAGAAATATTTTTCAAGTGCCGTAAAAAGAAAGTAACATTTATTACCTTTGTCTTTCAAATACTATAAAAACATGTCAGTAGCGAAGAAAGATTATAAAAGAATCACAACAAAAACACTAATTGAAATGAAAGAAAATGGAGAAAAAATCTCCATGTTAACTGCATACGATTTTACTATGGCTAAAATTGTAGATTCTGCTGGTGTTGATGTAATTTTAGTTGGCGATTCTGCAAGTAATGTTATGGCTGGACATGAAACTACACTTCCTATAACGCTTGACCAAATGATTTATCATGCATCAAGTGTGGTTAGAGCTTGTGAAAGAGCATTAGTAGTAGTTGATTTACCTTTCGGGAGTTACCAATCTGATTCTAAAGAAGCGTTACGTTCTTCCATCAGAATAATGAAAGAAAGTGGCGGGCATGCAGTAAAATTAGAAGGTGGAAGCGAAATTAAAGATTCTATAAAAAAAATATTAAATGCTGGAATTCCTGTAATGGGACATCTAGGTTTAACACCACAATCTATTTATAAATTCGGAACATATACTGTTAGAGCAAAAGAAGACGCTGAAGCCGAAAAATTATTGGAAGATGCAAAAATGCTTGAAAAATTAGGTTGCTTTGCCTTAGTTTTAGAAAAAATTCCTGCTGCCTTGGCAGAAAAAGTGGCTAAAAGTATTTCGATTCCAGTAATTGGAATTGGTGCTGGTGGTGGCGTTGACGGACAAGTATTGGTAATCCATGATATGTTAGGCATGAATAACGAATTTAGTCCAAGATTCTTACGTCGTTATTTAGATTTATACGATCAAATGACAAAAGCCATTGGGCAATATGTTACCGATGTAAAATCTCAGGATTTCCCAAATGCAAACGAACAATATTAATTGTGTCTACTAAAGAAATTTCTACAAAAGATAATCTTCAAATCCTTCACGAAGACAATCATATTATTGTCATCAATAAGCGTGTAGGTGATATTGTTCAAGGAGATAAAACAGGCGACAAACCACTTTCGGATGTGGTAAAAGAATACATCAAAGAAAAATACAATAAACCTGGAGATGTCTTTTTAGGTGTTGTGCATCGCTTAGACAGACCTACGACTGGAATTGTTGTTTTTGCAAAAACGTCAAAAGCACTAACACGTTTAAACGAAACTTTTAAAAATAGAGAAACTCAAAAAACGTATTGGGCAGTAGTAAAAAATTGTCCTCCGAAAGAAAAAGACACTTTAGTACACTTTTTAAAAAGAAATACTAAAAACAATACTTCAAAAGCACATTTAAAAGAAGTTCCTGAAAGCAAAAAAGCAAGTTTAAGTTATCAAGTTATTAAAAAATTAGATAATTATTTTGTTTTAGAGATTGATTTACATACCGGAAGACATCATCAAATTAGAGCACAATTACAAGCAATAGGTTGCCCAATCAAAGGCGATTTGAAATATGGTTTTGACAGAAGTAATCCAGATGGTGGTATTCATTTACATGCAAGAAAATTAATACTAACGCATCCTGTTTCAAAAGAAATTATTACTTTTAATGCAACAACACCAAAAGATAGTCTTTGGAATTCACTCTAACTTATTAAAATCTATGAAAAATTTAATTCTTTCTCTTACGCTAATTACAGCTTTTTCCTCCTATTCTCAAGAACATTTTAGTGGAATTTCAACTTCTAAAAGAGGTGGTTTGTTGAATGCTAATAACAATCCCGCAGAATTAGTTAATATGAACACTAAATTTGAAGCTAATCTTTTCAATTTCTCTTTGGGAATGGCAAATAACAAACTAACCTTTAGCGATTTAGTTAGCGGAGACAACTTAGAAGATAAAATTTTTGAAGGTGATGAAGCTGTTAATTTAAGATTAGATGCTCAAATTCTTGGCCCTTCTTTTGCCTTTAAATACCAAAAATGGGGTTTCGGAATTACTTCAATTGCTAACATAAAAGCAAATGCTATCAATGTCGATTCAAATTTAGGAGATGCAATTCAGAATGGCGAATTAAGTAATATTTTTTCTCAAACCTCTATTTCTTCAAACGATAATCAAAGATTAAATGCAACTACTTGGGGAGAGCTTGGTTTTACAATTGCTAGAAACTTAATCGATTTACCTAAACATAAATTGAATGTTGGAACGAATTTACGTTTATTATTTCCAGGAGCTTATGCCAACTTTTCAGCAGACAATCTAAATGGTACAATCGTAAACAATTTTGGAGATATTTCATTAGTAAATGCTTCTGCAAACATAAACATTGCTTATGCTGGAGTTTTGGCAAATGATTACAACGACCAAGGAAACTACAACGAGTTTTTCTCTCAAGGAATCAATGGTTTTGCCGCTGATATTGCTGTAAACTATCGTTGGAAAGATGAAAACGATGCAAACAGCTACCGATTAAATACAGGTCTATCAATTAAAAATATTGGTTCAATGACTTTTAAATCGGATAATAATTTAAGTAAAAACTACATTTTAAATGTGGATAATTTTGAAAATTTAGATTTAAATCAATTTGAAAATGCTGGAAGTTTATCTGAAATTGAAGCAATCTTAAATGACCCAGCAAACGCGGCTTATTTTCAATCAACATCAAGCACAGCAGATTACACAGTTAAATTACCAACAGTAATTAACGCTTATGCCGATGTTCGATTAACAAAAAAATGGTTTGTAACAGGTAGCATCAATCAAAAAGTAAGTGACGACAGTGAAAGCGACGTTATCACCACTCAAAATTCCTATACTTTAATTCCTAGATTTACAACAAAATGGTTTGAAGCTTATGCACCACTTGCAGCAAATGAAATTTCAGGATTTACTAGCGGTATCGGATTTAGATTAGCCGGATTTTTCATTGGATCAAACAGTGTATTTACAGCTTTAGCCGATAGCGGAAAACAAGCCGATTTATATTTAGGAGTTCGTTTCGGATTTTAATAATTTTTAAAAATATTTCATATGAAATGGAAAGGTAGACGTCAAAGTGACAACGTAGAAGACAGAAGAGGGATGTCGGGCGGTGGAAAGGCAATTGTAGGTGGAGGATTAATTGGGATAGTTATTCTTCTTTTAAATGTTTTTGGTGGAGAAAATGCAAAAATGCTTACCCCTATGTTGGAGCAAATAAATCAAGGGCAAACCTCGACTCCAACTGAACAAAGAGAACTTACTCCTGAAGAAAAGGAAATGGGTGAATTCGTTTCAACCGTTTTTGCTGACACAGAGGATATTTGGACCAAAATATTTGAAGATAACAATTTAGGAACATACGAACAACCAAAAATGGTCTTGTTTACAGGTTCAGTGGAAACAGCCTGTGGTGGCGCAAGTTCGGCTTCTGGACCATTTTATTGCCCTGGTGATAAAAAAGTGTACATGGATTTAGCCTTTTTTGAAGAACTGCGTACCCGTTTTGGAGCTAAAGGTGGCGATTTTGCTATAGCTTATGTCGTGGCACACGAAGTGGGTCACCACGTTCAAACAATACTTGGAACTTCAGGAAAAGTGAGACAATTACAACAATCTAAAAGTGAAGCCGAAGCTAATAAATTATCCGTTTGTTTAGAATTACAGGCCGATTTTTATGGCGGATTATGGGCACATTACAACCAAAAATATTTAGAAGAGGGTGACATTGAAGAAGCGTTAAGTGCTGCACATGCTGTTGGTGACGATGCCATTCAAAGCAAAATGCAAGGGCATGTTGTTCCTGATTCTTTTACACATGGCTCATCAGAACAACGCATGAAATGGTTTATGAAAGGTTTTAAATCTGGTGATATCCGATTAGGCGATACTTTTGCTGAAGAACTATAACTATTTTGAAAATTGAAGCACCCGAATCTGATTATTTGTACATTCAAGATTCTCAAATAACAAATGCTGGAAAAGGTTTATATACAGCAATTGACATTTATCCTAATGAAATTATCTCACTTTTTAAAGGAGAAATTTTAACCGATAATGAAGCTCAAAAAAGAGTTTCTGAAGGTAATGACCGCTATTTCATTAACATGTTAGACGGTTCCATATTGGATTCTATGCATGTAGATTGTTTTGCTAAATATGCAAATGATGCCGAAGCTTTCTCCAAATTAGAATTTAAAAATAATTCCAAAATCACATTAGACGATGATGATAATGTTTGCATCGTAGCTACAAAGAAAATCAAATCCCAACAAGAGATTTTTTGTAGCTATGGTGTTAAATATTGGAAAAAACATAAATAATTCAAATCTATTCCCTTTTAAACTATTTTTTTTGTAATTTTGTTTAACTTTTTTAATTAAATTTTAAACAAAATGAATGTTTCGTACAAAAAAGACTTCACTGATATTGAAATTGATAGAATTATTGAAATGGCTTGGGAAGACAGAACGCCATTTGATGCAATAAAATTTCAGTTTTCTTTAAATGAGGCTGATGTAAAAGCGTTAATGAAAAAAGAACTCAAATTCAGTAGCTATAAACTATGGAGAAAAAGAGTTGAAAATTGCAAAACGAAACATTTAGCTAAACGAGTTGAAGGCATTGATAGATTCAAGTGCAAACTTCAAAGAGCCATAACTAACAATAAAATTTCTAAAAGATAAAAATGAAAAGCAAAATTCCTGATAATGTAGTTTTTTCTAAAGAAAATGGATACAATGCAAATGTACTCGCTTATCCTACAAGTGTTGGTGCGCCAGCAATTAAAATGGATAACGTTGTTGATTGGAAAAATATTGGTATTCGTAATGTTAATAGAGAATTCGAAAGTAAGTTTAATGAACTCAAAGCCGAATATGAAAAATTAATGCAAGAATATGAATGGAATGAAATTTTATACAATGCTAAATATTCATTTGAACCTATAATAGGCGAAACGTATCATTTGTACTTAGCAAAAGACGGTTCCAATTTTCTTTCTTTAATTCACCCAGATTTCTGGAATAAAGAACACATTGGTTCCTTTAAACTGAATAGCAACAAAAAATGGATTCATATAGATTCCAAACAAGATACTTTTTAAATTATTGAATTCTTCTAATTACGTCTAGAAGAATTCAATAATTAAAACCTCAAACTAGCCTAACCACCCTTCCCTATCCAAACTGCGATACTGAATCGCTTCCGCAATATGATGCGATTGAATAGACTCAGAATCCTCTAAATCGGCAATAGTTCTTGAAACTTTTAGAATTCTATCATACGCTCTAGCGGACAAATTTAATCGTTCCATGGCGGTTTTTAGTAATTGCAACGAAACCTCATCTAAAGCACAAAATTCACGAATTAGTTTACTACTCATTTGCGCATTGTAATGAATATATTCATAATTTTCAAATCGCCGTGATTGTATTTCTCTAGCTTTGGTTACTCGTTCTCTAATAGATACGCTACTTTCAGCTTTTCGAGTTTCAGTTAATTTTTCAAATGGAACAGGTGTTACTTCAATATGAATATCAATTCTATCCAATAAAGGTCCAGAAATCTTACTTAAATACCGTTGCATTTCCATTGGAGACGAACTTACAGGCGCATTGGGATCATTAAAATAGCCACTCGGACTCGGATTCATACTCGCCACTAACATAAAAGATGAAGGATAAGTAATTGTAAATTTCGCTCTAGAAATTGTAACTTCCCTATCTTCTAATGGCTGACGCATTACTTCTAAAACTTCTCGTTTAAATTCGGGTAATTCGTCTAAAAATAAAACACCGTTATGTGCCAATGAAATTTCGCCTGGTTGTGGATAACTTCCTCCACCGACTAAAGAAACTGAACTCGCAGTATGATGCGGACTTCTAAAAGGACGTTGTGCCATCAAACCAACATCTTTAGTCTTTCCAGCTACTGAATGGATTTTGGTGGTTTCTAAAGCTTCACGCATCGTCATTGGTGGTAAAATACTAGGCAAACGTTTGGCTAACATTGTCTTTCCTGAACCTGGAGGACCAATTAAGATGATATTATGCCCGCCAGCAGCGGCAATTTCCATGCATCGTTTAATTCCTTCTTGACCTTTGACATCACTAAAATCGTGTTCTGGAAAATCTAATGTTTTATTGAATTCTTCTTTAGTATCTATTGTAGTGGGAATCAAATCTGATTTTCCTTCAAAGAAATTAATGACTTGCAATACATTTTCAACACCATAAACATCAAGTCCATCAACAATTGCAGCTTCTTTTACATTTTGAAAAGGCAAAATCAAACCTTTAAAACCCTCTTCTTTGGCTTTAATTGCAATTGATAAAGCACCTTTTATAGGTTGCAAGCCACCATCGAGCGATAATTCACCCATAATGACATAATTATGAATATCTTCTGATTTAATTTGGGAAGAAGCGGCTAAAATACCAATAGCCAAAGTAAGGTCATAGGCAGAACCTTCTTTACGTAAATCGGCCGGAGCCATGTTGATGGTGATTTTTTTTCCGGGAAGTTGGTACCCGTTGTTTTTTAGTGCGGCAGCTATACGATAACTACTCTCTTTTATGGCGGAATCAGGCAAACCCACTAAGTGATATCCTATTCCTTTATCGATGTTTACTTCTACCGTAATGGTAGTCGCTTCTACGCCAAAAACGGCGCTTCCGAATACTTTTACTAACATGGCTTATACTTTTTAAATGGCTTATATAGATGCAAATATAGAAAAAGTATTGAAAAAAACAACTTTTTTATTGAATTAGACAATCTGTTGGCAATTCAATACTTTTGTACTTTGTATTTACTATTAAAGTTTTATTTATGAATTTCACTTATATCAATGCTTCTACAGGGACTTCGGAAAAGTTTCCAAATAAAACAATTACCTACTTTTTACATAAGCATCTTGAAGAATTTGGAGATACCGAAGAAGACATTCAAAAATGTATAGATTATGTTTTAAATCCTGATAAAGGAGGGCAAATTATCATTGGTACTGATGAAGATAAAATTGTTGGAATTGTAATTTTAAATAATACAGGGATGAAAGATTACATTCCTGAGAATATTTTGGTTTATATCGCAATTGATAATTCGCAAAGAGGAAAAGGATATGGAAAGAAGCTAATGGAAAAAGCGATTTCATCTGTAGAAGGAAATATTGCGTTGCATGTTGAACCAAATAATCCAGCAAAAGCTTTGTATGAAAAACTTGGTTTTACGAATAAATACTTAGAAATGCGATTGATAAAATAATTCGTATTGTGATAAACAACTTTTAGTTACTGTGAATAAAAAACTCCCAATCATAAGATTAGGAGTTTTATTTCATAAATTATTTTTTAAAAGCAGTTACACCATCTTCTAACCATTTTTTATATTCTTCAACATTAGGTGTATAGCCTACAGGTTGGTTTAAATTAGATTCATCATGTGCCATTAAGATGTAATATGGTTGAATGTTAGCTTTATATTTTGTAATTGCTAAATCACTCCATTTTTTACCATATGTAGTAATTTCTTTTCCTGATTTAGTTGTATAAACTTCATCTTTAGGTAACTCTTTTCTATCGTCAACGTACAAAGAAATAAGTACAACATCGTTTTTAAGAATATTTAAAATTTCTGGTTTTGCCCAAACTAATTCTTCCATTCTTCTACAATTTACACAAGTTACGCCTGTAAAATCAATTAAAACTGGTTTATTTACTTTTTTTGCATATGCTAAACCTTCATCGTAATCATGAAAAGCAACGATTTTATGAGGCCCATATTGAGCATGCTCTGGTAATTCTTCTCCTGAACTACTATTTGATTCGATACTATTTTTTGCTCCTACTCCGTTTGGACTTTCACTATATGACATTGGTGGTGGAAAACCACTAATTACATTTAATGGAGCTCCCCATAAACCTGGAATTAAATAAACTGCAAAGGTTAAAGACAATAAACCTAATAATAATCTTCCAACAGAAATATGTGAAAGAGGACTATCATGGGGCAATGTAATTTTTCCAAAAAGATATAATGCTAAACCTAAAAATAATGCCACCCAAATAGCAATAAAAGTTTCTCTCTCTAAAATATGCCAATCCATAACTAAATCAGCCATTGAGAAAAATTTGAAAGCTAGAGCCAATTCTATAAAACCAAATACAACTTTAACGGTATTTAACCAACCGCCCGATTTTGGTAAATTACCCATCATACTTGGGAATAAAGCAAAAATCATAAATGGAAAAGCTAAACCAACTCCAAATCCTAACATGGCAATTGTTAATAATGTAGCACCACCATCAGTAGATAAAGCACCCCCAATTACTAAACCAAGAGCAGGTCCCGTACATGAAAAAGAAACAATTATTAAAGTTAATGCCATGAAGAAGATTCCTATCAAACCTCCTTTATTTGAGGCATTATCAACTTTATTAGCTAAACTAGATGGAATAGTAATCTCAAATGCACCTAAAAATGATATCGCAAAAATGGTAAAAACTGCAAAAAAGAATAAATTCAAATAGGGATTTGTTGATACCTCGTAAAAAATATCCTCGCTAATTCCTTCAAAAACATGAAATGGTAATGAAATCAATACATAAATCAATACAATAAAGAAACCATACATTAACGCATTAAATCGTCCTTTCTTTTTATCTCCGTGAGCACTTTGCTTTAAGAAAAAACTTACTGTCATTGGAATCATTGGAAAAACACAAGGAGTGAATGTAACTAATATTCCAGCTAATAGAGTTGCAAGAAATAATAACCATCCATTCTTTTTTTCTTCATTCGGAGCCAAAGTTGATGTAACTTCTTTAATTGGTTTTTCTGCATCTGCTGTTTCAACAGTTGCTGTATCGGTAGTTATTGTTGTTGTATCAGTCGAAATTACATTTGTTGCTGCTGTATCTTCTACTTTTATCTCAGGCATTTTAAAAGTAAATGTAGCATCTTGTTGGATACATTGTTCTTTACAAACTTGGTATTCTACGTATACTTTAACCTCTTTTAGTTTTGTATTTGTAACTTTGATTATCTGTTTAAACTGAGCCGTTTTAGCAAAGTAATATTCGTCTACTTCAAAAATATCATTATACACTTTTTTGTATGGACTTTCTTTGGTTTTCCCAACTAATGAATAATTTCCTTTTGTGTTTTTATAATCAAAAACCGTTGGAAGTGGTCCGTTTTCTGGAGTAAATTGCGAATACATGTGCCACTCGTTTTCGATAGTAGCATCCATAACCAATTCAAATTCGGTAGCCGATTTTTGAACCACTTTGGTTTTCCATTGTACCGGATTTAAAATTTGTGCATTTCCAAAAAATCCAAAAATTAAGGCGATTAAGGCTAAATATTTTCTCATTCTTCTAATACGATTTTTATACTGTTTTGTGTTGTTTCTTTATTTATAAAACGATTATCTGCTCTTTTCCCGATTACCCAAATAATTTGGTCTTCCGAACATAATAACCATTGATTTTCTTTATCTAAAAGCGAATATTTTTCGTCTTTGAAATACTTACTCAATTTCTTTTTTCCATTCATTCCTGATGGATAAAAATAATCTCCTTCTTGCCATTTTCGAATCGTTAATGGAAATTTGATCTTACTTTCATCTACAAATATACAATTGGAAACTGTTTCAAAAATGTTAACTGCTTTACAAAACCTAAGTTTTAAGGGAATATTAACTTTACTTTCTATCGATTCAATGATGAAAACTTCCGATTTATTTATTTCATTTCTTTCGGAAAGGATTAATTTCTCTCGGTCTTTCAATAATATATGCGTTTCTGAAAAAACTTGTTTTCCTGATTGTGCTTCGACCAAATCATAAATATCATTCCAAGCTGAAAATCCGAATGCTTTCAACAATTGGTACAAATACGCTTTGTAATTTTGGAATTCAAGCAACGGTTTTAGATGAATTTCTAATTGATTTTCCTTCTCTTCAACTACTTTTTCAAAAACCAATTTTGAAGCATCGTTAACCAAAGATTCTGCTTGTTGCAAATGATGTAAGGTCTTTTGAAACGAATCTAAAAATCCCGTATTCAATTCTTTCAAAGTGGGAACAATATTGTGACGTAATTTATTTCTAAAATATTTATCCGAAGCATTACTCGAATCTTCTCTCCATTGGATTTTATTTTCTAATGCATAATTTTCAATTTCTTCTCTTGAAAAAGGCAACAACGGACGAATAATGTTTCCATTTTGAGCTGGAATTCCCGTTAAACCTTCTAAGCCAGTTCCTCTAGTAA
The DNA here is from genome assembly GCF_038289885.1 of Flavobacterium helocola. Classification (NCBI taxonomy): domain Bacteria; kingdom Pseudomonadati; phylum Bacteroidota; class Flavobacteriia; order Flavobacteriales; family Flavobacteriaceae; genus Flavobacterium; species Flavobacterium helocola. The sequence goes on along the minus strand of NZ_JBBYHT010000004.1, from coordinate 28,440 downwards.
AATTGATTAAAAACGTTTCTACATTGTCATCCAAATGATGCGCAGTTAAAACATAATCAAATCCAAGTGAAATAATTTCTTGAAACCAATCGTAACGCAACTTTCGAGCGGCTAATTGAATGGAAAGTTTGTTTTCTTTAGCAAATTCGAGTGTATCAAACGACTCAATAAAATAAGGAATATAGCTGTCTTGGCAAGTTTCCCTAACCAACATTTCATCTGCAACGCTCTCTTTTCCACGAAGTTGGAAATTGCAATGTACTACGCAAATATCAAACCTCAACTTATAAAACAAATTCAACAAAACCATACTATCAACGCCTCCACTAACTGCTAAGAGCAATTTCTTGTCTTTCAGTTTGGGAAAATTTTGTTCGATATGATGTTGGAATTTTGTAAGCATGACCAAAAATAAGGAATTAATTTTTCTCTAATACCCAATTTAGTAAATTCTCTTTATCTACAATAGCCCAAGAATGTGGATGTCTTGTGCCATCAGCTCTATAGCCTTTGTTTTTAGTGTTAATTAATTCGATTTTTTGGAAACCTTTAATTTTTAAATCATTATAAAGTTGTTCAATAAAATAAGAATTAATCTCATCTTTTTGGTTTTTCCGATTTTTTAACCACCAATCAAAATCAGGTTCCGTGTATAGTCTGATTTTTAAATTTTTAAGATTTTCTAAATTAGAAATAGTATTGGTTTCTAGAGTGTAAGGCGATAGTTTTTTATATAATGAAATGGAATCTTTTGGATTACCAAACTCAGAATTAAATGTATCTATTATCCAATTTGCTTCCTCAACAGATTCACTAGAAAAATTTGAAATAATATTTTTTTCAGCAACTTTATACAAACCTAATAAGTCAACAGGAGAATCAACAATAAAAACTCCTTTTGGTTGAATTGAATTTTTTTCTTTAATCAAATAATTACTTAGCAACAAAGTAACATTTCCGCCACCTGAAAATCCACCAATATAAACATTATCAGTACTTAATTTATTGTTTTTAAAAATTGAATTAAAGTGTTTGGACAAATTTTGTAATTCGCTATCTTTCAAATAAAGTTTAAAATTATAATTCATTAAAATAACAGAAACACCTTTCTTATTCGCTTCTTCGATGATTGGAAATTCATTTTTTGTGTTTTCAATATCACAAGGAAAACAAGGAAACAATACCAAAGTAACTTTTGAATTGGCAACTTTATAAATCTCGAATTCTTTATCAATTATATAATTTACTTCTGAAATAGAAGATTTACATGAAAATAGAATAGTAACAACAATTAAAACAAAGAATATTTTTTTCATAACTATTTTATCTTAAAACCTCAAACATTGCTTTTGCTTTTAACAAACATTCTTCATACTCCATCTCTGGAATAGCTTGAGAAGTAATAGCACTTCCAACAGAAAATGATACATATTGTTTTTCCGAATTATACAAAATACTTCGAATCACCACATTAAAATCGAAATCGCCATTTGGTGTAAAATAACCCACTGCTCCACTGTATAATCCGCGTTTGGTTTCTTCTAATGCTTCAATGATTTGCATAGCCGAAATCTTTGGTGCGCCAGTCATGCTTCCCATTGGAAAAGTGGTTCTCAGAATTTCAATTGGTGAAGTCGTATTCTCTACTTCGGAAACGATCGTAGAAATCATTTGGTGGACTTGCTTAAACGTATAAATCTGACACAATTCTTCCACTTGAACGCTTCCTTTTGTAGCGGTATGCGATAAATCGTTTCGGACTAAATCTACAATCATGATGTTTTCCGAACGTTCTTTTTCGTTTTGAAACAAATCGGATTTTAATTGTTCGTCTTGTTCTAAATCGAAACTTCTTCTTGCTGTTCCTTTTATGGGTTGGGAAATGACTTTTAAACCTTCTTTTCGCAAATAACGTTCAGGTGAAGCCGAAAGTAAATATTGAAAATTATTTTTGAAATACACCGCAAATGGTGGTTCGGAAATTGCATTTAGTTTTTGATAAATTTCCAAAGGTTCAATTTGAGTATTTTCAGCAAAAAATTCCATACAAAAATTGGCTTCGTAAATGTCGCCACGATGAATGTGTTCGAGCATTTTTGAAACTTTGGAAAGGTAATTTTCTTTTGAGATACGTTGTTGAATTTCAACATCAGATGACTGAATACTGAACACTGAACACTGAATTATTTCTTCGAAATCTAATTCAATTTCATCATCACACATTCGTAAATATTGAATTTCAACTTGATTTTCCTTGATTAAAAACAACTTTTTAGGTTGGAAGAAAAACAAATCAGGAAATGCTAATCCATCGAAATTATTGGAATGTAAAGCTTCGGTATCGTTTTTTAAATCGTAGGATAAATAACCAAACAACCAATCTTTCGTTTGGCTTTGGTACTGATACAAATCTTGAAACGCATTTTCATAATCGGTTTTAATAGAAGTAAAAGCATCTACCGCCAAAACCGCATCGTAACTCGAATACTTTTGATGATACTGATTCGAATCTAAAAAAACAACTTCTCTGTGTTGGTTAGCCCAATGCAAAAGTTGGTTTTTAAAGTCGGAAAAATGCGAAATATCTTTTGTAATTACTGTTCTCAAATTGGAAAATTTACTTCGTAAAAGTACAACAAAAAAATAGTTGTTGGAAAATGGTTCAAATGTTAAAATTTGGCACGATTTTTATTCTTGCCTCTACAACTAACCCATTAAAAATTCATTTCTATTGATTCTATAACTACTCGTATTAAAAACAATTAATCAATAATTTTAAAAATGAATTTTTATGAACAAAAACACCAAAATCGTATTGACTTTGCTAGCACTTGGCTTAGTCTTATCTTGTAAACAATCTAGAGCTTCTGAAGAATCAGCAGATTATTCAGAAAGTGCAATAACTGATAGCACAAGCATTATTTCTTCTTCCGCAGCTGTTGTTGACAAAAACAGCAATCGAAAATTTGTCCGAACCGCCGATGTAAAATTTAAAGTCAAGAATGTCGCCAAATCGACTTATGCTATTGAAGATGCGACTACGAAATTTGGTGGATTTGTAACCTATACCAATCTTCAAAGCAACATTCACAGCGAAGACCGAACCAAAGTGAGTCAGGATAGCACGTTAGTAACTACAAAATATAAAGTAGATAATAACATCACGATTCGTGTTCCCAACACTAAAATGGATACCGTGATTAAAACCATAGCGAAACAAATTCATTTTTTAGATTATCGAATCATTAAAGCAGATGATGTTTCCTTACAAATGTTATCCAATGAATTAGCCCAAAAAAGAAGTAATTCTTCTGAAAAACGTTTGGAAAATGCAATTGATTCTAAAGGAAAGAAACTAAATCAAATTGTAAAAGCAGAAGAAACTTTAGATGCTAAAAAAGAACAAAATGACGCTTCAAAATTGCAGAATTTATCGTTACAAGACCAAGTTAATTTTAGTACTTTAACGTTAAACATCTATCAAGACGAAAGCATTAAACAAGAAATGGTGGCTAATGAAAAAAACACCAACGCTTACCGCCCTAATATTGGTTTACAAATCTGGGATAGCATAAAAACGGGTTGGTTTATGTTAGAAAACATTATTTCGTTTATTGTAGTTCTTTGGCCTTTTGTCTTAATAGGATTTTTAGGATTCTTGGGATATAAGAAGTTTTTGAAAAAATAAGAAATAAGCCATCGGGAAACCGGTGGTTTTTTGTTTATAATCATTGTATTGCGACTAATATTGTATTCGATTTTTTTATTATTTTTGAAAAAAGATAAAACCGACATTTGTCATACCTATACACCCAAAATTGGGTAGCTAAGTATGATTTTTTTAGACATATATACAAGTTAGTGGCAATTTTAAAACAAAAATTTCGTGGAAGAAATACTTAAGTACTTTTTAGACTTTTTCAAGAGAAAAGATGGCAGTAAAAGCTATTGGGGACTATTCACTCTAATTATCATTTTCTTATTGATTAATTATACATTTAATTTTACAGATCAATATAAGTTTGAGAAGAAAATCGAAAACATTAAGAGCATAGAAAATCTTTTGAATGATAAAACTTTAGATAGAAATGTAGTAGTTTATCTAAATAAAAAAAAGCAAGAAATAATTACTGAAATAAAATACAATGAAAATGATTTGTACCTGATACCTAAAGAACAAGTCAATGGTTTTTTAGACTTTCGAAAATTTCCATTGTTACATTACTTAAGTTCTTCTTGGCTTTTTATAATTTTAGCTATATATACGCCAATATCGCTATTTAGAAGAAATACTATTGAAAGGGGTACATTCTTTGCATCAAGGTTACTAACTATATTGTTGTTTTTCACTTTTTTTTATATTCTATCTATTTTATATGCAACACTTTTGGAAATAATTCCAATTATATCCTTCAATAAATTATGGATTAATTATATAGTTAATTTTATTTCAGTCTTTATTGTAATTCTCTCACTATATTTTCTTTATCAAATTTTGAACTTCGGAATTAATTATAATGAGACTATTGAAAATTCACATAATGAACATATTCCTAAATCAAAAGTTCCTGATATATTTGAACATACTGAATTAGGTAAAGTTATAGGAGAAAAAAATCCTTTATTATGGGCAGGACAAATAATTAAATATAATTTCAAAGAAAATAATAAACCATATAATATTGTTTTGAGTATTGTAATTATTTTCTTTTTCTTCTTTTCTATATTTTGCTTTTTTTATACAATTTACAACCTATTTCAATAACAAAAACTGCCACTAACAGGCGTTTGGCAAGATTGCGAATTTTGTAGTAAATTCACTTTTACATTTCGCAAGAATTTTTATCTTTAACAGAAAATAATCGGTTCCGAAGTTCGCAACCTCGCCAAGCGCCGGAACGTTAAAAATCAAGTTAAAAAAGCTTTTTATGGCTACTCAACATTTTTAAAACATAAAAAAATCCCAAACTCAATTGAATTTGGGATTTTTGATATATTAACTTTTCTATTTACACGTGTAATGCTCTGTTATCTGTCGCTGCTAATGCTGCTTCTTTGATAGCTTCTGCAAACGTTGGGTGTGCGTGAGACATTCTTGAGATATCTTCTGCACTTGCTCTAAATTCCATAGCGGTTACTGCTTCTGCTATTAAATCAGCACATCTTGCACCAATCATGTGAACTCCTAAAACTTCATCTGTTTTGGCATCGGCTAAGATTTTTACAAATCCGTCAGTGTCTCCTCCTGCTCTAGCTCTTCCTAAAGCTTTGAATGGGAAACTTCCTGCTTTGTAAGCTACACCTTCTGCTTTTAATTGCTCTTCTGTTTTTCCAACAGCGGCAACTTCTGGCCAAGTATATACTACTCCTGGAATTAAATTATAATCGATATGAGGTTTTTGACCTGCTAAAATTTCAGCGACCATTACTCCTTCTTCTTCCGCTTTGTGTGCTAACATCGCTCCACGAACTACATCACCAATTGCATAAACATTGGAAGCCGAAGTTTGTAAATGATCATTTACTTCGATTTGACCTCTATCCGTAACTTTTACGCCTGCTTTTTCAGCATTTAATCCATCAGTATAAGGACGACGACCCACAGAAACTAATGAATAATCACCTTCTAATGTGATGATTTCTCCTTTAGCATTTTCTGCTTTTACCGTTACAACATCCCCAGCTCTTTCTACTGATTGTACTTTGTGAGACGTGTAGAATTTCATTCCTTGTTTTTTCAACACTTTAGTCAATTCTTTTGATAAAGCAGCGTCCATTCCTGGAATAATTCTATCCATGAACTCTACTACAGAAACTTGCGCTCCTAAACGTAAATATACTTGACCTAATTCGATTCCGATAACACCACCACCAATAATTACTAAGTGTTTTGGAACTTCTTTCAGTTTCAAAGCTTCAGTAGACGTGATGATTCTTTCCTTATCTAATTTGATAAATGGTAAACTTGATGGTTTAGAACCTGTAGCAATAATAATATTTTTTGATTCGATGATTTCCGAAGAACCATCTTCTTTAGTCACTTTTACAGAAGTAGCACTTTCAAACGAACCTACTCCATTGAAAACCGTGATGTTGTTTTTATCCATTAAGAATTTTACACCACCAGAAGTTTGATCAACAACTGCTTGTTTACGAGCAATCATTTTTTCAAGATTCACTTTTACATCACCAGAAACTTCAATTCCGTGGTCAGCAAAGTGTTGTAACTCTTCGTAATGATGAGAAGATGCTAATAATGCTTTCGATGGAATACATCCCACGTTTAAACAAGTTCCTCCAAGTGTTGAATATTTTTCAATAATAGCAGTTTTAAAACCTAATTGGGCACAACGGATAGCTGAAACATATCCTCCAGGTCCAGAACCTATAATGGTTACATCAAATTGACTCATGATTTTATATAAAGTTTGTTGTTTGACTTAAATTCGGATACAAAAGTAACGCTTTTTGAATTAATTATTTGTTACTTTTTTGGTAAATTATTATAGGTGTTTCTTACAAAGTAAAAGCAGTCGTATTTTTAACTTCTCCAATCATGAATGAACTATGCGTACTTCCAATATGTTTTAATCCAGTAAGTTTAGTAACCATAAATTCACGAAACTCATCCATATCTTTAACATGTACTTTTAAAATGTAATCATAATCGCCACTTACGTGAAAACATTCTAATACTTCATTTAATTTTACTACTTCACTTTCAAAAGTGGTAACAAAATCTTTGGTATGTTGGATTAATTTGATGTGGCAAAATACCACGAAAGCTTTTTCTACCTTGTTTCGATCTAGAATAGCAACATATTTGCTAATTACGCCTTCACGCTCTAGTTTTTTAATTCTTTCATAAACCGCAGTTACTGAAAGATTCAGAACCATTGAAAGTTCTTTTGTAGTTTTTTTTGTGTCTTCTTGAAGTAATCCAAGAAGTTTTTTGTCGATTGCGTCCATTGATTAGTTGTGTTGTTGTTTTATTGTTATCGGCAAATGTAATGAAATCGAATAAAAAATAGAATTAAAAACTACAAATTAAAACAAAAATAGAATAAAAAACCAATTTAAATCATTACTATTGAATAATAATTTACATAATTCTATTTTTGATTTAAAATAAACAACTAAACATTAAAAATATGGAAAATTTCAATCCAGCTGACCGCATTCAAGATTTACAATATTTTGGTGAATTTGGTGGTGTAAATCCATCAATTTCAGATAGTTCAACATATACTTTTCTTTCCGCAAAAACCATGTTCGATACTTTCGAAGGTAATGCAGAAGGTTGTTATTTATATTCACGTCATTCATCTCCAAGTAATTTATACTTAGACAAAGCATTAGCTGCTATGGAAGGAACGGAATCAGCAAATGTTTCAGCTTCTGGAATGGGTGCTATTACTCCTACTCTTTTGCAATTATGTGGAAACGGCGATCATATCGTTTCAAGTCGCACAATTTATGGTGGAACTTATGCCTTTTTAAAGAATTTTGTTCCAAGAATGGGCATCAAAACAACATTTGTTGACATTACAAAATTAGATGTAGTTGAAGCGGCTATTACGCCAAACACAAAAGTTTTATACTGCGAAACCGTAAGTAATCCTTTATTGGAAGTTGCTGATATTGCTTCATTGGCTAAAATTGCTAAAAAGCACAACATCAAATTAGTAGTTGACAATACGTTTTCACCTTTATCAGTTGCTCCAGCAAAATTGGGTGCAGATATCGTGATTCATTCATTAACGAAATACATCAACGGAAGTAGCGATACGGTTGGAGGTGTAACGTGTGCTTCTCAAGAATTCATCAACAGTTTAAAAAATGTAAACGACGGAGCAAGTATGCTTTTAGGTCCAACAATGGATAGTTTACGTTCGGCTTCTGTGATGAAAAACATGAGAACATTACACATCAGAATGAAACAACACAGCCATAACGCACTTTATTTGGCAAACAAATTTGAAGCTGACGGAATCAAAACTGTTTATCCAGGTTTAGCAAGTCACCCAAGTCATGAAATTTACAAAAGCATGATTAATCCAGAATATGGTTTTGGAGGAATGATGACGATTGATGTGGGAAGTTTAGATAAAGCAAATGCATTGATGGAATTAATGCAAGAGAAAAACTTAGGATATTTAGCGGTAAGTTTAGGATTTTACAAAACGTTATTCAGTGCTCCTGGAACTTCAACTTCATCTGAAATTCCTTTAGAAGAACAAGCAGAAATGGGCTTAACTGATGGCTTAATTCGTTTTTCAATTGGTTTAGATAACGATATTGAAAGAACGTATCAAATGATGAGACAATGTATGGTAGAATTAGGAGTTTTATAATTCAATCAAAATATATTTTCAAAAAATCCGATTTAGCAATGAATCGGATTTTTTATTTTATCGATACTTTGTTGTAAAATATGATTTTTCTATATTGCGAGCTCAAATAAAACTAATGGATACAAAAATCAATAATAATAAAGAATTAAAACTTTGGGAAGCATTAATTCCAGTAGTCGCATTAATTGGAATGTTAGCTTTTAACGTATATATTTATGGAGATGCTTCTTTAGGAGGAAGTAATCAATTTGTTTTACTTTTAGGTGGTGCTGTAGCGGCAATTATGGGATATTTTAATAAAGTTTCCTTTCATAAAATGATAGATGAAGTAGCAAATAACATTAAATCTACCGCTGGAGCCATTTTAATTCTACTAATGGTTGGTGCACTTGCTGGAACTTGGATGGTAAGTGGTATTATCCCTTCAATGATTTATTACGGATTACAAATATTAAGCCCAGCCATTTTTTTACCAGCAACATTAATTATTTGTTCGGTAATTTCAATTGCAACTGGAAGCTCATGGACAACATCAGCAACCGTTGGTATCGCATTAATTGGAATTGGAGGCGCATTAGGATTTGATTTAGGAATGGTGGCTGGAGCTGTAATTTCGGGAGCCTATTTTGGTGATAAATTATCTCCAATGTCCGATACAACCAACCTTGCTCCTGCTATGGCTGGAACCGATTTGTTCACACACATTAAATACATGACATTAACCACTATTCCAACATACATCATAACCCTAATTTTATTCATTATTTTAGGCCTTTCTATTGAAGTAAAAGGTGATGTAAACACGAATGAACTATTAACAGCAATTACCGCTTCATTTAATGTTTCGGGCTGGTTATTTTTAGTTCCAATAATTGTAATTGGATTAATTGTAAAAAAGACAGAACCATTAGTGGCTTTATTGGTAGGAACATTATTAGCCGGAATTTTTGCTGTAATTTTTCAACCTCAAATTATAAATCAAATTGCTGGTGTTGAAACAATGGATTTTAAATCAGCTTATAAAGGTGTAATGGATGCAATTACATCAAAAGTGGTTGTTCCTACAGAAAACAAAACCTTAGCAGATTTATTCACTTCGGGTGGTATGGCTAAAATGCTGCCTACAATTTGGTTAATTCTTTGCGCTATGGTTTTTGGTGGAATTATGGATGCAATTGGTGCTTTAACCAGAATTAGTGAATCACTATTAAAATTAGCACATACAACTTTTGGATTATTTGCTTCAACTGTTGGAAGCTGTTTAGCATTAAACATTACAGCTTCTGATCAATATTTAGCGATTGTTGTTCCTGGAAAAATGTTTGCAAAAGCTTACAGAGATAAAGGATTAGCTCCTGAAAATTTAAGTAGAACTTTAGAAGATACTGGAACTGTAACTTCAGTATTGGTACCTTGGAATACTTGTGGAGCATATCAAGCAGGAACTCTTGGTGTTTCAACACTTGATTATTTACCTTATGCTTTCTTCAACATTTTGAGTCCATTTATGACTTTAATTTTTGCTGCTTTCAATATTAAAATCAAACAATTAGTTAATACTATTAAAGAGTAAGTTTACTATAATTTTAATTTATACTTAAATAAAATTTAACCATTACTTAAATCAAGTAATGGTTTTTTTATTTGTAAATTAGCAAGTGTAGAAAATTAGAAAACAAACACTTACAATTATAAATTAAAATTATTGAATATGGAAAACTCAAACGACATTAGTAAATGCCCTTTTCATCAAAACCAAAAAGGATTAAGTGATGGTGTAAAGAATCAAGATTGGTGGCCTAAATCACTCAACTTAGATATTCTTCACCAACACGATACCAAAACAAATCCGTTAGGTGAAAATTTTAATTATGCCGAAGAATTTAAAAAATTAGATTTAGAAGCGCTAAAGAATGATTTAAAAACCTTTATGACCAATAGTCAAGATTGGTGGCCAGCCGATTGGGGACACTATGGTGGTTTGATGATTCGTATGGCTTGGCATTCTGCTGGAACATACAGAATTTCAGATGGTCGCGGTGGCGCAGGAACTGGAAACATTCGTTTTGCACCTTTAAACAGTTGGCCAGATAATGGAAATTTAGACAAAGCCAGAAGATTATTATGGCCAATCAAAAAGAAATATGGAAATAAAATTTCTTGGGCAGATTTAATGATTTTAGCCGGAAATATGGCATACGAATCGATGGGATTAAAAACTTTCGGATTCGCAGGTGGTCGTGAAGACATTTGGCATCCAGAAAAAGATGTGTATTGGGGAGCAGAAAAAGAATGGTTACAAAAATCTGGTGGTGAAGGAAGTCGTTATTCAGGAGAAAGAAATCTTGAAAATCCTTTAGCAGCCGTAATGATGGGATTAATTTATGTAAACCCTGAAGGAGTTGACGGACAACCAGACCCATTAAAAACCGCACACGATGTTCGTATCACATTCAAACGAATGGCAATGAACGATGAAGAAACTGTTGCTTTAACCGCTGGAGGTCACACGGTAGGAAAAGCTCACGGAAATGGTGATGCTTCTACATTAGGTCCAGAACCAGAAGCAGGTGCTATTGAAAACCAAGGTTTTGGTTGGTTAAATCCAAACGGCGGCGGTGCACATGCTGTAACAAGTGGTTTAGAAGGTTCTTGGACAACCCACCCTACTCGTTGGGATAATGAATACTTCTATTTACTTTTAAATTACGATTGGGAATTAAAGAAAAGTCCCGCTGGTGCTTGGCAATGGGAACCAATTAATATCAAAGAAGAAGATAAACCTATTGATGCTCACAATCCATCTGTAAGAAGAAACCCTATTATGACCGATGCTGATATGGCTATGAAAATGGATCCAGCTTACAGAGAAATTTCGGAACGTTTTTATAAAGATCCTGCTTATTTTTCAGATGTATTTGCAAGAGCTTGGTTCAAATTAACGCATAGAGATTTAGGTCCAAAAGAACGTTATTTAGGAGCTGATGTTCCTGCAGAAGATTTAATTTGGCAAGATCCAGTTCCAACTGTAGATTACACTTTGTCTGATGCTGAAATCGAAGATTTAAAAGTAAAATTATTAAACAGCGGATTAACAAGAGCTGAATTAATCAACACCGCTTGGGATAGCGCAAGAACATTTAGAGGTTCCGATTTTAGAGGTGGTGCAAATGGAGCAAGAATTCGTTTGCAACCTCAAAGAAGTTGGGTAGCCAATGAACCTGAAAGATTACAAAAAGTTTTGAATAAATTAGTCGAAGTTCAAGCTGGTTTAAGTAAAAAGGTAAGTATTGCCGATTTAATTGTTTTGGGAGGAAGCGCTGCAATAGAAAAAGCGGCTCAAGAAGGCGGATTCAATTTTAAAGTTCCGTTCCACTCAGGAAGAGGCGATGCTTCACAAGAAATGACAGATGCGGAATCTTTTGAAGTTTTAGAACCAACAAACGATGCTTTTAGAAACTTTATGAAAGCTAAATATGTAGTTCAACCAGAAGAATTAATGCTAGACAAAGCACAACTTCTTGGATTAACAGCAGCAGAAATGACTGTTTTAATTGGAGGAATGCGTGTTCTTGGTACTAACTTTGGCGGAACTAAACACGGTGTTTTCACTAACAATGAAGGTGTTCTTACCAATGACTTCTTTGTAAACCTAACCGATATGAGTTATAGCTGGAAACCAGTTGGTGAAAACCTATACAATATTGTAGATAAAAAATCAGGAGCAACGAAATGGACAGCAACAAGAGTTGATTTGATTTTTGGTTCTAATTCCGTTTTAAGAGCTTATGCTGAAGTGTATGCTCAGGATGACAACAAAGAAAAATTTGTCAAAGATTTTATCAACACTTGGACAAAAGTAATGCAATTAGACCGATTTGATTTAAAATAAAATTTCCATATTTATTATTATTTTTCTAATAATACCATCATTTTTTTGATGGTATTATTTTTTTATATCATAAAATTTTCACTTTACTTAATTTTAAAATCATTTTTCAAAATCAGTAAATTTTATAAGATTTTTTCTCATAAGTTTTATCTATTCAAATATTTAAAAATATAATAAATATCATGTTTTATTAGCTATTGTATTTGTAATTTCGCACTCAGAAAAACAATAATAATTTTTAAATAAAAAATCATGGCATTAGTAGGAAAAAAATTCCCAAACATTACAGTTGACGCAATTTCTTTTATGGGAGACAACTTAAGAATCAACATTTTAGAAGAAGCGGTTAACAACAAGAAAAAAGTAATCTTATTTTGGTATCCAAAAGATTTTACTTTCGTATGCCCAACAGAATTACACGCTTTTCAATCAGCATTACAAGAATTTGAAAAAAGAAACACTACAGTAATTGGTGCTTCTTGTGATACTAACGAAGTGCACTTTGCTTGGTTAAACACAGCAAAAGACAACGGTGGAATCGAAGGTGTAACTTACCCTCTTTTAGCTGATACAACTCGTAACTTATCTGCTGCTTTAGATATTTTAGATGCAGAATGGGTTTACAATGAAGAAGTAAATGATGAAATTTTAGAAGGTTCAAACGTAACTTTCAGAGCAACTTATTTAATTGACGAAGAGGGAAAAATTTTCCACGAAAGTGTAAACGATATGCCATTAGGAAGAAACGTAAACGAGTATTTAAGATTAATTGATGCTTACACTCACGTTCAAACTAAAGGTGAAGTTTGTCCAGCTAACTGGGAAGAAGGAAAAGAAGCAATGAGTGCTGATAGAAACAGTACTGCTGCTTATTTAGCTTCTCATTAATAATTTTGTTTCAAGTTTCAGGTTTCAGGTTATTCAACTTGGAACTTGAAACATGAAACTTTAAACTAAAAAAAATGTTTACAGAAATAGAACAAGATAATTTAGCGGAAGTAATTGCAAACAACGAAACAGTTGTGGTTCAATACTCAGCATCATGGTGTGGAAATTGTCGTATTATGAAACCAAAATTCAAAATGATGGCTTCGCAAAACGAATCAATTCCTTTCTTAATGGTTGATGCAGAAAAATTTCCGGAATCAAGAAAATTAGCAAAAGTGGATAATTTACCTACGTTTGCTACTTTCAAAAATGGTGTATTAGTTAATCAAACACAAACTAATAAAGCTGAAGTTTTAGCGGAATTAGTAAAAGAAGTGATTTAGTTATGAAATTACCTGTAATAAAACAATTAACTCAATTTATTGAGGATAACGATCAGGATTATTTAGTGGAAACTATTGAAGTATTAGAAAATCTTTGCGAAGTTTCATCTTTAAAAGATGAAGAATTAGATGTAATTGCTGAGTTAATTTCGAACATGTATGGAGCACTTGAAGTACATCAAGCCATCAAAAACGGAGCTGACAAAAAAACCGCTTTAAACGATTTTATGAAGCGAGTTTTAGGTTCGATTGACAAATAATACTATTTCAAAAGAATGAATATATTAAGCTTTATGTGATAAACATAGAGCTTTTTTCATTTTAATATTCAAATCACACAAAAATTATATGCATTCATAGTAATTTAACAATTTATTTATATATTGCACATTATTAAATTAAAAATAATGTGTATGAAATCGCCATCAACAACAAGTTTGCTCAAGCAAACACCAATAAATAAAAAGGCGATACCATATATGTCCGCTAAAAAATAAATTTAACATATATGAATAAAATTACTCTTGTCGCATCATTTGCCTTTTTATTTATTTCATCAGTAGGTTTTTCACAAGCTCAAAGAGTCGAATTCAAACCAAGACCAGCTGAATTTGAATATTTTGAATATCGAAACGATAGTATATTTCCACTAAAAACTCCAATTCAAAATTCAACGAATCGCGTTTTTGAAAGCAAATTACCTTATCCTATTATTTTTATCCACGGATTAAATTCGAGTTCTGAAACTTGGAACGATGCTACAGATTATTACGACACTCAATACTCATTTGCTTTTGGTGGTAGATTTGACTTTTGTTTGAACGCAGATAACAACAATGCAACCACAAATAAAAACTTTTTCCCTACTGCTGGAGCTGATATAGCTGCTTTTGAATCGTTCGTTCAAAATGGCGATTATTATTATGTGAATTTTAATGTGAATCCAAATGGCTCAGTAGGAACAACGGTTTTAAGTAACCAATCGGCAGTTGCTAAACAAGGAGCTGCTGTAAAAGTTGCTGTTCAACGAGTTATGGCTGTTACTGGAAAAGACAAAGTAATTCTAGTAGGTCATAGTATGGGAGGATTAGCTTCTAGAGAATACATTCAAAACTCTTATAATTGGCAAGCAGACAACCAACATCATGTAGCTAAATTATTAACTTTAGGAACTCCACATGGAGGAAGTAATGCAAGTGACAGCGGACTAGGTTGGTTTGGAGGAATTCAAACACGTTCTGAGGCAATTCGTGATTTAAAAACAACTTATTATTACAGTGGTGATCAAGGTAGATTTTTATTTGGAGGAATGGAAATGAATAATTCTTCCAATATGAACGAACATTTAACTGGAGATGACTTTTACAATTATGATGTTAACTGCAATGGAATTATCGGAGAAAACGTTCAAGGTTTAAACCAAAAATCAATTGACAATTTAATTGATTTCGCATGTGTCATTGGAAGAATTACAGGTGGTACAACAGATGGCGTTGTTTCTGAACCATCTTCAAACTTTAACCATTATTATCCAAGCTTAACATATCCAGCTAAATTATTTTATTATGTTTCGGGATTTGATTTTATTGAAAATCACACCGAATTACCTGGATACTACTACCAACAAATGCAAGGTTTAGACGAACCAAATGTAAAAGAATTAGCATACGGAATAAGCACAAACAAAGATTATATTGGTTATACAACCGTTCAAAACCCAACAGGCGCAGATAATGATTTCTTTAAATTTACTGTAACTGATAATGTAAATGCAGTGGTTTCTGTTACTAGTATTGTAACTTCTTCTATGAATGGAACTATTTTAAACTCCGCAGGAACAGCTGTTGGAGCATCTCAAAATAATAGTGGAAATACTTTAAATTTTACAAGAACTCTTACTCCAGGTGATTACTTCTTAAGATTAACGAGTACAAGTCCAACAAGTACCAACTACCAAACACCATATCAATTTAACATCACTACTACTTTAAGTACTGGAGATAATAGTTTCGCTTCCTTTACTTATTATCCAAATCCAGTTAAAGATATTTTACATTTAGATAATATCAGTTTAACTAAAGCAAGTATTTATAGCCTATTAGGTCAATTAATTGAAACTAAATCTTTTGAAAACTCAACCTCTAATACTTTAGATTTAGCTAGTTTAGAAAGTGGAATTTACTTAATTGTATTAGAAAACGATTTGGAACAGAAAACGATAAAAGTAATTAAAGAATAAAACGAAAAACGCTCTTAACAGAGCGTTTTTTTTATTTAAAATATTTCTTTCTCAACCAAAAGGCGACATTTACTAAAATTATCAAAGCCGGAACTTCTACTAAAGGTCCAATTACGCCAGCGAAAGCTTGTCCGCTATTGATTCCGAAAACTCCGATAGAAACAGCGATGGCTAATTCAAAATTGTTTCCTGAAGCGGTGAACGATAACGCCACAGCATCACGATAATTAGCACCGATTTTCTTAGCCACAAAAAACATTAAGAAAAACATAATTGTAAAGAAAATGACTAATGGAATAGCAATTCGAACTACATCCATTGGTAAATCAACAATCATTTCACCTTTTAAACTGAACATGACTACAATAGTAAAAAGCAAGGCAATCAAAGTAATTGGTGATACAAAAGGAATGAATTTTTGATTGAACCACTTATCTCCAATAAACTTTTTAATAGCAAAACGACTTATAACAGCCAATGCAAACGGAATTCCTAAATAGATTCCAACTGTTTGAGCAATTTCTGAAATGGTGATATTTAATTCTAAACCATTAATTCCGAATAGAGGCAACATGATTTCCAAATAGAAATACGCATATAAACTAAAAAAGAAAACTTGCAACAAACTATTAATTCCAATTAAACCAGCGGTTAATTCTCGGTTACCTTCGGCTAGTTCATTCCAAACGATTACCATAGCAATACAAGGAGCAATTCCTATGATAATTAAGCCCATCATATATTCTGGATAATCTTTCAAAAAGAATGTCGCTAATGAAAACATTAAAAAAGGCCCTACGATCCAAGTGATGAAAAACGAAGCCGATAATAACTTTGGTTTTTCAAACATTTGAGGCACTTTAGAAAAATCAATTTTGGTTAAGGGTGGATACATCATTAAAATCAATCCAATCGCCAACGGAACATTCGTGGTTCCTGATGAAAATGAATTGATAAAATCAGCTGAATTGGGAATAAAATAACCTATTCCTACTCCAATTAACATCGCTAAAAAAATCCATAAAGTTAAAAAGCGGTCTAAAAATCCTAATCGTTTTTTCATAGTATTATTTTATTTGAGAAAACACAAAATACATTTCACTAGCAATTTGTAAACTTCTTTCAGCGTATTTTTCGTTCATTAATTCGGTTCCATCAAAAGCTTTTGGATCGTCATATTTGATTGGGAATCTAGCTTCTGCACCAAAAACCATGGGACAACCTTCGTCGGCATTATTGCAAGTCATAATAGCGCCCAAGTTAGTTTTTGGATTAAAATCATCGAAATACGCTTTTGAAAAACAGATGATTGGATGTTGATTGTTATCAAATTTCACGGCGTAAACGGGATTTTGTTCTTCGCTTAACTTCTGAATTTGAAATCCTTGATTGACTAACGTCTCACCCACTTTTGGAAACATGGCTGTTGCTTCCGTTCCGCCAGAATAGCAAAAAACATTCTTGATTCCGAATTGAAATGCCATCGTTTGTGCCCAAATTTGAGACAAATGACTTCTTCTAGAGTTATGCGTGCAAATGAAGTTCAATCGAATTTCTTCATTAGCATTTACTTTCTTTTGAATGTAATCCGCTAATGGTTTCAAAACTTCTTTACGTTCATCTGAAACTGCAATTTCAGTAATAGATTCGATAGTTTTTGATAAATTCTCAAGCATATTTAATTGAGTGAATAGTGAAAAGTAATTAGTGATTAGCCTCTTTTAGAATTTAAAATTAACAACAACCTGAATCTGGTGTACAACAAGAGGTTTCTTTTGGTTTCCACTCGCCTATTTTAACTTTTAGTTTTTCTGGTGGAATTCCGCAATTGTCTTTGGCTAAACAATCGGTTAATTTTGATTTTAATTGGAAGTTAGTTCCGTCAAAATCTAAACTGAATTTCCCTATAGTTTCCTTCATTTGATATTCGACTTCAATTTCTAAATCTGGAATTTGCAATTTAGTTTCTGATAACTCTATAATGTGAACCAATTTCTCAGGATGTAATCTATGATCGTAATCGTTTGCTTCCCAAAGTTGGAAGTTTGCGACTTCTTCTGTACGAACAACTCCACCGCAATCGATGAAATGTTTAGTGATTTTACCTACTTCAGTTACATGAAAATGATTTGGTACTAAATCACCATTAGGTAATTGAAAAGCTATGGTTGTTAGCTTTTTTAATTCGGATTTGATTTCTGATAATTTCATTTTTTATGTATTAAGATTGTAGAATTAAGTATTAAGATTAAAGTCCCCTTCGACTTCGCTCAGGGTGACACAACCGAAAATTAGCAACATTTATTCTTTAACTTATGACGAATCATACCAAAATGATTTTCTATTTTATCAATCGTATCTGGATTAATGCAATAACAAATAGCGGTTCCTTCGATGGTTCCTTTAATGATGTTAGCGTTTTTTAATTCTTTTAGATGTTGCGAAATTGTAGGTTGTGCTAAAGGCAATTCGTTTACAATATCGCCGCAAATACAAGAATCAACAGTTAATAGATAATCCACAATAGCAATTCGAGCCGGATGCGACAAAGCTTTAAACAACGTTGCCATTTCGTTTTGTTCTACTGAAAAGGATTCTGATTTTGATGCTCCCATAATTATTTTAATTATTATATTGCAATATTACGATAAACAAATATAATACGCAATAAAAAATCCCGAAATTTCTTTCGGGATTAATTTTATAGATGCTGAAACGAGTTCAGCATGACAAAAAAGTGAGATTATTTACCTCCTTTTTCCATTTTAGCTTTTAATTCAGCAAGAATATCGTTGTTATCACCTAAAGTAGATGTTTGAGCTGAACTATTTGATGTAGTTTCAACTGCAGTTTTAACGTTTTTCTCTTCTTCTTCTCTGAAGATAGCTGTATGAGAAGCCACTACTCTTTTGAATTCTTTATTGAATTCAATAACTTTAAAGTCAGCAGTATCTCCTTTTTTCAATTTTTTACCGTCTTCTTTTTCTAAGTGACGTGTAGGAATGAAAGCAACGATATCGTCACCAAATTCTACAGTAGCTCCTTTGTCAACGATTTCAGCGATAGTTCCGTTGTGGATAGTTCCAACAGCGAATGCATCTTCGTATTTATCCCAAGGATTAGCAGTAGTTTGTTTGTGACCTAAAGATAATTTACGACCTTCAACGTCTAATTCTAAAACAACTACGTCTAATTTATCACCTACATTTACAAATTCAGATGGGTGTTTGATTTTCTTAGTCCAAGATAAATCAGAGATATATACTAAACCGTCAATACCTTCTTCTAACTCTACGAAAATTCCGAAGTTAGTAAAGTTTCTAACGATACCTGTATGTTTAGAACCTACTGGGTATTTAGAAGTAATATCTGTCCATGGATCTTGTGTCATTTGTTTGATACCTAAAGACATTTTTCTTTCTTCTCTATCAAGAGTTAAAACAACTGCCTCTACTTCGTCACCAATTTTCATGAAATCTTGAGCACTTCTTAAGTGAGTAGACCATGACATTTCAGAAACGTGGATTAAACCTTCTACACCTTCAGCAACTTCGATGAAAGCACCGTAATCAGCTAAAACAACAACTTTTCCTTTAACTTTATCACCAACTTTTAATTCAGCTCCTAAAGCATCCCAAGGATGAGCGTTTAATTGTTTTAAACCTAATTGGATTCTTGTTTTCTCATCATCGAAATCAAGGATTACAACGTTTAATTTTTGATCTAACTCAAGAACTTCGCTTGGGTGATTGATTCTTGACCAAGATAAGTCAGTAATATGGATTAATCCATCTACTCCACCTAAATCAATAAACACACCGTAAGAAGTAATGTTTTTAACAACACCTTCTAATACTTGTCCTTTTTCTAATTGACCAATGATTTCTTTTTTCTGTACTTCAATATCCGCTTCGATAAGCGCTTTGTGAGATACTACTACGTTTTTGAATTCGTGGTTGATTTTCACAACTTTAAATTCCATAGTTTTGTTCACATATTGATCGTAATCACGGATAGGTTTCACATCAATTTGTGAACCTGGTAAGAATGCTTCAATTCCGAAAACATCTACAATCATACCACCTTTAGTTCTACATTTAACGAAACCGTTAACGATTTCTCCTGTTTCGTTTGCAGAAATAACTCTATCCCATGCTTTGATAGTTCTAGCTTTTCTGTGAGATAATACTAACTGACCTGTTTTGTCTTCACGAACGTCGATTAATACTTCTACTTTATCACCAACTTTTAAGTTAGGATTGTAACGGAATTCGTTTAAAGAAATAACACCTTCAGATTTAGCGTTGATATCAACGATTGCATCTCTTTCAGTAATTCTAACTACAACTCCTTCTACAACTTCTTCTTGATCAGTAGCGATGAAAGTTTTAGTTACTAATTCTTCGAATTCTTGTAAGTTTTTTTCATCTACTGGGTCAATTCCTTCTTGGAAGTTATGCCAGTTAAAATTCGCTAAAAACTCTTCTTGTGTTTTGTTAATTTCAGACATGCTGATTAAAAATTTGTATGCCGTGATTCTAGCGTTTCTTAATGCGAATAGAAAACAACAGCAGTGTTTTACATAAATGATTGATACCTAATGGAAACGCTATCCGCCAAAAGGTGCGCAAAATTACAACTATATTTTTGATTGACAAAACTTTGAAGTTAAGTTTTTATAGCTATTCTAACATTTATTTATGTTTTGTAACTGATTTATTTTAAATACATTTGCCAAAATTTAATTTATTAAAATGAAAAAAATAGTTTTTATTCTTACAACTGCTCTTTTTGCAATAGCATGTAACAACTTAGCAAATAACGAGTATTTAATTTCTGGAAGTGCTAATGGTATTGAAAACGGAAAAAAAGTTTTTGTTGAAGTTCAATCTGAAACTGGAGCTACTGTACTAGACACAGGGGTTGTTGAAAATGGAAAATTTGAATTGAAAGGTACCATAACAGAAACTGATTTGGGTTTTGTTAGAATTGAGAATGAAAAATTTTCAGTTCCTTTTATCTTAGAAAATGGTAATATTACAATGACCATTGTTGTTGATTCTGTTCAAAATACAAAAATTGGTGGAACAAAAAACAATAATAAATTTCAAGAATTCAATGAAAAATCACTTGTTGTTGTTAAAAAGAGAAATAAATATGAAAAAAACAATATTGCACGAATGGAAGCGGCTAAAAAAAGTAGAGACACCGCTACTATTAACATGATAGTTAAGGAACACAATAGTTTCCAAGATGAAATGAATGCAATTTCTAAAACATTCATAAAAGAAAATCCTGATGCTCATTTATCTGTTTTATTACTTGAGAACTTTTTAATGAGACAATATTTAACACCGGAAGAGGTTAAAACCTATTATGATGGTCTAAGCAAAGAAGTAACAACTACTAAAAGTGGGAAAAAAATCAAAGAAGTACTTGAGTCAATGAGTGCTATTGTGATTGGAAAACCTGCTCCAAATTTCTCTGGACCTTCACCTGACGGAAAAACAGTTTCTTTAAAAGAATCGCTAGGAAAAGTTACTATTATCGATTTTTGGGCTTCATGGTGTGGACCATGTAGAGCTGAAAACCCGAATGTGGTAGCTTTATATAACGAATACCATGCGCAAGGATTGAATATTATTGGCGTTTCTTTAGACAAAGATGCTACAAAATGGAAAGAGGCTATTGCTAAAGATAAATTAACTTGGACTCATATTTCAAATTTACAACAATGGGAAGATCCAATTGCCAAACAATACAATGTGCAATCTATTCCAGCTACGTTTATCTTAGATGAAAAAGGAAATATTGTTGCAAAAGACCTTAGAGGCGAAGAATTACGTGCTAAAGTAGCGGCACTTTTAGGTATAAAATAATCATACTTTGAAATTTATTTAAAAAATCTCCTTAGGGAGATTTTTTTATGTTTTTCATTTACAGAACATTATAAAATAGTAGGTAAAATTGTAAAAAATATCTTTGCAAGTATAAAAAACAATTCTATATTTGCAACCGCTTAGTCAAATAAGCAAGATGGCTTGGGGAGATACTCAAGCGGCCAACGAGGGCGGACTGTAAATCCGCTGATTACATCTTCGCAGGTTCGAATCCTGCTCTCCCCACAAAAGCACCTTTAACGAGGTGCTTTTTTTGTTTCTTGTGATTTAGGATTATTAAAACCTATTTTTCTAATATTTCATCCATACACTATCCATACTTTATCTATGGAGTATGTACGGAGTATCTACCTAGTATCTTCCTAGTATCTTTAAACTTTTTTACTGGTTAATGCTTTTGTCTCGACTTCGCTCGACTTGACAGGTCATGGTGTTGTTTTGTTGCTAGAGTTCTCGATACAATTTTACAAAGCAAAAATTGGTATTTTTACTTTATAAAATCACTCGAAGTGACGATGGTGGGAAACTGTTTTCAGTTGTTCTCGATACATTTTTAAGTTGTAAATATTGGGCTTTACAACTTAAAAACACTCGAAGTGACGGTGGGGTTATTGCTGGTTATTTGGTTATTTGGTTATTTTTGGAGTTGTCTCGACTTCGCTCGACTTGACAGAAAGCTGTTTGAGTTACGAATTGTCTCGACTTCGCTCGACTTGACAGAAGATATTGATTTGAGTTGGGGTGTTAGTTTGATTTGTCTATTATTCTAATTTTTATATATTTGCATCATTATAAGCCATTTAAATTAGTATTTGCCATGAAAAGTATACGTATTGAGAAGATTTTTCACCATGGTGCTTATCGCATTGGGGTGTTTTTTGATAAGGATTTTGAAATTATTGCGATTTTAAAACGACTGGGTGCTACTTACAGTGGTTCTCGCAGGTGTTGGTATTTGGATTATTCCAAGGTTTCTTATCATTTATTGCGTTCTCATTTTCCTGATTTGGTTGTTGTTACTGAAACTTCTATACCTACTTTGGTGACCGGTGTTGATAACCGTGACCTTTCACCCGTAGCTTCTTCAAGCGCTCTTCAGTTAGACTCTTCTTTGAGTAATCCTGAACATAAACAAACTCGTACAACTTCAGACAAATTGAAGTTACAATTGTTTCCAAGTATTGGTAAATATTGGGTTTTTAAGATGCATTTTCATCATGAAATAAGTAAACAACTTTTGAAGATAAAAGGGGTTTATTGGAACGGAAATTATAAAAGTTATATGGTTTTTAGAAATGAATCTGTAAAGCATCAAGTGGAAGCTGTTTTGGGGGTTGCTTCATTTTTTGGAACGGATTATTTTACCAAGGATTCATCAAATCTTAAGGGGAAAATTAAGATTTTACCTCATAAAGAAGCTGTTTCTTGGATGGAAGTGCATGTTCCTAAAGTTGTGGCAGTTCATGAAAAATTAAAGCGTTTTTCTATGGCTCGCTACAGTAAGATTAAGGATTGTTATTTGCTGCCGGCAGCACCTGTTGTTATGGATTCGTTGTATTTACAGTTTGAGTCTTCGGGTATTTTGATTGAATCTTTGCTTCCGAATAAATATTTAGATAAACGAAATTTACCCAATAAAAAACAATTGGACTTATCTAAAACAAAGAAAAGCCTATTGGATTTGGTTCCAGAGCAAGCCCAATCCTATTTGAGCAAGATGATTGACACCTTGTTGGCTTTGAATTATAGTAGTTCTACATTGCGAACGTATTGCGGTGCTTTTATTCAGTTTTTACGTTATTTTGAGTTTCGAGATCCTGAAAGTGTTACTAGAGAGGAAATTATCCGTTTTTTAGGTTCTTTAATGGAGCGCGGTTTATCTGCAACGAGTGGTCATAGTATGGTGAATGGAGTTCAATTTTATTATCAACAAGTATTAGGAAAAGTTGACTATAGTTTTGTGCTTCCAAGACCAAAGAAGGAGAAAAAACTACCTGTTGTATTGACTATGGAGGAATGTTTGCAGATTTTTAAAGTTGTGGATAATCCGAAACACAAGCTTTTGTTGTTGATAGGCTATGGTGCTGGCTTGCGCGTGAGTGAGATTGTGAGTTTAAAATGGAGTGATATTTTATTTGAGGAACACAAGATTCATGTTAAGAATGCTAAGGGAAAGAAAGATAGGATGGTGATGTTGCCCTACTCTATTGTAACTTCTTTGCAACTTTACCGAGAACTTTATAAGGGTAAACATTATGTTTTTGAGGGTCAGTTTGCTGGTGAGCCTTACAGTACTGGAAGTGTGCAACAGGTGATGCGCAATGCTTTAAAATTATCGGGTTTAGAGAAGAAGGCTACGGTTCATACATTGCGTCATAGTTTTGCTACCCATTTGTTAGAGAATGGAACTGATATACGCTACATTCAGCAATTTTTAGGGCATTCGAGTATAAAAACAACGACTGTTTATACGCATTTAACGAAAACGGCTGTTGACAAGATACAGAGTCCTTTAGATCGAATGGTTGATATAAAAGATAAGAAAAAACTTGAAGAATAGTTTTTAAAATTTAAAAAAGTTGTATATATTTGATGATATTTACTAGTTACCTGCTATGTTAAAAAAAATCGTGCTAAAAACGACATCTTTTGACATAGCAAACAATTAATTTTGAAGAAATTAAAACAAACATAATATAATCAATGAGAAAAATTTATTTATTCCTTATTCTATTTTGTAGTATCAATATTTACTCAAATGATACAATAACAGCCATTTCAACCAAAAACCTAAACTTAAGAGCAAATCCAAATGTAGATTCAAAAGTAATTTCTGAAATAACTTTAAATGACACTTTATTAATTACAGAAACAGAAAATGGCTGGAGTAAAGCAATTTATAAAGACTCATTAAATGGATATGTTAAAAATGAATTTGTAAAAGAAATTACAAGTGAAAAAGAAACTATAAAACTTCTTCTTTTAAAGAAGCTTTTGAAAAGTTATTTTTTAATTGCTTTGCTTTTTGTTTCTGCAATTTGTTTTGGACTACTTTATCTTTTAAAAAACAAATTGGTTCAATTAGACATTATAGGTAATTTTTCATTAGTTATTAAATCTTTTTTAATTGGCTTTATAATAACAATTATTGGAACTTTATACTATTTCTATGATTTATTCTCATTTTTCAAAATCGTTGGAATTGGAATTTTACTAATAATCTTATACTACAGAATATCTTCCATTTTTAAAATTGAAAAGCAAATAAAAGATGATAAATTAATTTTAAATAACAATTCAAAAGAAAACATTAAAAATATTTCAAAAGAAATTGTTAGAGAACAAATTACAAATGAAAATAACAAATTAGCAGAAACTGAACGTAATTTAGACAATGCAATTAGTAAAACAAATGAAATAAAAAGACAACAATTTAATCTGATAAAAGAAAAATTAATTGAGTTATATGGTTCTGAAAACACAAACGAATTAATAAATAATGAAAAACCTTTTGTTGGTTTACATAAAGTTTTCCTTGACTACTTTATTGGAAATCCTGAAAAAATAAATGAAAGTTCTGACGCAGATAATAAATGGGAAACATATTTTTATGATAAAATAAACAATCGTGGTAATGATGGTACATATAGATTAAAAATAAACATCCAAAACGATTTAGTTACAAGTTTTCAAATAAGATAAAAACAATGGAAAAAATACAACAAATAGTAGATTTATTAGACCAACATATTGACGATATTGATTTTGCAAAATCAAATATTTCAAAAATTGAAAATGAAATAGAAAGAAAAAAGAATAATATTTGGCGAGCATCTGAACTTGAAAAGTCAATTAAGAAAAACGAAAGAAATGTTTACCTTGAGTTTCTTTACTCCTTTATAATAATTGGTTTAATCCTATATTTAATATTCTAATGAAATTCCTAAAATTTAATTGTTTATTATTGTTGCTTTTATCAACTCAATTTGCTTTTTCACAAACTTATATTGTAAAACCAAAAACTTTAAATGTAAGAGCAGAAAGAAACACAAATTCTGATGTAATCGCAAAAATTTATGAAAACGATACAATTAGAGCGATTTCAGTTGAAGGCGATTGGATTAAAATTAGCATTTCAGAAAAACAAGGTTTTGTAAAAAAAAGTTTTTTGGAAGAAATCAATCTAAATGAACCTACAACAAAAAGTGGTTTCAAATATGGTTTTAAAAAGGCTTTTTCAACTTCATTTATTATTACACTTATTTTGCTATTAGGATATAGAAGTTTTAAAGGAAGAGTTAAAGATGGTAGACGTTCTAAAGGTTATCGTGAATATGATATAACTTTTAAAGATTATATTATAGATGGCATTTATGCAATTATAATAAGTTTAGTTATAGCTTTGATAGCTGGAATTTTAGCTTGGATAAAAACATTTTAATATGAATTTAATAAAATCTAAATCTTCAATAATTGCTCTATTTTTTAATGGGCAATTAGCTCATATTATTAACCCTTGGGTTTTATCCGTAGATTACGAAAATGAAACTATTACTGTAGAAAAAAGGAATTGGTATTTCATTGGAATAAACAAAAATATCATTGCTTTTAGATTTATAAGAAACATAAGAGTTGACGAACATCTTTTTGGAGCAAATATTAGTATAAAAGCAACTGGCGGTTGGGTTGAAGCCAAATATTTATCAAAAAATGATGCTGAAACATTCAAAAATTCCCTTTTTGAATACAACAAAGGCAGAAATAACTATATAATTTTTTCATAAATGAAACCAAATCTATTCAATTTTGCAACTAAAGAACTTTCACAAGATGCTTTTTTTACTTGGTTTTTAAATTGGGCGAATAATGAATTGAATGAACTAAACCCAAGTCTTAATGAAACTGCAAAAGATTTTATAAAAACACTTATAGGTGTTCCTAATAATTACATTATTACAAAAGTTATTGCTGGCAGACAATGGAACAATATTGATATTTGGGCAGAAGTTAATGATGAATATTTTATTGGCATTGAGGATAAAACAAACACTGGAGAGCATTCTAACCAGTTAGAACGCTACAAGGAAATTGTAACAAAACACTACAAGGACAAACCTCACAAAACTATTTTTATATACTTAAAAACTGGAAATGAAAGCTTGTCTACATTAAATTTAATAAAACAAAAAGGCTACAAATCAATAGACAGAAAAGCAATTTTAGACATTTTTAATAAACGACAAATTAATAGTGAAATATTTAATGATTTTAAGGAATACCTAACAGAAATTGAAAATTCTACAAATTCATTTAACAAATTCCACAAAATAACTTCTGATTGGAAAGCAAGTGAAGGTTTTTATTTAAAACTCCAAGAGAATATAGATGAATGGACAGACTGGAGATATGTTGCAAACCAAATGGGTGGATTTTTAGGTTTTTGGTATCATTGGAAAGGAACAAAAGAAATTTCTGAAATTTATATTCAAATTGAAAATGCTTTTAATAATGGCATTAAATTGGTAATTAAAATAGCTGGTTGGGAGCAAAAAACTCATATTCTTTATCATACCTTAAATGAGCTAAAACCTTTTGCTGAAAGAAACAATATTATAATTAACAAACCTGACAAATATAGAGCTGGAAATACTTCAACTTTAGCAGTGGTTCAAAACGCTTTCCAAACTGATGATGATGGAAATTTTGACTTTGAATTATTTTTAGTAACATTGAGAAATTTAGAAAAAACGATTGATGAATATTGTTGTAACAAAAAAACACAGCAGGTAACACAGGTTTTGCAAGATTGCGGGAATTAGGCTTAATTTAAAGTCAGTTTTGTATCTTTGAGTTAAGGTTTAACCGAAAGTTTCGGCTTCTTTAGTCCGCAACCTCGCAAAGCCTGGGAACGTTAGCAAACATTTTAAATCTACAAAATTTATGAGATATATTTTAATTATATTATTTGTAATATTTTCCTTTAAATCCTCAGGACAGAAAAATTACAGAATTGAAAATACAATATGGAAATTCACACAACCTTCTGGTTATATATTAAAGATTGATAATTTTGATAAGGAAATTAAAATTGGTGAAGAATATGTTAAGAAACTAGATGATGAAAATTATACTTTATCGAATGACGATAAAATACTTTTGTCAATCGTTAAAAGTGATTCTTCACAAGTTAATATGATTTTTGCTAGCTATAAAAATAACAATAATATAAAAAAATTTACTTTGAAAGGTACCGCTGAAAAATTAGCAGAATTTTTTAAGGTAAACCCAAAAGATGATAATCCAAAAAATAATGTTTTTGTAAAAATAAGTGAGGTTATAATTGACAAAAAAAAATTCTATTTGATAAGTAAAACGACTAATTATACTGAGCATAATTATTCTTATACTTCTGATTATTATGTTACAGAAATTGAAGGAAAAGAATTTTCAATTGTAACAATTTACGACAATGAAATAGACAGACAAAAAATAGAAAAATCGATTACCGAATCAACTTTTAGATAAAAACGTTTGCTAACAGCGGTTTGCATTAATGGCTGGGCTTGCGAAAAATCCTAAATGGCACAGTTGTTTAATTTAATGGTTTTTTTATATTTGTAATGGTTTGGTGCTTTGGCTCGCCATTAATTCAAGCCTCAGAACGTTAGCAGCCATTTAACAAACGTAACTATGAAAATTACCAGATATCTTCCAACATTTATTATAATTCTATCATTTATTAGTTGCGGAATAGAATGCGTCGATAAAAAAGCAGGATTGCCAA
>NZ_JBBYHT010000003.1:149883-366641 GCF_038289885.1 Flavobacterium helocola | reverse complement strand
TACCAGACCATGAACCGGTAACTCCTGCTGGTAAGCCTGCAAAGGTTGCACCTGTTGCGCCTGTTGTTGCTAATGTGATATTGGTAATTGGGGAATTAACACAAACCGTTTGACTGGTCCCTGATGCAATAGTATTCAACGGTGTAACTACTACTGTAGCTGAATTGCTTACATTTACAGAACATCCAGTTGGAGTGTAATTATACTCAACACCATCAATCCATAATCTACCCGCACTTCTAGTAAAAGTAATTGTATTTGTTGATACTGTAGGAATAATTATTAGTTGACTCAAAACATCTACTGTACCTGCGTTAAAATTTAATGTACTTCCTCCACATGTAATAGCTACATCACCAGCTGCATTATCTCTTGCAAGACTGACTGTTATTGGAGTCCCAGCAGGAACTATATGCTGTAAAGTTATTGTTAAAACAGAGCTTGTATTATCTAACTGTGTACAATTTCCAGCTACAGCTGCTGCACCTAAGGCTGAAATAGCACCTGTCGAATTAACAGGTGAAATACCTCCAACCGATGAAAGTCCATTACCTACGACAGGACTAGTTGTTGCAGCAATATTTAATGCATTAAAGGTTGTATTTGCAATAACAGAAGGAATAGTAACTGTTGCCGTTCCACCGCTATTTATTGTAGTAGTTTGTGAAGCTCCTCCATTAATGTTGTAAGTAACTATTGAATTTGATGTTCCAGCTAAATAAAACTCTGCATTAGAATTTATACAAACTGGAGTATTACTTGTTAAACTAGTTAAGACTGGACTCGCATTTATAGTAATTGTTCCTGTCAATGAAAGATTCGGAGTACAACCAATAGTATTAACAATATAATTAAATGTACCAGAAACAGTTGGTGTCCCAGAAATTGTTATTACACCACCAACAATATTAGCCGTAATACCAGCTGGCAATCCTGTAACTGAGGCGCTTGTAGCTGTTCCTCCATAATTATAAACTATATTTGAAATAGGCGAACCAATACATAAAGATTGAGACGATGTGGCTGCTGCTGATGACAAAACTAAATTACATACTGAACATGATGCTACATTGACAGTTACATTTCTCAAATAACTACAACCGTATTGATCAACCACTGTAAAAGTATACACAAAAGAACCTGCAGTTGGGAATGGTCCTAAATTTATATTATTATTGAGTTGATTACCAACACAAGGTCCAGGTGAAGGACAAGATGGACCTGGATTATTAACAACCGTATTTGTTGTTGATTGAGCAGGAATTACTGGTCCGGCACCAGTATGCGTCCATGTAGCTGTAGTTAAATCAGGTGTTTCTGATAATAAATTTGCATAACATGACGATGGAAATGTTAATGACCAATTTGATAATACTCCATCATCAGATGCAATATTATCAACAACACGTAATGTCCATACACCATTTAATGCAGCCCCATTTAAAGCAGCAAACGAATTGGTTGAAGTGTAAGTTTGAGGAATATAATATGAACCTCCCGTTTCACAAACCCCTGTATACGAACAAGTTCCATTTACTGTTGGTGGAGCTGCCGTTGTGCTTCCCACAGCAGTCCAAGAAGCTCCTCCTGTGTTAACTACTGAATATGTCGCAACACAACCAGGAACTCCATCAGTTGCTCCTGCTGAACAGGCACCAAAATGACCTGGACCTACAGGAGCATGTTGATCAAACAGAATAACTTGTTCTCCTGTTGGTGATATCAAAATTATATCTAAATCTCCTGTGTAGGAATGTTCAATATCAAAAGATACTGTTGGATAACATCCTGCTACCATTGTTGCTCCTGGTGGGAACAAACCTGAAAAATCTAATTGTGAATTATAACTTGATCCAGAACCATCTGGTAAATTAATTGGTCCTGAAATAACAGAAGGTGTTGATTGTACTATAGTTTGAGAAAGTGCAGCTCCATTTAAAGTTACTGAATCACCACAATTTATAGCAACTGTAGCTGGAGACAATCCCGCAAAACTTGGTTCAGGCATAACCCTGACGACCCTTGTTACGGAATTTGCACTCAAACAACCTAAAGGGTCTGTTGTAAAAATATTGTTACGAACTCTCAATCGAACAAGATACAAACCACCTGTAGTAGGAAAAGTATGAGTTGTATTAGGAGTTGCTGTAATACTAGTAGTTCCATCACCCCAATCCCATTCGTATCGAACAAGCGCACCAGATGGTGTAGTTGAACTAGACGCATTAAATGCAACTGTAGTAGAACCTGGTGTAATTGAAGTTGAAGGACAAATATCTACAGTTGAAGCATCTACTAATGCAGCCGTAGGTGGAACACATGGTGTAACACAAGAAATTGTTGAAGTCCAACCTGCATATTCAGAACCACCATCAGAAATGAATCGAAATGACAAACAACCATCAGGACTTGTTGATGTGATTGTGAAAGGTAATGTTGGTGTTCCCATAAAAACATCTACCCCTGTTCCAGATGCGCCTGCAGTATTTCCCTGCCAAACTTCTAGATAATCAAAACCATCCTCAGTTTCAAATGCAGTAAAAGTAATTCTAATTTTATCACCAGGTGTTGAAGGGCAAAAAGTAATTGTACTATTTTGACTTGATAAATAATCTCCTGCTCTATCCCTAAAAGTCCCTGAACATGTAGATATTGTCCCATTAGCGCCATTTGGCATATTATATGTTTGACCAAATGAGATTGTACAAACTATTAAAAAAACAATATTTAAAAAGTAATTTTTTATCATTTCAATACTATTTAATTGTTAACAATTTATTTTTTAAATTTTGATCAAAAACATATATATACCAAATTTCAGTCAATGTAAAAATACTTTTTACTTTATCTGAAAGACTATCAACGTAAGCAATTCCCTCTTTACAGTACTTATAATAATCGCCTAACTGCGATTTATATTTTTCTAGTTCTTCAACAGTTAAATCCTTTAAAACCTTTAAATCAGATTGAGAATAATTTACAACTGGTTTTGTATTATCTAACTTAAATGATAAATCATAAATAACTCTCTTCGAACTAATTATAAAACCAGGTGGTAGATTATAATTTTTCTCATTAGAATTTTGCGCAACAACTGACATAAATGTCAATAAAACCAATAGAAAAGAGAGAATGTTTTTCATTAGAAGTCTATTTTTTTACATTAATATTAACAATAATACAAAAAAAATTAACAAAATGATAACAGATTATCAGTTTTTTTTGAATTTCATCGAATAATCCAAAAAAAATACTACAAAAAAAAGAGAACTAACCAAATGGCTAGTTCTCTTCTATTTTAAATTAAAAATTAAAAATTAACGTTTCATCGTGAAATGCGCTTTAAACTGCTTAGCGACTCCATTTTCTGTGTAATCTAATGTAAACCAGTAGTCGGTTGATGGAAGTAATTCTTGATTATATGTTCCATCCCAACCCTCGCTATCTTCTGTAGCGCTTAGTTGTTTTATTAATTTACCATAGCGGTCAAAAATATACAACTTAGCATCTGCTTGATTCAAGCCACTGATGTTCCATGTATCATTGATACCATCACCATTCGGTGTGAAGTAATTTGGATAGTCGATTATGTTTACTTTTTGTGTCATAAATGTACAACCTTCTGTATCAATAACAGTCACTAAATGTTCGCCTGCGCTTACTCCTGTAAACACATTAGAAGACTGCAGTGGACCTTCGTCTAACGAATACATCAATGTTCCTGAACCTCCAGTTACATTTACTGTAATAGTAGCGTTGTCACTAAAATATTCACTTTGAATAACTGTCATTGAGGTTGCTGGAAGAGTTTCTGTTACAGTTGCTGTAGCACTTGCCAATAATGGATCTGATGAACATCCTGTTAACCAATTCGTAGCTATTACACTATACGTTCCTGCTTCATCAACTACTAAAGTTGAACTAGTTGCTCCTGGTATAATATCTCCGTTAGTATCAAACCATTCAAAATCATAATCCGCATCATTTAAGCCAGTGTTTAAAGTATACGTTTGATATACTTCTCCAGCAGCTGTAATACAAATATTACCATCTACTAATTTTGGCATTGGAGCCGGATTTACATTCACTCTATAATCCGTATAACCACCTTGACATTCTCCTAAACTTGAACGTACTCGGTAAATTACATAACCTTGTGTATTAGTTGTTGCTGTTAACGCATCATTTATCGTTACTGGTGCTATTCCAGTTCCTGGAGTAGCGCCTGATACATTTACAACTGTTAACACTTCCCATGTTAATTCTGTTCCTGCAATAAGTGGGGAAACATCAACTATTAAATCACTGTTATTTCCACTACAAATTGTTTTTATTGGAGATGAAATTGGCAAGCCTGGATTTGGATTCACTGTAACTACTCCACTTTGAAGAGTATTACCCGGACATCCATTACGAACTGATGAAACTTCAAAATAAATTGTTCCCGCCACTAATGGATTACTTGTAATGACTTGTAAATCTAAAGCAGCTGTTGTCGAAGTTGCAGTGATTATTCCAGAAGTAACTCCTCCTACAACGTTTACTCCATTTGTGATAGCTGTCCATGTGTAAGTGATACCACTTATATTTCCAACAATATCAACATGCACATTATTTGAAGCATTTGTTGCCGAACAAACCGAATTGTCTGCTACGGTAACACTCTCAATCACCGGATTAGGATTAACCGTGATCGTTATTGGATTTGATGGAATACCATCACATCCATTAGCTCTTGGAATGATTATCATCGTAATAGTTCCAACATTCTCAGGATTTGTTAATGTCGCTATTTGATTGATATTGGTTTCATCTCCATTAGTAGTTGTACTGTAAGAACCCGAAATATTAGATACCGTAGCACTCCAACTAAATGTTGTATTTGGTAAATTACTACTTAAAACAAAATCCAAAGTACTTCCGTCACAAACTGTATTCGTTACTGTATATGTTAATGTTGGACGAGGTGTAATTGTTATTGAACCAGATTCAGTAGCTTGAGGATTACAACCTCCAGAAGTAGTTATAAAATAATTATAAACTCCTCCATTATTAACAGCGCCAGAAATCGTCAATAAACCTGTAGTCGCATTAAAATTGTGTGTAACACCAATTGGTAATCCTGTAACAGTAACCCCCGTAGCGGTTCCTATAACTTGGTATTGTATTGGATCAATCGTAACACCTGCACATCTTGTTTGATTTTCAGTACTTGCAGGCGAAACTAATGAAATTGTGGTATCTGCAAACAATGAAACGGTAGAATTTAGAGCTATATTTGATGAACAAATTCCATCAAATATACTAATCGTATTTATTGTTGTACTTGCTGTCACACCAGCTACATTTACAACTCCAATACCTGAAGAATTTATTGCAACTGTTTGAACTGGATTTCCATCAACACTATAATCAACTTGAGAATTAGGAGTTGCATTAATAGTAAATGTAGCCGTTGAACCAATACATATAGGACCATTATTAGTGATATTAAAAATGGTTGGTTGTGGCAATCTCTGAGAAATTGTGAAAATTGCCGAATTTATAGAAGTACAACTTCCATTAGATGCTGCAACTTCATAATTAGTAGCAAACAACATTCCTGATATTAATCCCGTAGCATCCACTGATGGGCCTGCAGGTGTAAATACATAAGTTATTGCTGCATCATAATTTGTAATTCTAGCAAATCCATCTGCAATACATGTTGGTGCAGTAATTGAAAACGTTGGAACAACTGGTGTTACCAAAATTGGTAAATTACTAAACTGTGCCGAAGCAACTGATGTACATGTAGCATTTGATGCGGTAACTTCATATAATGTATTTAATGTCATTCCTGAAATTAATCCCGTTGCATCAACTGATGGTCCTGCTGGATTAAACACATAAGTTAGTGTACCATCGTAATTTGAAATCGTACTAAATCCGTCTGCTAAACATGTTGGTGCTGTAACATCAATTGATGGAACAAGCGGCGTTACTAACATTGGATCAATTGTGAAAATTGCCGAATTTACAGAAGTACAACTTCCATTAGATGCTGCAACTTCATAATTAGTAGCAAACAACATTCCTGATATTAATCCCGTAGCATCCACTGATGGACCTGCAGGTGTAAATACATAAGTTATTGCTGCATCATAATTTGTAATTCTAGCAAATCCATCTGCAATACATGTTGGCGCGGTAATTGAAACCGTTGGAACAACTGGTGTTACCAAAATTGGTAAATTACTAAACTGTGCCGAAGCAACTGATGTACATGTAGCATTTGATGCGGTAACTTCATATAATGTATTTAATGTCATTCCTGAAATTAATCCCGTTGCATCAACTGATGGTCCTGCTGGATTAAACACATAAGTTAGTGTACCATCGTAATTTGAAATCGTACTAAATCCGTCTGCTAAACATGTTGGTGCTGTAACATCAATTGTTGGAACAAGCGGCGTTACTAACATTGGATCAATTGTGAAAATTGCCGAATTTACAGAAGTACAACTTCCGTTAGATGCTGCAACTTCATAATTAGTAGCAAACAACATACCTGATATTAATCCTGTAGCATCCACTGAAGGACCTACTGGTGTAAATACATAAGTTATTGCTGCATCATAATTTGTAATTCTAGCAAATCCATCTGCAATACATGTTGGCGCGGTAATTGAAACCGTTGGAACAACTGGTGTTACCAAAATTGGTAAATTACTAAACTGTGCCGAAGCAACTGATGTACATGTAGCATTTGATGCGGTAACTTCATATAATGTATTTAATGTCATTCCTGAAATTAATCCCGTTGCATCAACTGATGGTCCCGCTGGATTAAACACATAAGTTAATGTACCATCGTAATTTGAAATCGTACTGAATCCATCTGCTAAACATGTTGGTGCTGTAACATCAATTGTTGGAACAAGCGGCGTTACTAACATTGGATCAATTGTGAAAATTGCCGAATTTACAGAAGTACAACTTCCGTTAGATGCTGCAACTTCATAATTAGTAGCAAACAACATACCTGAAATTAATCCTGTAGCATCCACTGAAGGACCTGCAGGTGTAAATACATAAGTTATTGCTGCATCATAATTTGTAATTCTTGCAAATCCATCTGCAATACATGTTGGTGCAGTAATTGAAAACGTTGGAACAACTGGTGTTACCAAAATTGGTAAATTACTAAACTGTGCCGAAGCAACTGATGTACATGTAGCATTTGATGCGGTAACTTCATATAATGCATTTAATGTCATTCCTGTAATCAAACCTGTTACATCAACAGAAGGTCCTGTTGGTGTAAAAGTATAAGTAGCGGTTGCATCGTAATTTGTAATTGTACTAAATCCATCTGCTAAACATGTTGGAGGCGTACTTAATATTAAAGGTGTTGCCAAATTTTGCAACATTTCATCAACAACAAATGTTACAGGAGCACCTGTTGCACAAGTAACATTATCTAATGCAATAGTATATATTGTTCCATAAACCGCATTAATAATATTACCCGTAGCATCTATACTTGGCCCTAGTGGAGTAAATATATAATTGAAACTTGAATTATAATTTGTTACATTAGCTGAGCCATCTGCAACACATGTTGCAGGTGTAACAGAAACTATTGGGGCAGCATAAACAACTACTGTTTCAACTTCATTCAATGGTCTATCACAACCTAATTCGTTATAACTATAAGAAACTCCATCTAAGAAAACAGTTCCATTTGCTCTATTAACGATAATTGTATTTGATGTAGTACCTTTGATAAAAGTAACATGTTGTAATGTATTTAAAGCTCCTGTATTGAAAAGTAAAGTTGATGGACCATCAACAATATTTACAGCACCTGTAGTATTATTTTTAGCAACACTAACCGTAATAGGTGTTCCTGCAGGAACTATATTAGCTAAAGTTAATGTTACCGTATTATTGGTAGCATTAATAGTTGTTGAGTTTGCTGTATTTGCAGCAGTACCTGCAGCTAATATAGCTCCAGTAGAATTATTTGGATTAACACCTCCTACAGTTGCTATTGCGTTTCCAGTAGTTGGAACTGAAGGAGCTGTCATGTAAGTCACATTAATATCAGTAGTAATTGTTAAGCCTGTTAATGTTAAAGTAGCATTACCGGTAGCATCTAAAGTTATTGTTTGATTTGCACCGCCATTAATATTGTAAGTTACTATCGAATTTGGCGTTCCTGTAAAGGTATAAACTGCATTATCGCCATCGCAAATTTCTGTTGGCAAAACAGTTAAATCTGTAAATTCAACACCCGGAACAACATCTAAACATACTTGTTCAGAATACGTACATCCAAAATCATCTGTTACATTATAAGTGTAACAGTGTGGACCAACAGTTGTAGGTGTAACTGTAATTTGATTTCCACTAATATTAGTTATATCAGGATTTGGCGTCCAGTTTGTGCTTGTAATTACAGGTGTGAATTGATAATCAACTGGAATT
The DNA here is from genome assembly GCF_038289885.1 of Flavobacterium helocola. Lineage (NCBI taxonomy): Bacteria > Pseudomonadati > Bacteroidota > Flavobacteriia > Flavobacteriales > Flavobacteriaceae > Flavobacterium > Flavobacterium helocola. Next base: position 358,169 of record NZ_JBBYHT010000003.1, on the reverse strand, counting down.
AACGAACTATCAAAATTAATACTCCAGTCAAAGATATAACCATTATCAATTCCAAGGTTGTCTGTAATAACCAAAGACCAGTTGCCATTTAAATCACTTCCAATTAAATTAGTGAAAGGCTGAACTGGCGCATAATTTCCGGCATTAATTGATGCCCCATTTGGTGTCCCACAATTTGATGTTGGCCCAGCAACCATAAGCCCTACAGCTGTTGGAGTAAAACAATATAATCTTCCTGTTCCAGGACCTACAGTTGGATCATCTAAAGGACATCCTAAATAAGTTCCACCACCACCTGGGTAAGCTTTTAAAATAATCGATTGTCCTGTCGGACTCACCAATCTAATCTCTAAATCTCCCAAAAAGGAATGCTCCATATTGATACAAACTGAAGTAATTTGACTAGCAGATGTAATGGTAGATCCAAAAGGGAAACAATCAACTGGAATTGAAGTTTGGTAGGAAACACCACTTCCGTCTGGTAAAAATGTAGTACCACTTACTGGTGGTGCACACTCTTTTGTAAACGTAACCGGAGTTGCAGATGCTGTTATAGTTGCACTTTGTCCTAAACAAATTTCGTTATCGGACACCGTTGAAGTAAAAGTTGGAGTAGTTGAAACATAAACCAACTGGTTTAATCTATTCGAATTTCTACAACCATTTGCATCGGTGATAAATAAATTAACTAAATAAATCCCTTCCGTTGTGTAGGCATGAGAAACTGTTTGGCCTGGCGCTGTAGTTCCATCTCCAAAATCCCATAAATAAGTTGCACCTGTTCCACTAGCAGCAAAAACACCACTACCTGTAAAACTAACAGTTTGATTTTGACATACTCTTATTACATCTTGAGCACCAGATGCAGGTAACGAACTATCCAAAACAGAAGTAATGGAAGGACATGGTGGGCCACATAAAATTGTAGCATCCCAACCTGGCGCATTTTGAGAAGCATTTGAAACAAAAACAAATGTTAAACATCCTGTAGGCGAAGTTGCTGTATATGAAGGTATAATATTGGTTCCAAAATAGGTTCCAACTGGAGTTCCAGTAGCTGAATCACCATCATAAATTGTTAAGGAATCATTTATACTACTTACTAAGTTAAACGAATTAAAATAAACAGTAACTACTTCTCCAGCATTTTCTGGGCAAATAGTCGTTGTACCATTAGCAGCAGTAATACTGTCTGGATAATTACCTGTTGGGCCTCCTAAATCATAAAAATGATCCCCACCACAATAATCTGGCTGAGTACTAAAGGTAGCATCTACTGACCAGTTTCCTGTTGTAGCTCCACATATTGGTCTTACATAAACATCATAAGCTGTATCAGAAGTTAAACCCGTAATCGTATATGAATTTCCTGTAACAATCTGACCTATTGAAGTAGCATTTGGTGGAGCAGAACCTGCAGGAAGCCAAATAACTTCAAAACTAGTAGCTAATGGAGCTACGTTAACCCAAGAAACTGCTAAAGAATTAGCAGTACTACTAACAAGGTTTATCCTTGAAGGAGGTGGACAAGTTGAACAACTAATATTAGAAATCCATCCATCTCTTGTTCCAGATCCATCACTTCTAAAAACAAAAGTTAAACATCCACTAGGATGTGAAGACGTAAAAGGACCTGGAATTGTTGTTCCCCAATAACCTCCTGCTAAGCCACCAGGAACGTTACCTGCTGGATTACCACTAGCTATTAATGGTGAAGCTGTATTTGGTCCATCATAAACATATAATGCATCCCAATTTTGTTCTGTATTGAATGAACTAAACGTTACCGTTACAATTTCTCCAGGATTAGTAGGGCAAATTACTACTGGAGTTGCAGTATTATTGAAGTTGTTACCATATTCCCCTGTAGCGCCTCCTGGATCTACAAAATTTCCACCACAAATAGGTGGCGCAACTGTTGTTGTAAAACTCCTTACAACAGACCAAGGACTGACATTATCCGCCTCACAAACAGTTCTAACATAATAACTATAAGAAACTAATGGTGATAATCCAGTAAGTGTATGTGTATTTGTTGTAACATTCACAATTGTTCCCGTTCCAGGAACAAAACCTTGTGGACCATATTCAATTTGCCATGGACCTGCTGGGTTAGGACTTGTCCAAGATAAATCTGCAGTTGTTGAAAAAGGAGTAACATTTAAACCTGTTGGAGTTAAACATTGTTGATCTACTTTAACGTTATCAATAATCCATCTATCTCCTAAACCATTATTTACTTCCATTACAAAAGCAAAATAAACATTTTGCCCAGCGTAAGCATTTAGCAAAATAACTATTTGCTCAAAAGGTAAATTTTGAATTTCAAGTTCAGTGTAAGTAGCTAATGTTGTTGTAAAAGCAGCTCTATTCTGAGTTGTTGTAGACAACATTACCTTATATATACTTCCTTGTTCCCCATTTGAACCTGATCTTGCATAAAATCTAATTTGTCCGTTTGCAGGAACCGTAACTTGAGGTGTTATTAACCAATCTTGTGCTAAACCAGTAGAAGTTGTACCATTATCTCTATTAACCATTGCTGATCTTGCACCTTGATAAACCCACCCAAAACCGGTTGCAGTAGTTATACCCCAACTCTGTGCTGTTCCAATGGCGTTGTCTTCTACAACCCAACCAGCTGGAGGAAAAGTAGCACCTTCAAAACCTTCAGAAAACTGAGCGTAACCAAAGATTGAGAAAAACGTCATTATAAAAAGTAAAATTCTTTTCATAGTTATTTTATAGTTATGATTTTTTTTTAATATCAAATTTAAACAATTATTTTGTGTCATTTCTTTACATCGACCAAAAGCTTATTTAATCGATAAAAAACATATATCTCTTGTTTTAAAAAACAGGAGATATATGTTAACAGACAATAAACAATATTACTTCTTCACAATCAAGAATTCACTTCTTCTGTTTTGTGCGTATTGTTCTTCGTTACATGGTTGGCAAGCTACTTTTGGTTCGCTTTCTCCAAATCCTTGTCCTGAGATTCTATCTTTTGCTATTCCTTTGCTAATTAAGTATTGAACAGTAGATTTTGCTCTTCTGTCTGATAAATTCAAGTTGTAATTATCACTTCCTCTGCTATCAGTGTGCGATTTTGCGAAGATGACCATGTTTGGATACTCGTTCATTACCATCACTAACTTGTCTAACTCTGCTGCTCCTTCTGCTGTGATATTACTTTTGTTGAACTCAAAGAATATTGGTTGTAATATCACCTCTTTCTCTGTGATGATTGGCATGATTGGGTTTAATAACGCTTCCACTACCACTTGCTCGTTTTCTGCTTTTGCTACTTCAAATACACCACTTTCATATCCTGATTTTGATACTTGAGCACTGTAAGCTGTGTTACATAGCACACCTGTTAAGGTTTCTCCGTTTAATGCTGTGGTTTGATTTGAAACTGTTTTTTGTTTCTCATCCACCAACATTACCGTTGCTCCTTCAATCACATTTCCTGTTTTAGCGTCTTTTACTCGCACTAATGCTTGTACATTACAAATCGGATCTGCTTTATAAATGTCGTCGTTACCGTCTCTATTACTAGAGAAAAATCCAACTTTCTTAGTTGCGTTGTATGTGAAAGCAAAATCATCTTTTGATGTATTTACAGGTTCGCCCACGTTCATCGCTGCTGTTCCTTTGTTTAAATCCATCTTGAATACATCCAATCCTCCAAAGCCTTGTTTCCCGTTTGATGAGAAGAACAAAATGTTGTCGTCTGTAATAAATGGAAAACTCTCGTTTGCCTCTGTGTTTACTTTAGCTCCTAAGTTCTCTGGCGTACCATATTCGTCGCCGTTTACTGCTACTTTCCAAATATCTTCACCTCCAAAACCGCCTGGCATGTTTGACGAGAAGTACAATGTTTTTCCATCTTTGCTTATGCTTGGATTTCTTACATCGTATTCTTTATTATTAAATGGAAGTGGCTTGCTGTTTGACCATTTATCGCCTTCTTTGGTAGCTTTGTAAAGATAAATTTTACCAAACTTTGATTTCTTAGCTTTATCTTTTACATATTCCTTTTCATTGAAACTCTCGCTACCGTAGTACATCATGTTTCCATCGCTTGTGATACTTGCGGGTCCATCGTGCCATTTGGTATTAATGTTATCTACCGCTACTGCATCGCTAATGGTTCCATTTGCGTTGTAAGTGGCTTTGTAAATATCTAAATAAGGCTCTTCGTTGAAGTTACTGTTTCTTTTTGAAGTGTTTCTAGCACTTGCAAAATACACATTGTTATCATTAGTAAGTACCGCTCCAAAATCTGTTTTATCGCTACTTACGTCTGATTTTGCAATGTTGTATAATTTACTTTGTCCTTTTAATTCTGGAAGGTAATTCGGTTTGCTCACAAATGCCTTAGCTCTTTGGTCGTTTGGTGCCAATTGCGCAAATTGTTGCATTTGTTTGTCGGCTTCTTTGAAGTTTCCTTCTGCTTTTAGCATTTGAGCATATTTGTAATACGTTTCTGCATCTTGCTTTTGCTCCACTACTTTAGCATACCATTTTACTGCTTCTTTCGTGTTGAATACATTGTAGTAGCTCTCTGCTAATTGTTTGTAAACGTAGTTATCGGCTTTACTGCCTTCGGCTAGTTTTAAATATTCTTTGGCAGCATCAACATATTCGTATCTATCGAATAATTTGTCTGCTGTTTTAGTGTATTGATTTTGTGCACTAAGTATTCCACTTACCATCACAAAACTTAATGTTACATATAAATTTCTCATTGTACTTTAGTCGGTTTAGGTTAGAAGAATCTTGGTGAACTTGATACTTTTTTCGGGAAGTTCAAATCAAACAACAATATAATCTCGTGTGAAGATGGCGTTGTTACATTCAAATCTGATACGATGTGATCGTAAGCGTAACCTAATTTTATATTTGGGGTAATGGCATAATTAACCATTGCTCCAAAACTGTCTTCTAATCGATAGGTTCCACCAATTTCAAATTTCTCATTAAACAAGAAGTTAGCCGATAAATCCAATGATGTTGGCGCTTCAAAGGCCGATTTCATCATGAAAAATGGTTTGAATTTTACATTATCATTGATATCAAACACATATCCTCCCGTTACAAAATAATGTGATACTTCTGAACCAAATTCTCTTCCGTTAAAATCTAAATGTTTCGACTTCATTAAATTAGGAATCGAAAATCCTAAATAATACTTATTCGTATAATAGAAAAGTCCAGATCCAATATTGAAATACGAATTACTCGTATTCTCTGAAAAAGCAGGATCGTCAACATCTGGCAATGTTGAATAAACATCATCAAACAAACTTACTTTGTGCAACGTTAATCCCGTTTTTAATCCAAAAGCTAATTTGTGTTCGCCTCCTAAATTCAATGTGTAAGAGAAATCAGCATATATGTTATTCTCCTCTACTGGGCCAATCTTATCTGAAATAACCGATAATCCCATTCCAACATTCTTACCCACTGGAGCATGTCCAAAAAAAGTAGTCGTGGTAGGTGCATCCTCAATCTCAACCCATTGCTTTCTATGTAATAATCCTAATGATAAATTCTCTTTGCTTCCCGCATAAGCCGGATTCATTACACTCATATTATACATGTATTGCGTGTAGTGTGGGTCTTGCTGGGCATGTAGTTCAACCGTAAAGGCAATTACACTTAAAGTTACTAAAAATAGTTTCTTCATTATTTTTAATTTATTTTAAAATAAGCTAAGCTTATAATATTAACTTTTTAAATTATTTACGTTCTCTATTAATGTATATCCAACCTGTTTTGGTTTCTATATCTGTAAAATCAATTACATAATAGTAGGTACCATCTGGTAGTTCATTTCCATTATCCGATTGACCATGCCATTCGTTTTCATAATTTGATTTAGAATAAACTTTACTTCCATATCTATTAAAAATTTCTAACTTTTCAATATTGTAGAAACTTAAATCTAATTCATCATTAAGATTATCACCATTTGGAGAAATTCCTTTTGGAATAGAACAAGGCTGAACAGTAACACTTGCTACATCAGAGAGAGCTAACGAACAACCATTACTAATATTTAATAACTCAATTGAAACAAGAGTGGTAGAACTTACAACTTCAACAGTTGCAACACCTGCAGCAGTCAACGTTACTGTTTGATCACTTCCTCCATTAATAGAATAAGTAATAACATTGTTTGCTGCACCGTTAATTTGGAAAATGGCTCTTTCACCTGAACAAACAGTTGCATTTACAACAGATAATGTAGGCGCAATAGGACTACTTAATTGTTCATTATTAACAAAACTAAGTGATGTTGCTGAGTTACAAGTTCCATTGTAAGAAAAAACAGTATATGTTGTTCCTGTAACCATTCCTGAAATTACACCTCCAGCACCCACAGTAGCATCATTTGGTGAAAATGTATAAACTAAACTTGAATCGTAATTAGAAATTCTACTTGTACCATCTGCTAAACATGTAGGAGCTACACTAATTATAGTTGGCCTATCAGGTGCAGCTAACATAGCGTTTATACTAAAAGGTGCTGAAACAGGCGATGAACAACTACCGTTACTAGCAGTAACTTCATAATTAGTACCAACATTCATTCCTAAAATTACACCTGAAGCGTTAACTGTTGGCCCTGTAGGACTAAATATGTATTGCAAACCTGTAACATAATTATCAATTCTGGCTACTTCACTTGACAAACAAGTAGCTGTGGCAATAATAATAATTGGTGTATTTGGAATTGATAATTGAGCAGCATTGTTAAATGCAACCGATGGTGCAGATGAACAAGTTCCATTATTAGCTAAAACTGTATAATTTGTTCCTGTAACCATTCCTGAAATTACACCACCAGCACCCACAGATGGCCCCCCTGGATTAAATACATAAGTTACACCTGTATCATAATTAAAAACTGTACTAGTACCAGATGCTAAACATGTTGGTGCATTTGAAACAATAGTTGGAGTTACAGGAACTGCAACAACAGTTATTGTTCCATTTCGACTTGCATTAACCGAACAACCAACAGTAGTTACCGTATAATTAAAAGTACCCGTTTGAGTTGGCGTTCCACTTATTGTAAAAGTATTAGCATTGTAAACTGAAGTTAGACCAGATGGCAATCCAGTTACAGTTGCACCTGTTGCCGAACCAGTTGTTGTATAAACAATATTTTCTATCGGCAATCCTTGACACAAAACTTGATTAGTTGTTCCTGCCGCTGAAGCAAGATCGATAGTACAAGTTGGAGGAACACAACTTACTATAATATTAATTTGTTCTCTAACATTACATGGACCCGCATTAATTTCAAGAAATACAGATGTTGATGAAGCTACGGTATATGCAGATGGATTAGTAATAACATTAGCATTTTCATCATAATATACAATTGTAAAACTTGCTGGATCGTATGGTGCAACCCAAGCTGCTTCATAAGAAGTTAAATCAATTGTTGGATTACACGCACCTGGTGGCGCATTAATGGGACCTAAATCATTAAAAGGTACTACTCCAATAATATTCACAACAACGTCATCTGTGGCTAAATCAGAACAACCAGGTCTCGTTACACTGACAGTCCAAGTTCCATTTTGATTTACAGTTGTTGTATTTGTTGGAGTTGTATATTGTAAAACACCATTTAAAAACCAAGAATATATTGGTGAACCAGGTAATGATGGCGCTTGTAAGAAAGTTGCTGTTAAAGTAACATTAGTAGCCGCACCACATAAAATTCTGTCTGGTCCTAAGTTTACACCACATACAATATCACAACTTAAAGCACCTGTTCCGCCAGTTTGATTTAAAGTATAAGTTCCTACTTGACCTGAAAAGTTGGTAACTAACAACATATAATATTGTCCTGAAACTGCATTTGGGATAGTAAAATTTTCAATAGGATCTGATGAATAACTACAAGCAACCACATTATTAGCACCTGTATATCCAGGAGAATACAATGCTAAATTATTACAAATACCAGACAATGAATTAAATGGACCCCATAAAATAAAATCCACATCAATTCCTAACCCATTACTAGTTCTAATTTGAGATAATTGAAAATTCATATTTCCAGATGTTCCTACTTGCATATAAAACCATGCTGGATTAGGTGTACTACCCAGACAGCCTAAGCTACCAAAACTTGCTACACCTGTAGTATTATTGAATGGTCCTTGATTACCTGAACACATTGCTGCAGCATTTTCACAGGTAGAAGATTGACCAAACGAAAAACTAAAGCTTAATAAAAATATTATTTTATACAATAATTTCATAATTTGATTATTTTAGAAATGAGAAATAAGACCAATCAGAAACTTTTGTTTGATTATTTTCAACCAAAACTAATCTCCATTTGAAACACTTTGCTCCTACTTCAACATGAATTAAATCACGATTTCCTTTTTTTACAAAGTTTTCTTTATTTAAAACTTGAATAGTTTCTTTAAAATCTGAAGCATTTTCACCATTAAAGCAATCGAAAATAGTAACAACTTCAATAGAAACATTCTTGTTACTTAAATCAAGAGTTGAAAAATCCCAAGAAATTTTTGAATTATTGATAAAATCAAATTTAGGGTCTTGAAGATTTTCGATTTTAACCCCTTTAAAAATAGCATCGTTTTTATCTAACGTGGTTTGAGAGAAACCATATTGAAAAAACAAAAAGATACTAAAAAGTAATACTTTTTTCATTTTTTATAGTTTGATAGTTAGTTTATAGAACCACAAATTTAACAAAAATTTAAAGCTAGACACTTTTTTTTTAATAATTAACATTTAAAAATAAAATCTAAAGTTTATTATTTATCTTTGCGTCACTATAAAATTGCTATAAAACTAATTGGTAAAATGATACAAAACGAGGATTTTCAGGACGAGATAGGAAACGACCATATTGCAACGAGTGCTCAAACTCCTATGCGAGATGATGCATTTATTATTTCTGACGAAGAAAAAATTGAATTAATCAAAAAAGATGTTGAACATATTTTAAACACATTAGGTTTAGATTTAACTGACGACAGTTTAAAAGGAACGCCAAATCGTGTTGCAAAAATGTTTGTAAAAGAAATTTTCGGTGGATTAAATCCTAATAAAAAACCGGGGTCTTCTACCTTTGACAATAAATATAAATATGGTGAAATGTTAGTAGAAAAAAACATCGTTGTTTATTCTACTTGCGAACATCACTTACTACCTATTGTAGGTCGTGCTCATGTTGCTTACATTTCAAACGGAACTGTAGTTGGTTTGTCTAAAATGAACCGTATTGTAGATTATTTTGCAAAAAGACCTCAAGTACAAGAGCGTTTAACAATGCAAATTGTTCAAGAATTACAAAATGTTCTAGGAACTGATGATGTGGCTTGTGTTATAGATGCAAAACACTTATGCGTAAACTCGAGAGGAATCCGCGATATTGAAAGCAGTACCGTTACGGCTGAATTTGGCGGAAAATTCAAAGGAGATAAAGTTCGTAGAGAGTTTTTGGATTATATTAAGTTGGATACTCAGTTTTAAGTTGTGAGATTAGAGTTGGAAGTTGGGAGTTTTGACTAAACTTCGTTTAGCGGCTGCCTAGGGTTAGGAGATTCCTTGCAAGCTCGGAATGACAATCCCGAAGCTTCGGGACAAAAAACTTGAAACTTGAAACCTGAAAACTAAAAAAATAGCCCTGATAGTAATGAAAAGCCCGCAGCAATAAAAATGTAGTTTTTGTTGTTTTAAAAATGCGACCTAAGAAGCACTTTTTAAAACGTAGAAAAACAAGTTTTTATGTGAGGACTTATAATGAATAGCAGGAATAGCTTCAAAAAAATATCAATAATGGAATTACATAAAAATCAAACACTAAAAATATACAATACGCTTTCGGGAGAGAAAGAAAACTTTACTCCTATTCATGAAGGAAATATTGGAATGTATGTTTGCGGCCCTACAGTTTACAGTAATGTACACTTAGGAAACGTTCGTACGTTTATGAGTTTTGATGTGATTTTTAGATATTTATTACATTTAGATTATAAAGTAAGATACGTTAGAAACATTACCGATGCCGGACATTTAACCGATGATGGCGATGTGGATAACGACCGTTTTGTAAAACAATCGCGCCTGGAAAAATTAGAACCTATGGAAATCGTACAGAAATATACGGTGGATTTTCACAAGGTTTTGGATGCTTTTAATTTTCTTCCGCCAACTATTGAACCTACTGCAACGGGACATATTTTAGAACAAATTGAGTTAACTCAAAAATTAATTGACACAGGATTTGCTTACGAAAGCAATGGTTCGGTTTATTTTGATGTGTTTGCTTACAACCAAAAAGGAATGAATTACGGCGAATTGAGTAACCGTAACATCGAAGAACTTTTCGCTAACACTCGTGATTTAGACGGACAAAACGAAAAGAAAAACCCACAAGATTTTGCACTTTGGAAAAACGCTTCTCCAGCACACATTATGCGTTGGAACTCTCCTTGGGGTGAAGGTTTTCCGGGTTGGCATTTAGAGTGTACCGCAATGAGCACGAAATACTTAGGTGAAAAATTTGATATTCATGGTGGTGGAATGGATTTGAAATTCCCGCATCATGAGTGTGAAGTGGCACAAGGAAAAGCTTGTAACGGACATTCGCCAGTGAATTTTTGGATGCATACCAATATGTTAACCATGAACGGTTTACGAATGAGTAAATCGACTGGAAATTATATTCTTCCGATGGAATTGGTTACAGGTGAAAATACGTTTTTCGAGAAACCATTCCAACCTAATATTGTACGTTTTTGTTTCTTGCAAGCACATTATAGAAGTGTTTTAGATATTTCAAATGATGCCATGTTAGCAAGTGAAAAAGGATATTCACGTTTAATGGAATCATACAAATTAATTCCGATGTTGAAAGCAAGTTCTACTTCTACATTAGATATTACGGCTTGGAAACAAAGTTGTTATGATGCGATGAACGACGATTTTAATACACCAATTTTAATCGCACAATTATTTGAAGGAGCGCGTTACATCAATTTAGTAAACGACGGAAAAGAATCTTTAACAGCTGAATACATTCAACTTTTAGAAACTACGATTTCAAGTTTCTTGTTTGATGTATTAGGAATTAGTAACGAGACTTCAGGAAATTCAAATACTACCGAAAAATTAAGCGGCGTTGTTGAAATGCTAATTGGGATGCGAAATGAAGCGAGAGCGAATAAAAACTTTGCTTTATCAGACCAAATTCGTGACCAGTTATTAGCATTAGGCATCCAATTAAAAGACGGAAAAGAAGGAACTAGTTTTACCTTTTAACAATATAAAGAATCTCAATTGAGGTTCTTTTTTTTAATTTATAATCATGTGTAGCCAACACCAATCGAAATATCCAAAAACACTAAAACAATGGTTCGTTTATCCATTTGTTTTATTGGTACGATTTTATCAGATTGGGATTTCTCCATTTACACCCGCAACTTGCCGATTTGAACCTACTTGTTCTACTTATACGATTCAAGCATTGCAAAAACATGGAGTTTTTAAAGGAGGTTGGTTAGCTTTGAAACGCATTTTTAGTTGTCATCCTTGGGGAAAAAGTGGTTATGATCCGGTTCCTTGATTAATTACACAGAGGTTCACAGAGCTTTTTTTTACTTTGATTGCCTTGATTAGAGTTACACAGAGCGTTTCAAATATTTGAATTTTGAGATTGAAATTGAAATTGAAATTGAAATTGTTTTTTTTTAAAATTTTTTAAATCTGTATTCCTGATAATTTGTTTCAGGTTTCAAGTTTGAAATTGATTTTTGAAATTGTCATTGCTCTTGAAAAAATTTCTTATCGGAATTTTAACATGTTTCCCAATAATAATATTTATTTTTACGCTTTAATCAGATACAAAAATTATGATTCACGCACTCAATATGGTTTGGAATCCTGCAGAAGGGATTGATTTAGGATTTTTCATGTTACGTTTTTATAGTCTTTCTTGGGTATTAGCCTTTGGATTAGGTTGGTACGTTATGAAACCTATTTTCATGAGAGAAAACGAAACGGTGGAATCATTAGATAAATTGTTTGTATATACTTTAGTTGCTACAATGCTTGGTGCAAGATTGGGCCACGTTTTGTTTTATCAATCTGAATTGTTTCACGAAGATCCATTGAGTATTTTATTACCAATTAGCACAAAACCAACTTTACATTTTACAGGTTTTGCTGGTTTAGCGAGTCATGGTGCAGCTATTGGAATCATTATCACTATGTTTTACATTCAAAGAAGAGTCATCAAACGTTCGTTTTTATGGATTTTAGACCGAATTGTAATACCTGTTTCTTTAGGGGCGATTTTCATTCGTTTAGGAAATTTCTTTAACTCTGAAATCGTAGGAACTGAAACCACTTCTTCATTTGGAATTAAATTTTTAAGAGACAAATACAATGGTAGAGAAGCAATGGAACAAACCCAAATTGGAGATGTTAACGAAGCTTACAAAGCCATTGAAACTAATCCACAATTTGCGGAATTATTAGCTGCTGTAACACCAAAACATCCAGCACAATTATATGAAGCTATTTGTTATGTTTTTGTGTTTGCAATTTTGATGTTTTTATATTGGAAAACAGAAGCCAGAAACAAAGCTGGTTACTTATTTGGATTGTTTTTAATCTTGCTATGGTCGATACGTTTTGTAGTAGAATTTGTAAAAGAAAGTCAAGGTGGTTTTGAACAATATCCAATTTTCAATGCACTATCAACAGGACAATGGTTAAGTATTCCGTTTATCCTAATTGGTTTTTACTTTGTTATAAAAGCTAGAGTGGTTAAAGAAATATAATTACATAACACTCATACAAAAAAGTCGGTTAGAAATTCTAACCGACTTTTTTTATTTTTTTCTTTCAACAAGTATTCCAACTCCTAAAGCATTTGGCAGATAAGGCCCATCAAATTTACTTTTAATACTAATTTTGTATTTTCCTTTTTCAAGTGTATCAAAGGTTTTAATGGTTTGAAATACATCGCAAATATCTCCTGAACAATCTCCGATATCATTTCCTGACTCATCAATAAGTTTCATAACAACTGGGAGTGTTTCAACTTTACCATCAGGAGACGTAATTTCCACTTCTAAAGGCACTTCCTTAAACTGAAATCCACTAATGTGCCCAAAGTGTAGCTTTAACTCACAAACTCCCTCAGATTGCTTATTTTCAAACTCAAATGATTTCACATCTTTACTTTCCCATCGATTATCTGTAAAATCACGATTAAATTCGTCATACACTTCATTCTTATTGCAAGACGTTAATACGAACACAAGAGCAAATAAAATAAGTTTAACTTTCATAATTTATAATTTTAGAATTATAAATATAAAAAAAGTCCTGATATAAATCAGGACTTTTCAATATAATGTAAACTAATTATTTAGTCTTCTTTTTTGAATTCAGCCATTTTAAGACCTTCTTTTTCACCAATTGTATCATTCATTACTGGAGTAGCAATAAATAATGATGAATAAGTTCCTACTAAAATACCCACTAAGATGGCAAATACGAAACCTCTAATCGTTTCACCTCCAAATATGAAGATAGCCACTAACGTTACTAATGTAGTTGCAGATGTATTAATCGTTCTACTTAAAGTAGTATTTAATGCTTTATTTACCAAACCTTTGAAATCTGGTGATGAATTGTAATCTAAGTATTCACGTACTCTATCAAATACAATTACGGTATCATTCAAGGAATATCCAATTACCGTTAAGATTGCTGCAATAAAAGCTTGATCAATCTCCATATTAAATGGTAAAATAGTATAGAAGAATGAGAAAATACCTAATACAATGATTACATCATGTGCAACTGCTATAACCGCAGCAAAACCAAATTGCCACTTACGGAAACTAATCATTAAGTAAACAAATACTACAAATAATGAACCTAAAACAGCCCAAATAGAGTTCATTTTAATATCTTTTGAAATAGTTCCTGTTACTTTAGCGGATGATAAAATACCTATTTTTTTACCTTCATATAAGTTTGCAAATTTATCATAAGTTAAATCAGCTGGTAAGTATTTCTTTAAACCTTCATATAATTTTTGGTTTACTTCTTTATCAACACCTTCACCTTCCTCTTCAATTTTATATTTGGTAGTAATTTTTAACTGATCATTTCCACCATAAACTTTAGCCTCAGCACTTCCAAAAATAGCTACTAAATCAGCTGCCACATCTGGTGCAGAAACTGCTTTATCAAAACGTACTTGATATGTTCTACCTCCAACGAAATCTACACCTTGATTTAATCCTTTTGTAGCTAAAGAGAAAATACTCAATACTACTAAAATAGCTGAAAAAGCATAAGCAATTTTCTTTTTACCTAAGAAATCAATGTTTAAGTTTTTAAACCATGTTTTAGTTAACGAAGTTGAATACGCTAATTTTTCGTTTCTGCTTAAACTCCAATCTAAGAACATTCTTGTTACAAAAACCGCAGTAATTACAGAAGTGAAAATACCAATTAATAACGTTGTAGCAAAACCTTGAATTGGTCCAGTTCCAAACACTAATAAGATAATCGCTGTAATTGCTGTAGTAACGTTAGCATCAATAATAGATGACATTGCACCTTTCCATGTGAAAGCATAATCAGTAGCTTCTTGAACTGATTTACCACTATCCAATTCTTCTTTTGCTCTTTCAAAGATAATTACGTTAGCATCTACTGCCATACCGATTGTTAATACGATACCTGCAATACCTGGCAATGTTAAAACAGCACCAAAACTTGCTAAAGTTCCAAAAATGAACAAAATGTTTACTAATAAAGCTAAGTTAGCATAGAATCCAGTTTTACCGTAGTAAACTACCATCCATAATAATACTAAACCAAAACCAATAACGAATGATAACATACCATTATCAATAGCTTCTTGACCTAATGATGGACCTACAACTTCTGATTGAACAATTTCTGCTGCAGCTGGTAATTTACCTGCTCTTAAGATGTTTGCTAAATCTTTAGTTTCATCAATTGTGAAGTTTCCAGAAATTTCTGATTGACCTCCAGTAATAGCTCCTTTACTTACACCTGGTGCAGAGTAAACAATATTATCTAAAACAATTGCAATAGCATTTCCTTGTTGAGAAACTGCTCCTGTAATTTGTTCCCAT
Source organism: Flavobacterium helocola (assembly GCF_038289885.1). Taxonomy (NCBI): domain Bacteria; kingdom Pseudomonadati; phylum Bacteroidota; class Flavobacteriia; order Flavobacteriales; family Flavobacteriaceae; genus Flavobacterium; species Flavobacterium helocola. Next base: position 342,969 of record NZ_JBBYHT010000003.1, on the reverse strand, counting down.
TTTCTTGATCCATTACCGTTCATTTGCATAGAAACGGCAGGTTTACCCATTTGATCAAAAGTATCTTTTGCATCAACAATTACACCTCCACTTAAAGGAGCAACATTGTCTCTTGTTCCTTTTAATGCATATAAATCTGTAATATCTGGATTTTTCTCGTTTGTTTTACCCCAAGCAAATCTAATATTTGTCAAATTAGCTGGTAATAAAGCTTTGATATCGGCTCTTTTTAAATAACCGTTGATTGCTGCAGTATCTTTAGTTGCAAATGTTCCAACGTGTGGAGCACCTTGTTGACCTGGAGCTAACATTTTACCTAAGAATGGACTTGTACCAGCTGCAGCAGTTGTATCTGCTTTGTCAGTTAATAACGAATCGATTCCTGTAGTTTTAGTTGGAGCCGCTTTAACAGCTACTTCTGTTTTCTTTAATGCTTCTTCAACAGCCATTAAATATTGTCCAACTTCTTCTATTTTATATGTTTCCCAAAACTCTAATTGAGCAGTACTTTGTAATAATTTTTTAATACGGTCTACATCTTTAGCTCCTGGTAATTCTACCAAGATTCTTCCAGAATTTCCTAACAATTGAATGTTAGGCTGAGTTACACCAAATTTATCGATACGCTCTCTCAATACTTTGAAAGCACTTTCTACTGATTCTTGAACTTTTTGTTTGATGATAGGCTCAACTTGTTTGTTGGTCATATCAAATTTGATAACTTCATCTAAGTTTCTGTTTCCAAAAACATCAGCAGCTGATAATCTTACATTACCAGCGTTTGCAGCTTCAAAGAAAGCATCAATAAAATCCTGATTTCCTTTTTGATTTGTTTTTGCATCAGCAAGCGCTTTGTTGAAAGCTGGATTTTTAGAATCGTTAGCCAATCCTTTTAAAACGTCTTTAACCGAAATCTGAAGGATTACGTTCAATCCTCCTTCTAAGTCAAGACCTTTGTTGATTTGGTTATTAGTAACTTCTTTGTAAGTATGCCCTAAGTATACTTCTTCTTTCCCTATAGAATCTAAATAGCGTAATTCTTTAGCCGTATCTCCTTTTGCAAAAGCTTTTGCATCAGAAACAATACTATTCGCTACGAAAGTAAAAGAAAGTTGGTATACACATACCAAAGCAAAGATAATTGCGAAAAATTTAATAAGTCCTCTATTCTGCATTATTCTAAATTTTATTTATTCTATTTTATAAAAACGGACAAATATATAATTTACAATAGGATTAAGCAATTTTATTTTGGATTAAAATACCCTTTTTATCCAAGTTTAATCACAAAACGCTATTATAACCTAATAATGAAAGACTTGCAACTTAAAAAAGTATTTCACATTCCTTTATTTATTGTTGAAAACTTATTAATTTAAAGCAAAAATCCTTTTTCAAACCTTTTTTTAAAAATAGCAATAACAAAAAAAAACTGCCAATTTCTTGACAGTTTTTCAATTCTATTTTGATGTAAAATTACAATACTGATTTTAAATCGGCATTCATATTACGAACTGCGTCTGCACTTTTAGCAAATAATGCTTTTTCTGCATCATTTAATTGCACATCAACGATTTTCTCGATACCATTCTTACCTATAATACATGGAACTCCCATACAAATATCTTCTTGTCCATACTCACCTTCTAAGAAAACTGAACATGGAATCATACGCTTTTGATCGTTTAAAATACTATCTACTAAATAAGCTACAGAAGCTCCTGGTGCATACCAAGCAGAAGTTCCTAATAAACCTGTTAAAGTAGCACCACCAACCATAGTATCAGCAGCTACTTTATCTAACTCAGCTTGAGATAAGAAATTAGAAACTGGAACACCATTGTAAGAAGCTAAACGAGTTAACGGAATCATAGTAGTATCACCGTGACCTCCAATAACCATACCTTGAATATCATTAGCTGGTTTATCTAATGCTTTTGACAAGAAATATTTGAAACGTGAACTATCTAAAGCGCCACCCATTCCAATTACTCTGTGTTTAGGTAATCCTGTTGCTTTTAATGTTAAATACGTCATTGTATCCATTGGATTTGACACTACTACAATAATTGCATTTGGCGAATGAGTTAATACATTATCAGCAACCGATTTAACAATTCCTGCATTAATTCCGATTAATTCTTCACGAGTCATTCCTGGTTTTCTTGGAATTCCAGATGTAATAACTACTACATCACTTCCTGCTGTTTTAGAATAATCTCCTGTTGTTCCGCTCAATTGTGTGTTGAATACAGTTGTTGTAGCACATTGCATAATATCCATAGCTTTACCTTCTGCAAAACCTTCTTTAATGTCAACTAATACTACTTCGCTTGCGATTCCTCTGTACGAAATAACATCTGCACATGTTGCACCCACGTTACCCGCACCTACTATTGTTACTTTCATTTTGTTGTGTATATTAAATATTTATAAAAATTAAAATTGATATTGAACTCCAATATTTCCGTTGACAAATTTACCAAAAGCAAATATTTGTTCTTGATAAAAAGACATATGATTTATCTGTTTATACTAATAAAATATTACGCATCAATTTTTGCGTAAGAAGCATTTTTCTCGATAAACTCTCTACGAGGTGGCACCTCATCGCCCATTAACATAGAGAAAACTCTATCAGCTTCTGCTAAACTATCAATAGTTACTTGTCTGAATGTTCTGTTTTCTGGATTTAAAGTGGTTTCCCATAATTGCTCAGCATTCATTTCTCCAAGACCTTTATAACGTTGAATAGCAGCACTTCCACCCATTCTTTCGTTAGCTACATCACGTTGAACGTCATTCCAAGCATACTCTTTTTTGTTTCCTTTTTTAACTAAATATAAAGGTGGAGCCGCAATGTATACGTGTCCTTTTTCGATAAGTTCTTTCATGTAACGGAAAAAGAACGTTAAAATTAAGGTAGAAATGTGAGAACCATCGACATCGGCATCACACATAATCACTACTTTGTGGTAACGTAATTTTTCTAAATTTAACGCTTTTGAATCTTCAGCTGTTCCGATTGTAACTCCCAATGCGGTAAAAATATTTCGAATTTCTTCGTTTTCAAATACTTTATGTTGCATTGCTTTTTCTACATTCAAAATCTTACCACGTAAAGGTAAAATCGCTTGGAAAAATCGATCACGACCTTGTTTAGCTGTTCCACCCGCCGAATCTCCCTCGACAAGGAAAATTTCGCATTTTGCTGGATCTTGTTCTGAACAATCAGATAATTTTCCAGGTAATCCACCGCCACCCATAACGGTTTTACGTTGTACCATTTCACGTGCTTTTTTAGCAGCGTGACGGGCTTGAGCAGCCAAAATTACTTTTTGAACAATGATTTTAGCATCATTTGGATTTTCTTCCAAATAATTCTCTAACATTTCTGAAACCGCTTGAGAAACCGGAGAAACTACTTCTCTATTTCCTAATTTGGTTTTAGTTTGACCTTCGAATTGTGGTTCTTGTACTTTTACCGAAATAATAGCTGTTAAACCTTCACGGAAGTCATCTCCAGAAATTTCAAATTTTAATTTATCTAACAATCCAGAAGCATCCGCATATTTTTTCAACGTACGAGTTAATCCCATACGGAAACCTTGCAAATGTGTCCCTCCTTCGTGTGTATTGATGTTATTTACATAAGAGAAAATATTCTCTGTATAACTCGTATTGTAAATTAAAGCCACCTCAACTGGAATTTCGCTTTTTTCATGTTCCATGCTAATTACATGAGAAATGATTGGTTCACGATTTCCATCTAAAAACTTAACGAATTCTTTTAAACCTTCTTTAGAATGAAATGTTTCTACTGGTTGAGAACCATCATCCGCTAAATGTCTTTTATCTGTTAACGTGATTGTAATTCCTTTATTCAAGAAAGAAAGTTCACGCAAACGAGCTGCTAAAGTATCGTAAGAATATTCTAAAGTTTGGGTAAAAATGGTAGCATCTGGTTTAAAAGTAACCATTGTACCTCTTTTATCAGTAGTTCCAATTTGTTTAACTGGATACATTGCTTTACCTCTTTCGTATTCTTGCTCATAGATTTTACCTTCACGGTAAACTGTTGCACGTAAATGATCAGAAAGTGCGTTCACACACGAAACTCCAACACCATGCAAACCTCCAGAAACTTTATATGAATCTTTATCGAATTTACCTCCAGCACCAATTTTAGTCATTACAACCTCAAGTGCAGAAACGCCTTCTTTTTTATGTAAATCAACTGGAATACCACGACCGTTATCTTCAACCGTAATCGAATTATCTTCATTAATTGCAACATAAATAGTATCACAATGTCCTGCTAACGCCTCATCAATTGAGTTATCTACAACTTCATAAACTAAATGGTGTAATCCACGAACTCCAGTATCTCCAATATACATGGAAGGACGCATTCTTACGTGCTCCATTCCTTCTAATGCCTGAATACTGTCAGCCGAATAACTACCTTTTTTATTTTCTTCACTCATAATATTTGTGCTAAATAAAGTATTTTTATATCAACAAATATAAGTAAATAGACAAAAAGAAGAAATAAAAACCATAGCAACTCAACACTAAGTTATCAACAATTGTTAATTTTTGACAAAAGTGCCTTAAATCGAATAAAAATAGCCTTATTTTAAATTTTTGATAATTTTTTAATTTCCTCAAAACAGAAGAAATAAAAAAAACCTCTTTAAAACGAAATTAAAGAGGCCTTTCAAAACAACAAACCTAATAAAAAATACTAAACCACTTCTTTTTCTACTGCAATAGACACATCCGCTTTCACGTGAGCGGCATTTGCTCTACCACTTGGATCTTGGTTTTCTTGCCATTTTGGAATCCATTTGCGAACTGTTTGTGCTGCACTATCTTGTGGAAAATGCTTATTAAAAATTCTTCTATAATAAAACGCCTCTTTTGTAACTGGCGTGTTATAAGGAAAGAACAGTTTTGCTTTTGCAAATTCTTCATCTGTAACTTGGCTCGAACAATATTCGATTAGAGTATCAATCCAGTTATACCCTACTCCGTCAGAAAATTGTTCTTTCTGACGCCATAAAATCTCTTCGGGCAAAAAGGGTCTTTCGGGTGTATCAAATGCTTTTCGTAAAATATATTTTTCAATTCCGTCATAGGTTTTTGGCATTTTTTCTTCTGGTTGAATTTTAATCGCCAAATCCAAAAATGCTTTATCTAAAAACGGAACTCTCGCTTCTAATCCGTGCGCCATAGTTGATTTATCGGCACGAAGTAAATCGGCGGTAAATAATTTTTGAACACGTTCGATGGTTTCTTTTTGGAAATCTAACACTGATGGCGCATTTCGGAAATACAAATAACCTCCGAAAATTTCATCAGCACCTTCGCCTGACAACACCATCTTAATTCCTTTTTCCGTAATCGCTTTCGACAAGAAATACATTGGCGTACTCGCACGAATTGACGTTACATCATACGTTTCCAAATGCCAAATCAACTTATCTAAAATTTCGATTCCTTGCTCCACTGTGAAATGAATTTCATGATGAGTAGTTCCAATGAAATCTGCTACTTTTTTTGCAGCAACTAAATCTGGAGCTGAAGCATCTAATCCAATTGAGAAAGAATGCAATTCTTGTCCGCTACCTTCTAACAATCTTGAAGTGATTGAAGCAATTAAAGAAGAATCTAATCCGCCAGAAAGCAATACTCCAAATGGTACATCACACATTAGTCGTTTTTCTACCGCTTGGGTTAAACTCGATTGTAAAGCTTGTAAATCTAATTTTTCAATTGCTGATTCATGCGCTTCCCATTCTGGTTTATAATACTTTACAAAACCTGTTTTTTCGGTGTAATAATGTCCTGGAGGAAAAGTTGAGAATGATTTACATTGGTCCGTAATCGCTTTCATTTCGGAAGCAAAATATAAGCGACCTCTTTCATCCATTCCGTAATACAAAGGCTTTACTCCAAGCGGATCACGAGCTACAATGTAATCATCTCCATCAATAACCACTAAAGCGAAAATTCCATCTAACATGTCACAGAAATCGTAACCAAATTCTTCATACAAATGCACGATAACTTCAGAATCTGATGTGGTTCTAAACGTGTGATGTTTTAAAATCGTTTCTCTTAACTTTTTGTGATTGTATATTTCGCCATTATGTACCATCCAAGCGGAATCGGTTCCTTGAATCGGTTGTTTTCCTGTATGTAAATCTACAATTGATAAACGTTCGTGTGCCAAAATGTGTCCTTTCTCCGTTACATGGATATCACTTTCATCTGGACCACGATGGCTCATTCTTTTTGATAATTGCTGCACTAAAGCTTCTTCTTTTCCTTTTCCTATAATGGCTAATATTCCGCACATAATCTTTAAGTTTAATCGTTGAAATGTTTAATTATTTAAGTGATATAAATGATTCACTTAATTTGATGAAGCAAAATTGAATATATAAGTTTAAATAATAAACCTTAAAACTAATTTTAATTATAATTTAAAACTAAAAATTGATTTTTTAATTATATTTTAAATTATAATGACTGTTTTACGTTTGTTTTGGTTACAAATCATAAAAAAACCACTCGAGAGAGTGGCGTTTGTTTTATTCGATGGATTTAATTTGGAATCGATTGGTATTGATCACAACCTCATCTCCGAGACTTTTCCCCATTAATTGACTTCCTAATGGCGATTGTGGTGAAACGGCAATAATCGTTTTATTTTCGAGTTGGATTTTTGGTAAAGCGGCGCTGATATAAAACAGCATTTCATTGGTTTGAACTAAACTTCCCAGAGCAACTTTGGTATGAATTGCATCCGCATCAATTTTGTCAATGCTATTTTTTTGACCGATGATTTCTGCTAATTTTTGATTGAGTTTTTCTTGCTCCAAATGCATCATTGACAAAGCGGTTTCGTGCTTATCGCCAGCCGAACCTTTCGCATCGTTTTGTGCATCTTGAGCTAAATCGGAAATCATAAAACGCAATTCGCTTATTTTTTCAGATAATAGGTTTTGATAATGGGATTTTATTTTTTGTTTGAAAGTCATGGTTTAACCGCTAAGTTCGCAAAGAAGGCGCTAAGAACGCGAGTATTATTTTTTCCCTTTTAAAATTTCATACAATACACCATACTCTCCACAGCTTCCAAAATCACTTACATCATTAGAAGAACCTAAAATATAGCTTTGTCCACATTCAAAACAAATTTTTGCTATTCCTATAATCTTATCTTGTTTGTAAAAAACAAGAATATCTCTATAAACTGGAGCACAAGCTAAAGGATAACCTCCTTCACATTTTGATGTACTAAAAAGTTTATTTATGTCTTTATGGATATTATTATCAATTTGTATTTTCGAAAATTTGTATTTTACCAAATTACTTATAAATTCTTTGTCATTAACATCTTTAGGATAATTATACCCAATTAGATTTAGATAATTATATTCTTCAGAATGCTTATCAATACCATCTAATCTTTGCATTTCGTGCAAAATATCGTCATCTTTTATATTTTTAGAATAATGTTCAACCTTATCAAAATCAAAGAAATTCAAATCATTAGATTTTATCTCAGTTGTATTCACAATTTTATCTTCTGAATCCTTACAATTCAAAAAACTAAAACAAATAATTATAAAAAGATATTTATTCACGAATATAGTATTGAAAAACTTAGAAAACAACTTTAGTAAACTTCAAAATTCGTTGTTCAAAATTGAATATTCAACATTCTTAACATTGAACAACGAACTTGGAATTTTGAATATTGAAGTTTTAGAAATCAAATTTATAATTAGCTCCTAACAACACCTGAATTCCTTGCACTGGGAAATTTGCCCAACGGTTGTATTGTTGATTGGCCAAGTTGTTTCCTTTTAAGAAAGCGGTTAATCTTGCGTTGTATTTGTAGCCTATGTGAGCATTCAAATCGAAATAGCTATCTAAAGTTATTGCTGTTGTAGTGAAAGTTCCTGGATTAATCGTTAAATCATCTTGAATTGAAATTAAATCTTTTCTTTCGCCTACAAAAAACACATTCGCTCCGGCATACCATTTTTCGTTGATATCAAAATCTACTGTTGAACCAATTTTCAATTGAGGTAAATTCCATGCTTCCGCTTGTGTATCGTTTGAGTAATTATTGTATGTTCCGTTGATTCCGAAAGTTACATTTTTAGAGAAATCGGCTTTCAATTCCCCGAAAATACCTAGCGTGTTTAAATCGTCATACACAACTCCGAATGAATTTCCATAAGCATAACCATTTGTATTTGTTCCAGTTCCATCAAAACCATTGCTTACAAATAACGCTCTATCTGCTTGATTTTTATTCGAAGCTCTAACATTAAACGCTACTGAATTGGCTAATTTACCTTTCAACCCAATATACAAATCAAATTTATTATCAGTTGGCGCAATAAACATTGTTGGTGATACAAACGGATTTTGATCTACGAAATCAGCATACGAATTTTGCTCTAAATCACCTTCCGCTCCGGCGTAAGCGACTAAAATATCACCTACTAATTTATAAGATGCTTTGATGTTTGGATAAATAAAAATCTTTCCATCGCTTTCTCCGTTGATTTTTGCTGTTGCATAATAAACCCCAGCTCCAATTTGAACCGATAAATCATCTTGTTGGTATAAAATACTTGGTTTTGTTCCTGCGATAATAGTGCTGTATTTTAATTCTGAATCTACATCGTACATTCTTTCAAAACTTCCTCCCACATAATCCACTACGAAATCTGCTTTTATTTTTTGATTCATTACATCGAAATCGAAATTTGGCTTGATGAAAAAACGATTTTCTCCTGAATCCAATCCGTCCGAAAAACGTTTGAATTGCATGCTAGCATCATTAAAAATTCCATCTTTAAAACTCATTTTTCCGCCTAAAGCGATTGTATTGTAAGTTTGTTTTGAATCGATTCCTGCAATCGTTGGATCATCAAAGAAAATGGTTTCTGTTGGTAAACCGTACCAATTGTAAATTTGGTTTTTCACGCCTAAATCTACATTCCAACTCATATCGCGTTCACGAACTCCGTACGTTACATCTAAACTTGTGTTGTAGAATTTATCATCTAAAACCAAATCTTTAATTCCGCCTTGAGACGACAAATGACGTAACATTCCGCCTACGTAATTGCTTCTACTTAAATTTTGTGTAATGAACAATTCTGCGTTGATAGTTGGGTAATTTCCGAAACCTAACGTGGCGTAATTGTTGTATAATTTTTCTTTTTCGATTTTATCTACACCAGCTGCTTTTCCTTTTGCTGGCGTAAACGTTGAAGCAACCGGAAACGAGAAAATATTGTACTGAATTACTTCTTTTTGCTGATTGTCTTCGTCATCTAACAATGGTGTTTCTTTAACCTTAAACGCATCTGAAATGGTTGGCGTATAAGGCTTCACAATGTTTACTACTTCCGAACCAATGTTTTCATCTTTTACTTGGGCAAAAGAAAATTGGATTCCGAATACGACTAAAACTAAGGCGATTATATTTAATTTCTTCATTTTCTATATTTTTAAATGAGATACTAGATACTGAAACAAGTACAGTATGACAATTATCTGATTTTTATTAATTTGTGATTGATGAATTACGTTTAGCTTCTTCTCCTTTGATGAAATCTAATTCTTTTTGAGCTTCTTCGATTACATCTGTATATTCTTTGAAGTTTTCAATAACACTTTCTAAAATGTAAGTTGCTTGGAAACTATCTTTTAATCCGTAGAAGTTTTTCGCCATAATTACTAAACTCTTCGCTCCGTAATATTTGTATCCTGAATAATCTTGAGCAATTTTTTGCACTACAACATTTGATGGTTCAAACTTGCCTTCTTTGTTTTTAAAGTAAGCATCGTAATACAAAGCTTCGGCAGCTAATTCCCCTTTTGCAATTTTTTGCAATTTAGCATACGCTTCTTTCGCTTTCGCTTCATCGTTTGTTTTAATAGCAGAACGCGCTACGATAATTTGAGCATCACTTTTAATTCTGTCATCGATTTTGTCGTTTTTCAATACTTTATCAGCATATACAACGGCATTAGTGAAATCTTGTTTTTCGTAATATGATTTCATTAAATTAGATTGTGCATACGTAGTATTTTGCGGGAAATCTGCTTCGGTTTCCAAACGTTTTAAAACTGGAATCGCGCTGTCGTAATTTTTAGCTTTCAAATGCACTTGACATAAACGTGCTAAAGCTTGTTCTGTAAATTCGTTTCTTGGTTTAGAAACTACAAACTCATAATGTTTTACTGAATTTGCTTCTAAATTATCTGCAAAATACAATTGTGCTAAATAGAAATTCGCTTTCAAAGCATGTAATCCGTTTGGAAATTTACTCACATAACTTGAGAATCCTGAAATAGCTTGTTTGCTGTTGTTTTGTAAATATTGTTTTTCGGCCGATTCGTATGTATCGTTATCTAAATCTGCATCAGAAACTTCAATAAATGATAAGGTTTTAACCCAAGCCGCATATTCATCCACTTGACCTTTATCTACATAGATTAAACGAGCTGTTGAAACGGCTTCGATAGATTCTGGTGAATTTGGATATTCGGCAACCACTTTTTTGAATTTCCCTAAAGCTAAATCTTCTTTGCTTGAGTTATAGTAAATTAAACCTTGTTTTAAAATGGCTTTTGCCACATACGAACTCGATTTATATCCGTTAATTAATTTATCGTAAGTTGCAATTCCTTTGTCGTTCTGATTTTGATTTACGTAAGTATTTCCTAATTCATACAAAGCATCATCTGCATATTGAGAGGTTGGATATGTTTTTACAAATTTTTCTAAATCTTCAATTTTACGATCTGGTTTGCTTACAAATCCGTAGCTAATTCCTTTTTGGAAAGCTGCGTAATCAGCATCAACACTTTTCATGTCGATAGCTTTATTGTAAGCATCCATTGCTGGCCAATATTTTGCTGCCATGAAATTACAATCACCTAATCTCAAATACGCATCGGTTAAACGAATTTTATCATCTTTAGAAGATTTGGTAAAAGCGTCGAAATATTGAATCGCATTTTCATATTCTTTCAATTTGAAATACGAATACGCTAAGTTGTAATTTGCATTTGCGTATTCAGGAGTGCTTGAAGCTTCGGCTGAATTCAAAAACTGTTTGAAACTCAATTTAGCTTCCTCAAATTGGTCTAAATTATACTCGGTTTCTGCTTTCCAAAAAGTAGCTCTTGCGGTGAATTTTGCGTCTTTATTTTCGGCTAACGATTTTTTAAATAACGTATAAGCACCTTTGTAATCGCCATCGGTATACAATTCTAAACCTCTGTAAAACGTTACTTTTTGATACGCTAATTTATTTTCTGGAGATTTATTTTTTTCTAATAAAACTAACGCTTCTTTATAATTTTTTGAAGTGATATAAGAACTAATCAACAATGTGTTAATCTCTGATTTATATGGCGTATTTGGATATTTAGCCACGTAAGCATTTAATACTTCAGGAACCGATTGATATGGATTCCCGATTTCGTAACTCAATTTCGCATAATTCAAATACGCATCTTCTTGAATTTTTAAATCAAATTCCATTTCAGAAGCAGTTTTGAAAGCATTTAACGCTTGTTGTTTTTTATCGGTTTTTAAATAACTTTCTGCTAAATGATAGTACGCATTTTGAGCCACAGCATCATTTCCGTCAATGATTTTATTGAATTGTGAAATGGCGTTTTCATAATCTTTTTGTTGGTAATAGGTGTAACCTAATTGGTAAAAATCGGTATTATTCCATTTTCCTTTTTTTCCATTATAAGCCAATAAATACGGAAGTGCTTTGTCATATTTTTTTAAATTGAAATAACTTTCTCCAATGATTTTAGACAATTCGCTTTTTTCTTCTCCTTTTGATTTTGGCATTTGTTCTACACCTAAATCAATAGCTTTTTGAAAATTTCCAAGCTTAAAATTCATGTCGGCTTGAAAATACCCCATTTTTTCTTTGTATTTGTCTTGGTCTGAAACTTGCTCGAAATATTGATTAGCACTTTTATAATCATCGGTTTCATAAGACATATAACCTAAATAATATTTTGCCTGACTTCCAAAAGTCTTCGAATTAACAACTTGATTGAAGTATTTTGTTGCTTCTTTCGTGTTTTTTGCCGTGAAATAAGCATATCCTTTTTGGAAATTGTATTTTTCTCTATCGGCTTGCGACATGCTATTCGAATCCGCTTTATCAAACCATTCTAATGATTTTGGATAATTTCCTTGATCAAAATAGTAATGTGCCACTTCAATATAGGCTTGATTCGTTTTTGTACTCGTTGGATAATCTTCAACAAAACTTTCTACCAAAACATCGGCTCCCATTTGATCCAAACGAATCGCGCAATTAGCAATATAGTAAGCGCAATCCGATTCTACTTCCATATTATCGGTTTTCGATTTTACTTTGTCGAATAAAATTTGGGCTGCTTGATATTGTTTATCTTTATACAACTCGACAGCTCTGTTGAACTCAGTTAACTCGTGTGTATAGACAGAAGATTGTTGGGCAAAAAGTGTTCCCGAAAAGAACAATACTAAAAAAGAAAGTTTTAAATACTTTATCATTTGATTCGTTATTTATAAGTTCCAAATATAAGGCTTATTGAAAGTATTAACGAAGGTTCTTAACATATTATTGTACAATTTTTGAACATAGTTTTTAACCAAATACACAATTTTTAATTGAAATCAACTTAAAATTTTGATACAGAACCATAAGTTATTACTTTTACATTTTAAAATCCATCAAAAATATGTCACAAACAGTTCTATCCTTAAAAAACGTAACGATTTATCAAGATAAAAATCCAGTTTTAACCGATGTAAACATCGATGTAAAACATGGTGAGTTTCTTTATTTAATTGGTAGAACAGGTTCGGGAAAAAGTAGTTTTTTAAAAACATTGTATGCAGATTTAGCCTTAACGGATGGCGAAGGTAGCATAGTGGATTACGATTTAAACACTTTAAAAGAAGACGACATTCCGTATTTGAGAAGAAAATTAGGCGTAGTTTTCCAAGACTTTAAATTACTTTCTGACAGAAGTGTAAAAGAAAATCTATTATTCGTTCTTAAAGCAACTGGCTGGACAGAAAAAGAAGAAATGGAAGTTAAAATCGAGGAAGTTTTAGACAAAGTTGGAATGAAAGGTTTTGCTAATAAAATGCCACACCAATTATCTGGTGGAGAACAACAACGTGTTGGGATTGCAAGAGCTTTACTTAACGATCCAGAAATCATTTTAGCTGATGAACCAACAGGAAATCTTGACCCACAAACTAGTGTAGAAATCATGGAAGTACTTCGTAAAATTAATGCGAATGGAAAAACCATTTTAATGGCGACTCACGATTATGCATTAGTTTTAAAATACCCTTCAAAAACTTTAAAATTTGAAGGTGGAAAAATGTTCGAAGTAGTTCAAAGATCGGTGTAAATGCTATCGATTTTAATTCCCACATACAACTACAATGTTTATCCATTAGTTACGGAATTAAAAAATCAGGCTGATGCTTTAGGCATTGATTATGAAATCTTAGTTCAGGATGACGGAAGTTCTTCATATTTAGAAGAAAATAGAAAAATATATGATTTAGCAAATTGCTCTTTCCTTGAAAATAAAGAAAATTTAGGCAGAAGTAAAGTGAGAAATTTATTAAGTAGTCAAGCGAAATATAATTGGTTACTATTTCTTGATTCAGATACCTTTCCTAAAAATTCAGACTATATTCTAAAATACATCCAAAATATTTCATCTAAAACAGGAATTATTTATGGTGGTATAGAATATCAAAACGAAGAACCAGAAAAAAACAGAATTCTTCGCTGGTTTTATGGAAAAGAAAGAGAAGCTTTATCTGTAAACAAAAGGAATAAAAATAAATATCTTTCATTTTTAACTCTTAATTTTCTGATTAATAAAAATGTTTTCAAAAGCGTAAAATTTAATGAAAACATTCCTAATCTTAGACATGAAGACACTTTATTCTCATACGATTTATTCAAAAAGAATATCTCAGTAGAGCACATAAAAAATGTCGTAATACATAATGGATTAGATGATAATATCGTTTTTTTAAGAAAATCAAAAGAATCAATTGAAGGGCTCCTTTTTTTAATAAATAACAACTTAATTAATAGTAATTATATTAAACTTTCAAAATATGGAAGAATAATAACTAATTTACAACTCACCTTTTTATTGGTCTTTTTTTTAAAAATATTCGGAAAAAAAATAGAACGAAACTTACTATCTGAAAAGCCAAATTTATTTCTATTTGATTTTTACAGATTATGTTATTTTTGTTTACTTCAAAAAAAGCACTCAAAGTAAATAATTAATTTTTAAATGAAATGCGAATATTACTGATCAATAATTTTAATTATCAAAATCGACTTAAAGGAGGAGTTGAAAGTTATCTTCATGAATTGATTCAGTATGCCGAAAAAAATAATTCTGATTACATCTTTAAATGGTTTGGGAAGGATAAAATAAAAACCAATTGGGTTGAAAAAATCTACCACAAAACCATCACGCAAGAAATTATTCGAGAAATTGAAAGTTTTCAACCTGATGTAATTCACTGTTTCAGCATTGGCGCACCAGTAACACCACATTTCATGGAATTTGCGAAATCTAAAGAAATTCCGATTGTGTTTTCTTTTCGCGATTATTATTACATCTGCCCGAAAAACTATATGCTGAATGATAAAAACGAAGTACTTCATAAACACGAAAGCGCTTTAGAATGTATTTTACATCATCAACCAAAACGAAATATTTTGTTTGATACTTTGCTGTATTTAAAACAATCGCATCATAAAAGTATTATCAAAAAACATATTGATTATTTTTTAACGCCATCAGAAAACTTAACGCAATTTGTCTCAAACCATTTTAAAAAAGAAGGCAAAACATTAGCAAATCCAATACTTATAGAGCAAAACCAAAATTCCAATTCAGAAGGAAACTATATTTTGTTTGTTGGGCGATTGGTTCCTGAAAAAGGGATTTTGACTTTATTAAAAGCATTTCAGAACATTTTCAAACAATTTCCAAACGAGAAATTATGGATTGTTGGAGAAGGCAATCAAATAGAAGAACTTCAAATTTTTGTAGAAAATAACGAACTGAAAAACGTTTCATTTTTAGGAAATAAATCACGTGAAGAATTACATGAAATTTATGCTAATTCGAAATTTTCAGTGGTTCCGAGTGAATATTTAGAAGCGTATGGCAATGTAATTTTAGAAAGTCTTGCTTTTGGTAAAACAGTAATCACAAGTGATTTAGTTGGAATTAAAGAGGAGATTGAGCAAAATAAAGTTGGACTAACTTATTCCTTCAAAAATCAGAAAGCATTGGAAGAAAAAATGGTCGAACTTCTTTCAAATTCAGGTTTAAAAAGCGAATTAGAAAATAACATCCCGAATTATTTAGTTAAAAAGACCTTTGCGAAACATTTTTCAGATTTAGTAAACGTTTATGAAAATTTACTTAGCCGAAATCGCTAGAAACTCATCGAATTCTCTGATGTAATCTGCTTCTTCAAACACATCAGAAGCCACCACCAAACAAACAGCTCCAGAAGAAAAGTTTTTCAATTCACGCCAAATACCATTGGTAATTAATAAACCTTCAAAAGGTTTGTTTAAAGCAACTATTTTTTCCTCTTTTCCGTCGTTTAAAATTACATCAAAACTTCCTGAAAGCGCTACTAAAAACTGCTGTAATTTTTTATGTGCATGTCCGCCACGTTCTGCTCCAGCAGGAACATCGTACAAATAGTAAACGCGTTTGATTTCAAACGGCACCACTTCCTTTTCGATAACGGATAAATTACCTCTTGGATCTTCAATCTTAGGGATATTTACAATTTTAATTTCCATAATTTAATATCTGTAACCATTGGTTTACTACAACTTCCGACTGAAATTTTGAAACACTCGAAACCGAGTTATTTTTGCAATTTTGATATAAAATTTCGTCTTTAACAAAGATATTCATTTTGTGAGTTAATTCAGTGAAATTCTGATTTTCTACCAAAATCCCATTGTGATTATTGATTATCATTTCGTTTGGACCGCTTTCGCAATCGAATGAAATTACAGGAATTCCCAAACTTAATGATTCTAAAATAGTCATCGGAAAACCTTCGTACTGACTGGACAAAACCGAAAACTTTGCATTGGAAATATAATCCCAAACATTTTCTTTAAAACCTAACAAATGAACTTTAGTTTCTATTTTCAAATCTAAAATTTTCTTTTCTAATTTGTCTTGCTCTTCTCCAGTTCCTAAGATAACTAAATGAATTTTTTTCTGAGGCAAATTAGAATTCGCATAACTTTCAATTAGCCTATCAAATTGTTTTAATTGAACTAATCTTCCAACTGCAATAACATATTCAAAAGGTAATTTTTCAGTAGTTGAATACGAACGAATTGAAACCGAATTCGGAATAAATTCAACCGTTTTAGCTTCAAATTTAGTTTCAATTTTTTGTTTGATAAAATGGGAAACCGCTACAATTTTATGAGCTTCTTGAAGCATTTGTTTCGCAATAAAATCATTATCAGTTAAATATGTTTCCAATCTACTACTATGAATGGTATAAATAAACTTTAGATTGCGATAAATAAAATTCAAAAACACCCACTCCATTTTTGGATTGATACGATGACGAAAATCGATTACGTAATCAAATTGCTGGTTTTTTAGGTAATTTCGTAATTTAAAATACTTAACAAACTTCGAATATTGTCCAAAAGCTACTAATTTCCCACCAAACTCATAATCAATTTTGTCTTCTAAAACCAAAGTATGTACTTCTATTCCAGCATCATGAAGCATTCTTGTTGTAGTTCCAAAAACCCTTTCCAAACCACCTTCAGCCAATTTATAGCCAACAATGGCTACTTTTAATGGTTTTTTTGAGTGGTTTTTCATTTCGGTTGAATTAGTTTAGTAATTTAGCATAAAAATAGATTTAAAAACCCAATATGCAAAATTTTCCGCTTGTTAGTGTCATTTGTTTGTCTTACAATCACGAAGCTTACGTAGTGGAAGCCTTGAATTCTGTCATCAATCAAACCTACCCAAATCTTGAATTGCTAATTGCAGATGATTGTAGTAGTGATAATTCGATCGGAGTAATTAAAGATTGGGTAAAAAATCATCCTGAAGTACATTTTTCAACTAACGAAAAGAATTTGGGCAACACCAAAACCTTCAATCAATTGGCTAAAATTGCAAAAGGCGAATTTATCATTGATTTAGCAGCAGATGATTTATTAGTACCGAATTGCATTGAAAAACAAGTTACAACTTTTCAAAATTCAAAGTATAAAAACTTGGGGATTGTTTACGGAAATTTAATCGAAATCGATGAAAACGGTAACTTCCTAAATAATTATTACAACGAAGAAGATTGCCCAGAAAGTGGAGATATTTACAGAATGGTTGTAGGAAGAACAACCAAAATTTGTTCGGTTTCTTCAATGATTAAAAAATCGGTTTTGGAAAAATTGGAATATTATGACGAAGATTTGGCCTACGAAGATTTAGATTTATGGATTAGAACTTCTAGAGATTTTGAATTTGAATACATTCCTGAAATTTTGGCAAAAAAAAGAATTGTTTCTGATTCTTTAAGTTCTCATTTTTTGATTGAAAACAATTTGAGAGCAAAAAAGTTAAACGAATCTACTTTAAAAATTTTAGTCAAAGCATATCATTTAAACAAAACAAAAGACGAACACAAAGCATTGTTGGGAAGAATTCGATTTGAAATGTATAAATTCATAAAAGCAAAACACTTCAAGTTACTTTTTAAGCTTTTTTTATTGGAAATTAAGGTACGTTTGAAAAGCATTTAAGCCTTAAAAATAACTTTTCTAAAATAGACAACCAAAGCTAAAAAGTAAACTACATAAGTAGCAGCATAACTAATTACAGCTCCAATCGCACCATAAATTGGAATCCAAAACCAAGAAGCAACAAAAAAGACTAAAAATGATATACTTTCAGTAAGAAGATAGCCTTTTAAGTCTTTAATTACATAAAATCGAATTCCTAAAATTAGTGACATTGCTTTGAAAAAATCTCCTACAAGTTGCCACACAAATAATTCTCTCACTTGATAAAAATCAGATGTTAGCAATAATTTAATTATAAAATCTTTGCAGAAATAAACACCTATTAAAGTTATTAAAAAAACAGGAATAACTTGTTTAAAAAACTTAGTTGTAATGGCTAATTTTTCATGTTCTGAAGAGGTTTTGATTAATTCTGGTAAGAAATAAAAACTTACTAAAGTTGAAATAAACATAAAATAAAATCCCGAAATTCTCTGCATCGCCTCAAACCAACCGGAAGCTTCAATAGAAACTTCTTTAGCTATAAGATTTCGAATAAAAATGTATAAAACAGGAGTTAAAACAGCCGTAAAAAGTGACATAATTCCAAATGGAATCAATCCTTTTAAAACACTGAAATCGATTTGAATTCTTTTGAAAATAATTCCAAAAGAAAACTCTTTAAAAAAATAAAAACTTGAAAATAAAAACAATAAAAAAGAAGTTATGGAAATGGAAACCAAAGCACCAAATACTCCATAAAACCAAATAAAAACAAATGATGTAAGTAAACTTGCAATATAACCATAAATCGAAATCAAAGTTACTTTTTTGTAATAACTAAAACCATTTAAAACCGTAACAAAAAAGAGATGAAAAACTTGAAATGGAAGAAAAAAAGCAACAAAATTTAAAATAAAATTATACTCCGATTGGCGATTGAAAATCATTTTTCCAAAATACGAATTTCCAAAAATTAAAACGGTAGAAATTAAAAGCGAGAAAAACAAAAGTGTCCAAAAAATAAGGCGTACAAAATAATTTAGTTTTACTCTATCTTGATGATTTTTAGCAACATTTTGTAAAACGCCATTCTGAATTCCAAGTGTTCCAACAGATTCTAATAATGATGTAAAACTTCTCAAATTCCCCATCAAAGCCATTCCTGAAGGACCAACAAAATATGCAATTACTTTAGATGACAAAAAACCAGTAATTAATCGTATCAGGATGCTAAAACTACTTAACGAAGTAACTTTAAACAATTGGTTTTGACTTATTTTTTTAAAAATATCCAAAATCAATATTGATTTAAAATTGTAATAATATGTTGGATTTCGGAAGCTTTTAAACCCGAATTCAAAGGAATACTCAAAACCTCATCATGAATTTTCTCAGTGATTGGAAACGATAAATTGTTCCAATTTGATAAAGCTTTTTGTTTGTGAGGTGGAATTGGATAATGAATCATGGTCTCAATTCCGTTCTCTTTTAAAAAATTCTGTAACTCTAATCGATTAGAAGTTCGAATAACAAATAAATGAAACACGTGATTTTGAGATAAATCACAACTTGGCATTATAATCTTTTCGTTTTTAATTTCCGAAAGATAGCGTTTTGCCATGCTTCTACGGAATTCATTTTCCGAATCTAATTGCTTCAATTTAATATTCAAAAAAGCCGCTTGCAATTCGTCTAAACGAGAATTTACGCCGATAATTTCGTTTTCATACTTTACTTTCGAACCGTAATTTCGCATAGAAAAAAGCACTTCAGCTAATTCATCATCGTTAGTTGTAATGGCACCTGCATCGCCTAAAGCACCTAAATTTTTTCCAGGATAAAAACTAAAAGCCGCAGCATTTGATAAATTTCCTGCTTTTTCATTTTCTGAAAACTGACTTCCATGTGCTTGCGCAGCATCTTCAATAACCAATAAATTATGCTTTTGAGCTATTTCATTTATGGCTTTCATTTCACACAATTGACCGTAAAGATGAACAGGTAAAATGGCTTTTGTTTTTGAAGTTATTTTAGCTTCAATTTCTTCTGGATTAATATTGTACGTTTCCAATCTTGGTTCGACTAAAACAGGAACTAAATCAGCTTGTAAAACCGCTAAAATACTAGCAATATAAGTATTTGCTGGAACAATAACTTCATCTCCTTTTTCAAGTTTTCCAAAATGAATATAAGCCTTAAAAATCAAAACCAAAGCATCTAAACCATTTCCTACTCCAATACAATGTTTTGTACCGCAATAAGAAGCAAAATCAGTTTCAAATTGCTTGACTTCATTACCTAAAATATACCAACCACCATCTAAGAATTGCTTCATCTTTTTCTGAAAAGCAACTTCAAAAGGTTGGTTTAGTTTTCTTAAATTTAGGAAATGTATCATAGTAAAACGTTATCTAAAAATGTGTGGTTTTTTATTTCAACTTCGTAAAAATCTTGTGTAATAGCTCTTGCGCCAAAACTTTCTTTCCAATACAACAAACCTTCATTTATATTTTTACCCTGATTTTCATTGGAAATTCCGAAATCGAAATATTTTTTATCTTTAAAAACGCTAGAAATTAAATAATCGTGTAAAAAATCTAAACTTCCTAATTCGTTTTTATCTGAATTACCAGAAATATATTGAGAATGCGCTACTAAATCCGTTTCAAAAATGGTTGTTCCAGCCACAATTTTATCGTTTTGATACACATTAAATTGTCGGATATATTTTGGAAATTTACTGTACAAATACTGAATTTCTTTCAATGAATGAACAGGTTTTGCTTGATGCTTAACTTCCAAATTTGGAATTAAAATTTCGTTCCAAAATAATTCAAAATTCGATTCTTCTTTTACAACTAAATTATTTTTGATTCCTCGTTTAATCCCATTTTTTCTATCGCGTGAAAAAGAAAATTTAGTTTTCAAATCTACAACCGACAAAACATCTCTTCTAACCAAATTTCCTTGCATCAAAAACATCAAATATTGCAATTCATCTGAAGGAATTTGATTGTAAATAGTTGGAATTTCTTTGAAAATTATTTTCTGAAATTGATGTGTGTTCAAATACTCAAAAACAGATTTTGCAATCGAGATAAAATCGGAAAGTTTTGTTTTTTCATGAATTACAATTCCACCATAAGTTAGTCCTTGATGGGAAAAAAGGGTTTCTCCTACTCTATTTACAGGTAAGACAGCTATTAATTCATGACTATCATCAAAAGCAAGCAATGAAAAATCTTCAAATCGGTCTTGATGATATTCCATAAAATCACGATGAAATAAAAAAGTAGCATTTTTTGCATTGGCTACAAATTCGTTCCACAAATCATAACGTATTGAACTATATTTTTCTACGTGATACTTTCTCAAACTATTATTTTAAAGCGGAAAATTACTAAATTTTTACGGCATCTGATTTCTTTATTCTGTTTTTTAAAAAAAATATAGTAAATTGGAACCAAATTTTCACTAAATCAGTATGTTGAAAAAATTACTTTGCCTCATTTTTCTATTAGGAATTCTATTACCTACTTTTACAAAAGGTCAAGATATTTCGTTGTTTACCCAAGTAAATGGAAGATACGATTTCACATTTATTGGAAATACGTTAAATCCATCGGAAAACAATAATTTTTCACCAACATTTTTATTCACAACATCATCAGCTACTTTGAACTTATCTAGTAATGATAGAATTGAAAGAGCCTATTTATATTGGGCTGGAAGTGGTACTGGAGATACTAATGTAAAACTGAATGGAGTTGATATCACCCCAGATAGATTGAGTAATGTAACTGGAACTTTTAGCAACTTTGATTATTTTAGTGCTTTTAAAGATATTACCGCTCAGGTGCAGTCTTTTGGAAATGGAACTTACACCTTATCTGATTTTGATATAAATAGTTTAGTTACCACATACGCTTCAAATGCAACACAATTTGCGGGTTGGGCTATTTTAGTCGTCTACGAGAATCCAAACTTAACATTAAATCAAATTAATATCTACCAAGGACTTGAAGCGCTTTCCCCAAATCCTTTTGTTTCTCCACCTATAATTGACACAATGACAATTCAATTAAACAATCTTTATTTGATAAGTAATACAGGAGCTAAAATAGGATTTATAGCTTGGGAAGGTGATAGAATGATTCAAGTAAGTGAACGTCTTAGCTTTACTGCAAATGGAACAACTAATGTTTTGAGTAATCCTTTAAATCCGATGAATAACGCTTTTAACGGAACTAATACTGAAACAAACGCTACAAATCTATACAATATGGATTTAGATGTTTATTCAATTGAAGATTATGTTGTCCCTGGTACCACTTCAGCAACGGTTTCGCTTCAATCTGGCCAAGATTATGTAATGTTAAATACCGTAGTTACCAAACTAAACAGTCAATTACCTGATGCAACCATTGTACTAGAAAATCCCATTTCCACTTGTAATTCAAGAGAAGTGACAATTGATTTTACAGTTTCAAATTTAAATAGTACTGAAGTTTTACAAGCCAATACTCCAATCACCTTTTATGCTGGAACACAAGCAATAGCAACTGCATACACTCAAAACATAATTCCAATTGGAGGTAGCGAAAATGGAAACATAACTTTAACCATTCCAAGCTCTGTTCCTCTAAATTTTACATTGCTAGCTGTAGTTGACGATACAGGAAATGGCTCTGGAATTGTTACAGAACTAGTAGAAAACAACAACACCTTCCAAATTGATATTGAACTTACGGTTTCTCCAACTTTCAACAATTTAAATTCGATAACTACTTGTAATCTTGGTTTAACTCGAGGTATTTTTGATTTTTCAAGTTACTCTGAATTAGTTAAAACAGACCCAAGTCATGTTGTTTCATTTCATGAAAGTTATAATGATGCCGTTCAAAATATAAATCCAATAACAAACACCTCAAACTACGAAGCTATTACAACTCCAAAAGAAATTTTTGTTCGAATTGATAATGGGTGTTTTTCAATCACTTCATTCTTTTTATTAACTGAAAATTGTCCTCCTACAGTTTATAATGCAGTTTCTCCAAATGGAGATAATTCAAACGACACATTTTTTATCGATGGACTTCGTGATATTTTCATGAATTTTGAATTATTAATTTACAACCG
Organism: Flavobacterium helocola; assembly: GCF_038289885.1. NCBI lineage: Bacteria > Pseudomonadati > Bacteroidota > Flavobacteriia > Flavobacteriales > Flavobacteriaceae > Flavobacterium > Flavobacterium helocola. The sequence continues at coordinate 319,921 of NZ_JBBYHT010000003.1, read as the reverse complement.
CTGGGGTAAACATTTATGGACAGGAAACAATAACAAACCCGATTGGAATGGTTATGTAGAAGAAGGTGTTGGAAGTACTTTAGCGCCTGCTGGAACTTATTATTATATCCTTTATTTAAATGATCCTAATTATTCCGAACCATTAACAGGTTATCTTTATATAAACCGATAATTTACTATTAACAAAAGTTAAAATTTCTTAAATCCGTTTCTTACATAATTAAAATCGAAGATAATTTTTATCTTTAGCCATTACTAAACCAAAAACCATGAGATACTTATCGTTATTGTTAGTATTCTTGATTTCATTTTCCGGAAATGCTCAAGAATATTTTCCAAAAAATGATGGCGTAAAACAAAGCTTCAAAAACTATGTTGCTATTACAAACGCCACTATTTATGTATCAGCAACGCAAAAAATTGAAAAAGCAACGCTGTTAATCAAAGAAAACAAAATTGTTGAAGTTGGATCAAACATTTCTATTCCAAAAGGAGCTACAATTGTAGATGCAACAGGAAAAACAATTTATCCATCATTCGTAGAATTATATAGCGAATTTGGAATCAACAAACCTACTCCAAGACCAAGTGGTAACTTCACTCCACAATACGATACCAATCGTGAAGGTTATTATTGGAACGACCACATCAAACCTGAATACAATGCTTATGAAAACTTAAGCTACGATCAAAAAGCAGCAGGAGGTTTAAGAGAAGTTGGTTTTGGTACCGTTTTAAGTCACCACAACGATGGTGTAATTGCAGGAACCGGTTTACTTTGGACATTAAACGACTTCGGAACCAATGCTGATAGAATGTTGAAAGATAAAGTATCACAACATTTCACATTTAGTAGAAGTAAATTTACTAAGCAAAGTTATCCTTCTTCTATGATGGGAAGTATGGCGTTAATTCGTCAAGTATTTCATGATGCTAAATGGTATGCACAAGGAAATGCAACTAATAAAGATTTATCTTTAGAAGCATTCAATGCGAACAAATCTTTACTTCAAATTTTCAATGCTGGTGATAAATTAAATGCGTTAAGAGCAGATAAATTAGGCGATGAATTCGGAGTAAAATATCTAATTAAAGGAAGTGGAAACGAATTTGAACGCATTGACGAAATCAAAAAATCGGGAGCTACTTTTATTATTCCTTTGAATTTTCCAGATGCTTATGATGTAACAGATCCATACTTAGCGCAACAAGTAAGCTTGAGCGATATGAAATTTTGGAATCAAGCACCTTTCAACTTGAAAATTTTAGCTGAGAACAATGTTTCATTTGTAATTTCAACAGCTGATTTAAAAGAAACAAAATCGTTCTTATCAAATTTAAGAAAGGCCGTTTTATATGGTTTACCAAAAGACAAAGCCTTATTAGCTTTAACAGAAACTCCTGCAAAATTGGTCAATCAATTTGACAAAGTAGGTTCTATTTCTAAAGGAAAATTAGCGAATTTCATTATCGTTTCAGGAGATATTTTTGAAGACAAAAGCAACATCTTAGAAAACTGGGTACAAGGAAATCGAAACATCATCGATAAAATCAATCCAACTGATATCAGAGGGACTTACGATTTAGTTTTTGACAACCATAAATTCGAATTAAAAATCGAAGGCGAAACTTCAAAATTTGAAGCAAAAGCAGTTAAAGATAGCATCAACTTTGGAACAAAAATTCAGTTCAATGATCCGTGGGTGAATTTGGTAATCAAAAATCAAGATACTACAAAAGCGAATTTCGTTAGACTTTCAGGAACTTTCGTAAAAGACATGATGCAAGGAAAAGCCGTTTTAGAAAATGGAAACGAAACTTCTTGGACGGCAACTAAAAGAGCAACTGAAGTTAAAGAAGATAAAAAGAAAGACGATAAAAAAGACGAACCAAAAGTACCGTCTATGTATGCGGTAACGTATCCAAATATTTCTTTTGGAAACGACGAAAAACCAAAACAAGAAACTATTTTATTCAAAAATGTTACGGTTTGGACAGGTGAAAAAGAAGGAAATCTTAAAGAAACAGATGTTTTAATCCAAAACGGTAAAATTGCGAAAATTGGCAAAAACTTACCTTCAACTGGAGCAAAGGTAGTTGACGGAACAGGTAAACATTTAACTGCTGGAATCATTGATGAACATTCTCACATTGCTATTTCAAATGGAGTTAACGAAGGTGGACAAAATTCATCAGCAGAAGTTACAATTGAAGATGTTGTAAATTCAGAAGACATCAATATTTACAGAAATTTAGCTGGTGGAGTTACTTCAGCTAACTTATTACATGGTTCGGCAAATCCTATTGGTGGTCGTGCAGCTTTCATCAAATTAAAATGGGGTTATTCTCCAGATGAAATGTTAGTAAAAGATGCTCCAAAATACATCAAATTTGCTTTAGGAGAAAACGTAAAACAATCGAATTGGGGTGATTTTGAAAGAAGCCGTTTCCCACAATCGCGTATGGGTGTGGAACAAGTTTATGAAGATTATTTCACCAGAGCAATTGAATACAAAAATGAGTGGGATACTTACAAATCAGGTAAAAATAAAAAAATGCCAAGATTTGATGTAGAAATGGAAGTGTTAGGCGAAATTTTAGCTAAAAAACGTTTCATCACTTGTCACTCTTACGTACAATCAGAAATCAATATGTTGATGAAATTAGCAGAGCGTTACGGATTTAAAATTCAAACGTTTACTCACATTTTAGAAGGCTACAAATTAGCAGATAAAATGTCGGCTCACGGTGTTGCTGGTTCAACATTTGCGGATTGGTGGGCTTATAAATATGAAGTTAATGATGCAATTCCATACAATGCAGCTATTATGATGAACGAAGGTGTAAAAGTTTCTATCAATTCAGATGATGCTGAAATGTCAAGACGTTTGAACCAAGAAGCAGCTAAAACGGTTAAATACGGAAATGTAACGGAAGAAGAAGCTTGGAATTTCGTAACCTTAAATCCAGCGAAAATTCTTCAAGTAGATAATAAAGTAGGAAGTATCAAAGTAGGAAAAGATGCTGATGTTGTGCTTTGGTCTGATAGTCCATTATCAATCTACACAAGAGCTGAAAAAACGTTAGTAGACGGAATTATTTTCTATGATTTAGAAAAAGAGAAAGAAGTGATGAGCGAAATTCAAAAAGAAAGAGCTGAATTAATCAACTTCATGTTAGACGCTAAAAACAAAGGAATGAAAACGCAATTACCTAAGAAAAAAGAAAACGGTCATTACCACTGTGATACCTTAGGAGAAAATTGCAAAGAGTCTCACTATAAATACAATTAATAATGAAAAAATATATAGTTCTTTTATTTATTTCTTTGTTTGGGTTTGCCCAACAAACGCCAGCTCCAAAACAAAGTAAATCGATTTTAATCTTAGGTGCCAAAGCGCATTTAGGAAACGGAAAAGTAATTGAAAACAGTTTAATTTCGATTATCGATGGAAAAATTGCAAACATTGGAGATGCAACAGTAATGAAACCAGCCAAACACGATATTGTGATTGAAGCATCTGGAAAACATGTATATCCAGGATTTATCGCGCCGAATTCAACATTAGGTTTAGTTGAAATTGATGCCGTAAGAGCTTCGGATGACGAAAGTGAAATCGGACAATTCAATCCACACGTACGAAGTATTATTGCTTACAATGCAGAATCAAAATTGGTAGAAACTACCCGTCCAAACGGCGTTTTATTAGCACAAATTACACCAAGAGGTGGCAGAATTCCTGGAACTTCATCAATCGTTCAATTAGACGCATGGAATTGGGAAGACGCTTCTATTAAAACTGACGACGGAATTCACTTAAACTGGCCAAGAAGCTATTCAAGAGCGGGTTGGTGGGCAGAACCAGGTGGAATCGAAATGAACAAAAACTACGATCCGCAAGTAAAAGCTATTCAAGAATATTTTGACAATGCGTTTGCTTATTTGGGAAGTAAAAATGCTAAAAAAGATATTCCTTACGAAGCTATGAAAGGTTTACAATCAGGTGAAAAAACCTTGTATGTTAACGCAAATGGCGAAAAAGAAATTATTGATGCGGTTTTATTCAAAAAGAAAAACAACATCAAAAATATGACGATTGTTGGCGGTTATTATGCTTTTAAAGTAGGTGCTTTATTAAAAGAAAATAATGTTTCGGTTTTATTAAATCGTGTACACAGTTTGCCACTTTTAGAAGATGAAGATGTTAATTTACCTTATAAAAATGCTAAATTATTAGTAGATGCAGGCGTTTTAGTTGCATTACAAAATGCAGGCGATATGGAACGTATGCAAACTAGAAATCTTCCATTTTATGCTGGTACTTGTGCTGCGTGGGGATTAACAAAAGAACAAGCATTACAATTAATCACAGGAAATTCAGCTAAAATTCTTGGAATTGATAAGCAATACGGAACGTTAGAATCAGGTAAAAGCGCAACTTTATTCATTTCTGAAGGCGATGCTTTAGATATGAAAACGAATGTAATTTCATTTGCTTTTATTGATGGAAGACAAATTAGTTTAGAAAGTCACCACACGGAATTGTACGAGCGTTACAAAGGAAAATTTGAACAACAAAAAAAATAATTTATAGCCACAAAGAGCCAAAGCCACAAAGAATTAAACAACTTTGTGGCTTTATAATATCGACACTTTTATGATAAAAGAACATTTGAATACTGTAATATCAATTTTAATAGTTTTAACATTTGGAATCTTATCAATAGAATTTCAAAATATGATTGGAGCGTTTTCGTATATTTATATGCCTATTTGTTTGTTTATTTTATTGAAAAATCTAAATAATGAAAATTTCAATTTTAAAATTTCAGTAGCGTTAACATTATTATTGCTTAACGAAATTCTTATTAGGATTCTTGGGGATATTCCAATATATTCGAGTGGAAACCCATGGGCATCTTTATTTTTTATTTTAATGTTGATTACATCTTTCTTTACAATTATTTCAATTATAATTATTAAAAAAAATAAGATTTTAGACTTTCTATCAAAAATAATATTCATTATCACATTCTTTTTAATTGTTTTAGTAACCTATATAATTGTTTTTTTAATTCAGTAAATCTTATTTTGAGAATGTAATAATTAATTACTAAAATAATACCTTTGCGTCTTAGTGCCTTCGTGGCTAAACTTGTGTCTTAAAATATGAAACAAATCACCTCGGTTCAAAATCCGTTTATTAAATCGTTAGTTCAATTACAAGAAAAAGCAAAAGTTCGTAAACAAACGGGCACTTTTTTAATAGAAGGAAAACGCGAAATTGAGTTAGCATTAAAAGGTGGTTATGAATTAGAAACCATTTTATTTTTACCTGAAATTATTTCGGATAGAGATATAAAAAACCTTGTCAAATCGAGCGAAGTAGAGATAATAGAAATTTCAAAAGAAGTCTATCAAAAGTTAGCCTATCGTGATACAACTGAAGGCATTCTGGCAATCGCTAAAACAAAATCTTTAGCCTTATCCGATTTAAAACTTTCTGAAAATCCACTAATTTTAGTTGGAGAATCATTAGAAAAACCAGGAAACGTAGGCGCTATTTTAAGAACTGCTGATGCTGCTAATATTGATGCGGTTATCATCGCTAATCCAAAAAGCGATTTATACAATCCAAATATCGTTCGCTCAAGCGTAGGTTGTTTGTTTACCCGACAAATTGCAGTTGGAACTACGGAAGAAGTTATTGCTTATTTGAAAGCCAATAACATCAATATTTATTCCGCAACTTTACAAGATTCTACTGAATATCATACGCAAAACTACACTACTCCTACCGCTTTAGTGGTTGGGACAGAAGCTACAGGTTTGTCAGAAAAATGGAGAACTGAAAGTACTAAAAACATCATCATTCCCATGCAGGGCGAAATTGATTCTATGAATGTTTCTGTTGCCGCTGCTATTTTACTATTTGAAGCCAAAAGACAAAGACAATTTCAATAGCAATTTCAAAATTCAACTTCAAATCTTTGTTCTTTATTCTTTTCTCTATTTTCTCTCTTGCACAATTAGAAAAAATACTTTACTTTTAGTTGGTTAAAGAAAATGTATGACAGAGTTAGAATTAGAAGCCGAAAACAAAGCCATTGCGCAAGAATATAAAGAATTACTTCGCATCAGTTATCAAACTCTTACTGATGAAGACAAAAAAATCATCCGTAAAGCATTTGATGTAGCTGTTGATGCTCATAAAGACCAACGAAGAAAATCAGGTGAAGCCTATATTTTCCACCCTATTGCCGTAGCTAAAATTGTAGCGCGCGATATTGGTTTGGGAGCTACTTCTATTGCCGCCGCTTTAATGCACGATGTGGTGGAAGATACTGATATTACGGTTGAGGACATTGAAAAAATGTTCAATCCAAAAATCGCCCAATTGGTTGAAGGTCTAACCAAAATTGCCAAAGTTAAAACCGATCAGGAAATTTCTATTCAAGCAGAAAATTTCCGTAAAATGCTATTGACGTTAAACGATGACGTTCGGGTAATTTTAATCAAAATCGCCGATAGATTGCACAATATGCAAACTATGGGAAGTATGGTGGATTACAAACAAGCCAAAATCGCTTCCGAAACACTTTATATTTATGCACCGCTTGCCCATCGTTTAGGATTATATAACATCAAAACCAAATTAGAAGATTTAGGTTTAAAATATACCGAACCCGAAGTTTACAACGATATTGTAAGTAAAATTAAAGAGACCAAAGAAGAGCAAGATGAATACATCAAAACTATTTCAGATGTATTGAGTAAATCAATGATTGACGAAGGAATAGAATTCACAATCAAAGGTCGTCCAAAATCGATTTATTCGATCCGTAGAAAAATGAAAGTTCAAGGCGTTACTTTTGATGAAGTTTACGACAAATTTGCGCTTCGAATTATTTACAAAGCTAACCAACACGACGAAAAATTCATTGCTTGGAAAATATATTCTGTAGTTACTGATCATTATCGCCCTTCGCCAAGTCGTTTACGAGATTGGATTTCTTCCCCAAAATCGTCTGGTTATGAAGCACTTCATATTACCGTAATGGGACCAAAAGGGCGTTGGGTTGAAATTCAAGTGCGAAGCGAACGCATGGACGAAATTGCGGAAAAAGGCTACGCTGCTCATTACAAATATAAAAATGGCGCTACTGAAGAACACGGTTTGGAAATTTGGTTGAACCAATTGAAAGAAGCTTTAGAAAATTCAACATCCAATGCCGTTGACTTTGTAGAAGATTTTAAACTGAATTTGTATGCCAAAGAAATCTATGTGTTCACTCCAAAAGGTGAAATTAAATCGTTACCAAAAGGAGCAACTTCCTTAGATTTTGCTTTCAGTATTCACTCAGAAATTGGTGTAAAAACAAGAGGAACTAGAGTAAACGGAAAATTAGTTCCGCTAAATCATGTTTTAAATAGTGGTGATCAAGTTGAAATTATTACATCGGTGAATCAAAAACCAACTTCGCAATGGTTGGATTATGTAACCACTTCAAGAGCAAAAAATAAAATTAAAAACGTTTTAAACGAAAATACTAAAAAGATTGCCGAAGACGGAAAAGAGATTCTTACTCGAAAATTACGCCATTTAAAAATTGTTCTAAACGAAAATACCACTAATGAATTGGTCAACTTCTTTAAGTTGCAAACCAGTTTAGATTTATATTACCGAGCTGGAATTGGCGCTATCGAAAACCAACAACTAAAAGATTATGCTGCTCAAAAAAGCAACACATTGGTTAATTTCTTCAAAAAAACCATTAAGCGTTCTCCTTCTAGTCAACCGGAACAAATTCACAAAAATGAAATTAGTAAAAAATACGATTTATTAGTATTTGGAACTGAACAAGACAAATTAGACTATAAACTTTCCTCTTGTTGTAATCCGATTCCAGGTGATGAAGTTTTTGGATTTGTTAGTATTAATGAAGGAATAAAAGTACATAGAAAAGATTGCCCAAATGCCATTAGCATGCAATCTAATTATGCCTACCGCATCATTCCAGCCAAATGGATTGACTCCTCTCAAGAAGAATTTAAAGCCATTTTAAAAATCACAGGAATGGATATTTTAGGATTAACTAACGATTTAACCAAAGTAATTTCAAGCCAAATGAACGTAAATATTCAGAGTATTTCGTTGAGTAGTGAAGCTGGTATTTTTAACGGACAAGTAGCAGTTGTTGTTCAAAACAACACTATTCTGAAAAAATTGATTGAAAACATCAAAAAAGTAGATGGAATTGATAAGGTGACACGTGTTTATAATAATTAACAAAAGTTAATAACTAAAATATCCCTTTTAAATTTAGGATTTTATACAAAGCAAAAATAACACTATCTTTGCCGATATTTCATTAAACAAAGCAATGGAAAACAATAATCAGGAAATTGTAAAGAATGTTTTTACTAAATATTTAGAAGAGAAAGCGCACCGTAAAACGCCAGAACGTTATGCTATTCTTCAGGAAATTTACAATGCAACCGAGCATTTTGATATTGAGTCTTTGTACATCAAAATGAAAAATAAAAATTATCGCGTAAGTAGAGCTACGCTTTACAATACTATCGAACTTTTATTAGAATGCGGTTTGGTGCGTCGTCATCAGTTTGGTCAAAATCAAGCACATTATGAAAAATCATACTTCGATAAACAACACGATCACATTATTTTAACAGACACTGGCGAGGTAATCGAATTTTGCGATCCAAGAATTCAGCAAATTAAACAAACCATGGAAGAAATGTTTGGTATTAATATTTCAACCCACTCACTTTACTTCTACGGAACAAAAAAACAACAATAATTGAAGAATCGAAAATTAATATAATCCGTACAGACAAGTCACTGACTTGTCTCTACAAATAACAACAAACAACACAACACAATGACTGTAGATTTACTACTTGGATTACAATGGGGAGACGAAGGAAAAGGAAAAATCGTTGACGTTCTTACCTCAAAATATGATATTATTGCTCGTTTTCAAGGTGGACCAAATGCGGGACACACTTTAGAATTTGATGGAATCAAACACGTTTTAAGAACTATTCCTTCTGGAATTTTCCACAAAAACGCCATCAATATTATTGGAAATGGTGTTGTAATTGACCCTGTAGTTTTCCAAAAAGAAATTGAAGGTTTAGCAAAATTCAATATGGATGTTACTGCTAAATTATTCATTTCTAGAAAAGCACACTTAATTTTACCTACGCACCGTTTATTAGATGCTGCTTCAGAAGCATCAAAAGGAAAAGCAAAAATTGGTTCTACTTTAAAAGGTATTGGCCCAACATACATGGACAAAACCGGTAGAAATGGTCTTCGTATTGGTGATTTAGAATTAGAAGATTTCAAAGAAAGATACAGAACTTTAGCTGACAAACACGAAGCGATGATTAAGTTCTACGATGTAGAATTACAATACAATCTTAAAGAAATGGAAGATGAGTTTTTTACAGCAGTAGAAGACTTAAAGAAATTAACTTTCATTGATAGTGAAGAATATTTAAACAAAGCGTTAAAAGAAGGAAAATCAATTTTAGCGGAAGGAGCGCAAGGTTCTTTATTAGATGTTGATTTTGGAACTTATCCATTTGTAACTTCATCAAACACAACAGCAGCTGGAGCTTGTACAGGTTTAGGAATTGCACCTAACAAAGTAAAAGACGTTTTCGGAATTTTCAAAGCGTACACTACTCGTGTAGGTAGCGGACCTTTCCCAACAGAAGATTTCGATCAAGCTGGACAAACAATGGCTAAAGTAGGAAACGAATTTGGATCAGTTACAGGACGTGCACGTCGTTGTGGTTGGTTAGATTTAGTTGCTTTAAAATATGCCGTTCAAGTTAATGGTGTAACGCAATTATACATGATGAAAGGCGATGTACTTTCTGGATTTGATACGTTACAAGTTTGTACAGGATATAACTACAAAGGACAAGCAATCCAACATTTACCATACAACATTGAACCAGAAAATGTAACACCAATTTTTACAGAAATGAAAGGTTGGAAAGCTGATTTAACAGGCATGACAACATATGATGAATTACCACAAGAATTAAAAACATACATCGAATTCATTGAAAAAGAAGTCGAAGTGCCAATCAAAGTAATTTCGGTTGGACCAGACAGAAAACAAACGATAATGAAATAATCACTAAAAACGCTTTCAATTGAAAGCGTTTTTTTATACTCTTAAATGATAAAATATTCTTAATTATCAATGGCTTTTCGAGTTTTTACTTAAATTTGGCTCAAAATAAATTCGACTTGAAAAACACATTTTTTTATATCGCCTTCTTATTGCTGTCAGTAACCTTTTCGGTGGCGCAGGAAAAGAAAAAAATTATCATTGAAAACTCCGATTTCGTAGATATGAATCAAACCGAAATTCCAGGTGCAATTGTATTTACTGGAAATGTTCGCATCATACACAATGGAGTAAAAATGTTTTGCAATAAAGCCTATCATTTTAAAGAGGAAAATTACGTAAAAGCATTTGGAAATGTTCAAATGAATCAAGGCGATACAATTACAATGAACAGCCGTTATGCTGAATATAATGGTGACAAAGAGTTTGCTTTTGCTACAGGAGATGTAGTTTTACGTTCTCCAGAATCTACATTGACTACCGATACTGTTTATTTTGATAAGAAAAATCAAGAAGCGTTTTACAATACCTACGGTACCATTCGTAACAAAGAAAATACGTTGAGAAGTAAATCGGGTCGCTATTATGTAGACCAAAAAAAATACAAATTCACAACCGCAGTAACGGTTACGAATCCAGAAAGCACCATCAAAACTAATAATTTAGATTATTACGAAAATTCAGGTCATGCCTATGTTTTTGGACCTTCAACCATTACTAGTAAAGAAAACGTAATTTATACCGAAAACGGGTTTTACGACACTACAAATGATGTTGGAAAACTCTCCAAAAATTCCAAAATTACGCTCGACAACAAAATTATTGAAGGTGATGATTTGTATTATGACCGAAAGAAAAATTACTCAAGAGGTATCAACAATGTAAAAATTACCGATACCATCAATAAGGTTATCGCTACAGGCCATTACGCAGAATTGTACAGAAATGCCGCTACCAAAAAAGACTCGATGATTTTAACCAAAAGAGCTTTAGTAAAAACATTGGTAGAAAAAGATACTTTGTATATGCACGGAAAAAAAATCATTGTTTCAGGACCGCAAGAAGATCGTGTGATTCGTGCTTTTAACAATGTTCGCTTTTACAAAAGTGATATGAGTGGAAAATGTGATTCGCTTCATTCCAACAATAAAACTCAGTTGACGAAAATGATTGGAAAACCTATTCTTTGGAACAACGAAAACCAAATGACAGGAGATGTAATGCATTTAATTGGTAACAACAAAACACAAAAATTAGATTCTCTAAAAGTACTCAATAATGCTTTTATTATACAAAAAGACAGTCTCAGCAAAAATGGTTACAATCAGATAAAAGGACAGAATTTATATGGAAAATTTGTTGATAGTAAACTAAAAGAAGTCGATGTTGTTAAGAATGCCGAAGTCATTTATTACATGTACAACGATGCTAATGAGTTCATTGGAATCAACAAAACAGTTTGTAGTAAAATTAATTTGGAATTAGAAGCTAATAAAATCAATTCAATTACTTTCTTTACCAAAACCGATAGTTTTATTTATCCAGAAGCAGATTTTCCTGAAAATGCACGAAAACTTAGAGGCTTCCTTTGGCGCGGTGATGAACGCATTCTGAATAAAGATGACATTTTCCCAGCTGAAGAAATTGCATTAGACGATAAAATTCAAATCGAAGCGAAAAAGAAAGCTGTAGCTGCTGAAAAACCTATGGAGATTCTTCCAGAAACTTTAGAATTCGACGACAATAAAAAAGTTGAAGAAAAGAAAACTGAGAAAAAAGCAGCATCAAAAAAGAAAACAGCTCCAAAAAAATAATCAATTAATAAGTTAATAAGTTTAGCTAATTTTCAGTTAAACAATTTAACACATTAACGATTCTACAAAAAAATGATTGAAGATTTTTTTAAATACCAAGCACAAACCTCACCTCACCCATTAGCCATGGAGATTTCTCATGCTAAGGGTTCGTATATTTACGATACAGACGGCAATGCCTATTTGGATATGGTTGCTGGAGTTTCAGCAAACACATTAGGGCATCAACCGCAACGTGTAAATGATGCCATCAAAAAACAATTAGACACCTATTCTCATGTAATGGTGTATGGCGAATATGCCCAACATCCAGCAACGGAATTATGTAAATTATTAGCACAACATCTTCCCTATCCACTTACGAAAACGTATTTAGTTAATTCAGGAACGGAAGCTATTGAAGGTGCTTTAAAATTAGCTCGTCGTGTAACCGGAAGAAGTCAATTAATCTCATGTCACAATGCTTATCATGGAAATACTATGGGAAGTATGAGTGTGATGGGATTCGAAGAACGCAAACAAATTTTTCGTCCGTTAATTCAAGATGTAGATTTCATAACATTCAACAACGAAGCAGATTTAGAAAAAATCACCACTAGAACAGCTGGAGTTTTATTAGAAACCATTCAAGGTGGCGCTGGTTTTATTGAACCTCAAAACGATTTTCTTAAAAAAGTGCGCCAACGTTGTGATGAAGTAGGCGCTATCATGATATTAGACGAAATCCAACCTGGATTTGGTCGCACCGGAAAACTTTTCGGATTCCAAAACTACGATGTTGTTCCTGATGTGGTAGTTATGGGGAAAGGAATGGGTGGCGGAATGCCTGTTGGTGCTTTCACAGCATCAGCCGAAATGATGGATTTATTAAGTCACGATCCAAAGCTAGGTCATATTACTACTTTTGGCGGACATCCTGTCATAGCGGCAGCTTGTTTGGCTACCTTACAAGAAGTTACCGAAACCAATTTAATGGCTGAAACTTTAGAAAAAGAGCAATTATTCCGAAGCCTTTTAGTCCATCCGTTAATCAAAGAAATTCGCGGTCGAGGCCTTATGATTGCTGCGATGACCGATTCTCCAGAGATTACAAATGAAGTAATTTTACGTTGTCACAAAAGAGGTGTCATCTTATTCTGGCTCCTATTCGAAGGTTGCGCTGTTCGAATTACACCGCCATTAACAATTAGTAATGAAGAAATTACAAAAGGATGTGGCATTATTATTGAGGTATTAAATGAAATAGAAAGAGAAATGAAATGATGGATGATGGAAGATGGGAGTTTGATGTTTTTTTTTAAACTCAAACTAAATTTTGAAATTGATTTTTGAAGTTGCTCTTGTAATTGTAAATTGTTAATTAAATTGTTTACAACAATTCAAACCCCAAACCACTACCCCAATATTATTCCTTAATTTTAATAAGGATAAAATCATAAAACGAAGCGCTATGAATTTGAGTCACGAAGAAGAAGAAAACAGCTTGTCCTTATCTAAATTTGAATCGATGTTAAAAACTAACAAAGTTTTTTTCTTTGATTCTGAGGAGTTTGAAGATATTATTCTTCATTATATGGATACCGGCCGATTGAACTTGGCCAAAAAAGCGCTAAAATTAGGTTTAGAACAACATCCAAAATCTACCGGATTAAAATTAGTTCAGGTTGAAATGTTGGTTTACGAAGACAAACTCGATATTGCTGAAAAGTTATTAAACGAGTTATATGCTATTGAACCAACTAACGAAGAAATTTACATCCAAAAAGCCAACATACATTCTAAACGAGACGAACACGAAAAGGCTATTTCTTTTCTAAAAATCGCTTTGAAATATACTGATGATTATGCTGATGTATATTCGATGATTGGAATGGAATATCTTTTCATGGATAATCTTGAAATGGCAAAAGAAAATTTCATCAAATGTTTAGATGAAGATACCGAAGATTACTCGGCACTTTACAACGTAGTGTATTGTTTTGATTTCTTAGATCAGAATGAAGATGCTATTGTTTACCTAAATAAATTCATTGATAAAAACCCGTATAGTGAAGTCGCTTGGCATCAGTTAGGAAGACAATATTATGCGCTAAAAAACTATGAAAAAGCAGTTTGGGCTTTTGATTACGCTACTTTAATTGACGAAACCTTCTTAGGTGCGTACATGGAAAAAGCAAAATCATACGAAAAACTAAAAAAATATCAAGAAGCTATTGATTGTTACAACATTACATTAGAATTAGATGATCCTTCTTCTTTTGTACTGCTTCGTGTGGCGAAATGTTACGAGCGTTTGGGAAATACCGAATTTGCACTAAACTACTACCTAAAAACGGTTCACGAAGACCCATTGTTAGACAAAGGTTGGATTGCAATTACCGATTTTTACATTCGTCAAAAAAACTATCAAAAAGCGTTGTATTACGTAAACAAAGCTATCGGAATTGATGGCGATAATTCGTTATACTGGAAACGTTTTGCTGCTGTAAATACGGCACTTCATTTCTTTGAAGAAGCCGAATATGGCTATCGAAAAGCATTTGAAAGTGGCGATATCAATTTAGATACATTCACACTTTGGACAGACGTTTTACAATATTTAGGCGAGTTTGATACTGCTATCGAAATTCTTTTAGAGGCTAGTAATGTATTACCGGACGAGTACGAAATGGAATATCGTTTAGCAGGATTATATTTCTTAACAGATGATGTGACAAAGGGAAATCTTCACCTTATAAACGGAATGAAATTAGAACCAAAACATCTATCTTTGTTTCAAGAGTTATTCCCAGTAGTTTGGGAAAGAACAGAAGTTCAGAAAACGATTGCAAAATTTAAAAAATAAAAATAAACAACCCTTAATCCATTCCAAAGTAGCAATACTTTGGAATTTTTATTGTCATGAGAAAACTTTTTCCCGATTATCTAATTATTACACTTAAAGGTTTAGCGATGGGCGCTGCCGATGTAGTTCCTGGTGTTTCTGGTGGAACTATTGCTTTTATTTCTGGAATTTATCAAGAATTAATTGATAGCATTAATAATGTGAATATTTCCGTTTTAAAAACATTAAAAAACGAAGGCTTAAAAGCCGCTTGGAAGCAAGTAAATGGTAGTTTTTTATTGGCTTTACTTTCTGGAATTGGGATTAGTATTTTAACTTTTTCTAAAGTGATTACGCATTTATTAGAAACTCAACCTATCTTAGTTTGGTCGTTTTTCTTTGGATTAATTATTGCGAGTATAACTTTAATTTGGAAAGAAATTACGAGTTGGAAATTAGTTGATATTTTATTTTTACTAATCGGAATTACCGTTTCCTATTACATTACTATTGCGCGTCCAGTAAGTTCTCCTGATAGTTATTGGTATTTATTTTTATCTGGATTTATTGCCATTATTGCGATGATTTTACCCGGAATTTCAGGTGCTTTCATTTTGCTTTTAATGGGTTCGTATGAAACCGTAATTGGAACCATCAATACTTTTAGAGAAGGCTTAACTACAGCCAATTCCGAAATCTTAACACAAGCTTTATTAAAGCTAGGCGTTTTTGCTCTTGGTTGTATTATCGGATTAAAATCGTTTTCTAAAGTATTACATTGGATGTTTGCCCATCATAAAAACACAACATTAACCTTATTAGTTGGATTCATGGTTGGTTCATTAAATAAAGTTTGGCCTTGGAAACAAGTTTTAGAAACCAGAATCAACAGCCACGGCGAAGTGGTGCCTTATATTGACAAAAGTATTTTACCACAAAATTTTGAAGGCGAACCGCAAATTGCAATGGCAATCGTATTGGCTATTTTAGGATTTTTTGTGATTTTTGGAATGGAAAAAATGGCAAGTAAATTAGGGAGAAACTAAATATAAAAAATAACGTTCTACAATCAATACCTCAATTTCTAAAAATTCATTAAAACTATTTTTTTTTAAGTAATAAATTAAAACAACCTACAATCCAAATGGAAATTATCGATTTTTTATCTGCCTTTCTGAATGATCCTTTAACCGTAATACAAGATTTAATTATTCAATACGATTACCTAATTTACTTAATCTTATTCTTAGTTATTTTTGCAGAAACTGGCTTTGTTTTTATGCCACTTTTACCTGGAGATTCTTTGCTTTTTGCTATTGGCGTAATTGCTGCTTCTACAGGACAATTAAGCATGTCAATCATTATTCCGTTATTAATTATTGCTGCTTTACTTGGTGATAACTTAAACTACTTTGTAGGAAATAAATTTGGCAATCTCATAAAGCAAAAAAAGAAAATCCTTTTCCTTAAAAAAGAATACATCACTCATACCGAAACTTTCTTCGAAAAAAACGGAGGAAAAGCAATCATCATGGCACGATTTGTACCCGTATTAAGAACCATTGCACCTTTTGTGGCTGGAGCAGGAAGCATGCCATACATTAAATATATTGTTTTTTGTGTCTTAGGAGCGTTTATTTGGGTAACCAGCTTAACCTTTTTAGGGTATTTCTTAGGTCAAGTCGTTTGGGTGAAAGAAAATTTTGATATGGTTATTTTATTAATAACACTACTTTCAGTTTCTCCTGTTATCATTAAAGTAATTAAAAAGAAACTAGCAAAAGAATAATTTTATCTCACTTAATTTAAAAAATAAACATTGTCTTAACAATTTATAATAAAATACTATTTAAATTTGATTTCTTAAAACTCTGAAAATCTTTTACCCATGAAAAAGAAAACAAAAAAACAGTTGAAATTTGGCTTAATTGGCCGAAACATAAGCTATTCTTTTTCAAAAAAATATTTCAATGAGAAGTTTGAAATTGGTCATTTTGACAATTGCGAATACAAGAATTATGACATTGAAAGCATCAAAGAGTTTCCAAAAGTAATTACCGAAATTAAAGGGTTACGTGGTTTAAACGTGACGATTCCGTACAAAGAAGAGATTATTCCGTATTTGGATAAATTATCGAAAACAGCTAAGAAAATTGGTGCGGTAAATTGCGTTACGATTTCCAAAAAGAAAAAACTAAAAGGCTACAACACCGATTATCACGGATTTAAAAAATCGATAAAACCTTTATTGAAAGACCACCACAAAAAAGCGTTGATTTTAGGAACTGGTGGCGCAAGTAAAGCAATCGCTTACGCCTTACGAAGCTTAAAAATTGAATACGATTTCGTTTCAAGAACAGCAGATGAATTTCAATACAAATACGAAGAATTAGACGCTTCAATTTTTGAAGAATATACCATTATCATCAATACGACTCCAGTAGGAACGCATCCTAATGTGAACGATTGTCCGAATTTAGATTACAGTTTGTTTACCAAAAAACACATTGCTTACGACTTAATTTACAATCCAGAAGAAACCGCATTTTTAAGGAAAGCTAAAGCACAAGGCGCCGCGACTAAAAACGGTTACGAAATGTTGGTTTTACAGGCGGAAAAGGCTTGGAAGATTTGGAATGAGTAGATTAGCACGCGGATGACACGGGTTTTCAAGCGCGGATTATAACTGATTTTTCTTTTAAACACATAGACACATTAGAAAAACTATGCGTTGATTTTAGGCATTACACTCTGCATAGAACACATTTAATTGTGCGTTTACTCTGAAACACACAAAACCAAAAACTCTTCAAAAACCCAATCCCAAGAAAGCCTTTTGATAGCTATCTAACCCCGATAGAAGCGACACCTTGTATAGCGGATAGCGGGAAAATGGATGGCAAGAATGCCCAAAACACTCGTTTCAAAGAAAATAAGCGATAATTGGACGATTTTTTTTGAATTTTCGGAGTGCTTTAGTATCTTCACACAATATTAGTAACCTTAAGCATTTACACAATGTCAGAAGCAACACATGATAACCTGCATAACGCAGATGGACAAGACCAAATGGAACAATTAGATGGAGTTACCATTATTAGTCAATCGGTATTAGAGGAAATAGACAATTCTAATGCAGAAGAAAGCGAAGATGATTCGATAAAAGAAAAGCACGAAATTCCAGTATTGGATTACGATGCAATGTCGATGGAAGCCTTAACCGATGAGCTAGAGAAATTAGTCGATAACGAAAAAGTAATGGCGATTAAAGACCATGTAGAAGGCATTAGAAAAGCTTTTTCGGACAAATACCACCATTTTATAGACGAGAAAAAAGAGGAATTCTTAGCTCAAAACAACGAAGAAGGTTTAGATTTTGAGTATCACTTTCCTTTAAAAAATAAGTTTGATGGCATTTACAACGCTTACAAAGCAAGCAAAGCCAAACATTTCAAACAATTACAAAACAATTTAGAGCAAAATTTTGCCGTTCGTGAAGGCTTAATCGAAGAGTTGAAAAACTTAATCGATTCTGGTGATTCGAATATTGGCGATATGTTCAAAAAAGTAAACGACATTCGCGAGCGTTGGAAAAATGCAGGTGCAATTCCAAGAGACAAATACAACATCTTGTGGAACAACTACCATTTTCATATTGAGCGTTTTTACGACATCATGCACTTAGACAAAGAAGCGCGTGATTTAGATTTGAAACACAATTTAGAGCAAAAGCAACATATTATTGCTAAAGCGAAGGAATTACTAAACGAGGAAGACGTAATGAAAGCGTTCCGTGAATTGCAATTGTTACACCGCGTTTGGAAAGAAGAAATTGGTCCAGTTGATCGTGAACACAGAGAAGCGATTTGGGACGAATTCAGCGAAATCACCAAACAAATGCACGACAAGCGTGAAGCTTTATACGCAGTAGCAAGAGGAAAAGAAACGGATAATTTAGCGGTTAAAAACGAAATTATAGTGCTAATTGAAGCTTTAGGAACCGAGAAAATCGATTCGCACAGTGGATGGCAAGCGCAAATTAAGAAAATGGAAGCGTTGCGCGAAGCGTTCTTTAAAGCAGGTAAAGTTCCAGCGGAAGTAACTGAGGAAACTTGGGCTAAATTTAAAAATGCGGTTAGAGCGTTTAATGCACACAAAAACGTTTTCTATAAAGACATCAAACACGAGCAACACGAGAATTTAACTAAGAAATTGGAATTAGTAGAAAAAGCAAAATCGTTAAAAGAAAATTCTGATTTCGCTGCGACTACTCCAATTATGAAGAAAATTCAGGACGATTGGAAGAAAATTGGACATGTGCCTCGTAAATATTCGGATAGCATTTGGAAAGACTTTAAAGATGCGTGTAATGCGTATTTTGATAGAATGCACGAAGCTAAAAATGCCGAATCTAGTGAAGAAGTAGAAGCATTTGAAAAGAAAAAAGCATTCTTAGAAGAGTTGAAATCGTTTACGTTAAGTGGCGAACACAAAGCAGATTTAGATGCAATAAAAGAACACATTGCGACTTGGAAAACCTTTGGAAAAGTGCCTTTTAACAGAAGACACATTGAAGGTAAATTCAATAAGATTTTAGATGCCTTGTTTGAAAAACTAAGCATGTCTAAAAAAGACACCGAAATGATGCGTTTTAGCAATCGTTTAGAGCAAATGAGCGACAACGATGACAAACGTGCTTTAGAACAAGAGCAATTCTTTATTAGAAAGAAAATCGACGAAGTACAAAGCGAAATTTTCCAGTTAGAGAACAACATTCAGTTTATTAGCAGTAGTTCTAAAGGTGAAAATCCTTTTATTAAAGAAGTTCAGAAAAACATTGAACGCCACAAAGACGACTTGAAATTGTGGAAAGAAAAGCTACAGCAAATTAAAAATATGTAAGATAGAATCCCGAGTTAAGGCTCGGGATTTTTTTTTTGCTTGTTTAAAAATGCACATAAAATCTGTAATTGAGTTTATGGGAATTTGGGTATATTTGTGGAAGAAGTTAATTGTATCAAACAATTTAGAGATAATTGCAACTCAAAAAATGAATTATGACAAATCAATTTTTAAAATATCTTTATTCAAAAATAAGCAAGTCAACAATTGAAAATGGAGAAAGAAGTAATCAAAGTTTTGAAAGAGCTGATAGAATTATAATTTGGATTGTTGGATTTTCAATCGGTATTTTCGTAATACTTTTCACCAAAGACTATGACATAAAAAACCCAAATTATAAAACCATAACAGAGTTATCAAATCAAATAACTATAGTTTCATTGATTGTTGTTATTTTTGGATTAATCTTTAGAATTTTTTCTTTTTTTTCACAAATGTTATTAACTGCGATTAATATGGATTTTGCTGGTTATGCGGATGGCTTTTCGACTACATTAGAATTTCCAACCCCCAGAAAAATAAAGAATAGCGATACAATTGAAGATATAATCTATTATTTTGAACAAGATTTTAAAATCATTCAAGAAAAACCAGACTTCTCAAACAGTTCACAAGAAAGTATAAAAGAATACAGAACACTTCTTATAAATTATTACAAATCTTTAGCAGACGGCAACGATATTGAAGTTCAAATAGAAGAATACAAAAATAAGCTTTGTGAATATTATGGGATATCGAAAGAGAAAATAAACGAAAGATTTGATAATAATAAAAATGTGAAATTGCGAGGTAAAGTATATCAAAAGACATTGATTGGTAGTTACATTTTCTTCTTTTTAACAATTGCAACATTTATAATTGGAGCGATAATTATTTTAGAAAAACTAGTAAATAAAACTCAATGCTAGGCTAACACGAGAATCACGCTCGTGAATACAAAAACAACTAAAAATATCGTCCCTACAGGACTTCCTAATCGTTGTGTTTATTTTTTACCCATATTACGTTCCTACGGAACTACCTATATCTCGTTCCTACGGAACTAAAAAAGTTAATACAACTGTTTGAAAATGCCGTTAGGCATGAAATATGGGTAACTTAATGTATTAGTGTTGGTAAAATCCCGTAGGGATGACATAAAAGAGATGCTTTCAGCATGACAAACTGGACGTGATATGCGTTATGTGATGCTTCGTTACATCAACATGACAAACTAGGCAAAAAAACTTAGCGTTTAAATCACCCTTTTAAAACTCGTACTCTCTTTCCACTTTGGCAATTCTTACTTTGTAATTTTTGTACCAAGTGGTTTTACCTTTTTCTTGTGCTTCTACATGTTCCATATTGGCTTTCCAGTTTTTTATGGCTTCCAAGCTTTCCCAATACGAAACGGTAATTCCAATTTCGCTTCGTGCGCTTTCCATACCTATATATCCAGGTTGGGCTTTGGCTAATTCCACCATTTTAATTGCCATTTCGGCATAACCTGCTTCCACTTCGGTTCTGGTAGAGGTAAAAATTACTGCGTAGTACATGTGAATTATGAATTGTTAATTATTAATTGTCAATTAAAGCTTCTTCGCTTCTTCCCAAAAAACATCCATTTCGGTTAGCGTCATGTCCATTAAAGGTTTTCCTAATTCGGTGGCTTTGCTTTCTAAATATTGGAAACGTTTAATGAATTTTTTATTGGTGCGTTCTAAAGCGTCTTCTGGGTTTACTTTTAAGAATCTTGCGTAGTTTATCATGGAGAACAAAACATCGCCAAATTCGGCTTCTATTTTGTCTTGGTTGCCAGCTTGTACCTCAACTTGGAGTTCGTTTAGTTCTTCTTGCACTTTGTCCCAAACTTGGTGCGATTCTTCCCAATCAAATCCAACACCTTTAACCTTATCTTGAATGCGACTTGCTTTTACTAACGCCGGTAAACTTTTTGGCACACCTTCCAAAACTGATTTCTTGCCTTCTTTCAGTTTTAATTTTTCCCAATTTTGCTTTACTTCTTCTTCATCAGCCACCACCACATCGCCATAAATATGCGGATGACGATCAATTAATTTATCACAAATGGAATTCGCTACATCTCCAATATCAAACGCATTGGTTTCGCTTCCAATTTTCGCATAAAACACAATGTGCAACAATACATCGCCCAACTCTTTCTTGATTTCTTCCAAATCGTTGTCTAAAATTGCATCGCCTAATTCATAGGTTTCTTCAATCGTTAAATGACGAAGACTTTCAAGTGTTTGCTTTTTATCCCAAGGACATTTTTCGCGTAAATCGTCCATGATATCTAAAAGTCGATTGAAAGCTTGTAGTTGTTGTTGGCGTGTGTTCATTTTCGTGATGTTTATTTGAAGTTGAGACAAGCCATTGGCTTGTCTGTACTATATTGATGGAAATAATATCGTAAAAATAAAAAATCCCACGTGGAAAACGCAGGATTTTAAAGTATAATTTTTCCAATGCTTATTCAGCAGCTGGAGCTTCTTCTTCTTTTACTTCTTTAGATAACGCTTCTAATGAAACGAAACCTTTTGGTTGTAACAAATTGTACCAGTTTAAGATTTTCTTGATGTCAGACGTATATACTCTGTCTTCATCAAATTCTGGTAAAATTTCTCTGAAATACGCTTTTAATTTCGCATCGTCTTCTTTGTGAGACATTGCTATACCGTCGTTTTCTTTCGTAGCAATTGCTTTTAAAACTTCTGCTAAACGCACTTCTTCTGAATACGTGTATACTGCAATTTCTGATAACAAACTTACGTTAGCTCTCATTCCTACAGTTATCTTTTTTCCGTCTAATAAAGATTCGGCTACAAATCCTGTACGTGTTTGAATTTTTAATTCATATAAACCTGGTTTCCCAGAAATAGCTAATATTTTTTGAATGCTCATGTTTCTTACTTATTAAGGTTGGCAAATATATTATTTTAAAGTAAAAAGTGAAAAGTAATAAGTAAAAAGTTTAAAGAAACTAAACAAGTTAAACTGAATACTAAAAACTGAACACTGAATACTGCAAATTAACGTCCTTTTTTGTTTACGTACTTCATTTTATAATCGGGTCTTGCTTTACCATCCATAATGTTTTGCAATTTCTTCCCAATTAGCTTCTTTTTCAACATCGATAAGTGATCGGTAAATAAAATTCCTTCGATGTGGTCGTACTCATGTTGGATAACACGCGCGATTAAACCATTATATACTTCAGTCTTCTTATTGAAATCTTCATCAAAATATTCAATTGTAATGGTATCATGACGAAAAACATCTTCACGCACATCTGGAATACTCAAACAACCTTCGTTGAATCCCCAAATATCACCTTCTTCCTTAATGATTTTTGCATTGATGAAAGTCTTTTTGAACTCTTTCATTAAAGCCGCTTCTTCTTTGGAAACGTCATCACTATCGCTAAAAGGTTCGGTATCTACAATAAACAAACGAATTGGCATACCCACTTGTGGAGCAGCCAAACCAACGCCATGCGCATGATACATGGTGTCATACATATTAGCAATTGTTTCTTTAAGATTCGGATATTCTAGAGTAATGTCCTCGCATAGTTTGCGTAAGACTGGTTCTCCGTATCCGTATATTGGTAAAATCATAATCTTGAAATTAAGGGTACAAAAATAGTAAAATATACAGACAATAAAACAGTTATAACAAATAAATAATAATTTAAAATTAAGATTTAAAATCTTAAAAATTAATTAAAAAAAGATATTTTATCTTTAATTTGTTATTTAATAAATAATTTTATTTAGTTTTGCCGAAATTTTAAAAGAAATGACCATTAAAATTGAGCAAACGAATTCTCAACATTTGATTTTCTGCGAAGCCATCATAGAAGAAATGGAACTTTCCGCAAAAGTGAGAGGAACAGGAATCGCAAAGCGTTCAACAGAATATTTAAGTAAAAAAATCATAGACGGAAACGGAATTATCGCCCTTACCGAAGAAAACGAATGGGCAGGATTTTGCTACATCGAAACGTGGAGTCACGAGAAATTTGTAGCAAACTCAGGATTGATTGTAGCTCCAAAATTTAGAAAACACGGACTGGCTCGAAAAATTAAACAGGCCATTTTTTCATTGTCGCAAAGTAAATTTCCAAATGCTAAAATCTTTGGATTAACAACTGGATTAGCTGTAATGAAAATCAATAGTGAATTAGGCTACGAACCCGTAACCTATTCCGAATTAACGCAAGATGAAAATTTCTGGAACGGATGCAAAAGCTGTATCAATTATGAAATTTTAATCGCAAAAGAAAAGAAAAATTGTTTGTGCACTGCCATGTTGTACGAACCAAAAATAGCATTAATACCAAATGAAGAAAACCATGAAAAAAGTAGTTTTAGCTTATAGCGGAGGATTAGACACTTCGTTTTGTGCCGTTTATTTATCAAAAAAATTAGGATACGAAATTCACGCCGTTACAGTAAATACTGGTGGATTTTCATCCGAAGAAATAAAAGATATTGAAAGACGCGCTTTGACTCTTGGTGTACATTCTTACACGTGTATTGATGCCGTAAAAAATTATTATGACACTTGTGTGAAATACTTGATTTATGGAAATGTATTGAAAAACAACACCTATCCGCTTTCTGTGAGTGCTGAAAGAACCATTCAAGCAAAATCTATTGCCGATTATGCAAAAAAAATCAATGCCGATGCTGTTGCGCACGGAAGTACAGGCGCTGGAAACGATCAAGTAAGATTTGATGTTATTTTTAATATTCTTTGTCCCAATATCGAAATCATAACTCCTATCAGAGATTTGAAACTTTCAAGAGAAGCCGAAATTGAGTTCTTGAAAGAAAATCAAGTAGAAATGAATTTCGAAAAAGCGTTATATTCTGTAAACAAAGGGCTTTGGGGAACTTCTGTAGGTGGAAAAGAGACGTTAACCTCCAATCAATATTTACCTGAAACGGCTTTTCCTTCGCAATTAGAAAAAACAGAAGCGGATAAAACAGAAGTCATTTTACATTTTAAACAAGGTGAAATCGTTGCAATTAATAAAACCGTTTTTTCACATCCAAGTGAAGCTATTTTGTATTTGGAAAGTTTAGCTGCTCCTTTCGCTATTGGAAGAGATATTCATGTGGGTGATACCATTGTCGGAATAAAAGGAAGAGTTGGTTTTGAAGCGGCGTCAGCTTTGATTATTTTAAAAGCACATCATCTATTGGAAAAACATACGCTTTCGAAATTTCAATTGAATTTAAAAAGTCAATTAGCGGATTGGTATGGTAGCTGGTTACACGAAGGTTTGTTCTTAGACCCAGCATTACGTGATATTGAAACTTTCTTCACCAATTCACAAAAAACAGTCAATGGAAAAGTCATCGTGACACTTTTACCTTATCGTTTTATCCTTAACGGTATAGAATCAGAAAACGATTTAATGGCATCCAAATTTGGAAGCTATGGCGAAATGAATTTGGGTTGGTCTGGTGAAGATGTAAAAGGATATTCAAAAATAATCAGCAATTCGCTTACCATTTATCATCAGGTGAACGAGAGTAAAATATAATTCAAATGGAATCAATAATAAAAGTTGGAATAGTTGGAGCTGCAGGTTATACCGGTGGCGAATTGATTCGTCTACTCTTAAATCATCCAAAAACCGAAATAACATTAGCGTTAAGCAGAAGTCAAAATGGAAAAGCAATCAGCAGTATTCATACCGATTTAATTGGCGAAACAGATTTGATTTTTACCAATAAATATTCCCAAGAGATTGATGTTTTGTTTTTGTGCCTTCCTCATAAAGAAAGTAAAATTTGGCTAGAAAACAATGAAGTGAATGAAACCATCAAAATCATCGATTTAGGTAATGATTTCAGAATTGACGGCACATTTGAAAAAGGAAATTTTGTTTACGGTTTACCAGAAATCAATAAGAAAGCGATAGAAAAAAGTAATTACGTTGCCAACCCAGGTTGTTTTGCTACTGCGATTCAATTAGCGTTACTCCCACTTGCGAAAGTAAAGATTTTAAAAACAGTTTACACAACCGGAATTACAGGCTCGACTGGTGCAGGACAACAATTGCAAGACACTACGCATTTTAGTTGGAGAGCTAATAATATTTCGGCTTACAAAACTTTACAACATCAACATGTGGCTGAAATCTGTAAAACAATAAACCATCTAAACGAAGAAAAAATAGCACTTGAATTCGTTCCATGGCGGGGGGATTTTACTCGGGGAATTTTCACTAGTTCTACGATTGAAACAAAAATGAGTTTAGAAGAAATTCAAACACTTTATGAAGATTTTTACAGGAACAATCCATTTGTGTTATTGTCTAAAACCAACATCGATTTGAAACAAGTGGTAAACACCAATAAATGTTTATTATTCATCGAAAAAGACGAAAATCACGTGGTCATTCACTCCGTTATTGATAATTTATTAAAAGGTGCTTCTGGACAAGCGGTTCAAAATATGAATCTCATGTTTGGTTGGGAAGCAACGCTGGGATTAAAATTAAAAGCCTCAGCATTTTAAAAAGAAAAAAATGAAATTATTTGATGTATATCCGTTATTTGACTTAAACTTCATCAAAGCAGAAGGAAGTTATTTATGGAACAATAAAAACGAAAAATATCTAGATTTATATGGTGGTCATGCCGTGATTTCAATTGGCCATAGCCATCCTACTTATGTACAAAAAGTCACTGAACAATTACATAATATTGGATTTTATTCCAATTCAGTAAAAATTCCAATACAAGAAGAAGTAGCACTAAAACTAGGTCAAATTAGTGGCTATGAAGATTATTCGCTTTTCATGTGCAACTCAGGTGCCGAAGCGAACGAAAACGCAATTAAACTAGCTTCATTTCACACACAAAAGAAGAAGAACATTTGCTTTACCAAGGCTTTTCATGGAAGAACTGCGGCTGCCGTTGCGGCAACTGACAACAAAAGTATTATTGCACCAACGAATGAGTCGGACAACTTTATTTTTGTTCCTTTTAACAACACAACTGCGTTAGAAGAAGCATTTAAAAATCATGAAATTTCTTCTGTAATCATTGAAGGAATTCAGGGTGTGGGCGGTGTTCAAATTCCAGAACTAACCTTCTTAGAGAAAATTAGAAGTTTATGTGATGAACATGAAGCGGTTTTCATTTGCGATGAAATTCAATCAGGTTACGGAAGAACGGGTAAGTTTTTTGCGCATCAACATGCCGGTATAAAAGCCGATATTATAACCATTGCAAAAGGAATGGGAAATGGTTTTCCTGTTGGTGGCGTTTTAATTTCGCCAAAATTCCAAGCAAAACATGGTTTATTAGGAACTACTTTCGGAGGAAATTATTTGGCTTGTGCCGCATCGTTAGCTGTTTTGGAAACCATTGAAAATGAAGATTTACTACAAAACGCAACAGATTTAGGAAACTACTTAAACGAAGCATTAAAAGATGATCCGTTAATACACGAAATCCGCTATCAAGGTTTAATGTTTGGCATTGAACTGAAAGTTTCTTGTGCGCCATTACGAAACAAATTGCTGAGTGAATTCAATATTTTAACTGGAAATGCTTCGTGCCCAAAAACATTACGAATTCTTCCCGCTTTAAACATTACAAAAACAGAATTAGATGTATTTATAGAAGCATTTAAAATTCTATCTAAATCCAATTTATGAATATGAAACGATTTTTCTCTGTAGATGACATAACCAATCTTGATACATTTATTCAAGAGGCAATCCAATTAAAAAAAACACCTTTACAAAAAAGCGAATTAGGTAAAGGAAAAACATTGGGCTTGGTTTTTTTAAATTCAAGTCTAAGAACTAGATTAAGCACTCAAAAAGCAGCACAAAATCTAGGACTAAACACTATTATCTTGAACGCTAATCAAGAAGCTTGGATATGGGAATTTGAAGACGGTGCGATTATGAATGGTGGAACAGTTGAACACATCAAAGATGCGGCGCAAGTTTTAAGTCAATATTGCGATATTATTGGTATTCGTTGTTTTGCGAGTTTGACTAACAAAGAAGAAGACACTTATGAAAAGGTATTTTCGTTATTTGAAAAACATGCGACTGTGCCTATTATTTCTCTAGAATCAGCAACGTTACATCCGTTACAAAGTTTGGCTGACTGTATTACGATTGAAGAGCAAAAACCAATCAACAAGAAACCAAAAGTAGTTTTGACATGGGCGCCTCATATCAAATCGATTCCACATGCCGTTGGAAATTCATTTGCTCAATGGATGAATAAAATGGATTGCGAATTTGTAATTACGCATCCAAAAGGATATGAATTGGATCCAAAATTTACTCAAAATGCAACCATTGAGCACAATCAGGAAATAGCGCTACAAGATGCTGATTTTGTATATATTAAAAACTGGTCGTCATTTGAAGAATACGGAAAAATCCTTGAAACCAACGAAAATTGGATGTTAACGAATGAGAAATTAAAAGTTTCTAATAATGCTAAAATAATGCATTGTTTACCTGTAAGAAGAAATGTAGAAGTAAGTGATGAAGTTTTAGACAGCCAAAATTCTCTAATTTATCAGCAAGCTAATAATAGAACATATGCAGCACAGATAGTGCTTCAAAAAATATTAGAATCAAATGAAAACGCTTAACATTATAAAAATTGGTGGCAATGTTATAGATGATGAATCGAAATTGAATGATTTCATCCAATCGCTTGCGAGTTTAAACGAACCTTTTATTCTAGTTCATGGCGGTGGAAAATTAGCAACCAATTTAGCTGAAAAACTAAATATTCCACAACAATTAATAGAAGGAAGAAGAATAACTGATGCCGAAACCTTAAAAATTACCACCATGGTTTATGCGGGTTACATCAATAAAAATATAGTTGCAAAACTTCAAAAACACCACATTAATAGTGTTGGTTTATCTGGAGCTGATGGTAATTTAATTCCAGCAACAAAAAGAATTCATCAGGAAATCGATTACGGATTTGTGGGTGATATTTCCATTGAAAATGTGAATTCTAATTTTCTAGATTTATTACTTCAAAGTGGATTAACACCTGTCATCTGCGCAATTACTCACGACAAACAAGGTCAATTATTAAATACAAATGCCGATACCATTGCGAGTGTTTTGGCTTCGGCTTTGGCAACTTCATTTCAAGTAAAATTAACTTATTGCTTTGAAAAAAAAGGTGTTTTAAACAATTCCGATGATGAAAATTCGGTAATCAAAAACTTAGATTGGGATACCTTTCAAAAATTAAAAGAAGAAGGCATCATCAATAAAGGAATGGTTCCAAAAATTAAAAATGCGTTTGATGCTTTGGTAAACGGTGTAGAAGAAGTCGGAATTACATCAGCAGAAAACATTACAAATTTTATAAAAAGCAATCATTATGAAGGAACAAGAATTAACTAATCTTTTTGAATCGGCTTACGAATTATTGAAAGAATTGATTTCGATTCCTTCGTTCAGTAAAAGTGAAGATAAAACAGCGGATTGTATAGAAAAGTTCTTTGCAACGTACAACATACCAACCCATCGCGAAATGAATAACGTTTGGGCTTTCAATAAATTTTATGATGCATCCAAACCAACTATTCTACTAAATTCACATCATGATACCGTAAAACCAAATGCGAGTTACACTTTAAATCCGTTTGAACCTATTGAAAAAGAGGGCAAATTATATGGATTGGGAAGTAATGATGCTGGCGGATGTTTGGTGAGTTTAATTGCAACTTTTATTCATTTTTACGATAAAGAAAATCTGAATTATAATTTAGTTTTAGCGGCTACCGCAGAAGAAGAAATTTCTGGTGTCAATGGAATAGAATCAATCTTTAAAAAACTTGGCACTATCGATTTTGCCATTGTAGGAGAGCCAACCGAAATGAACTTAGCCATTGCCGAAAAAGGATTATTGGTTTTAGATTGCGTTGCTAAAGGAACTTCCTCTCACGCCGCACACCCGAATCACGACAATGCCATTTTGAATGCTTTGGAAGATATCCAATGGTTCAATTCGTATAAATTCGATAAAGTTTCCGATTTATTAGGTGAAGTAAAAATGACAGTAACAATCATCAACAGCGGTTCACAACACAATGTAGTTCCCGATTCTTGTCAGTTTACGGTTGATGTTAGAACGACAGAAATGTATTCTAACACAGAAATTTTCAATATCATTCAACAAAATATCAAAAGCGAGGTTACGCCACGTTCCTTAAGGCTTAATTCCTCCTCAATTCCATTGTCGCATCCATTTGTGCAAGCTGGAATAAAAATGGGAAGAACGTATTACGGATCGCCAACCTCATCAGACCAAGCGGTAATTCCTTGTCCGTCTCTAAAAATGGGACCAGGATTATCAACGCGATCGCATAGTAGTGATGAATTTATTTATGTAGATGAAATTAAAAACGCAATTCAAATATACAATTCCGTTTTAACCCAAATCCTGTAGTTATGGCAGAAAAAATATGGCAAAAAAAAGCTAGTGACAATGCGTTTCATGCTAAAATAGTAGAAAAATTTACTGTTGGAAATGATGTCCAATTTGATTACGCTCTAGCTAAATATGACGTTTTGGGTTCGTTAGCCCATTGCGAAATGTTGCATTCTATCCATTTATTAAAAACGGAAGAATGGCTTTTAATCGAAACCGAGCTTCAAAAAATTTTAGAAGAAATTAAACAAAATCTATTTGAAATCGAACCTGGAATTGAAGATGTGCATTCGCAAGTAGAACATTTGCTAATTCAAAGAATTGGTGAAGTTGGAAAAAAAATTCACAGTGGTCGTTCGAGAAATGACCAAGTTCTGACCGATTTAAAACTGTATTTAAAAGCCGAAATTTTAGAGATCAAATCGCTTACTGAAACTGTTTTTTCGTCATTAATTCAGCTGAGCAACCAACACAAAGAGGTATTACTTCCGGGTTATACTCATTTGCAAATTGCTATGCCATCCTCCTTTGGATTGTGGTTTGGAGCTTATGCCGAAAGTTTAGTGGATGATTTAGAATTACTATTGGCAAGTTACAACATTATCAATAAAAATCCACTGGGCTCAGGAGCTGGATATGGCACTTCGTTTCCATTAAATAGAACGTTGACAACCGAATTGTTAGGATTTGAAACCTTAAACGTAAATTCAGTTCATGCACAAATGACAAGAGGAAAATCGGAAAAAGTAATGGCAATGGCAATGGCTGGTTTGGCGGGAACTTTAGGTAAATTGTCATACGATATGTGTTTGTACTTGAATCAAAATTTCGGTTTTATTTCCTTTCCCGACTCATTAACAACTGGAAGTAGCATCATGCCACACAAGAAAAATCCGGATGTTTTTGAAATTATGAGAGCAAGATGTAACAGAATACAAGCCTTACCAAACGAATTAATCTTATTGACTAACAATTTGCCTTCAGGTTATCACAGAGATGTTCAATTATCAAAAGAAGCTTTGTTTCCTGCAATTCAATCGTTGAAAGAATGTTTAGATATGTTGCATTTCATGTTGCAACATATTGAAATAAAAAGAGATATCGTTAAAGGTTCTAAATACAATTATATGTTTAGTGTTGAAAATGTTAACCAACAAGTTTTAAATGGAGTTCCGTTCAGAGATGCTTATAAAAACATTGGATTGGCTATTGAAAACAAGGATTTTAGTCCAAATTACGAAATCCATCATACGCATGAAGGGAGCATAGGAAATTTGGGCAACGAATTAATTGAAAAAGCTTTTGAAAAAGTGGTTTCGAAGTTTAACTAGTTACCTTTGGCAACATATATGCTGTTTCTTTTTTAGTTTCGTTTAAAACGATACTACTGTGATATTGTCCAATATTAGGAATATTTGAAATTACATTTACCACAAAATCATTGTACGATGTAATGTCCTCTGCAATGATTTTTAGCATATAATCATAATTTCCAGACAAACTAATTACTTCTTGAACTTGAGGAATGGCAACAATAGTTTGTTCAAAAGCGTCAAGAGCTACCTTAGATTGCTCTTTTAAAGTTACGTTACAATACACTACGATTTGAACACCAATTTTAAATCGATTCACTAACGCTACATACTTAGTTATCACCTGATTTTTTTCTAAATTTTTAATTCTTTCGTATGTTGGAGTAAACGAAAGCCCAACACGTTCCCCTATTTCTTTCACCGAAATTGTTGAATCTTGTTGTAAAATTTCTAAAATAGCTTGGTCTTTAGCGTCTAATTGATGTTTCATTCAGTAATAAAATTGAATATAAATGTACTATTATTTTTTATAACGCAAATAATCTTGAAGTATAATTGTTGCGGCAATTTCGTCAACCAAAGCTTTATTTTGGCGTTGTTTTTTATTTAAGCCACTATCAATCATGGTTTGAAACGCCATTTTGGAAGTAAATCGTTCATCTACTCTATTCACAGGCATTTCTGGAAAAGCTGCTTGAAATTTAGCAACAAAAGCATTGATGATTTCGGCACTTTGCGAAGGTGTTCCATCCATTTGTTTGGGTTCGCCAACAATTACACAGGCTACTTTTTCTTTCGAAAAATAATCTTTTAAAAAAGCAATTGCAGTTTCGGATGGAATTGTAGTTAGCCCAAAAGCTATCATCTGCATTTCATCAGTAACGGCAATTCCTGTTCTTTTGATTCCGTAATCTATGGCTAAAATTCGCATTTATTTACTAATTTTTAGCAAATATAAGCTCAATTTACTTAATAATTTCAAATTCTGCTAAAGTTGCCATTCTGGCTTTATTTAATTTTAAGGTTTTACCATCAAAATTATAATTATCAGCCATTTCTAAAACTTTAGCAAATTCTTGTTCGGTTACCATATCTTCACAAGCCATCATGGTGGAAGCTACTTTTGAGAATTCAATACGACTAACCTCTTCTTTTAACTTATA
The DNA here is from genome assembly GCF_038289885.1 of Flavobacterium helocola. Lineage (NCBI taxonomy): Bacteria > Pseudomonadati > Bacteroidota > Flavobacteriia > Flavobacteriales > Flavobacteriaceae > Flavobacterium > Flavobacterium helocola. The sequence goes on along the minus strand of NZ_JBBYHT010000003.1, from coordinate 287,278 downwards.
GCTTCCCATCATATTATTACAACCTGCAAAAGCTGAAAATCGTCCATCAGGATTAAAAGTAATTCCATTTTCTCTATTACTATCTTTATTCTTTTCGATAGTTTTTCCGTATAATTTCACCAAACGCCATTTTGAATTTTTCAATTCAACTTTAGGAACTTCTTTGGTTTTTGTTTCTTCTTTTTGAACTGGAGCAATTGGTTCAGAAATTTCAATTCTTGATAATTGGTATTTTGAAGCTAAATCACCTTCAATGCGTTTTCCATCAACATCTAAATGAAATAATGCATTTTCACCCACAAAATATTGATTTGGTGCAGCTGAACCCGAAAGCGTAATCGTATTTCCTGCATCGTTCCATGTGAATTTACCAGTTTCTTTAAACACTTTACTCGATTTCCCTTTATAAACGATTTCCTTAATATACGAATCTTCAGTTAATGAAATCGTAGTTTCGATAGATTCGCAATCGGCACACGGAAGATTACCCCTATAGTTTCCTTGATAATCTAAACTATTTTTAGCGTTATGTTCATCAACTTGAACTACTGTAGAATCAATTGGTGTTCCTTCTGTTTCTTTTTCAATTTCCTTTTTACAAGAAGTAAGACCAATAGCTATTATTCCTAAAATTAGAAGACTTTTTTTCATGTTGTTTGTTTTTTTGTGATTAATGTAAATTTACGACTTATTTCTCATATCAAAAAGAATTCCAAAATTCATAAAATGTTATATTTGCACTACAAAATTTAGAATCATGACCAATTTACAATCTACAATAGAACAAGCATGGGAAAATCGTGCTTTATTACAAGAAGAAACTACGCAAAAAGCCATTAGAGAAGTTATCGAATTATTAGATAGCGGAAAACTTCGTGTTGCTGAACCAGTTGAAAATGGCTGGCAAGTAAACGAATGGGTTAAAAAAGCGGTGGTAATGTACTTCCCTATTCAAAAAATGGAAACTTGGGAATCGGGTATTTTTGAATATCACGATAAAATGTTATTGAAACGCAATTATGCAGAAAAAGGAATTCGTGTAGTTCCAAATGCAGTAGCAAGATATGGTGCTTATATTTCTAGTGGTGTAATTTTAATGCCAAGTTATGTAAACATTGGTGCTTATGTAGATGAAGGCACGATGGTAGATACATGGGCAACCGTAGGAAGTTGTGCACAAATTGGAAAACATGTTCACCTTTCTGGTGGTGTTGGAATTGGTGGTGTTTTAGAACCTTTACAAGCCGCTCCAGTAATTATTGAAGATGGTGCTTTCATCGGTTCTAGATGTATTGTGGTAGAAGGAGTTCACGTAGGAAAAGAAGCGGTTTTAGGTGCGAATGTATGTTTGACAGGATCTACCAAAATTATTGATGTTACAGGCGATGAGCCAATAGAATATAAAGGTGTTGTTCCGGCTCGCTCGGTAGTAATTCCAGGAAGTTATACGAAGAAATTCCCAGCTGGGGATTATCAAGTGCCTTGTGCAATTATCATTGGTCAAAGAAAACCTTCAACCGATTTGAAGACTTCTTTAAATGATGCATTGAGAGAATACAACGTAGCGGTATAAATCAAAGTACGAAGTTAGAAGTACGAAGTTGAATTCCAATTCATGACAAAATTGTTGTGAATTGGAATTTTTATTATCCTCCAAAAGTAAATTACAAGTAAATAAATTGTAAATTTTATATGAATAGTTAAATTTGCTGAAAAATACCTTTCTATGTCAAACTATTTTAGCAGTGTAAAACTATTTTTCAAGCGTTTTTTTGTGGTTCTTTTTATTTACCAAATTTGTCGTTTGTTGTTTTACTTTTTCAATAAAAATGCTTTTGAAAACATTTCTGCTAAAGGTTTTTTAGGCGGTATTCATTTTGATTTATCAGCAATTGCCTACATCAATTTAGTTTTTGCGCTTTTGCATTTTATTCCAGGTAATTTTAAATACAAACCTAACTATCAAAAGTATTTGAAAATTGGTTTCTTCATCGTGAATTTCATCTTCATCTTAACCAATTTTGTTGATTTCGAATATTACAAATTCACTGGCAGAAGAAGTACTTTTGGCATGATTACCGCAAGCGGAATGGAAAATGAAATTGGCGGATTAATTTTTTCTTTTTTAGTTGAGTTTTGGCATTTGCCGTTATTAGCAATTCTTTTGGGTTTTGGCTTTTGGAAAATGATTGCTAATCTAAAATCAGCAAGCGAACAAAGTGCAAACTGGTCACAAATTGCGAAACAATCCGGAATATTTATTCTTTTAATGGGATTTGTTTTCTTATTAGGTCGTGGTGGTTTCCAGAAAAAACCGTTACGTATTGTTGATGCTGTAAATTATGGTTCGATAAATCAGTCGGCAATTGTGCTGAATACTCCGTTTTGCATCATCAAAACTATTGGTAAAAAAGAAACGTTAGAATCACCAAAATACTTTTCAGAAACAGAATTAAATCAAATTTTCAATCCAATAACTGAAATCTCTTCAACTGAAAATCCGAACAAAAAAAATGTGGTAATTATTATTTTAGAAAGTTTCGGACGAGAAAATATTCAGCGTGGACAAACGCCTTTTTTAGATGGTTTGATTGAAAAATCGTTATTCTTTGAAAACGGTTTTGCTAATGGAAAACTTTCTATTGATGCGGTTCCTTCTACGCTTTCGAGTATTCCGAGTTTGATGAATAATTCGCTAATTACGTCAAGTTATTCGATTAATGAAGTGTATGGTTTACCAAAAATATTAAAAGATAATGGTTATCAAACTGCGTTTTTTCATGGTGCTTTCAACGGAAGTCAGAATTTTGACCAATATTGTAAAGTTGCAGGTTTTGATAATTATTTTGGGAAGAATGAATACGTTGGTCCAGAAGCATTTGATGGAAGATGGGGCATTTTTGATGAAGAATTTATGCAATATTTTTCAGGTAAAATGACCGAATTCAAACAACCATTTTTCAGTACGATTTTTACAATTTCATCACATAATCCATATATTATTCCAGAAAAACACAAAGGAAAATTTCCAAAAGGAACTACTAAAATTCATGAAAGTATTGCTTATTCTGATTATGCTTTGAAACGCTTTTTTGAAACAGCTTCTAAAGAAGATTGGTATAAAAACACGCTATTCGTAATAACGTCAGACCACACTTCATCAGAACCAACAGAGAAAAAATTTAAAACTAATGTTGGAAAATTTAGAGTTCCCATTTTATTCTTCGATCCTTCAAATCCTTCTATCGTTGGGAAAAATCAAAAGAATTTACAACAAATTGACATTATGCCTTCGATAATTGATTATTTGAATATTGATAGTAAAATGATTACCTATGGAAAATCGTACAAATCTGAAAAAGATTTTGTGGTGTATTATTTAGATAATATTTACCATTATGTTTCAGGCGACTATTACTTGGCTTTCGACGGAAAAAAATCGTTAGGATTATATAATTTCAAGAAAGATGAATTGCTAAAAACCAATTTAATCAAAACCGAAAAAGCAAAAACAACCGAAATGGAAACGTTTATAAAAGCGTATATTCAATCGTTTAACGAGCGAATGATTGGAAATAAATTAACGCTTCAATAATTTTTCTTGGCGTTGTAATTTCAGCAGTTTGGCGTATTTCATGTGCGAGAAAAATCCTTGGATTAAAGCAATTGTAATTCCGTCAATTCCGTTAAAAATTCCTTTTTTAAAGAAATAACATCTTATAAAAGCGGTTAAACCATTGATTACAGGTTTCATTGCTCCTACTCTTTTTCCTTGATCAAAAAGTTGTTGCGCATGCCAAGTAGAATATTGGTTTTTCTTAGCTATAATTTGCTCAAAAGATTCCCAACCGTAATGTAAAATGTGAACGGCTACTTTTTTCTCGTTAGTCGTTTCAATTTTTTGATGCACTTTAGCATCTGAAGGTTTTGCCGTTTTCTTATTGAAAAAACGCACTTTATGATCAGGATACCAACCTGAAAAATCAATCAATTCATCGGCTAAAAAGTTTTTAACTCGAAACGAAAAAGCATCATGATTTCCTTCTAAATACTTTCCTTTTAAGATAAATTCTTTAGCATCTTTATCTAAAAATTCGTCTGCATCTAAATTTAAAATCCAATCGTTTTTGCAAAATGGCAATCCATGCGTGCGTTGTGGTCCATCGCCAAGAAACTTTTGAGAAATAACTTTTGCTCCTTTTTCTTCGGCAATTTTCACTGTATTATCAGCACTTAACGAATCAACAATGATTACTTCATCGCACACTTCAAACAAAGCATCGATGCATTTTCCAATATTTTTTTCTTCATTATAAGTAATGACTAAACCGCTAATTGCCATAAAAATTGAATTTTCACAAAAGTAATCAAATTATTTTGTTGGCAAAGTTTCAAAATCAGTGTATTTTAGCCAAATAATTTATCAAAAATGAAAATTTTAGTCATACAGCAAAAGCGAATTGGAGACGTACTTACCTCAACTATTCTATCCAATAATTTAAAGCAAAAATATCCGGATGCGCAAATAGATTACATGTGCTACGCCAATTGTGTTGATGTACTAAAAAACAATCCAAATATTAACAATATTATTGTTTTGGAAGAAAAAGTGCGAAAAAACTATCTTTCCCTTTTTCAATTTATTTTCAAAATTAGAAGTACCAAATATGATGCGGTGATTGATGCTTACAGTAAGTTGGAAACCAATTTAATCACACTGTTTTCTGGTGCAAACTACAAGATTTCATACAAGAAAGGTTATTCTAATATTTTTTACAATTACAATATTGAACGACTAAAAAACGGAACTAAATCGGATATTGGATTGGCAATTATCAATCGTTTACGTTTACTAAAACCACTTATTGAGGAAGAAATTACCGATTATAAACCAAAAGTTTTTTTAACGGATTTGGAAATTAATCAAGCAAAGGAAATACTATCAAAATTCCCATTAAAAATAGACAAACCTACTTTTATGATTGGGATTTTAGGTAGCGAATGGTACAAAACTTATCCGTTTGAAAAAATGGCGGAATTGTTAGATTTTACCGTGCAAACCACTGATGCGAATTTACTTTTCAATTATATTCCAAAACAAAAAGAAGACGCTCAAAAAATCTTTGATTTGTGTCAACCCGAAACACAACAACGTATTTATTTTGATTTGTATGCCAATGATTTGCGTTCGTTTTTAGGTTTATTGTCGCAATGTGATGCTTTAATTGGCAACGAAGGCGGAAGTGTAAATATGGCAAAAGCATTGTTTATTCCTACGTTTTCGCTGTTTTCACCAAGTGTAGATAAAGAAACATGGCAAATTTTTGAAGATGAGAAAAACATCTCAATCCATTTAAAAGATTTGAAACCAGAAATTTATACCGAAGTTGACGAAAAACACATAAAAGAAAATACATTCAAATATTTTGAAGAATATCCGATTGCCTTAATTAAAGAGAAATTGAAAGATTTTTTTGAGATTATTGGTTAAGGTATTTCGACAAACCATTTTCAATAAAAGTCACATTGTGTTTTTTATTGAAATTACGAATGGCATTGTTTTTCTCCCAAGTTTCTGGCGTTGCGTAACCTCTTTTGTGGTCTAAATGCAAACAAACAGCACTGTAACGAATTTGCTTTGATAAAATTCCGAAGTTGAACAAACGTTCGCCAACTTCTCTATCCAAACCACCGTATTGCATTTCTTCGTTAAAACCATTTACGGCAACTAAATCTTTCATAAAGCAAGACGTGTTGTGACCGTTAAAAGTTCGTTTTGTAGGTGTTAACCAATTCATGAAAGCCGCAAAAATTGAAATCTTGGTCAGTTTTGATAATTTAAAAGTCTTAGAAACTCCATTTTTTATCAACCAAGAAATAGAAAAACAATCTTGCTTTTGGATATTTTCTAATGAAATTTCCTGAGAAGTTTCCATTGGTAATTTAAAATAGCCTCCTGAAAGAAAATAGCCTTCTTCTTGGTGCTTTAAATGTTGGGCAACAAAATCTTTTCGAGGAATACAATCGCCATCGGTAAAAAGTAAATAATCGGAATTGGTTTTTAAGATAGCTTTATTTAAGATTTTACATTTCTGAAAACCATTATCTTCTTGCCAAACATGAACAATTGGAAACTTAAATTGGTTTTGAAAAGATTCGATTATTGCTTTTGTTTTTTCGGTAGAACCATCATCGGCAATAACAACCTCAAAGTTTGGCTCAGTTTGGACGCTGTATCCAACAAGCACTTTTTGAAGCCATTCTTCCGAATTGTAAGTGGTGATAATTACCGATAATTTCATGCAAAGAATTAAAAGTGAAAAATACTACTTTTTCCAGAACTTTAATTTCTTTTTGATTCTTTTTTTTCGGTGAAAGCGATATTGAAAATCGGCCGTTAAACCCCACATGGTTTCAAAAATAGTAGTTTCGTCACCGTTTGAAAGTTTTGCGTATTCATTACTCATCACTGCAATCATGTCTTTCTTGTGTGTGATTTTCGATAAATTCTTCATTCGGGTTTTGAAATCGATAGTTTCATGAAATTTCATTCGGTTCAAATCCACTAGAAAAAAGGAATAACTTCCTTCGTTATTTTTACGAATTAAGGTATTTCCTGGTGAATGATCTAAGAATTCAATGCCTTTTTCGTGCATTTCAAAGGTAAATTGGGTAAACTTTCGGATGATAAAATCTCTATTTTCAAAAGTTTCATTTTGAACAATTTCTCTAAATTCGAAAACATTTTCTAAATGTTGGCAAGCGTAATAACTTTCGTTTAATCCAATGAAATCATAATTTTCAAAAAAAGCTACTGGTTGTGGCGTACCAATTTGCATTTCCATCAATTTAGAAGCAAACTCGAAGGAACGACGCGCTTTTGATTTTCTAAAATAGCGATAAGCAATTTTGTTGATTAAATTGGGTTTTTTGAATGATTTTACATTTAACGTAAAATCTTTTAAATCAAACAATTTAATAGCATTTCTTTGACCTTCAACAAGAACTTTACCTTTAGAATTAAAATTGAAAATTGCATCCAATATTAATTTTTTAAGAGATTGAGACTTGCTATTAATTATGAAGTTATTCATATTTTATTTTGTAAAAAAATAATCTTTAAAATTTGATTTTTCTGAATTTTGTTGAAGATATTGAGGTAAAGTTTCAAAAGTTTTAAGCATTTTAAATTGTAAATCTCTTCCAAATAAATCTTTACCTGTAGTTATAAACTTTTCAATTTGCTCTTGACTTTTAAAATTTTCGTTGTTGTACTCTGTATGTGAAAAAGCTTCTAATTTTTCTATAATCTTTTTAACTCCACCAAGATAGGTAAAATGCCAACCCGCATTTGGTATAATTTTGAACACTTCTCCTCTTCGTTTCGTTCTCATTATAATTTTACGAAGACGATTTGGCTTTTGTTTTAACAATTTATAAGGCAAAACAGCTGTACAATGCCAAATTCCGTCTTTTGCTTCTTCAATAGACATTGAACTTCCTCCGTCATAAATCAATTGATTATTTAAAAAATACATGTACATGTTCATTTTTAATCCGTAAATTTCATTAATTCCTTTATCTAATAAATTTTGTAGCACTTTAGGATTTGGAATTTCATCAACATCTGAAATCAAAATGATATCTTCTGGCTTACAATTTACCAAACCTTTTACAATAGAATTTCTTTGAAAAAATTCTAACTTCCAAGGAGTAAACGGATTAAATATTGGTATAAAAAGCGGATATTTGTCTAATTTCAAATGAATAATTTTTGGCAAAAATTGCAAAAAACGTTCTTTGTTTTCTTCAAAATAATAAGGTTTATGATTATTTTGAAATGTTTTGTTAGCTTCAATTATAACAAACTTATCTACAACATTATTTAATTCGTTTAATCTAATTTCTAATAAATCTAACTCATTGAAGAAAATAAAACAATCATATACCATAATCTTTTTTTTACAAATATAAATATTTATATTAATTTGCACTATATTTATAAATGATGAACCAAAAACCGACTTCTAGTTTAGTTACTCCAACCTACAATTGGCCAAAAGCACTTGAGCTTTTACTTATAAGTGTAAAAAATCAGACCGTATTACCCAATGAAGTAATAATTGCGGATGATGGTTCGAAGCCTGAAACAACTGAATTAATCAAAAAATTTGAAAAAGATTTTCCAGTTCCTTTAATTCATGTTTGGCATGAAGATAATGGCAATCAAAAACCAAAAATAATGAACATGGCAATTGCTAAAGCCAAATATGATTATATTATAGAAATTGATGGCGATATTATTATGCATCCTAAATTTATTGAAGATCATTTGAATTATGCTGAAAAAGGAATTTATTTATTTGGTTCGAGAGTAAATATTCAAAAAGAAAAATTAGAAGAAATTTTCAAGCAAAAGATAACATTTTTTCATTTTTTTTCAAACGGAATTAAAAAACGTGGAAGAACATTACGAATTCCCTTTTTTATGAATTTTGCTAAACTTCACAACAAACGTTCATCAAAATTAAGAGGTTGCAATATGTCTTTTTGGAGAAAAGATTTCATTAAAGTAAATGGTTTTAATGAAGGTTTAGTGGGTTGGGGAGTTGACGATTCTGAATTAATTCAACGCTTACACAATATAGGAATTCAAGGAAAACGCCTAAAAAACGTTGGAATTGTATACCATATTTATCACAAAGAGCAAGACAAAAGCCACATTCATTTAAACAATGCTATTGAAGATGAAGTTAGGGAAAAGAAAATCACTTTTGTTGAAAAAGGTATAAACCAATATTTATAAATGAATACAATAGCTGTTATTTTAATTAACTACAACTCTGCAAAATATACGATAGATTGCATTAAAAGTATTTGGGATAAAACTTCTTCAAATCTTGATTATGAAATTATTGTGGTTGATAATAATTCGGAAATTAACGATTTCAATTTGATAAATTCATTTGTAAATCAAGAAAATAAAAGCAACTTAAAACTAATCAAAAGTAATATTAATACTGGTTTTGGTGGTGGAAATATGATTGGTGCTCAAGCTGCAAATTCAAAGTATTTAGCTTTTGTAAACAATGATTCTATTTTTATGAATGATTGTTTATCACTTTTACTTAATGCCATGGAAACCAATGAGAATTATGGTGTTTGTGGTCCAAAAGCTTACAAAGAAGATGGTTCAATTTTACCAACATTAGATCATTACACATCTCTTTCAAAAGAATTTTTAGGTAGATCGTTATTAGAAAAAATAAATCCTAAAAAATATCCAAATCGTAAAAAAAATTATTCCAATCATCAAAAAGGACAATTTGTTTCTGGAAGTTTTATGATGGTTAAATCAGCTGATTTTTGGAAAGTAGCCGGTTTTGATACTAATATATTTTTATATCACGAAGAAACAGATTTATGCAAAAGAATAAACAAGTTAAATAAAAATTCGTTCCTAATTCCAGAAGCAGAATTTATACATTATCATGGAGCAAGTACTCCAAAGTCTATTGCAATAAAAACCGAATTAAAAATTTCGCAACTATATGTAATTAGAAAACACTATGGCTATTCTAAATTTAAAGTTTTGCTAACATATTTTCAAATTAAGTATTTTATTTCATCTATTTTCAAACCAAAATATTGGTCATTATTTTTTGTATTATTAAAAGGAGCACATTTATCAGATTCATTAAAGCAAAAACAATTTTCTAAAACTATTTAGAATACATAAAAAATTATTGATCTTCACAGTAGTAAAAAAATAGAAAATATTTACACCAAAAACTTTAAAAATAATCGCAATATTATTGTAAGTATTGACGACTATATTGTAAATTAGTAATTCAACAAATTTTTGCAAAAATTCTTCTACCATTATTAAATTAGGAGTAGATAATAAGGTAAAAGTGATTCGCAAATAAAATGAAAAAAAGTATAGTTTTTGTTAGTAAAAGTCTTCCTACATTCGATAAAGATTCTGGAGCAAATCGATTAAAAGAGATTATTGAAGAGTTTCTTAATGCTAATTTTGAATGCTATTTTCTTACTAATGAAAATGATTCAAGTAGTAAATATTGGAATTATTTCTCAGAAATAGGAGTTACAATTGTAAATATTTCTGAGGTTGAAAAAATTCAATCTTTAGAAAATGTAAACTATGTTTGGTTTAATGGTCCGAATTCATTTAAAAAAAACCTGAATTTTGTTTCTCAGCATTTACCTAAATCAAAAATCATCTATGATATGGTAGATGTTCATTTTTTACGTTACAAAAGATCACTATTATTAAATCCTTTTAAAATTTCGGATTATAAAAGGTATTTCAAATACAAAAAAATTGAAACTAAATTAATCAAGAAAGCCTCAATTGTTGTTGCAATTTCTGAGAAAGAAAAAGAGTTAATTAGTAAATATGTATCACCAGAAAAAGTAATTACTATTTCAAATATTCATTATCCAAAAGTTAGCAAAGCTGAAATCACAACTTTTAACCAAAGACAAAATATTTTATTTATTGGTTCAAAACATACCCCAAATATTGATGCTATTTACTTTCTTTACAATGAAGTTATGCCTAAAGTTTGGAAAACTAATAAGGACATAAAAGTGCAAATTATTGGAGATGTTGCTGAAGAAATCAAAGGAATTTCGCATCCTATGTTTGAATTTATAGGATATGTTCCAAATGTAGCATCTTACTTTTTAAATAGTAAACTAATGGTGGCTCCATTACGATATGGTGCTGGTGTTAAAGGTAAAATTGGTCAAGCATTTGAATATTATTTACCCGTTATCACAACAGACATTGGCGCAGAAGGAATGAATTTAACAAATAATCATCATGCTATGATAACAAATGATTCTAGTGAATTTGCTGCTAAAATTATTGAACTTTATCAAAATGAAGAACTTTGGCAAAAATTAAGCAATGCCAGTGAGGATAGTTTAAAACCATTTTCAAAAGAACATTTGCGAAATGTAATTCAATCTATTTAAAAACCTTATCTAACGCTAAATAAACCGATTCTACTGATAAATAATTGACAAAGAAATTTTCAGACAACGTTTGTTGTTGCTGGTAAAAGCTTTTATCCGTTAGCAGTTGTTCAATATATTTTGAAAAAGTTGTAGCGTCTTCGGTTACTAAACAACCATTGTTAGTTTTATTTATTAATCCATCAATTCCTCTTGGATTACAAACAACAGGCAAACCAAAAGAAAGCGCTTCAACAACCTTTATTTTAAGTCCGGTACCAGATAACATTGGACAAATTGCAACTCTTGATTCGGTGTAAACTTGATTTAAATCTTCAACAAAATGTATTTTAGTAACATTTGGAAGTTCCGGGATATATTCGTTAATCTTTCCAACAACGCAAATTGATAGATTAGCGTTTAATTTAGGATAAACTTCTTCAAAAAACCATTTTGCTGACTTTACATTGTGCTCATTGCTGCTAGCTACATAAACCAAATCATACTTTTTAGAAGTATTCGATTGAAATTTAGCTTCCAATGCATGTGGAATAGTAACTACATCACTCGTAACAAATTGTGAAAAAACATAATTTTCATCTGAAGAAATAACCCAAACCTTTTGAAATAAACTTAAAATTTCAATTTCTTTATCGAAATATTTCCCTAAATTAAATCGCTTTTGATTTTGAAATTGAGAAGTCAAAAAATCATGGGTATCAATTATTAACTTAGCATTTTTTAAATACTTGTTTTCTCTTATTAATTCTGCCCAATAAGCATAAGAAATAATAATATAATCATACTGATTATCTTTCAAAATTTTAGAGAACTGATTTTTATGCCCAAATCTTGTCCTATCAAAATCTCTAATTCTTCCCTTTAATTTATTCGGAATTGCATAAGTGAACAAATACGACAAAGTCTTAGAAATACGTTTATCTCTTTTCAAAAGAAAACCATTTTCTATAAAATTAGCATTTTTAATTACTTCCAAATCAACTTCAGAAAATGATTTTGAAGCAATCCCTATATAATCAATTTTATGATTTCTATTTTTAAAATACTGAAGCAAGGCAAATGCTCTGGCATTATTTCCTTGATTAGAAGTTGTTGGATTTTCGGGATAGAAATAAAGTATTTTCATAAAAAAATTTTCGTAAAAGTATAATATTCAATTTGAAAACTAAAAAGACTTTTTTATTAAATCAAAATAAATTTTTACAAAAAATCAGAATAAATAAAAACTTATAAAAAACACCTTATTTTTTTGTTATTTTGTAAATATAAAACCAAAAACAATATGAAAGAAGCTTTATTAAAATATGATTTCACAGACAATGGATTAAATATTGGTGACTATATCCAAAGTTTAGCCGCTAAACAATTTTTAAACAATCAAGATCCTATTTTAATTAATAGAGAAGCTTTAAACGAGTATGATGGTGAACAAGTAAAATTAATTATGAATGGTTGGTTTTTAATGAACGGAGAAAATTTTCCTCCATCAGAAAAAATAACACCTTTATTGGTTTCGCATCACATCAATACTTCTGTTCATTCACATTTTAGAAAAGAAGAAGTTGTCAGTTTTTATAAAAAAAACGAACCTGTTGGTTGCAGAGATTACTTTACACTTGAATTTTTAGAAAGTTTAGGAGTAAAATGTTACTACACAGGTTGTCTTACTTTAACACTATCTGAAAAATACAGTTCAAAAGAAAAAAACGATAACATTTACTTTGTTGACCCAAGATATAAAAAAGCAAGAGGTTTACTTGACCAATTAAATCGTATGTATTTATTGGTAACAAAATTTAATACTATTAGCGAGATTCGTGCAAGATATATAAGATCAAACAATAAAAAAAGTTGGAGAAAAACTTTAGATTTTTACCGTTCATTCTCACAAATATTTGATGATGAAGTTTTAAAAAAAGCAATCTATGTAAAACACTACATACCTGCTAATAAATTTAATAATGATGCAGAAATATTTGCTTATGGTGAAGAATTATTAAGAAAATATGCATCGGCAAAATATGTAGTTACATCCAGAATTCATTGTGCCTTGCCAAGTTTATCTTTAGGAACTCCTACGTTGTATATTGACATTCCAAACGACCACAACGTAAGTTCTTGTAGATTAAATGGAATTAAAGAATTTTTCCACATTATTCATACAAACGGAACTAAATTGTCTTGTGATTTATTAAAAAATGACGAAAAATTTAATTTAAAATCATCTTTCACAAACAAAGAAGATTTCATCACAGTAAAAGAAAAAATCAAAAAAACAGTAATCGATTTTATAAAAAATTAAAGATTTACTAATGAATATATCAGAAGAAGTACACAACGCATTCGAAGTAATAAAAAACGGAGGCATTATTTTATATCCAACGGATACCGTTTGGGGAATTGGTTGCGATGCTACAAATGAAGACGCCGTAAAAAAAATCTATGCTTTAAAACAACGCGAAGAAACTAAAAGCATGATTGTTCTACTAAATGGAGAACGCATGATGTACAACGTTTTCAAAGAAATTCCAGAAGTAGCTTGGCAAATTTTAGATTTATCCGAAAAACCAACGACTTTAATTTTAGACAATCCTAGAAATGTTGCTAAAAACATTATAGCTGAAGACAATACATTAGGTGTTCGAATGGTAACCGAACCTTTCTGCTTCAAACTAATGGAACGAATGAAAAAACCATTGGTTTCTACCTCTGCAAATATATCGGGTATGTTTACTCCAAAAACTTTTAAAGAAATTAGTCCCGAAATTATAAAAGGTGTGGACTATGTAGTAAATTTGCACCACGATAAAGTTTGCAAAAATCCTTCTACGATTATTAAATTAGGTTTAGATAGTCAGGTAAAAGTGATTCGCAAGTAAAAAAGCACCGCAGATTCGCAGATTAAAATAATACTATGGATGATTTTTTATATAAAGACAAAACCTACCAAATTATTGGAGTTCTATTTGAAGTTCATAAAAATTTAGGAAAAGGATTTTCTGAAATTGTATATAAAGACGCCATTGAATTTGAGTTTCAGCAAGGAAACATTCCATACGAAAGAGAAAAAGAATACGTAGTAAACTATAAAAATACTGTATTGAAACATAAATTTTATGCTGATTTTGTAGTTTTTAACGAAATAATATTAGAAATAAAAACTGTCGATTGTTTTAACAATGCTCATTACAATCAATGTTTAAATTATTTGAAAGTTTCAGGAAATGAATTAGCACTTTTAGTTAATTTTAATTCTGTATCACTTGAACACAAAAGAGTTGTACTTTCAAAAAAATAAAAATCTGCGAATCTGCGGTATAATCATGAATTACAAACAACATTTAGAACATAACATCTTCAAAATCATTTCGCAAGCAGCTCAAGAACTTAACTTGGAATGCTATGTGATTGGTGGTTTTGTTCGTGATATATTACTCAACAGAGACCATAAAAAAGACATCGATATCGTTGCCGTTGGTAGCGGAATTGAATTAGCATTAAAGGTTTCTCAGCTAATTTCATTTCATCCAAAAGTGCAAGTTTTTAAAAACTACGGAACAGCTATGTTACGTTATGATGATATTGACGTGGAATTTGTAGGAGCTCGTAAAGAATCGTACACACATGATAGCCGAAATCCTTTAGTGGAAAATGGAACTTTAAAAGACGACCAAGAACGAAGAGATTTTACGATAAATGCATTAGCTTTTTCATTGAATTCTGAAAACTTTGGTGATTTAGTAGATCCGTTTAATGGTGTGGAAGATTTGAAAAACAAAATCATCAAAACACCTTTAAATCCAGACATTACCTATTCCGACGATCCGTTGCGAATGATGCGTGCGATTCGTTTTGCAACACAATTGAATTTTGAAATTGAATCTGAATCTTTGGAAGCAATTTCTAAAAACAAAGATAGAATCAATATTATTTCAGGCGAACGAATTGTTGATGAATTGCATAAAATTCTTGCCTCTGAAAAACCTTCGATTGGATTTTTACACTTGTATCAAACCGGTTTGTTAGATATTATTTTACCTGAATTAACGGCTTTGAATAATGTAGAAGAAGTAGAAGGTCACACACACAAAAACAATTTTTACCACACGCTAGAGGTTGTCGATAATATTTGCCCGAATACTGATGATGTTTGGTTACGCTGGTCGGCATTGTTACACGATATTGGTAAAGCTCCAACAAAAAGATTCAACAAAAAACAAGGTTGGACGTTTCACGGACATGAATTTTTAGGCGGAAAAATGGTCAAAAAAATATTTGAACGTTTGCACATGCCTTTGAATCACAAGATGAAATTCGTGCAAAAAATGGTGATGATGAGTTCGCGCCCAATCGTAATTGCGGAAGATATTGTTACTGATAGTGCTGTTCGACGTTTGGTTTTTGATGCAGGTGAAGATATTGATAGTTTAATGACTTTATGTAAGGCGGATATCACCACAAAAAATCCAAAGAAATTTCAGAAATACCATAAGAACTTCGACATTGTTAAAGAAAAAATTGTAGAAGTAGAGGAAAAAGACCGCGTTCGTGTGTTTCAACCACCTATTTCGGGCGAAGAAATCATGGAACTATTTGGTTTAAAACCTTGTAGAGAAATTGGAATTCTAAAAGAAGCGGTTAAAGAAGCTATTTTAGAAGGCGAAATCCCAAATGAATATGAACCTGCAAAGGAATTTGTTTTAAACAAAGCTTCAAAATTGGGATTAAAAAAAGTATAAAATTTATAATTTGTTAAAGCTCTTTTCAGATGATCATTGAGTAAATTTGAAGTGCTTTTTGAATATCAAAAAAATGAAAACAAATAAATCGGTTATTTACTGGCTACTTTCGGGATGTGTTTTGTTATTTATTATGGTTACTGTTGGTGGAATTACGCGTCTAACCAACTCAGGTTTATCCATGACCGATTGGCATTTAATCAACGACACCTTCCCTCCTATGTCGGAAGAAAAATGGGTGGAAGCCTTTGAAGAATACAAGAAATTTCCAGAATACCAGAAAGTAAATCAATACAAAGATTTTCAATTAGACGACTACAAATTCATCTTCTTTTGGGAATGGTTCCACCGTTTTATTGGTCGTATTATTGGAGTGGTTTTCATTATTCCGTTCGTTTATTTCCTAATCAAAAAACAATTAGATAAGGAAACCATCAAAAAATGTTTTATTCTTTTGGGAATGGGCGCATTTCAAGGATTCTTGGGTTGGTTCATGGTAGCTAGCGGTTTAAAAGACATGCCGGATGTAAGTCACTTCAGATTAGCGATTCACTTAACATTTGCTTTTATTACGTTTGCTTACACGCTTTGGGTGGCTTTAGATTTAATTTATCCAGAAAGAAAACTACCAGTTTTAGAATTACGAAAAATTGCTCGTATTGCTTTGGTAATTCTAATCATTCAAATTATTTACGGAGGTTTTGTTGCAGGTTTAAATGCAGGATTAATTCACAATCATTGGCCTTTAATGAGCGATGGACAATTTTTCCATGAAAGTATTCAATTAGAACAATCGAATTTACTGTTAGCATTTACTGAAGGAAAAAGTGGCGTGCAATTCATTCACCGAACTTTTGCTTATGTTGTAGTTTTTTCAATCATTTATTTATTCATAAAAAGTAGAAAATTTGTATTAAATAAAACCCAAGATAACGGAATTAAAACGTTGTTAGTTTTTGTGTTTATACAATTCATTTTAGGAATTTTCACATTGTTATTCCATGTGCCACTTTGGTTAGGATTAGCACATCAAATTATGGCTTTCTTTTTATTAACCGCCATGACTTTTACATTGCATAGATTCACAAAATAAGGTTACCGACTATATTGTCACAGTTCTTTGTTATTAACTTTAAATGTCAAAATTAAATACTTCGGATAAATTTTTAGATTTATCTGACTACGGAAGATCTTTCGGAAGATTTTTCGCTCTTCAATTAAAAGAAACACGATTTACACCTATTCATGTAACACTTTTATTTGGAATTTCTGGCTTACTTGCAATTTATTGTATTTTAAACCAACACTATTTAGCTGCTGCTTTTTTCATCATCTTAAAATCGGGAATTGATGCCGCTGATGGAGAACTAGCCCGATTAAAAAAAACACCTTCTTACGTGGGAAGATATTTAGATAGTGTATTTGATATTATCTTAAATTTTCTTTTTTTGATGTCAATTTGTTATGTTTCTAAAACTTCTATTTGGGTCGCATTATTGGCTTTTATTGGTATTCAATTGCAAGGAACACTTTACAATTATTACTATGTAATTTTGAGAAATAAATCAGTTGGAGGCGATGCAACGAGTAAAATTTTCGAATACAAAACCCCAAAAGCTTTACCTGGTGAAACACAACAAGCAGTTAATATTTTATTTGGAATCTACACCTTAGTTTACAGCATATTCGATAAAATTATTCACTTCTTAGATACTGATGCTTATAAAGTAAAAACATTTCCTAATTGGTTCATGACTTCTCTTTCGCTTTACGGATTGGGTTTTCAATTATTAATAATTGCGTTCATGTTACCTTTAGGATGGATTGAATTCATCGCTCCATTCTTTATCATTTACTCTTTGTTGATTTTTGTTCTAATTGGAATTCGAAAAACTTGGATACGTTAATTCTAAAAACAAAAAGAGTGAAACATTACATTTCACTCTTTCTAATAATATAACTAAAATTTATTTTTTCACTTTAATAGAACAACCAATTGCTTTTGTAGTATTTGGTGATGGCTCCTCGCCTTTTTCTAAAGAAGCGATTGCATTTTCTAAATATTTTTCTTTTACCTGAGAGGCATCTTCCACGTTATCATCAATTGCACCAATATATTTCACAACTAAATTCTTATCTAATAAAAATACGTGAGGTGTTTTCGTAGCGCCATATTGCGGATAAATTTTCTGACCTTCATCAAACAAATATGGGAATGTAAATTTCTTTTCTTTCGCTCTCTTTTGCATTAATTCAAAACTATCGTCAGGTTGCGCTGCTGGATCATTTGGATTAATCGCTAACAAAATATAACCTTTCGATTTGTATTTCTTAGCTAAATCGATAATTCTATCTTCATATTTTACAGCAAACGGACAATGATTACAGGTAAACACTACGATAAATCCTTTTGCGTCTTTGTAATCCGCCATGCTGTACATTTTATTGTCGACCGATTTTAATTTGAAATCGGTAGCCTTATCTCCTACTTTGTATCCTGTAGGATTGGTAAAACTCATTAAAACGCCCATTAGTAAGGCAAAAAATCCAATTCTTTTCATAGCAATTAATTTATTTTAGTTAGTGATTCATTTACAAACTGATTTAATTCTTCAAACGAGACAAATTCTTGTTCTACAAAAATACCTTTATTTCCATTTATAACCCAAGTAGCTGGAATAGAACCAGACCAATTTTCATCGACTTTTGAAATCCAATTGTTGAATTTTTTATCCGCCATGTATGTCGTCACGAACGAATAATTCTTCTTTTTCAAAAATGGTTTCAATTTACTTTCTACTTGTTTATCGAAATCTAAACTTACGGTTACAACTTTTATATTTGGATTTTCTTGATGTAATTTTTGAAAATATGGTAATTCTTTCACACATGGCGCACACCAAGTGGCCCAAAAGTTAACTACCAAAGGTTTATCCGAATTATTTTGAATATAAGCATTCAATTCGTCAAAGTTTTGAAACGTAATCAAGTCTTGAGCTTTCACAGAAAAACTCAAAAAGAAAACCGAAAACGCTATTAAACGAAAATATCTCATCTGCTTTTTTATCAAAAATAGTGAGATATTCATTTTGTTTGTTGTTAATTAACAATTCTTTATCAACCAATCCACTCCTTAAAATCACTTACGCGTTCTCTAGCTACAATTACCTCATCGTCTTTGTAAGTTGGTAAAATGATTTTTAATCTTGAATTAGAATAGACTTGAATTTCTTTAACGGCCTTCAACGGAACAATGAATTTTCGGCTTACGCGATAAAAGTCTTTTGGATTGATTTCTGCTTCTACAACTTCTAAAGTGGAATCAATTAAATAATCACGATTGTCTAAAGTGTGAATATAAGTTCCTTTGTTTTCGCTGTAAAAACATTCGACTTCGTCAATTGAAATCACTTTTAATTGTTGTCCAATTTTTACTGAAAATCGCTTTTTATATTCTTTTTCCACTGGATTGACTAACATGCGCTTAATCGCTTCAAAATCTAATGAAATATTTTGCTTTTGGTTTCTCGCTTTGAATTTATTCACAGCTACTTCCAAATCTTCTTCATCTATTGGTTTTAGTAAATAATCTATACTATTTAACTTAAAAGCACGCAATGCATATTCGTCATAAGCAGTTGTAAAAATTACGGCGCTTTTAATATCTATTTGCTCAAATATCTCAAACGACAAACCATCAGACAATTGAATGTCCAAAAAAATCAAATCAGGATGCGGATTGTTTTGAAACCAAGTAATGGATTCTTCAACCGAATGCAACATGGTATTCACTTGCAATCCTAATTTTTCTACTTTGCGTTGCAACAATCGTGCTGCTGGTTTTTCGTCTTCGATTATTAATATATTCATTGTTTTAAAACTTCAAAATTCAACATTGGTTGTTCCATATTCAGCGTTTGATTATTCCCACTTATTCGCCTTCTCTTTCTCCATGAATTCCTTAATCTTACGCTCTTCCCAGTTTTGTCCCATAATCCAATTAGGTACAAAAACCGAAAAACCATGTGCTACTAAACCAATTCCCCAGAAAAATGCCGTCATAAAATTTTTAAACTGAAAATAAGTTTCGCCTGGATCTAAGTTTTTAACATTAAGAAAAACGATCATAATGTTAACAAAAACATACACTATTGCGTGTGTATAAAAGCCTTTAATTTTTTTAACTCGTTTTAAAGCTTCTTGGTATTTTATTTCGTCTTGTGTGTTCATGATTTCTATTTTTTTATTGGAAATAAAATTATTCCCATTTTGTATTTTTTTCTTTTTCCATTATTTCTTTAATCTTTTTGTCATCCCAATCTTTTCCGAAAAACGGAATGATATTAAAAACGCCAACAGCATGAAAAAACAATCCAATTCCCCAGCCCAACATGGGCCAATAAAACCAAATGTGTTCTGGTGAAAAACGAAGATTGATGAAGGCTAAAAATGAAATTACGAGAATGTAACTTGCTAAATGACTGTAAAATCCTTTGATTTCTTTTACGCGTTTTTTTGCGTTTTCGTATTTTTTGATGTCGAATTGATTTGTTTCCATGATTACTTCCAGTTTTTAGAATTGTTATCTTCTTTGTTCATTAATTCATTGATTTTGCGCTCTTCCCATGATTTTCCATAACCAAAAGTTTCTAAAGCGTGGAATGTTAATCCCATTCCCCAACCTAACATTGGGAACCAAAACCATTGAAAATTATTTGAAGATTGTAAATTAATAATTATCAAAACCGGAATTACGATGCAATACGAAATTAAATTGCCATAAAATCCTTTTAATTGTTCTACTTTATCTTTTGCTCGTTGATAAGCTAAGTTTTCGTTGTATATATTTTGTGTTTCCATGATGGTAATTTGTTTGGTTAAAATAGGTAGAAAAATCTTAAATTCTTGCTCATTTTCTTCTACCAAAACTGTTCTTTTAGTTAATATAGCGTATCGGTTAACGATATTTTGTAATCCAACGCCTTTACGATCTGATAATACTTCTTTCTTTTGCAAATTATTCGTTACGACCAACTGATTATTTTCGATAGTAATTTTTACGTGAAGCGGTTTTGCTTCGCTAACAACATTGTGTTTGATGCAATTCTCTAATAATAATTGTAATGATAAAGGAACTACTTTAGCTTCCTCATTATCAAAACCTTCTGGAATTTCAAATGTGATGCTGTTTTCAAATCGCATTTTTAGTAAATTCATATAGGTTTTTGCAAACTTTAATTCTTCTGCTACCGAAACCAATTCTTTATCTTTTTGCTCCAAAACATAGCGATATACTTTTGAAAGCGAAGTCGTGAACTTTTGAGCACTTTCTGGATTTTCTTCAATTAACGAACTCAATACATTCAAACTATTAAACAAAAAATGAGGATCGATTTGGTTTTTTAAACTTTCAAACTGTGCCGAAGCGGTTCCTGCAATAATTTTTTGTTCTTTGACTTTGTTTTCTTGATAAGCTTTGTAAAAATAAATCGCATGAATGGCTAAGGTTACAACAAACGTAATTACGACTGAAACAATGTAATTAGAAGGCTTTTCATTCGCTAAAAATTGTTGAATTGTTTTCCCTTCAATTAATACATCTTCTACAATTCGAAGTAAAAAAATTACAATTACTGATACAATAAACGAAAGAGCAAATCCTAAAACAATTCTATTTCTAGAAAATCTGTCGGTTTGATAAACATCATCTAGTTTTACAAAAATGATGGCATTGGCATAATAAAGTGAGTATCCGTAAAGCGTTGTATAGAAAAATTGCCAAGCTAATCCTTCATTAAATCCAACCGAACCTCCAGATAGTAATCTTATGATAATTAAAACCACAAATACAATTAGTATTATAAAGGTAGCTCTTGGAAACTGTTTTATTAATTTATCAATCATAATTGATTTTATTTACATTTTTTTAATTCTGCCTGTGCTCTATCTAATCCCCAACTTGGATGAAAAGCTGTTTCAGGTTTAAAAGTAGCAAAAAGTTCGATAGATTTTTCAATTTGAGCACACATTGGTTTTGTATCTTGACCAAAATATTGTGCCATTCCAATTTCAAACGAAGCTTTTTGAAACACAACTCTCGGATTTTCAGGAGCAATTTTGTAAGCTTTATTTAAAATGTACATTACATCTCCCGATAATTTTTGTCCGTTTGTCATTGGATCATAAACAATCCAAGCGGTGTGAATCATAGCTTGCATTACTAAAACTTCAGGATTATCTTGTGCTATCTCATTACAAACATCTTGTGCTTTTTGAGCTACTCTTAATAAAGATTCCATTTTAGTTTTGTCTTTCTCACCAAAAGCTTGGGTTGTATTGATAAAAGCAATGTAATAATTAGGTAACCAATTTGTTTTTTCAACCGAAGCAATTCGCTCTAATTGCGCAACTGCTTCTGCTGATTGTCCTTCTTTCCAAGTTTGTAACGCCTTGCCCATTCCTTGTTCAAATTGTCCTTGAGCACTTACTAATGAAGCTACAAATAATGCGATGATAGTGATAATTTTTGTCATGATTTCTATTGTTTAATTGTTGAACTATTTAATTGTTTTATTTTGATGATTCAAATTTCCGTCAGATTTTATTCTTTTAAAACTTATACATACCGAACTGTTGATTTTTGGGGATGAATTGTATAAAATAAAAAAAACATATATTTGTTTTCCCAAATTACCATTCTATGAAACTGAAATTCATAATATTATGTTTTTTTACATCTATAATATTAATTCCTGCACAAGAAAAAACTTTATTCATTGGAAACAGTATGACTTATTTTAATAATATGCCAAACTTGTTTCAAGAAATCGCAAATTCTAAAGGCAAAAATGTACAAGCAGAATATTATGCCCCTGGAGGAACTGGCTTTATAAATCATCATGTAGATAATAATGTTTATAATCTTTTGAGAAATAATGTTTGGACAAACGTAATTCTACAACCTGGAACCTCTGAATCGGCAGGAGTTTCTTGGCCAGTAAATACAACTATTCAAAGAGGTCAAAGAATGATTGATTCTATTAGAAAATATAGTCCTTGTGCCAAAATATTTCTATATCAAATTCCTTATGGAATAAAAGCTACTAATAATGTTCCAGATTATAATGATTATTTTAATATTCAAACTAAAATAAAAGACTCTATAACTAAAATGGCTCATGGTCTAAGAATTCCTTTAATTCCAGCAGGAGAATCGGCAAGAAATCATTTTAGCAGTAGTCAAGATTTACTTTTACATAGTAGCTATAATGATGTACATCCAAATTTGAATGGTTCCTATTTAGTTGCTTGTACAGCATTTACAACAATTTATCAAGAAAATGTAAATGTTTCTAATTATTTAGGTGGAGTTACCCAAGGAAATGCCACATATTTTCAAGGAATTGCAGACAATGTAACATTAACAAATAGGAGTAATTGGCTTATAAACACGTATAACCTTAATGCCGATTTTGTATTCCAGATAAATGGTCCTCAAGTAACTTTTAACAATCAATCTTCCAATTACACTACCGTAGAATGGAACATTAACAATGAAGTTATATCGGGTGATATTAATCTGACACATACTTTTACAGAAACTGGAACAAAAACTGTTACATTAAAAGTAATAAAAGATGGTTGCCAAAGCATAATAACAAAAACAATAGATATACAAACATTAAGCAACCCTTTATTTGAACAAGTTTCTTTAGTTGCGTATCCAAATCCAGCAAAATCACATTTGAGTATAAACAATAATAAAAATTTTACCTTTAATATAATTAATGTTTTAGGACAAGTTGTATACACTAACAATGAAAATAAATCAAATTATATCATACAAACAGATAATTTAATTAATGGTGTCTATTTTATTTTGACCAATTTTGATGAAAAAATAAAATTCATTAAAAACTAAATGGTTATAAATTATCCAAATTATTCGTCTTCTTATTATCGCTAATAGTCCAAAAGAAACCTACAAAAATGAATCGATCGGCTGCTTGTGTAATAGCTTGACGCTGAAATTGTCCTGAAATAGAAGGCGTGTTGGCATATTGATAACCAAATACATTTTCGGTTCCTAAAACATTGGTTACTGAGAAAAACAATATTTTTTGTTGCGATAATAAATAAGCCCAACTAAAACTTAAATTGTTAAATGATTTTGTCTTTTCAGACATAAATTCAGCAACGTTTGGATTATCATAAGGTCTTCCTGAATTATAAGAATACGTTGCACTAATTTGAGATTTCCATTTACTTACAAAATACTTAGTAACCAATGAAAAATTATGATTTGCAACAAACGAAGGCGTAACTTGAGTTTCATAATTTCTAAAATCTCGTTCCGAATCAATAAACGAATACGAAACCCAATACTCTAAATTCTTGATGGTTTTGCTGTCTCTCCAAAACAAATCCAAGCCTTTTGCATAACCAAAACCTTCGTTATTGTAATTACTATCAAAGTTGGCTTGCGTTCCATCGTATTTTACTAAATTTTTATAATCCTTAAAATACGCTTCCGCACGAAACATTCTTCCTTGTTTGTTGTACATATAATTCAAAATGTAATGCGAAGTGGTTTCGTAATCTAAATTAGAGTTAAACTTCAAATAATCTTGTCGTGCAGTTTGATTGAAATTTCCATAAGCCATTGAAAACTGACTATTTTCTGCCACTTTATAGGCGAATGAAACTCTTGGCTCCACTGTAAACTCATCAACAATCGAAGCATTTGAAGAACGTAATCCAACATTAAAAGCTACTTTTCTCGACAATAAAACTTCCGCTTCTGTGAAAAATGCAATGGAATTATTTTGATAGCCATAACCGAAAACATTGAAATTCTCATCAAAATTCGTGTGAAACAAATCGGCACCAACACTCAATTTGAATCGGTTTGAGAATGAATTTCTTAGTTTGAATTTACTATGTAATGTTCGTTCGTTATTCGCAACTTTATCTTCAGAAATTCCGATTTTATTTTGTGCATAACCATAACTAAATCCGGTTTGAAGTTGTAAATTATCATTCAAATAACCTTTATACGAAGTATTGAAATAGAAGTTATTATTCTGCAAATCAAAACGAATTTTCTCATCAAAATTTACATCTTTCTGATTCAAATCGAATGTAGAATAATCGAAAGCCCCGTAAACTTTTAAAATTCCATTTTTAAATTTATATCGAAAAACACTTTCTCCTGAAAGAGACTGAACAGGTTTATTCCAATCTAAATTCTGCGGAACCACTAATTGATATGGCGCCAAATTGATGTAACTTGTATTGAATGTAAACGAACTTTTCTCCCATTTTTTAGTTTTTCCTAATCCAACACCAACCGTCATAATTGAAATATCCGTTTGATTTTGAGTCGGTTCATCAATTGTATTTAATAATAAAACACTCGATAAAGCATCACCAAATTCCGCACTATAACCACCAGTAGAAAATGTAATTCCACTAAACAAAAAAGGTGAAAATCTACCTCTTGTTGGCACATTATTGGCACTTGCTCCATAAGGTTGTCCAACGCGAATTCCATCAACATAAGTTTGGGTTTCGTCTGCTTCACCACCGCGAACAAATAATCTTCCGTTTTCACCAACGGTTTGTGTTCCTGGCAAAGTTTCTAAAGCCGAAATAATGTTTCCAGCAGAACCAGCTGTTGTTACAATATCCATCGCTTTAAGAGCAGTTGCTTTACTATTATCGCCTGCTTTGAAAGTTCCTGCAGTAACTTCTACAGCATTTAAAGTATTGAGGCTTTCTTTAATTGTAAAAACTTTTGATTGAAACGTTTCAACCACAAAATCATAAATTATCGTTTCATACGACAAAAAACTAATTTGTAATTTCTGATTTCCTGAAGCAGTAGTTGTAAAGCTAAAATTTCCCTTTTCGTCAGATGTTGTACCATCATAAGTACCAATTACAAAAACATTGGCACCAGCAAATGGCATTCCTTGTTCATCGACAATTTGTCCTTTGATTTCGGTTTGCCCAAAAGAGATTAGTGAAGTAAAAGCGATTAAAAAAGTTAAAAAAGATTTCATTTTATTTGATTTTGATGAAGCAAAGTTGCAACTGAAAAACCTTGAATAAAATTGAAACTAACCCAACTGTCATTTTTTGAGGATGAATTGTAATTTAAGGTTTCTACTTGAATTTTAGTTTAAAAAATTAACTTTGCAAAGTTTCCGCTTTGAATGCGAAATAACTTGAAAAGAAAACGTAACATTTTAAAAAAATAAGATGACCAAAAAACTAAAACGCAATTACAGAAAAGCAAAATACGTTTTATACAAAGAAACTTTAGTCGATTTTAAAGAACATTTTTGGGCTTTTATAGGTTCATTTGTTGGCTTAGGATTTATAAGTCTCTTACAATTTAAAATTTTCACGCCTTCCGACTACGTTTTTTTGATTGGTTCCTTTGGCGCTTCTTGTGTATTGATTTATGGAGTTATAGAAAGTCCACTAGCCCAACCTCGTAATCTTATTGGAGGTCATGTTATTTCGGCAATGATTGGAGTAAGTATTCAAAAACTATTTCCTGATTTAATTTGGATTGCAGCACCATTAGCTGTTTCACTTTCTATCGTATTCATGCAAATAACAAAAACGTTACATCCACCAGGAGGTGCAACTGCTTTAATTGCAATTGCAGGTTCAGAGAAAATTAAAGAATTAAGCTACTGGTATGTTGTTTCTCCTGTACTATTAGGTGCAATTATTCTATTAATAACTGCTTTAATTTTTAATAATATGTCTTCAAAAAGACACTATCCGTCAAAAGGTAATTTTATATCAAAAAAAGAACTCAAAAAACGTATCCCTTTTTTGTAAATTAATGCTTATAGTAAAATTAGTTTCATGGCATACCAAGATATTTTAGACGGAATCTATAACGAAGTCAACCAAATTGAAAACACTGGAAAAGTAGCCGATTACATTCCAGAACTAGCAAAAGTTGATGCGAATAAATACGGAATTGCATTGCTAGACAAACATCAAAATGTGTTTACAAAAGGTGATGCTTTGGAGAAATTTTCTATTCAAAGTATTTCAAAAGTCATTACGACTTCGCTTATTTTTTCTAAAATTGGAAACGAATTATGGGAACGAGTTGGTTATGAACCTTCTGGAAATTCTTTTAATTCATTAGTACAATTGGAAAATGAAAATGGTATTCCAAGAAATCCATTCATCAATGCTGGAGCTTTAGTAATTGCCGATTTAATGTTGGAACATTTTGAAAATCCAAAAGCCTTTCTTCTTGATTTCGTAAGAGAACTGACCGAAAATCCAAATATTAATTACAACGAAAATGTAGCACAATCTGAAAAAGCTTTCGGTTACCGAAATGCCGCTTTGGTCAACTTTATCAAATCATTCAACAACATCAAAAACGAACCTGAAGCGGTTTTAGATTTTTATTATCATCAATGTTCTATTGAAATGAGTTGTGTGGATTTGGCGAAATGTTTTCAAGTTTTTGCTAATAATGGAGTGATTCCTAAAAGCGATAAAAAATTCCTTTCCACAAGCAAATGCAAACGCATGAACGCCTTAATGCAAATGTGTGGTTTTTATGATCAAGCGGGTGAATTTACGTTTAAAGTTGGGCTTCCTGGAAAAAGTGGTGTTGGTGGTGGCGTCGTTGCTGTTTTTCCAAATCATTATACGGTAGCGGTTTGGAGTCCGAAATTAAACAAAAAAGGGAATTCATTTTATGGTTTAGAAACCTTAGAACGATTAACGACTGAAACCTCGTTATCTATATTTTAAAATCTTATCAACAATTCGCAAAAGCAAAAAAGTTTCTCGTAAATAATAATTACTTTTGCAGTTCTTAAAATTTCAACGATTATGATTTATAAATTCAGAGCTATTCTCGATGCTGAAGAAGATATTTTTAGAGATATTGCCATCGAAAGCGACAACTCATTAGAAGATTTACACAATGCTTTAATCAATGCATTTGGTTTTGACGGTACCGAAGTAGGCGCTTTTTATACCTGTGGTGCTGATTGGTCTTGGCATGAAGAAGATGGTATTCCGTTGTTTGACACAGGTGATATTCCTGGCGAAATCAAAACTATGGCTGAATATAGATTAGACGATTTAGTTCACGAACAAAACACTAAGTTAGTATATGTGTACGATTTATTTTCTATGTGGACTTTTTTCTTAGAATTAGCTGCCATTGAGAATGACAAACAAATTGGTGAAACCTATCCTGCTCTTTTATTTTCACATGGTGAACTTCCAGCCGAAGCCCTACAAAGTGGATTCAGAGGCGATTTATCAGACGAAGATATGTTTGGCGAATTTGAAGATGATTTAGATGATGATGACTTCGATATGTTTGATGGAGACGATAGTTTTGAAGACATGGGATTTGAAGAAAATTGGAATTAGCCCCCTAACCCCCAAAGGGGGAATTTAGGTGGAATTATATACAACGTTTCTAACTCCTCCCCTTTGGGGAGGTTGGGAGGGGCTAACTTAAACTATAAAAAATGATCAATCTATTTAATGCTCATATTGAGAATTTATCAATTCACCGCGTAGGAAACAAAAGCAGAAATGAAGCTATCTTCTTATCTGAAAATCCATACGGATTGAATGATGAAATCATGCCTTTATTAAAAGAATTTTTCTTTAAACCATTTCGTGAAAAAGAAGAAAATTACTTTCAGTTTGCTCACGAAGTAGATTTAGAATATAATGAAATGTACAATTTTGCCACTGAAGTTTTCAATAACCCAAGCGAAATTCACAACGTTTCTAAAAAAATCACGAAACACCTTTTCGAACAATCGAATCATCCGCATATTAAAAACGGAGAAGTGTATGTAGCCTATTTTACACACGTTTCCATAGATAATAATGTAGTTGATGCTATTGGTGTTTTCAAAAGTGAAGTACAAACCGATTTCTTACAATTTGAAGAAAAAGAAAGCAACTTAGAAATGATTTTACAACAAGGAATTAACTTGAATAAGTTAGACAAAGGTTGTATCATTTTTAACTATAAAAAAGAAGAAGGCTACAAAATTTTAACCGTTGATAGCAACCGTTACGATGCGCGTTATTGGTTAGAGCATTTCTTATCAGTTGATGCGTTTCAAGATGAAAACTTCATGACGAAGAAATACTTGAAATTCTGTCAAGAGTTTGCTAAAGAAGTAGTTTTACCAGCCGAAGACAAACAACAAGAAGTATTGTTTATGAACCGTGCTATCAATCACTTTGCGAAAAATGATGAGTTTGAAGAAACGGCTTTCTTAAATGAAGTAATGCAAAATCCTGAATTCATTCCAGAATTCAAAAATTATAAAGTAGATAAAGGTGCCAAATACAGCATTGAAGACGTTTCAAGTTTTCCAATTGCGAATGCAGCTGTTACAGATGTGCGTCGTACCTTAAAAAACACGATTCAATTAGATACCAATATCCAAATCAAATTGGATTTCATCAACCCTGAAAGCGCTGAGAAATTTGTTGAAAAAGGTTGGGACGAAGAAAAACAAATGTATTATTACTTGGTTTACTTTAATAAAGAACAGAAATCGTAAGGAATTTATACCAAAAAGAGCTTTTGTACAATTTTAGAAACATACTATGAACTTAAGGGATGTTATTTTAAATTGCAATCAATATATAGACTCAGATGAGTTTATGAATATGGTTTTTGTGAAAAAACAAAACAATAAATTTGAGTCAAATTCTGAAGCAACGGTTCTAAAATTAACATTTGAAGAAATGGAAATGAATCTGAGAGACATTGCAAATTCCAAATGTCCTGGATTTGATTATTTTTTAGAAATGAACATCGTTCAAGATTTCTATGCAGAAATACAAAACTCAAAAGAATACAACTCAGATGACGAGAGAGTAAAACGAATAATTTACTACGCTGAATTTGACGCTTAATTTAGCAAAGTAGATAACACACAAAGACATCAAAAAAGTTTGTATTTTGTATTAGAAAGAGAGTCTTTGATTAATCAAATGTTCTTTTAAATCAAGTTTTTTGATAATAGTGACACCTCTCGATAATCAGCTAACAATTAAACCTCAATTACAACTTTGTACTTGAGGTTTTTTTTGAAAGAACTTTAACAAAATATTTGTTTAACTTTTTTGATTATAAATTAAACATTCTTTACCTTTGATCAAATTTTAAAAGTCATGGCAAAGAAGAAAGAGATTACTAATCAAGATATTTTAGGTTTCTACATTGATTATTTTTTAGAAAATAACAAAGCGCCACATTCGGTATATAAGTTTGCGAAGCAATACAACTTTGAAGAAGCTGTATTTTATGCTAATTTTTCATCATTTGAACAAATTGAAAAAACCTTTTTCAATTTGTTATTTCATCAAACAATGGGTTTGTTAGAAAAAAGTGAAGATTTCGAATCGTATGATGCACGAACTAAATTATTAAGTTTTTATTTCACGTATTTCGAAATGTTAACTGCTAACAGAAGTTTTACAGTTGCGCTTTTAAAAGAAGATAAAAACAAATTAAAAAGTCTTTCTAAATTAACAGATTTAAGAAAACACTTCAAGCAATTCTTTGATACTTTAGACATTGAAAAAATCGATTTAAAACAAGAAAAATTAATCGAATTTCAAGAAAAAACCATGAGCGAAATGGCTTGGTTCCAATTCTTATTCACTTTGAAATTTTGGATAGAAGACACTTCACTATCTTTTGAAAAAACAGATATTTTCATTGAAAAATCAGTCAATACCAGTTTTGATTTAATGGATATTGCACCTTTAAAAAGTTTAATTGACTTCGGAAAATTTATATGGCAAGAAAAAGCCTCATTCAAAATGTAAACAAAAATGAAAACTATAGATAGTATTCCTACATCAAAAATTCAGAGAGCATCCAAACTGATTCAAACTGGAGCAAAAGTTGGTGTAAATTACATAAAATATTACGGAGATAAAATCACCAAAACCGAAGAAGAAGCCAAAAAGAATCTAAACATTAACAATGCTTCTGACATTTACGACGGTTTAAAACAAATGAAAGGAAGCGCTTTGAAAGTAGCGCAAATGCTAAGCATGGACAAAAGTATTTTGCCTCGTGCATATGTTGAAAAATTTTCATTAGCACAATTTTCGGTTCCACCGTTGTCGCCACCATTGGTGAATAAAACATTTAAAAACTATTTTGGCAAACAGCCAAACGAAATATTTGACACTTTTAATGCCACTTCAATAAATGCTGCGAGCATTGGTCAAGTGCACCAAGCGAGCAAGGATGGGAAAAATCTTGCTGTGAAAATTCAATATCCTGGAGTGGCAGAAAGTATCAGTTCTGATTTGGCGATGGTAAAGCCAATTGCGATTAAAATGTTCAATATTAAAGGAAAAGATTCGGATAAATATTTCAAAGAAGTTGAAGATAAATTGATTGAAGAAACCAATTACATCAACGAAGTTAAGCAAAGTATTGAAATGGCTGAGGCTTGTGCCACTATTCCTAATTTAATTTTTCCAAAGTATTATCCAGAATGGTCATCGGAAAAAATTATCACTATGGATTGGATGACAGGCGAACATTTGTCAGAATTCACCGCTTATAATACTGATATTGAGAAATCGAATATTTTAGGACAAACGCTTTGGGATTTTTATATGTTCCAAATGCATAATTTAAGAAAAGTCCACGCAGATCCGCATCCTGGAAATTTCTTAATTACAAAAGACACAAAACTAATTGCACTAGATTTTGGTTGTATTAAAGAAGTCCCGAATGATTTTTATGTACCTTATTTTGAATTGGCGAAGAAAGAAAATTTAGCAAATCCGGAATTCTTTAAATCAAAATTATACGAATTAGAAATATTAAGAACCGACGATTCTAAAGAAGAAACTGAGTTTTTCACTGCGATGTTTCACGAATTGTTAAGCTTATTTGCAAGACCATTTCATGTGGAAGAATTTGATTTTTCAGACGATGAATTCTTTGGTCAAATTGCCGATTTAGGTGAACGCTATTCAAAAAGCACCGAATTAAGAAATATGAATGGAAATCGAGGTTCAAAACATTTCATTTACATCAACAGAACATTCTTTGGCTTATACAATTTAATGCACGATTTAAAAGCTAAAAATGTAAAAATCAACAACTTTATACAATATTAATAATTGCCCCAAGTTTACTTAAAATCCCTAACTAAGCCATAACGTTAGGGATTTTTTTATTTACTTATTTTTTATTGGTAACAAATAACCCAACTGTTCGTCTTATTTGTAAATCAAAAAACGAACAAACTTGGAAACCATTTTAAAAATCACCAATCTTAATAAGATTTTCAATAAACATCTACACGCAGTTAAAAACGTGTCTTTTGAAATCAAAAAAGGAAATGTTTACGGAATTCTTGGACCCAACGGATCTGGAAAATCAACTACTTTAGGAATAGTATTAAACGTTGTTAATAAAACTTCAGGCGATTTTGAATGGTTTGGAGGAAAATCAAACACGCATGACGCGCTAAAAAAAGTAGGTGCTATTATTGAACGACCAAATTTTTATCCGTACATGACCGCCAAAGAAAATTTGGAATTAGTCTGTAAAATCAAAGGAACTCCACTTTCAAAAGTAGATGAGAAATTAGAATTGGTTGGACTTTTAGAACGAAAAAACGATAAATTCAGAACGTATTCACTAGGTATGAAACAACGTTTAGCGATTGCTTCTGCCCTACTGAATGATCCTGAAATTTTAATTTTAGATGAACCAACAAACGGTTTAGATCCGCAAGGAATTAGACAAATTAGAGATATTATCCGAATTATCGCTTCGCAAGGCACGACCATTTTATTGGCTTCGCATTTATTAGACGAAGTTGAAAAAGTGTGTAGTCATGTGGTAGTTTTGCGTAAAGGCGAAATGTTATATCAAGGTTCGGTTCATGATATGATTGAAAACAATAGCTTTTTCGAGTTAAAATCAGACGATAAAGAGCAACTTAAATTGGCACTTCAAAATCACCCTTCCGTTGAAAAAATAGAGGAAGAAGAAGGGAAAGTATTGGTATATTTAAATCAAGATATTGCTGCCAAAGATTTAAACTCGTATCTGTTTGAACAAAAAATTGTTTTAGAACATCTTGTAAAAAGAAAAAACAGTTTAGAAGAACAATTTTTAGAATTAACCAAAAACTAACACCATCATGAAAAGATTACTATCTATAGAATTTCAAAAAATTTGGAAAAACAAAGCCAGCCGTGTATTACTACTTGCTTATTTTGTTTTATTAAGTTTCATCGCATTAATCGCATCCATAAAATTTAGTATTGGAACCTTCGAAATTAGAATTGCTGATCAAGGAATTTTTAATTTCCCATATATCTGGCATTTTAACACATACATAGCCTCTTTATTCAAAATTTTCTTAGCTATTGTAATTGTTTCCATGATGGCAAACGAATATACTTATGGCACTTTAAAGCAAAATTTAATTGACGGATTGAGTAAAAAAGAATTTATTCTTTCCAAATTTTTAGTAGTGGGAACTTTTGCTGTTGCTTCTACTCTATTCGTTTTTGTAATGTCGTTAATATTAGGATATTCATTCTCTTCTTATAATGAAATGGGAATTGTATTTTCTGATTTAGAATATTTATTGGCATTTTTTGTTAAGCTAACAGCATTTTTCTCTTTCTGTTTATTTTTAGGAATATTAGTAAAAAGAAGTGCATTTGCATTAGGTTTTTTATTCATTTGGTTCATTGCAGAAAACATTTTTTATTGGATTATTAAATTTGTCATTTTAGGTGGCGATGATAAACACAAAAATTTTGGAGACACCATAATTCAATTTTTTCCAATGGAATCTATGGGTAATTTAATTAAAGAACCCTTTACCCGATTGAGCGCCATTAAAACGATTGAAACTACAATTGGTGGAGCAAAAGTAGCAAAAGATTATAGTGTACACTTTTCAGAAATAAGCATCGCTTTACTTTGGGCTTTTATATTTATTTTAACATCTTATTATATCTTAAAAAAGCGCGATTTATAGTATCTTTGCCGATGCTATGAATACTTTTAAAAATACCATTTCTGTCTTATTTTTCGTGTTGGGAATCCAATTCGGAAATTCGCAAAATATTTCAGTCGACGAAGGATACACACCTCAAGATTTAGTTGAAGATGTTTTAATCAACAGTACTTGTGCCAATGTGTTTAACGTAAGCGTTTCAGGAGGAAATTTTGCTACTGGAGAAAAAAGCTTTGGCTATTTTGACGGAACTGGAACTACCTTTCCATTTCAAAACGGAATTATTCTTTCAACAGGAAAAATCAATAATGCGCCAGGCCCAAATTCTTTTCTATCAGATGATGGTGGGAATATGGGTTGGGATGGCGATTCAGACTTAAACGATGCTTTAGGCTTGAGTAATTCATTCAATGCCACAATTTTAGAATTTGATTTTATTCCATTAGGAAACAAAATTAGTTTCGATTACATTTTCTCATCTGAGCAATATTTATCTAATCCTTCTTCTGGACAATGTAATTTTACTGATGGTTTTGCCTTTTTACTAAAGAGAAATGGAGATCTTAGATACGAAAACTTGGCCGTTATTCCCGGAACTACAACTCCTGTAAAAGTGAATACCGTTCGAGGTCCAGGTACAATTTGTCCACCAGCAAATGCAGCCTATTTTGATGCATTCAACGATGTAAACCATCCCACAAACTATAACGGACAAACCACTGTTTTAACCGCGCAATCCGATGTTATTCCTGGCCAAACGTATCATATTAAATTAGTAATTGCAGATGAAGGAAATTTTAGATACGATTCAGCCATATTTTTAGGAGGAGGCAGTTTTAATTTCACAATTGACATAGGAGATGATCGTTTAGTAGCAAATGGAAATCCGTTATGTCAGGGTGAAAATTTAGTGGTTAATGCTACACAAACTGGAGCAACAGGTTACCAATGGTTTCAAAATAATATTGCAATTCCTGGTGCTACGAATGCAACTTACAACATTACTTCGGCGGGAGATTACTTAGTAGAAATTAATTATGGTGCTACTTGTCAAACTACTGGAACTATCAAAATTGAATATGCTGATGTTTTAATTATTGACGAAGATACTTTTACATTATGTGATGTCGATAATAATCAGGATGGGAAAACTGTTTTCAATTTAGATACTATTAAAAACGAACTTTTCACAAACTTACCAACTAATTATGTCGTTTCATTTTTTGAAATAGCCACAAGCACAACAGCTTTACCTTCAAGCTACACAAACACAATAGCATACAACCAAACCATATACGCAAGAGTAATGAATGTTCAAGGTTGCTATACCGATTTTCCAGTAAATTTAGTAATCAATACTTTTGATGATATCATTACCGATGAAGAATTAAGTTTATGCGAAAACGAACCAATTACTCTAAATGGTGGAGCTGGTTTTTCGAGTTATACTTGGAATACAACTCCTGTAGAGACAACACAATCTATTACGGTTGACACAGCTGGAACCTATATTGTTACACTAACAAATGCAAATAATTGCTCTAAAACTAAAACATTTACTGTTACAGCATCAGGAATTGCTACAATTGAAAACATAGATATTAACGATTTTCAAGAAAACAATACAGCAACTATTGAAATTTCAAGTACAAGTTTAGGCGATTATGAATATTCATTAGATGGTGTTAATTATCAAGATTCTAATATTTTCAGTAATCTAAATGCAGGCGAATACACGGTTTATGTGCAAGACAAAAAAGGTTGTGGTATCGTTTTTGAAACGTTTTACATCTTAGATTTCCCAAAATATTTCACACCAAACGGAGATGGTTATAACGATACTTGGTTCATTAAAAATCTAGACAAAAGAAACCTCGAAAATAGTATTGTCACTGTTTTTGATCGTTATGGTAAATTGTTAAAACAAATTTCAGGAGTATGTGATGGTTGGAACGGAACTTTCAATGGAAATCTTTTACCTTCAAATGATTATTGGTTTGAAATCAAATTAACTAATGGCAAATCGGTAAAAGGACACTTTACATTAAAACGTTAGGCATAATAATTGCAGAATAGCTTACAAAATAATATATTCGCAGTATGATGCAAATACACGAAATTGAAGCTATAAAATCGATTTTAGCTACACCAAAAAAAATTACAATTATACCACATAGAAATCCAGACGGAGACGCTATGGGTTCTACTTTAGGTTTATATCACATCCTTAAACAACTTCAACATGACGTTGTGGTAATAGCTCCAAATGAATTTCCAGATTTTTTAGCTTGGTTACCCGAGAGCGAAAAGGTTTTAATTTTCGAAAGAAGTTTTGATACTTGCAAAGCTATTTTAGAAAAATCGGAATTGATTTTTACTTTAGATTTTAATGCACTTCACAGAACGGGAGACCAAATGGAAAATGTATTAAAAACACTAACGGCTACAAGCGTAATGATTGACCATCATCAAGCGCCTGATGGTTATGCCACCTATACTTTTTCAGATACCGCTTATGGTTCTACTTGTCAAATGGTATACGATTTTATTCACCAATTAGGCTTAGAAAATCTAATTAACAAAACCGTAGCTACTTGTTTATATACCGGAATTGTTACCGATTCTGGAAGTTTTCGTTTTCCAAAAACAACAAGCGCTACTCACAAATGTGTTGCTAATTTAATCGAAAAAGGCATCAACAATAGCGAAATTCATAATTTACTTTTTGACAATTCTTCATACAACCGTTTGTTGTTATTAGGAAAAGCACTTCAGAATTTGAAAATGCTTCCTGAATACAAAACAACTTACATTACCTTAACTCAAGACGAATTAAACGAATTTGGTCATCAAAAAGGAGACACAGAAGGCATTGTGAATTATGGATTAAGCATCAAAGGAATCGATTTTACCGCTATTTTTATCGAACACAAAGAAGAAGGAATTATCAAAATTTCTTTCCGTTCACAAGGTGATTTTGATGTAAATCAATTTGCTCGAAAACATTTCAATGGAGGCGGACATATCAATGCTGCCGGAGGTAAATCTTTTTTAAATTTAGACGAAACGATACAACAATTTATTGCTATTTTAGCAGAAGAAAAAAAATAATTATGAGAATTCAAAACCTATTCCTTTTTGGAGCAATGATTTTCTTAGCCAGTTGTTCGCAACAACAACAAGCGAGAAAACCTATTTCTCACACTTCAGGAACTTTCATAAAAGAATCTATTGAACGTAATAAAGTTTTAATTGCAGATGAAGAAGATTTAATTGCTGAAATTATAAAAAAAGACTCACTTAAATCTTACATTGCTTCAAACAAAGGATATTGGTACAAATACGAAACCAAAGTAGAGGAAGTAACTGAAACTCCTAAAAGAGGCGATATTGCTTTTTTCGATTATGAAATTAAAGATTTAAAAAGTAGAATTATCTACACAATAGCTGATACAAAACCACAAGTGTACTATGTTGATAAAGAAAACATAATGATGGGATTGCGTGACGGAATTAAACTGATGAAAAAAGGCGAAACCGTTACTTTCTTATTTCCATCTCACATGGCGTATGGCTATCATGGCGATGATAAAAAAATTGGCACAAACGAACCTCTAATTTGTACCGTAAGTTTAAACGATATTAAAGTAGATACTCAAGCTAAAAACTAATACCAAATGAAAATTACTTCCATTTTATTATTAAGCATTGCTACATTTTTTGCTTCTTGTTCAAAATCATACGACAACCTTAAAGAAGGTTTGTATGCCGATATTGAAACTGCAAAAGGAAACATGATTGTAAAATTAGAATTTGAAAAAGTTCCGAATACGGTTGCTAATTTTGTGACTTTAGCAGAAGGTAAAAACCCATTCGTAAGTGAAGAATTCAAAGGAAAACCATTTTATGACGGATTGAAATTTCACCGCGTTATTGCTGATTTTATGATTCAAGGCGGTGATCCAATGGGCGATGGTTCTGGTGGACCAGGCTATAAATTTAAAGATGAATTTCATCCTGATTTAAAACACTCAAAAGCCGGAATTTTATCAATGGCAAATGCAGGGCCAAGTACTAATGGAAGCCAATTCTTTATCACACATAAAGAAACGCCTTGGTTAGATAATATGCATACTATTTTTGGAGAAGTTGTAGAAGGATTAGAAGTAATCAATACAATTGAAGCAGATGATGTTATTGAAAAAATTACTATAATCAGAATTGGTAATGCTGCCAAGAAATTTGATGCCGTAAAGATTTTCAAAAACTACTATTCTTCGGTAGCCAAAGAAATTAAAGAAGCAGAAGAAAAAGCCAAAGAAATTATTGAAAATAAAGCCAAAGAAATTACTACTTTAAAAGCTACCGGAACAAAAAGTGCTTCAGGTTTAATCTATCAAATGATCAAAAAAGGCACTGGTAAAAAACCTGAAAACGGTACTCAAGTTGTAATTCATTATGCAGGCTATTTAGAAAATGGACAACTTTTTGATACGAGTTATGAAGATGTAGCCAAATTATACGGAAAATTTGATCAAAACAGAGCCAATCAAAATGGATATGCAGGTTATCCGGTGACTATGGGTAATTTACCTTTTATCCCTGGATTTAATGAAGGTGTAGGCATGATGAACTATGGAGACAAAATATTGCTTTACATTCCTTCAAACCTAGCCTATGGTGAGCAAGGTGCTGGAGATGTAATTCCACCAAATGCCAATATCATTTTTGAAGTAGAACTTTTAGAAAATAAACCAACAAACTAATAATTACAAAATGAAGAATATTTTAAAAATAGCAGTTCTAGCGTTAAGTTGTATAACTTTCGCTGTAGCACAAAACAAAAAGCAAGATGGTATTTTTGCTGAATTCAACACATCAAAAGGTAAAATTGTGGTTGAATTAGAATACAAAAAAACACCTATTACGGTTGCTAATTTTATTTCTTTAGCAGAAGGAAAAAATCCAAAAGCAAATGCTAAATTCAAAGGAAAACCATTTTATGACGGATTAAAATTTCACCGAGTAATTGCTGATTTCATGATTCAAGGTGGTTGCCCTGATGGAACTGGAGCTAGTGGACCAGGTTATAAATTTGATGATGAAATTGTTGCTGATTTAAAACATTCAGGAAAAGGAATTTTATCTATGGCTAATGCTGGACCTGCAACTAATGGAAGTCAGTTCTTCATTACGCACAAAGCAACTCCACACTTAGACGGAAAACATACCGTTTTTGGACATGTGGTAAGCGGACAAGAAGTTGTTGACAAAATAGTTAAAGATGATGTTATTACATCTGTAAAAATTATTAGATCTGGAAAAGAAGCAAAAAAATTCAATGCTGAAAAAGTATTTGCAAATTATTTTATAAATAAAGAAGCAGCTGATAAATTAGCTGCTGAAAAACAAAAAGAAGCTAAAGAAAAAGCTTTAAAAGAATTTGCAACTGCAGCATCAACTCCAAGTGGTTTAAAATATATTGTATTACAAGAAGGCACTGGAAACAAACCAGTAGCAACCAGTAATGTTAAAGTACATTACACTGGAATGTTCTTAGACGGAAAAGTATTTGACAGCAGTGTACAAAGAGGTGAAACTATCGATTTTGGTTTAAACCAAGTAATTAAAGGCTGGACAGAAGGTCTTCAATTAATGAATGAAGGATCTAAATACAAATTTTACATCCCATCTAATTTAGCTTATGGCGAAAGAGGTGCTGGCGGTGTCATTCCACCAAATGCCGATTTAATTTTCGAAGTTGAATTAATCAAGATAAATCAATAATAAAAAAAGCCGCTAATTAAATTAGCGGCTTTTTTTTATACTTATTTAAATTAGAATCTCCAGTCAAATTCATCTTTATCACTAAAAACGGCACCGACTTCAATTTTTACAATTTCGTTATAATCAACATGAATAAATAACCAATTTTCTTCGTTAAAGTAACTCATCATACCTTCTACTGTATCGGTTTCAAATGATTTTACTTTGTTCTTCTCTAAAACAGGAAAAACATCGCTCCAATTCTTTCCGATTAAAGTCGTATTGAATAACTTCACTATTGGATTAGATGTCGTCATATACCCTAATCTAAATGCTTCTTCTTTGTAAAAAATCAAACGAAGTTTTCTGGCGTTATACATAAAAACAACGTTTTCTTCTTCGTCTTTATATTGTGTATCAGGTTTACCCAAAATTTTAGTAACATCTTGCTCTTTCATTCCGAAAAGCAAATTGTCAATTCCGTATTTCAATTTAATTTCCATTCTTGTTTATGCTAAAAAATCCCGATTTTCATCGGGATTCATATTAATTATACTTTAAAACGTTTTCTGTCGTTTTCTGTTAAATAAATTTTTCTTAAACGAATAGATTTTGGAGTAACCTCAACATATTCATCTTTTTGAATGTATTCTAACGCTTCTTCTAATGAGAAAATAATCGGTGGAATAATTCTTGCTTTTTCATCATTTCCAGATGAACGTACGTTTGACTGTTTTTTAGCCTTAGTTACGTTGATACACATATCATCACCACGAGAGTTTTCACCAATTACCTGACCTTCATAAATCTCAGCATTTGGTTCCACGAAGAATTTACCACGGTCTTGTAATTTATCGATAGAATAAGGAATTGCTTTTCCGTTTTCCATAGAAATTAACGAACCATTGTTACGCCCTGGAATTGCTCCTTTGAAAGGTTCGTATCCAATGTATCGGTGCGACATAATTGCTTCACCTGCAGTAGCTGTTAATAATTGATTTCTTAAACCAATGATTCCACGAGATGGAATATTAAATTTAATAATCATACGATCACCTTTAGCTTCCATTGATAACATTTCTCCTTTACGGATAGTTACGAATTCAACTGCTCTACCTGAAAGGTTTTCTGGTAAATCAATTGTTAATTCTTCAATTGGCTCACATTTTTGACCATCAATTTCTTTAATGATTACTTGTGGTTGACCAATTTGTAATTCATATCCTTCTCTTCTCATCGTTTCAATAAGAACCGATAAGTGAAGAACTCCACGACCAAAAACCATGAATTTATCAGCAGAATCGGTTTCACCTAACTTCATAGCTAAGTTTTTCTCTAATTCTTTAGTTAGACGATCTCTAATATGACGCGATGTTACAAATTTACCTTCTTTACCAAAGAAAGGAGAATCGTTAATTGTAAACAACATACTCATTGTAGGCTCATCAATTGCAATAGTTTGTAACGCTTCTGGATTTTCAAAATCAGCGATAGTATCACCAATTTCAAATCCTTCAATTCCGATAATTGCACAAATATCTCCAGCAACTACTTCGTCTAC
This sequence comes from Flavobacterium helocola, assembly GCF_038289885.1. Classification (NCBI taxonomy): domain Bacteria; kingdom Pseudomonadati; phylum Bacteroidota; class Flavobacteriia; order Flavobacteriales; family Flavobacteriaceae; genus Flavobacterium; species Flavobacterium helocola. The sequence goes on along the minus strand of NZ_JBBYHT010000003.1, from coordinate 246,158 downwards.
TTTTTTACGTCCAAGACCTTCAAAAGTATGTAATTCTTTAATTCTTGATTTGATTACTTTACCATCTCTTTTTACTAAAGATATTGGCATTCCTTCTTTTAAAACTCCTCTTTCTAAACGACCAATCGCAATACGACCAGTGAATGAAGAGAAATCTAAAGAGGTAATTAACATTTGAGGAGTTCCTTCAGATACTTTAGGAGCTGGAACGTGTTCCAAAACCATATCTAATAAAGGCTCGATGTTTTCTGTTTGATTTCTAAAATCATCAGACATCCAGTTATTTTTAGCCGAACCATAAACTGTTGGGAAATCTAACTGAGCTTCAGTAGCACCTAATTCAAACATTAAGTCGAAAACTTTTTCATGAACTTCTTCTGGAGTACAGTTTTCTTTATCTACTTTATTAATAACCACGCATGGTTTTAATCCTAAATCAATTGCTTTTTGCAATACGAAACGCGTTTGAGGCATTGGTCCTTCAAATGCATCTACTAAAAGACAAACACCATCAGCCATATTAAGTACACGCTCAACTTCACCACCAAAATCGGCGTGACCAGGAGTATCGATAATGTTGATTTTTGTTCCTTTATAAGTTACAGAAACGTTTTTAGAAGTAATAGTAATACCTCTTTCACGCTCTAAATCATTATTATCTAGGATTAAGTCTCCCGTGTTTTCGTTTTCACGAAACAATTGACAGTGGTACATAATTTTATCAACCAAAGTAGTTTTACCGTGGTCAACGTGTGCAATAATTGCGATGTTTCTAATAGAAGTCATTTATTTTATTTTTGAAAGTGCAAAGGTAATCTTTATTTTTGTAAAAACACTATAGTAATCAACACTTTAGTTGAAAATAATAATTGCTTAACATAAAAAAAGCCCTCATAATGAGAGCTTTAGTATTATTTGTAACAGTAGACTATAAAGAAGCTACATGTTTAGTTAACTTAGATTTTAAGTTAGATGCTTTATTATCATGAATGATATTTTTCTTAGCTAATTTATCAATCATAGAAATTACAGTTGATAATTTTGCAGAAGCTTCAGCTTTATCAGTAGCTAAACGAATAGCTTTGATTGCATTACGAGTAGTTTTGTGTTGGTATCTGTTCAACACTCTTTTTTTCTCGTTACTTCTAATTCTTTTTAAAGCAGATTTATGATTTGCCATTTTGTTCTTTTTTTAATTGTAATAATTGTTATAAACTACTAGTTAAAAAAGAAAAACCTCCCACATTCGCATAGGCGAACACTTTGGTTTTAACTAATAAAATAATAACCGAGACACCAATTATTATTTTATAAAACTTATTTACAACTAATTCTGTAGCCCGTAGGGGAATCGAACCCCTCTTACCAGGATGAAAACCTGGCGTCCTAACCGATAGACGAACGGGCCATTAACCTATTCTTTTGTAACCTCAATACTTGTAGCCCGTAGGGGAATCGAACCCCTCTTACCAGGATGAAAACCTGGCGTCCTAACCGATAGACGAACGGGCCATTACATTAATTTTGTAATGCGAGTGCAAAAATACAACTAATTTTGATTTCTGCAAGACCTTGTATAAAAATTTTTATTTTTTTTTAGTATGCCTTAGCAAAAAGAACTCTTCCTTTGGACGGAGCGCCAGTAAACATACAGCTTCCCGCTTCTTCTACTCTATCTAAAGCGATACATCGAATAGTGGCTTTTGTAAGTTCTTTTATCTTTTCTTCTGTTTCAGCTGTGCCATCCCAATGTGCAGCTAAAAAGCCTCCTTTAGTTTCTAACAGCTCTTTAAATTCTTCGAAAGAATTCACTTCTGTTATATGAGTATCCCTGTATTCCAATGCTTTAGCAAACATATCATTTTGAATAGTTTCTAATAAATTTTGAATATACGACGCTACTCCTTCTTTAGAAACCACTTCTTTTGATAAATTATCTCTTCGAGCAATTTCGTAAGTTCCGTTTTCTAAATCGTTTGGTCCAAGGGCAATTCGTACCGGAACACCTTTTAATTCCCATTCTGCAAATTTGAATCCTGGTTTTTGAGTATCTCTATTATCATACTTAACTGAAATGCCTAATTTTCGAAGTTCAGCAGTTAAAACATTTACTTGCTCTGAAATCGCATCAAACTGCTCATCTGTCTTATAAATAGGAACAATAACTACTTGAATTGGAGCTAAATTCGGAGGTAGAACCAAACCTTTATCATCTGAATGCGTCATTACCAATGCTCCCATTAAACGCGTTGAAACTCCCCAAGAAGTTCCCCAAACGTGTTCTTGCTTTCCTTCTTTGTTAGCAAATTTTACATCAAAAGCTTTGGCAAAATTTTGACCTAAAAAGTGCGAAGTTCCCGCTTGCAAAGCTTTTCCATCTTGCATTAACGCTTCAATACAATAGGTTTCATCTGCTCCAGCAAAACGTTCGGTTTCTGTTTTCAGCCCTTTAATTACTGGAATTGCCATGAAATTTTGAGCAAAATCAGCATATACATGCATCATTTTTTCTGATTCTTCAATCGCCTCCTGACGAGTGGCGTGAGCGGTATGACCTTCTTGCCATAAAAATTCAGCAGTACGTAAAAACAAACGCGTTCTCATTTCCCAACGCACCACATTAGCCCATTGGTTAATAAGTAAAGGTAAATCTCTATACGATTGTACCCAACCTTTATATGTTGACCAAATAATTGCCTCACTCGTAGGACGAACAATCAATTCTTCTTCCAACTTAGCGTTTGGATCCACCATTAATTTTCCTGGTCTTTCCTCATCATTTTTCAAACGATAATGTGTCACAATAGCACATTCCTTAGCAAAGCCTTCCGCATTTTTTTCTTCTGCTTCAAACATACTCTTTGGCACAAACAAGGGGAAATAAGCATTACTATGTCCAGTTTCTTTAAACATTCTGTCTAATTCTGCTTGCATTTTTTCCCAAATTGCATAGCCATATGGTTTGATTACCATACATCCTCTTACTCCAGAATTCTCTGCTAAATCTGCCTTTACGACTAGTTCGTTATACCATTTGGAATAATCTTCTGCTCTTGTTGTTAAGTTCTTGCTCATTATATATATTTTGGCACAAAAATTGTTTGTATAAATTTTAACTAATTTGTTCGGCAAAAATAGTTAAATTTGAGGTGTCCAACAATAAAAAAAAGAGCTATGAAAACTTTTTACCCAATTAATTCGAAAAATATTGCATTTTCCTTAATGGGATTACTAGCAATATTAACTACTTCATGTGGTTCCTATCAAAACTCATCTTATTACGATAACGATGGAGTTTACGGTTCTGAAAGACCTACTAATCAGACAGAAAACAAATATTCTGAACAAAATTTAGAAAAATCAAATGAATATGCTCAACAATTTAGAGCTATGCAGGAAGATTATTCTTATTTTACTGATGTTGACAATTATAATTCTCAAGAAAAAGACACTGTTGTAACCGTTTACAGAAACGAATCAAACAACAATTACGCTGGATGGGGAAATAACTCATCTGACATAACCATCAATTATTATGATAACGGCTGGGGCTGGAACAACTGGCACTCTCCTTATTGGGGATATTCTAACATTGGCTGGGGAGCTGGCTGGGGTTGGAATTCTTGGTATGGAGCAAACTGGGGCTGGGGTTGGAACTCTTGGTACGGTCCAGGTTGGGGTTGGGGATGGAATAACTGGCATGGAAATAATTGGGGATGGAACGGATATTACGGAAACAACTGGGGATGGAATGGCTACTATGGAAGAGACGTAGTATATAATGGTGGAAGAAGAGGCGGAAGCAACTATTACAATCCTAATGGAGGCAGAAATGGTAGATATTCTGACGGTAGAACCTCAACAACTCGTCCTAACTTTAACGGCACTAGAAATAATCCTAGAACACAAAATAACGGAACAAGACCTTCAGTTAACCCTAGAAACACACCAAGAGAAAACTCATCTGGAACACCAAGAAATAATAATTATTCTACACCAAGAAATAATAGTTCTACACCAAGAACCAATAACTATTCAACCCCAAGAACCAATAACTATTCAACCCCAAGAAGCAATAATAACTATTCAACTCCAAGAAGTTCTTCAGGAGGTAGTTTTGGAGGCAGCTCATCAGGAGGTGGAGGTCGTTCTGGAGGTGGAGGATCTAGAGGTGGTAGAGGTTAATTAAAATTGAATTTACATATGAAAAAGATATTTTTAGTAATAGCACTTAACTTGTCATTCTTTTCAATTGCTCAAGAAATGACTACAAATGATGCACTTAGATATGCTGTTGAAAACATGAATGGAACCGCTCGTTTTAGAGGAATGAGTGGTGCTTTTGGAGCAGTTGGTGGCGATTTATCAGCTATTAACATTAATCCTGCAGGTTCCTTATTTTTCAACAATAATTTTGCTAGTGCTTCTGTTTCAAGTTTTAACAGTAGTAATAATGCTAATTATTTTGGAACCAAAAACAAAGAAAATTTTAGCACATTAGATCTTAACCAAATTGGTGCTGTATTAGTTTTTAATGACACTTCTGGAAAATCTGAATGGAATAAAATTTCAGTTGCATTAAATTATGACAACACGAATAATTTTGACAACCGTTTATTTACTTCGGGAATAAACCCATTTAATTCTATTTCGAACTATTTTGTTGACCAAGCTAACTTTTTTGCTGATACACCATTTAATGATTATCAGTTTGATATGGCTTTCGAAACATATATTATAGATCCTCATCCAACAACACCAAATCAGTATGTTTCGAATGTATCGCCTGGTGGTAATTATTATCATGACTATTTTGCCACTTCAAATGGATACAACGGAAAACTAACTGCGAATGTAGCTACAAGTTACAAAGACAAATTGTTTTTAGGAATAAATCTTAACGCTCATTTTACAGATTATGTATTAACTTCGAGCTTATATGAAAATAATGATAATCCAGAAAACCCAAGCACACAACCTACTGTAAGAAATATAGTTTTTGATAATCAGTTAAGCACTTATGGTTCTGGATTCTCGTTTAATTTAGGTGCTATATATAAAGTAAATGAATCGCTAAGATTAGGAGCTTCTTATGAATCGCCAACATGGTACAATTTAAACGACGAATTAATTCAAGACTTATATACATTTGGAAATGTTAATGTACCAGTAGAAGATACAAATCGTACTTACTATGGCCCAGAATTTGTTTTCCCAACATACCGTTTAAGAACCCCAAGCAAAATCACAGGTAGTGCTGCTTATATAATTAATAAAAAAGGACTTATTAGTATTGATGTGGCAACCAAAGATTATAGCAATATTGAATACAAAAACACCAATCAAAACAACTTTAGAGATTTAAACTCTCAAATGAGCACCGAACTAAAAAATGCTTACGAAATAAGAATTGGTGGTGAATATAAAATCAAACAATGGAGCTTAAGAGGTGGTTATCGTTTTGAAGAAAGTCCATATGAAACAGGAGATATTATTGGAGATTTAACTGGTTATTCTGGTGGTGTGGGTTATAATTTTGGTGAAAGTAAGTTAGATTTATCTTATGCTAATTCACATAGAAATTACAATCAAAATCTAATTTCTTCTGGAATGACAGATACTGCAAGAATTAAAAATGTTCAAAATAATGTAACATTAACTTATTCTATAAACTTTTAGAAAAGAAAAACAATATATTAAACCACTTCTTCAACTGAAGTGGTTTTTTATACCAAAAAATCAGCCACTAGCCCTAATTGGAGCGAAATACATCCATTTCGGATATAGCGGACGACGTTACCAAAACATTAAAAAAATCTCAAACGCTGGTGCTTCTACTGATTATTTTATGTAATTTTGCACCTCAAATTTAAAAGCATGAGAACCAAATCGTTAAAGAAAAATAAAATCAATGTAATTACACTTGGATGTTCTAAAAACACTTACGATAGTGAGGTTTTGATGGGACAACTAAAAGCCAATGGAAAAGATGTAGCACATGAACAAGAGGGCAACATCGTAGTAATTAACACATGCGGTTTTATTGATAATGCAAAGGAAGAATCGGTAAATACGATTTTGGAATATGTTGATAAAAAAGAACAAGGTTTAGTAGATAAAGTATTCGTTACCGGATGTTTATCTGAAAGATACAGACCTGATTTAGAGAAAGAAATTCCTGATGTTGACCAATATTTTGGCACTACAGAATTACCTCTTTTATTAAAAGCTTTAGGAGCTGATTACAAACACGAATTATTAGGAGAACGTTTAACAACGACTCCAAAAAATTACGCCTATTTAAAAATTGCAGAAGGTTGCGATAGACCTTGTAGTTTTTGTGCGATTCCTTTAATGAGAGGAAAACACGTTTCGCAACCTATTGAAAAATTGGTAAAAGAAGCTGAAGGTTTAGCCAAAAACGGTGTAAAAGAATTAATCTTAATTGCTCAAGATTTAACTTATTACGGATTAGATTTATACAAAAAACGTAATCTTGCCGAATTACTAGAAAACTTAGCTAAAGTGGAAGGTATAGAATGGATTCGTTTACATTATGCTTTCCCTAGTGGTTTCCCGATGGACGTTTTAGATTTGATGAAGCGCGAACCAAAAATTTGTAATTATATTGATATTCCTTTGCAACACATTTCAGATGACATTTTAAAATCTATGAAACGTGGAACAACAAAAGAAAAAACAACAAAATTATTACAAGAATTTAGAGAACGCGTCCCAGGAATGACAATTAGAACGACTTTAATTGTGGGTTATCCGGGAGAGACTCAAAAAGATTTTGAAATCCTACGTGATTGGGTTCAAGAAATGAAGTTTGAAAGATTAGGTTGTTTTACCTATTCACATGAAGAAAACACAGGAGCTTTTGCTTTAGTTGACGATGTTCCTCAAGAAGTAAAACAAGCACGTGCCGCTGAAATTATGGACTTACAATCGCAAATTTCATGGGATTTGAATCAGGAAAAAATTGGACAAACCTTTAAATGTGTAATTGATAGAAAAGAAGGACAATATTTCATTGGAAGAACCGAATTTGATAGTCCGGATGTAGATAATGAAGTGTTAGTAGATGCTTCTAAATTCTACTTAAAAACGGGTGATTTTGTGAATTTAAAAATAACAGACGCTACCGAATTTGATTTATACGCAGAACCAATATCATAAACTATGAAAAAAATATTTTTTTTATTCTTTTTTACTTTTTCTTTATCAAATGCATCTGCGCAAGTTGACAGACGAATAGGAACAGGACAATATGGTAACGGTAGTCAAACTAAAAAAGTTGACCTTGTGGAAACTTCAGTTGAAAACTTAAAAGAGAAACTTAATTTAGATGGTTTTCAAGAAGCAATTGTTAGAAACTTAATAAAAGACAATCAGGCAAAATCTAAAGAAATTATAGAAGCAGTCGGCTATAGTGACATTGAAAAGAGAAATCTACTAACAGAAATTGGAGAAAAATTCAACTTAGAATTAAAAAAAATTCTGACTCCTGAACAAATTGAAAAATACGAAAAACTCATTTCAAAAAAGAAAAAATAAATTATCAAAAATGATAATTATCATATGCCTTTTTAGAATTGATTACTAACTTTGAGTATAGAAATTTAAAAACCAGCAGTATGATAACTAAACATCCTATTTACCAAGATTTTCCTGAATACGCAGACAAGATTAAAAACTTGTATCATAACAATGATGAGTTTCAAGTTTTGTTACATTCGTACACTGAATTAGATGAAAAGATTTACAAAATAGAAAAAGACGAGGAACTTGCTATGGATGACGAATTAAGTCATTTGAGAAAAGATAGAGTTTTTTTAAAAGATGAAATTTATACTTTTTTAAAAAATAGTTAGGAAATATTTTACAAAAAAACCGCTTTTAAAAGCGGTTTTTTTTGTTATCATTAACATCTAATTTTCTAAAACCCTATTAATTTGAACAAAACGTCTTTTATAATAAGGCTCTTCGGTAGAAGAAATAATTACGCCGGCTTGAACAGAAGAATGAATAAATTTGATTTCATCACCATTTATTTCGGTAATCATTCCTACATGATTTATACTTCCTCTTCCATTTGTTGTAAAGAAAATTAAATCCCCTTTTTGCGCTTGACTTCTTTCTATTCTATAACCTGCTCCTGCCGCCATTGAACTTGATGAACGAGGTAAAGTCATATCAATGTTTTTAAAAGTTGAAAACATTAATCCTGAACAATCAAAGCCAGCACTTGTAGTCCCTCCTCCTCTGTAACGAGTTCCAATATGTTGGGATGCCTTAGCAATTAAGAATTCAGCCTTAGACATATTTTCTGGAGAAATCTCTTCAATTTCTTTTGAAACTTCAACAACTACATTTTTATTTTTTTCTAATTCAACATTTCCTTTCTTAACAATAACTTCATAACCAATAGGCAAGTTCGTTACTATTTCAGGATTCATTTCTTCCAAATCTCTAACACTTACTTTGTACTTTTTAGAAAGTTTGTATAAAGTTTCTCCTTTACTTACCGTGTGAACTTGATTTCCTAATTCATCTATACACAAATTAGCATCTTTATTCACAGGAGTTATATCTATTTTTACTTCTTCAACAGGTTGCTGTTTTTTAGGTTTTATCGTTTCTTTTTTTGCAACAATTACGATTTTATCTCCTATTTGAATAGTTTCTGGTTTGATATCTGGGTTTAATTCCTTTAACTTTTCTAAACTAATATCGTATTTTTTTGCAATTTTATAAAGTGATTCTCCTGATTCCACGATATGAGTTTCGGAACTTAAATTCTTAGATGAATTAACTTCTTTCTTATCTTTTGATTTTGAATTTTTATTCGGAATTAACAAAACTGTCTTTAATTGTAATAAAGCTCCTTTTGATTTTGGATTTAATTCATAAATATCCGATTCGCTTACTTTATACTTTTTAGCAATGGAATAAATAGATTCTCCTTCTACAACAGTATGTTTGATAGTCTTTTGTGAAAAAACCATACTACTAAAGAAGAAAAGAAAAAAAGTTAAAATTTGAATTGATTTCATTAAGAATTAATTTAGATGGATTATAGCTATTTTAGGGTATGCAAGATAAAAAAAACTCCCTTTAATAAGGGAGTTTTAACATTAATTTAAATTCAAAAATTAGATTACGCCTTGCCAGCTGCAATCAAGTTTAAAGCAGAACCAGCCACAAACCAACCAATTTGACTATCGTTGTAGGTATGATTTGCTAAAATTATATCTTTTGTTCCATCAGCGTGAACAAATTCCAATGTTAATGGTTTTCCTGGCGCAAATTCAGTTAAATCCAAGAAGTTAATCGTATCGTCTTCTTGAATTTTATCATAATCCGATTCGTTAGCAAAGGTTAAAGCTAACATTCCTTGTTTTTTCAAATTTGTTTCGTGGATACGAGCGAACGATTTTACTAAAACCGCTTTCACGCCTAAGAAACGAGGCTCCATGGCGGCATGCTCACGAGAAGAACCCTCTCCATAATTATGGTCGCCAACAACAATGGAAGGAACTCCAGCTGCTTTGTAAGCTCTTTGAACAGCCGGAACTGAATCATAAGCACCTGTTAATTGATTTTTAACAGAATTTGCTTTTCCGTTGAATGCATTTTCGGCTCCAATTAACATATTATTTGAAATATTATCTAAATGTCCACGGAAACGCAACCAAGGTCCAGCCATCGAAATATGGTCGGTAGTACATTTTCCAAAAGCTTTAATTAGCAATTTAGCTCCCATATAATTTTTTCCATCCCAAGCCTCAAATGGCGCTAATAACTGTAATCGGTCTGAAGTTGGAGAAACGGCAACTTGAACAGACGAACCGTCTTCAGCTGGTGCTTGAAAACCTGCATCTTCTACATCAAAACCTCTTTTTGGCAATTCATCACCAAATGGGGCAGTCAATTTAACTGCTTCCCCTTTATCATTCAACAAAGTATCTGTTAACGGATTAAAATCTAAACGACCTGAAATGGCTAAAGCAGCTACCATTTCTGGCGATGTTACGAAAGCGTGTGTATTTGGATTTCCATCGGCACGTTTAGAAAAGTTTCTGTTAAACGAGTGAACGATGGTATTTTTTTCTTGTTTGTCTGCTCCTTCTCTATCCCATTGTCCAATACATGGTCCGCAAGCATTGGTAAAGACTTTAGTTCCCATTTTTTCGAAATCAGCAATAATTCCATCTCTTTCAATAGTATAACGAATTTGCTCTGAACCTGGATTGATTCCGAATTCTGCTTTTGGAGTGATTCCGTGTTCTACCGCTTGTCTAACAATAGAGGCAGCACGCGCCATATCTTCGTAAGAAGAGTTGGTACAAGAACCTATTAATCCCCACTCTACTTTTAATGGCCAGCCGTTTTGAGCTGCTTCCTCTTTCATTTTAGAAACTGGCGTTCCTCTATCTGGTGTAAAAGGTCCGTTAATGTGTGGTTCTAATTCTGATAAATTGATTTCGATTAATTGATCGAAATAGTTTTCTGGATTGGCATAAACTTCGGCATCAGCTGTTAAGTAAGAAGCTACTTTATCGGCAGCATTTACCACATCTTGACGACCTGTTGCAGCTAAATATCTTCGCATGGAATCATCGTAACCAAAAGTTGAAGTTGTTGCTCCAATTTCGGCACCCATGTTACAAATAGTTCCTTTACCAGTACAAGACATAGCTTCTGCACCTTCACCAAAATATTCTACAATAGCTCCCGTTCCACCTTTTACAGTTAAGATATCAGCTACTTTTAAAATGACGTCTTTTGGAGCAGTCCATCCAGATAATTTACCTGTTAATTTTACTCCGATTAATTTTGGAAATTTTAATTCCCAAGACATGCCAGACATTACGTCTACCGCATCAGCACCACCAACACCGATGGCTAACATTCCTAAACCACCAGCATTTACGGTATGAGAATCCGTACCAATCATCAAGCCACCCGGAAAAGCGTAATTTTCTAAAACGATTTGGTGAATAATTCCCGAACCTGGTTTCCAAAAACCAATCCCATATTTATTGGAAACTGACGAAAGGAAATCGAAAACTTCTTTTGATTGTTTATTTGCTAATGCTAAATCCTCTTTAGCACCATTTTTTGCTAAAATTAAATGGTCGCAGTGAACCGTTGTGGGAACTGCAACTGTCTTTTTTCCAGCATGCATGAACTGCAATAAAGCCATTTGAGCGGTTGCATCTTGACATGCTACTCGATCTGGAGCGAAGTCAACATAATCTTTACCTCTTGTAAATGTCTGAGTTGGCATTCCTTCCCATAAATGCGAATACAAAATTTTCTCAGACAACGTTAATGGACGTCCAACTATGTCACGAGCTTTATCCACTCTAGCCGCCATGTTGGCGTACATTTTTTCAATCATTTCAATATCGAATGCCATAATAATTATTTTATTTAGTTATGTTATTTTCAACCTCCTAATTTACGAAAAAATGGACAGATAAAAAACAAAAAAAAGCCTAAGCAGAACTTAGACTTTTAATTGATTATTATAATTGATTATATTATCCTACCAACAATTTGTGAGATGGAGCAAACTTAGTTAAGTTAATTCCTTCTACCGCTAGTTTGTATTCTTCAATTGAAGGTGTTCTACCTAAAATTGTAGATAAAACTACAACTGGAGTTGATGATAATAAAGATTCTCCTTTTTTAGTTTCTGTATCTTCAACAACACGTCCTTGGAACAAACGAGTTGATGTTGCCATAACCGTATCTCCTTTAGACGCTTTTTCTTGGTTACCCATACAAAGGTTACAACCTGGACGCTCTAAATACAACATGTTTTCATATTCTGTACGAGCAGCGGCTTTTGGCGCATTATCATCAAATTCGAATCCTGAATATTTTTGTAATACTTCCCAATCACCTTCTGCTTTTAATTCGTCAACAATGTTGTACGTTGGAGGAGCAACTACTAAAGGCGCTTTGAATTCCACTTTACCTTGTTGTCTCTCGATATTTTTAAGCATTTGCGCTAAGATTTTCATATCGCCTTTGTGAACCATACAAGAACCAATGAATCCTAAATCTACTTTTTTATCACCTCCGTAGAAAGAAAGTGGACGGATTGTATCGTGAGTATAACGTTTAGAAACGTCTTTATTATTTACATCTGGGTCAGCAATCATTGGTTCGTTAATCACATCCAAATCTACTTCTACTTCAGCATAATATTTTGCATTAGCATCAGGACGTAAAGCTGGTTTTTCACCTGATTTGATTTCAGCAATACGTTTGTTTGCTTTGTCAATTAATCCTTGAAGTACACGGTTTTTGTTGTCCATGCCTTTATCAATCATGATTTGGATTCTTCCTTTTGCAATTTCTAATGATTCGATTAACGTTTCATCTTCTGAAATACAAATAGAAGCTTTTGCTTTCATTTCGGCAGTCCAATCTGTAAAGGTAAACGCTTGGTCAGCCGTTAATGTTCCTAAATGTACTTCAATAATTCTTCCTTGGAAAACGTTTTCACCACCAAATTTATGTAACATTTGCGCCTGAGTAGCATGAACCACATCACGGAAATCCATGTAACTTGCCATATTTCCTTTAAAAGTAACTTTTACTGATTCTGGAATTGGCATTGAAGCTTCACCAGTAGCAAGCGCCAAAGCAACCGTTCCTGAATCTGCACCAAAAGCCACACCTTTTGACATTCTTGTATGCGAATCTCCACCTATAATGATAGCCCATTCATCTACTGTAATATCATTTAATACTTTGTGAATTACGTCTGTCATCGCATGATAAACACCTTTTGGATCACGAGCTGTGATTAAACCGAAGTCGTTCATGAATTGCATTAATTTAGGAATATTAGCTTGTGCTTTTTTATCCCAAACCGAAGCTGTATGACAACCTGATTGATATGCTCCGTCAACAATTGGAGAAATAACAGTTGCTGCCATAGATTCTAATTCTTGAGCTGTCATTAAACCAGTAGTGTCTTGCGAACCTACGATATTTACTGTTACACGAACATCAGAACCCGCATGTAATGCTTCTTTGGAAATTGTTCCTACCGAATTTCTATTGAAAATTTTCTCAACAGCTGTTAAACCTTGTCCTTCAACTGAAACTTCTTTTGAAGGTGCATAAACTAATGGCGCTTCAATTCCTAGAGTTTTAGCAGCGAAAGTTTGAATTTTTTTACCGAAAACAATCGCATAAGAACCACCTGCTTTAATGAATTCCATTTTCTGAGGCGTGAATGCTTTAGAAATGTCGATCAATTCTTTATCTCCGTTGTATAATTTTTTTGTTTTTGTATTGATGGTAAGAACCGTTCCTGTTGCTACAGAATATACTTCTTCTAAAACTGGATCACCACTTTCATTACGAACTACTTCTCCATTAGCATCTGTCTTTTTTACCCAGTTTTTCAAATCTAAACCTATTCCTCCTGTAACGTCAACTGTAGTTAAGAAAATTGGAGAAATTCCGTTTGTTCCACCTACGATTGGAGCAAAATTTACGAATGGTACATAAGGACTCGCTTGTTTTCCTGTCCAAAGTGCTACGTTATTTACACCCGACATACGAGACGAACCTACACCCATTGTTCCTTTTTCAGCAATTAACATTACCGATTTATCTGGATGTTGCGCTTGTAACGCTTTAATTTCTTCTTGTGCTTGAGGCGTAATCATACATTTTCCGTGTAATTCACGGTCAGAACGCGAGTGCGCTTGATTTCCTGGAGACAATAAATCGGTAGAAATATCACCTTCACCAGCAATGAATGTTACAACTTTAATTTCTTCTGGAATTTCAGGAAGTTTAGTAAAGAATTCTGCTTTTGCATAGCTTTCTAAAATTTCTTTGGCAACAGCATTCCCTTTTTCAAAAGCCTCTTTAATACGAGCCATATCAGCATCGTAAAGATATACTTGAGTTTTTAAAACATCCGCTGCTTGCTTTGCAATGTTTGAATCATTTCCTAAAGCTAAATCCAATAGCACCTCAATTGATGGCCCACCTTTCATGTGCGATAATAATTCGAATGCAAAAGCAGGAGTAATTTCAGAAACAGTTTCTTGACCAAGAATAATTTCTTTTAAGAATTTTGCTTTCGCTCCAGCTGCAGGAGTTGTTCCTGGTAATGTGTTATAGATAAAGAACTTCAAACAATCTTCTCTGTTTGCGTTGTTTGTATCTTTAATTTGAGCAATGATTTCGTTTAACAAATCAGCTCTATCAATTGGTTTTGGGTGTAATCCTTGACCTTTTCTTTCTTCAATTTCTTTAATATACTCTTTATAAAGATTCATTTCAGTAGCTAATGCCATACTATAAATAAGTTAATTAGTGTTTGTTATATTTTTTTTGGTGGCACAAATTTAATAAATCTTAATCAGATTTAAAAATTTTTAATAAAAAGCCTAAATAGAAGAATTATTATTTATAAAGATTCTATTTTGATGCTAATTTTTCAATAAAAATGAGTAAAATGAAAATATATTGAATAATTCGTAATTTAAAATAAAAGTTTTATTAAATTATCAAAAAAGTTAGTTAAGTTTTAATAGAGTTACAATTTGAGAACTAAAACTTAATTTTTATCTCTTAAATCAGTTGTAGGTTTTTCATAGTATCGATATAAAATTGTAGAAAGAAAAAATGTTACTAATAAATAAATTATTATCAATAAAAAATTGCTTATTTCTAACTTGTACAATTCGATGAAATATTTAAAAAGCACCATAACAATACTGTAATGAAGAAGATACACACTATAAGAAACTTTACTCAAAAAAGTCACTAATGAAGAAATAGTTCGATTTGGTGAATGTAAGTGAATGAAAAAAGGCAATAAAGACGAACAAATTATAGAAATAATTGTAAAATAAAATACATTATAATAAACAGGTGAAGTTTCTAAGTAAAAATCAAAGCTTTGTAACACAAAAAACTGAAAAACGAAAAGCCCAATAGCAAAAGCAACTAAAATATATTTTAATTCATAAATTGTTTTTGAATAAAAATAGTAAATCCAAGCTATAATCATTCCGAATAAAACTGCGTCAATCCTATAAATAACAACGGATTTGATATTTATATTCCATTTATCTAAATTTGATAAATCAAGATTTGGGAAAGCAATAAATCTTAAAACATGAAAACCTACTATTGCCAGCAAGAGAAATAGTAAAAAAACGTATTTCTTTTTTTTAAATCGAAATTGATATACTAAAAATAATACTATTGGAGACAAAGTATATGTCCACTCTTCAATTGATAAACTCCACGATTCTCTATAAAAATCTATTTCGTAAGTAGTTAAGTTTTACAAAAAAAAGAAATATTTCCAGATATTTGGTATATTATACTGTAAAAAAACCATCAATGCTAAGTTTATAAACAAAACCAAATAATAACTTGGTAATGTTCTAAACCATCTCCTTTTTATAAAAACAATTACATCTTTTATTGAAAAATCATTTTTGTAAAATAATTTCAGTAGCATATTGCCAATTAAAAACCCACTTAATGCAAAAAATATTTCAACTCCTAAAAATCCAGCAAGGCCACTTAATGCAATTAACAAATCGTTTTTGCTATCTATTAGAAAGTAAATATGAGAAAAAACAACCAACACTAAAGCAATGGCTCTCATTAAATCTAAACCAAATATTCTATTTTGTGAATTTACTATCAAGAAGTCTATATTGATTTATAAAAGTAATAAAAAAAAGCTGTTTAAAACAGCTTTTTAATGATATCATCCTCAGAAATTCCTTCGGCATCGGCTTTGTAATTTTTTACGATTCTGTGACGAAGAATTCCGGTTGCAACCGCTTGAACATCTTCGATGTCTGGTGAAAACTTTCCATTAAAAGCGGCATTGGTTTTTGCTGCTAAAATTAAGTTTTGGGAAGCTCTTGGTCCTGCTCCCCAATCGATATAAGTTTTTACAAATTCATTAGACAATGGATTATCTGGACGGGTTTTACTTACTAAGGAAACCGCATATTCAATTACATTATCAGCCACAGGAATTTTTCGAATTACATTTTGAAAATCAATAATTTCCTGAGCCGTGAATAAAGGATTTACCACTGGTTTAAAATCGGATGTTGTTGCTTTCACGACATCAACTTCTTCTTGAAAACTTGGATAATCTAATTTTACGGCAAACATAAAACGGTCTAATTGCGCTTCTGGTAACGGATACGTTCCTTCCTGCTCAATTGGATTTTGAGTTGCTAATACGAAATATGGCAAATCTAATTTATAATGATGTCCAGCAACAGTAACAGCACGCTCTTGCATGGCTTCTAACAATGCGGCTTGCGTTTTTGGAGGTGTTCTGTTGATTTCGTCAGCCAAGATAATATTAGAGAAAATTGGTCCTTTAATAAACTTAAAATGACGATTTTCATCTAAAATTTCACTTCCTAAAATATCCGAAGGCATTAAATCGGGTGTGAATTGAATTCTTTTGAAATTCAATCCTAAAGCTTGAGAAATGGTATTTACCATTAAAGTTTTAGCTAATCCAGGAACACCAATAAGTAAAGCGTGACCTCCAGAAAAAATACTCATCACAATTTGATGTACTACTTCATCCTGACCTACAATTACTTTAGCAATTTCTTGTTTTAATGCTTTTTGTCTTTGAACTAATTCCTGAATGGCTGCTACGTCTGACATATTGAATTTAGAATTTAGAATTCGGAAAATTGAACTTAATTATTAAACCTCTAAAATAATAAAAAACCCTCTGAAAATTCAAAGGGTTAGTTAATTTATTTTTTTAACCAATTGTTAGTAAATTCACAATCTTTATAATCATCACTTATTTTAATATAAGTTTCTTTGATTTTTTCTTCAGACCATTTAGCAATTTCTTTGATTTGCTTATCTCTTAAAGCTAATTCTTTAATTTTAAGATAATCTCTAGAGAAATCCGCTTGATGTTCTTCAATTCTATTATTAACTGTGATTATTTTATAAAACTTTCCTGAACCTCTTTCTTCGTCTAAAATTGGTAACGAAACTTCTCCATCTTTTAAAGAAGAAACTTGAGCATATAAAGCAGGATCCATTTTAGTCAATTCAAATCTTGGCTCCATCGTTCTTGGATTTAATAAAACACCGCCATTGTTACGTGTTTCTTTTTCGTCTGACGATGATTTAGCTGCATCGGCAAATGTAATTTCCTTGTTTATGATTTTAGTTCTTATTTGATCAATTTTAGCTTTTGCATCTTTCATTGCTTGAGTTGAAACTTTTGGAGCAATTAAAATATGACGCAATTCTACTTCTTGACCTTTAATTTTATCAACCATGATAATATGATAACCGAATTCGGTTTCAAATGGTTCAGAAATTTCACCTTCAGCCAAACTAAAAGCTACATCTTTAAACTCTTTAACAAAAGCAGTTTTACGATTCATTTTGTAGTAACCACCATTTGAACTCGATCCTGGGTCTTCTGAAAATAAAACCGCTTTACTAAAGAAACTAGAACCGTTTAATACATCTTGTTTGATTTCTTTTAATTTATCAATTACTCGCTTCTTTTCATCTTCAGAAACAACTGGTTTTACTACAATTTGAGCTACTTCCATTTCGGCACCAAATGTTGGAATTTCATCAGCTGGAATTCCTTTGAAAAAATTTCTAACTTCCTCTGGAGTAATTTCAACTCCATCAACTATTTTTTTCTGCATTTGCGTGGTAAGCTTGTTCATTTTTACAGCATCAAAAAAATGATTTCTTAACTCTTCCTCATTTTTTTTGTTGTAATATTTAACTACTTTTTCCATTGAACCAATTTGCTCAACTGCTGCATCTAATTGCTCACTTAAATAGGCGTTTACTTCTGCATCTGTAACCACAATACTATCTTGAATAGCTTGGTGAGCATATAATTTATCTTCTAATTGTTTACCAAAAAGTTCACAACGGGTAATGTTCTTAACGTCAACTCCTTGTGCTTTTAATGTAATGTAATCCAAATCAATATCGGAATCCAATACTACATAATCACCAACCACTGCTACAACTCCATCTACTTTTTGTTTCTTAGGCTGTGCAAATACTGTTGTTGATGTAATAAAAAGTAATGCAAAAAGTAATCTCTTATTTATAAATTTCATATTTATTGTCTTTGATTGCGTCATTCGTAATCTCTTTTTCTAAAGTGTTAATTAATTCTAATTTTCTATTGTTGATAATAATTTGCTTAATTGTAGGTTTTAAAAACTCTAAAGGTGTTGCGCTATCTTTTGGTAAAACGTTATTAATTTTTACTAACCAAATAGTTGTTGAATCGGGATACTGAAAATTCATTCCACTTGAAACGTATTTCTGCTTATTTTCTAAATTAATAAACGGAATTTTTTCATAAACCTGATTAATATCTACCCAGATAGAATCGTTAAAAGCATAGCTTTTAAACTGAACCGCCATTTGTTCTAACTCCTTTTTATCTTTTTTGGTAAAGGAACTAAACTTTGATTTAATTTTCGCAAATTTTGGATTTTCTTTAACTAAATTGATATATCGCAACTTTACTAACTCTGATGAATTCTTAAAATATTGCTTATTTTTATTGTAATAATCTACTATCTGATCGTCTGTAACCAAAGTATCTACTTGTCTAATTACTAAATTTTCTAAGTAAGCTTTGGTGTATAAATCAACTTTGTATTGTTCAATTAAAACATTAAATTCATCTAATTGATCTTTCCCTATATTTTTTTCTGCCGCTTCAAAAAGTAATTTTTGAGTTGCCCATCGACCAATAAAAGATTTTACAATTGCAATACTATCTTGTTCTGATGTTCCTTTTGGTACTAAATTTAAGATATCGGATTCGTATAAATAACTTTTACCAACACGCGCTATGGCTTTTGGTTCTCTAGGCGCTTTGAAATAATCGCACGAAGAAACCAATAGTAAAAGTAAAATTATTTGTATCCAGTATTTCATTTAGTTATGCAACTGATTTTTTACTTTGGCAAATACATCTTGATTTACCTTAATAGTAAATTCTTTC
Organism: Flavobacterium helocola; assembly: GCF_038289885.1. Classification (NCBI taxonomy): domain Bacteria; kingdom Pseudomonadati; phylum Bacteroidota; class Flavobacteriia; order Flavobacteriales; family Flavobacteriaceae; genus Flavobacterium; species Flavobacterium helocola. The sequence continues at coordinate 227,098 of NZ_JBBYHT010000003.1, read as the reverse complement.
TTTAATTCATCTACCCAATTATTCTCTAGATATTGCTGATAATCACTAATTACTTTTCCTTTACATTCAGACAGCTCTTTTGAACCAGCAGGCTTTACATCCGAAATGTTTACAACAAAAAAGTATTGGTCTTTTGAAACAATAGTGGTGACACCTTTTGGCAAGTCTTTAAATTGAGATAAAACATCATAATCTTCTTCATACATACCTGATTTTGACATGATATTTACTTTACCATCATTATTTAATTGTTCTTTGATATATTCTAATGATTTTCCTTTTTTCAAAAACTTTTGCGCTTTCTCAACAACTTTACTATCCGTTGATGATAAAATATCAGCACTATATCTTTTTTTCCATTGATAGTTTTTGATGTTGTTTTTAAAATAATCGTTTAATCCTATAGTATCATTTTTAGCTCTATTCCAAATCTCTTTTTCCATCAAATCAAAAAGCAATAAACCATCTCTGTATTCATCCATTACATTTTTGAATTCCGAAAATTCATTTTCTAAATTATCATTATAGTAGGTTATTAATTGCTCGTCAACAAATTTTTCAAACAATTCGTCTACTAATCTAGCAACAGGTTTTGTTTTAATATTTGACTTTTGTTTTGAAGCAATAAAATCTAAAAACACTTTAGAATTGATTTTTCTATCTTTATTGATAGTCAAAACAACTCCATTTAAATCTTTTGATTTTTCAGGAACAACCCAAGTTTGAGTGTAAAACTCATCATTAACTAATCCCTTTATTGTCGCAATTAATTTTGAGTCTTTAGTAAATGTATATTTTGCTCTTAATTTTTTAGCCAAAGAATTAGTAATTAACAAAGAACGTTCATCTTTTCTAATTTTTTCCTCTAATTCAAATTTCATATCGTCAAAAGTACGAACAGGATGCTTTTCAATTAATTTTACAATATGCCATCCAAATTGTGATTGAAAAGGAACTGAAATTTGATTTTTATCTTTTAATTCAAAAGCTACGTTTTCAAATTCTTCTGAACTCAACTGCCCAGAACCAAAACGTTGCAAAACACCACCTTTAGCAGATGATGATTTGTCTTCAGAAAATTGTTGTGCTAAACTTTCGAAATTTTCTCCTTGTTGAATTTTTTTATAAATATCATCAATAGTTGTTTTAGCTTTTTCATTTTGAGCAGCATCATTTTGCTTTAAAATCATAATATGTGCCACTGTAACTTCTCCTCTATTCACTCTCTTATCAACAACTTTTATGATGTGGTATCCAAAACGAGTACGAAATGGTTTTGAAATCTGACCTAACTTAGTTTTGTAAGCTGCATTTTCAAAAGGATATACCATTCTGAAAGCTGAAAAATAACCTAAATCACCATTATTTTCTTTTACTGAAGGATCTTCAGAAAACTGTTGTGCTACTTTAATAAAATCTTCGCCAGCATCTAATCTTTTCTTAACATCAAGAACTTTGTTATAAGCTTTTAAGGTATCTTGAGGCGATGCCCCTTCATCTACCAAAACTAAAATATGAGATGCTCTAACTTCTTGCTGCATTCTGTCATAAGCTTCATGCACCAATTCATTGGTAACTTTAGAATCGTTTACATAATTCTTTGACAATTGATTTCTATACGATTTTAATTCGTTCTGATAATTCGTACCGTTTTGCAAACCAATTTTATTTGCCTTTTCAACTTTTAATTTATATCCCAAAAATAAATCTAAATACTTGTCTAAATCTTTCTGAGAATCATCTTTTACTAAATCTAAATTTTTATTGTATACTCTCATGAATTCATCTGTATAATAAGGATGATTATCAATAGTAAACAAAACTTCCTTAGTTTGAGCCAATAAAAAACTTGGAGCTATTAAAAAAACAAAAATAAGTAGGCGACTAATTTTCATATAAATCATACATTTTAAGTTGTAATCGACAAAAATAAGAATTCGAGACTATTCCACAACATTTATAAGCGACTATTAACAGAAAATTCTGCAAAAAAAAGTTACTTTTGCACAAAATTTTGAATAATGAGTTTTATAGAAGAAATAGCAAGAAGACGAACTTTTGGAATTATCTCCCATCCCGATGCTGGTAAAACGACTTTAACTGAAAAATTATTGTTGTTTGGAGGCGCAATTCAGGAAGCTGGAGCTGTAAAAAGTAATAAAATTAAAAAAGGAGCTACTTCCGATTTCATGGAGATTGAAAGACAAAGAGGAATTTCGGTAGCGACTTCTGTTTTGGCTTTTAACTATCAAAATAAAAAAATCAACATCTTAGATACGCCAGGACACAAAGACTTTGCAGAAGACACGTTTAGAACTTTAACTGCAGTTGATAGTGTTATCGTAGTAATCGACGTTGCAAAAGGGGTTGAGGAACAAACTGAAAAATTAGTGGAAGTTTGTAGAATGCGAAACATTCCGATGATTGTTTTCATTAACAAATTAGACCGTGAAGGTAAAGATGCCTTTGATTTAATGGACGAAGTGGAGCAAAAATTAAAACTTCGCGTTACGCCATTGAGTTTTCCAATTGGAATGGGATACGATTTCCAAGGAATTTACAATATTTGGGAAAAGAACATCAACCTTTTCGAAGGTGATAGTCGAAAAAACATTGAAGAAACGATTGCTTTTGACGACATCAATAATCCGGAATTAGAGAAGATAATTGGTGAAAAACCAGCAAATCGCTTACGTGAAGAATTAGAATTAATTGAAGAAGTATATCCAGCATTTAGTCGTGAAGAATATTTGGCAGGCGATTTACAACCGGTTTTCTTTGGTTCGGCTTTGAATAATTTTGGAGTTCGTGAATTATTAGACTGTTTCGTTGAAATTGCACCAACACCAAGAGCAAAAGAATCAGATACTAGGTTAGTTCACCCTGAAGAAGAAAAATTAAGCGGATTTGTATTTAAAATTCATGCCAACATGGATCCAAAACACAGAGACCGTTTGGCGTTCATCAAAATTGTATCGGGAACGTTTGAAAAGAACAAACCGTATTTACACGTTCGTTTAGGAAAGAATTTAAAATTCTCTAGTCCGAATGCATTTTTTGCTGAGAAAAAAGAGATTGTAGATATTTCGTATCCTGGTGATATCGTAGGTTTACATGATACTGGAAACTTTAAAATTGGAGACACGTTAACTGAAGGTGAAATCATGAATTTCAAAGGAATTCCAAGTTTCTCACCAGAGCATTTTAGATATATCAATAATGCTGATCCATTAAAATCGAAACAACTAGAAAAAGGCGTTGACCAGTTAATGGACGAAGGTGTAGCACAGTTGTTTACCTTAGAAATGAACGGAAGAAAAGTAATTGGAACTGTAGGAGCGCTTCAATACGAGGTAATTCAATACCGTTTAGAGCATGAATATGGTGCGAAATGTACGTATGAAAACTTCCCTGCGTTTAAAGCGTGTTGGGTAAAACCACAAGATCCTAAAAATGTAGAATTTGCCGAATTTAAACGTGTGAAACAAAAATTCTTAGGTCATGATAAATATGGACAGTTGGTGTTCTTAGCCGATAGTGATTTTTCTATCCAAATGACGCAACAGAAATATCCAACGGTTGAATTATTTTTTACATCTGATTATCAGAAGAGATAAAAAAAAAGCCATTTCGTTTGAAATGGCTTTTTTGTTTAAATATTCTAATTAACTCTTTTGTATTATCTATTTCTCTTTTGTTCTCTTGCTAACAACGTATTTTTCAACAACATTGCAATTGTCATTGGTCCAACACCTCCTGGAACAGGCGTAATGTATGATGCTTTTTTAGAAACGTTTTCAAAATCTACGTCGCCAACAATCCTATAGCCTTTTTCTGTGGTTTCGTCTTCTACTCTTGTAATACCTACGTCAATAATAACTACATCGTCTTTTACCATTTCTGCTTTTAAGAAATTTGGAACTCCTAATGCTGAGATAATAATATCAGCTTGAGATGTAATTTGGTTGATGTTTTTAGAATGACTATGTGTTACAGTTACTGTTGAATTTCCAGGAAATCCTTTTCTTCCCATTAAAATTCCCATTGGTCTACCTACGATGTGACTTCTTCCAATAACTACGGTATGTTTACCATCTGTAGGAACATTATATCTTTCTAATAATTCTAAAATTCCGAAAGGTGTTGCTGGAATAAAAGTAGACATATCTAACGCCATTTTTCCAAAATTTTCTGGATGGAAACCATCTACATCTTTACTTGGATCAATAGCTTCAATGATTTTTTGTGTATCAATTTGTTTTGGTAAAGGCAATTGAACAATGAATCCATCAATATCATCATTTTCATTTAATTCTTTGATTTTTTTCAACAATTCAGTTTCAGAAGTTGTGCTTGGCATTTTTATCAAAGTCGATTCAAAACCTACGCGCTCGCACGATTTCACTTTACTTCCAACATACGTTAAACTCGCTCCATCGTTACCAACAATAATAGCTGCTAAATGAGGCACTTTTTCTCCATTAGCTTTCATTTGAGCTACCTCAGCAGCAATCTCATTTTTAATATCTTCCGATACTTTTTTTCCGTCTAATAATTGCATTTTTTTATTTCAGGTTTAGTGTTTTGGATTTAAAAGTTGTGTGCTTCCCAAAACAAATAGTTAGTATATTTAAAAAAATAAGGCTTAAACTCGAAAATTTAAACCTTAAACTGTAATTTACATTTTTGGCATTCCGCCTTTCATTCCAGCCATAGCCTTCATCATATTTTTTCCGCCACCACCTTGCATCATTTTCATCATTTTGCTCATTTGGTCGAATTGTTTCATCAATTGGTTGACTTGCTCAATTTTTGTTCCCGAACCTTTGGCAATTCTAGTTTTACGTTTTACGTCTATCAAAGATGGTTTACTTCTTTCAGCTGGTGTCATCGATTGAATGATAGCTTCAATATGTTTGAAAGCATCATCTTCAATTTCAACATCTTTTAACGCTTTTCCAGCTCCAGGAATCATTCCAACAAGGTCTTTCATATTCCCCATTTTCTTGATTTGCTGAATTTGCGCCAAGAAATCGTCGAAACCAAATTCGTTTTTAGCGATTTTCTTCTGTAATTTTCTTGCTTCTTCTTCGTCGTATTGCTCTTGTGCTCTTTCTACTAAGGAAACAACGTCTCCCATTCCCAAGATTCTATCCGCCATACGATTTGGATAAAACACATCGATAGCTTCCATTTTTTCACCTGTACCGATGAATTTAATTGGTTTATTTACTACCGATTTAATCGAAATAGCAGCACCACCACGCGTATCTCCATCTAACTTCGTTAAGATAACTCCGTCAAAATTCAATCTATCGTTGAAAGCTTTTGCTGTGTTCACTGCATCTTGACCTGTCATGGCATCCACAACAAATAAAGTTTCATGTGGCTCAATTGCTTTATGAACATTTGCAATTTCGTTCATCATTTCCTCATCAACTGCTAAACGACCAGCCGTATCGACAATTACAACATTGAAACCATTTGCTTTTGCATGTTTGATTGCGTTTTGAGCAATTTCAACAGGATTTTTATTTTCTGGTTCTGAATAAACTTCAACACCAATTTGTCCACCCACTACGTGCAACTGATTAATTGCCGCAGGACGATAGATATCACAAGCTACCAATAAAGGTTTTTTGTTCTTTTTTGTTTTTAGAAAATTAGCTAATTTTCCAGAAAAAGTAGTTTTACCAGAACCTTGCAAACCCGACATTAAAATTACTGTAGGGTTTCCTGATAAATTAATTCCAGTAGCATCACCACCCATTAATTCGGTCAATTCATCTTTAACAATTTTCACCATTAACTGACCTGGCTGTAACGTAGTTAATACGTTTTCACCAATTGCTTTTTCTTTTACTCTTGTAGTAAAATCTTTAGCAATTTTAAAGTTAACGTCGGCATCTAATAATGCTCTACGTACTTCTTTTAAAGTATCGGCAACATTTACATCGGTAATTTTACCATGACCTTTTAACAGATGTAGGGCTTTATCTAACTTATCGCTTAAATTATCAAACATAATTTTGAATTTGTGTAATGAAGTGCAAAGATAAGATAAAGTTATAAAGTCGCAAAATAGTAGTTTACTTAAAAAATGTTTTCTTGAATTATAATTTTAGGAATAATGAGCTGACTGAATTTTAAATTCGGAAGGCATTGGTTTTTATGTAACAAAATAGAATGCTATTAGTCTAATTAAAACATAATCAATTTATAACTAATTAGCCATGATCTTAACAACAACTAATTCTATTGATGGTTTTAGCATTGCAGAATACAGAGGCATTGTCTCTGGAACAGCAGTAAATATGCAAAAAATGAAAATGACTTTCAACATGCAAAAATATTACGCAGGAATAAGCGAAAGTGTTTCTGAAATCAAAGACCAAGCTTTTGAACAACTTAAAGCAAATGCAGAGAAATTAAATGCAAACGCCATTGTAGGAATAAATGTTGATATTGAACTAACAACTAGTAATTATGTAATAGTTACAATAACAGGAACAGCAGTGAGTATTATTAAGAGATAGTCCCATACTATTTAAAAAAAAAACATTTAGTTTTTTCTTACATTACTTCTGTTTATAAATTAAAATAGTTTTATTGTAATTAAAAAGTCTCTATTGTATTGTTGCTATTTTTATCTAATCTATGGTTATTAAACATTTCTATTGAAGCTTTCAATAAACCTATTAAACCAATAGCAAGTGCAATAATTCCAAATGACAAATCTTTTAATTGTTGTTTTTCAGAAAACAAAAACAAACCCAAACCTAAAAACAATATTGAAAAAGTAAAAAAAGCGATAAAAAATATAGTTCTTTTTCCTTTTTTTGGATTTTGCCATATTTTTAATGAAAATTTATTTTGAGTTTTCGAAGTGTCTTGAAGAGTAGAAAAACTGATTCCAAGTCCCATAAAAATTAAAAGACTATTCAAATCAGCAAACATTTTATCTTGATTATTTACACCTACTTCAAAAATATAAGTATAAGGCTTAATTGCAAAATACATTGCAAACAACATCAAAGGATATTGTAAATAGCTGATTTTTTGAAAAAAATTCATAACTTTTAATATTGTTTTTGAACAAAGACAAAACTAATATAAATTAATTATGAAAAAGTACTTTTAAATAAATAAAACCAGCTAAAAAGCTGGTTTTATTTTAATTTTTAATATTAGTCCTTTTCGAATGTTAAATAATCAACACTACCATCACCACCGCTTACGTGTTTTAATTCGATTTTAGTAGTGGTTCTTGAAATAACATTCCAATCTTCGCTAATTTCTTCAAATGGACCATCAATAGCCGTAAACATAATATCTAATTTAGTGTAACCGCTGTCAATATATGTACTCCAGTCACCTGTTTGTGTTGTTACACCATTAGTGGCTGACAAAGCACCATCTGATCCAAAGGTAAAACTATAGCCCGCATAATTATCGGTTTGAACAACCGCATCTTCTTTGTATAAAGTTACTATCCACACTCCATCCGTTACGGTAGAAGTAATTTCTGTTGGGTTTGATACTTGATTAGAAGTATCATCCTCATCCGAACAACCTATGCTAACAAATAATAGCAAAGATAAAATTGAGATTAATTTTAATTTTTTCATGATTTTTGTTTTGTTTAATAACGCTAAATTATAAAAAAAAGTATGCCATTAATCTTGAATCTTAAATACTTTTCTTAAAATATCTTCCATTAAACACCATTTGGTAATGGAGGATTGTAACAAATTGGCTCCAACAAAAATGGTAAACCAATACCAATTTTCATTCACATACATTCCTAACAACACACTTAAAATGATGAAGGTTCCTGCTATTGCTCTTATTAATCTGTTTATCATAATCTTTAATTTTTAATTATACTGTTCTACTGAAAATACTGCTAAATGAACTTTTGATATTGTTTTTTGTTCCTTATTGAATTGATTAACTTCTTGAAACAAAGTATCTAAATTTTGTTGTAAAATGAAAGCGTAAAAAACTATTGAATCCGTTTCATTCATTTCTGAACCAAACCAATTAGATTCTACATTTTTCTCTGAAGCATCTCTAAAACCTTTTACATCTTTGTACGAATACGATTTTACTTTAGCTTCTTTTAGCATCTTTTTGACGTCTTTTTCAAATTCTGCTATGGCGGTAATTAACACTAATTTCATGTTTATATTTTTTAGATTCTGAAACAAGTTCAGAATGACATTAATTTAATTATTCTTCTCCCATTTTTTACGTTCCGTGATATAGTAAATCAATGGAACTACAATCAATGTTAATAATGTTGATACAATTGCACCCGCTACTAACGAAATCGCTAATCCTTGGAAAATTGGATCAAACAAGATGATGGATGCTCCGATTACTACTGCTCCAGTAGTTAACAAGATTGGTGTTGTTCTAACGGCTCCAGCTTCAATGATAGCTTGTTTCATTGGAACTCCGTCGTTCAAACGGATTTCGATAAAGTCAATCAGTAAGACCGAATTCCGAACCATAACTCCAGCTAAAGCAATCATTCCAATGAATGAAGTTGCCGTAAAGAAAGCACCTAAAACCCAGTGACCTAACACAATTCCAACCAATGAAAGTGGAATGGCAACCATCATTACTAATGGTGTTTTGAAGTTTTGGAACCAACCTACAATCAACATGTAAATCACAATAATTACGACCAAAAAAGCAGCTCCTAAATCACGGAACACTTCTAAGGTTATTTGCCATTCTCCATCCCATTTTACGGTGAAATCGCTTTCATCAGATGGAGTATCCATGTACAATTCGTTTACTTTATATCCTTTTGGCACATTTATTTTTGCTAACTTCTCATTCATTCCCAAAATCGCATACACCGGACTTTCTAATGCTCCCGCCATATCAGCTAAAACATATACCACTCGTTTTTGATCTTTTCTGTAAATCGTATTTTGTAAAGTATCCGTAGTAACTTTTACCAAATCACTCACAGGAACTACATTGCCACGATTGCCTTTTATTTTCAAGTTTTGAATATCTTGCATCGAAGTTTTGTCTTTGTCTTCTAATGAAAGTGTAATGCCAACAGGATTATTCGAACGCTCATCGTATAAATTAGAAACTGGCATTTCTCTCAACAAATACGTTAAGTTACCAACTACTTGCTGTGGAGCAATTCCATTTAACATGGCTTTTTCTCTGTCAACTTCTAATTTGTATTCTACTTGAGGTGCTTCTACCATCCAATCGGTATCCACTACATCTGAAGTGGTTTCCAAAATGGTTTTAACTTGGTTCGCAACTTTGATTTGGTCTTCATAATTTGGTCCGTAAACCTCAGCTACTAAAGTTGATAAAACTGGTGGACCTGGCGGAACTTCAACGATTTTTACATTCGCACCGTATTTTTTTGCAATTTTTTGCACTTCAGGACGAACAACTTTTGCGATATCATGACTTTGTAAATCTCTATCTTCTTTGTGTAGTAAATTTACCTGAATATCCGCCATATTGCTTCCACCGCGCATATCGTAATGACGCACTAAACCATTAAATGTAATTGGAGCCGATGCACCTACATAATTCTGATAATCCACCACTTCTGGAACAGTTGAAAGATATTGCGCAATTTCTTTGGTAACCGCTGCAGTTCGTTCTAACGTAGATCCTTCTGGCATATCGATTACGACTTGGAATTCGTTTTTATTATCAAAAGGCAACATTTTAACCGCAACTGATTTCGTAAAAAACATCAAAACCGAACCAATTAACAAAACGCCAGTAATCAAAAACATTAGATTACGTTTTTTAGAATTGTCTAAAAGTGGTTCTTCAATTTTTTTGTAAATTCTATAAATCCATGAGGTTTCTAACCCTTGTTCTTCTTTATGTTCTTGCTCGTCTTTTTCGTGTAATAAATGGTATCCCAAATATGGTGTAACAGTCAAAGCCACAAACAACGATAATATCATCGCAATCGAAGCGCCAATTGGCATCGGACTCATGTAAGGCCCCATCATTCCTGATACGAAAGCCATTGGAAGGATTGCTGCAATAACGGTAAAAGTCGCTAGAATGGTTGGGTTTCCTACTTCGTTAATCGCATAAATAGCCGCTTGTTTGAACGGCAGTCGCTTCATTTTGAAATGTCGGTGCATGTTTTCGGCAATAATAATACTGTCGTCTACTACAATTCCTACCACAAAAACTAAAGCAAAAAGCGTAATTCTATTTAACGTATACCCTAATAAATAATAACTAAATAAAGTCAATGCAAAGGTTAACGGAACCGAGAAAAACACCACTAATCCACCTCTCCAACCCATGGCTAGCATTACTAAAACAGTTACTGCAATAATCGCAACTCCCAAATGCAATAACAACTCTCCTACTTTGTGCGATGCTGTTTCTCCATAGTTTCTAGAAACTTCAACGTGTACATCGGCTGGAATTAAATTTTTCTTTAAAGCTTCTACTCGTTCCAGAATTTTCTCTGAAATTTTCATCGCATCCGCACCTTTAACTTTTGCAATCGAAATGGTTACAGCTGGATATTCCGAATTGTGTTTTGAGAATTTTTCATTCGCTTTTCCGTACCCAAAAGAAACATAATTCTTTGGTGTTTGTGGTCCGTCTTGAATGGATGCTACTTGTTTTAGATAAACGGGCATATTATTATTTACGCCAACGACCAAGTTTTCTACATCTTCCGAAGTGGCTAAAAATTTACCCGTTGTGACTAAATATTCGGTGTCATTTTGTACAAAACTTCCTGATTGCGAACTTCCGTTATTGGCTTGAATCATTTGCATAATGCTCAATGCATCTACACCATTTTCGCCCATTTTATCTTTGTCTAAAACTACTTTTAGCTCGCGGGTTCTTCCACCAATTTCTTTCGTAATAGCAACGTCTTTTACTTTTTCAACTTCCGAAGTAACTTCTTCTGCTATTTGACGCAATTGAAAATCATCATATTTTTCGCTCCAAAGCGTTAAGCCTAACATCGGAACATCGTCAATAGAACGTGTTTTTACCATCGGTTGATAAACACCTTGTGGAAACATATTTTGGTGTTTCATCAATTCGTCGTATAATTTTACATACGAATCTTCGCTGTTTTCACCCACATAAAATTGCACGACCATCATTGCCTGACCGTTCATTGCCATACTATGAATGTGCTCTACTCCTTTGATGTTCGAAATTACTTTTTCAAGCGGTTTAATCACTCTACTTTCAACTTCGCTCGGACTTGCTCCTGGATAACCCACCATTACGTCGGCCATAGGAACATTAATTTGTGGTTCTTCTTCTCTTGGAATTAAGAACGAACTGTATGTACCAATTATCATCAACGCTACCATCAATAAAATGGTTAGTTTTGAGTTGATGAAAAAATTGGCTATTTTACCTGATATACCTTCTTGCATGATATTGGCCCCCTAACCCCCAAAGGGGGCAATTGTTGGGATGAAATTAAATTAAACATTATTTTACTATGAGTTATTCAACTCAAACTTAGTATGCGCATTGTCTCCTCCCTTTTGGGAAGGTTGGGAGGGGCTTACTGAATACTAACCTTTGCTCCATTGAATAATTTTCCTTCAGCTGAAACGATATATTGTTCGTCTGCTGATAATCCTGATAAAACTTCTACTTGATTACCAAATGTTTTTCCAATTCGTAACCATCTTAAAATTGCGACATTGCCGCTTCCTACAGTGTAAATCCCTGTCAATTGACCTTGTTTTACTAAAGCAGTTTCTGGAACCATTACTATATCAGATTTTGCTATAGTTGTTTCTTTTTTAGCGGTTGGAAATTGAACGTTGACAAACATTCCAGATAAAATTTCTTTATCCATTTTGTCTAAAGTTACTTTCACTAAATATTGTCCACCCGTATTTTTTGCAGATAAACTCACTTCCGAAACTTTTCCAGCGACTTCTTTATTTATTGATTTTACATTGATTTTTACTGGCATTCCGTTTTTAACATTGGAAATATCGCTTTCCGAAACCATTGCCGTTACTTGTAATCTTGAAGCACCTTCTATACTTACTAAAGGCATTCCCGGATTGGCCATATCGCCTTCTTTTACGAAAGTATTGGTTACCGTTCCTGAAAATGGAGCTGTAATATTCGAATAAGAAAACTGCGCCATCACTTCATTTCGCATTTGTTTGGCTGCTTCTAAACCTGCTTTTGCCATTTCGTAGCGTGCTGTCATATCGTCTAATTCTTTTTGCGAAGCCGATTGTTGTGCAAACAAATTCACAAAACGATCATAATCTTTTTTAGCATTGTTATAAGCTGCTGTTACTTGTGTGATGGATGCGTCAACTTGTGCTTTTTTAGCTTGTAAATCGGTATTATTGATGCTTACCAAAAGTTGTCCAGCCGAAACATTTTGTCCCACTTTTACATTCACTTTGGTTACATAACCCATCATTCTGGTGCTTAAATTCGCACTGTTTTCCGATTCGATTTTTCCACTTGCTGTTACATACGGACTATTGGAGTTTTCAGAATCTCCAGCTACTTTTACAGGAATTGCTGGTAAATCAGCTACATTTTCTTTTTTATCACTTCCACAAGATGTTAAGATTAATGAAGACAAAGTGATTATAGTTATTATCTTTTTCATAGTATTATTTCGTTAAAAATTGTAAGTATTGTTTGGTAAAGTTATATTCGAAAACGGCTTGCAAATGCTCTAATTCTTTTTGGGCCATTTGCGTTTCAGCCATTAATAAATCAGTTGTTTTTTCTAATCCTTGTGTGAATCTATTTTGGCGAATTCTAAAAGCTTCTTGTGATTGTTCAAAAGCTAATTTGGACAAATTCACTTTGTTTTCTGCATCTACCAATTGACGATTGGTTTTACTCAATTCTAACTGACTTTGCTTTTTGTATTGTTCGGTTTCAATTTCGGCTTTTTCAAAATCAGCTTTTGCTTTTTGAGTTTTTCCAATGGTTTTGAATCCGTCAAAAATATTCCATGATAATTGCGCACCTACTAAATAGCCTTTAGCTGAAGTTCCGAAAATATTTTGATCGTATAATTCATAACTTCCAAAAGCGTTTAATCTTGGTAAGAATCCAAATTTGGATGATTGAAACATTTTTTTGTACGCTTCAGACGATTTTTGCATCGCTTGAATATCTTTTCTGGAATCAGAAATTGTGGTATTCATACTTTCGATTGCAATTGAATTATCTAAAGCTTCTGCTGGCTTGTAGGTTTTTCCAGCCATATCTTCGTTCAATAAAAATGCTAAATAATCGGATGCGTTTTGCACATTTGATTTGGCATATTGTAATTGATTCGTAATTTCATTCACACGAACTTGCACGTTTAACAAATCGGTTTTTTGCAACATTCCGTTTTTGAAGTAGTTTTCAACCATTTTTAAATTGCCCTGTGCGGTTGCATTGGCTTTTTCTAAAACTTTCACTGCTTTATAAGCCAATTGCAATTGCATGTAGGCTTTTGAAACTTCCAATTCTAAATATTCCTTAGTTCGTTCCGTTTGTAATTGAAAAGCGTCCATTTTGGCTTTAGCGGCTTGTCTTCCATATAAACCATCTAAATTAAAAAGAGGTTGCTGTACTTCAATTTTAGTGGCGAAGTTTTGAGTTACTTCTGGGTCATTCAACAACGCTGGATTAAAATCGGAAGCAGTTAAAATCTCCTGATTTAATTTCGAACCAAAAGCCATTAAAGGATTAGTTGTCGAAATTCCTGTGTGCGACACATTAATGTTGGGCAAAAAGAGTGCATTCGATTGACGATAATCCGCTTTAGCCGATTGAAATGATTTTTCTGCCACTTTGATTTGTAGGTTATTTTCAGTGACTTTTTGTAACAAATCATTTTTTGAAATCGTCAAAGTATCTTGTGCAAAAGCAGCACCAGTTACCATTCCTAATACGATTAATAAATTGACTTTTTTCATAGTATAGTTTATTCTTATTTTATGTTACAAATGTACATTCGTAAAAAAAGGTAGTCGGTAACAAGAGTTACATAACCCTGTGACAATTGTTACAAATGAAAAGAGCACCTCTTCAGATGCTCTTTTACTAACCAATAAAACTAAAAACAATCATCAATTTCTCAATGAATTGTTTCTCAAAATTATGTCTTTTAAAAAACCTACTCAGCAACATTTGTTACATAAAAAAACGCCCCGATAAAATCGAGGCGTCTTTATAAATATGAGTGTAAAACTATTCAGCTTTTTTCTCAGCAGCTTTTTTAGATGAACAACATCCACCTGATTTAGCTTCTGAACCACAAGATTTTTTGTCAGCAGTTGAACAAGATTTTTCAGTTTTAGCTGTTTCTTTTTTTGCTTTTTGTTTTGGCTCTTGAGCATTAACATTCATTGAAAACATAAAAGCAGCTACTGCCATAATTGAAACTAATTTTTTCATTTTTTGTATTTTTAAATTGTTATTTATTTTTTTTGTTTGTATTGTACTATTACAAATATATATAATTTTAGAAATAGTACTCTTAATTTTTTATTAATTTAACAGTTATTACTTTTTTATTACTTTTTGAGACACATAAAATTTGTCATCAAAAATAAAAGTTATAATCACAAATTCTGATTTGGCTGATGCTAAACTAAAATTCATACTATTTATTCCTGCACTTACATCTTCGATTTCTCCTTCTTCTGCTATTTTACCATCTAATGTCGATATTATATAATTGACTTTAGCAGAATAGGCCATATCAAATTGAATTCTAACCGTATCATTTGATGTTGGATTAGGCGAAACCGTAAATGAAAACGGATTTTTACCATCAATTTGAGGTGTGCTCAATAACGGATTTTTTACTAATTTAACTTCATAAACCGTTGGATCGGCACTCGTTAAATTGGTTTGATTATCTGTAAATGCTGAAGGAGAAGAACTTTGAATTCCTCCAAATAAATGTCCAATTACGAATTCGTCCGCAGTAATATTCGATAATTGAATTACTTCATTTGAATAATGTGGTAAATTCTCATTCGGAATAAATTCGGCTCCAGCACCTTTTAAATTTGGCATTTCAACAGGCAATTGGTATTCATATAAATCTCCAGAAGCTGTTCGAGTAGTTCTACTAATTGTTTTAACAAAAGGAACCGTATCGTCTTGTAATAAGGTGCCATTAGAATAGTAATACTGACTCATTCCTCCAAAAAACAAATTGTGCATTCTGTTATTGGTAGCATCATACAAGCAAGCCTTCCCACTGTGATAATTGCTCAAATATTGATTGAATTGCGTTTGAGGAAAATAACCTCCTGCTTTTATATCAACTGGATATAAAAAAGGTAAATCCACCGCAATTTGAAATACGCCTGAGGAAATCGTATACCCTAATTCACCATCAGGAAAAACTTGAGGTAATAAATTATAATCCCGACGGTGCAAATGAACGGCATCTACAACTTCTTCATAATTAGCATAACTCAAACTTGCTCCCGAATTATCAATTGTAAATTTTCGGATAGCATTTGAATACGTTTGGGTAAACGTTGGATTGTTCATCGGATTGTATCTTCCGTCAAAACGATGTCCGCCTACCAAATAAAACGTAGTACCAATTTTTGCCAATTGTCCGCCAGTAATCGCAAAAACATCATTTGATATTTGTTTGAAATAGGATGTTATTGGAGTACCTGCAATGATAGCATTTATCAAATTAGACACGTCAACCGAAGTCAAATTATTGAACGTTTTATGATCGGCTGCTGTTGTTGAATAAGCATATCCTCCAATAATAAACAAAGCATCACCATCTTGATAAAAGTTCATGTTGGTCGATTGCAATTGTTCTTTAATTCCTGTTGGAAGCGAATTCACGGAAGCCGACCAAGATTGCTGCGTTGCAATATCAACCACATAAATATCCGTATTATTTTGAGCTCCTGGAAAAGCATTAAAAGGCTGACGTGCGTGTAAACCGTCTTTTCTTCCGCCAATGATTAACCATTTTCCATTATGTTGCGCAAAAGCATAAGAATGCAAT
Source organism: Flavobacterium helocola (assembly GCF_038289885.1). Lineage (NCBI taxonomy): Bacteria > Pseudomonadati > Bacteroidota > Flavobacteriia > Flavobacteriales > Flavobacteriaceae > Flavobacterium > Flavobacterium helocola. Next base: position 211,068 of record NZ_JBBYHT010000003.1, on the reverse strand, counting down.
CCTGGTAGTCCTGAAACGGAGACCGGAGTTAACACCACATCATATTTGAAGGTGCTTTGTGCTGTTGTTGACTGAAAAAAAGCCAACAAAAACACGATTAAAATATTTTTCATTTTATTCCATTATAAGTTAAGCTTGTGTAAAAACACAAACATGAAAACCAACTTTTTTTAAGTTAAGAAATGGAAAACTTTGGCGGATGCCAAATGGAATGTTGGTATTTAGAAATAAAGATTTTCTCGTAGTTCGATTGTTCTTTTTCTATTTTGAATTCTGGAAAAGTTATTTCGGTTTTAAAATCTAATTCGGCTACAAATTGAACCGGACTAAAATTCAAACTCATGATAATTTTTCCTTTCTCACAACCCGAAGATTCTGAGCCTGATTTATTACAAGTTTGTTCACAATTTTCACTCGCAAGCATTTTCATTGCTCTAACTGATGGCAACGTCACCAGAAGCAATAAGTAAAAACAAAGTATGTGAACTAAAAATTTCATTCAACAAATATATACAAACTTTAAAAACATTTGGTAACATTTGTTACACAAGTAATTAGGATTGTTTCTTTTTGAAGAAATCACTAATCATGTTAAATAGTAATCCTCCTAATACACCACCATACAAAGTACTATTTATTGGTTTTGAAGTAATAGAACACGTTCCTGAAACACATCCAACATAATGGTAATAAGCATAACCTGAAATTAATCCTATTACAACTCCAATAAACGTAATTATAATTTCTCTTTTATTCATCTCGTTTTAAAAAAACAAAGTTACAATTCGTACGAAAGCAAATTGGTAACAAAAGTTACTTAAAACTGAAAATAAATAAAAGGCTGTGCACCAGCAGAAGCCGTTGCATAAACCACCCAATAAATCAAGCCTAATAAAACAGCTTTTGCCACTAATGGTAGAGTTGAAAATGTTTTTTGCATACCAGCTAAAGTTTTTACTGGAACAAAATGCCATACCACACCAATTGCAATCAATAAAAAGACATTTTTATATCCTAAAATAATGGTTTGCCATTGATTTAAATCGAAAGTTAATTTGGTAATATTATCTGCAATTTGAAATGCCGTTGCAAAGTCTTTCGCTCTAAAAAACAACCAACAAAACACGACAAAGTGGAACGTTAAAATAACTTGGATAGTTCTAACGAATATATTTTTTGGCAACTTAATAAACTGACCAAAGAATTTCTCTACTACTAAAGCTAATCCGTGTAAAACGCCCCAAACAACAAATTTCCATGAAGCGCCGTGCCACAAACCACCTAATAGCATCGTCATGAATAAGTTGAAATAGGTTCTGATTTTTCCTTTTCTGTTTCCACCTAAAGTAATGTACAAATAATCTCGTAACCAAGTCGAAAGCGAAATATGCCATCTTCTCCAAAATTCGGTGATAGAACCTGATTGATATGGCGTTCTAAAGTTATCAGGCAACCAGAATCCCATCAATAAAGCTAGTCCAATGGCAATATCAGAATATCCAGAAAAGTCACAATAAATTTGAATAGCATAACCATAAGAAGCCATTAAATTTTCGAATGCAGTGTAACTATTCGGTGCATCAAAAACGCGATCAACAAAGTTGCTTGAAATGTAATCTGAAATAACTGCTTTTTTGATTAATCCGCCAATAATCAAGAATAGAGCACGATTGAAATCTTCTTTCGTTAACTTTAATTTCTCATAAATTTGCGGAATGAAATCACTTGCTCTTACAATTGGCCCTGCTACTAATTGCGGGAAAAACGAAACGAAGAACAAGAAATCCATGAAGCTTTTCGTTGGCTCTAATTCTCTACGGTAAACATCGATGGTGTAACTTAAGGTTTGGAAAGTGTAAAATGAAATTCCGACTGGAAGAATAATGTCTTCAAACTTCATAGTTCCGTCGAAAAGAGAATTGTAATTGTCAATGAAGAAATTGGTATATTTAAAATAAGCCAACATCCCTAGGTTAATCAATAAACTTAATATCATATAAAATTTACGATAACCTTGTTTGGCTTCTTCATAGATTAATCGCGATAAAACATAATCAACAACCGATGAAAAAATCAACAATCCAAAATAGATTCCACTTGATTTATAATAGAAAAACAAAGAAAACAACACCACATAAGTAATGCGGAAATAATGAGTTTTTCTAGATAAAATGTAAATAATATAGAAAACTAAAAAGAATCCTAAAAAAATAGCGCTATTAAATAAAAGCGGTTGTTTTGGATTGAATAAAAACCAGTTTTTAATGGTCTCTAAATCGATATTCCCTACATTTTCAAGAAACCAATTTTGTATGCTAAAAAGTGCTTTCACTACTGCTTTGTCGATTTAAATAATTCGTATGATTGTAAAAAGGCTTCAAAAAACAAATCGCCTTGTTTTTCATATCCTGCTTTTGAATAATGCACCTTATCTCTTGCCATGTAACCTTTTGCTGCATTGCGTTGAATGGATTTGTTTCCACCAAAAACTTGAAGTAAATCCCAAACGGCATAATTTTTCACATGCGCATTGTCTTCAATGAATTCGGCATATTTTTCAATAAAGGTATTTTTATATTTTCTATGCAAAACCGAAGGCGGTGAAGTCATCACCAAAACACAAGCTTGCGGGTTTTTATCTTTAATTCCTTGAATCATTTGACTCAAATTCGCAAAATATTGTTCGCCCGACTGTTTATCGAAACTTTCATTTGTTCCTAAAGAAATAATTACTAAATCAGGATTTAAAGCTGGCAATTGCTCATTGAATAATCTGAATTTATTGTAATCAGACGCTTTCGCACCATTCACTCCAATACTGTGATAGATGACACCCGAATTATCATTTTCCAAAACCAATCCATTTAAAGCAAAATCATCAATTTCTTGATTCGGAACAATCGCAATTTTATCTAAAGGCGTTTCCGAAATGTAATCATTTGAAAATAGTGAAGGTTGTAATTCAATTGGAATATATTCTGTTTTTGTGGTACTTTTCGATTGTGTTCCTTTAGTTGGAATCGTCAAAACTTTTCCATCGCGAATCATATCACTTTTTAAACCGTTTGCTTTTTTCAAGGCTTTTAAAGAAACATTGTATTTATCGGCAATTCCTCCTAAAACTTCACCTGGTTTTACTTTATGGGTGATTTTTTTCGGAACTTTTCTTTCAATTACAATACTTTTATTAGAAACCGAAACATCAAATAAATTTACATTTTGAGGTGTAATCACTTTCAATTTCGTGAAATTATATTGCGCATCTTTTACATTCAATTGAATCGCAAAATCTTTTGAAGTCGTTTCCATAGAAAAACCACTCAAGCCAACCGGACGATTAGCATCGGCATATAAATTTCGAAAACTTTGAAAATTTCCTGAAGCAGAATAACGAATCGGAGCGCTATTATTTGTCTTAGCTACGCTATATGGAAACGTAAATCCAAAACCGCCATTCCCATATACTTTTTGAAATTGGGTACGAATTTTAGCCGTAAATAAATCCGCTTGAATATGTGAATCGCCAATATGAACAATATTAATTTTACCCGATTTGCTTTGCTCTAATTGGTACATTTTTTCATAAAACGTCAAAAGTGCATTCGGATTGTGAATGTCGTTTCCTGTGAAAGTAACTTCGATAGAATCAACAACGGGAATATCTACATAAACCGAGTCCATTGGCACTAATAAAGTGTCTTGAGAAAATCCAACAAAAGAAAATCCCAACAAAAGCATCAAAAATTTATTCTTCATAAACGGAATCTTTATTAATGATGACACTATCTTTTTTCACTGGAGCAGCTGGTTTTTTACGCTTCTTTCTCAAATCTTTATACATTTCATAGCCTTGATTTAATTGCGTAAAAATCAAATTTGCGGCTTCTTTGGCTCCTCTGTGATTAAAGTGTGTGTAATCTTTATTAGCTCTGGCTGGCTCTTGTTCTACCCATTGAATCATAGAACCATCGCCACCCATTAAAGTGTACATATTGACAAAACTCGATTCCGATTTAATTGCATATCGCTTTTGTGCCGTATTCAAGGGAACAACAGCAGAATCGGTTTTCATTTCTAAATCGTATTTGGTAGATTTATCAGCAGTTGAAACAATCAAAATAGACACTCCTGGAAAACATTCTTTCAAATGCGCTACTACTTTTGCCATTCGTTTTTCGTACCATCCGTAGTTTAACGAACCATAGTTCAAGACATTAGCACCATATTGCAACACGATTAAATCGTAATCCAATTTCGAATGGAACGCTCGCATCGTAGCTACATCAAAACTTCCAATTGGCAAACCAGAATTTCCTCTATTCGAGAAATTATCCACGTGAACACCTTTGCCATCATCAAAATTGAATCCGTAAATTGGAATAGAATCGGCTTTTTTGAAATTCACTTTGATACTTTTTAAATTTCCTTCCGATAAAGCTAATGTATTAACCGCTTTATTAGGTGTCAATTTCTTTACAATAGTATCAGCACCCGACATATAAAATACTTTTCCTTCTTTATTCGACGAACTTCCATAAAATAAGGTTGGGCGAGGTAAGTCTGAAGCAAATCTTGTTTTATTTGCTTTATATTTTACCCAAGCTACATTTGCAGTATCATTCGCATAAAACACATGTCCGTTTACACCAAATGGATTGGATGGACGCTTTACTTTTAAATACGATTGGGTTTTCCAGTTTCCAGAAAATTCGTGAGTAATTGAACTACGAGAACTCGCCGATTCAGAAGTAATGTTAACAAATCCAACACCTTGACCTCCAAATTTTTCTTGCAAATACGTTCTAAAATCTTTTACAATTAGATCACCATCCGTCATCGAATCACCAAAATAAGCGATGCGAACATTACCTTCTTTTTTGGTTTCTAGTTGGAAAAGCTTTTCGAAAAATGTTGCTAAATACTGATTTCCGGTATATTCTTCGAATGTTTCTGGCGGAAATTGAATTCCGTTTACCACTTTGTAATCGATAACGGTTTTTGCCATTGAATCGTCAACGGTTGCTCCTTCATCTTCAGCAATAGCTTCCAAAAGCAAACTATCAACAACTACATTTTTAGAACTGAAAGTACTTTCGGTAAATAACTTTTTAGGTAAAAACGTTTTGAATGCCAAAAAAGACAATCCAGAAACAATTACCACGATTAAAGTTTGAAAAAAATATTTTGATGTATTCACTTAATTTTATCTCTTATAACTGATTTACTATTTCAAAATTCGTTGTTCCAAGTTCGTTGTTCGATATTTAAACAAAGAATATTCAACATGGAATTTTGAATGTTGAAATGTTTTTACATTCGCTCCGGAACTTCAATTCCTAATAACTGAAATGCATTTTTTATAGTGTTTCCAACTGATTTTGACAATTGTACTCTAAACACTTTTTTATCGTGATTTTCTTCTCCTAAAATCGAAACCTGTTGGTAGAACGAATTGAATTCTTTTACCAAATCATACGTATAATTTGCAATCAAAGCCGGACTATGATTCTCTGCCGCATTTTGAATTACTTCAGGAAACAATTGCACTTGCTTGATTAATTCTTTTTCTTTTTCATGTAATTCTAATCCCGAAATGGAAATTGAAGTATCAAAATCTGCTTTTCTCAAAATTGACTGAATACGAGCGTAAGTATATTGAATAAATGGTCCAGTATTTCCTGCGAAATCAACTGATTCTTCTGGGTTGAACATCATTTGTTTTTTAGGATCCACCTTCAACATATAATATTTCAACGCTCCTAAACCGATAGTTTTAAACAAAACCGCTTTTTCATCTTCAGAGTAACCGTCTAATTTTCCTAATTCTTCCGAAATAGTTTGTGCTGTCGTAGTCATTTCTGCCATTAAATCATCAGCATCTACAACTGTTCCTTCACGTGATTTCATTTTCCCAGAAGGTAATTCCACCATTCCGTAAGATAAATGATATAAGCTATCCGCCCAATCAAATCCTAATTTTTTCAAGATTAAGAATAACACTTTAAAGTGATAATCTTGCTCGTTTCCTACAGTGTACACCATTCCTCCAACATCTGAAAAATCTTTCACACGTTGAATAGCTGTTCCAATATCTTGCGTCATGTAAACCGCAGTTCCGTCTGAACGAAGCACGATTTTTCTATCTAAACCATCCGCCGTTAAATCAATCCAAACGGAACCATCTGGGTCTTTCTCGAAAATGCCTTTTTCTAAACCAAATTGCACTACTTCTTTCCCAAGTAAATACGTATTCGATTCATAATAATTAGGAATATTGAAATTAACACCTAAATTTTTATACGTTTGCTCAAATCCATCATACACCCATTGGTTCATGGTTTTCCAAAGTTCGATAACTTCTGGTTTTCCATTTTCCCAATCTAAAAGCATTTGTTGTGCTTCCAAAATGGATGGTGCTAGTTTTTTTGCTTCGTCTTCAGTTTTACCTTGAGCAATTAATTCTGAAATTTCTTTTTTGTATTGTTTGTCGAATTCAACGTAGAAATTCCCAACCAATTTATCACCTTTCAATCCTGTTGATTCTGGCGTTTGTCCGTTTCCGAATTTCTGCCAAGCCAACATCGATTTACAGATATGAATTCCTCTATCGTTGATGATTTGTGTTTTATATACTTTTTTTCCAGAAGCTTTAATGATTTCGGCAACTGAATAACCCAATAAATTGTTTCTGATGTGACCTAAATGCAACGGTTTATTAGTATTTGGTGAAGAATACTCCACCATAACTGCCTTCTCGCCTTCTTTTGGAGCTATAAAACCAAAGGTTTCGTTGTTCTTAATAGTATTGAAAAATTCCACATAAAAAGCATCCGAAATCACGATATTTAAAAATCCTCCAACGACATTGAACTTAGCCACTTCATTTACGTTCGCCACTAAGTAATTTCCAATCTGATTTCCAATCTCAACTGGGTTACCTTTTAATGCTTTTACCAAAGGAAAAACTACCATAGTAATATCACCTTCAAACTCTTTCCTAGTAGCCTGAAATTCAACTTTTTCGATAGAAATATTGAACAATTCAAGAACCGCTTTTTGGATGTGTGTAGTTAATGTGTGATGTAATGTCATTTTACCTTATTTTTTTGAACGTGCAAAGGTAATAAATAGTAGTTAGTGATTAGTAAATAGTGATTAGTTTTTTTTCGATTAAAAAAATATTTTAAAAATACTGTAACAATTAACAATTGTTGAAGTCTATTAACCACAATCATCAATCATTTTAATTAAAAACAAACAAATGAAACTTAAATTAATTATCACCTGTTTTTTGTGCTCAATTGCCTTTGGATTTGCACAAAACTCGGGAAGCATTAAAGGTAAAGTAGTTGACAAAAAAACAAATGAGCCTTTACCTTACGTAAACATTATTCTTAAAGATAATGACAAGATTGTTACAGGAGGTGTAACCACAGAAGATGGAAATTTCGCCATCAACAAATTAGCATTACAAAAATATACTATTGAAATTCAATTCATTGGCTATACAATAGTTGTTAAAAACATTGATTTAACTGCAGATGCAAATCAAAACTTAGGAACAATCGCTATTTTAGAAGATGTATCAGAATTAAAAGACGTAGAAGTTGTGGCTGAACGTTCTAACATGGTGCAGAAAATTGATAGAAAAGTAATTAATGTTGGAAAAGATTTAATTGCTTCAGGAACTACTGCTTCTGAAATTATGAATAACATCCCAACAGTTAGTATCGACCCTCAAACGAAAGAAATCAGCATGAGAGGAAACAGTAATGTACGTGTACTTATAGATGGAAAACCTTCGAATGTTTCGGTGGAGCAATTGTTACAACAAATTCCTTCTGCATCAATTAAACAAATTGAGTTGATTACGAATCCTTCGGCAAAATACAATCCTGAAGGAATGAGTGGAATTATTAATATTATTTTGCATAAAAATTCTCAAGATGGTTTTAATGGTTCTATAAATACAGGAGTTACTTTTGGAATTACTCCAAAAACAAACTCGGCTCTGAATATGAATTACCGTGTAGGAAAAGTGAATTTTTATACCAATTATGGTTTTAATCACGGAATCAATGCCAATAATGGTTTTGTAGATAGCGAAAGACCTACTCAAGAAAATCGTCAAGATTTTAATTTTAGAAACAAAAACAATTCGCATCTATTAAAGTTAGGAATGGATTATTATATAAACGACAAAAACACATTATCCGCTTACACCAACCAAAGTTTTACTTATGGTTCTGGGACAGGTTTAACGACAGTAGTTTATGATGATCCTATTGCAAATAGCAACACCACACAACTTTTTGGAAGTAATGGCGACAACAAAAATCAAACCTATGATGTTGTTTACAAACATGATTTCGATAAAAAAGATGAAAATTTAGAACTTCAATTTAATTATTCGCACACGGAGAATGATGAAAACACAGTATACGATGAAACAATTTCGAATCCAACTTTTAATTTTGATAGAACCAATTTAGTAAAAGGAACAACAGATTATTTTCAGTTTAATGCCGATTATGTAAATCCAATAACTGAAACTACAAAATTAGAATTGGGAGTTGAAACGAGAATTCAAAATTCGGGCAATCGTTTTAACGATATTAATCCGAGTTTTACAAGCGCTAATAATTCGTTTGAATTTGGTAGAAATATTTATTCGGCTTATGCTAATGTTGGCAAGCAAATTGGAAAATGGAGCGGTCAACTTGGGGTTCGCTTAGAATATTTTGACTTAGATGCTGATTTCGCAATTAACGAAACAAATCCTAGTTTTAATGATGCTCAAAACATTTCGGATGATTTATTTACAGCTTATCCATCTGCATTTTTAACATACACAGCAAACGACAAAAACTCTTTCAATTTCAATTATTCAAGACGAGTTGACCGACCAAGTATTGGACAAATTAGCCCAATTAGAGAATGGACAACCCCTTTAATGGAATCGAGAGGAAATCCTAGATTAGTACCACAATTTACTAATTCATTTGAAGTGAATTATACTAGAACTACAAAAATTGGTTCAATAACAAGTGGTGTTTTCTACAGAAGTATTTCAGATGAAATATCAAGAACTGTTTACAACGATCCAAACAATCCAAATCGTAACATTTTATCGTATGACAACTTTGATAATAATGATGCATTTGGAATTGAAACTTCTGGGAATTTAAAATTCACAAAATGGTGGTCAGTTAATGCAAGTGCCGATGTGTATTTTAAAACGGCTAAAGGAACGGTACAAAATGCTAGCACAAATGCTTTAGAAAATGCAGAAGTAGATGTAACTACTTTTAACGCAAGAATTAACAATAGTTTTACGGCTACAAAAGATTTGCGTTTCCAATTATTTGGAATGTACAGAGGAAAAGACAGAGGATTACAATATGACAGAATGGAAATGTACAAAATGGATATTGGAGCAACCTACAATGTTTTAAAAGGAAAAGGAACCATCACAGCTCGTTACAACGACGTTTTTGAAAATATGAACTTTGCTTTTGATGGTAATATTCCATTCAGACAACAAGGTGCATTTTACTGGGAAAGCCAAACATTTTATGTAGGATTCAATTATATTTTTGGCGGCGGTAAAAACCGTGCTTTAGCAAGAAAACAAAGAGATGCCAATGAAACTAGTGGTGGTGGCGGAATGTTCTAAAAACTCAATATTCGTTGTTCAAAATTCAATATTCGTTATTTAATATAATGTTGAATATTCAACTTGGAATTTTCAATAAAGAAGTAAAAAAGCGTTCTGAAATTTTCAGAACGCTTTTTATTTATTCATTTTTAGCATAAAGCTTACCGCTTATTGCATACAGCGTATTACCATCTAATAATCACACTTCCCCAAGTAAATCCAGAACCAAAAGCAGCTAAAACTACTAAATCACCTGATTTAATTTTACCTTGTTCCCAAGCTTCGGTTAAAGCAATTGGAATGGAAGCTGCAGTGGTGTTACCATATTTTTGAATATTGTTGAATACTTGGTCATCTGTTAAACGGAATTTCTGCTGAATGAATTGCGAAATTCTCAAATTCGCCTGATGTGGCACCAACATATTAATATCCGAAACTTGTAAATTATTAGCTTGTAATCCTTCATTAATGACTTCGCTAAAACGAACTACTGCATTTTTAAATACAAATTGTCCGTTCATGTAAGGATAATAACTTTCGTCATTTGGATCGTTATCAGCAATGATATCAGTTACCCAACGTTTTCCCATTCCTGGCGCAATTAATGATAATTCTTCGGCATGTTGCCCTTCTGAATGTAAATGCGTAGACAAAATTCCTTTAGATAAATCTTCTTCTCTTGAAAGTACTGCTGCTCCTGCTCCATCTCCAAAAATCACAGAAACTCCTCTTCCGCGAGTGGTCATATCCAACCCTGTTGAATGCAATTCAGAACCAATTACTAAAACGTTTTTATACATTCCGGTTTTGATGTATTGATCCGCAATTGAAATTGCATACACAAACCCAGAACATTGATTACGAACATCTAAAGCACCAACGGTTCTTAAACCTAAATCACGTTGGACTAAAACACCTGGTCCTGGAAAATAATAATCGGGACTTAAGGTTGCAAATATGACAAAATCAATATCTTCTTTAGCTATCCCTGCACGCTCAATGGCAATCTTAGCAGCTTTTACACCCATTGATGTGGTTGTATCTTCTCCTCTTATGATGTGGCGTCGTTCTTGAATCCCGGTTCTTTCCTGAATCCACTCATCATTGGTGTCCATTTTTTTGGCCAAATCATCATTGGTAACAATATTTTCAGGCACGTAATAGCCTAATCCTGATATTTTGGAATGAAACATAATTTTCATCTTTAATTAAATTTAGCCTGCAAAAATACAAACTTTAAGCGTATTTATTGAGCATATAAAAAAAAGTCCAACTTATTTTTAAGTTGGACTTTTTTTATACTTTATGCTGTTTGATCATCCGTTTCTGCGTCAGGAGCATTTTTTGCTACAGAGGCAATTCCGTTGTCTCTAGAAGCGGTACTTTCATACATTTCACTAGTTCCAATAATTTGACCATTAGTCGCTTTTAAATTGAAATAATACTTTCCATTTTTAGATTCCAAACGATCAAAACGAGCATCATCTTGCGAATTTTTTTTCACAGATTCTACACCATTTAAACAAGCTACTTTTGTAGTGTAACCTTCACTACCTAGAATTTCTTGACCATTGCCAGCTTTTAAGCTAAATTGAAATTCACCGTTTTTTCTTGTAGAAATTACAAATTTTCCCATGTTTTAAAATTTTATTTTGAACTATTTTATTTACAAACGAATTATAAAGTTACAAAAAAAATTAACATATAATTTAAAATTTCTAAATTCTAAAAAATTAATTTTAGAGCTTAATATTCAAACCAACAAACATGAAATTAAGATTATTAACATTTTTGGCATTTTTGGGTACTTTTTTAAGTACATCGGCACAAGAAAATGTAACCTATCAAAAACCCTCACCTGAGATTTTAGCCTTAGCTGATTACGAAAGAGCGCCATCAGTAAGTATGGACACTAAGAAAGAATACATGCTTTTAAGTTACCGAAACACTTACAAAACACTTGATGATTTAAATCAAGAAGAAATGAAATTAGGCGGCTTAAGAATTAATCCAGTAACCAATATTTCAAGTACGGTTACTTATATTAATAATCTAAAAGTTAGAAAAATAAAAGACAAAGCGGAAATTCAAGTAAAAGGCTTACCAGAAAACGCTCGAATTACCAATGTTTCTTGGTCGCCAAACGAAAAGAAAATTGCTTTTACAAATACTACTAATAAAGGAGTTGAACTTTGGGTAATTGATGTAGCAACAGCAACAGCCAAAAAATTAACTGCTGATAATTTGAATGCCAATTTAGGAAGTCCATTCAACTGGATGAAAGACAACGAAACGTTATTAGTAAAGGTTCTTCCAAAAGACCGTCCAGCATTAATTAATAGCGGTAAAGATTTACCAAAAGGACCAACCGTTTCTTTAAGTGATGGATCTAAATCGCAAAACAGAACGTATCAAGATTTATTAAAAAATAAAACAGACGAAGCTAATTTTGATGCTTTAGTAACATCTGAATTATATAAAGTTTCTATTTCTGGAAATACTACTTTATTTAAAACAGCTGACATTTATGCGGGTGAAAGTTTTTCTCCAGATGGTAATTATTTAATGTTGACTACGATTCAAAAACCTTATTCTTATATTGTTCCAATGAGCCGTTTTCCACAAAAAACTACAGTTTATGATGCCAACGGAAATGAAGTAAAAGTGGTAAATGAAGTACCGTTAACCGAAATCATGCCTAAAGGATTTTCTTCAGTAAGAAAAGGAAAAAGAAGCATGGGATGGAGATCTGACAAAGCAGCAACTTTATATTTTGTAGAAGCTTTAGATGGTGGAGACCAAGCTGTAAAAGTAGATTTCAGAGACGAAGTGTTCTTATGGGAAGCTCCTTTTACATCAAATCCAACAAGTTTAATCAAAACACAACAACGTTATGGCGGTATCATGTGGGCGAATGACAACATTGCAATTGTAGCGGATTCATGGTACGATACAAGAAACACAAAAGCGTATTTATTCAACCCTTCAAATTTAGCTATTGCTCCAAAAATTATTGAAGATAGAAATTCGCAAGATATTTACTCGGATCCTGGAAATTTCGAGATGAAAAAGAACGAATTTGGAAGATATGTAATTGCAATAGAAAACAACAAAGGCTACTTAATTGGTGCTGGAAATACTAAAGACGGACAATTTCCTTTTATTGATGAATACGATTTCTCTACTTTGAAAAAAACGAGATTGTATACTTCTAACATGAAAGACAAAAAAGAAGACTTGATGTCTATTGAAGATTTCAAAAAAGGAGAAGTTTTAGTGATGATTCAGTCTAAAAATGAATATCCAAATTACTATTTCAGAAACATCAAATCGAAAAACAAATTAACACCAATTACCGCTTTCAAAAACCCATTCGAAAGTATTAAAAACGTTCATAAAGAAGTTATCAAATACAAGAGAAAAGATGGAGTTGAGCTATCGGGAACTTTGTATTTACCTGTGGGTTATGATAAAACGAAAAAAGAGAAATTACCTTTGTTAATTTGGGCCTATCCAGCGGAATACAAAGACAAAAACTCAGCTGGACAAAGTGATAAAAACCCTAACGAATTTACATTCCCTAACTATGGCTCGTTTGTATATTGGGTAACCAAAGGTTATGCGGTTTTAGATGATGCTGCTTTCCCAATTATTGGTGAAGGAACAACTGAACCTAACGATACCTTTATTCCACAATTAGTTGCTAATGCTGAAGCTGCCATTGATGCTGTAGACAAATTAGGCTATATAAATCGTAAAAAAGTAGCTATTGGAGGTCACTCGTATGGTGCTTTTATGACTGCTAATTTATTAACACATTCGAATTTATTTGCTTGTGGCATTGCCAGAAGTGGAGCTTACAACAGAACATTAACTCCTTTCGGATTCCAAAGTGAGCAACGTAATTACTGGGATGTTCCAGGAGTTTACAACGGAATGTCGCCATTTATGAATGCAGAAAAAATGAAAACACCATTATTGTTAGTTCACGGTGAAGCTGATAATAACCCTGGAACTTTTACACTTCAATCGGAACGTTATTTCCAAGCGTTAAAAGGATTAGGTGGACCAGCAAGATTAGTGATTTTACCAAAAGAAAGTCACGGTTATGTTGCCAAAGAAAATATTTTACATTTGTTATGGGAACAAGATCAATTCTTAGAAAAATATTTAAAGAATTAGAAAAAACATAGTATAAAGAAGTTAGCCCTTTGAATTGAAAGATTTGAAGGGCTATTTTATTTTCAAACAAACAACTTCTCCATTTTCAATCAAATCATCATTTTCGAAAAAAACCGTTTGATTTTCAAATTTCGCTTCAATCAAATAATGGCTTCCTCTAAAATAAGAATTTATAACTTCTACTTTAAAATCAGAATTTATGGTAACTTTCAATTGATGTGGATAAACAAATTTCAATTCTCCATCAATTTTAATTTCGTTTACATCTCCAAATAAAGAAGCTACATATCGATTTTTTGGGTAATCATAAATGAATTTTGGAATTCCACTTTCTATAATTTCTCCATCTTTAATAATCGCAACCTCATCGGCAAAAGCTAAAACATCGGTGCTATCATGAGTGGCAACAATACAGGTAATTTGTTGTTCTTTTAAATAGCCAAAAAGTTTTCTCCTTAAGCTATTCTTTCTAAAATTATCGATGTGACTAAAAGGTTCGTCTAACAACAAAACCTCCGGTTCTAAAGCTAAAACTCTAGCAATAGCAACTCGTTGCATTTGACCGCCACTTAAAAACTTAGCTTTTACATTGGCATATTCTGTCATTTCTACAATTTCTAATAATTCCGAAATACGTGCTTGTTTATCTTCTGGGAAAAAATTAGAAAGATATTTTCCTACGTTTTCAGCAACAGTAATAAATGGCATTAAATCAAAATCTTGAGCCAAATACTTCATAAAAGGCATACCTGGAATCAAATGAAATTTGGGTCCTAAAACTTCAATATCATTCCAAAAAATCTGCCCTTCATCTAAGTCATGCAAACCATAAATCAATTTTAGTAAAGTGCTTTTTCCACAACCACTTTCTCCAATAATAGCTAAATTTTTCCCTTTAGTTAAACTAAACGTAACCTTTTTAACAATGGTTTTATCGATATAAGAAAAGGAAATTTCTCTAACTGAAAGCATGTCTGATTTTTTTTCAAAATTACAAATAAAAAAAGCCACTCAAAAGAGTAGCTTAATTATATTTTAAATCAATTGATATTATTTCCCTGCTTCTTTTTTAGCATCGTCAATCATTTTATCATTAGCTAAAATAGCAAACTCAACTCTTCGGTTTAAACTTCTACCTGCATCGGTATCATTAGTTTCAATTGGTTCTGCTTCTCCCATTCCAATTACTGCAAATCGACCTGAACTCAATCCTTTTCCAGAAAGATACGATTTTACTGCTGCTGCTCGTTGAGTAGATAAATCTAAATTGTAACTTTCAGAACCTTTACTATCGGTATACCCATAAATTTTAATATCAGTATCTGCATACTCTTTAAAAACTGGAACTAATTTATCTAAATTTTGTTTTGCTGTAATGGTTAAAGTAGCTTTATTAAATTCAAAATTTACGGAATTTTCTCCTAAAACCAAATGAATTCCTTCTCCTACTCTTTGCACTTGAGTTCCGGGTAAAGCTGTTTCAATTTCACGAGCTTGTTTATCCATTTTATTTCCTATTAAACCTCCAACGGTTCCACCAACTACGCCACCAATTACAGCTCCTAAAGCCGTATTGCCTCCTTTACCCAAATTATTTCCTAGAATTCCTCCAATAATAGCTCCTGAACCAGCACCAATTACAGCCCCTTTCTGAGTGTTATTAGCGTTTTTAGTAGCTTCACAACTTACAAAAGTACCAGAGAACAACACAACCAAAATCAAGCTCAAAACGATATACTTATTTTTCATACTCTTTATTTTTTATTTTATTCTGTTAAATTGATAAACCAAAGTGATGGTTTTTCCTGCAACATCAACTGTATCGAATAGCTGAAAAGCATTTTCTGTCAAATTAGCTACTTTTAATACATAACCTTCTTTTACTGTTTTAGCTTTCACATCTGCACCTACAAATTTCAAAACAAGATTTCCTTCCTGATTAACATACCAAGTAATATCACTTGAAAACGTCGGACAACCTGCTTTACGCAAAGCCATTTCTCCCTGATTGTTGTTTGAAATGAAGCGCCAAGAACTGGTTTCAAAACATTGTGAATCCGCTATACCAAAGGAATTAATTTTAATATAAGACGAGTTTGGATAAGAAACTGAAGTCAATTCCCAATTTCCTTTTAAGCCTACCTCTGTCTTATTGTCTAATTTTGTAACTGGATTGGATTTACATGAGACCATTAAAAAAAACAAACCGAAAATAATTATATTTTTCATAATAAATTGTTTTACAAAAGATTATACTTACAAAGCTAACCCTTATATTACCGTCAACTGTTAATTAAAACCCAATTCTCATATCCGACAATTTGTCATAAATTCAAAAATGGTACTTATTTTGAATGATAAAAACCATTCAATTGTTTAACTAAAAATTTTAAAATATGGCATCAGGAAAAATTAATGTTTCAGTAGAAAACATCTTTCCCTTAATTAAAAAGTTTTTGTACAGTGACCACGAAATTTTTCTTCGTGAATTAGTATCGAATGCGACAGACGCTACTTTAAAATTAAAACATTTAACTAGCATTGGCGAAGCTAAAGTAGAATATGGCAATCCAATAATCGAGGTTAAAATTGACAAAGAAGGTAAAAAACTACACATCATTGATCAAGGTTTAGGAATGACTGCGGATGAAGTAGAAAAATACATCAATCAAGTAGCTTTTTCTGGAGCAGAAGAATTCTTAGAAAAATATAAAGATTCGGCTAAAGATTCTGGAATTATTGGTCATTTTGGATTAGGATTCTACTCAGCATTCATGGTAGCTGAAAAGGTAGAAATCATCACTAAATCATTCAAAGACGAACCGGCAGCACATTGGACATGTGATGGAAGTCCGGAATTTACTTTAGTACCTCATGACAAAACCGAAAGAGGTTCTGAAATCATCTTACACATTGCAGAAGATTCATTAGAATTTTTAGAAGAATACAAAATTCGTGAATTGTTAACCAAGTATAATAAATTCATGCCAGTGCCAATTAAATTTGGAACTCGTAAAGAAATAATTCCAGTTCCAGAAGGCGCAGCAGAAGATGTAAAACCAGAAGAAATTGAGGTTGACAACATCATCAACAATCCAAATCCGGCTTGGACAAAACAACCAGTGGATCTAACTGATGAAGATTATAAAAAATTCTATCACGAATTGTATCCAATGCAATTTGAAGAACCATTATTCAACATTCACTTAAATGTAGATTATCCGTTCAATTTGACAGGGATTTTATATTTCCCTAAAATGGGTGCTGATTTGCAATTGCAAAAAGATAAAATTCAATTGTACCAAAATCAGGTTTATGTAACCGATAATGTAGAAGGAATTGTACCTGAGTTTTTAGGGATGTTAAAAGGTGTGATTGATTCACCAGATATTCCGTTAAATGTTTCTCGTTCGTATTTACAAGCGGATGGAAATGTGAAGAAAATTTCGAACTACATCACTCGTAAAGTTGCCGATAAATTAAAATCGTTATTCAACGAAAACCGTGAAGATTTTGAGCAAAAATGGAACGATATTAAAATTGTATTGGAATACGGAATGCTTTCGGAACCAAAATTTTATGAAAAAGCGGGCGATTTCGTATTATATCCAACAACTGAAGACAAATATTACACGTTAGCAGAATTAAAAGAAAACTTAAAAGACAATCAAACCGACAAAAACGGAAAGTTAGTTGTTTTATATGCTTCAAACAAAGATGCGCAACACAGTTACATTGATATCGCAAAAGAAAAAGGCTATCAAGTGTTATTATTAGATTCGCCAATTGTATCGCATTTAATCCAAAAATTAGAAGCAGATAATGAGAATTTGACTTTTGCTCGTGTGGATGCAGATCATATCGATAAATTAATTCAGAAAGAAGAAGAAACGATTTCTAAATTATCAGATGACGAAAAAGAGAAATTAAAAACGTCTATTGAAACGGTTGTCCCAAAAGAAAACTATACGGTTCAATTAGAGAATTTAGATAGTAATGCTTCACCATTTATCATTACCCAACCTGAATTCATGCGTAGAATGAAAGAAATGAGTGCGTCTGGCGGTGGTGGCATGTTTGGCATGGGCAACTTCCCAGATATGTATAATTTAGTGGTAAACACGAATTCAGAATTAGCCACTACTATTTTGAACAGTCAAGAAGACGCACAAAAAGACTTAGTAAAACAAGCTTTAGATTTAGCGAAACTTTCACAAGGTTTATTAAAAGGCGAAGAGTTGACTGCTTTTGTTAAGAGAAGTTTTGAGACTTTGAAGTAATATGATTTTCAGAAATATTATTTTCAAAAAAACATACTAAAGTTAATTTTATATCGTTAACAAGGTATTAAACACACCAATATGAAAAAAAATATTTTAACCCTTTTAACTATTGCATTTGTAATTACCACTATTGGTTTTATTGCAGATGGCGATGTTAAAGAACCGAACGTTTTAATGCAATTTTTTGAATTTTTTATGATGACCGGAATTGTTTTTACCTTAATTTCTATAATTTATTTTAGTTATGCTTTTGCTAAAAAGAATATTCTGAAAGCCTAAAAATAAATTTAAATCTATAACTAATCCTGACAGGTTTTCCAAACCTGTCAGGATTTTTTGTTAACTTTGATTACCAAACTGAGAACGATGAAAAATCTAACATTCGAAATCGAAATAAACGCTCCTGCTGATAAAGTTTGGAACGCCATGTGGAATGAAGAAAATTACAAAAAATGGACATCCGCTTTTTGCGAAGGTTCATATGCAAAATCTTCTTGGAAACAAGGCGAAAGGATTCATTTTTTAGATCCAAACGGAAATGGAATGTACAGTGAAATCTCAACTTTAGTTCCGAATGAAAAAATGTATTTTACTCATATTGGTAACATTAAAGATTTCGAAGAACAACCTTTAGACGAAACTACAAAAGCTTGGTCGGGCGCTCAAGAAAATTATACAATAATTTCTAATGGAGCAACTTCAAAAGTTTTAGTAACACTAGACATCGTAGATGAATATGCTAATTTCTTTTTAGAATCTTTTCCAAAAGGATTAGCAACCATAAAAGAAATCGCTGAGAAATAAATCAATTATAAAAAACTACAATTAATAAGAATGAAAAACATATTCGTTAAAATTATATTTCTATTAAGCATTTTTGGTTATTCACAAGAGAGCAAAAATGAATTAAACCTTAGTTCAAGTCAAATTATAAATGCTAAAAATTTAAAAGAATTAGCCGGAATTGCACTAAAAAATTCAAATAATAAACAAGAGCAACTTGAAATTTTATTAAACTGGACATATTACAATATCTCTGGTGACTCTGATAGATTTTTTAACGGAGGTGAACCCCAAAATTTAGAAGAAACAATTAAAAAAAAGAAAGGTCTTTGTTTAGAGTACACACTTATTTTCAATGAATATTGTAAACTTTTAAATTTAAAATCACTAAAAATAGATGGATATGTAAAGCCATTCAATTTCCAAGAAAACGACAAATTAGAAAGAGAAAATCATGCATGGAATGCTGTTTATATTGATCAAAAATGGTTTTTATGTGACCTCTTTTGGGCTACAACATCATTAAATAATGATAATGTTTTTGTCAATAAAGTGAATAAAAAATATTTTCTTTCAACAGGCGATTATTTTATTGAGGACCATTTACCTTGCGACCCAATTTTTCAACTTTTAGATAATCCAATTAAAATAGAGGCTTTTACAAATCTAATCGAAGGATACAATAAAGGTTTTATGAAAGAAGATTCTATAAATTACAATACAGAAATTGAAAATTTGCTTAAATTAAATAACAAGGATTTTAGGTTAAAGATTGCAAGAAACACATTTAAATACAATAAAGACAATCCAAATTTATTGATTGAAGAGTTATACAATTCTAGTGTAGAAATTGTAAATAATAAACTTTCAAATAAAGCAGAATTAAATAAGGCTAAAAACCATTTTAACGAAGCTAGATTACTCATAAAATTGTCAAATGAAAATGACATTAAAGAATTAGAAAGTCTCTGCATTAATGGCATAAGTATTATTGAAAAAAGACTAAAATTAAATTAAACAAGTACTTATTAGTTTTATCAATAACAACTAATCTTTACTTCTTATAAATCCTTTAGAATGTTTAAAACTAAAATTTAATTAGGAAATCCAATGACACTATCTATAGAAACTCCGGCTTTATTATTCTCAGCGACTTCGTTGATTCTTTTAGCTTACACAAATCGATTTTTAACAATCGCTCAAATCATTCGAAACCTAAAGAAAAACTACGACGACAATCATAACAAAAACATTCTTCTAGAAATCAAAAATTTGAATTTAAGATTAACATTAATTCGTTACATGCAACTTTTTGGGGTAATGTGTTTGTTCTTATCGGTTTTTGCTATGTTATTACTTTATGTAAGTCAAGAAAATCTTGGGATTTACTTTTTTGGAGCTAGTTTGCTTTGTTTATTGATTTCGTTAGGCATTTCGTTTTGGGAAATCAGTATTTCCGTTAATGCTTTGAGAGTTCATTTAAAAGATTTATCAGAAGATGTTGAATAATTAATTACCAATAGCTGGCTGATCTTCTTTTTTATCATTATTTAAAATATTACCTTCTTCTTTTGCTAATTTATTTTTAGTCGGAATTTTATAATTTAATGTGATTCCTACTCTTCTTGAATCATTTCGACTTTCATAAATTAAATTAGTTCCTAGAGCATTAAATCCTTGTTTATTGGTATTAAAAACATCATTACAATAAACCGAAACTGACAAATTATTGTCTAAAAATTTCTTAGCAAATGTAACATCAAATTGTTGGCTAAACGGAACTCTGTTTTCATAATAGAAATAATTTCCACCCGTTGATGAAGTATTATAAGTTGCTGTAAACTTAATTTTACTTGGTAAAACAATTTGCGACATAGCATTAAAAAACCACAAGCCTTTTCCACTAACCTCTGGCAAAATGTGCTTTTGATGCCCAACATACAAGTATAAAAAATTAATCTCATCTGGATTAAAATCAAATTTCAACGTTTCCTTTAATCCTTTGGTAAACAACATGTAAGGAACTGGTAAACCAAAATTAAAATTATGAATAGTTATTTGTGGAATATTTTCTGAAATACTTGCAGCTCCATCACCATCAGTAATTATTCTATTCATCACCTGATTATTAGCATCGCTACGAGAATAACCAATAAAAAAATATTCAAAAGCACTTATTTTAAACTCATAATTATCAAAAATGGTAGGTTCTAAATTTGGATTTCCAAAAAAGGAAACATTGGGATTTTGATAATTGGTATTGTTCGGATTTAAAGCAGAAGTATTGGGCAAACTAATCTTTTTGTTATAATTTGCATTCACAAAAACTTGTGGAATTATATTGTATTGAATACTTGCATTTGGGAAAAATCGGGTTTGATTAAACGGAATTAATTCATCAGTATCTGTATTTCCTTCAATAGAGTACGACTCTAATCTTCCTCCTAAAATAAAATCAAACTTTTTATAGGTAGATTGAAATTCAGAATAAGCTGCTAAAGTGGTTCGTTGATAATCTAAATTAGTTACACCTAAATTTAGGGCTTCAAATTCTAATTTATCTGCTAAAACTCCAGTTGAAAATTTAGTTTTCTCTAAAAATGAAAACTCTTGTGAGTAATCGGTTTTAAATTGATAAAACAATTGATTATAACCATTATCCAAGACCGAATTTCCAGAAACTCTATTATTCAAATCGAAATTATTGTCAACCGAATTTACATTAAATCTAAAATCTAATTTTTTAGTTGCATCATCAAATCGCTTCTGATAGTTTAAAGCAACATCATTTCTATTAAGTTTGTTTTTACTTTTATCGCTGGTTACAAATCCAAAACCACTAGCATCAATTAAAGCATTATTATTTGAAGTGGTGAAATCGTAATTGACCAAAAATCTATCTTTTTTTAAATCGAACTTTAAACCGGTTTTAAAAAAGTAAAAACGATTTTCTCTGTCGGTCGTATTTTTAGAAAGTACAGTTGTTTCATTTTCAAAATTTGTACGTTGATAACCTTGGTTAAAGTTTTGCCCCAATTGTACTTGCCAACCAAACCATTTGTTTTTAGCATTGACTAATAAACTATTATTAAATCGATGACGTGATTTGTCGTATTTTGTATAACTATATCCGTTTGAATACGTTGCCGAAAGATATTTTTTAGCGTTTTTTGAAGTTACAATATTTATAATTGCTCCACCAGAAGTTGCAGGAAATTCGGCACCTGGTTGCGTAATAATTTCAACTTTTTCAATTGAATTTGCAGGCATACTTTCTAAATATGAAGTAAGTTCATTCGAAAAAATATTTAATGGTCTGGCATCCATAAACACTTCTAATTGCTTTCCTTGATACATCATTCCGGCCACATCAGAAACTATTAATCCGGGTAGTTTTTTTAATCCTTCCATCACAGAGCCTGAATTCAAATGACTTTGTTCAGAAAAATCAAATATGGTCCTGTCGGCTTTTTGTTCAATACTTTTCTTTTTAGATTGCACCACAACTTCATTTAATTCGGTGGTTTTAATACTATCTTTAAATGTTTCTTCTTGAGCAACTGAAAATTGAAAAGCTAAGACTGAAAGGAAAATCAAAAAATTTCTCATTGTAGTAATTTATTTGCAATTAGTAGGCTTTTTCCTGTTTTGTTACAAATAAAATTATTTATTCCACAATCCACAACAAAACTGGTTTTTCCGATTGTTGCAAACGAACGTCTAATTTTTCCATAAATGCATCAGAAACTGCAGGACAACCCCAACTCAATGGTGAGTATTTTGGATATACTTCTTTATTTTTAACAGCACTCCAAGAATGTAAAACCACAACCCTTTTTTCAGCGCTTTTATTAGTTGATTCTAGTCCATGAAGCCAATATTTTACGTTGATTCCCCACGAACTATAGTCGCGATTGCCAATTTTATATTTTCCTTTCATGGAACAATGACTATCTACTCGATGATCAAATTTTACCTTTTTCCATTTATCTGGGTTTTCTTCAAATTGGTCGCAACTTCCGTGAGTAGCCAAATTTTTATCCAATACTTTCTTAGTTTTAAAATCATAAATAAAAAATCGGTTTTTACCCGAATGAATACTCAAATCAACTAAAAAATAGTAGTCCTCGTTATATTCATTTTCCGCACAAAATTCATTTGCTTCTTTATGAAATGAACTGTAATCTTTAACTGGTAAAGTTTCAACTTCCGAATTATTACAACATAAAAAACAAACTGCAATCAATAGTAAAAAGTGTTTCATAGAAATGGGGTTAAATTATGATAACTCTTTTTTTTGATTTTTATTTAAGTGTATGTTGTTAAATTCTTACTAAAATTAAACCATCAAAAATCTTTTTTCTTTTATCTATTCTCTTTTTTCTTTTTACCCTATCTTTGCGCCCCTTAAAAATTTAGGAAATGTCAAATAACAATATCATAAAAGGAGTTTTTCTTGTAGCATTAGGAGCAACGAGTTACGGAATGTTAGCCACTTTCGTAAAACTAGCATACAAAGAAAATTTTACAACTGCCGAAGTAACGTCTTCACAATTTATTTTAGGAATTATTGGAATTTTAATTATCAATTTATTCCAAAGAACCAAAAACAAAAACACAGCTGTAAAGGCTACTCCAAAAAATATCATGCACTTAATGTTAGCTGGAACTTCGTTAGGAATGACCAGTGTTTTCTATTATTTAGCGGTAAAATACATTCCGGTTTCTATTGGAATTGTATTATTAATGCAAACCGTTTGGATGGGCGTTCTATTAGAATGGTTTTTGGATAAAAAAGCACCATCGGCTCAAAAAATAATTTCTGTAATTATTGTTTTAATTGGAACAGCTTTAGCGATAAACATCTTTAAAATAGATTTCAACGACCCAACAATTGATTGGTCAAACGGATTATTCTGGGGATTATTAGCAGCTGCTTCTTTTACTACAACTATGTTTACAGCA
Source organism: Flavobacterium helocola (assembly GCF_038289885.1). NCBI lineage: Bacteria > Pseudomonadati > Bacteroidota > Flavobacteriia > Flavobacteriales > Flavobacteriaceae > Flavobacterium > Flavobacterium helocola. The sequence continues at coordinate 187,197 of NZ_JBBYHT010000003.1, read as the reverse complement.
AACAAAGTCGCATTAGGCATTTCGTCTGCTCAAAGAAGTTTGTATATGTTGTTAGGCGGAGCAGTTATCGTATTTGGTTTCAGCTTATACACGCAAGTAACACCTTTTAACTTTGAAATTTTCACCAAATGGGGAATTGTTTTGGCTTTATTTGGAACCATCATTCCTCCTATGTTATTAAACGCAGGATTTCCTCATACTGGGATTGGATTAGGAAGTATTGTTTCTTCGCTTGAGTTACCGGTTTCGGTTATGATGGCTTATTTCTTATTGAACGAACAAGTTTTATTAATTCAATGGATTGGAATTGTGTTAATAATTACTGCAATTGTAATCATGAACATACAAATCAAGAAAAAATAAAGTAAATTAGCGATGTTAATCATCGCTTTTTTTATGCTCGATTTATTCCCAAAAGAGAAAATAATTTTACCACTACCAGATGCGGTTTTTGAATTTTATCCCAATTTCTTCAATCAGGAAGAAGCGGATATGTTATTTGAGAAACTCATGAATGAAACCCCTTGGCAACAAGACGATATCACTATTTTTGGAAAGAAAATTGCCCAACCCAGATTAACTTGTCTTTTTGGAAACGAAGGCAAACCGTATTCCTATTCGGGTTTAACAATGCAACCTCATGCTTGGAATCCTACTATGATGTTTATAAAAGAGAAAGTAGACAAAATTTCCGAACAAAATTTCACCACCGTTTTAGCTAATTTATACCGAAACGAAAAAGATAGCAACGGTTGGCATGCCGATAATGAAAAAGAATTGGGCAGAAATCCCATAATTGCCTCTGTAAGTTTTGGGGAAGAACGTAAATTTCAATTGAAACACATTTCAGATAACAACGTAAAATTATCGCTTAATTTAAACCACGGTAGTTTATTAGTAATGAAAGAAGGTAGCCAAATTCATTATAAACATCAAATCCCAAAAGCTACTCAATCCAAAAATGCGAGAATAAATTTAACGTTTCGAACAATTTTGTAAATATTCTCTAAAAACACATAGCAACTTTCTAATAATTTTAAAAAATCCTAAAAAAACAATTGGCATATTTTTTGAATTTATTTTTTTATTAATATTGAATTACAAACCAATAAAAAAGTTAGAATTAGTATTCATCTGATGAAATCGCCACAAAAACAGTTGCGTAAGCAAAACAAACAATCAGAATGCGATTCCATTTGTTACCGATGAAAAATTTTGTTTAAACAAATGAAAAAGAAGAAAATTTCAGAATTCGACAACGAAACACTAGATAGAGTTGTTGCTATGGCTCAAGAGGAAAAAAAACCTTTTGAAGTTTTAAAAGAGGAATTTGGAGTGACTGAAAACGAAGTCACCGAATTAATGCGCAAACGACTATCCAAAGACAATTTTGAACTTTGGAAAAAGAAAGTAACGGCAAGTAAGCCTAAACCAAAACCCATAAAGTACAACGAATTAGAAGATGAAGATTTAGATAGTAAATATTACTTCAAAAATAAATTCGACTAAAAACTAAAGCTCTTAAATAAAATAAGAGCTTTTTTATTGACATTAATTTGATTAATAAAATTTCCAAAGAGAATTTGTAACAAACATCTCTTTTTTTCTACTTATATCTAATTCAATTTTGATAAAATGAAAAAAATAATTCTTTCCCTTTCTTTAGTGGGATTTTTATGGAGTTGTAGCCCAACTCAAACAACTGCTAAACAAAATGATGTAGCAGTAACAATCGATTTAATTAATGTTAAAGACGATAAAGTAATGGTTACCGTTACACCTCCAACTTTTACAAGTGAAACTGTAACTTTTCATTTTCCTAAAACCGTTCCTGGTACTTATTCTGAAGACGATTACGGTCGCTTTATTGAAAATGTAAAAGCATTTGATGCTAAAGGAAATACACTTAAAGTAGCTAAAATTGACGAAAATTCATATACTATTTCCGATGCCAAAAAACTATCAAAAATCACATACTTAGTTAATGATTCATTTGATACAGAAGGTGGTGCAGGTTTTGGTGAAAGCGAAGATATTTTCTCACCTTCAGGAACAAATATTAATGCTGGAACAAACTTCATGTTAAATACGCATGGATTCATTGGATACTTCAAAGGAAAAGAAGAAACACCATACAAATTAACCGTTACGCATCCAGAAAGCTTATTAGGTGTTTCGGCAATGATAGATACAGATGCAAGTGCTACTTCAGATGTGTTTTTAATGTCTAAATATGCAAGTTTGGTTGAAATGCCAATCATGTATTCAAAACCTGATTTTACTTCTTTCATGGTAGATGATATGGAAATTATCATCAGTGTGTATTCTCCAACAGGAAAATATACAGCTAAACAAATTACACCTCACATGGAAAACATGATGAAGGCACAAAAACGTTTCTTAGGACCAATTAACTCTACAAAAAAATACGCCATCTTATTGTACTTGTCTGATATGGCAGCTAAAGATGCAAAAGGATTTGGAGCATTAGAGCACCCAACATCAACTGTAGTAGTTATGCCAGAAATGATGGGATTAGAAATGTTACAAGAACAATTAAAAGACGTAGTTTCTCACGAATTCTTCCACATTGTAACACCATTGACTATTCATTCAAACGAAATTCAATATTTTGATTTCAATAATCCTCAAATGTCAGAACATTTATGGATGTATGAAGGAGTAACTGAATATTTCGCTAACTTATTCCAAGTAAATCAAGGTTTAATTGACGAAAAAGAATTCTTTGAAAGAATGGCAGGCAAAATTGCACAATCGCGCCAAATGAACGACAATATGAGTTTTACTAAAATGAGTAAAAACGTATTGAATCCTCCTTACAAAGAACAATATTTAAACGTATACCAAAAAGGAGCTTTGATTGCTATGTGTATGGATATTTTAATTAGAGAAAATAGCAATGGTCAAAAAGGAATTTTAAGCCTAATGCAAGAATTATCTAAAGAATACGGAACAACAAAAGCATTTAAAGACGAAGAGTTATTTGATAAAATTACGGCATTGACCTATCCAGCTGTAGGCGAATTCTTAAAAAACCACGTAGCTGGTGAAACTCCAATTCCTTACGAGCAATATTTTGCTAAAATGGGAGTTACAGAAGCAACTATCGAAATTGCTGGAAATCCATTCTTAAAAGGACAAACACAACCTTATATCACGGTAAATCCTGCTACAAAAGAAATCATGATTTTACCTGATACAGAATTAAATGTATTCATGACTACTTTAGGTTTAAAAAACAATGATACACTTTTAGCTTTTAACGGTAAAGACTATAATTTAGATAATATCTACGATTTAATCATGGCAAGTATGAACTGGAAAGATGGAGATGCTATGACCGTAAAATTCAAAAGAGATGGTAAAGAACAAACTGTAAAAGGAAAAGTTGTAATGCCAAAAGAAAAACAAGACGGATATCAAGCAACTGATGACACTAAAAAAACAGTTAGAGAAGCTTGGTTAAGAGGTTAAATTTAAGTTTAAAGAGTAACAAATCTTGATTTTTGAATTTGAACTTGAATTTGAACTTGAAATTTGCATTTGATATCGCACTTGAAAATCCTCAAAGTACTTAGTATTTTGAGGATTTTTTTATTTACTTTGCGAACATAAAATAAAACAAAAGGATGAAGAAGATATTTTTAGTTGCTATTGCCGTTTTCACATTAATTTCATGTAATAAAAACGAAGAAAATTCAGATGCTAACGTTCATATCTCTGGAGATGTAAAAGGCTTAAGCCAAGGAAAATTGTACTTACAAAAAATACAAGATTCGGCTTTAGTAATTTTAGATAGTATTATAGTTAACGGAGATTCAAAATTTGAAAGTCACATTAAACTTGATAGTCCAGAAATGCTATATTTATTTTTAGATAGAGGACAAACCAATTCTATTGATAACAGCTTACCGTTTTTTGCTGAGCCTGGAAATATTAAAATTGAAACTACCTTAAAACATTTTTTTGCTGATGCGAAAATATCAGGTTCTAAAAATCATGATTTATGGAAAAAGTTTGATAGCATTAATAGTAAATTCAGAGATCAAAACTTAGCTTTGATGGAAAAACGTTTAAAAAACGAATTAAAACCTAATGCAACCACTACAGATAGCATTGAGAAGGCATATAAAAGCTTATTAACGAGAAAATATCGTTACACAGCACATTTTGCCGCTACAAACGGAAATAAAGAAATTGCGCCTTATTTAGCGCTTTCAGAAATTGCTGATATCAACACAACGTATTTAGACACAATTCAAAAAAGTTTGACACCTGAAGTTGCCAAATCAAAATACGGAAAAATGCTTAACGAACATATTAAGGAAAGAAAAACTTTAGAAGTTCAGAAGTAAAGTAAAGCGGTCAGTAATTGGCCGCTTTTTTTTATTATTATAACTTATTTGTTGATGGGAAATTTGTTTTTATCATCATTCTCAACGCTTCCGCGCGAATCCTTTCCCCCTCCGCTCCCGCGCGAATCCTTTCGCGTGGTTCATAAAAACAAATAATTTTATTATTTTTGAAAAAAAGCAAGAATGAGCAGAAATTATAAATTTCATAATTCAGAGGGACTTTACTTTGTGAGTTTTGCAGTTGTGGGATGGCTGGATGTTTTTACAAGAAATGAGTATAAAGATTTAGTTGTAGAAAGTTTAGAATTTTGTCAGCTAAAAAAAGGAATGGAAATTCATGCTTGGTGCATAATGACAAATCATGTTCATTTAATTTTTAGAAGTATTGAAAATCAAAAGCCTGAACTTTTATTAGGCGATTTTAAAAGATTTACAAGCCGAAGTATTATAAAAGCCATACAAGAAAATCCGAAGGAAAGCAGAAAAGAGTTTTTATTAGATTATTTTAAAAAAGAAGCAGAAAAAAGTTCCAATACTACCAATTTCCAGTTTTGGAGACATGATAATAATCCGATCGAATTATGGAGTAATGAAGTAATTCAACAAAAAATAGATTACGTACACAATAATCCTGTTGAAGAAGGAATTGTTTTTAGACCCGAAGATTATAAATACAGTAGTGGTCCAGACTATTCAGGAGAAAAAGGAATGCTAGATGGTGTTTGTGTTTTTCAGAATTTCAAATTATAATTCCACGCGAAAGGATTCGCGCGGTAGCGGGGGCCTAAACCAAAATCAAATAAACAATAACTATTATGACTTTAATTACAATAACAAAAGAAGGATTTTTAGAAAGAGCCCAAATTTCATTGGTTATAGGTATAATCTTATTTTTAATAGGTTTTGTTTTATATAGACAATATAAGAAAAAGAACTATAGTCCACAATTTGGCATTAAAAGAGAAAGCTTTTCTGAATATATTAGTGACTCGATAAAGTTAATGACATATAATCGCACTTTAGGATTGATTTTTTTTGGAATAGTATTTCTAATTTTATCGGTAATCATGTTTATTTTTTATCTAAATTCTTAAAAATAGATTTATCACACTGCTACCGCGCGAATCCCTTCCCCACGCTAGCGCGAGCATCTTGCTCGTGACTACTTATTTCAAACATTAAAAACCTTTTTTATACTTTGTGTACACCGCTACCGCGCGAATCCCTTCGCGTGGAATGTAAAAAAAATAGAATTTTTGAAACTAGTTCCCCACGCTAGCGCGAGCATCTTGCTCGTAACTGCATATTTCAAACATTAAAAACCTTTTTTTATACTTTGTGTACACAGCTTGACGCTTGCGGATGCGTTTTAAAAGATTCTGAAATCGAAGATTCAACGAAGTTAATTAAGTTCAGAACGACTTGAAATAAAAAAACCACCACATTGCTGTGATGGTTTTTAATTTGAGCCGGCGGAGGGACTCGAACCCACGACCTGCTGATTACAAATCAGCTGCTCTAGCCAGCTGAGCTACGCTGGCAACTCAAATTTCGAGTGCAAATATAAGGGTGAATTTTTAATTTCCAAATATTTTTTGCACTTTTTTTATTGATTTTTTTATTTTAATTCGTTTATTTTCGCAACAAATTGATTAGCAGCCGCTTCGTATTCTTTACGAATTTGTTTAAAATGTGCTTTTTTATTCTCAACGTCTTTTACGTTAGCTTTTGTCATTAAAGCATCGAAAGTTTCGTACACTTCATCAATTAATTTATCAGATGCTTCAGTTGGTTTTCCTGTTGTAGACATTTCCCAAATGTAAACGATGTTTACAATATCACCTAAAACGTAGTTGATTTCTTTTTTCAAGTTTTTAACGCTTGCCATTTTGTATAAATTTAAAATTTGAAGCAAAATTACATAATATATTTTGTTCTCAATACATTATATGGAAATTTCTAACAATGTAGCCTTTCCTTTAATGGTTAAATTCTCAATACAAGCCGGAATCAAAATCGTATCTCCCATTCGGTATCGCAAGATTTCTCCATTCATTACCATTTCAAATTGTCCGTTTGTACACATAAAAACGGTGAAAGCTTGTTTCTTTCGTTTCCAAATAAAACGATCTTGCAACGCTATAATATTAGTGATAAAATAAGGACAATCTACCACCAAAGTACTTTGATTAGCCTCTTCCTTATATGTTATTTTAGAATCAGTTGCGTTATAATTAATCGCATCTAGAGCTAATTCGGTATGCAATTCTCTACCTTGACCGTTAGCATCTACCCTATCCCAATCGTAAATTCGGTAAGTAACATCGCTTGTTTGTTGAATTTCTGCTACGACAACTCCTGCTCCAATGGCATGAATGGTTCCGGTTTCTAAAAAAAAAACATCGCCTTTTTTTACTGAAGATTCATTCAATAAAGCCACTAGATTTTTATTTTCTAAATGTGATAAGTATTCTTCCTGATTAGAATCTTTCTTAAAACCAACCACCAAACGTGCCGATTCATCTGCTTGCATCACATACCACATTTCGGTTTTCCCGTAAGAATTATGACGTTCTTTCGCTAATGTGTCATTCGGATGCAATTGAATGGATAAATCTTCTTTAGCATCAATGAATTTAAAAAGCAATGGAAATTGTTTTCCAAAACGACTAATAACTGATTTTCCTAAAATTTCTTCTGGAAACAAATCGATAATTTCGTTGATGTTTTTTCCTTTAAGCACACCATTATTAACCACACTAATATCGCCAGGCACGGTTGAAATTTCCCAACTCTCGCCAGTAGTTTCTGAAACTATAGGTTTGTTGAGATAAGTTTTCAACTTCGTACCGCCCCAAATGCGGTCTTTAAGTATCGGTGTAAAGGTTAAAGGATAAAACTTCATAGTCAAATAGTGAAGTACAAAGATGCAAAAAAATCTAACGAATTACAGAAATTGGAAGTCTTACTTTGTAAAAAATTATTTTATTTCGACTTTTTAATAGCTTCTAAAGCCTTTGTAATATGATTTTTAGCACTAATGCTATCAAAAATATAAATACAATTTCCTTTAGCGTCAAAAACATAAGTTACACGTCCCGGTAACAATCCGAAAAGCGCGTTTGGAACACCAAATAAACGACGTAATTTTCTATCAGCATCGGAAAGTAAAATAAACGGAAGCTTATATTTTTGTTGAAAGTTCTGATGTGAAGTAGCCGAATCACCACTTACACCAATAACTTCGGCACCCAAATCTTGAAAATCTTGATACGCATCTCTAAAACTACACGCTTGAGTAGTACATCCTGGCGTAAAATCTTTTGGGTAAAAGTAAATTACAACTGGTTTATGTTGAATACAAGCACTTTCAAAAGCAGTTCCATCTTGTTTAGCCGCTTTAAAACTTGGTAATTTATCTCCAAATTGAATTGCCATAATTAGTTTCCTTTATAAGTTACAAAGTTTCTCGGAGTTTCGTACAAGGTAATTTCTAATTCTTTATCAGAAGCTATCAAAACACGAAGTTTGTTCCAAATAATATAAGCAATGTGCTCGGCTGTCGGATTCAAATCCTTGAACTCAGGAACATCTTCATTCAAGTTTTTATGATCAAATGCTTCTTCGATATGTTCTTTGATTAAATCGGATAAAATTTTAGTATCAATTACATAACCTGTTTCCTTATCCACTTCACCAGTTACCGAAACAATCAACTCGTAATTATGACCATGAAAGTTGGGATTATTACATTTTCCAAACACTTCCTGATTTTTTTCCATTGACCAATCCTTGCGATACAAACGATGCGCAGCATTAAAATGGGCTTTTCTTGAAACAGTTACTCTCATATTCTAGGCTTTAGGTAATAGGTTTTGGGTTTTATAATTTATGATCTTCCAGATAATGATAAAACTCATCAAAAATAATCTTAAACCAAACGGTATAAACATCTGGATTTACTATCATATCGTCTTTTATGGCTTCAATGGTCATCCATTTCCAGCTTTCAACTTCATCATCATTAATTACAGGTTCTCCGTTGTAATAGCCAATCATCACATGATCTAATTCGTGTTCGGTTAAACCGTTATCAAAAGGTGCTTTGTATATGAAATGAAATAGTTCTTTCAACTCCACTTTAAAACCCATTTCTTCATACAAACGGCGTTTTCCAGCTTCAATATTGGTTTCGCCAGCGCGTTGATGACTGCAACAAGTATTGGTCCACAAAAGTGGTGAATGATATTTGTGATGTGCGCGTTGTTGCAACATCACTTCGTTTTTATCATTCAAAATAAACACAGAAAAAGCTCTGTGTAAAACCGCTTTTTCATGGGCTTCCATTTTGTTCATCAGCCCAATAGGCTCATCTTGTTCGTTGACTAATATTACTTGTTCTTCTATCATAGGATTTGTAATGCTTGTCAAAAATACAAAAAAAGAAGGGATTGGAAACTAGTTTTTGAGTTTGTGATAAGTTTAACTTGTGTTGAATTCCAAAGTAAAAAGAGCAATCGAAACTTAAAATTGGCGGGTTTTATAGAAGTGAACGTTTTTTTCACTACCTTTGTCACATTGGTAATGATAATAATTTCTTCTCGCAATACTTTGAATAAAAGTACTTTATAAATTTCTTGTTTATTTCGCTTGTGTGTTTTTATCCTTTTACTTTAAAACAAATATTAATTTAAATTATTTAAAATTTAATGGCTAGACCGCAGGAAACCTTTAACAAAAAAGAACAAGAAAAACTTCGTGCTAAAAAACGAAAAGAGAAACAAGAGAAAAAAGAAGCACGTAAATCAAACCCTAAATTATCGGGAGAAGATTTATATGTGTATGTAGACGAGAATGGTCACTTAACCAGCACACCTCCAGATCCATCTAAAAAGATTATTGTTGATGTAGAAAGCATTGAAATTGGTACTTCAAGAAGAACTGAGGAAGATGAAGCACCAACGGAACGCAGAGGAACAATCGATTTTTTCAACGATTCTAAAGGTTTTGGTTTCATTAAAGCTGTTGAAACAGGAGAAAAATACTTTGTACACATTAGTGGTTTACTTGATGATGTAAAAGAAGGTAACTTAGTAACTTACGATTTAGAAAAAGGCGCTAAAGGCATGAATGCTGTAAACGTTAAAAAAATATAATTCCCCTTTTTATCCCAAAAATTAAAATCACAGTGCAAGCTGTGATTTTTTTTTGCATCAAATTGAATGTAAAGGGTTTCCTGTTTCCATTTTATAAAAGCAAAAACTTGTTAATCAAGCACTATTTAGAATTATTAAAAATAATCTGATTATTATTTGGATTTGTTCTAAATAATCTTTTAAATTTGCATTGTTTAGAATTAGTCTAATTTAAAATACTAAAAATGAAGAACTATTTATTACTTGCAATTTTGTTTTTATCAGTTTCAACTTATGCTCAAAAAACTGAAGATGTTAAATCGATTAAAGCAATGTGTGGTTGTTATGAAATCAAATTCAATTTTGCTGAAACTTTCAACTACCCAAAGGATTCTGCAAATTACAAAGCGTCAAAAGTAAAGCATGAAACTGCTTTAGAATGGGCACAATTAATTGAAGATGAATCTAACAAAATTTCAATTCAGCATTTATTAATTGTTGGAAAAGGTAACATTGTAAAGCACTGGAGACAAGATTGGTTGTTTGAAAACACAAAATTGTATGACTACAACGGCTTTGAAGATTGGAAATTTAAAACACTTCCAAAAGATAAAGTAAAAGGTCAATGGACACAAAAAGTATATGAAGTTGACGATAAACCTAGATATGAAGGAAGTGCTTCATGGATTCATGCAGATGGACGCCACTATTGGGAAAACATTACAAACGCACCACTTCCAAGAAGAGAGTATACGCAAAGAAGTGATTACAACATTACAAAAAGAACTAATGTACACGAAATTATCAAGAATGGTTGGATTCACGACCAGGACAACGATAAAATTATTAGAGACGAAAAAGGTAATGACTATGTTTTAGCTCAAGAAAAAGGCCATAATACTTACACAAAAGTAGATGATTCAAAATGTGAAGTAGCTCAAAAATGGTGGGTTGAAAACCAAGAGTTTTGGAAAAAAGTTCGCACAAAATGGAATGCTGAATTCGCGAAAAATAAAGATATAAAACTAAAAAGTGATATTGATGGAAAACCATTATACATACACTTAAGTAAATTAAAAAGAGACGCAAGCCAAGAGGAAATCAATACAGTAATTGACAGTTTTATAGTTTCAAAATAATGCAATTCAAAAAAAACATAGGTATACTATTTTTCATTTCTTGTAGTCAATTTTTAATAGCTCAAGTTGAGAATGATTCTATTAAAACGAGTCATCTTAAAGAAGTTATTATAACAGGAACAAGAACCGAAAGAAACGTTGCAACACTACCTTTGCCAACACAAATTATAACTGGCGAAAGTATTCGCAAGTCAGGTTTAAGCCGTTTAAATGAAATTATTCAAGAGCAAACAGGTTTAATTACTGTACCTGATTTTGGTGGTGGCGAAGGTATTCAAATGCAAGGTTTAGATGCTGCCTATGTTATGGTTTTAATTGATGGTCAACCGCTTTTTGGAAGAAGTGCAGGGACTTTAGATTTAAGCAGAATTTCGGTTAACAATATTGAAAAAATTGAAATTGTAAAAGGAGCCTCGTCAAGTTTATATGGTTCTGAAGCTTTAGCTGGAGTTGTAAATATTATCACTAAAAAAACCACAACTACAGAACAATTTAAAGGCAATATCAATTACAAACTGGCTACATTTAACACTCATGATATTTCAAAATCGCTTGAATATGGCAAGAAGAAAATCGGATTCGAATTGTTTGGGAATTATTTTAAAACAGACGGTTATAATCTTTCGGAAAGTAACTTTGTTCAAACAGTAGAACCCTATTCAAATTTTACCATTCAACCTAAAATAAAAATTAATTTATCTGACAAAGTAAATCTTTTATTTAATTCAAGGATTTACAATCAGAATCAAGATTATAACTCCGAAATTGGGACTGAAAAATATAAAGGAGAGAGTAAAATTAATGAATGGAATAACTCAGTTCTATTAAATCAAGCGGTTTCTGACAACTTTAAATTAGTTTACGATTTATATGCCACAAACTATAAAGCAGATGAGTACTTAAACGATGAAAACAATGAATTGTTTGATAAAAGTAATTTTAACCAATGGTTTTATAGACCTGAAATTCGTTCTCATTATAAAATAGGTAAAAATACACTAACAACCGGAATTGGTGTGAATTATGAAACTCTAGAAAGAACCTATTTTGAAGAGAAAGTAACCTTAAATTCTGAGTATTTATTTGGTCAATTCGAATGGTTCTTAAAAGAAAAATGGAATGTATTGGTTGGTTTTCGTTATGACAACCATCATCAATATCAATCACAATTTAGCCCAAAAATTGGGTTAAATTATAAATGGAATGAACACTTTTCTTTAAAAACTTCTATTGGATATGGTTACAAAGCACCCGATTTAAGACAACTATATTTTGATTTTACCAATTCATCTGTGGGTTACACTGTTTTAGGTTATAATGTAGCAGCCGAAAAGCTTGCTGAATTACAAAGTCAAGGGCAAATATTATTTACCAATGGTTACGATTTTTCAAATCCGCTTAAACCAGAAAGTTCTATAAACATCAATTTTGGAGGATATTATAAAAAGAATAAACTATCATTTGATTATAATTTATTCTATAATACTATCGAAAATTTAATTGACACGAGAGCTATTGCACAAAGGACAAATGGTCAAAATGTTTTTTCTTATTTCAATATTGACAAAATTTTCACTTATGGTTTAGAATTAAACGGAACATATAAAATGAATTCCAATTTTTCAATCAGTTCAGGTTACCAGTATTTAATTGCTAAAGACCAAACCATAGTAGATAAAATTGAACGAGGCGAAATTTTCGCAAGAGATCCAATAACATTATCCTCATTCAGGCTGAAAGCTAGTGACTATTTCGGACTATACAATCGTTCAAAACATACAGCAAATATCAAGCTAAATTATCTTATTCCATCAATTGAAACATCAATTAATGCACGTGTCTTTTATAGAAGTAAATACGGAATTTTCGACTCAAACAACAATGCCATTTTAGATAAATATGATGAATTTGTCAAAGGCTATTTTTTAACAAATCTGACCATAAATAAAGATTTTAAATATCGCTTTTCAGCTCAATTTGGAGTGAACAACTTGTTTAATTATAAAGATGAAAGCAATATTCCAAATTTATCTGGAAGACAATTATTTACAAGAATTCAATATCAATTTTAAAACAATTAATCAATAAATTTTATAATTATGATCAAATCAAATTTTTTCAAATCAGTTTTACTACTTTCAGTATTTAGTTTCTTTACCTCTTGTTCTAATGACGATGATAACTCATCTGGAACAGCAAATTTAGAAACTAAAACATTCTCTAATCTATATGCTCCACAAACCGGCGGAATGGGTGCTCCAGTTGGTGGTGAATTTACAAAATTTAGTTTTTCGCAAAACGCAATTGTAACAAACGATTCATGGGATATTGCATTTCGTGGTACAACAATTATTGTAAATGGTGGAACTGCAATTGGAATTACAGATGAGCCTACTCGTACAGGAAATGGAGCTGTAAGTATTATTTCAAATACTTTAGATGCTGTTACTACAATTCCAAATGTTTCAACTTTTAATCAAGATGGTGCAAGCACTTATGCGATTCCAACCGGAAGTGGTAATGGCTGGTACAATTATGATGGAGCAACAAATTTAGTAACTCCAATTGCAGGAAAAGTATTTGTTGTAAAAACGCACGACGGAAAATATGCCAAAATGGAAATCATTAGCTATTACAAAGATGCTCCCGCAAATCCAGATGCGACTTCGTTGACAAGATATTTTACATTTAAATATGTTTACCAACCGAACGGAACAAATTTCTAAAAATAAATTTCTTTTCGTATCAAAATTAAAATCGCAGTGAAAGCTGTGATTTTTTTATTTAAAAACCTTTTACTTTGCAAATTAGAATTTAATACAAAAACTTATGTACAAATTAACTTTGCTTGTATTTCTTATTTCTTTAGCAACATTTAGTCAAGATATTAGCAAAGACACCGCTATAATTACCAAAACATATTCGCAACGATGGGAATTAGATGTGGCTGACAAAAATGGAACTTTTCGATTAATGTCGTACAAACCTATTTACATTACGGCAGGAAGAATTTCTAGTTATCCAAATAAACAACCTAAAAGCGAAAATCTGGATTACTCTGCAACCGAAAGTTCGCCTTATAATAATGTTGAAGCAAAATTTCAATTGAGTTTTAAAACAAAAGTGGTTCAAGACTTATTGTGGGGAAAAGGAGACATTTGGATAGGATACACTCAAAAAGCACATTGGCAAATTTACAATAGCGATATTTCGAGAGCATTTAGAGAATTAAATTACGAACCCGAAATCATTTTTAAATATCCTTTGCGATTTAATTTTTTAGGTGGACAATTCAAATCGGTTGGCGTTACTCTAAATCATCAATCGAACGGAAAAAACTTACCTACTTCTAGAAGCTGGAACCGAGTTATTTTTCACACCGGATACGAAATAGACAATTGGATTATTACATTAAATCCTTGGATTCGACTATCGGATGATGAAGATGAAAATCCAAAAATTACCAAATATATTGGAGATGGAGAACTAAATGTGGCCTATACCTACAACAGACATCAATTTTACACCATCATTACACACCCATTTTCTAGTTGGGAAGGCGGAAGTATTCAATTGAATTATGTGTTCCCAATAAAAGGACATTTACGTGGTCAAGTACAATTGTTTGACGGATATGGAGAAACCATGATTGATTACAACCACAGACAAACTACTTTAGGAATAGGAATTTCTTTTGCCGATTGGTAGAAATTTAATCTTGTAAACTCTCCGCAATTTTCAACGCGCATTTTTCACCATCAATTGCTGCTGAAATAATGCCACCAGCGTAACCAGCTCCTTCTCCACAAGGATACAACCCTTTGATTTGAACGTGTTCCAATGAATAATTATCTCTTGGAATTCGTACCGGTGATGATGTTCTACTTTCTGGCGCATGTAAAATAGCATCGTTAGTCATGTAACCTTTCATTGCTTTTCCAAATTGCACAAAACCTTCGCGCATGATTTGCGATAAAAATCCAGGAAAAACTTGTCCCATTTCCACCGAAGTTGTACCGGGAACATAAGACGTTTTTGGAATATCTTTTGAAACTTTATTTTGAGTAAAATCAACCATTCTTTGTGCAGGCACTTTTTGAGTTTGCCCAGCCAAATACCATGCTTTTTGCTCAATGGCTTTTTGAAATTCCATTCCGGCTAAAGGCCCGAATTTTTCATAAGGTTTGAAATCTTCTAATTTTAATTCCACTACAATTCCAGAATTTGCTGTTGCTTGGTCACGTTTTGAAGGCGACCAACCATTCGTAACTACTTCTCCAGGAGCTGTAGCACAAGGCGCAATAACACCACCCGGACACATACAAAACGAATACATACCACGGCCATTCACTTGTTTAACAATCGAATAAGGCGCTGGAGGCAAATAATCACCTCTAAAATCACATGAATATTGAATTTGGTCAATTAATTCCTGTGGATGTTCTGCTCGAACACCTAATGCGAAAGGCTTCGCTTCAATATGAACACCTTTTTTATGTAACAATTCAAAAATATCACGAGCCGAATGTCCGGTTGCTAAAATGACTTTATTAGCCGAAATCACATCACCATTTTGAACCACAACACCTTGCATTTCGTTGTTTTTGATTACAAAATCAGTCACACGAGTTTCAAACAATACTTGCCCACCACATTCGATGATTTTCTCTCGAATATCTTGAATAATTTGAGGTAATTTATTGGTTCCAATGTGTGGATGTGCTTCTACCATAATATCTGGCGTAGCTCCAAAACCAACTAAAAGAGCTAAAATTCTATCAATATCGCCACGTTTTTTAGAACGTGTATATAATTTTCCATCCGAATATGTTCCAGCACCACCTTCGCCAAAACAATAATTGGAATCTTCATTTACAATATGATCCACATTAATCGCTTTTAAATCGCGACGACGACCACGAACATCTTTTCCTCGTTCTAAAACGATAGGTTTTAAACCTAATTCAATTAATTGCAAAGCAGCAAATAATCCAGCAGGACCTGCTCCTACTACAATTACTTCTTGTTTATTGGCAACATTTGGGTAATCAGGTAATTCTATTTTTTGCGCTTTATATTCTTCTCCAACCAAAAAAACATTCGCCTTAATATTCATTTTAATGGCTTTCTGACGCGCATCGATAGAACGTTTTAAAACATCCACTTTTTGAATTTCCTTCGGACTTACCTGAAATAACTTAGCAACATGTTGGGCTAACAAACTTTCGTTTGCCGCTACTTCGGGTGAAACTTGAAATTGAAATTCGCGTGGCATAAATTGGTTTTAAAAAATGAATTATTTTGCAAAAGTAATCATTTGAAACTATTTTTTAGCGTCAAATGCACGTAAAGCAAATGAAGCCAACCAATGTTCGCCTTCGTAATTTCCATCTACAATTGAAGGTAATGAAAAAGACAAATGAGCATCTGCCATTGGTTTCAAGTGAGAAAATTGTTTTGGATATTGTTGAATCAAATCATACAAATTCCAAGCTCTACTAAAATTAAGTCCATCTAAATGTACTAAATGTCCATCGGTTCTATCTGACACTTTTGCGACATCCCATTTCCATTTTTTAGAGAATAATTGAGGCGCAAATTTTTTAATCCATGGAATAAACTCATTTTGAGGAAGAATTCGTTGCATTATGGCTACTTCTTCCATGCATGGAGAAAGAAAATCAGTACCGCTTGGCTCCCAATTAAAAGGACAATTTTCATCTTTTAAAAACATACGTTTAGCATTTTCTTTAATACTGTTTTGCAAAGCAATATTACCAGAAAAAACAGCATAATCCCAAGCATTTGTTAGTCCAAAAGCAGTATTAGAATGGGTTCCAACACGAATAGGGTATAAAAGTTTTGGCAAAAATTCGATATAACGTTTGATAATTAAATCCGTCAAAGGACGCAGATTATCAGCCAATTCTTTTGCATACGAATCATTTGAAATTTCTAATTCGTGTTGTAATTTTAATAGCCAATTCCATCCATAGGTTCTTTCAAAAGATTTTTCATGCGTTTTTTCAAAATAGGCAATTTCCTTATCAATATTTTCTTTGGAAAGATTAATTTTAAGCTTCTCTATAATGAGTGCTGCATCTTTAATATCTTTGAAATTAGATAACAAATACACTAAACTCCAATGCCCATGTACCGAAGAATGCCAATCAAAACAACCATAAAAAGCAGGATGTAACGTTTTTGGAGAAAGTAATTCAGTTTCATTCAGTAAAAGTTGATTTAATTTATTGGGATATTCTTGTTGTAAGCATTTTACAGGCAAACTCGCCAAATGATTGGCTTGCTCAATTGTCAAATTTTGCGAGAGGGCAACACTACTAACCAGAAAAAAAAGTACACTTTTCATAACAAATAGTTTTTTCAAATTTAGTAAAAACTTACCTTTGAAAAATAGTAAATTACAATGTCTAGAAAAATAAAACTAATTTGGGATTTTAGAGGAGAAGCAGCTGCTAAAACAGCAGAACATCACGATATTCATTTAAAAGAATATTTAGTTGAGGAAAAAATAACGTTAGAAAAAACGGGATTTGAAATCATTAATGAAATGCACGCAATTGCTTTCATTGTGGTAGAAGAAAAAAACATGATTACCTTTAGAGACATTTTAAAACCACACCGAGGAGAAGTTTACCAAGATTAATTTTTTAATTGATTAACGAATTCTGTTGGAGTCATCCCAACATTCTTTTTAAACAATTTTGAAAAATAAGAATAATTGGAATAGCCTAATTCATCAGCAATTTGAGCAATATTTCTGTTTTTATCAACCATGATTCGCTTACTTTCTAAAATTACTCTTCTCGTAATTAACTCCGTAATAGTTATATTCAATATGTTTTTTGATATTCTATTGAGATGTTTTAATGTAATAGCCATTTTATCCGCATAAAACGAAGGTGATTTTTCGGTTTTATAAAATTGCTCCAATAGTATTTCAAATTCTTTTAACTTATGATTGTATCTTGAAGTTAAATGATTGGATTCTATATTGTAAATCCTTAAAATTTCAACTAAGATACAATCCAATAAATTAAGCATTTTATCTTTCTTTTGAAGTTGATCTTCTTGATTTTCATTTACCATTAATTCAAAATAAGGTTGAATTTGTTTCATTTCATCAATATTCAAAACCAATTCTGGTTTATTTTTAGACGATTGAAAAAACAAATATTCCTCAATTTTCTTATCTCTAAAATGCAAATTATAAATCTCTTTAGAAAAGAAAACAATATAACCATCAATATCAGACGAAAGTTCCCACAAGTGAATTTGTCCGGGTTGCATCAAAAAAAGACTTCCTTTAGTTATATCAAAAGTGTCGAAATCAATTTTATGCAATCCAGTTCCATTTGTGAATAAAACCAAAACATAAAAATCGTGTCGGTGCAACGACTCTATAAAACGATGTTCTTTCAAGTGATTTTGAAACGTATTGACGTATAAATTATGATGAAAGAAATTACGCTTGAACTTCTTAATTTCGTAAACTTCATCTCTTTCCATAAGCAAATGTCCTTTTTGTGTTATAATAAGCGAAAATACGAAACCAATTTTAAATTATAATCTTCTAAATTTGCTGAAAATAAAAACAAATGTTAAAAACCATTATAAATGCATTTGGAAACAAATGTCCAAATTGCAACAAAGGAAATATTTTTGAAAAAGGATTGTTGCATTTTAGTTTTAGTTTCCCAAAAATGCATGAAAATTGCTCTAATTGCGGTACGAAATTTGAAAAAGAACCTGGCTTTTTCTTTGGCGCTATGTTTGTTAGTTACGGACTTGGAGTGGCAGAAGCCTTAATAACTTATTTTATCTGCATGCCGTTTTTTGAAGAAACCTTCGATTTACGAATCATTCCAATAATTGGAGTTGTGATTTTAAGTTTAACCTTAGTCAATATCAAACTATCGCGAATTATTTGGATTTATATGTTCAAGGATTATTCAGTGTAAAAAAGAAAATCCAAACTCTTTTTTAAATGGAGTTTGGATTTTTATTTTTGGAATCTAATACTAATTCGCTACTTCACTAATAAACTTAATTCGCATTAAACGAAGTTCTTCAATATCGTAATCGCCATCAAATTCTTTTAAAGCGTCTTTAATATTATCGGATTCGGAATCCATGAAATAATCGTGAATCTCTTCTTGTTGGTCTTCGTCTAAGATTTCGTCAATCCAATAGCGGATATTTAATTTGGTTCCCGAATAAACAATTTGCTCCATTTCTTTCAGCAAACCATCCATATCCAAACCTTTTGCCTTGGCAATATCGTCTAAAGCTAGCTTTCTGTCTACGTTTTGAATAATATACAACTTCAAACCTGAATTGGCTCCAGTAGATTTTACCACCAAATCATCAGGACGAATAATATCGTTATCTTCTACATATCTATTGATTAAATCAACGAATGGTTTTCCGTATTTTTTAGCTTTTCCTTCTCCTACTCCATGAACATTACTCAATTCATCAATTGAAATAGGATATTTTAATGCCATATCTTCCAAAGAAGGATCTTGGAAAATAACAAATGGTGGAACACCTAACTTTTTAGCTTCTTTCTTGCGTAAATCGCGCAACATACTCATTAACGCTTCATCAGCTGTTCCTGTAGATTTTGCTGCCGTTACAATTGCTTCATCTTCTTCTTCATTATATTCATGGTCTTCCGACATCATAAAAGAAACTGGTTTTTTAATAAACGCTTCTCCTTTTTCTGACATTTTCAACACACCATAGGTTTCAATATCTTTTGTCAATAATCCATCCACTAAAACCTGACGAATTAACGCCATCCAATATTTTTCATCAAAATCAGCACCACTTCCAAAATAAGGTTGCGTATCAATTTTTTGTGCTTTAATAATCGCATTGACTTTACCTACAAGCGCTAAAACCACTTCTTTTGATTTGAACAATTGTTTGGTATCGCGAACTACTTTTAACAAAGTAACCACTTGGTCTTGTGCTTCGACTTTCTTTTTCGGATTACGAACATTGTCATCCATATCAGCGCCATCTCCATTAACATCATCGAATTCTTCACCGAAATAATGCAATAAGAATTTACGACGTGACATCGATGTTTCGGCATACGCCACCACTTCTTGCAACAACGCAAAACCAATTTCTTGTTCGGCAACTGGTTTTCCAGAAAGGAATTTTTCTAATTTTTCAATGTCTTTATACGAATAATACGCCAAACAATGTCCTTCGCCACCATCACGACCAGCACGACCTGTTTCTTGATAGTAACTTTCTAATGACTTTGGAATATCGTGGTGAATTACAAAACGAACATCTGGTTTGTCGATTCCCATACCAAAAGCGATGGTTGCTACTACGACTTCCACATCTTCCATTAAGAACATGTCTTGATGTTTGGCACGAGTTTTAGCATCTAAGCCCGCATGATAGGGAACAGCACTTACACCATTGACTTGTAAAACTTGTGCAATTTCTTCCACTTTTTTACGACTCAAACAGTAAATAACACCTGATTTTCCTTTATGTTGTTTGATGAATCGAATAATATCCGATTCGATATTTTTAGTTTTAGTACGTACTTCGTAATATAAATTAGGTCGGTTGAACGATGCTTTAAACGTATTCGCATCAGGCATATCCAAGTTTTTCAAGATATCCTCTTGTACTTTTGGAGTTGCTGTTGCGGTTAAACCAATCATCGGAACATCGCCTAAAAGACGAACAATATTTCTCAAATTACGATATTCAGGACGGAAATCATGTCCCCATTCCGAAATACAATGCGCCTCATCAATCGCTACGAAAGAAATTGGAACGCTGTTTAAAAATTCGATATATTCTTCCTTAGTTAAGGATTCTGGTGCTACATATAATAGTTTAGTGATGCCCGAAGTAATATCTTTTTTTACTTTAGCAATCTCAGTTTTATTTAAAGAAGAGTTTAATACGTGCGCTATTCCTTGTTCAGAACTTAAGCTTCGAATGGCATCTACTTGGTTTTTCATTAAGGCAATCAGCGGAGAAACAACAATAGCAGTTCCATCTAATACCAATGCTGGCAACTGATAACAAAGTGACTTTCCTCCACCAGTAGGCATAATCACAAAGGTATTATTCCCTGTAATGATACTTTTAACTACTTGTTCTTGAAGTCCTTTGAATTGGTTAAAACCAAAATATTTCTTTAATTCTTTATGTAAATCAATTTCGTGTGGATTCATTCTCTATTAATATGATTTTACCTAAATTTGCAAACATAAAGATACGACTTTCTTTTACACATACAAATTTTTTAATTTTTCTATTTTGAGCACAACTGAAACGATTTTAGCTACCGCAAAACGAACTTTACTTTCCGAAAGTAAAAGCATCGCAGATCTTGTAAATTACTTAGATGAAGACTTTGCCAAAAGTGTTACCGAAATTTATAACACCAAAGGAAGATTGGTAGTAACTGGAATTGGCAAAAGCGCTTTAATCGCTCAAAAGATTGTAGCCACTTTAAATTCTACGGGAACACCTTCTATGTTTTTACATGCAGCAGAAGCCGTTCATGGCGATTTAGGAATGGTACAACCAGAAGATATTATCATTTGTATTTCAAAAAGCGGCAATAGTCCTGAAATTAAAGTATTGGCTCCGTTATTAAAACGTTTTGGCAATACCTTAATTGGAATGACAGCAGATAAAAATTCGTACTTAGGAAAAGAATCACACTATATTTTACATGCTTATGTTGAAAGTGAAGCTTGTCCAAACAACTTAGCACCGACAAATAGTACTACAGCTCAATTAGTATTAGGAGATGCTTTAGCTGTTTGCTTAATGGAAATGCGCAACTTTAAAAGTGAAGATTTTGCCGTATATCATCCAGGAGGAGCTTTAGGAAAAAAATTATTACTTCGTGTGAAAGACATGTTAGATACTACTCACAAACCAATGGTTACTCCGGATGCTTCTATCAAAAAAGTAATCATGGAAATTTCAGAAAAACGTTTGGGTGTAACAGCTGTTATTGAAAACAATCAAGTGGTAGGAATTGTAACTGATGGTGATATTCGTCGTATGTTGAACAACCGTGATACTTTTACCGATTTAACAGCGCAAGATATTATGACTAAAAATCCAAAAAATATTAATTCTGGTATTTTAGTTTCAGAAGCGTTGGATATTTTGGAAAACAATTCAATCACACAATTAGTAGTGGTTGACAACAACGAATACAAAGGAATACTTCACCTACACGATATTTTAAAAGAAGGAATCGTATAATGGCAGAAAAAAACATAAAAGAGATGTCGTTTTTAGACCATCTTGAAGAATTACGTTGGTTATTAGTTAGAAGTTCAGCAGCAATTTTAATTTGCGGAATAGTTGCTTTCTTTTTTAGCGATTTTATTTTCAATGAAATTATTTTTGGACCAAAAAGTCCCGACTTTGTCACCTATCAATTCTTTTGCGATTTAGGAAAACAATTTGACATGGCAGACACAATGTGTATCAACGAAATCAATCTCCCTATCCAAAACAGGGAAATGGGCGGGCAATTTTCGATGCACATGTGGACTTCGATTACGGTAGGATTTATTTTTGCATTCCCCTTTATTTTATGGGAAATTTGGAAATTTATTAGCCCGGCTTTATATGAAAAAGAGAAAAAATATGCCGCTTCGTTCATCATTGTTTCTTCAATTCTATTTTTTATTGGTGTATTGTTTGGCTACTATTTAATTGCGCCGTTATCAGTACAATTCTTTGCGAGTTATATTGTGAGTCCAGAAATTAGCAATTCGATTGATATTGACTCCTACATGAGTTTGATGAAAACATCCGCCATTGCAAGCGGATTGTTATTTGAATTACCAATTATCATTTTCTTCTTAACAAAGATTGGATTGGTAACACCAGAATTTTTAAGAAAATACCGAAAATACACTTTAGTCATCGTGTTAATTGTAGCAGCAGTTATTACACCACCAGATGTTTTGAGCCAAATTATCGTTACAATTCCAATTATGATTTTATACGAAGCAAGTATTTTGATTAGTGTTTTAGTTGTAAAAAGTCAAGAAAGAGAAAAATTAAAAGCATAAAAAATGACAGATTTAGTAAAAGAATTCAACGATTATCGTTCGAAAATGAACGAAAAATTATTAGCAGATAACAATAAAGTTATCAAAAGAATATTTAATGTAGACACTAATGCTTACATGGAAGGTGCTTTAGATGTAAAAACTAAAGAACTTTTAGGCTTAGTAGCGTCAGCGGTTTTACGTTGCGATGATTGCATCAAATACCATTTAGAAACTGCTTACAAAAACGGCGTTACTAAAGAAGAAATGATGGAAAGCATGGGGATTGCCACTTTAGTAGGTGGAACCATTGTAATTCCTCACTTAAGAAGGGCTTACGAATTTTGGGAAGCTTTAGAGGAGCAAACTAAATAATTGTTAAAAGATAAATTGTTAAATTGTTTATTCGTTTATTTGTAAATCGATTAAACAATCAAACTTCTAAACATGTAAACCTTAGAATGAAATTAAGAGCAGAAAATTTAGTTAAAACCTATAAAAAAAGAAGTGTTGTAAAAGGAATTTCCGTTGAAGTAAATCAAGGGGAAATCGTAGGTTTATTAGGTCCAAATGGTGCCGGAAAAACCACTTCGTTCTACATGATTGTAGGTTTAGTAAAACCAAATAGTGGGAATATCTATCTTGACGATATGGATATTACCAACTTCCCAATGTACAAACGTGCACAAAACGGCATTGGTTATTTGGCACAAGAAGCTTCTGTTTTTAGAAAATTAAGTATCGAAGATAACATTTTGAGTGTATTGCAATTAACCACACTTTCAAAAGCGGAACAAGAAGCTAAAATGGAAGAATTAATTGCAGAATTTGCATTAGAACATATTCGTACCAATAGAGGTGATTTACTTTCTGGTGGAGAACGTCGTCGTACAGAAATTGCTCGTGCTTTAGCAACTGATCCAAAATTCATTCTTTTAGATGAACCTTTTGCTGGAGTTGACCCAGTGGCGGTAGAAGATATTCAACGAATTGTTGCCCAATTAAAAAACAAGAACATCGGAATTCTAATTACTGACCATAACGTACAAGAAACTTTGGCGATTACAGACAAAACCTACTTAATGTTTGAAGGAGGAATTCTAAAAGCCGGAAAACCAGAAGAATTAGTAGCAGACGAAATGGTAAGACGTGTTTACCTTGGACAAAATTTCGAATTACGTAAAACAAAAATTGATTTTGATGCTCCGAAAACCACTATCGTTCATGGTAAAGGAGACTTAAATTTGAATAAAGAGTAGTTTTTTTTATAGCACAAAGTTTCACGATGTTTAGCACGAAGTTCCACTAAGATTTCTTTTTTTATTAATAGTATTCTTTGTCGTTCTAGAGATGCTTGGCAGCATGACAAACTATAAGTAAAGCATAATGTGAACTATGCAAAGTGTAACGCCAGAAACCTCGGTCTCTGTGTGTCTCTTTCAACGCAAACAATATCAAAAAAAACTCGGTGCATCTCGGTGTAAAAAAGCATGTCCCTATGTGTTTAAAAATCCGCCACCATCAGCGTTTTGCTCAAGCAAATCAGTTTCATCCGTGTGCTAAAAAGAATATCATTCGTTCAAAAGATGCTTAACAGCTTGACAAACTATACGTATAGTCAAATATGAACTATGCAAAGTGTAACGTCCGACCCTTCTGACTTAATAAACACAAAGTAAAACTATTGCGACTATGTGTTTAAATAAATAGTGTGCATTGTGCATTCTTTGTGACCTTAGTGGTTAAAAATCATCGAATACACTTTAACAACAGCTTATTTTTATTACCATTAAAAATATTCACATCCACCATTCCTTCTATACCTTGAATTTGAGCTTTTTCAGTGAATTGCCAAAATAGCCAATCGTCTTCTAAATGGTTGCGCCAAAAATTGTAATTAGCAATCCAAAGCGGATAATCTGAAAATTCTTCTTTTAAAAAATCGGTATAATAACTTTCACCTGAATAAATAATTGGCTTGACTTTATAATGCTTTTCTACCTTTTTCAACCAACGACGTAATCCTACTTTTAAACTATCTATTGATTGTGATTTTGGTAATTTTTCGATATCCAAAACAGGTGGCAAATCGCCTTTTTCTAGTTTTACATTTTTGATGAAATTTTCAGCTTGAGCAATCGAATTTTCATTAGGACGATAATAATGGTAAGCGCCTCTAATAAGTTCTCGTTCTTTTGAAGCTTTCCAATTCTCTTTGAATCTTTTATCTGTTTTATTTTTTCCAGCGGTAGCGCGAATAAAAACAAAAGACAATTCAAATGATTCATCAATATGATAGGTTTTTTCCCAATCGATTTCACTTTGGTATTCCGACACATCAAAACCTATGGCTTTGTCATCGTGTTTGTGTAATACTTCGTAAATTCGGATATCGGCTAATTTTCGCTCTTCTTTGGATAAGGTTTCAACATTCTTATCGGTTTTAAAACCTAAATAATACAAGAAGCCATCTCGAAATTTATAAATTCCAATTGCAACAAATAGCAATAAAACAAAAGAAAATAAGTAGAAAATCCATTTACTTTTAGCATTGGATTTTCGTTTTGCAATAGGTTTTCGTCTGTAACTTTTGGACGCCATTACACCTTAGCCATCATTTTATTACTGATTACAGAAACCAGCACATAACTAATGATAATCAATGGAATAGCCACAAATCCTAAAATAAAAAAGGACAATAACGAACCAATTAAAAACAAAATTTGCATTTTATATTTCGCCCAAGTAAATTCTTTAATTTTCAATGAAAACAACGGAATTTCAGCATTTAAGATATACGAACTCAAAATTGTGATGAATAACAATACAAAAGGATTATACAACACTGTAGTCAATCCTTCAAAATCATTAGCATATTGAATCATCGGAATACTCATAATTACCAAAGCGTTTGCAGGCGTTGGCAATCCAATAAAAGAATCTGTTTGGCGTGTATCGATATTAAAATTTGCCAAACGATAACAAGAAGCTAACGTAATTAAGAAGCCTAAATAAGGTACAAATCCCATATAAAAATACTCTTCCGTTAAATAATAAACCGAAGTAGAATCTTCTTGAATATTTTGAAACAATACAAACATCATTAATCCTGGCACTACGCCACAAGTCACCATATCTGCCAAAGAATCTAATTGTACGCCTAGAGGTCCAGCAACATTGAATTTTCTAGCTAAAAATCCGTCCCAAAAATCAAAGAAAATACCCAGACAAACAAAAATAAACGCTTCATCATAATAGCCTTTAAAAATAGCGATGATGGCTAACAATCCTGCTGCTAAATTTAGCAAAGTGATTAGATTGGGAATGTGTTTTTTGATATTCATATCAGAAATGTAAAGTTTTTTTATTCAGGTTTAATATGTACTACTTTTTTATCTTGGATAACCACTATATCACTATTCATGCGCTTTTTAAATGCAATCAATTTCTCATATACTAAATCCATTCCTTCCAGAATCTTAACTTGTTGTTTCGATATTTTTTTATTTTTTTTCATATGTTTAAATTTTATTTTTTAGCGGTAACATATAGTATCGCCTTTTTAATCATAGGTGTTTGCTTAGGAAAACTTGTTGTTAATGGCGATTTCATAATAACTTTTTAAATAATTAAATTTCTGAACATTACGAATTTCAAGTAATGAATCTTCTGACTTTGATGCTATTAATTCTGATTTCATTTGAGAATTATCAAAAATCATTAACTCATCAACAATAGGAATATATATAGAAAACAAATTTTTAATACCATTTAGATATCGTCTTTCAATAATATCTGATGGAATATTATGCCCTCCCTCCAAAACTCTTGTTGCTACCCTTTCTTTAGCAAGCTCAATAGTTTGCAACCAAAAAAATAATAAGGTTACCGTAAAACCTTCATTTTTAGCTGATAGAATTTTACTTTTATAACTTTTGGTGGCTAAAGTAGTTTCAAATGCAAAACTTAAATCCTCCTTCAATAAATCATTAATACGATTAATCATTATTCTTCCAGACTCCAATGCAACTTTTTCAGGTTGAAATGGTGATAATCCTTTAGCAATTTCATCTGCATTTACAAATTCTTTACAATCTAATATTTCAGGTAAAATTGTAAAGGAAGCTGTAGTCTTACCTGCTCCATTGCACCCTGCAATTATGTAAAGATTTTTATTTTTCATTACAACAAATATACCATTTTCAGGAATAAAAACTACCCTTCCCTAATTTACAGCAAATGTAATACAATAAGTTAATACTTTTAGAGTTTACTATTTGAGAAATTTATTTCATCTTTGTAAAAAAATTGGCATTGAAAAAGACCATTTTACTACTTTTAATTTGTTTTTGTGGGACAACCTATGGGCAAACCGTACGAAAATATTCAAATGAGTTTATGAATATTGGAGTTGACGCTGCTGCTTTAGGAATGTCTAATGCTGTTGTGTCTCATACTGGCGATGTAAATTCTGGCTATTGGAATCCTGCTGGATTATTGAAATTAGAAGACAAACAGTTTTCATTGATGCATGCTAATTATTTTGCCAATATTGCCCAATACGATTATGCAGGTTTTGCAATGCCAATTGACGATCGAAGTGCAGTTGGAATTTCGTTAATTCGTTTTGGAGTTGATGATATTTTAAACACTACACAATTAATTGATAGTGAAGGAAACATCGACTACAACAGAATTTCTCTTTTTTCTACTGCCGATTATGGCTTAACTGTTTCTTATGCTAGAAGTTTACCTATTGAAGGATTAAATTACGGAGTAAATGCAAAAGTAATCCGAAGAGTTATTGGTGATTTTGCTAATTCTTGGGGATTTGGATTGGATTTAGGAATTCAGTATATCAGTGATGACGAAGATTGGAAATTTGGTTTAATGATTCGTGACATTACTACTACTTATAATACTTGGACCATAGACGAAGAGAAGTTTCAAGAAATTGCAAATGCCATTCCAGGTGAAAATCAAGAATTACCTGAAACTAGTGAGATTACGCTGCCAAAAGCGCAATTAGGAATGTCAAAAAAATGGATTATTCGTTATGATTATAGCCTTTTAGCTGCAACCAATTTAAACATGCAATTTACTCGAACTAATGATATTATTTCAACCAACACTATAAGTATTGATCCTGCACTTGGTTTGGAATTTGGTTATATCGATTTAGTTTATTTGAGAGCTGGTGTTGGAAATTTTCAGCAAATCACTCAAATTGATGATTCAAGCAAATTAAGTTTTCAACCGAATATTGGATTAGGATTCAAATACAAAGGCATTCAAGTTGACTATGCTTTAACTGATTTAGGTGACCAAAGTGCGGCTTTATATTCCAACATTTTTTCCATAAAAGTAGACTGGGAATTGTTTAGATGATGGGTGTTTGATGATGGAAGATGGATGGTGAATGCTGAAACTAAACATATAAGTCATAAAAGTTTTTAAAAATAGAATTGAATAGCGTTGAAAAAGTACATAAAAAAGAAATTGAATAGCATAACAAACAAATCGCACATCTAATGTGAGCTATGTCAAGTGAAACGCCTAATAATAAAGACAAAGTATTTCTAATGTGCCTATGTGTTTAAAAAACAGTAAACTTCAATGCGCCTAGGAGAACCTATATCATCCGCGTGCCAAAAACTTGAAACCTGAAACTTGAAACAAAATACAGCATGACAAAAAAACTACTTTTCACAATTTTCACTCTACTAAGTACAATCGCTTATTCCCAAAACATCTCTCTTTCTGAAAAAGCAAAAGTTAGTATTTTAACTTGTGGTTTAGGACCAGAATCGTATGCTATGTATGGTCACACTGGTATTCGAATTCAAGATAGTATTCATGCTATTGATGTAGTTTACAATTACGGAGCTTTTGACTTTAGTACGCCTAATTTCATTGGCAGATTTATAAAAGGCGATTTACAATATTTTGTTACCAATGGTAGTTTTATCGATTTCTATTACAATTATCAAGCGGAAAATCGTGAAATCATTGAACAAGAATTAGCACTAACTCCAGCACAAATTAATACGCTGTTCCAACAATTAAATAATTCCGTTTATAGTGATGAACGTTATTACACCTATAAATTCATTGATAGAAATTGTACAACGATGGTAGTGGACAAAATCAATGGAATTTTAGGAAAGGAATACATAAAATCGGATAGTTCAAAGATGTCGTATCGCGAAATTTTATATCCGTACATGAGCGACTTTTACATGAAATTGGGAATTCAATTGATTTTTGGAGCAAAAGTTGATGAACCAGCCACTCGCCTATTTTTACCTTATGAATTCAAAGAGGCTATTTCAGCCACTAAACTAAATGGAAATAAAATTGAAAAGAGTGATTCAAAAATCCTTCAAGTTACTAAACCAGAAGTGCCATTTAATTGGTTAAACTCGATTTATTCTTTAATTACAGTGCTTTTAATTTTAGCACTTTTAAATAAGAAATGGATAAAAATTAGCTACTTTATATTTGCTGGATTATTAGGTCTTTTCTTCTCTTTGGTAGGATTATACTCTTTACATGAAGAGATACTATGGAATTATAACATTTTATTATTCAATCCTCTTTTATTGGTATTTGCTTGGTACATTAAAAAAGGAATTAAAGATAAAATACTGCTTTTAGGAAAAATAATTTTGGCAATGTTATTGGTGTATTTAGCTTATATGACTACAAAAATTCATTTAGGAATTGTTTGGCCTTTTATTGTCTTACATTTTTATTGGATTGGGAAAATTGTTTTACAGATTAAGAAATCAAGCAAAGCACGCGGATAAAACTGATTCGCTGTTGCGAAACGCTGAAATACACAGATTTTTATCAATTAATTTTTTCTTTACATACTCTCAAACTCCAACAACAGACAACTGAACACTGAACACTGATAACTGAATACTGAACACTAATTACTGTCCTCTAAAAAACAACACCGTACTCAACGTTTTCACGACGATATTAACATCTAAAAACAAACTTCTGTGTTTGATGTAGTACAAATCGTATCGGAGTTTCATCAAACTATCTTCTAGGTTAGAACCGTAAGGATAATTCACTTGTGCCCAACCAGTAAGACCCGGTTTAATTACATGTCGCGTTTGATATAACGGAATAGAAGCAGCTATTTGATCCACAAAAAATGGTCGCTCTGGTCTTGGACCGATAATAGCCATTTCGCCTTTTAACACATTAATAAATTGTGGCAATTCATCTAATCTTGTTTTGCGTAGAAATTTCCCGAAAGGAGTAATTCGACTATCATTTGTTGTAGCAAAAACAGCACCGTTTTGTTCGGCATTTTGCACCATAGTTCGCATCTTGTAAATGGTAAATGGAATTCCGTTTTTACCTACACGCTCTTGTGTATAAAAGAAACTTCCTTTGTTTACAAAAAGATTAATAATCCATAAAAGAGGCGCAATCAAAAAGAATCCTAACAATCCAACAACAGCAAAAACAAGATCAAAAAAACGAGTATAATACATATACAACTTGTTTTGATTGCTTCTACTAAATGGGAAAAACTTGTACAATTCTCTATCTTCAAATTGAATAGGCAAACGATAAGTACTGTTCTCGTATACCTGATTGTATTTTCTGATAACTATTCCTTTCTCTAATAATCGTAATAATTTATTATACAATTCAACCGATGCAAGTTTGTTTTTAACATTAGCAACCACGATTTCGGAAACGTAATTTTGGTACACAAAATCATCTAATTCTTCTGCAGAAACACGTGTCACGTTAGCCCCATTAGGATTTTCATCAATTGCAATATAACCAACCACTTTATAATGCGGATTAAACTTGGCTAATTCAGTAACCAAACTATCTACATCTTTACTGTTTCCAACGAATAACACCTTTTTCATAAAACGATTCGAAGCTAAGAAAACTATATAAAAGTAGCGCCAAACCGACAATGAAATTAAAATTGAAAAGAAAAACAGGATAATTTGCAAACGATTAGAAGGCAATACAGGCGTATAAAAAGGGGTTAATAAATAAAATAATACTGTAACCGAAGTAGTTAATATGATACTTTTAGAAATTTGAAAACGATTACTTGCGGTTTGCAAATTGTACATTTCAAATATGGTTCCAAAGAAAACAATATAAAGTGCTAGTACAATAGTCCAATAAAAACTTGTTTGCGAAACTCTGAAATAATCGAATTGAGTATAATGTCCAATTAATGCCAATGTAAGCACAGTAAATACAACATCCATAACACGCAATAAGATTTTGCGTTCGGAAATTTCAAAATGTATTTTTTGGGAGGCACTCATTTTTTTATAATTCTAATGCAAAGTAAGTAATTTAAAGGAAACCATGAAATCATCAATGAAAATTTATTGAAATAGTAATATGGCTTTTTAAAGATTTCTTAAATTACTAAAATCTGTGTTCCAAAAAAATAAAAACCTATAATTAAAATTTTCAAAATTCAAGACAACCACTTCACCCATAAAGTCCCCTCATGTAGACAATTCCTTCTAAGAAATAGTACTACATCTACATTTCAATCAAACAAGCGCAGCGCCTCTGTGTAACTCTCTCAACACCATCCACTTCCAAAAAAACCTCGGTGTAGCTCTGTGTAAAAATTTCAACATTCAACATTCGTTATTCCCCATTCAAAATTCAAAAACTAGAAACAATAAACTCGCAAAAGTGCAACGCCTCCTCTGTGCAGCTCTCTCAACACCATCCACTTCAAAAAAACCTCGGTGTAGCTCTGTGTAAAAATTTCAACATTCAACATTCGTTATTCCCCATTCAAAATTCAAAAACTAGAAACAAGAAACTCGCAAAAGTGCAACGCTTCCTCTGTGCAACTATCTCAAAACCATCCACTTCCAAAAAAAACCTCGGTGTAGCTCTGTGTAAAAATTTCAACATTCAACATTCGTTATTCCCCATTCAAAATTCAAAAACTCGAAACAAGAAACTCGCAAAAGTGCAACGGCCTCCTCTGTGCAGCTCTCTCAACACCATCCACTTCAAAAAAACCTCGGTGTAGCTCTGTGTAAAAATTTCAACATTCAACATTCGTTATTCCCCATTCAAAATTCAAAAACTAGAAACAATAAACTCGCAAAAGTGCAACGCTTCTTCTATGCAGCTCTCTCAACACCATCCACTTCCAAAAAAAACCTCGGTGTAGCTCTGTGTAAAAATTTCAACATTCAACATTCGTTATTCCCCATTCAAAATTCAAAAACTCGAAACAAGAAACTCGCAAAAGCGCAACGCTTCCTCTGTGCAACTCTCTCAAAAATATCCACTTCCAAAAAAAACCTCGGTGTAGCTCTGTGTAAAAATTTCAACATTCAACATTCGTTATTCCCCATTCAACATTCAAAAACTCGAAACAAGAAACTCGCAAAAGTGCAAAGCTTCTTCTGTGCAGCTCTCTCAACACCATCCACTTCAAAAAAACTCGGTGTTTCTCATTATAAAAAACTTGAAACTAAATTTCAAACTATATAAGGCATATAAGTTTTTTAAAGTTAAAAAAGATAACGTTTAAAAGTCCATAAAAGAAATAAAAATAGGATATAAGAATCATAAATCTAATGTGAGCTATGTTAAGTGTAACGCCTAAAATACAGACAAAGGATTACTATTGTGGCTATGTGTTTCATACACAAATCCGTTAACATCTGTGCTCCAAAAAATTGACTCATTTCATCACCCGATCTCACAGTCGCCCAGTCGCCTCGTCACCTCGTCTCCCTATCACCACTTCATCTCCCTCTCAACTCAAAACCCGTTTCCACTCCTCCTTTACCACATTCCAATCCATCTGTTCGATAAAATGACGAGCGTTCAAGGTTAAATCACTAGCTTTTTGTTGATCTTCCAGCAGACTACAAATCGCATCAGTCATCTTAGAAACATCATTATCCGAAACCAACAAAGCATTTTCTTTATCGGCCAATAAATAAGGAATACCACCTACATTAGTACTCACTACTGGCAAACCTAAAGCCATCGCTTCCATTACGCTAATTGGTGTATTATCAAAATGAGTAGTATTGATAAAAATATCATGTTCTGAGGCTAATTGCCACCAATCTTCTTTTGCTAATTGTCCTGTAAAATTTACTGCAACCTCAACAGATTCAGCAAATGCTTTTGTGGTTTGTAAACTTCCATCTTTGTCGGGTCCAACCATAGTTAAAGTTGCTGAAGGATATTTTTCTTGCAATTGTTGTAACACTTTAACTGCCATTTCGGGATTATAAATAGATGCAAAAGCGCGTACCCAAAGTAATTTTGGTGTTAACTCAGCTCTTGTTTTGAACTCGTATTTATCTATTTCAATCGAATTGGGAATGTGAATTACATTTGTAAATTCAGCACTTTCAAACGCCTGTTTTAAATAACCGGAAGGCGCAACGTTTTGATACGCATTACCAAAAACCATTCGGCATGACTTGGGATTGTTTTTAAGCCGATTTGGTAAATCACCACCATGTAAAATGGGAATGTATTTTATATTTAATAATCGTGCTAACTGACTACAAAAAAAGGCATACCAAAACGCTTTAGTACTATAGGTATCGATTAAAATATAAGATACTTGTTTGCGATACAAAACAACAGACCACATCATATCCAACATACGAAATAGAAAAGACTTTTTATTGGAGGCATAATAAACGCCAAAGCCTTCTTGCTCTAGATGAAGACCTAAAGTTTCTATTGTAGTTTTATTAAAACCATGCTTACTTAACCGATTCCCGAGATACAGCAGTTTCATCTACAAATTGGACTTTTAAAAGGGTTAAGGCATAGATAAAGGCAGGTGCAGCCAAACGCATGGCGGCATGGTTGATGGTGAGTAGCCAGAATAAGAAAAATGACAATAAAAATAAATGTTCTCGGTTATTGAAATATAAAACTAAAGGCGTAAATAATAAAATAATTAAAGCTCCTATACCAAAAGCACCATGTTCCGCTAATAACCTTGTTATTTCATTATGAGAAGCGGCTACTATACCGGTCATCTCTTCTCTATATTCTTTATTTTTACCAACCCCAATTCCCCAAATTGGATTTTCCATAAACATCTTCAATTCTGTTTCAGCGATTTGTTCTCTACCCCCAAGTTTGTCTTCTTTTACTCTTCCTCTTCCATCTTTGTTTGCATAGCGATTTTCAATCATTCCTCCAGTTTGCGTAACAGTATATGTCCAAACCATACCTCCTGCTAGAACAGAGCTAAACAACAAAACTAGAATAAAACTTTTTGTTTTAGCATTAGCGAACCAATACATTACAAAAATAAAAACGGCAATCATTGCTAGACCAGTAAAAACTCCCCCTCTAGAAAAAGTGACAATCGCTCGAAAAGAGACTACAATCAATAAAGCCGCATGAATTAGTTGTAGCTTTCTAGTTTTAGAAAATAAAACTAATAAGCTAAAAAAACAAAACATCCCTAAACCTAAAATAGTAGATACTTGATTAGGTCCAAACCCCCCCGAAGTTTCAAAATTTGATTGAGTTCCAGTTACAACATCTTTGATAGACGGAGTATACAAAAACAAATAAGTTAAAATAGAAACCAAGGGTAATGCTAGAGCTTTAATTATATATTCCAATTGAAGCATATTTACTCTTCTTTGATAGCAATAAATAGCACTCACAAACAAAGTAACTTCCCCTAAAATATTGAACAATATTGCCTTCCTCACATTTACATCATGCCCAAGTACATTTGCGCCTATGTAAATTCCTGGAATTAACAATAAAATAAACAGTGTATATATTAAAGAGTTCTTAGAAGTTCCAGAATACAACATTCCTAAAATTAGAAAATAAATGACTTCATACTTGGCGATTTCATGAGCAATATTTCCTTCAGTCATGCGCAACAAAACTTCTGAACTGATTACGTAAGCCGCTACCAAAAGCGCTTCATTATTTCTGTTTTTTGTGTTTATTATTAATATTGTTCCAAAAAAAGGTATTAACAAACCATAAATTTTAGAAATAAAAGGAATGGTGTAAATTGCAAATGCTAGCAATACATGTATTACTAAAATCAAGAGATATGTAGGTTTATTATTTTTCATTAATGCATTTTAAATACTGTTGAATGACCGCCTCTTCACTGTAATTCTCTACGATTTTCTGGTGTAAACTATTAGCAAAATTATTTTGTAAAATTTCACTCCCTATTATTTTCTTTAATGCAATAACAAATTCACTTACATTATCGCTCTTTACTAATAGCCCTTCTTTCTCATTATCAACCACTAATGGAATTTCTCCTACACTTGTTGCTACTATAGGTAATTTATGAAACCCATATTCTAATATTGCAATAGGCAATCCTTCTGATAAAGATGTTAAAATACCTATGCTCGACTGTTCCAAAATTTCTGATATATCTTGTTTTGAACCATAGATAAAAACGCAATTGGTTAATCCAAACGCTTTAATATCGTCCTTGATCCCTTGTGAATAGGCATCGTTAAAATCTTTTCCAATTAGATGAAACGTCCATGTGGGGTTTGTTTCATTAATTTTTTTTGCTACTTCTAATAGCATTTTATGATTTTTTTGCGGACGTAAATTAGCTAAGCATATGATTCGTTTTCCTTCTTCTCCTTTCAGAAGGGTAGCATCAACAATTCCACCAGAGGAAACTCCAGTAAAATTAGGCAAATAAGTCACTTTCTCACACCACAGCTTTTCTTGTGACCAATTTTTTAATTTGTTATTTACTGCAATTATCTGTGAAACGAACAAACTCGCTATTTGCAATGCAATAGTAGGGCGTTGTGTTAGCATCTCACTATTCCCATAATGATCATGCCAGATAAGCTGTAATTTCGGTTGAACCATTTTTAGAAGAACCCCAAAAAAAACAGAACTGCTATGAGCATGTATATGAGTAATATTATTTTGAACTACAAAACGTCTAAGTAAAAATAATGCTTTAAAATCAAATGTAGATTTCCGATTCAAATAGCCATACACTACATTTTTATCTAACTGATTTTTCAAAGCTCCTTCTGTTCGTGTGGCTACTAAAGCCCCAAACCCAATATTACGATTCAATGCATTAGCATAACTTACCGCCATACGTTCAGCACCTCCTGCTTCAAGGCTATCAATTAATTGTAGGATCCGTATTTCTTTTGAAAAAGCCAAGGATAATTACTTATTTAGTTAAGGATGTAAAAATAGAAAAAATCAAACAAACAAAGACAAGTTCAAAGACAAAATCAAGGTAAGTTCTGTTTTTAAACACATGGATACAATAGATTAGTTTTTCACTGATTTTAGCACGAGGCTTAGGACGTTTCACTTAACATAGCAAACATAGATTATTTAACCACAAAGGACACAAAGTTTCACACTAAGCCCACTAAGATTTTAAAAAAAATTAGGAAGAGAAAATCTACTCGTCTACTCGTCTCCAAATCATCCTCTTAACAACTTCTTAATCTCTGCTTCAAACTTATCTGTTGTGAATTGTCTGGACCAAGTTTGTCCTTCTGATGCCATTTTTTGATATACTTCTTGTTTACTTATAACCGCTTCTATTTGGTCTACATCTTGATTTAATTCTTCCTGTAAAATAACACCTCTACTTCCATTTCCCATCATATAGGAAACACAAGAAACTGGAGAAGCTATTGGCACACAACCCCAAAACATGGCCTCTGCTACTACTTTTGGCCAACCTTCACTTTTGGATGGTAAAATTAAAAAATGACTCGATTGATAGGCTTTTAGAACGGTTTCTCTGGAATGATTCCCCTTCAAAGAGATTATGGATTCTAAGTTATTTTGAGTTATATAAAGCTCTAATTCCTTTCTTAAAGAACCTTCACCATAAAGTTCAAGAATTACATTTTTGCCTCTTTTATACAATTCTTCCACAAGTTGAATAACATATAAAGGTTGCTTTCCCTTAGAAAGTGTCCCTATAAACAGAAACTTGAATTGGTTTTCATTAGTTCTCGACTCCGCTCGAAGTGACAATGAGTTGTTATCCTTTTTGTCAGACTGAGCGAAGCCGAAGTTGTTTTCATTAGTACCAGAATCTGCTCGAAGTGACAATGAGGTGTTATCTTCTTTGTCAGACTGAGAAAAATCTGAGTTGTTTTCATTAGTTCTCGACTCTGCTCGAAGTGACAATGAGGTGTTATCTTCTTTGTCAGACTGAGCGAAGTCGAAATTGTCTTCATTAGTTCCAGACTCTGCTCGAAGTGACAATGAGGTGTTATCTTCTTTGTCAAACTGAGAAAAATCTGAGTTATTTTCATTAGTTCTCGACTCCGCTCGAAGTGACAATGAGGTGTTATCTTCTTTGTCAGACTGAGAAAAATCTGAGTTATTTTCATTAGTTCTCGACTCCGCTCGAAGTGACAATGAGTTGTTTTCTTCTTTGTCGGACTGAGAAAAATCTGAGTTGTTTTCATTAGTTCTCGACTCTGCTCGAAGTGACAATGAGGTGTTATCTTCTTTGTCAGACTGAGCGAAGTCGAAATTGTCTTCATTAGTTCCAGACTCTGCT
>NZ_JBBYHT010000003.1:145343-149783 GCF_038289885.1 Flavobacterium helocola | reverse complement strand
CAATGAGGTGTTATCTTCTTTGTCAGACTGAGCGAAGTCGAAATTGTCTTCATTAGTTCCAGACTCTGCTCGAAGTGACAATGAGGTGTTATCTTCTTTGTCAAACTGAGAAAAATCTGAGTTGTTTTCATTGGTTCTAGACTCTGCTCGAAGTGACAATGAGGTGTTATCTTCTTTGTCAAACTGAGCGAAGTCGAAGTTGTCTTCATTAGTTCCAGACTCTGCTCGAAGTGACCATTTGTTCTGAATTCTAAATTCTGAATTCTGAATTTCACTTTCGCTATAAGTAGCTGTAAAGAAAGGCTTTATATTCTTTGTACTTCCTTCCCATTCCCCATATACTAAGACTTGCATATTTCGGGTTAGAAAAGTATTGGATAGAATCCATTTTTGAAGGCGGTAGCTCCAAGGTTGTTTACTTTTCGGATCCCAATTTCCAGCGTACTTAGCTGTTTTTTGTTTATTTGGAAATAAAATCTGTACCAAACATGCTAATAAAGCAATGTTCCCAGGACAACGTAAATGAATATGGTCGGCCTGTTTCATTGCTTTAAAAATTTTTATCAAAGCCACAAAAGCAAAAGGAACTGCTTTCAATTTATTAGAAAATGAGGTGATATCAAATTCTTGAAATTCAATAATTTTCTCCACTTCAAAAGAGATAGGTGCAATTAAGAGTTTCCTATCCTGCTTCCAAATCGGACAGCAAAATTGTATCGTATCGGCATGTTTTGCCCACAATTGCATTTCCTTTTCATAGGGAGCGTACAAATGTAATTTACCATCAAGTTCTACAACTGGTGCTGAGGATATGACTAAAAGCTTCAAGATAATTTATTTTTTGGTGCAAGTTACAATTTCAAAAATCAACTTCAAACTCTAAACAAAACTCTATTTAAGTGTAACGTGCAAAGCTTCGAACTCGGAGTGTCTCGTTCAACACAATCTACTTCAAAAAATCTCGGTGTAGCTCTGTGTAAAAAACCTTCTATAGTTCTCGACTGCGCTCGAAGTGACAATCATGTGAAACCAATTTTTAAGATTATTACAATTTCTTTAATCTGTGTTCCAAGAACCCGAAACTCGAAACCTAGATAAGTGAAACGTCCGACACTTCTGACTCTGTTTAGCTCTATTCAACACAATCTAATTTAAAAAACCTAAGTGACCCGAGCGTTAGCGAACTGACGAAGTAAAAAACCTTCTATAGTTCTCGACTGCGCTCGAAGTGACAATCATGTGAAACCAATTTTTAAGATTATTACAATTTCTTTAATCTGTGTTCCTAAAATTTCAAAATTCAACATTCGTTACTCGAGAGTTTTGCTCGAACTGGCGAAGCAATCAATATTCAAAATTCAAAACAACCGCTACACCCCTAAAGTCCCCTCAAGGGGACAATCCTACCAATAACTTTTGCTTTAAACATTTTAAATAAGAAAATCCTTAATTATCAGCGCTTCCCCTAGGCGGACCCATTTCACCCGCGTCCCAATCTCCCCATCATCCAATCTCCAAGACTCCCCATCTAAACATATCCCTCAGAACTTTTTTCTGAAACCTTTACAGCTGGCACTCCTAACATTACGCTATTTGCTTTAACATTAGTATTAACTAGTGAACAAGCTCCAATTAACACATTATCTTCTATTATAATATTTCCTGCGATTACTACATTCGCTCCAATATATACATTATTTCCGATTTTTGGAACCCCTCTATTTTCTCCTTGACCTGAAACCCCAATGGTTACGCCTTGTGATATATTGCAATTATTTCCAATAGTTGTTTTTGCATTTAAAATTATTCCACCAAAATGCCCTATATAGAACGAAGGTCCTATTTGAGCTGAAGCAGGAATTGAAATACCAGTGAGTATTTCAATTATTTTTTGCCAAATCAAACACAATAATTGCAACAATTGCTTTAAAATAGGAATCGGCATCTTGTGAACAGCATGCGCTACTCGGTATTGGAAACTGGCCCAAAATCCTTGCGTAAAAAATAAGATGGTAATAAAGTTACCTCCATATTTTTTATATTTTTTGTAATCGGATGAAATTAACTGTAAAAAATTCATTACCTTTTAAAAGATTTAAAAAGTAAATATACAATTAACCTGAATACAATTGTTATTTCCCTTTGTAAAATTCTTTCAATTCCAACACCACCTCTTTTACCTCTAACCCCATGTACCTACAAAATTCTTTTACCGTTATCTTTTGATGTTTTTCTTTGTTATTTTTTCTTTTGATTATTCTTACTACTCTTCTCGCATAGCTAGAACTAACTCCTAAAATAACCTCAACGTCCTTTGGTGTGATAATTAATCGTAACATAATTATTCTTTTTATAATTAATACTTTTTTATTTTTATTTCAAATTAAAAACTTGCTACAGTCAAAATGTGTAACGTGAAAACTTAGCCATTTAAAATTTCATAGCACAAAAGTAAAATCACCCTTTTTTAAAAAATAGGACAGTTTGTTTTGCACTATTTTAATTTACTCTTACAAATTAAATACACCACTTTTTCTAAAGTTGTGACATGAAACAAAATTCATTTTGCAAACTTAATTTCTTACTCTTTTAAAAAATAGGACAGTTTATTTTTACTTCTCAATTGCTAATTTACTTGAACTTTTAATTGTTCTAACCCCGCTGCCGATATTAGGTGTGTTGATAAATTTATTTGGATAATTGCTTACAATTACTACTGTTGCAATTTGTGGTGATTTGTGGTAGTGAGTATAGTTTGGGGTTTGCGGATTTGCCACAAAAGCCTCTAAATCTTATAATTTTTACTGTTGAAAACTTTTCTTGGACGATCTCCCTGTTCCTGAAAAAAAATCGAACTTATTTATACTTCATTGTATTTGAAGATATATGGGATACGTACGGGATATGTATGGGATATGTATGGGATATGTATGGGATATGTATGGAAAACCAATAGATTAAGTGATGACAAATGGAGGCTGTAACACAAAGTTTCGCAAAGTTTTCACACTAAGTAACACTAAGGAGTTTAGAAGTAGGTAGCGTAGAAATTTAGCTATAACTGAAAGAAAAGTCTAGTAAACTCGGTTTGATAGATTTTGATTACCAATTTTAGCGGTTATAATGTTATAAAATGGAACAAAACGGCACATTTGAATGCAAACGGAACCTAACTTTTTTTTGTTTGTAAAAGTCGTTATAGTTTTGAAATCGAAATCAAGGCGCCTGATTTACAAAACTTTTTATAAATCATTTAAAAATTAAAAATTATGGCAAAGCAACAGTCATTTTTGAAAGTAGCGGGAACGCTAGATGGTCTAACTTTTTATAAAAGTGTAGATGGGCACTTGGTTCGCACCAAGGGTGGGGTTTCAAAAGGTAGAATTATGAATGATCCTGCCTACATTAGAACAAGAGAGAATATCGCCGAATTTGGCACAACAGCTCAATCGGGAAAATTATTACGTAATGCAATTGGCACTATGCTCAATCGAGCGAAAGATCCTCGTATGAGTAGCCGCATGATGGGTATTTTGAGTAAAGTTCGACAATTGGATAGCAATTCTGCAAGAGGTGAACGAGTAGTCAGCGAAGGATTATTGACTTTAAATGGCAAACAATTATTAAAAGGTTTTGATTTTAATAACCGTGCTGCCTTACAAGCTGTATTTCATGCACCTTTCAATTTAGACACTCTAACTGGAGTTGTAACTATTGCAGATTTTGTTCCGTTAGATCAATTGCAGATTCCGGAAGGAGCCACACACGTGTCGTTTCGTACTGCTTTTATTAATTTGGATTTTGTTACGGGCGAGTTTGACACCCAGTATAGTCCTATTGTGAATACGGTACTTGATATGAATTCGACGACTATAACGCTAACTCCGGCTGGAGTACCAACAGGAGCAGGAACACAATTGTACTTATTGCTTATTGAATTTTTTCAGGAAGTAAATGGTGTACAATATCCTTTACGAAATGGAGCTTTTAATGTATTGAACTTGATTGATATTGTTTAAGGTTTAATCCTTTTAATTTATAGAGCCTCAACAATTTGTTGGGGCTTTTTCTTTTTTTTACCACAAAGGACACAAAGGCTTGCACTAAGCACGCTAAGTTGTTTTAAATAATTTCGAAATTTCTTCAATCTTTGTTCGGAAAAAATCAAGGCCAAGAACAAGAACAAGAACAAGGGCAACTTCAAACTTGAAACCTCAAACAAAAATTTTGAACCATATAAGCCATATAAGTTTTTTTAAGTCTAAATGGATAACGTTTAAAAGTTCATATAAGATTTTTAAGATTTCTTCAATCTACGTTCGGAAAAAATCAAGGCCAAGAACAAGAACAAGAACAAGGGCAACTTCAAACTTGAAACCTCAAACAAAAATTTTGAACCATATAAGCCATATAAGTTTTTTTAAGTCTAAATGGATAACG
>NZ_JBBYHT010000003.1:103783-145243 GCF_038289885.1 Flavobacterium helocola | reverse complement strand
TTTAAAAGTTCATATAAGATTTTTAAGATTTCTTCAATCTACGTTCGGAAAAAATCAAGACCAAGAACAAGAACAAGAACAAGGGCAATTGTTTTCGCTTTGCTCAAAGGTTGGCCTACTTTGTAGGAGATTCCTACTTCGGCGGAATGACAAAAACCAACAAAGTGAAACGTCTCTGTGTATCTCTCACAACACAATCCAATTGAAAAAAGCTCTGTGAAACTCTGTGTAAAACTTTTTCAAGAACAAGAACAAGTTCAAAAATCAACTTCAAACCTGAAATCTGAAACGAAAATTTTAAACCATATAAAGCATATAAGTTCATACAAGAGATTCCTAACGGAATGACAAAACAATGGTTAACACTCCCAACCACTTAATTTCCAAGTCACCTCGGCCTGTTCCAAAACAACGAAAACCAACCCACAACTCTCCCCATAGTCTCCGTAAAAGCCTCTTTTCTCTTAGTAGTAGTAATGACATTAGTGGCCCGAATAGCTGTTAACAACAAGGTAATTGCGTGCCATTTGAGCTTTGCTTTAAAAGAAGGTTTTGGATTTTTAACTCGCCATACATACCATCCATTACGCACCACCATTTTTCCATAGACGTATTGGTTGGGGCGACCTGCAGCATCGTGATGATGTTCTAATTGAGCCGAAGTATTCAGAAACAACTTCCCTACTTTTGAAACCCTAAGCGTAAAATCGGCATCTTCATACAAACCATATCCCTCAAAATAAGTAGAAAATTGAAACCTCTCAAAAACATTTTTTCGAAAAGAAGCAACACCGCCCATTAACTGTTCCACAGGGTATACTTTACCGGATGGTGGTAAAAAACCTACACTACGACCATGGGAAAACTCAGAAGAATAGCCTGGTGGCACATTGCTATCCAAAGCTAACTTTTTACGCCAAACAAATCGCGAACCATCACTTCGTTTGTAACCATCAAAGTAAAACTCATTAATTTTAGGCACGTAGTCAACTCCTACATATTGCCAAGACACTTCATTAGTAATATAACCTCCTACTCCTAAAGCTTCTGGATGTATCGTATAGATTTTGATAATTTCTTCGAAATAATTGGGCGCCAAAACCGTATCATCATCTAAAAAACAAACAACTTCACTAGCTTCAGAAACTCGAACAATGCCATAATTACGCTGTTTTGTCAACCCTCTATCCTTTTCTTCAACTTTGTAATATACTAAATTTAAAAAGTGATTTTGAGCTAACATCTCTTCCGTAAAATCATCTGGAGAACCATCGACAATTAAAATCTCATTAGGATACAAGGTTTGTTTCTTTACCGATTGCAGTAAAGTCAATAAAGCCTTAGGGCGTTTATAAGTGCAGATGATAAGACTAAATTTCATTTTTCCTTTGTAATATTTTAGCCCATTTGATACTTATTTGCCATTGTTTTTGAAACATTTTATAATAAGCTAATGGATTTTTAATGGATTGTACTTTATAATATTTGAAAAACAAAATAGTTTTATAACCTAAAAGCTGTTGATTAGTTTTGTGCAAAAGAGCAAACAACATAACCGTTGGAGATGGCTTTGGCGCTATAGGCTCCTTATGCCAATCAAATTTAGGTTTAGTCCTAAACCCTCCCATTGGGGCTTTCAAATGCAAAATGGCTGGCTCAGGTAAGTAAATAACATCATATCCTTTATTGCGAATTTGCATACCAAAATCTGCATCTTCACCAAAACCAAATTCATATGATAAATTAAAATTCAAACCCTTCAAAACCTCATTCTTTACAATACTACAACCCGATCCAAAAACCATCCATTGAAATATACTATTCAAGGTTTTTTTATCATGTTTTCTTAAGCAACTTAAATTCGCAACTTTTATATCTAAAGAATTTGAATTAGATACTGTTAATGAAATCAAGTCTTTTTCAAATCTTATATCATCATCTGCAAAAAAACACCAATTACTCTCTAACAAATCCAAAGCTTTATTTCTTGCTTGACAAGCTCCTGTTTGATGTGTAAAAATATGTTTTATTTGGAAAGGCCAAACTTCATTATGAATATAGTCTAATTCTGACTCACTATCTTGTACTGGATTTTGTTCCACAATAATGACATTTTTAGGTAAGTGCGTTTGCACACTTAAATCCTTTAAAACATCATAAAGATAAGCTTTTCTTCCAATGGTTGGGATAATCACATCAATGGTTTCCGTTTCCCAATTAATAACGGGCTCATAGCTTTCAAAATTTAAATCCGCAATTTGCTTTTTTTGTATAGATTTAAAAATGGAAAAAAACCAAGGAAGTAGCGGTAAGCGTTTTTCATAAATCACCAAACACAACAAAAGAAAATGCTTCCACACCCATTTGTATTGTTGTGATGTAAAGTAAAATAATTCTTTTATTGTA
The DNA here is from genome assembly GCF_038289885.1 of Flavobacterium helocola. Taxonomy (NCBI): domain Bacteria; kingdom Pseudomonadati; phylum Bacteroidota; class Flavobacteriia; order Flavobacteriales; family Flavobacteriaceae; genus Flavobacterium; species Flavobacterium helocola. The sequence goes on along the minus strand of NZ_JBBYHT010000003.1, from coordinate 142,837 downwards.
GCAGTTGGATAGGTTACGTGATTTTTAAAATCTATTATCAGTTGCGGTTCCGAATAACAAAACATTCCTAAAGGTTGGTATAATTTAGCAATGGAATTCAATACAAAATCTAAATTATCACTAGTTTCCCAATACTTTCTATCGGTTAACAAAACAGTACTTGCTTTAATAGCCCCCACAACACTGCTCATTTGCCAAGTAGGATAACGAACCTCTTTATTAATGTTTATAAAAGGAGACTCTTCTATATACCCAATAACATCTGGAAAAAAATTACCAGAAGGGTTATAAGAATAGATGTAACGATTATGTGGAAATGCTTTTTCAATAAAATCTCGATTTAATATGGAATAGGCTGATTCATTACACCACACTATTATTTCTTCAGGATAATAAGAAGCCAATTCATAAATCATTGTGGCCATAGACGACTTATGAGTAACGATTTTGTGTTCGTTCTCATGAATCCCTTCAATTTTTATAACTTTATTAAAATCATGAACTAATACAATCATAGTACGTTTTTATAAAATTGAATATTTTGGTCAACAATATTTTGAATATTAAAACGATTTGCGACGAAACGAAGGGCTTCATTCCCCATATTTTCATACAATGCTTTGTCGTTTACTAATGCTACAATATGCTGGGCGTAAACCTCATGCTGTGAAGGATGTACTAAAAAACCACTTTTTCCATGTTCCATTAGCTCTTGTGCCCAACCAATATTACTATTTACTACAGGCTTTTGCATCGCCATAGACTCGATGGTTACCATTCCTAAGGTTTCAGCGTAAGTAGGAAACACACAAACATTGGCTTTTTTGATATACTCTTGCACTTCTGTATAAGGTATTTTGCCCAAGTAGGAAACATGGTCTAAATCCTTTTCATGAAACTGTTGCTTAACTAATTCCCAAGTAGATTTGCTTCCTGTAGCTACATCTCCAGAATCGCCACCAATTAAAACCAATTGGGCTTTTGGAAATTGATTTCTTACTTTATTGAAGATTTCAGGCAATTCAAAAACGCCTTTTTTTCTTATGATAGTCCCTATGTATAAAACAAGTCCTTTTTCAAAATGTTCAGGATGTTCATTATTGAATTGAGTTAAATCCAAACCGTAATGAATGGTTTTTATCTGCTCTTTGTGCAATCCGAAAAGTTTAGCCGAAACTTCACCTGCGTATTTTGTTGGAGCAATAAACCCTTTTGCTTTTCTTACCGCTAAAGTTTCAAACAAACGATTTTTAAACTTCTGTTTTCTTTTTTCGATATGACAAAAATAAGTGTCGCTTCCGTGAAAACGAATAACTAACGGAACCGTAAAATTCATAAAAGCGGTAACTCCTGTCCAATCGGGTGCTTCAATTACATCTATTTTCTCTTTTTTAACAACCGAATTGATATAGTTTTGAAGGTGTTTTCTGTAAAAAAACCATTTTCCTAATCGATATTTTTTGTCTGAAATAAAATGAAAGACAATCCCATTTTCTTCAAAAATTTCCGATTTTGATTGACCATATACAAAAATAGTAACTTTAACTCCTTTTGCAACCAAAGCCACCACCAAGTTTTTAATACTAGTGCCCAAACCACCCGAATGCTTAATTTTCGAATGCGGATATTCTGGAGTTAAAAAAGCAATGTGCATAGTTTATTTTTTAAATAAGTCTTCAATAATTTTAGTGGTGTATAACCTAGCGCCTTTATCATTCAAATGTCCGCACGATGAAAAGTATTGATCTCCGGCTACTACATGTTCATACTCTTTAATTTCAGGATACAACGCTTTCACCTTTTTAAAATACTCCATTCCTTTTACATTAGAACACATGGGCGTAGTCACTGCAATTAAATTGATGTTACTGCTTTTACAAATTTGCTTAATTTCTTCGAAATAACGGTTACGCAAAGGCACTAAACTTTCAATATTGTTTTTCATATTGGCTTTAGGATTAAATCCTAAGGGATAATAGCCATCGTTTGCTAACGAATTGGTAAGTTCATTAACTAATGTTTTGTACCAAGCTCTAAACCCTACTTTTGCATCAAATTGAATATATCTGTAAAAAGGTACATAATACAATTCCGTAAAATCAGCTTCTTTTTTAAAATGGTTGGTGATAGTTTCGGATTTGTGTATGAACGGCATAAAACGTCCAAAAGTCCCATCATCGCGTTTTTCGTTGGATAAATTCAAATCGGTTTCAACAATGACGTTTTTTATCTCCCAACCGCGCTCTACCATTAATTTCAGTAGTAAAGAAGTCTCAAATAAATGAGCGCCACTCATCCCGTAATTAAAGGTTTTCAACCCTTCTTTTTCAAACAACTCCGACACAAAATGATTGTTCGCTCTAGAAGTTCCTAAAATAATCACATCATAGTTTTGCCGTTTCGAATTGATAACATTTTCTACTTTATTTCGAGTTTCCGATTTTGCAAAAACAGAGGTGTAAATGAAATCTAATGCAAATGCGGTTAGCAAAAGCACTAGTATAATTTTTCCGATAAAAAGAAAAAAAGGTTTCATTAGTTGGTTTTTGCTGAAAAGAAGTCCTCTATGATTTTAGCAGTAAAAATGCGAGCACCAGCTTCATTCATATGCCCACAGGTAGAAAAATATTTATCTTCTGTTACTGCGTTTTCATAATTATGAACTTCAGGATAAACATTTTTTATTGTTTTAAAATAATTTATTCCTTTCACATTTTCACACATAGGTGTACTTACGACTATTAGATTTATATTATTACTTTGGCACAACTTTTTAATCAATTCATAATCTTTATTTTTCTTTGGAGTGTATTTAGTTAAATCATACTGCATGTTTTTCCCTTCGCCCTGTAAGGCATAAAAACCCTCATTCAAAATACTTGCTGAAGGCTTGTTAATAACAGAAAAAAACATTTCTCTAAAACCAATTTGAGAATCATATTGAATGTACCGATAAAAAGGTAAATAATATAATGAATTAAATTCTGGAATGCGATTTTTATAGTAATCTGAAATGGTTGAATAGGATTTTAAAAATGGCATAAATCGTGCTCTTGCGCCATCAGAATAGCCTTCTGTATTGATATTCAAGTCAACTTCAAGAATAATATTCTTAATATTATAACCTTTATCAATCATTAATTGCAACATTAATGCAGATTCTTGCAATCTAGCACCACTCATACCATAATTGTATGCTTTGAATCCTTTTTCAATAAAAAGCTGGGGCACAAAATGATTGTTTGCTCTAGAAGAACCTAACATTATTACATCATATTTTTTAGCTTCAGAATTAATAACGTTTTCAATTTTATTTCTTTTAATCGATTTTGAATAAACATACGAGTAGCTAAAGTCTAGAGCAAAACTCGAGAGCAAAAGCACAACTATTATTTTTCCGATAAAAACTAAAAACTGTTTCATTAGAATTGGAAATAAATAAATTCTTTATAATCGGAATACACGCCTAAAGCTAATAAAGCCATAATCGCTAAGGTTATTTTTATCCAACTTGCTTTTCCTGATAAAGGTTCTACTTTTGAACGATTGAACCATTCTACGAAGACAAAAACCAACACCAAAAGTACCAATTCAAAATTATAACGTTCGTTACTCAAATACTGCGGATTAAAATGGAAATCGGTCACCATTTTTTGAATATAACCAACTGCTTCTGAAATCGATTTGGCTCTAAAGAAAATCCAAGCGACAGTGGTTAAAGCAAATGTGCCTAGAATATTTAAAATGGTTTTTACACTGCTTATATTCCAACCCATTTCAATTTCGCCCATATTGGAACGATTCTTATTTTGTAATAACAAAGGCAAGAAATAAATTGCATTCAATAAGCCCCAAATAATAAACGTCCAATTGGCTCCATGCCAGAATCCGCTCACTAGGAAAATAATGAATGTATTTCTAACTTTCATCCACATACCCCCTTGACTTCCTCCTAAAGGAATGTATAAATAATCGCGGAACCATGATGATAACGAAATGTGCCAACGACGCCAAAACTCGGCAATGTCTCTGGAAAAATAAGGATAATTGAAATTCTTTAATAAATCGATTCCGAATAATTTAGAGGTTCCTAATGCAATATCGGAATAGCCTGAAAAATCACCATAAATTTGGAAAGCGAAGTAAATAGCGCCTAAAATTAACGACAACGAATTCATGGATTCGTAATTATCAAAAACAGCATTGGCATAAGTGGCACAACTATCCGCAATAACCACTTTTTTGACCAATCCCCAAATGATTTGATAAACGCCTTCTTTCGCCTTTTCAAAATTAAAATGGCGTTTGATTTTTACCTGCGGCAATAAATGCGTAGCTCTTTCAATTGGTCCGGCTACTAAAAGTGGAAAGTAACTTACGAACAATGAATAGTCTATAAAATTGCGTTCGGCAGTAATGCGTTTGTAATAAATATCAATCACATAGGATAAGCCATGAAACGTATAAAAAGATATCCCAACAGGAAGTATTAATTTTAATAAAACTGGATTGGTTTGAAATCCGAAACCGTTTAACAAATCGGCAAAAGATTGTGCAAAGAAATCATAGTATTTGAAAACCCCTAAAAATCCTAAGTTGATTCCGATAGTTAGCCACAACCACAACTTGCGTTTTTTATCCGAAGTGCTGTTTTCCATCATAATAGCACTGAAATAATCTAACAAAGTAGAAAACACCAATAAAAACAGAAAACGCCAATCCCAACAAGAATAAAAATAATAACTCGCAACAATCAATACCGTATTTTGTGTAGTTTTATTTTTATTAAACACCAACCAATACAGTAAAAATACGATGGGTAAAAAAATGGCAAAAGATAAGGAGTTGAAAAACATACTATTTTTTTACAATTGAATTAATTCCTTCCCAAATTTTCTCTGAAGCTTTTGTTGGCTCCATTCCTACTACTACATCAAACCATTTTTTACCAACTGGAACATTGGATTGCTTTCCGTCTAAAATGGCTTTTACAATAGCAGTTAATTCTTTTTTATCATAAACAAACAAGGCTGCTTCTTTGTTTGGCATCGAACGAAAATGAATGTACTTGTAATTTTGCCCGATATCGCGAATTCCTTTTTGTAATTGCGGTTGTTCGTAATCAAAAAACAAACACGATTTGTCATGCGCTACAAAATCAAAGACCATTGAAGAGGCAATATTTCCAACAAATTCGGTATGTTCACAAATATTAGATTGCAAAGCAAAATCTTCTTTGGTTGGCATAATTTCGTTCCAACTCGTTCCTACTGGTCGCCATAAAGGATCAATAGAAACAATAACATCTTGATACTGTTGTAAGACAGCATCGTATCGATTTGTAAAATCTACAGGACATTTTCTGTAAATAATACCCAAGTTATATCCTTGTTGGTTTAACTCACGAACAGAAATCGCTAAATCTTCTAAATAATATTGATCTAAAGGTGATGTTACAATATCATCTCCCGAAAAACAAATGTATTTTTTTTCTAAATCTAAATGATGTGACTTATAAAAATCTTCTTTTGTCTGTAATAAACTCGTATCGAAATGGCTTTCAAATTGTGGTGTTCCTGTAACAAAAACTTGCTCTGGCTTTACATACGGACAATATTGAAGCAATTCTTTTTTCATATAATCGCTCCACACAAAATAAAAATCGGGTTCAATTAGCGTGGTAGCTTTAGGTAAATTATCCCATGAAAAAATAAAGGAAGCCGTAGGAATTCCTAAATCTTGAGCCGCCAAAATAGGCGCAATAGCTTGAGTTGGTCGAGGATTCGTACAAAAAACGATATCAGGTTTGTGCTCTAGTAATTGCTTTTTACAATACTCGTATTTAGATGTACTTCTTTCTAACTTTTTAATTTTAGTTCGAATGCTCTCTACTCCTTTTTCAGTAGATTTTGTAGCTACCAAAAAATCGACATTTAAACTTTTAATAATATTTTTTATTCCCTTGTAAGATTGCGGAAAATTATAGGTATTATAAACCGTTTCGTTGAATTTTTTATCAAAAACATTTAATTCGCAACGCTTTCTAGCACGAGTATATACTGTAGTCCAAGGATTCAACTGATGATTTGTAATGTTTACTTCATCGTACCCTAATTCTTCTTTTATTTTAAAAGGCGTATTATTCCAATATACCATTTCATATCCTAAAGCTGTACCAATAGCATTAAAATTAGTTAAAGCGAAATTACGCAAACCTACACCATCAGGTAAAAAGATAAAAGCTTTTTTACTCATTTTCAAATTCATTAAATAGAGGGCAAATATAGTATTTATAACGTATTAAAAATTAATAAAAAGAGTTTTTGGAATTCAATTTATCTAGTTATCAAGTGTTATACTTATTTCATTTATAAGAAGCTTGACCTCAGTAGAATTGTTAATTCATAAGAACCACTACGCTGTCATATCGAGCGAAGTCGAAATTGTTTCATTTTTTATAGAAAAGTCTCGACTGCGCTCGACTTGACAAAAAAGAATAATATTTCCTAAAAAACTACTACTCTGTCAAATCAAGCGAAGTCGAGACATTGTCATATCGAGCGAGTGCCTGTTCCGACTTTTTCGGAATCGAGATGGTTTTCATTAGCCTACGACTCCGCTCAGGGTGACAACAGTAGAATTAAATAACTTAAGAACTACTGCACTGTCAAATCGAGCGAGTGCCTGTTCCGACTTTTCGGAATCGAGATGGTTTTCATTAGCCTTCGACTCCGCTCAGGGTGACAACAGTGGAATTATATAACTTAAGAACTACTACATTGTCAAATCGAGCGAGTGCCTGTTCCGACTTTTCGGAATCGAGATGGTTTTCATTAGCCTTCATTTCGACATAGCTCAATACAGGCTCGCTCAGGGTGACAACAGTGGAATTATATAACTTAAGAACTACTACTCTATCAAATCAAGCGAAGTCAAGACATTGTCATATCGAGCGAAGTCGAGATTATTCCCATCAGCCTTCGACTCCGCTCAGGGTGACAACAGTGGAATTTCGATTTTCTTAGAACTACTGCTCTGTCAAATCGAAGGGAATCGAGATGGTTTTTATTAGCCTTCATTTCGACATAGCTCAATACAGGCTCGCTCAGGGTGACAATAGTGGAATTTCGATTTTCTTAGAACTACTGCTCTGTCAAATTGAGAACAGTAGAGATTCTTTATTCTTACAATGCGTTTGATTCTTACACTCAGCCAAAATCGGCAATAAATCCCATTCTCCATTAATAATTGCCTCCTTCTTTGCTCGACTCCATTTCTTTATTTTCTTTTCAAAGGATATAGCTTGATTAGGCTCTAAAAACTCTTGATACCAAACCAACTCAACTGGTCTTCTCAAATAAGTATAAGCATCAGAGTATTTACCAGCATTATGTTCCGTAACTCTACGGTCTAAATTTGAAGTTATTCCAACATAATAAGAATTGTCAGAACATTTGAGGATGTAAACAAAATAAAATTTCATGGCGTGTATATTTCTATATGTAAAAATAAAAATTATTTAGAAAATAAAAAAGTCCTGACAATGTTTCCAGTAGCCTTCGACTCCGCTCAGGATGACAATAGTGGAATTACATATCTTAAGTACGACTACTCTGTCATATCGAGCGAAGTCGAGATAATCTCTATCAAATCGAGCGAAGTCGAGACATTGTCATATCGAGCGAGTGCCTGTTCCGACTTTTTCGGAATCGAGATGGTTTTCATTAGCCTTTATTTCGACATAGCTCAATACAGGCTCGCTCAGGGTGACAAGGTTGGAATTACAATTTCTAAAGAACTACTGCTCTGTCATATCGAGGGAATGTCTGTACCAATTCATCGGAATCGAGATAGCATTCATTAGCCTTCATTTCGACATAGCTCAATACAGGCTCGCTCAGGGTGACAACAGTGGAATTATATAACTTAAGAACTACTACTCTATCAAATCAAGCGAAGTCAAGACATTGTCATATCGAGCGAAGTCGAGATTATTCCCATCAGCCTTCGACTCCGCTCAGGGTGACAACAGTGGAATTTCGATTTTCTTAGAACTACTACTCTGTCAAATCAAGCGAAGTCGAGATAATCCCTGTTATATCGAGCGAGTGCCTGTTCCGACTTTTTCGGAATCGAGATGGTTTTCATTAGCCTTTATTTCGACATAGCTCAATACAGGCTCGCTCAGGGTGACAAGGTTGGAATTACAATTTCTAAAGAACTACTGCTCTGTCATATCGAGGGGAATCGAGACTAGTTATGTTTTAGTACACTTTTTTCAGTACATTATGTAAAAATAAAAATCCCTTCTTATGAAGGGATTTTGGTCTTATACTTTCTTATTTTTTAATTTATCTCTTTGCACTTGCTCAATTGGTAAAATATCTTGGCTTTTAAAGCTAAGTGCTTTACTAACCGCTTTTAAATCACGACATAATTTACGTAAACCTTCTGGCTCTAAAGATGCGGCATGATCAGTACCTTTCCAGGTTCTATCAATTGTGTAATGGCGCTCAATAACGTTAGCTCCTAAAGTATAAGCGGCAACGTCAACTGCAATTCCTAAATGATGTCCAGAAAAACCAATGTGTTTTACTTTGTCTCCATATTTTTCAATCAATAAATTGATATCTAATAAGCAAACGTCTTCAAATGGAACTGGATATCCAGAAGTACAGTTATACAATACTAAATCTTTGTTTCTACCTTTTTCAATGAAGAAATTAACTAAATCATCAGCTTCTCCTTTAGTAGTCATACCAGTTGAAATGTGAATTTCTCCTTTATAGTTATCACATAACCAACCTAACATATCGTAGTTGTTGTTACATGCAGAAGGAATTTTTATGTATTCTGGATTTAAAGATGCAATTTCTTTTGCAGAAGTAGTATCCCAAACCGATGTTGAATACACAATACCTATTTCCTCACAATACGCTTTTAATTCAGCGTGTTGATTAACATCAAATTCTAAATATTCTCTGTGCGCACCATAAGTGTCTCCATAAGAGTTAGCAGGATTAGGGTGTGGTGCATTGTATTGATCTTCTGTCAATAATTCTTTATTGTTACGCTTCTGAAATTTTACGGAATCCGCATTACAAAATATTTTAGCTATTTTGATTAATTCTTTTGCGATTTCCATATCCCCTTTGTGATTACATCCTATTTCGGCAATTACGTAAGGTTTTTTATATGCTGTCATTTTCATTCTATTAGAAAGGCAAAGAAAAATAATTTTATCGAATAATCACAATGTTAAGTGATTATTATTTGGTTAATTGAGTTTAGAAAGGATTAATGGTTGTCAAATCGAGCGGAGTCGAGACTGTCATATCGAGCGGAGTCGAGATAGTTTTCATCAGCCTTCGACTCCGCTCAGGGTGACAATGGTGGAATTACAATTTCTAAAGAACTACAGTTCTGTCATATCGAGCGAGTGCCTGTTCCGACTTTTGGAATCGAGATTATTTCCATCAGCCTTCGACTCCGCTCAGGGTGACAATAGTGGAATTATAATTTCTAAAGAACTACTGTTCTGTCAAATCGAGCGGAGTCGAGATAGTTTTCATCAGCCTTCGACTCCGCTCAGGGTGACAATAGTGGAATTATAATTTCTAAAGAACTACAGTTCTGTCATATCGAGCGAAGTCGAGACACTTTCAAATCGAGCGGAGTCGAGATAGTTTTCATCAGCCTTCGACTCCGCTCAGGGTGACAATAGTGGAATTACAATTTCTAAAGAACTACAGTTCTGTCATATCGAGCGAAGTCGAGATTATTTCCATAAGCCTTCGACTCCTCTCAGGGTGACAATAGTGGAATTACAATTTCTAAAGAACTACTGTTCTGTCAAATCGAACGAAGTCGAGATTATTTCCATAAGCTTTCGACTCCGCTCAGGGTGACAATAGTGGAATTATAATTTCTAAAGAACTACTGTTCTGTCAAATCGAGCGGAGTCGAGATTATTTCCATCAGCCTTCGACTCCGCTCAGGGTGACAATAGTGGAATTATAATTTCTAAAGAACTACTGTTCTGTAATATCGAGCGAAGTCGAGATAGTTTTCATCAACCTTCGACTCCGCTCAGGGTGACAATGGTGGAATTACAATTTCTAAAGAACTACAGTTCTGTCATATCGAGCGAAGTCGAGATTATGTATTAAATTAAAACCTTGCATTATACTTCATAACCCACTCACAAACTTCTCTAATAGCGCCATCTGCAGAATTATTTGACAATGTAAAATCTACTTGTTGTTTTACAATTGATGTGGCATTAGCTGGAGCAAACGACCAACCTACTGTGCAAAGATTAGCTAAGTCATTTACATCATCTCCTACATAAGCCAAATTAGCCCATGAAGTTTGTTGTTGATTTATAAAATTTTGCAAAAAGGAATACTTATCTTTTACTCCTAAAAAGGTATGTTTTATTTGAAGTTTTTGCATGCGTTTCGCTACTAAATCAGAGTTTTCTGAAGTGATTACAACAACTTCAATGTTATTTTGTCTTAAGATTTCTAATCCCATTCCATCACGCATATCAAACTTTTTCATCAACTCTCCTTCTGCACCGTAATAAACACATCCATCTGTAAAAACACCATCAACATCTAATACTAAATAATTGATTCGTTCTTGTTTCTTAAAAGTTTTTTGGCGTTCTGCTAGTAAATTTTCTATAATAGTCCAATCGGAAAGGCTATCGATTTCCATTAAAGTTTCTTCAGGCATTTCAACCAAACCTATGGTTTCACTTACTCTGTTTTTACTTTTCATGAAAGCGTTTTTTGTTGTAGCATAAACAGCTCCGTTTTCCATCAATAAACCTGCAAAATCTTGTCTTCTTGGTCGGTTAAAAACATCATAATTTTGAGGTGTTCCATCTGCATTCCAAGTAAAACGATGTGTTTTTACTACACTTAATGCAGCCGTTTTTCCTTCTTTACTTATTTGAGATAAAGCATTATTAATATCTTGTGATGTAGTTAAAGGCGATGTAGCCTGTAACAAACATAAAACATCAAAATCGTGATGGATTTTTTCAGCAAACTCTAACATAGCACTTTCTGTAGATGCTGTATCATTTGCATTTTCATCATTGCGAAGCAAACCCTTTACTTTGCTTGACCAATGATATTCATTACTTATAAAGTTTAAAATTTCCTCATCATCTGTAAACACATAAACTTCGTCCAAATCAGAAAAAATAGCGGCACCTAAAACCCATGAAAATAAAGGACGACCTAATAGTTTCTTTTTATTCTTTCCTGGAATTCCTTTAGATCCTTTTCGAAGTGGTATAATGGCTACTTTTTTCATATGTTAAAAATTTATTTTTTAGACATTTGATTTAAAAAAGCGCTTACTTCACTAGTAAAAATGGCAGCTCCTTTCTTATTCAAATGTGATTCATCGTAAAAATACGATTTATTTTTATAAACTGATTTGGTAGTATCGTAAATAAAAAAATTAGAATTCGGTGCTAAACTTTTAATTCTATCTTCAAAATGTTGACTAGGCGTTGAAAAGTTTGGAGAAAATGTAATGACCAAATTAATATTATTTTTTTTACATTGGTTTATAATTGAAAAGAAAGCATTTCTTTTTGAAGAAAGTTCCTCATTAACATCATAAGGCTGAACTTCATTTCTGTAAATTGGTTTAAATTTTGGATTAACAAAATCAACTGGTATAGAACCACATTGCTGAACAGTTTCTGTTGGTGATATTTTTTTTATTAATTTAAAATTTGACTTATTTAATCTAGACAAACACATAAACCAAGAAGTAAAATTACGGTCACCCTTATCTATTAAAACCTGATTGATATAGCTGTATTTAACAAGTGGATAAAGTTTATCTCTTCTAAAAGTTATTGAGGTTGAAGGTAAAAATTGAGAAGGTTCGTCAATTGCAAAAATTATAGTTTTTGGTTTGGTGTTATATTTTAATAAGGTTTTTAAAATAAAATCATGAAACTCCACATCAGAGCCTGGGAAGGCAATATTATAAGCTGATTGCCCCGTCTCTTTTTCAATTTGGCTTGCAATAATATTCATAGCACCACGTGAAGATCCCAAAACAATTATGTCTTTATTTATTTTTCCATTTAGCATCATCTCAATCCTAGGATCGGTTTGGAAATGTGGCGATAGATAAATAAGAACATAAAAAAGCTTGTCTACAACAAAAAAGACTAAAGCAAAAATCAACAACTTTTTTAAAAACTTTTTCATGTTAAAATTGAAAATAAATAAATTCTTGTTCTTTAGTTCCTAAAATAAAAATAGCTATTAGCAAAACCATATAAAATGACCAACGAAAAGCTTTTGGCCAACTCAATCCAAAAGTAGCTAAAGCATAATCATTTTTTCTTCCAATCCATTCAACACACATAAAAACAAAAATTAATACAATTACATGTGCTGGTCTTACTTCTGGAAGACTAAACAGTTGTTTAGTAAAAATAGATTTTATGTAATCAATGGCATGCGTTAAATTATTGGCTCTAAAAAATATCCAAGCAAAAACGGTTAACATAAAAGTTACTGCCATTGCAAAAAACTCTTTGATTGAAGGTAAATTACTGTTTATTGCTACGATATCAATGTGGTTTCTATTTTTATTTGACAACAACAAGGGTAAAAAGTAAATTGCATTTAACAATCCCCAAATAATAAAAGTCCAGTTGGCACCATGCCAAAATCCGCTCACTAAAAATATGGCAAAGGTGTTGCGTATTTGCATCCATTTTCCTCCTTTGCTTCCACCTAATGGAATGTATAAATAATCTTTAAACCAAGACGATAACGATATGTGCCAACGACGCCAAAACTCGGCGATATCTCTAGAAAAATATGGAAATGAAAAATTCTTTAACAATTCGATACCAAACAATCTTGAGGTTCCTAAAGCAATGTCTGAATAGCCTGAAAAATCACCATAAATTTGAAAAGTAAAGAAAATGGCTCCCATCACTAATGTACTACCCGAATAATCATCCGAATTATTAAATACTAAATTGGCATAATCAGCACAATTATCTGCGATTACAATCTTTTTAAACAAACCCCATAAAATTTGTCTCAAACCATCTACTGCTTGAGCATAATTAAATTTTCTTTCTTTTTTTATTTGAGGTAATAAATGAGTAGCTCGCTCAATGGGTCCAGCCACTAAAAGTGGAAAATAAGATACAAAAACCGAATATTCTACAAAATTCGTCTCTGCAGTAATTCGTTTTTTATATACATCAATTACATACGATAGTCCATGAAAGGTATAAAACGATATACCCACTGGTAATATTATATTTAACGACCATGTGTTGACCTGAAATCCTAGCGATCCTAATAAATCTGAAAATGAAGCAGAAAAAAAGTTGAAATATTTAAAAACTCCTAAAAAACCTAAGTTAATACCAATACTCAACCAAAACCAAAACTTTCGCAATCGTTCAGATGAACTTCTTTCAATTTGTAAGCCCGAATAATAGTCTAACAAAGTAGAAAAAACAAGTAAAAAAAGAAAACGCCAATCCCAACAAGAGTAAAAATAATAACTGGCTACAAGCAATAATAGATTTTGCCACTTCAAACTTTTTGAAGCAAAAAACCAATATAATATAAATATTAATGGAAAGAAAAGAGCAAAGTCAATAGAATTAAAAAGCATGAATTAGTAAGATAAAGGTTTACTCGTTCTAATTTTTTGTAAAACAGCATCAGTAACAGGCTTTCTGAATTGTTTTTTTTGCCTGTAATTAACAAAAATATGTTTTAATGCTTGAATATACAACTTCATATAAGTAATATCCTTAAGCCCATACTTTTTGAGATTATGAAACAAAAGCTTTACTATTGGAAGTAAAGGCTTAGGGTAGTAATTTAAAAAAATAAAGAAGGAATTTTGCAACTGTTTTTGAAAGCGAAAATAATTTTTTCCTTGTAATTTTCTTTTCACTAAATCTACCCGATGATTTACCGCAATCTGATTTGTAAACCACAATTCAAATCCTATATCCATAACTTCTAAAGACAAACAAGGCTCTTCTCCGTAAATATCAATCCAAGTTGGAAAACCTCGTGTGGCATCATAGACATCCTTTCTAATAGCAAAACCGCAACCGATAAAATCATTGGTTTCATAAAATTTTGATTTATTCTCAACTTTTGACAAAGCTTCATCATCATTAGAAAAGATACCTTTTACTTCTTTAAAAGCCAGAACACCTATTTTAGGTTGAACAAATAAGGCGCGTATCTTTTCTTTATAATCTGATGTAATAATATGAGCATCATCATCTAAACCAATTAGATACTTACCTTTTGCTTGCGGATACAAAAAGGCTCTAGCAGGTGAAGCTGAAATACGCTTATGACCAGAGAACCATCGCACCCAAGGAAATTGATCTCGAATTTGCTCAGTTGACTCACAAGCGTCTATATAAACCAACACTTCATCTTTGTTTACATCTAACGTAGGGTAAATAACCTTTAACGTTTGACTTAAATCAACTACACGACCATGGGTTACAATGAGATAAGAAAACTCCATTAATTAAATATTTGAGAATACAAAGCTACTATTTTTGCTTTAAGTTGTTGCCTATCATAATGATTGTGCATGTACGATGTGTTATATTCTTGAGCTGCTTCACGCATAGGTAAATTAGCTAAAGCTATAGTGATATGGTGCGCAATTTCTTCTTCGCTTTCTGGAGAGGATATTAACAAACCATTTTTTTGATGGGTTATTACTTCTTCTGTTACGTGTCCTGGATTGGATTGAATAGGAAAAGCACCCATTCCCATCGCTTCTAAAACAACATTAGGCATGCCGTCGGAGACACTATTTGCAATATGCAATACACTTTGCCCCATATAAGTAATTATTTGATTATTGGGGATATAACTTGACCTTAAAAAAACAGATATGTTATGTTTTTTATAAAATGAAGAAGAATTTAAATATTGCACCACAACTTCATCAGCACTATATACAAGTAACTTATAACAATCCAATACTTGTGGTGCATAATTTGCAATGGCTCGTAATACAACTAAAGCTTTTCCAACGCCATCTTCGTAACCTTTTACCATAATGGTAGCTCTAGCAGATGGAGCTAAAATGGCTTCTTTTATAAAATCTACTCCGCCATTTCCGGGAAACACCCCTAGAAACTTATTTTTAAACCCCAACTGCAAAGCTTTTTTATAATCTCGGTTACAATCAGTAATTAAATAATCCACTCGATTTAAAAACTTTTTCACAAAAGGGGTAGTCAGACCTAATCGTTCATATTGAAACATATCGCTTCCCCAAGAAGAATAGATTAATGGAATGCTTGTATGTTGTTCTAAAACAGAAAAAATGGGATGACCCGACAATTGCATTTCAAACACATGAATTACATCGGGTTGCAAATTAGTAACCAAACGATTAAAAGTTGACGATACAGAACGCTCGTTAATGTTTTGAATGGATTGATATAATGAGGGAAATTGTTTCTTTAATCGGTGTCGAAATGGGAAATTCCATCTTAATTTCCAACCTGCATATTGAGTAACCCAATTAATTTTATCGGAAAATCCAGCTCCATCGGTAATATCAAACCAATGCACCTCATGCCCAGCCTCTTTCAACTGGTTTGCCCATTGAAAAAAATGATGATTGGGTATGGAAACTAATAGGATTTTCATTTGATTACGAAAATATGTTTTTATACGATTGATTAAATTTATCTATACCAAAATGTTCTGAAGCGTAATTAAAAGCGGATTTTGAAATTCTATCTTTAACTGTCGGATCTTTTAAAAGATTTAAAATTTGTTCACAAAACAAATTGATTATTTCTTCTTCATTAGTTTCATCGATTAGTAAACCATTTGTATTATTCGTAATGTGCTCTTTAATTCCTCCTACATTTGTTGAAATTGGAATAACACCATATGCCATTGCTTCCATCATAACCATTGGAAATCCTTCATAAACAGAAGTTACCAAAACAAAATGCAATGATTTATATAATTCTATCATTTTTTCTTTATCTGTAATTTCACCTAAAAAAGAAACCTTTGCATTCTTAATTAAATCGATATTACTTTTCATACCTGTTCCTGCCATTACGAACTCAATATTAGAAACTTGAGTATTTATTCTTTTAGCAATTTCAAGGAATAATTCTGGTCTTTTTTCTGCAGACCATCTTCCTACAAATCCAATTTTAATAGCACTCTCATTTTTACTAGAGTACGTTGCTTCAGTTAATTCAATTCCATTTTGAATCACTTCAATATTGTTTATGAGCTGAGGATTTACTTGGTGTAATTTATAAAATTCAACAATATCGCTTTTAGCCTTTAAACTGATAACAATTCTTTTATGAATTGTATTTGCTGAATTTACAACATCTAAAATTCTAGAATCATTTTCTTCAAAAGCGTGAAATAAATCTATTTTTTTTATTTTTTTACTTAGTCTTGATAGTATTTGATAGTAATACGAAGTATTACATCCAAAAACATTTTCTATGCTATTACTTTGATTAATGGCATCAATAATACTTTTTTGTAAATGGGCATTTATCCATTTATTTCGTTTATTTAGGATTGGATTCAACTCAATAATTTCGGCCGTATTTTTAAATGCATCATAAAAACTCTTTGTTGCTGAACCCATTGTAAAAATGACAACACAATTTTTATTTTCAATAGCTTTCAAAATATTTACATGAACTCTTTCGGCACCACCGGTATGATAGTAAGGAAAGAAAAATAAACATTCGCAATTTTTAATTTTACGAACATCTTTTCTCAAAAAAAAAGCATAATTAAATAGCGCATAAATTGTATTTATACCCTTTTTAATTATGCTTTTCAAATTCTTCATTGTTTTATATTTATCATATTTTGGAAACTTAACAGCTTAGCATTGTATCACCATCAAGCAGAAAAATTTTATCATTTCAATTAATATTTTTTATCCAAAAAATTAAACACTTGCGTGTTTGTTAATCCTTTATATTTTAAAATTTTTCTCACTACAAATTTGCTTTTAAAAATTCTTTTGAACACTTTTTCTGTGATGAAATAGTTAAAAGGACTCTTTTTTAATTTTCTAAAATGGGAATAATCAATTGTTGACTTTTCAACTGTTTTTAAACTTGAAAACTCCTTTTGCATCCAATCTTCAAAAACATTTCCTAAATGATAGGCAAAATTATCATTTGTAGCTAATCGGTACCCACCCATTTTCAAAACAGGTTCGTCTGTATAAAGGAATTCACTATTTCCATCTACTAAGTATATAGAGTTTTCTTTAGGTAATTCTTCGAAAACTTCTCTTTTATAAGAGGCCACAAAATGGGAACATCCTAGTACTGCAATAGTATCATTTTTGGCTTTAATTGTTCCTATTACATCTTTCCAATCCGGTTCTAAATATTCCCAACCTACACTTTTTGCAAACATTTCAAGTGCATTTGGATTTTTTACCGGTCTGAATTGTATGTTTTTAGAAAAAAAGTTATCAAACCATATATTTCCGGTTAAATCTAAATGTTTTCTATAAACTGGCACTGGACAGACCGCCCCAGCTTTTGGAAATGCTTTAAAAACAGTTGCTACTTCATTTTCCCAATTATTCAAAAACAAAACATCGGCATCTGTTATTGTTATTAATCTTTCTTCAGAAGTTCTTATTGCTTTTAAAACACTATTAATTTTACCAATACCGTCTTGTTCAATAATGAGTTCATTGATGTGTTTTTGTTCATACAAATGAAGCAACTTAGCGTTTACCTCATCACAACACTTATTACTTATTACCGAGATTTTTATATTTGAAACAGCCGTTTTTATTACTGAAAACAAGCATAATTCAAAAATTTTATAAGCATCTTTGAAATATCCTTCTTCATTTGGTATATGCACTGGAATAATTATCCTATGATGGCATTCTTCCTTAGATATGAGTTTTCCTCCTTTAGTAGGATTTACTCCTTTTCTCATGGCTTAGTTGTTTTTATAAAAGTCGATTAATCTTAACAATCCTTCTTCTAAAGTGATTAAATCTCTACCTAAAACTTGTTTCATTTTAGAAGTATCGGGACATCTTCTTGCCATGTCGCCCTCTTCTAAAGGTGGCAGATGGATAATTTCACTTTTTGAATTTGTAAGTTTTATAATTGTTTGTGCTAAAGATAAGATTGTTTGTTCTAAATCGCTGCCTACATTTATAACGTCATTTACACATAGGTTTTCATTTAATGTCTTCACACAGGTATCAACGTTATCCTCTACAAAACAAAAAGAACGCGTTTGTAAACCGTTGCCATATAAATAAATTGGTTCATTAGCTAATGCGGCTTTTAAAAATTTAGGCACCACAAAATCTTCACTTTGGTTAGGCCCATAGGTATTAAAAAATCTAAAAATGGTATATTCTAATCCATATTCTTGATAGTAGGATTTAAAAAAAGCTTCTCCCACATTTTTTACAATAGCATACGGTAATCTTGAGTTTAGTGGGGTTGTTTTCTCGTTTTGAGGAATTTCAAAAGGCTCACCATACACTTCAGAAGAACTAGAATAAAAGACTCTCTTAATTCCTGAATTTTTAGATAGTGATAAAATATTTTTAATCCCTTCAATATCTTCCAAAACCGAAATAGGATTTTCTAGCGTTCGCTTAACCCCCACCATTGCTGCATAATGAAAGACATAATCAAAACTATACCTACCAAAAATAGGCACAATATCATTGTAAACGTTTACATTTGCTTTAATAAATTTTACATTTGGTAAATTTGGAATTTTATTCAAACTTCCTGTAGAAAGATTATCAACAATTACGATAAAATTATTTGCATCTTCAGCCAGTTTTCTTGCTAAAGCGCTTGCTACATTTCCTGCTCCTCCTGTAATTAATATATTTTGCATACTATTAAGTTGTTATAAAAAATCAAAACTAAATATTTAGTTTTGATTTTTTATAATTATTGAATTAAATAATTTAAAAATAGCTTTAAAATTACCTTTTCTAAGATAAAGCAGGATGATATAGCACAACCTATCCACTCTTTTTTTATCATTGAGGTAAACTTTATTCCATTTATCTTCTATTACTATGATTGTTTGCTTATTTATCTTACCTTTTACTTTTTCAAGCAGGTATTTGTAAAATAAAAATTTAGCTTCTTCTTTTTTAGCCAAATTATCATTTTTACCTGAAATACTATTGGGTGAAATTCTAATTTTTAGATGAGCCGAATTAATGGAAAAAATATTCCCAAATTCTGAAAATTCTAAAACTGCCAGTAAATCGGAATACCAGGCTAAGGGAAATTCTTTAAATTTGATTGTATCTATTTTTTTTCTACTAAAGATATATTCACTTAATGAACTTCTCTTTTGATATACTAATATATCTGAACTTTTCTCAATTTCTGGATTCGTGTATAAGTCTGAATAAATTTCACTTTTTTCATCTATTTTGTAGGTTGCAAATCTTACAACTGAAATTGTATTTTTAAATTTTCCCTCCTTTTCATAAAAAGATTCGACTACATTATCAGATAGAACATCATCATCACCTAAAATCATAACCCATTCTTCATCCTCCAATAATTCTAAACACCTATTCCATTGTTGTACAAGTGAAATACTTCCTAAATTATCATTAAACTTTTTGTATACTAAATTTAATGTGCTTGAATATTTTTCGATAATTTCTTCAGGATCATTTTCACTAGCATCGTTTCCAATGTATACTTTAAACCTTTTATCTGTTTGATTGGATAAAGATTTTAAAGTTTCTTCAAAATAATTGATTTTATAATAAGGTATGACAATTGCTAGCATTACTATTTTTTATTATATAATGATTTTTCTACTATACCATTTGCATTAGGTTTCCAAGAACTAGATGAGCTGGCTAACTTGTAGTAATAACTTTGCTCTTCATTTAAATTAGCTGTGTCTACATACCAACCACCATGTGAAGCCATGTAAGGATATTTTGCTCTTATAGCTTTATAAAACTGATCTTCAGCAACGTGATAGGAATTTGGTTTATAAATTGCAAATGTAGTATCAATTGGTGCTATATAATTATCATTTTTATCTTTTACAGTCCAAAATCTAGATTCCCAATCTACTATTTTTTGTTTATTAAAATTAGTTTCAGGTATATCATCTATTTTTAAACTGAAACCTACTTTTGATATAAAGGGTTTTGCGTCCAATACGCTTTTAAAATAGGATAAAAAATCATGGGGACAATTTGAAACTGGAACTATATCAGAATCTGTAATAACATAATAGCCTTTACTATATTTCTCGAAAATTTCTTTATTTTTCCAAAACACCATATGCCCTTCATTTGTTTTTAGTCTGTGAATAGCAACCTCCTTTTTAATTTCTTCAAAATACTTTAACAAAGGTGGATAAGATGAGTTATTATCTACAATAACAATATTTGTATATTCATTTCGAATTAAGAAATCTACTAATTGTTTTAAATAAAAATACTGGTTAAAACTTATAATTATGATGGGTATATTTTTGTAATTTTTATTTTGTGCTTTAGTAATTGAGTTGAAATAGGTATTGTAAAACAAAAGCAAGTAATGTTTTATAAACAGAAAAATACGCTTTAATCGTTGTTTCATTGCTTTAGTTGTTTTTTACTTCTTATTAATTTCTCTTCCCTTTTTTTAATTTCAATTTTCCAAATTTAAAACTTGATCCACACTTGGTTTTTAAAACCTAAAATATAGCTAAAAAAAGTGGTTAGTCTTTATACTTCACTATTTTGTATGTTCTAATTTAGTTTGTTTTATTTTTAATCACTCAATAATAATACTAATACTTACTAAAGTGAAATTAAAATTCTTCTTGTTAACTTTAAAAATGAAATTAATTGAAAATTTTTAATATAACCTTTTAACAATAAAAGCCATTCCGAAATTTTCACTTTCCTAATCTCTTTAATTTCAATTTCATAACGCATCAGCAAATCTAAAGACTGTTTTTTTGAGAACTGAGAAAGTTTATTACGAATAATATCTTCATAAAACTGTAGTGAAGCTTCATTTTTTAAATTCAAATTAGTATTCATTCCTGACAAACTTAAGTCAGAAACATTTATTGAAATTATAGCTTCATTTATTGAATATATAGGTTTTTTATTTGAGAAATCTATCCAAGCTAAATCATCGCTATGCCAAGCTAAAGGATAGTTTTTGAAGTGAAATTTAGTAAAAGAATTTCTTGTGAAAATATATTCAGAAAGCGAACTTCTAGACAAACCCTTAAATTTTCTATAAAAAGATGTAGCCGCTTGTTCCCAAACTGGATGTAAAAAAACTTTTGAAACCTTTTTATTTATATTATCTATACTTTGTGTAGCAAAACGAACAACATTACTACTGTTTTGAAAATAATGATATTGCTTATAAAACTCCTCAACTACATTTTCTCCCAAAACATCGTCATCGCCTAAAATCATTAACCACTCTTCATTTTTAGAAAGCGCGATACAACGTTCCCATTGCTGCGTTAAACTAGTTCCGCCTAAATTGGTTTCAAAACGATGGTAAATAAAATCAAAATGTTCTTCAAATTTTTGCAACAGAAATGTACAATCTTCAGAACTTGCATCATCACCTATGTAAACTTTAAAACGTTTATCTGTTTGATTCGCTAGCGATTGTAACGTTGCTTCAAAAAAAGTAAGTTTGTAAAACGGGATAATTATAGCTAACATACATTAACGTTCCAAGAGATTATAACGATTTATGAATTACCACTTGTAAGTAATAATTTTCTTTTAATTCTTTTAGCTAAATTAAATACTTTTTTAGGAAATCTTCCTATTAGATGAAACTTAAAAAACAATTTTATTTTTGTTGAAAGCGATAACTTCCAGAATAAATTATCATACATGCTTTTTAAAAACAAATCCTCTTCATTTAACTTTTCATTCTTATTAACAGAAGTTGTTTGCATTTCATGTAATCTAAAACTAACTAACTTTGTATCTATAAAAATAATATCATAATGTTTCATTAATCGATACCAAAATTCTATATCTAAAGTTTGTCTTAAATTTTCAGAAAAATAACCCACCTTTTCAAATACTTCTTTTTTTAACAAAACTGCTGTTGGTTCCCCAATTTTGTTTTCTGGAAATGAAAGTAAACTATCATCTTTAAGCAAATCGACTCCTTTGTTTATCTTTCCATCAACAATATTGTTTTTATGCCAACGTAAATGGAGATTCCCAAATAATTTAATCCATTCTATATTTTTTTTATCATTTTCATTATATATAAAATTTCTTTTAGAGTAAACTAACCCAATATTGTTGCTTTTAACGGCATATTTTACCATTTTTTCTATACAATTTGACTCCATTGTGTCATCTTGAAATAAAAATTTTATGTATTCCCCATTAGACTTTTTAATACTATGGTTCCAATTGGCCCCTATACCCGATGGTTTATGAGTAAAGATATGAATGGGAATATCTGTTTTATTTTGAAACGATTTAATTATTTCAAGGGTTGCATCTTTTGAAGCATCATCAGAAACTACAATTTCTAATGGTCTATACGTTTGTTTAATAGCAGCATCCATAGCCTCTGCTATAAACTTCTGACCGTTATAAGTAGGAATACAAATAGAAACTAATGGTTTATTCATTTTAGTAACCTTTTCTTAATTCTTTTAAAAACAATTGCTATTAGTTGTTTAGAAGTATATGCATCTATAGTTGAATTATTTATTGTTGGGACTTTGTCTCTCAATAAAGTACAAAAAATTTCTTCTTCAACGGCTTTACAAGTATTTAAAAGTGATAAATCTGAAGGAGATATTTCATTTTTAAACTTTTCTATAAAATTAGATATTCTTGCGTTTACTATTTTTGTTGTTACAGTAAATTTTGACATAGCACTCACAATTAAAGCATGTGTTTGAGCTGTTTTCAAATTTCTGAAATACTCTGTTTTAGCGCTCCATATTCCAACTCCTTCTCTGTAAACCGCCATTTCTTCCTCTAAATACTTTAATTTACCATGTTCTGACAATAGCATATACAAAAAATAATCACCTATTGGACTTATAGAAAATTCTTTTGGTAATTCTTTGAGCACATTTCTAAAAACTACCGAAGGTGTATGAATATAATTTCCTAATCTTGCCAAAGTTTCTTGAGTTTCATAGTTTTCAGGAACCTTAGTGATAAAATCATCTACCAGCTCTCCATTAGGTTTTAAAATTTTAATTTTATGAAAACTTAAAACATAATCTGGATTAGCTTCTAAAAAATCAACTTGTTTTTGGAGTTTGTAAGGATCGGTCCAATAGTCGTCGCCTTCTAATAATGCAACGTATTTGGTTCCGCTATTAAAACAATGTTTGTATATCCGCAATGCATTTTGAGTTCCTCCAACATTTATTTCATTCAAAAAAAGTTCAATTCTACTTGAGTACTTTTCTTTAAGTTTAATACAAATTTCACGAGTTTTGTCATTTGATAAATCTTCTCCAATGTATAATTTATAATTAAAGTTGGTTTTTTGCATCATAACAGATTCTATTGCCTCTTCAATGTATAGTTCTTGATTATAAGTAACCATCCAAATTGATAAAAGAGGCGCTTTATTCCCAGACTGCATATCCAAATCCAGTTTTTCCAAATCCATTACCATTGTACAACATTATTAAATTATTGTCATTTTTAAAAACATACGGATAGGATATCATTTCAGAATCCCAACCTTCACTTGATATATCAATACCAGCCTTATCGTCCTTTCTAACCCAATCCTTTCCATTTAATGATTCAGCATAACCTATTTTATAACTGTTCGTGATGTTATTTCTATAATCCGATTTTTTTCTTTTTCCAAACCACATTTTGTATTTACCATCTTCCTTAATTACTGCTGCGCTTACTAATCCGCCTTCATCATCATTTAATTCAATTGCAACTTTTCCTGTTTGATTCCAAGTAATACCGTCTACTGATTCAGCATATTTTATATTATAGATTGGTTCTGGTTTGCCGTCAAATTTTTCCCACTTGATACAGGATAAATACCACATTTTGAAAATATCATCCTCAAAAGTAACAAAAGAAGTCCCAGAAAAATACGGTTCAATAAAATTTACTGAAATTATTGGTCCTTCAGAAAGCTTTTTAAACACTTTACCTCCATCCTCACTAATGGCTAATCCGACAGCATTTTGAAAAGGAACAGTTCCTCTTGTAGTCCAACCAATATAATAAAGGTATTTCTTATTTCCAACAGTTATAATTGATGATGGCATTATTCCGGAGTCATCAAATGATCCTAAATTACCTAATTCAAATAATGGTGCGGTATGTTCATAAATAATTTTTTCAGGATTATTTTTTTCAACTTCTATGTAAGAAACATTACTTCTACCTGATACATCTCTTGTAGAATAATACACTCTAATTCTGTCTTCCAATAAATCAACTACAGGCACTTGAGCATGGCTTTTATTCCAATCAAATTGTCCATTAACATTATATATATTGCCTTTCTTAATCCACATTTTACAACTCTTTTGTTGATTTTTCAGACTTAATTGCAGGATTTCCTTTATACAATCCCCAAGGCTCTGTATTTTTAATAATACTAGCAGCCATAGCTACAAATGTCCCCTCCGCTATGGTAACTCCATCTCTAATAGTTGCATTAACGCCTAAAGTACAATAATTTTCAACAACGCAATGTCCGGATAAAACAACGTGTGACGTAAACATTACATGATTTTTTATAACAGAATGATGTCCAATATGATTTCCACTCCACAAAATAACATTATTACCAATTGTTGAAAAAGGTTGAATCGTGTTGTTTTCTAAAATAAAACAATTATCACCAATAGCATTATCAAAGGTAGTCGCTTTACTACTTATATAACTTATGAGTTTATATCCTTTTTGTTTGATATCATTATATACTTTTTCACGTAATCTATTCATTTGCTGAGGAGACATTGGTGCAAAAAAATCATATTCTGATGGAGGATATATCTTTTCAACAGTTTCAAAAGATACTATTGGTAAATTTTTAAAATTCTTAGCTTCTGGGATATATTTTGCATTTACACAAAATGCTACTACTTCATGATGAGAATCATTTTCCAAATAATAATGTGCTAATTCTGCAAAATCCTGAATTCCGAAAATAATAACTTTTGCCATCTTGATTATTTTTTTAAAACATAAACTGTATATTCATACAAGCCGTAATCATTTCTTATGATATAATTTCGTGATAAATTTTTACATAAAAAATCACTTAGCAAATCATGAGATACATGAAACAAATCTTCTCTTTCCCAATCCACATTTTTTGACATCACATTAAATGCAATACCTTTTGAAGATTTTTCGTAAACTAATGTTAACAATTTTGTGAAATACTCCCACATTTGATCAAAAGTTAATTCTCGCTTTTCTGTAAAAACGCCGTTCATAACAATGTAGTCGAAAGTTGGTATGCTAGATTCATTTTCAAGAATATCGCTGCAATAAAAATCGATATCAGGAAATTTATTTTGCGCTACATCAACAAATTTTTGAGAAATATCTAATCCTGAATATTTAATATCTGAATACTGATTCTTATTTATATACTCTAATAAATGAGCTGTTCCGCATCCAAAATCCAATAATTTAGAGGTGGTTAAATTTAGTTCATCAAACTTAATTATATCTAACATAACCTTATATCTTTTGTCAACATCTTCTATCTTAGGCCAATCCACACCTAAATGAGTATCCCCATGTTTCTCTAAACATTCTTCGTAGTGAGTAATTATGTTGTTATAAGGTTTTTTCATAACTAAATTAATTCAAATTTATTTAATAACATTCTTGTATCTTCAACTGAATTAAACATAATTACATCAATAATAGATAACCATGGTTTAAATTCATTTTTAAATTGCTGATATACTATATCTTCAGATTTAATAAATTTTAAATCTATATTCTTTACTCGAAAATTTTCTTTTGTATATAATTCAAACCCACCAATAGCATTAACATATTGATTTGCTCCTAATTGAAGGCAAATATCAATAATTTTGTTCTCACCTTTTAACCCATTATTCTTAACAATTTCAGAGGACATTATTAACTTCGTGTTTATGTTTAAATACGCACACAAGTTTTGAATTGAATTTTGAATATATATAGCTAGATTTAATTCATCAAAGCTAATTATTTTCTCTATAAGTGGGTATACATCTTGGTAAAAAGGTGCTTTTTTGTAGGAAGAACTAATGGTTTTTAAAAGATCCATCTTCCATTTATCTAAATCAGAGATAAATATTTCATTGATTAGTTTATTCTGACTCACATTTTGAAGTGGCATACTAAACAAATAGGAAGTATTATTCACTAAAATAGAATTTCTATTAATCCAACCTTTTTTTATAAAATTCACATCATCGTAAATTACGAATACATCAGAATTCGCTATTAATTGAAAATATCCAATGTATGGAAAAAAATAAGGTTGCATTATGGAAACTTTCATTATAATGTACTGTTAATAGTTGAAACAATTCGCTTTAAATCATTTTCATCTAATCCAACATATAAAGGTAAACATACAATTCGTGAAGCAACATCTTCAGAAACTGGCATATCTACTTTATCTACATATGGAACTTGATTAAGCGAAGGATAAAAATAGCGCCTAGGGAAAACATTTATTTGATTTAATTTTTCGATAGTTTCTAACAATTTTTGCTCGTTTTCAAAAAGAACAGGATAATAACTATAATTCCACTGGGTATTTTCTCTTATTTTCAAAGTTTGCACTTTAGTAACATCTAAGTTTTGATTGTAAAAATCTACAACTCTTTTTCGTTCGGCTAAGATAGTTTCCATGTGAGGTAAAACCGCTAATCCCATAGCGGCATGCAATTCTGATATTTTTCCGTTGATTCCTAAACCATGAAATGCTAAGGGACCATCATGACCAAAATTATGACTGTAAAACAACTGATGCTGTAATTTAGGATCTTTAGCAAATAAAGCCCCTCCCTCGCCTGTATGAAACAACTTCGTAGCATGAAAACTACAGGTGCTTACATCGCCATATTCAAAAATAGAGGTTCCGTTATAGCTTACGCCAAAGGCATGAGCTGCATCGTAGATTACTTTTAAATTATATTTTTTTACAATGGCTTCAATCGCCTCTACATGACAAGGATTCCCAAAAACATGTGTAGCTAAAATAGCTGTTGTTTTATCGGTAATCGCCGCTTCAATTTTAGTTTCATCAATTGTTAAATACTCGGGATGAATATCTACAAAAACAGGCGTGCAATTTTCCCACACGATAGCTGCTGAAGTAGCTACATAACTAAAAGGAGTTGTTATAATTTCACCTCCATTGCCCAATAATTTTAAAGCAATTTGAATGGGAATAGTACCGTTATTGGTAACTAATATATGATCAACTGATAAGTAGTTTTTTAGTTTTTCCTCTAGTTCTAATACCAATTCTCCGCGATTTGTTAACCATTGGTTTTTCCAAATGCGTTGCAATTGTTCTTGATATTCTTCTATAGGAGGAAAAAAAGTTTTGGTTACGTTAATCATATAGCTAAATCCATTTTATAAGAATCTATAATTCCTTGCTTTTTGACAAACGCTAATTCTACTAACCATAAAACTTGTGGTTGGAACGGACGGTTTAAATCGGTAATTTCAAATAAAGAATACCCTTTTTTGTCCATGTAATCTACCATTTTTAACAAAGTATTATCAAATTCTTTGCAAAACATCGCGGCTTCAACTAAAAAAACCTCAGTTTTTCCCATCAAATCAGAAGCGCCCTCTAATACGTTAATATCTAGACCTTCTGCATCGATCTTAACTAAATCAGGAAAAGGTAAAGTTGCATTTTTTGCCACTATTTCGTTTAATGTAACGATAGGGATTTCCACTTGTTTGAACCCTCCAGCTTTTGCTTCTTCTTCTGTATATCTAAAAGAACAACTATCATCTCGATTAACTATGGTAAACATAAATGATCCTGATTTGTCTCCTGCTCCAACTGCATTAAATGTAACTTTTGAATTGGAGTCTAAAATATCTTGTAAAGACGGTTTTAACCATTCTTGTGGTTCTATTAATGTATAATATGCCTCTGGAAAATACTTTAATGTTTCACGAGTCCAAGTCCCATGATTAGCTCCTACATCAATAATGTGTTTGGGAGTAAATCCCATCTGTTTAATATTGTCAAAAAAGATTTCTAAAAGTGAATTCTTTTCAAAAGCCTCTTTTGCATAAACTATTTGCTGTCCTCTTACATAACCCAACCTTTTTGCTATTGGATTAAAAAATTTAATTGCTATTTTTTTAATTATCTTTTTCAAAATTGTAAATTTTATAAATTAACCCATTCAAAAACAGGTTTAATAAATCCAGGTTCTCTTCCCATCCATCCTCCAAGTGGTCTTGGACCTTCTTGTATTGTAAAAGCCATAATATCTGGTTCGTGAAAAACAGCTCTTTTAGCATCCTCAATAATATATAAATCTAAGTAATAATTTCCAATATTTAAAAACCCTTTTGGAAAAGAGCAAACTAAATGATTATTTCCTTTTCTGAATGGTGTAACTCCAGAAGTTGAAAATGTAAACAACGCTTCTCCATTACTGTCTTTTAACACATAAGTCAAATGTAATCGCTCAGGCTGTGTTTTAATATTAATATGCGTTTGGAATTCTAACTCATGGTATTCGTCTAGAATTTCATCGGAAGTTAAACCTTTAGGATTAATACTTATTTCATTTATTTTAAGTGTTTCAAAATCGAAATCATTCCCAAATTTCTTATGATTCAAACTATCAGATTCACCGGATAAATATTGAGCAACAGCACTTTCGGCAGTTCCTTGAAAGGACATACTTCCATTTTTTAAAACAATGCCCGAATTACATAAACTCTTCACCGCCGCCATATTATGACTCACAAACAACACCGTTCTTCCTTCCCCTTTACTTACGTCGTTCATTTTACCTAAACACTTCTTTTGAAACTCGGCGTCGCCTACTGCCAACACCTCATCTACAATTAAAATCTCCGATTCTAAATGAGCTGCTACTGCAAAAGCCAAACGCACGTACATTCCAGAGGAATAACGTTTTACAGGTGTATCAATGTAACGCTCTACTCCCGAAAAAGCCACAATTTCATCAAATTTTTTGGTAATCTCGTGCTTGCGCATACCTAAGATTGCTCCGTTCAAATAAATATTTTCTCTTCCGGTCATTTCAGGATGAAAACCCGTTCCTACTTCTAACAAAGAAGCAATTCTCCCTTTGGTATAAATTTTACCCGTTGTAGGTTGGGTTACTTGACTTAATATTTTTAATAAAGTAGATTTTCCAGCTCCATTACGTCCAATAATTCCAACAGAATCGCCTTGGTTGATTTCGAAATTAATGTCGCGTAAACTCCATACGTAATCGCTTTCACCTTTGCTGCTTCTATCATTGGCTTCACCAATTTTTAAAAAGGGGTCTTCTTTGCCACGCAAATTGTACCACCAACGTTTCATATCGTCTTTCACGGTTCCCGTTCCTACGAGTCCAAGACGGTATTGTTTGGAGATGTTTTCTGCTTTTATTACTACTTTACTCATTTTATTATACCTCTTCTTGTCAGACTGAGCGAAGTCGAAGGCTTTCATTAGTTCTCGACTTCGCTCGAAGTGACAATATTTTAATTATTTTTTCAAATTCAAGTTCAAACGCAAGTTCAAAAATCAACTTTAATTTTTTTAAACACATAGACACAATTGTTTTTCTTTGTGCTAATTTTAGTCGTTTCACTTGGAATAGTGAACAAATCGTTCTTTAACCACAATCTCCCAGTCTCCTCATCTCCCAGTCTCCTCATCTCCCAGTCTCTAAAAAGTGAAACGCCTCTGCGCATCTCTTTTCAACACAATCCACTTCAAAAAACCTCCGTGTATCTCTGTGTAAAAAATTCAACATTCAAAATTCGTTAATCAAAATTCAATATTTGATATTTTTTAAACACATAGAAACAATAGTTTTTCTTTGTGCTAATTTTAGTCGTTTCACTTGGCATAGTGAACAAATCGTTCTTTAACCACAATCTCCCAGTCTCCCAGTCTCTAAAAAGTGAAACGTCTCTGTGCATCTCTTTTCAACACAATCCACTTCAAAAAACCTCCGTGTATCTCTGTGTAAAAAATTCAACATTCAACATTCGTTAATCAAAATTCAATATTTGATATTTTTTAAACACATAGACACAATAGTTTTTCTTTGTGCTAATTTTAGTCGTTTCACTTGGCATAGTGAACAAATCGTTCTTTAACCGCAATCTCCCAGTCTCCTCATCTCCCAGTCTCCCAATCTCCCAGTCTCCCAGTCTCCCAGTCTCCCAGTCTCCTCTACACCGTATCCATAAAAGTCTTCTGCGTCTTGTTAAACACCAAAACTCCAATCGCTAAAATTACTATAGAAAATATGGATGGATAAACTAAATCTAAAATCGTAAACTCACCAACACCTAAATAGGCAAATCGCATATAATCAAACAAACCTACTAATGGATTTAGCTCCACGACCCACTGATAATCTAAAGGCACCGTTGAACTTGGATAGATAACCGGAGTAGCATACATAAACAACTGCACACCAAAACCAATTAACTGATTCAAATCTTTATATTTTGTAGTCATGGATGATAAAATTAAACCTATTCCCATGGAAATTAATGCCATTAATACAATAATCAAAGGAGTCAACATAATCCAATTATTGGGTTGTATTTGATTTTGGAATGTAAAATACAGCACAAAGCCCACGAACAATAAAAACTGCACCCCAAACTTCATCAAATTGGAAATCACAATCGTTAATGGCATGATTAATCTTGGAAAATATACTTTCCCAAAAATACCTGCATTAGCGTTAAAAACACCTGATACTGAAGTTAAACAAGTCGAAAAATAATTCCAAAGTGTGATTCCTGCCATGTAGAAAACTACTTTTGGTGCACCATCAGTAGACAATTGCGCTACATTTCCAAAAATTATTGTAAACGTAATTGTAGTCAATAAAGGCTGTATAAAAAACCATAACGGTCCAAGTAACGTTTGTTTGTAAACCGTAACAAAATCTCGTCGCACAAACAATACCAACAAATCGCGGTAATGCCAAAGTTCTTTTAGATTAATATCAAAAAGAGAATGTTTAGATTTAATTACAGAATCCCAATGCTCCGCTGTAGTATTTTTTTGATTCATTTATACCAAATTATTATAAAAGTCTTACTTTACAAGACTTAGCGGTCAAATTTAAACTTTTTTAGTGGATGGACAAATTTTATCAAGTAAAGTCTATTTTAAATTTTAGAGGTAAGGGCAAGAGCAAGGAGAAAATTCAAGGGCAAGGGCAAGATCAAAAATCAATTTGAAACTTGAAACCCGAAACTTGAAACAAAAAAATAAAGCGTAGCGCCTCTGTGTATCTCTCTCTCATCACAATCCACTTCAAAAAAATCTCCGTGCAGCTCTGTGCAAAACTATTTCCATTAGCCTTCGACTCCGCTCAGGATGACAATCGTGTGAGTAAAACTTGAAACAAAAAAATAAAGCGTAGCGCCTCTGTGTATCTCTCTCATCACAATCCACTTCAAGAAATCTCCGTGCAGCTCTGTGCAAAATCCTCATAATCCCTTAATCCGTGGCTAAAAACAAAAAATTAAACCATATAAGTCATATAAGTTTTTTAAAGTTTAATTAGATTGTGGTGAAAAGTTTATAAAAGAGATGCTAAGACGACATCAGCATGAAAAACAAAACAGAAATTCTTTGTGTCTTTGCGAAATAACTTTGCGCACTTTGCGGTTTAAAAAATCCGTTAATCTGCGGTTAAATCACCCCGCTACACCCCTAATCCCGATAGCTATCGGGACCTCAAGGGGACAATCACTTCTTACAACTTTTACTTATATCATTTCCATTAGAAAAATCTCCTTTTCCCTTTTCCCTTTTCCAACTCTCTCAACACAATCCACTTCAAAAACCCTCCGTGCAACTTTGTGATAAACTTCGTGCAACTTTGTGCTCCAAACCCGAAATAGGAAATCTATTGTGATTTATGTCAAGTGCAACGCCCTTAATACACACAAAGCCAAACTAATGCAACTACGTGTTTCAAAAAAAAATCCACCAACATCTGCGCTTCCCATTAGCGAATCCGTCTCATCCGCGTGCCAATCTCAACACAATCCACTTCAAAAACCCTCCGTGCAACTTTGTGATAAACTTCGTGCAACTTTGTGCTCCAAACCTGAAATAGGAAATCTATAGTGATTTATGTCAAGTGCAACGCCCTTAATACACACAAAACGTAACTAATGTGTCTATGTGTTTCAAAAAATCCGCCAACATCTGCGCTTTGCTTTAGCAAATCAGTTTCATCCGCGTACAAATCTCCCAGTCCCCCAGTCCCCCATTCTCCCAATCTCCCACTCTCCCAATCTCCCAATCTCCCAGTCTCCCAGTCTCCCACTCTCCCACTCCCCCAATCTCCCACTCCCCCATTCTCCCAATCTCCAAAACCCCAAAACCCCAAACACGCGCCTCCACTCAAAAAAAACACCCAAAAGTCAACCAAATTGCACCAAATCGCACCAAATCGTGTCTTGCATAAATCAAAATCCAGTTGTAATTTTAAAGGAAACTATAAAATAAATAAATCATGGCAAAAGTAACAGCACCTTTCGAAATCGAAGGCACAATTGACGATTTGAATTTTTTCAAATCATCGGGGCAAAATTTAGTAAGATTAAAGGGGAATTCTGGAATTTCTAAAGAGCAATTCGCAAACAATCCCATCTTTGATCCCATCAGAGAACACGCAACGGAATTTGGAAGTTGTGTCCGTAAAGCAAGAGTTTTTCGCCTATTAGCGAAACAATTCTATGACAAAGCTAAAGAAGTATCGTTCGCCGGAAGAGTGAACCAATTACTTTTCGAAATTGTAGAAGAAGATACAACAAACAAAAGAGGTGAAAGAAAACTAGAAATTGGAATCCAAATTCCAGAGCTAGAAGAAATACTCCTCAATTTTGATGGTAACAAACTAAGACCATTAAATAAAGTCTTGAAGAAAAAAATTACTTACGATTGGAAACAAAATAAAATCAATCTACCTTCAATCAATACAGAAAAAGACATCAATTGGCCCGAACCCGAAGCCAACCAAATTCATTTTCAATTAGCTATAGCCAATTGGAATTACACAGAAGATAAATTCGAAAACCATTACAGCAACGAAATCACTTTAGAAAAAACAAATACAGAAGCATCTTTAGAGTTCAAAATTAGCGAACTCAAAACAAAAGATTTATGGATAGCATTTATTTACATAGGCTTCTCCAATAAAGAAAGAAGAAAAACCAAACCCCTCCACAAAAAATGGAACACCACCACCATAATAGGAATCAAAAACTTTAATCAAAAAAAGTAATCCACACCACCAACTCTGACTGAGTTAAAACTCTGTCAGAGTTTCCAATCCCCCAATCCACCAATCTCCCAATCACCATCTCCCAATCTCCCAATCTCCCAATCTCCCAATCTCCCCATCTCCCCATCTCCCCATCTCCCAATCTCCCCATCTCCCCATCTCTCAAAAGTGAAACATCTCTGAGAACTTCTCTCAACACAACCCACTTAAAGAAAATCTCCGTGCATCTGTGACCATAGTGATAGCGAACTGTCGAAGTAAAAAACTATTTTCATTAGCCTTCGACTTCGCTCAGGGTGACAATCGTGTGAGTAAAATTCCAAACCTGAAACCTGAAACCTGAAACTTTAAACCTGAAACCTGAAACAAAAAAACATTCAAAGTAACCTAAGTGGTATTAGGATTACTAGAGCTTTATTTTTTACTTCAAACCTCAACCTCTACTCATTTTTTTATTTCTTAAATCTGTGTTCCTAAAAAACCAATAACAAAATATTTCGTATTTTTGCCCTAAATTCCAAATCATGTTATCGTTTTTCAAATCTAAACCTAAATTAGCCGAATTAATTCCATCAGGATATGTCGATATTCATTCTCATATTTTACCAGGAATAGACGATGGGGCTCAAAAAATTAAAGATGCTGAGTTTTTATTGGAGTCGATGATTGATTTTGGTTTTTCAAAAGTGATTACCACACCGCATACCATGAAAAATGTATGGGATAATACTACCAACTCAATTGGTGATGCTTACAATTTAGTCCATAGTGAATTACCAGAACTTTCGAAACAAGTAGCACTTCAATATGCCTCAGAATATTTTTTGGATGAAAATTTAATACGTTTAGCACAGCAAGAAAAACTACTTACACTGAAAGATAATTTTATACTAATTGAAATGTCGTATTTGAATGCGCCAATTCAGTTATATGATTTTCTTTTTGAGTTACAACTAAAAGGATATCAATTGGTTTTAGCACATCCGGAGCGTTACAATTACTTTCATTCCAATAAAAAAGAATTTGCAAAACTGAAAAAAGCAGGCTGTTTATTTCAGTTGAACCTATTATCAACAGTTGGGTATTATGGAAAAAATGTAGCCGAAATATCTGATTATCTTTTAAAAAATGATCTTTATGATTTTACAGGTTCTGACATTCATCATCAAAATCACATTAAAGCATTTCAGAATAAATTAGCATTTAACAACGGAGAGAAAATTACGGAAGTAATGGAGAAAAATATTTTTTTCCTATAATTAATCTAAAGTTGCATGAGCAGAATTTCTGCTCTTAAATTCTGGAACTAAACGTTTCATCTCTTTAACAATTTCAACTTCTTGCCTGCTTGAAAGATGGAGTAAAAAATAATTAATTTCTTTTATTTTTTTAGTATTTTGATAATTTCGTTTAGACTGTACCCATTTGATTTTTGAATGAGTTGTTTCAACTAAAATGTCATATTCGGTAGTTAAATCTTCTTGTAATTTTTCACCCGGTCTTAGCCCAATCCATTCGATTTTAACGTCTTTCTCTGGAATAAGTCCTGCTGCTATAATCATCTGACGTGCTAAATCTTCAATTCGGATAGGTTCTCCCATGTCAAACATAAAGATTTCGCCTCCTTTTCCCATAGCACCCGATTCTAAAACCAATTCACAGGCTTGCGTAAGCGTCATAAAATAACGCTCCATTTCAGGATGGGTTATCGTAACAGGTCCACCTACTTTAATTTGTCTACTAAAAATAGGCCCAACAGAACCGCTAGAACCAAAAACATTACCAAAACGAGTAATGATAAAATTGGAGTCAGAGCTTATTTCATTTACTGCTTGAATATATTGTTCAGCTATTCGCTTACTTGCCCCCATAATACTGCTTGGATTCACCGCTTTATCCGTTGAAATAAAAAGAAAGGTCTTAACATGAAACGCAATAGCCAAATCAGCAACGATTTTAGTTCCTAAGACGTTGTTTTGAATGGCTTGATAAGGAAATCCTTCTAAAAGGGGTACGTGTTTATTTGCCGCTGCATGATATACAATTTCTGGTTGATGCGTTGCAAATATAGGTTGCATTAAATTTTCATCCTTAATATCTACCAAATACGGAATCAATTCGGTTACTTTTTGAATGCCTTCTAATTTCAAACACAATTTATGCAAAGGCATTTCAGCCACATCTACTAAAAGTATTTTCTCCGGAATATATTGCAATAGCTGCTTTACTATTTCACTTCCAATGGAACCAGCAGCCCCTGTAACTAAAATTGTTTTTCCAGTGACTTGCTGTAATAGTTGTTCTTTATGAAATAACGCTTGTGGCGTTTCTAATAATCCTGCTATCTGAAATTTTCGTTCTTTAGTCATTTTTTCAGTAAATTACAGTTTATTAAAAAACAATTCTAATGCCGTTCTGATACGATTCAAATCTTCAGCAGACAAACTAGAACCGGAAGCCAAACACAATCCGTTATTGAATAATTCTGTTTCCAAATGATCTCCAAAATACAGATTGTTCTGAAATAATGGCTGTAAATGCATCGGTTTCCAAACGGGTCTTGACTCAATTTGGTGCTGTTCTAAATACAAACGAAGCGCCTCTCTTTGTTCGAATGAAGCTAATTGAATTACATTCAGCCAATGATTCGAATTAAAGTTTTCGTTAGGTTCCTGATGCAAAGTAACTTGTGGAATAGTATCAAAAAATTGTTGATAGAACGCATGATTTTGGCGTCTTAATTGGATATGCTTTGAAAGCACTTCCATTTGCCCCAAACCAATACTTGCCGAAATATTACTCATTCGGTAATTATACCCCATTTGTTTATGTTCGTAATGGGCTGCTGCTTCTTTAGCTTGTGTTGCCCAGAATATAGCTTTCTGCTTAGCTGTTTCTGAATGACAAATCAAACCACCACCACCTGAAGTCGTAATGATTTTATTGCCGTTGAAAGATAAAACTCCGAAATCCCCAAAAGTCCCACAAAGTTTCCCATGATAAGTACTTCCCAATGCCTCCGCTGCATCTTCTAAAATGGGAATGTTGTATTTTTTTGAAAGCCTTACAATTTCGTTCATTTTAGCAGGCATTCCGTATAAATGCACAAGCAGAATCGCTTTTGGTTGAATGCCATTTTCTAATCGATTTAAAATTGCTTTTTCCAAGGCATCGGGACACATATTCCAAGTCTCATTTTCGCTTCCCACAAAAACAGGTGTTGCTCCTAAATATAAAACGGGATTTACAGATGCCACAAAGGTTAGACTTTGACACAAAACTTCATCACCATTTTGCACACCAAGAAGTTGTAATCCCAAATGAATGGCCGCTGTTCCTGATTGCAAAGCAGCAACCTGAGTATTTTCTCCTAAGAAATCAGCTAAACGATTTTCAAATAAGTCAATATGAGGTCCTGCAGGTGCAATCCAATTATCTTGAAAAGCCTGAGCAATATAATCTTGCTCAGTTCCTCCCATATGAGGTGGCGATAAAAGGATTTGTTTTGGATTCATAACTGCTTTTTACTAATTACCATTGCCCTTCAAAAGGTTCAATTGAAATACCTTTTTGTGGATGCGTCTTTTTAAAATCGAAAACGGTAATAAAGGTTAAAAATAGTATTTTACAATCAAAAAGAAAAGAAATATGTTGCACATAATACACATCTAAGTCAAAACGGGCTTCCCAAGTCAAAGCATTTCGCCCTTTTACTTGTACGTAACCTGTTATTCCAGGCAACACTTGATGTCTTTGATTTTGATAATCGGAATACAAATGAACATATTCCGGGAGTAAAGGCCTTGGCCCAACCAAACTCATATTGCCTTTCAAAACATTAAGTAATTGAGGTAATTCGTCTAAAGAAGTAGCTCGAAGAAATTTTCCGATTGATGAAATACGAGCATTATCAGGTAATAATTTCCCTTCAGCATCTCGTGCTTCTGACATGGTTTGGAATTTATAAATAGCAAATCGTTTTTGATTTTTTCCAACCCGTGTTTGAATAAAAAAAACTTGTTTTTGCAAAAAAAGAAGCAACAAAGTAATCAAAATAAAAATCGGACTTAATAACAAAATAGCCAACAATGCGCCTATTTTATCCAATACTATTTTTATTCTATTTTGATACATATATATTCAAGTCAAATTCAAAAATCAAGTTCAATAAAAAAGTGAAATGACTCTATGTAAAACATTTCCATTAGCCTTCGACTCCGCTCAGGGTGACAATCGTGTGAAACTAATTTTAAAAATTAATCCAATTCCTCCAATCTGTGTTCCAAAAAATTAAAAATTCGTTAATCAAAATTCAACATTCGAAAACCTCAAACTTGAAACCAAAAAAAGCGCAACGCCTCCATGCATCTCTCTCAACAAAATCCACTTCAAAAAAATCTCCGTGTATCTCTGTGTAAAACATTTCCATTAGCCTTCGACTCCGCTCAGGGTGACAATCATGTGAAACAAATTTTTAAAATTAATCCAATTCCTCCAATCTGTGTTCCAAAAAATTCAAAATTCAAAATTCGTTAATCAAAATTCAACATTCGAAAACCTCAAACTTGAAACCAAAAAAAGTGAAACGCCTCCATGCATCTCTCTCAACAAAATCCACTTCAAAAAAATCTCCGTGTATCTCTGTGTAAAACATTTCCATCAGCCTTCGACTCCGCTCAGGGTGACAATCATGTGAAACAAATTTTTAAAATTAATCCAATTCCTCCAATCTGTGTTCCAAAAAATTCAACATTCGAAAACCTCAAACTTGAAACCAAAAAAAGTGAAACACCTCCATGCATCTCTCTCAACAAAATCCACTTCAAAAAAATCTCCGTGTATCTCTGTGTAAAACATTTCCATCAGCCTTCGACTCCGCTCAGGGTGACAATCATGTGAAACAAATTTTTAAAATTAATCCAATTCCTCCAATCTGTGTACCAAAAAATTCAACATTCAAAAATTCGTTAATCAAAATTCAACATTCGAAAACTTGAAACTTGAAACCTGAAACTTGAAACCAAAAAAAGTGAAACGCCTCCATGCATCTCTCTCAACACAATCCACTTCAAAAAAATCTCCGTGTATCTCTGTGTAAAACATTTCCATTAGCCTTCGACTCCGCTCAGGGTGACAATCATGTGAAACTAATTTTTAAAATTAATCCAATTCCTCCAATCTGTGTTCCAAAAAATTCAACATTCAAAATTCGTTAATCAAAATTCAACATTCGAAAACCTCAAACTTGAAACCAAAAAAAGTGCAACGCCTCCATGCATCTCTCTCAACAAAATCCACTTCAAAAAAATCTCCGTGTATCTCTGTGTAAAACATTTCCATCAGCCTTCGACTCCGCTCAGGGTGACAATCATGTGAAACTAATTTTTAAAATTAATCCAATTCCTCCAATCTGTGTTCCAAAAAATTCAACATTCAAAATTCGTTAATCAAAATTCAACATTCG
>NZ_JBBYHT010000003.1:0-103683 GCF_038289885.1 Flavobacterium helocola | reverse complement strand
GAAACCAAAAAAAGTGCAACGCCTCCATGCATCTCTCTCAACAAAATCCACTTCAAAAAAATCTCCGTGTATCTCTGTGTAAAACATTTCCATCAGCCTTCGACTCCGCTCAGGGTGACAATCGTGTAAAACAAATTTTTAAGACTTCTTAAATCTGTATTCCTGAAAAAATTTTTAACATCCTCTTTCCATTCTCCTCATCTCAAAGTCTCCTTGTCTCCTTGTCTCCCAGTCTCCTCGTCTCCTCGTCTCCCAGTCTCCTCGTCTCCTTGTCTCCTCGTCTCCTTGTCTCCTCGTCTCCCAGTCTCCTCGTCTCCCAATCTCCTCGTCTCCCAATCTCCTCGTCTCCCAGTCTCCTCGTCTCCTTGTCTCCCAATCTCCACGTCCTCTAAAGTCTCCCGTCTACATTTCCAGACAAAAACCCTTTAACATCATAAATAACATTTCTATCTTTGGTTAAAGAAGCCATATCTAAAGCTGCAAATTCTTTGTGAGCAACACCTAAAACTACTGCATCAAATGTTGAATCAGGTAATGTTTGAATAGTTTCAATACCATATTCGTGTTGTACTTCTTCGGGTTTTGCCCATGGATCGTAAATGGTGATATGGATTCCGTATTCTTTTAAAGCGTGAACAATATCTACAATTTTGGTGTTTCGAACATCAGGACAATTTTCCTTGAAAGTCACTCCTAAAAGTAATAGTTGTGCTTCATGAAGTACGATTTCTTTTTTAATCATTAACTTCACTACTTGAGAAGCTACATATTCTCCCATACTATCATTCATGCGTCGACCCGCTAAAATGATTTCAGGATGATAGCCTGCCTCCAAAGCTTTTTGTGCTAAATAGTAAGGATCAACACCAATACAGTGTCCGCCAACTAAGCCTGGTTTAAAGGGAAGAAAATTCCATTTGGTTCCAGCCGCTTCTAAAACTGCCTGAGTATCAATTTCTAGAATATTGAAAATTTTTGCTAATTCGTTTACAAAAGCAATATTGATATCTCGTTGAGAGTTTTCAATTACTTTTGCAGCTTCAGCTACTTTAATGGTTGGAGCTAAATGCGTACCAGCCGTTACTACACTACTATATAAATCGTCTACTTTTTTACCAATTTCTGGAGTAGAACCCGCGGTAACTTTTAATATTTTCTCTACTGTATGCTCTTTATCGCCTGGATTGATTCGTTCTGGAGAATACCCAGCGAAGAAATCTTCATTGAATTTTAATCCCGATAATTTCTCTAGAACAGGCACACATTCTTCTTCAGTTACACCTGGATAGACAGTTGATTCGTATATTACGATATCTCCTTTTTTCAATACTTTCGCAACCGTTTCACTGGCTTTATAAAGTGGTGTTAAATCAGGCTTATTGTGTTTATCAACTGGTGTTGGAACCGTAACTATGTAATAATTGCAATCCGCAATATCGGCTAATTGATTAGAACAATATAAACCGATTTCATTCGAAGACTTATCAACTAAAACTGATTTTAATAACGCTTCTTCAACTTCTAACGTTAAGTCAATCCCATTATTTAGTTCGGAAATACGCTGTTGATTAATATCAAATCCTACGACTGAATATTTGGTAGCAAAAAGTCGTGCCAATGGCAAACCTACATATCCTAAACCAATAATAGCCAGACGAGCTGACGGGGTGATAGGGTGATTTTGAGACATTATAAATTCCATTTTTCAGGTTCAACAATCATCTTCACTAACATTCCTAGTATCATATCGTATTCTTTATATAATTTTTCGTAATCTTCAATCGTAACATATTCACAAGCAAGAGCAAAATCCAACCAAACATGAGTTTCAGCAGCTTCAGCTTCACAATCAGAAAGTTTAGAAACAAAATTCTTAGGATATCTCCTTTTTCTAAAAGCTTCGGCCAAATTAGCACAAACAGAACGAGAACTTCTTCTAATTTGATCAGTTAAGGAAAATTTTTCTTCCACAGGAAACGACTTAGACAATTTGTAAATATCCATAGCTGCCATAAAAGCCGCTTGATATACTCTTAAATCTTTATGAGTAGCAATTTTCGCCATAATTTATGATTTTAAAACTAACATCACTCCCAAGTCCCCAAGTCCCCTCGTCCCCCAATCTCCTCATCTCCCAGTCTCCTCATCTCCCAGTCTCCTCATCTCCCAGTCTCCTCATCTCCCAGTCCCCTCATCTCCCAGTCCCCTCGTCTCCCAGTCTCCCAATCTCCTCGTCTCCTCGTCTCCTCATCTCCCAATCTCCTCATCTCCTCGTCTCCTCGTCCCCCAATCTCCTCGTCTCCCTCTCAACTACCTCGATCCAATTCCTTGGTAAATAAATCCAATTTTTTCTAACTCTTCTTTATTCAATATATTTCTACCATCAAAAACAAAAGCTGGCTTTAACATATTGTCATATATTTTTTGCCAATCGTATGTTTTAAACTCGTCCCATTCTGTTAAAACAGCAATTGCGTGTGCATTATTACAGGCATCATAAGCGTTAATTGCTACTTGAACACCTTTTGCGTTTTCTATTTCTGAACGAGATTCTAAATAATTCAAATCAAATTGAATTTGCGCTGAAGCTACTTTAGGGTCATATACAACTACTGTTGCTTGCTCACTTAATAAATCGTCTGCCACATAAATAGCTGCTGATTCACGTGTGTCATTAGTGTCTTTTTTGAAAGCCCAACCTAAAAATGCTATTTTCTTTCCAGAAACGGTGTTATATAAGGTTTTGATTATATTATTGGCAAAACGGCGTTTTTGATGATCATTCATAATGATTACTTGTTCCCAATAATCGGCCACTTCATTTAATCCGTATGATTTAGCAATGTAAACTAAATTCAAAATATCTTTTTGAAAACAAGAACCTCCAAAACCTACAGATGCTTTTAAGAATTTAGGTCCAATTCTGCTATCTAATCCAATTGCTTTTGCTACTTCGTTAACATCAGCACCTGTTTTTTCACACAATTCGCTCAAGGCATTAATTGAAGAAACACGTTGTGCTAAAAACGCATTGGCAGTTAATTTTGATAATTCTGAAGACCAAACATTAGTCGTTAATATTTTATCTTTTGGAACCCAATTTGCATATACATCAACCAATTGTTGAATTGCTTTTTGACCTTCAGGGGTTGTATCTCCACCAATTAAAACTCTATCCGGTGCGAATAAATCTTCAACAGCAGTTCCTTCAGCTAAAAATTCTGGGTTGGATAAAATTTGAAACTGTACTCCGTTTCCAGTATTATCTAAAATATCTTTAATAGCACTTGCAGTTCTTACAGGTAACGTTGACTTTTCAACAACAATTTTATCGTTTTTAGCTACACGAGCAATTTGTCGCGCGCACAATTCAATATATTTCAAATCGGCAGCCATTCCTTTTCCTACACCGTAAGTTTTGGTTGGTGTATTTACAGAAATAAAAATCATTTGTGCTTCATCAATTGCTTTGTCTACTTCAGTTGAAAAAAATAAATTTCTACCACGAGCTTCCGCAACAACGTCACTTAATCCAGGTTCATAGATAGGAATATTATTCACATCCGCATCGTTCCATGCAGCGATTCTTTTTTCATTTAAGTCAACAACGGTAACTTTTATGTGTGGACATTTTTGAGCAATAATAGCCATTGTTGGCCCTCCAACATACCCTGCACCGATACAACAGATGTTTGTAATCATTGTATTATCTTTTTACTTTTTATTTTTTACTTTTTACTTGCAAATTATTCCAATACCAATTTACCGCTTCTTTCAAACCTTCTCTCATTGAGAACTTTGGTTGGTAA
Source organism: Flavobacterium helocola (assembly GCF_038289885.1). Classification (NCBI taxonomy): domain Bacteria; kingdom Pseudomonadati; phylum Bacteroidota; class Flavobacteriia; order Flavobacteriales; family Flavobacteriaceae; genus Flavobacterium; species Flavobacterium helocola. The sequence continues at coordinate 99,874 of NZ_JBBYHT010000003.1, read as the reverse complement.
TTTAGTAGTTTCTTTGCTTTTTCAATACTTGCTAATGAGTGAGGAATATCTCCTACTCTATTTTCTCCATAAATGATGGGAACATTAGCTATTTCATTATCATAGTTTGATAAAAACTCTCTTAAAGAATTGACCAACTCATTTAAAGTGGTTCTTTCTCCAAAAGCAGTATTATAAACCGTATTTATTGCCGATTTATTTTCGGTCAACATTGCCAACTCATTCATTTGTATCACGTTATCTATGTAGGTGAAATCGCGAGAAAAATTTCCATCGCCATTAATTACTGGACTTTCATGATTTAGAAATTGGGCTACAAATTTAGGAATTACTGCGGCATAAGCACCATTTGGGTCTTGATTTCTTCCAAAAACATTGAAATATCGCAATCCAATAGTTTCCATTCCATAGGTTTTACTAAATACATCAGCATATAACTCGTTTACATATTTAGTAACAGCATAAGGTGAAAGCGGTTTTCCTATAACTTCTTCAATTTTAGGTAAGCTTTCAGAATCGCCGTAAGTAGAAGAACTAGCTGCGTAGATGAATCGTTTTACATTAGCATTTCTTGACGCTATTAACATATTCAAAAAACCAGAAACATTTACTTCATTTGTAGTAATAGGGTCATTAATAGAACGAGGCACACTACCCAGAGCCGCCTGATGTAATACAAAATCAATTCCAGAAACCGCTTTTTCACAAATTTCCAGATTTCTAATATCACCTTCAATTAATGTAAAATTTGGATTGGAAAGAAATTGTTCAATATTATGACGATGTCCTGTTGAAAAATTATCCAAACAAACCACTTCGTTATCTTCTAAAAAATACCCACACAAATTAGAACCGATAAAACCTGCTCCACCTGTAATAAGTATCTTTTTATTTGAAATTTTTGTCATGTAGTTTGCCTCACCCGATTTTAGCTATTTTTTTTAAACTTATCTAGTATTTTTCTCCAACCTGATTTAGGTTGTACTTCATCATGATAAGCTTCTCCATAAGCTCCGTAACCATAACCATAGCCATATCCGTAACCATAGCCATATTTAGCTTTGTTTTGAAAACCATTAAACACGATACTGATATTATGTAGTTCGCCTCTTTTATGCTTATCATTGACTACACTTAACATGCCTTTTTTTGTATACCCTTGTCGTGTTACATATAATGTTGCATCGCAAAAATGAGCTAATTCTAATGCATCTGAAACTAATCCAACGGGTGGTGTATCTAATACGATATAATCGTATTTTGTTTTTAGTTCTGCAATCATTTCACCCATAGCTTCACTCATTAACAATTCGGATGGATTTGGCGGAATAGGTCCGGAAGGAATCACATCAAGATTTTGAATATGTGTTTTTTGAATTACTTCATCAATTGATTTTTGTCCGATTAAATAATTCACTACACCTGTGATATTATCGATATTAAAATCCCCAAAGATTCTTGGCTTTCTTAAATCTAAACCTACAATTACGGTTTTTTTATCACTTAATGCAAAAACAGTTGCTAAGTTAATAGAACAGAAAGTTTTACCTTCCCCACTTACCGAAGATGTTACCATTAAAATCTTAGAACCTTCTTTTTGTTGCTTTTTATACATGAACTGTAACGAAGAACGAATGGCTCTGAATGACTCTGCTAAAGGTGATTTTGGTTTTTCGAAAACCGATAAATTATTATCTGTGTTTTTCTTACCAACTACTCCAATTAAAGGAATATTTGTTAATTTTTGAATATCATCAGTTGTATTAATGCTGTTATCTAACAATGTAATTACAAACACAATAAGTAACGGAATTAAAAAGCCCAACATCGCAGCTAAAATATAATTGATGCTTGTTTTAGGACCTCTCAAACCACCACCAACATCTTTTGCTGGATCTAGAAAATTAATATCTGAAATATTAGCTGCTTTTACAATTTCTGCCTCGCTTCTTTTTTCTAAAAATGTGCTGTATATTTTGTCTTTTAGATTGTACTTTCTTGTAATCTTGATATGCTCTTGTTTGTTTTCTGGCAACAAACTAGCTTCCCCTTCTGCCTTTGCTATATTTCTATTAATAAGAGACAAATCTAAATTTAATGCACTTTTTGCGCTTGCAATATTTTCTAGAAGTACTTTTTTAATTGATTCCATTTCTACATCAAACTCAGAAAACATTTTCTTGTTTTTAACTGAGTAAGCTAAATTTGCACGTTCTGCTGACAAACCAATTAATTTAGTCACGTTCCCTACCACGTTTGGATCATCTATTCCTGCCACAGCAGGAGCAGGTAATTTGGAATAATCCGTAGTTTTCTCTAAATAATTCTTTAGTAAATTATAATAAGCAATTTTTCTATTGATAGCGTCTTTTTCGACATCATAATTTGTTAATCTTCCACTTAAAATTCCTCCGCCATCTTCTAACTCAAAAACATTTTTCCCTTTTCTAAATTCTTTTAGTTCATTTTCAGCTTCTTTAATTTGACCTTCCATTTCTCTCAAAGTACTATCTATGAAAGCAATTGTATTGTTTGCAAATTGATTTTTACTATCTAATTGAACCTTTTTTAAAACTTCAACTGTAGTATTCAAATACTCCACCAATCTGTGTTTGTTTGTTCCTTCCATTTGCAGACGTATAACTGATTGTGCTTTTAAATCAGCACTTACATCAATTCCTCTGAAAGCTCCTACTGTTCCATTGAAATCATCGAAACGCAAGAAGTATTCTTGATTAGTATACTCATAAACCTCTGGTTTGATGATAACTTTAAGATTTAAAAAAGGTAAAGTAACTTCTTCATTTATTTTATAAACTCTTTTAAATTCTCCTCCCGAAACATTTACAGGTTTAGCAACTAAGTCTTCATATTGCATTACAGTTGCCGAAGTAGCTTCACCAAAATCAATACTTAATTCGTATTGCGTTGGAGACAAAAATTTGATTTTTATTAATTGACCGAAAAGTTGTCCTTTTGTCTTATCAATTTCCACATAAAAAGGAACTTCTCCATATACATCCTGAAAATAGTATTCTCCTTTTTTAAGGTATTTTATATAGTATTGTAGCTTATCTACAACAATTTCATTGTGCGACCGCGATTTCAAAGTCGTAATAATGGTTTGTACTTTATCTGAAGTACCGCCCCAATTAAATACCAAACTCGTATTTGATGTAAAAAAAGGATTATTTTGGTCTTCTACTACGATAAGTGATTCCATTCCATAAACACTTTCTTTCCTGATATTTACATTATATGCATAAACAAAAGTGATGATTAAAGACAAAACAAACCATTTCCAATAGCTAATGACTTTCAAGATGAACCCTTTGAAGTCGAACGAATTCTGTGATTCGAAAAAATTAAAATCTTTAGTATCTAACATTTTAATTACAATGTTTTAGACAACACCAATAATGTTGTAATTAAAGAAATAGCAGTCATAATAGTTGCTACAGATTGCACTCCTGTAACTCCCGTTCCCCATGTTTTTTGTTTTAATGGTTTAATGATAATGTAATCATTTGGCTGAATATAAAAATTAGGAGAGCTCATCGCACTTTCTTTTGTTAAGTCAATACTATACGTTTCAAAACCATGCGGGAATTTCCTAATAATTTGAACATCTTTTCGGTTTCCAGTTATAGGAATGTCGCCTGAATTGGCAATCGCTTCCATAATGGTTGCTCTATCTTGATATAAAAATTTTATTCCTGGCGACCCAATTTCTCCATTGATTGTATATTTTAGTCCTGCCAGTTTTACCGTAACAAAAATATTAGCATCTTTTTTGAAGTATTCTTCTAATAATTGCTTTTCTACTTTTAGTCTTACTTCGTCTGTTGTGAAACCTAGGACATTTAATTCTCCTAAAATAGGCACTCTTATGTTACCATGGTCATCTACTGTATATCCCGTGTAATATAATCCTTGCAAAGAAGTTTGAGATTGAGACGCAGATTCAGTAACGGAAAACATATCTACTAACTTTTGATCCAAGGCTTTAATTGTAATACTTATTACATCGTTTGTTTGAATTCTGTAAGGCTTAGAAACTTCTTGAGCAACTTTTATAGAATCAGATTTTGATGTAGCATCAGGTTGCAAATACATCAAATCTTTTGTAGAAATACAAGAAGTAAATAAAACCGAGAATAAGGCAAAAAAAACTATTTTTTTCATGAGTAAGCTATACTGATACTGTCTGCATTTTATAAATAAAACACAAACCACACTAAATTAGGTAACAAATATAGTTTTTACAATTAAAATAACGAAGTTATTCCTGATTTTTGATTAAAATTTTGCTAATATGGCTTTATAGAAGTTTCAAATGGAATTCTATTTAACAAGCTTCGGCCTAAGGTTACTTCGTCGGCATATTCAAGTTCATCTCCAACGGCAATTCCTCTTGCAATGGTAGATGTCTTCACTTCATATTCTTTAATCTGTCTGTAAATATAAAAATTGGTTGTATCGCCTTCCATAGTGGAACTTAATGCAAAAATAATTTCAGAAACATTTCCTTCTTTTACTTTTTCAACTAATGAAGTGATTTTTAATTGACTTGGACCAACACCTTCAATAGGGGAAATTTTACCGCCAAGTACATGATAAATCCCTTTGAACATTCCGGTGTTTTCTAATGCCATGACATCACGAACATCTTCTACCACACAAATAATTGATTTATCTCGGGAAGCATTGGAACAAATTCCACAAATCTCTGCATCTGAAATGGTGTTACATTCTTTACAATATTGAATATCATTACGCATGGCTGTTAAAGCTGAAGATAACATTTCTGTCTGTTCTGCAGGTTGTTTTAATAAATGCAAAACCAATCGTAATGCCGTTCTTTTACCAATTCCTGGCAATTGAGACATTTCGTTAACCGCATTTTCTAATAATTTTGAAGGCAATTCCATTTAGCAAAAGTAAAAAAAAGTTAGGAGATAGAAGTTGGGAGTTAAGAGTTTCCCAAAAATAATTACAAAAGAATTTTCTTTTGACTTCTCGCTTCAAACTTCTATCTTTTTCCTATTTTAGCACAAATTAAAACCAACCTATGACTTCAGGAACTATTTTAGCTATCATTATTATTTATTTCGGAATCCTCATTCTTATATCCAATTTTGTAAGTAAAAAAGACAGCAGTAACGATGCTTTTTTTAAGGCGAATAAAAACGCAAAATGGTATTTAGTTGCTTTTGGTATGATTGGAACTGCACTTTCTGGTGTTACCTTTATATCTGTTCCGGGTGAAGTCGGAAATCCTGATTTGCAGTTTAAATATTTCCAATTTGTATTAGGAAATGCAATTGGTTTTATCATTATCGCCACTGTCTTGCTTCCACTTTATTATCGAATGAATTTAACTTCGATTTATAGTTATATTGAGCAACGATTAGGTGTTGTAAGTTACAAAACAGCAGCCACTATTTTCTTGATTAGTAGAACTATTGGTTCGGCTTTTCGATTGTATTTAGTGGTAATTGTGTTGCAACGTTTTGTTTTTGACGAATACAACGTTCCGTTTGCAGTGACGGTTTTAATCTCATTAGCCTTGATATTTGCTTACACTTATCGTGGTGGATTAAAAACAATTATTATTACCGATACTTTACAAACCTTTTTCTTAGTATCATCGGTATTTTTAACGATTATTTTTATTTGTAACAGCTTGGATTATAGTTTTACCGAGGCTTTTGAAGCTGTAAAAAACAGCAATTATTCTAAAGTTTTCTTTTATGAAGATTACTTGAAAGGCAATTATGTTATGAAACAAATTTTAGGCGGAATCTTTGTAACTATTGCTATGGTAGGATTAGACCAAGATTTAATGCAAAAGAATTTAAGTTGCAAAAACATTGGTGAAGCGCAAAAAAACATGTTTACGTTTACTGGGATTTTTGTAATTATCAATATTTTCTTTTTAAGCGTGGGAGCTTTACTTTATTTATATGCCGAGAAAAACGGCATTTCTGTTCCAATGGTAGATGGTGTAAAACGTACTGATTTACTTTTTCCTGAAATTGCATTTAACCATTTGAGTATTATTCCTGCTGTTGTTTTCTTACTAGGATTGACCGCTGCAACTTTTGCCACAACTGATTCGGCTTTAACTGCTTTAACTACTTCTTTTTGTGTCGATTTCTTAGGAATGGATAAAGCAGAAAATCAAAACAAGCCTAATGTAGTTAGAACACGTCACTTGGTACATGTTGCCTTTTCATTATTAATGTTTTTAGTGATTATCATTTTTAATTCATTAAATGACAAATCGGTAGTAACCATGATTTTTAAAGTGGCTAGTTACACGTATGGTCCACTTTTAGGATTATATGCTTTTGGATTGTTTATGAAATCAAAAACCGTTCACGATAAATTAGTTCCAATTATCTGTATAATTTCTCCATTAGTTTGCTTTTTATTAGCCAAAAATTCAGCGGCTCTTTTTGGAGATTACGTAATTGATAACGAATTAATTATCGTAAACGGAATTATTACTTTTATAGGATTGTTGTTAATCAGTAAACCTGCTACAAGTCAAACTAAGTTTTAATATTGATTGGTTGCCAATAACACCAAAGTACAAGCTACTTCATACTGAATATTATTTGCTTCCAATATTTTATAAAATTCAGGGTTTTCTGTTCCTGGATTAAAAATAACGCGTCTTGGTTTTAACGATAAAATATAGTCGTAATAGTCTTGTTGTACTTTTGGATTAAGATATAAAGTCACTGTATCTACGGCATGAAAATCTAGTTTCTCAGTTTCGATAGGAATATCAAATGCCATTCCTTTTTTGGCTCCAATGGCTACTACCTGATGACTTTTATCTACTAAACTATGAATGGCTTTATAAGAATAACGTTCTTTATTTGTGGAAGCTCCTATTACTAATGTTTTCATGATTATATATTTTACAAGCTAAAGTTACGAATAAATAAACAAATAATAAAAATTTGCTAAAGTCTGAATTGAAAAAGAAATTTGAAGTAATTTTAAACAAAAATGCTTTACAATATCTCATACAAAGACCCAAAAATTGAAAGAGAAATCAATGAATTAGTAGGCAAATCTTATTCTTTAATTGAAAACCTTAAAAAAGGCGGAATAGGCTCTCCAAAATTATTCATCACTCGATGCAGTGCTGCTATTTATGATTTATTACATGTAAATAACACTGTAAAATTCTGTAATATTGAATTGCGACCAAAAGGAATTATAATTGGTTTTCAATCAAGATTAGATGTATATGCATTAGTTATTCCTTATTACAAGTTAGTACTATTTAAACCTGGAAACTCGATTACTTTTCATATTGACCAACATTATATTAGTGTTGATTGTTCAAAAAACAGCAAAGGAGTTCAAAAATTCATAAATAAGCTTGAATTGGAAAAAGAGAAAAATACCTACTATTCTCCTCTAGATGTTTACTAATTATTTTAGCTTACGTTTTCTAAACTTAAAAGTAATCTAGATTTTTTTTTGAATCAAAAATAAAATAATTACCTTGTACTATATTTGTAAAAATTTTACGATGGAATTATTCATTTATTTATTCGCCGCTTTATTCTCAGTATTAAATCCTATTGGAACAGTTCCTATTTTTGTTGGGTTAACCCAAGGATATACAAAAGCTGAACGATCAAAAGTATCGTTATTGACTTCTTTTAATGTATTTATCATTTTGATCATTTCATTTTTTATTGGTCAATATGTATTACAATTTTTTGGAATTACGATTACTGCGTTACGAATTGCCGGAGGAATTATTATTACTAGTTCGGGATTTGGATTATTAAATGGAAATTTCAGCAAAAACAAAGGGATTAATAAAAAGGTCCAAAAGGATGTTGAAAATCGTCATGATATTGCATTAACACCTTTAGCAATGCCTATGTTGGCCGGACCAGGTTCTATTTCTCTATTAATTGCTTTTTATCAAGATCATAACACGACTAATGAAATTATTATTTCTTCCATAGCTATTTTAGTTGTGGCAGCAACAATTTATTTAATTTTAAGAAGCGCACATTATTTAGCTAATATTTTAGGTGCTTCTGGGATTGTTGCTATTTCAAGAATTATAGGTTTTTTAACCATTGCTATTGGAATACAATATATAATTAGTGCAGTTTTAAGTATTGTTAGAGGTATTTAAAATTTTCTTTTTAGTACCTTTAATAAAAAATGCGAATTTTATTAACAGGTGCTAACGGATATGTCGGAAGAAGATTACTCCCAGAACTTCTATCTCAAGGTCATGAGGTAATTTGTTGTGTTCGTGATAAAAACCGACTTGGATTAGACAAAACCACTCAAGAAAGAATTACCATTTGGGAAGTTGATTTCTTACACCCAATAAACCTAAACAATCTTCCTGAAAAGATTGATGTAGCTTATTATTTAATCCACTCCATGACATCTTCTACTTCTGATTTTGATGTTATGGAAGGAAAATCAGCGCACAATTTCAATTTATACATGAACGAAATTGGCGTTAAGCAAGTGATTTATTTGAGTGGAATTGTCAATAACTCCGAACTTTCCAAACATTTACAATCAAGAAAAAACGTTGAGGATATATTATTTGAAGGTAATTTCAATACCACTGTTCTTCGTGCAGGAATTATTGTAGGTTCTGGAAGTTCATCATTTGAAATTATTCGCGATTTGTGTGAAAAGCTACCTGTTATGGTAACTCCAAAATGGGTTTTAACGAAATGTCAACCTATTGCAATTCGCGATGTTATTCATTATTTAACTGGAGTTTTACTAAAGGAAGAACATTATAATAAATCCTACGATATTGGCGGGCCTAATGTGATTACATACAAAGAAATGATGCTTTTGTATTCCAAAACGAGAGGCATCAAACTTTGGATTTTTACACTTCCTGTAATGTCGCCAAAGCTTTCTTCTTATTGGTTGTATTTTGTAACTTCTACTTCCTACAAATTAGCAGTAAACTTAGTTGACAGCATGAAAATGGAAGTCGTTTGCAAAAACAACGATCTTCAAAAAGCATTAGGAATTAAACCAATCACTTATGTAGATGCTATTAAATTGGCATTTTTAAAAATGGAACAAAATCTCGTTATTTCTAGCTGGAAAGATAGTTTAGTAAGTAGCCGATTTAAAGAAAATTTTTCTGAATTTATTCAAATTCCTACTTATGGATGTTTGAAAGATCATAAAATTAAATCGGTAACCAATGTTGAAAAAACACTTGATAATATTTGGTCTATTGGTGGTGACAAGGGTTGGTATTATGGAAATTGGATGTGGAAAATCCGTGGTTTTTTAGATAAACTTTTTGGCGGTGTTGGATTGAGAAGAGGCAGAACACATCCAACTCATTTAGACAATGGTGACGCTCTTGATTTTTGGCGCGTTTTAGTAGCCAACAAAGAAGAAAAAAGATTACTTCTTTATGCTGAAATGCGATTACCTGGAGAGGCTTGGCTAGAATTTAGAATAGACAACGAAAACAAACTCCATCAAATTGCAACTTTTAGACCTAAAGGATTGTTAGGGCGACTATATTGGTACAGTTTAGTTCCGTTTCATTTTTTTATTTTTGGAGGCATGATTAAAAATATTACCAAATAAAAAAATCCCAAATTCTGATTAAAGTTAGAATTTGGGATTTTTGTTTTATTAAAAAACACTATAAATGACGGCAAAATTATTCTTGCGGTAAGAAAATTTCTGCCATCATGCAACGAGCACTTCCACCACCACAAGCTTCAATTGTATCTAAACTTGAACTTACTATTGTTACATGCTCTTCTAATTGTGCAATTTGCTTTTTAGTTAAACTTTGATGTGCCGATGCGCTCATGATTAAATACCTTCTATCATCTGTCCCTTTCACTTCTAACATATTTCCAGCAAAATTATTCACTTGATCTTCAGTTATCAAGATTACTTCTTTTTCGTCGCCTTTTAAACTATCTAAGACCATTTTACGTTCTTTCTTATCGTCGATACAATCCGCACAAATAACTGCAAAAGTTTCGCCAACACACATAATTACGTTTGTATGATAAATATGTTTTCTTTCACCGTTTACTGTTTGGAATGCTTCAAAAATTACAGGTGTAAATTCGAAATCTTCACAAAATTCAATGAATAATTCTTCATCAGCTCTTGGAGATAAAGCACAATAGGCTTTCCCATTAGCTCTATCTAAAACAATACTTCCGGTTCCTTCTAAGAAAACATCATCATCTTCAGCCGAAGTATAATCCATGATCTCGTTGATTACAAAACCTTTTTCTTCTAAAGTATCTAAAATATCTTCTCTTCTTTCTAAACGACGATTTTCAGCAAACATTGGATATAAAACTACATCTCCATTTTCATGAAATGAAATCCAATTGTTTGGAAAAATACTGTCAGGTGTATCAGGACTTAAGGTATCTTCCACCACTACAACATTCAATCCAATCATTCGTAACTTCTGAACGAAAGTATCAAATTCTTCTTGTGCTTTTGCATTAACCGAAGATGGTGTTAAATTATCTAATACTTTTTGGTAATAATTATTTACCGCTGTTTGTTCATTCATTCGGAATGCTACCGGACGAATCATCAATATGGAATTAGTTGTTTGGTTCATGTTTTATTTTTGTTTAGAGACATTGCAGTGCAATGTCTGTACATTAATTTATTTCTTAATCCCTTATCAAAGGCAAAGTTGAGCATCGTAATAATCCTTCTTGTTTAGCAATTTCTGCATACGGAATTTCTTCTACTGTAAATCCGTTTTCACGCAACCAATTGTTTAATCTAGTGAAATTCTTTTCCGAAACTACAACATCGGGAGCAATCGAAAACACATTTGAATTCATATGATACATTTCTTCTCTTTCGATATGGAATAAATTCTCTTTTCCGAATAAATTCACCAAAAACATATAATCTGCTTCTTCACGAAAACCACTTTTATAGATGATTCCTTTGTTTGTTCCAACAGGTTGAAAACAGCAATCTAAATGCAAAGCATTATCGCGAGGTTCAATTTTTGATTTTACCAAGTCGAATGCTTTCACAATTTTATTTGGAAACAAAGCTTTAATATAATCAACTCCTTGCCAATTAGTTCTAGCCGTAATGTAATCTTTGTAATCTGAACCTTTATATGTTCCAATGAAGATATAATCATTCCAAGGCATCACGTCTCCACCTTCAATATGAACTTCATCTGGCGGACGTACCACTTTTTTAGGATCAATTTGATCTATTACGTATTGAATAGCGTCTAATTCACGCTCTCTGTCTGGTAAAATATTGGCTTTAATAAAAATATCATCGATTACAAATCCGATATCTCTAGCGAAAATTTGGTTATAATTTTCAATAATTTGAGGTCTAAAGACTTTTACGTCATATTTTTGGAACACTTTATTAAAAGCTTCCATTTCGTTTACCATATCTGCTTCCACAGGATAGGTTCCAGCTTTAATGTGCTCTAATGATTTTGGATCATAAGCTTCTTCGATGGTAGGTGTTGGACCATTACTAACAGCGGTTCCTAACACCACTGCCCTTAATCGAGAAGTTTCATTTTTTACATTTAATTGTAACATAGCATATGGCTTTTGGCAAATATAGAAAAAGGAAACGAGATTATTAATTAGTCAATCGTTATAAATTTATATCAAATTGATTGTATTTGCACATAAATGATTAAATTTGAGAAAACAATAAAAACAATTTATCATGGGATTATCGAATTTTTTCAGTTCTTTATTTGGAAAAGCAAAAGAACAAGCTGAAATAGCAAAAGAAAACTTGAGCGAAGTAGCTGAAAATGTAGCTGAAAAAGCTGCTGATGTAGCTGAAGACGTAAAAGAAACAGTTGAAAACGTAGCTGAAAAAGCGGCTCAAAAATTGGAAGAATTAAAAGCGAATGAAAAAGTAGCTGATGTAATAGAAACTGCAAAAGAAAAAACTGCTGAAGCTGCGGGTTGGGTTGAAGAAAAAGCACACAACTTAAAAGAATCATTACAAAATGTAGCTGAAACTGTAGAAGACAAAGTAGAAGATTTAACAGGAAATAAAGAAGAGGAAGAACAAAAACCTGCTGAATAAGTGCTAAACCCATAAAAGCAAAAATCCCACTTTTCAGTGGAATTTTTTTATGATTACCTGTCTTTTACTTCTTTAAAAGGACGTAATGTATAACCTGTGTAAACTTGTCTTGGACGACCAATTGGTTCTTTGTTTACTCTCATTTCTTTCCATTGTGCAATCCAACCTGGTAAACGACCAATAGCAAATAAAACAGTAAACATTTCAACTGGAATACCCATAGCTCTGTAGATAATTCCTGAATAGAAATCTACGTTTGGATATAAGTTTCTCGCTTTGAAATATTCGTCTTCTAAAGCTACTTTTTCTAATTGTTTTGCGATATCTAATAATGGATCATCAACACCTAATGAATTTAATACATCATCAGCTGCTTTTTTAATGATAGTTGCTCTTGGATCAAAGTTTTTATACACACGGTGTCCGAATCCCATTAAACGGAATGGATCGTCTTTATCTTTTGCTTTTAAAACGAATTTAGCTACATCACCACCATTGTCATGGATTTCTTGTAACATTTCTAATACTGCTTGATTAGCTCCACCGTGAAGTGGTCCCCAAAGAGCAGAAACTCCAGCAGAAATAGAGGCAAATAAACCAGCATGAGAAGAACCCACAATTCTTACTGTAGAAGTAGAACAGTTTTGTTCGTGATCTGCATGCAAGATGAATAATTTATCTAAAGCAGCTACTACTTTTGGATCTGCTTTGTAAGGCCCTGTTGGTAATTCAAACATTAAACGCATGAAATTATCAACATATCCTTTTGTATTATCGTAATAATTTAATGGATATCCCATTGTTTTTCTGTAAGTCCATGTAGCAATTACTAAGAATTTGCCCATAGTTTTACAAACCGCATCATACATTTCTTTTTCGTTGTGAGGATTCACAGACTTAGGATTAAATGCAGTTAAAGCACTTGTTAATGAAGCTAAAACACCCATTGGATGAGCCGTTTTTGGAAAACCATCAATGATGTTTTTCATTTCCTCATTAACTAATGTGTATTTACGAATATCGTTTTCGAATTTTTCTAATTGTGCTGCTGTTGGAAGTTCTCCAAAAATCAACAAATAAGAAACTTCTAAGAAATCAGCTTTGTCGGCTAAATCTTCGATTGAATATCCTCTGTAACGTAAAATCCCTTCTTCACCATCTAAGAAAGTAATTTCACTTGTACATGAACCTGAGTTTTTATACCCTGGATCAATAGTAATAGCACCAGATGCACTACGCAACTTGTCTATATCGATAGCAACCTCATTCTCAGTTCCCACAATTACTGGAAACTCATACTTTTTGCCATCAAGCTCTAATATTGCAGTTTTTGACATATTATTTATATGGTATTTTATGATAAAATTAATGTGAATTGCGAATTTAACAAATAATAATCAAACAATAAAGAAATTATCTATAATTTATGGTTAAATAATATACATGAAAAACCCTCTCAAAATTTACATTCTGAAAGGGTTGAGTATTTAGATACTGAAACGATCCCGAAGCATCGGGACAGTATGACAATAATATTGTTATTTTTTAACTTTAAAAGCATTTACTCCAGGAAAAAAAGCTACATCCGCTAATTCTTCTTCAATTCTTAATAATTGATTGTATTTAGCCATACGATCTGAACGAGAAGCCGAACCTGTTTTGATTTGTCCACAATTTAAAGCAACTGCTAAATCAGCAATTGTATTATCTTCTGTTTCTCCTGAACGGTGCGACATTACAGAAGTATATCCTGCATTATGTGCCATGTTTACAGCTGCAATCGTTTCTGTTAAAGTACCAATTTGGTTTACTTTAATCAAAATTGAATTTGCTATTGATTGACTAATTCCACGAGATAATCTTTCAACATTAGTTACGAATAAATCATCCCCAACTAATTGTACTTTATCTCCGATTTTCTCTGTTAATAATTTCCAACCTTCCCAATCGTCTTCGTACATTCCGTCTTCTATAGAAATAATTGGATATTTTTCAGTTAATTCTGCTAAATAAGAAGCTTGTTCTTCAGAAGTTCTGATTTTTCCTGTTTCACCTTCAAATTTAGTGTAATCGTATTTTCCGTTTACATAAAATTCTGAAGCTGCACAATCTAAAGCAATCATTACATCATCACCAAAAGTATAACCAGCATTTGTAACTGCTAATTTGATAGAATCTAAAGCATCTTCTGTTCCGCCGGCTAAATTTGGAGCAAATCCACCTTCATCACCTACTGCAGTAGATAAATTTCTATCGTGTAATACTTTTTTAAGGTTATGGAAAATTTCAGTTCCCATTTGCATTGCATGAGTGAAATCTTTTGCCTTAACTGGCATAATCATAAACTCTTGAAAAGCAATTGGAGCATCAGAATGCGAACCTCCATTGATGATGTTCATCATTGGAACTGGCAATGTATTCGCAGAAACGCCACCAACATAACGATATAAAGGCATTCCTAATTCGTTAGCTGCTGCTTTTGCAACCGCTAAAGAAACACCTAAGATTGCATTAGCACCTAAGTTTGATTTGTTTGCTGTTCCGTCTAATTCAATCATCATTTTGTCGATTAAATTTTGTTCAAAAACCGACATTCCTACAATCGCTTCAGCAATTTTTGTATTAACATTTTCAGCAGCCTTTAAAACACCTTTTCCCATGAAAGCCTTTCCGCCATCACGAAGCTCTACAGCTTCATGTTCACCAGTTGAAGCACCACTTGGCACAGCTGCTCTTCCTAAAATTCCGTTATCTGTAACTACATCTACTTCGATTGTAGGGTTTCCACGCGAATCTAAAATTTGTCTTGCGTGAACTTTGATAATTATACTCATTTTATATTTTTTTAGTTATTACCTTATGAATAATAACAAATTTATAATTTAAACTATAATGATATTAAAAAACTTATAAACGATAACGTTTTAGTTGCTTGCAGTTTTTATGTTTTCGATAAATTGGTCAAATAAATAACTTGAATCGTGAGGTCCAGGACTTGCTTCAGGGTGATATTGAACCGAGAAACAATTCTTAGATTTCATTCTCATTCCTGCAACCGTTCCATCATTCAAATGTTCGTGTGTTAATTCGAAATCTGGATGCTTATCAAGTTCTTCTCTTACAATAGCGAAACCATGATTTTGTGAGGTAATTTCACCTTTTCCAGAAATCAAATTTTTAACTGGGTGATTAATTCCGCGGTGACCGTTAAACATTTTATAAGTTGAAATTCCGTTAGCTAAACCAATGATTTGGTGCCCTAAACAGATTCCAAATAACGGTTTATTTACATTAAGAATTTGTTTCGCTACCTCTTGTGCACATTCTAAAGGTTCTGGATCGCCAGGTCCGTTTGACAAGAAATATCCATCTGGATTGAATGATTTTAAATCTTCAAATGAGGCATTGTATGGAAAAACTTTAATGTAGCAATCTCTCTTCGCTAAGTTTCTTAAAATATTTGTTTTGATTCCTAAATCTAAAGCTGAAATTTTATATTTCGCTGTTTCTTCACCAAAGAAATAAGGTTCTGAAGTCGAAACTTTTGAAGCCAATTCCAAACCATTCATATCTGGAACTTGCGCTAATCTTTCTTTTAATTCTTCAATTGGAGTTCCATCTGTACAAATAACAGCATTCATCGCACCGTTATCTCTGATATAACTTACTAAAGCTCTTGTATCTACATCTGAAATTACGATAAGATTTTGTTTACTCAAATAATCGAATAGACTTTCTGAAGCATCTACACGTGAATAATTAAAGCTAAAGTTTTTACAAACCAATCCCGAAATTTTTACTGAATCAGATTCAACTTCTTTGTCGTTTACACCATAGTTACCAATATGTGCATTGGTTGTAACCATGATTTGTCCGAAGTAAGAAGGGTCTGTGAAAATTTCTTGATAACCTGTTGTTCCTGTATTAAAAGCGACTTCACCAAAAGTAACACCTTCAATTCCGATTGATTTTCCGTGAAAAATAGTACCGTCTTTAAGGAGTAAAACGGCTTTAGAACGATTGTTGTATTTCATTGTGTTGTGTTGTTGTGGTTGCAAATTTAGTTATAAAAGTTGTTTTTAGAAAATCTTTAATTCCATAAAAACAAAAAAAAAGGATAAACTTAAAAAAGTCTATCCTTATTATTTTTACATGAATGGTTTCATGATTATTCTGTAGCTTCAGTATTTTCAGAAGTTTCAGCTGCTGGAGCTTCAGGAGTACCTTCCGCTTTTTTAGCTTTTCCACGACGAGTCGTTTTCTTAACTTCTTTTTTACCACCGTTATACAAGGTGTTGAAATCTACTAATTCGATCATTGCCATGTCAGCGTTATCTCCTAAACGGTTACCTAACTTGATGATACGAGTGTATCCTCCTGGACGGTCACCAACTTTAGCAGCAACTTCTCTGAACAATTCAGTAACAGCATATTTATCTCTTAAATAAGCGAAAACTGTACGACGATTGTGAGTAGTATCTTCTTTTGATTTTGTTACTAACGGCTCAACGAATTGTTTTAAAGCTTTAGCTTTAGCAACAGTAGTGTTGATTCTTTTATGTTCGATTAAAGAACAAGCCATATTAGCTAACATAGCTCTTCTATGTCCTTTTTGTCTACTTAAATGATTGAATTTTTTTCCGTGTCTCATGACTTATTTTGTTTATCTTCATCTTGCATCAATCCATTTAAGGAGCGCAAAATATGAAGCAATTATTCTTTATCTAACTTGTATTTAGTTAAGTCCATACCGAAAGTAAGGTTTTTATTCGCCACTAACTCATCTAATTCAGTTAATGATTTTTTACCAAAATTACGGAACTTCATTAAGTCGTTCTTGTTGAAAGAAACTAAATCACCTAATGTATCAACTTCAGCCGCTTTTAAACAATTTAATGCTCTAACAGATAAGTCCATATCAACTAATTTAGTTTTCAATAACTGTCTCATGTGAAGAGATTCTTCGTCATAAGACTCAGTTTGAGCAATTTCATCTGCCTCAAGAGTAATTCTTTCATCAGAGAACAACATAAAGTGGTGGATTAACGTCTTAGCTGCCTCAGTTAATGCATCTTTAGGATGGATAGAACCATCTGTAATGATTTCAAAAACTAATTTTTCGTAATCTGTTTTTTGTTCCACACGGAAATTCTCAATAGTATATTTTACATTCTTTACTGGTGTGTAAATTGAATCTGTAAAAATAGTTCCTATTGGAGCGTTTGATTTTTTGTTCTCTTCAGCTGGAACATATCCTCTACCTTTTTCGATAGAAAGTTCCATGTTGATAGATGTTTTGCTGTCTAAATTACAGATAACTAAATCTGGATTTAAAACTTGAAAACCAGAGATGAATTTTTGAAAATCACCTGCAGTAATTTTATCTTTACCTGAAAGAGCGATTGAAACAGATTCGTTATCAATATCTTCAATTTGACGTTTAAAACGTACTTGTTTAAGATTTAAGATAATTTCTGTTACATCTTCAACAACACCAGAGATAGTAGAGAACTCATGTTCTACACCTTCTATTCTTACTGATGTAATTGCATATCCTTCAAGAGAAGAAAGCAAAACTCTTCTAAGTGCATTACCAACAGTCAATCCGTAACCAGGTTCCAAAGGTCTAAATTCAAATTTACCTTCGAAATCCGTAGAATCGATCATGATAACTTTATCGGGCTTTTGAAAATTAAATATTGCCATACTTTCGACTAAAGTCAATTATTATTTGTTATACAACTCAACGATTAGTTGTTCTTTAATATTTTCTGGAATCTGAAGTCTTTGAGGCACAGAAACGAAAGTACCTTCTTTAGTATCATTATTCCATGTAATCCACTCATAAACTTGAGAAGAACTTGCTAAAGAACGCTCGATAGCTTCAAGAGATTTTGATTTTTCACGTACTGCAACTTTATCACCAGCTTTTAAGTGGTAAGAAGGTACATTAACAAGTTCACCGTTAACAGTGATATGTCTGTGAGATACAATTTGACGAGCTGCTCTACGAGAAGGCGCAACACCCATTCTGTAAACTACGTTATCTAAACGAGCTTCACATAATTGTAATAAGATTTCACCTGTTACTCCAGAAGCAGCAGATGCTTTTTTGAATAAGTTTCTGAATTGTTTTTCAAGAATTCCGTAAGTGTACTTCGCTTTTTGCTTTTCCATTAACTGAACTGCATATTCAGATTTTTTACCTCTCTTTTTAGCTAAACCATGTTGCCCTGGAGGGTAATTTCTTTTTTCGAAGGCTTTGTCTTCTCCGAATATTGCTTCGCCAAATTTACGAGCAATCTTAGTTTTTGGACCAGTATATCTTGCCATTTTAAAAAATTAAAAAAGGTAGGAATTATGAATTCAGGTCTTATATCCTTCGATAATTTTAAACCTACCTGTGTTATACTTAAATTATACTCTTCTTCTTTTCGGAGGACGACATCCGTTGTGAGGCATTGGAGTTACATCAATGATTTCTGTAACTTCAACTCCAGAATTGTGAATAGATCTGATTGCAGATTCTCTTCCGTTTCCTGGTCCTTTCACATAAACTTTTACTTTCTTTAGTCCAGCTTCAAGAGCTACTTTACTACAATCTTCTGCTGCCATTTGAGCTGCATAAGGAGTATTCTTTTTAGAACCTCTAAAGCCCATTTTACCAGCTGAAGACCAAGAAATAACTTCACCTTTCTTGTTTGTTAACGAGATGATGATGTTGTTAAAAGTAGCATTAATATGTGCTTCTCCCGAAGATTCAACGATAACTTTACGTTTTTTTGCTGTTGCTTTAGCCATATTATTACTTATTATTTAGTTGCTTTTTTCTTGTTAGCAACAGTTTTTCTCTTACCTTTTCTAGTTCTAGAGTTGTTTTTAGTTCTTTGACCTCTTAATGGAAGTCCAGCTCTGTGACGAATTCCTCTTTGACATCCGATATCCATTAAACGTTTGATGTTTAATTGAACTTCTGAACGCAATTCTCCTTCAATTTTGAAATAAGATACCGCTTCACGAATTGCTCCGATCTCGTCATCATTCCAATCTTGAACTTTCTTGTCTTCGCTCACTTGAGCTTTAGCTAATATATCTTTAGCTCTGCTTCTACCAATACCAAATATGTATGTTAAAGCAATGATTCCTCTTTTTTGTTTAGGTATATCTACCCCTGCAATTCTTGCCATAATTATCCTTGTCTTTGTTTAAATCTAGGATTCTTTTTGTTAATAACGTATAATCTTCCTTTTCTACGTACAATAATGCACTCGGCACTTCTCTTTTTAACTGATGCTCTTACTTTCATTTTAATAGCTTTAGTATCTATAAGTAATTCTTGCTTTAGACAAATCATAAGGGCTCATTTCAAGTTTAACCTTGTCGCCTGGTAACAATTTAATGTAATGCATACGCATTTTACCAGAGATATGAGCAATTACAATATGTCCGTTTTCTAACTCTACACGAAACATAGCATTTGATAATGCTTCAATGATTGTTCCGTCTTGTTCTATTGCTGATTGTTTTGCCATAAAAATTAAGCTACTGCTTTTCTATTTTTACCACTTTTCATCAAACCATCATAGTGTTTATTCAATAAATAAGAATTTATTTGCTGAATAGTGTCTATTGCAACTCCAACCATGATTAGTAAAGAAGTACCACCATAAAAATAACCCCAAGCACCTTGAACTCCAAGTAAACTTACTGCAACAGCTGGGAACACAGCCACTAAAGCAAGAAATAATGATCCTGGAAAAGTGATTAATGACATAATTTTATCTAGGTAATCTCCAGTTTCAACACCTGGCTTAACACCTGGTATAAAACCTCCGCTTCTTTTTAAATCATCTGCCATCTTATTAGTTGGTACAGTAATTGCGGTGTAAAAGTACGTAAAAATTACGATTAACAAAGCAAAAACAATATTATATACTAAACCGAATGGATCGTTGAACATTCCTGCAATAGAAAGTGCAGTATCTGATTCTTTAGCCAAACCAGAAACAGCAGCAGGAATAAACATAATAGCTTGCGCAAAAATGATCGGCATAACACCTGATGCATTTAACTTTAATGGGATAAACTGTCTGTTACCACCCATCATGTCTTCTTCAAAATCCCCAGAAACTGTACGTCTTGCATACTGTACTGGAATTTTTCTTACAGCCATTACTAATAAAATACATGCAATTATTACTAAGAACCAAAGTATTAATTCGATTACGATCATCATAACACCTCCATTTGCTTGAGAAGTTCTAGATGAAAATTCTTGAATAAATGCTTGTGGCATTCTTGCAATAATACCTACCATTATCAATAAAGAAATACCATTACCGATACCTTTATCGGTAATTTTTTCTCCTAACCACATTGCAAAAATAGTTCCAGTTACTAAGATTAGCACTGAAGAGAAGATAAATGTAGGTCCAGTTAGCATAAATGCTTCACCTGGTAAAGTTCTATACAAGTTATAAATATAACCAGGACCTTGAACTAAAGTAATTAAGATTGTTAACCATCTTGTAATTTGGTTAATTTTCTTTCTACCACTTTCACCGTCTTTTTGTAATTTTTGTAAATATGGCACCGCAATTCCCATTAATTGAACTACGATAGAAGCTGATATGTATGGCATGATACCTAATGCAAATACAGAAGCTTGCGAAAACGCACCTCCTGTAAATACATTAATTAACCATCCAATACCTTCATCAGTTTGGTTTGTAAGATTTGTCAATTTAGTAGCATCAATCCCCGGAAGGGTTACTTGAGCACCGAAACGGTACACTAATAATAATCCAAGAGTTAATAAAATACGATTTTTTAACTCTTCGATTTTCCAAACGTTGATGAATGAATCTATAAATTTCTTCATTTTACTAAAGGATTATAAAGTTACAGCTTCTCCACCAGCAGCCTCGATAGCCGCTTTTGCAGATGCAGTAAATTTGTGAGCACTTACTTTAAGTTTTGTTTTTAGCTCACCTCTTCCTAAAATCTTTACTAAGCTATTTTTTGTAGCCAAACGAGTATCTACAAACACAGTAAAATCTACTGTATCGGTAACTACACCGTTATCTACTAATAATTGTAACGAATCAAGATTGATACCTTGATATTCTACTCTATTAATGTTCTTGAAACCAAACTTAGGTACACGTCTTTGAAGTGGCATTTGACCACCTTCAAAACCAATTTTCTTAGAATAACCAGAACGAGATTTTGCTCCTTTGTGTCCACGTGCAGCGGTACCACCTTTTCCAGAACCTTCTCCTCTACCTACTCTTTTATTTTGATTGTGCGTAGAACCTTCAGCTGGTTGTAAGTTACTTAAATTCATAACTGTATAGTGTTATTTAGTTTCTTCTACAGAAACTAAGTGTTTAACTTTATTTACCATTCCAAGGATAGCAGGATTTGCATCATGCTCAACAACTTGTCCCATTTTACGAAGACCTAAAGCTTCCAAAGTTCTCTTTTGATCAAGAGGACAATTGATTTTACTTCTTACTTGTTTTACTTTTAATTTTGCCATGATTTCCTGTTGATTAACCTTTGAATACTTTTTCTAAAGATACTCCTCTTTGTTTAGCTACCGTTAAAGCGCTTCTCATTTGTAATAAAGCATCAAAAGTTGCTTTTACTACGTTATGAGGGTTTGAAGAACCTTGTGATTTAGATAATACATCATGAATACCTACTGATTCCAATACGGCACGAACCGCACCACCAGCAATTACTCCAGTACCATGAGAAGCAGGCATTAAAAATACTCTTGCTCCACCAAATTTACCTTTTTGTTCATGAGGAACAGATTGTCCCTGTAAAGGAATTCTAACTAAGTTTTTCTTAGCATCTTCCACCGCTTTAGCGATTGCTTCAGAAACATCTTTAGATTTTCCTAATCCATGACCAACTACACCGTTTTCATCACCAACTACTACGATAGCAGAGAAACCAAATGCTCTACCTCCTTTAGTAACTTTAGTAACACGATTTACACTCACCAAACGATCTTTTAATTCAAGACCTCCTGGTTTTACAATCTCTACGTTTTTATAATTATGATACATAATTTCTTAGAATTTAAGTCCAGCTTCTCTAGCTCCTTCAGCTAATGATTTCACACGTCCATGGTATAAATACCCACCTCTATCAAAAGAGATTGTTGAAATACCTGCTTTAAGTGCTTTTTCAGCAACTAATTTACCAACTGCTTTTGCAGTTTCAACAGCAGTTCCTTGAGCAACTTCTTTATCTCTCGATGAAGCAGCAACTAAAGTTGTACCGTTTACGTCATCTATGATTTGCGCATAGATTTCTTTATTACTTCTGAATACAGAAAGTCTTGGTTGAGCAGCAGTTCCGCTTACAATCTTTCTGATTCTGAACTTAATTCTTTGTCTTCTTTCAGATTTCGTTAATGACATAGTCTTAATTTTTAAGCTGATTTACCTGCTTTTCTTCTTAGTTCTTCTCCTACAAACTTAACTCCTTTTCCTTTATATGGCTCAGGTTTGCGGAAACCTCTGATCTTCGCAGCTACTTGACCTAATAATTGTTTGTCGAATGATGATAATTTCACTATCGGATTTTTACCTTTTTCTGATACTGTTTCAACAGTAACTTCACTTACAACATCTAAAACAATGTTATGAGAGAATCCTAAAGCTAAATCAAGTTTTTGACCTTGATTAGAAGCTCTGTATCCAACTCCAACTAATTCTAATTGTTTTGTAAAGCCTTCAGAAACACCAACAATCATATTGTTGATTAATGAACGATAAAGTCCGTGTTTCGCTCTCTCATCTTTATGATCTGATGAACGCTCAACGATAACTTGGTTATCTTCGATTTTAACGGTTACATCAGAAAATTCTTGAGTAAGCTCGCCTAATTTTCCTTTTACTGTAACTACAGCTTCTTTAACCTCTACAGTTACTCCTGCTGGAATTGCAATTGGATTTTTACCTATTCTTGACATTGTCTCGTCTTTTTATTAATATACGTAACAAATAACTTCGCCACCAACATTTAATTGCTTAGCTTGTTTTCCTGTCATCAAACCTTTTGATGTAGAAACAATAGCAATACCTAAACCATTTAAGATTCTAGGTAAGTCAGATGAACCTGCATATTTACGTAAACCTGGTTTACTAATTCTTTGGATATCTTTGATAACTGACTCTTTCGTGTCTTTATCATATTTAAGTGCAATTTTGATTGAACCCTGAACAGAGTTGTCTTCGAACTTGTAACTTAAGATATATCCTTGATCGAATAAAATCTTTGTGATTTCTTTTTTCATGTTAGATGCTGGAATTTCAACCACTTTGTGGTTAGCTCTCACTGCATTTCTAACTCTCGTAAGATAATCGGCAATTGGATCTGTATACATATGTATAGAATTGCGGCTATGGTTTTCAATCCGCCCTCAGCGGATTGAACCTTTAACCAATTAAACTTTTTTATTGGATTGCAAAAGTAATAACTTTTTTCGAGATTACCAAGATGCTTTTTTAACACCTGGAATTAATCCTTGATTAGCCATTTCACGGAATGTTACACGTGAAAGACCAAACTGACGCATATACCCTCTTGGTCTACCTGTTAATTTACAACGATTGTGTACTCTAACTGGACAAGAATTTTTTGGTAATTTTTGTAATCCTTCGAAATCTCCAGCTTCTTTCAAAGCTTTTCTTTTCTCAGCATACTTTTCTACTAATGCAATTCTTTTCACCTCACGGGCTTTCATTGATTCTTTAGCCATGTCTTAATTCTTTTTAAAAGGTAATCCTAATTCCGCTAATAATGCTTTTGCTTCTTTATCTGTTTCTGCAGAAGTTACGAAGGTAATATCAAATCCTGAGATTTTGTTTACTTTATCAATATCAATTTCTGGGAAAATGATTTGTTCAAGTACACCTAAGTTATAGTTACCTCTTCCGTCAAATCCAGTAGATTTAATTCCGCTGAAATCTCTAACACGTGGTAAAGATGAAGTAATCAATCTATCTAAGAATTCATACATTCTTTCTCCACGTAAAGTTACTTTAGCACCAATTGGCATACCTTTTCTCAATTTGAAAGACGCAACGTCTTTTTTAGAAATAGTAGCAACTGCTTTTTGCCCAGTAATTTTTGTCATTTCTTCAACAGCGTAGTCTACTAACTTTTTGTCAGATACTGCTGCACCAACTCCACGGCTTACAACGATTTTTTCAAGTTTAGGAACTTGCATTACGTTTTTGTAACCGAATTCTTCTGTAAGAGCAGCAATTACTCTGCTCTTATATTCTTCTTTTAGTCTAGGAATATATGCCATAACTATAGTACTTGATTAGATTTTTTTGAAAATCTCACTTTCTTGTCTCCTTCTTGTTTGAAACCAACTTTAGTTGCTTCTTTTGACTTTGGGTCAATTAAAGACAAGTTAGACACATGGATAGGAGCTTCTTTCTTAACGATTCCTCCTTGAGGGTTTTTTGCACTTGGTTTTGTATGTTTCGAAACCATGTTAACTCCTTCAACAATCGCTTTGTTTTTCTCACGAAGAACACGTACAATTTTACCTTCAGAACCTTTGTGGTCTCCAGCAATAACTCTTACGATATCTCCTGATTTTATTTTTAGCTTTATCATTTGTATAAGAATTAAAGCACTTCTGGTGCTAATGATACAATTTTCATGAATTGTTTTTCACGAAGTTCTCTGGCAACTGGACCAAAAACACGAGTTCCTCTCATTTCTCCTGCAGCGTTTAACAATACACATGCGTTATCGTCAAAACGGATGTAAGATCCATCAGCTCTTCTCACTTCTTTTTTGGTACGTACAACCACTGCAGTTGATACCGCTCCTTTTTTAACGTTTCCGTTTGGAGTTGCATCTTTAATTGAAACTACAATTTTGTCACCAACAGAGGCATAACGACGTTTCGTTCCTCCTAAAACACGGATAGTTAAAACTTCTTTAGCTCCCGTATTATCTGCTACTTTTAATCTTGACTCTTGTTGTACCATAATTACTTAGCTCTTTCAATGATTTCAACTAATCTCCAACATTTTGATTTAGATAAAGGTCTTGTTTCCATGATCTTTACTGTATCTCCAATGTTACAATCGTTTGTTTCGTCGTGTGCAACGTATTTTTTAGTTTTTAACACGAACTTACCGTATAATGGGTGTTTCACTTTTGTAGTTTGTGACACAACAATAGATTTCTCCATTTTGTTTGAAGTCACCACACCTATTCTCTCTTTTCTTAAATTTCTTTTTTCCATCTTTCAGCTAGTCTACAATTATTGTAACTCTCTTTTAGTTAACTCTGTATGTAATCTCGCAACTGATCTTCTTAAACCTCTTAATTGAAGAGGATTTTGGATTGGCGAAATTGCATGAGCATTTTTTAGGTCGGTATACGTTTTCTTTAACTGACTAAGTTGTTCTTGTAACTCAGCTGCAGATAGATTTTTAATTTCTGATTGTTTCATAATAAATTTTGATTATGCTTCGAAATCTCTAGCAACGATAAACTTAGTTTTAACAGGAAGTTTTTGAGCTGCTAAGCGTAAAGCTTCTTTTGCAACTGATAGAGGAACTCCTCCAACTTCAAACATAATTTTACCAGGTTTAACAACTGCAGCCCAATACTCAACTGCACCTTTACCTTTACCCATACGTACTTCTAATGGTTTCTTTGTAATAGGTTTATCTGGAAATATTTTGATCCATAATTGACCTTCTCTTTTCATGAAACGTGTTGCTGCAATACGAGCTGCTTCAATTTGACGAGAAGTAATAAATGAAGAATCTAAAGATTTGATACCAAACATTCCATTTGAAAGCTCGTGTCCTCTTTGAGAAACGCCTTTCATTCTACCTTTCTGTACCTTACGGTATTTTGTTCTTTTAGGCTGTAACATTTTTCTTTAGTTTAAATAATTACTTTCTTTTGCGTGCGTTTGGCTTATTTCCATCTCTTTTTGGAGCAGAAGACCCTGAAGGCTTAGACTTTTGTTTGTCCATTCCTACTAACGGAGAAAGATCTCTTTTTCCATAAACCTCACCTTTCATTATCCATACTTTGATACCCATTCTACCATAAGTAGTATGTGCTTCACCTAATGAATAATCAATATCAGCTCTGAAAGTTGATAAAGGAATTCTACCTTCTTTGAAGTTTTCTGAACGTGCCATTTCAGCTCCATTCAAACGACCAGAAATTTGTACTTTGATACCTTCTGCGTTCATACGCATTGCAGCAGCAATAGCCATTTTAATTGCACGTCTGTAAGAAATTCTACTTTCAATTTGACGAGCGATACTTGTAGCTACTAAATAAGCATCAAGTTCAGGTCTTTTAATTTCAAAGATGTTGATTTGAACTTCTTTGTCAGTAATTTTCTTAAGTTCTTCTTTTAACTTGTCTACCTCTTGACCACCTTTTCCGATAATGATACCAGGTCTAGCAGTAGTGATAGTAACGGTTACAAGTTTTAAAGTTCTCTCGATAATTATTTTTGATACACTTGCTTTAGATAAACGAGCATGGATATACTTTCTGATTTTATAATCTTCAGCGATTTTATCACCGTAATCATTTCCACCATACCAGTTTGAGTCCCATCCTCTGATGATACCAAGTCTATTTCCTATTGGATTTGTCTTTTGTCCCATACTGTTTATTAATTGCTTTGTGTGTTATTATTTGATCCTAACACGATTGTTACGTGGTTAGAACGTTTTCTAATTCTGTGTGCACGACCTTGTGGTGCTGGACGAAGTCTTTTTAACATCATTCCTCCATCAACTGTAATCGTTTTTACAAATAAGCCTGCTTCTTCTAAATTAGCATCTTCGTTTTTCTGTACATAATTGTTTATGGCAGATAACAACAATTTCTCTAATTTTCTTGAAGCTTCTTTTTGACTAAATCTTAAAATATTAAGAGCTAGTTCAACTTTCTGACCTCTTACTAAATCTGCAACTAAACGCATTTTTCTAGGTGAAGTTGGACAGTTATTTAATTTAGCAAATGCAATAGACTTGTTAGCCTCTTTTCTTGCATCCGCAACTTCTCTTTTACGAACTCCCATTG
Organism: Flavobacterium helocola; assembly: GCF_038289885.1. Classification (NCBI taxonomy): domain Bacteria; kingdom Pseudomonadati; phylum Bacteroidota; class Flavobacteriia; order Flavobacteriales; family Flavobacteriaceae; genus Flavobacterium; species Flavobacterium helocola. The sequence goes on along the minus strand of NZ_JBBYHT010000003.1, from coordinate 72,649 downwards.
CTTCTTATTTTTTACCTTTATTTTTAGCCCCAGCATGACCTCTAAAAGATCTTGTTGGTGAAAACTCTCCTAATTTGTGTCCTACCATGTTTTCTGTAACGTAAACTGGTACAAACTGACGACCATTGTGAACTGCGATAGTTTGTCCAACAAAATCTGGAGTAATCATAGATGCTCTAGACCAAGTCTTAACAACACCTTTATTACCACCTGCGATATTTTCTTGAACTTTCTTCTCTAATTTAAAGTGAACAAATGGTCCTTTTTTTAATGAACGTGCCATGTCTATCTAATTATTTCTTTCTACGTTCTACAATATACTTATTACTCGGGTTAACTTTAGAACGAGTTCTATAACCTTTAGCAGGTAAACCTTTTCTTGAACGTGGATGACCTCCAGATGAACGTCCTTCACCACCTCCCATAGGGTGATCAACTGGGTTCATTGCTACTGGTCTTGTTCTTGGTCTTCTACCTAACCATCTTGATCTACCAGCTTTACCTGATACGATTAATTGGTGATCAGAGTTAGAAACTGCTCCAATAGTAGCTGAACAAGTTAACAAGATTAATCTTGTTTCTCCTGAAGGCATTTTAATTGTTGCATATTTTCCATCTCTTGCCATCAACTGAGCGAAAGTTCCTGCAGAACGAGCGATTACAGCTCCTTGACCTGGTCTTAATTCGATACACGAAATAACAGTTCCTAGAGGAATTTTACTTAAAGGCATTGCATTTCCAATTTCTGGAGATGCATCTGGACCTGAAACTACAGTTTGTCCAACTTGTAATCCATTTTGCGCAATGATGTAAGTTTTAGCCCCATCAGCATAAAATAATAATGAAATAAAAGCTGAACGATTTGGATCATACTCGATAGTTTTAACTGTAGCTGGAATTCCAACTTTAGTTCTTTTAAAATCGATAATACGATACTTTTGTTTGTGACCACCGCCTGTGTAACGCATGGTCATTTTTCCTTGACTATTTCTACCTCCAGAGTTTTTTTTCGGTGCGATCAATGAACGCTCCGGCTTATCAGTTGTAATAGTGTCAAAGCTATTAACAACTCTAAATCGCTGACCTGGGGTAATAGGTTTTAATTTTCTAACTGACATTTTCTATTAGATATTAGTATAAAAATCTATTGTTTCTCCCTCTTGAACTTGTACAATTGCTTTTTTGTAAGCATTTGTTTTCCCACTGATTAAACCACTTTTAGTATATTTAACACTTCTATCAGCTCTATAGTTCATTGTATTAACTGCAACTACATTCACACCAAAAGCTGCTTCAATAGCATTTTTGATCTGAATTTTGTTAGCAGTTTTTGCAACTACAAAACCAAAACGGTTAAAAATTTCACCATCTTTAGTTATTTTCTCAGTTATAATAGGCTTAATTATGATACTCATAATCTTATTATTTACTTAAATTAGCTTCAATTCCGTCTACAGCACCTTCTAAAAGAACTAAACTTTTTGCATTTAAAATTGCATAAGTACTTAATTCTGAAGTAGTTACAACGCTAGACGCTTTTAAATTGCGTGACGACAAATATACATTTTTATTTGAATCGCCCAACACAAATAAAGATTTTTTATTATCTAACCCTAAAGACTTCAATACGTTAATGAAATTTTTAGTGCTTGGTGTGTCAAATGTAAAATCTTCAACTACTACTAAATTTGACTCATTTACTTTTAAAGATAAAGCCGATTTACGAGCTAATCTTTTTAAGTTTTTGTTCAATTTGAATGAGTAGCTTCTTGGTCTTGGTCCAAAAACTGTACCTCCACCTTTAAACAAAGGATTTTTTGCAGATCCTGCACGAGCAGTACCAGTTCCTTTTTGTTTTTTAATTTTACGAGTACTTCCTGCAACTTCAGCTCTTTCTTTAGCTTTGTGGTTTCCTTGTCTTTGATTAGCCAAATATTGCTTTACATCTAAATATACAGCATGTTTGTTTGGCTCGATTGCGAAAACTGAATCAGAAAGTTGAACTTTTCTTCCAGTTTCTTTTCCGTTGATATCTAAAACTTTTACTTCCATTACTTCTGAATGATTACATAAGAGTTTTTGTGACCTGGAACACAACCTTTTATTACTAAAAGATTTTTCTCACCTACCACTTTTAAAACTCTAAGGTTTTGTACTGTTACATTATCTCCTCCCATTCTTCCAGCCATACGCATTCCTTTGAATACTCTAGATGGATAAGATGACGCTCCTACAGATCCCGGTGCTCTTAAACGGTTGTGTTGACCGTGTGTCGCTTGTCCAACACCGCCAAAACCATGACGTTTAACAACCCCTTGGAATCCTTTTCCTTTAGAAACTCCTAATACATCAACAAATTCACCTTCAGCGAATAAGTCAACGGCGATTACATCGCCTAATTTGTACTCCTGTTCAAAACCTTTGAATTCAACGACTTTTTTCTTTGCAGCTGTTCCCGCTTTCTTAAAGTGACCTAACTCAGCTTTAATAGAACGTTTTTCAGCTTTGTCATCGAAACCTAACTGAATAGCAGAATATCCGTCTACTTCATTGGTTCTGACTTGGGTAACAACGCATGGACCACACTCGATTACAGTACAAGGAATATTTTTCCCGTTCTCATCAAAAATGCTAGTCATGCCAATTTTTCTTCCGATTAACCCAGACATATTAAACTAATTAATTAATTAAACTCTTATTTATACAACAAATAGTATTTGCACACTACTCATTTTGAGGGTGCAAATATATAAATTATTTTTTAATTATCGCAAAAATAAATAGTTAAGTGAAATTTCCTTCAAAAAAGGCAATTTCACTCACTAAATATGGTAAGAAAAAAACCGTAATGCTATTAACATTGACGGTTTTTTTATGGTTATTGCGATTGCAATCTAAATCAATTATACTTTGATTTCTACTTCAACACCACTAGGTAATTCTAATTTCATTAAAGCATCGATAGTTTTTGAAGAAGAACTATAGATATCTAATAGTCTCTTGTATGAACTTAATTCGAACTGCTCTCTTGATTTTTTGTTAACGTGTGGAGAACGTAATACAGTAAAAATCTTTTTGTGAGTTGGTAATGGAATTGGACCCGTTACTACTGCACCTGTACTTTTTACAGTTTTTACAATCTTCTCTGCTGATTTATCAACCAACATGTGATCGTAAGATTTTAATTTTATTCTGATTTTTTGACTCATTTTCTTAAAAATTAAGCGTTACCTTTTGCTTTTTTGATTACAGCTTCTGAAATATTAGAAGGTGTTTCTGCATAATGTGAAAACTCCATTGTTGATGTAGCTCTACCTGATGATAATGTTCTTAATGTTGTTACATAACCAAACATTTCTGATAAAGGCACATCTGCTTTGATAGTTTTAGCACCATTTCTGTCACCCATATCATTTACTTGACCTCTACGACGGTTCAAGTCACCTACGATATCACCCATATTTTCTTCTGGAGTAATAACTTCGATTTTCATGATTGGCTCAAGAATAACTGCACCAGCAGCACGACCTACTTCTTTATATCCCATTTTAGCTGCTAATTCGAAAGAAAGAGCATCAGAATCCACAGGGTGGAAAGATCCGTCTAATAAAGTTACTTTTAAACTATCTACCGCATATCCTGCTAAAGGACCTGCTTTCATAGCTTCTCTGAAACCTTTTTCAACAGCTGGAATATATTCTTTTGGTACGTTACCACCTTTAACTTCATTAACAAACTGTAATCCCATAGGAGCTTTACCGTCTACTAAATCAGCAGGTTCTAAACGGAATACGATATCACCAAATTTACCACGACCTCCAGATTGCTTTTTGTAAGTTTCTCTGTGTTGTGCTGATTTTGTGAACGCTTCTTTATATTCTACTTGTGGCTCACCTTGGTTAACCTCAACTTTAAACTCACGTTTCATACGATCTACAAGGATGTCTAAGTGTAACTCACCCATACCTGAAATAATCGTTTGACCTGAAGCCTCATCAGTTCTAACTGTAAACGTTGGATCTTCTTCAGCTAATTTAGCTAAAGCCATACCCATTTTATCTACGTCAGCTTTTGTTTTTGGCTCAATTGCGATACCAATTACAGGATCAGGGAATTTCATTGACTCAAGAATAATTGGGTGTTTTTCATCACACATTGTATCTCCAGTCTTGATATCTTTAAATCCTACAGCAGCTCCAATATCTCCAGCCTCAATATATTCGATTGGATTTTGTTTGTTAGCATGCATTTGGTAAATACGAGATATACGCTCTTTGTTTCCAGAACGAGTGTTCAAGATATAAGAACCTGCATCTAAACGACCTGAATAAGCACGGAAGAAAGCTAAACGACCAACATAAGGATCAGTAGCAATTTTAAATGCTAAAGCTGCGAACGGCTCTTTTGGATCAGGACGACGTAAAATTTTCTTTTGATCTTCTTCTAATAAATCAGCATCATCAGGGTGAATTCCTTCGATACCTTCTTTATCCATTGGAGATGGTAAGTATTTACATACTGCATCTAACATGAACTGAACACCTTTATTTTTGAAAGAAGAACCAGCAATCATAGGAATGATAGCCATATCAATTGTAGCAGCTCTTAAAGCTGTATTGATTTCATCCTCAGTAATAGAGTTTTCATCTTCCATGTATTTTTCCAACAAGTTTTCGTCGTAAGTAGCAATCTCTTCAATTAAAATTGAACGATACTCTTTTACTTCGTCAACCATATCAGCTGGAATAGGCACGATATCAAAAGTTGCCCCCTGAGTTTCGTCATGCCAAATAATAGCTTGGTTTTTAACTAAGTCAACAACTCCTTTAAAGTCATTTTCTTCACCAATTGGTAAAGTAATTGCAACAGCGTTAGATTTTAGCATGTCTCTAACTTGTTGACAAACATTTAAGAAGTTAGAACCTTGACGGTCCATTTTGTTTACGAATCCCATACGAGGAACTCTATATTGATCAGCTAATCTCCAGTTAGTTTCAGATTGAGGCTCAACACCATCAACTGCACTAAATAAAAATACTAAACCATCTAATACACGTAACGAACGGTTTACCTCAACTGTAAAGTCAACGTGTCCCGGAGTATCGATAATATTAAAGTGGTATGGTAATGTTTCTGGTAATGCCTTACCTTGCTCTGTTGGGAAATTCCATTCACAAGTTGTAGCAGCTGAAGTAATTGTAATACCCCTTTCTTGCTCTTGTGCCATCCAGTCCATTGTTGCAGCACCATCATGTACTTCACCAATTTTGTGTGATTTTCCTGTATAGAATAAGATACGCTCAGTTGTTGTTGTTTTACCAGCATCAATATGAGCAGCAATTCCAATATTTCTTGTATATTTTAAATCTCTAGCCATTTCTGTACGAATTAAAATCTAAAGTGAGAGAATGCTTTATTAGCATCTGCCATTTTGTGAGTATCCATTCTTTTCTTAACAGCAGCACCTTCTTCTTTAGCCGCAGCTAAAATTTCAGAAGCTAATTTTCCTGCCATTGATTTTTCGTTTCTTCTTCTTGCATAAAGAATCATCCATTTGATAGCATAAGAAATCTTTCTATCTGGACGAATTTGCATTGGAATTTGAAATGTAGCTCCACCCACTCTACGTGAACGAACTTCTACGTGAGGCATAACATTTGTTAATGCATCTTTCCAAATCTCTAAAGCAGATTTTTCTGCATCTTGCTTTTTAGTTTCAACGATTTCTAATGCATCATAGAAAACTTTAAAAGCTGTTGATTTTTTACCATCCCACATTAAGTTGTTTACAAAACGTGTTACTAACTGATCGTTAAATTTTGGATCTGGTAAAAGTGGTCTTTTTTTGGCCGCTCTTTTTCTCATGTCTTTTCTTTAAAAGATTTTAAATTACTTTTTCTTTCCAGTTGGTGCAGGTGCTTGTCCTGGTTTTGGACGTTTTGCTCCATACTTAGATCTACGTTGTGTTCTTCCTGCAACACCCGCAGTATCTAATGCTCCACGTACGATGTGGTAACGTACACCTGGTAAATCTTTTACTCTTCCACCTCTAACTAATACTATCGAGTGCTCTTGTAGATTGTGACCTTCTCCAGGAATGTATGCATTCACCTCGTTACCGTTTGTTAAACGAACCCTAGCTACCTTTCTCATTGCTGAGTTTGGTTTTTTAGGAGTTGTTGTGTAAACACGAGTACACACACCTCTTCTTTGAGGACAAGAATCTAAAGCAGCCGATTTACTCTTCTTAGTTATTTGGGTTCTCCCTGTTCTTACTAATTGTTGAATTGTTGGCATAATTAAATACTAAAAATTTTTACTGTTTAAAATTCCCGCTTTTTACGGGGTTGCAAATGTAGGAATTATTTTTTACTTTCCAAATCATAATTTATTAATTTTCAATGCAATTTGATTTTAGTAGTGATTTGATTTGTATTGAGTTACAAGAAAGAAAGACAAAAACTACCTAGCCCCGATGGAAGCAAACTACCATGTAGTGCGGACAGCGGGAACATGGACAACAAGAATTCACGAACCTTTCGCTACTACAAATAAAATTTATTTTACTTTTTTTCGTTTCTTTACTGCTATGAAATTACTCTTGGGTTTTATTCTGTTTTTTTGCTTCCAATTTTCATTGGGGCAAAACTTCTATTTAAAAATTACTGGAACATCTGAAAAAGAAAATAATACTATTGACAGCTTACAATACGAATCTAAACACGCTACAGTTGCGCTAATTTTAGAAGAACAAAAACGTTTTGAAAGCAAATTAACAAATCAAGGTTTTTTTGATTGGTTGTTGTTGGAACAAAAAAAGGTAAACGATAGCAGTTTTGTTTTTAAATACAGTTTAGGGAATTCGATAAAAAACAACAATATATATGTAGATAAACTTTCTGCCGAAGAAAAATCGCTATTACAATTAGAAAATGACACTTTGATTATCGCTACAAATGAAGTAGAGAATTTCATGAAAAGTAAAATTGCGTTGTTAGAAAAGAAAGGATATTCTCTAGCGAATTTGCAATTGACTAATCAGCGAAAAGTTGACAACAATTTATTTTCTGAATTGCAACTGAAACTCAATTCGAAAAGAAATATTACCGATATTGTTATTGTGGGTTACGATAAATTCCCTGCAGGAATTAAAAAAGCAATTACCAAAAAAGCAAAAAAAGCCACTTTTAATCAGGATAATTTAAAACAGATTAATGATGAGTTTGATAAATTGCAATTTGTGAGTCAGTTGAAATATCCTGAAATTTTATTTACAACCGATTCCACTAAAATTTTTGTGTATTTAGAAAAATCGAAACCCAATAAATTTGATGGTTTTATTGGGTTTTCAAATGATGATCAAAGTAAATTGACCTTTAACGGATATTTAGATTTGCAATTGCAGAACATTTTGAATTCGGGCGAAAAATTCAATTTGTATTGGAAAAACGATGGCAACAGACAAACTTCGTTTAATTTAGGAACCGAATTGCCTTATATTTTTAAAACTCCCATCGGAATTAAAGCCAATTTGAGAATTTTTAAACAAGATTCTACTTTTCAAAACACGATTACCGATTTGAATTTGGGTTACTATTTTGCTTACAACACTAAAACTTTTGTTGGTTACCAAAAAACCACTTCTGTTGATATTCAAAATACGAATTCATTTAGCTTGAATGATTTTACAAATACCTTTTTAACCTCGAGTTTTGAACATCTTGAATTAAATCCTGATAGTTTTATTTTTCCTGAAAAAGCAAAAGTTTTTGTAAAATTTGGAACAGGAAATAGAACGATTGAATCTCAAAAAACAAGTCAGTTTTTTACTCAATTGGATTTGAGTTACAATGTGAATTTGAATCCCAAAAATAGTATTCATCTAAGAAATCAAACTTTTTATTTACAAAGTGACGATTATGTAATTAACGAGCTGTTCCGATTTGGAGGCATCAATTCGATACGAGGTTTTAATGAAAACAGCTTACAAGCTAATGCTTATACCGGAATTATAGCGGAATATCGTTATTTAGTCGCTTCTAATTTATACTTACATTCCATAACCGATTTTGGCTATTTTCAAGACAAAACTTCTAATACAGAAGACCGATTATTAGGTTTGGGATTCGGATTTGGATTATTTACCAAAAATGGTCTTTTTAATTTGGTTTACGCTAACGGAAGCACTAGCGAACAAGCGATAAAACTTTCGAATTCAATTGTGCATATTAGTTTTAAAACGAATTTTTAAGAAGTACTTCGACCGCAGATTCGCAGATTGTAAAAAAAATTAAAATAACTATGAAAAATCCACGAATCTGTGGTTAAAACATAATAATTAAAATTCAAACTAAAATCCTATCTTTGCGCCATGGAAAAAGACAACCAAATATTCGGGATTAGAGCAATAATTGAAGCAATTAACGCTAAAAAGGAAATTGATAAAGTATTCGTTCAAAAAGATGCACAAGGCGACTTGATGCAAGATTTGATGAAAACAATGAAAAGAAACAACATCAACTTCTCCTACGTTCCTGTTGAAAAACTAAACCGATTAACTCCCAATAATCACCAAGGCGCGGTAGCAACCATTGCTCCTATTTCTTTTGTTTCATTAGAAACTTTAGTAGAAGGCGTTATTGAAACTGGTAAAAAACCTTTATTCCTAATTTTAGATCAATTGTCAGATGCACGTAACTTCGGTGCAATTATCAGAACTGCGGAATGTACGGGTGTTGACGGAATCATTATCCAAAAACAAGGTTCGGCTCCTGTGAATGGCGATACGGTTAAAACTTCAGCTGGTGCGGTTTTTAATGTGCCTATTTGCAAAGTAGACCACATTAAAGATGCGATTTTCTATTTGCAAGGTTCTGGAATTAAAACCGTTGCTGCAACTGAAAAAACAGACCAACACATTTACGACATCAACTTCAACGAAGGAGTTGCGATTATTATGGGCAGCGAAGACAGAGGTGTCAACCCTTCAGTATTGAAAATTGTAGATGAAAAAGCAAAATTACCTATGTTTGGCACAATCGAATCATTAAATGTTTCTGTGGCTTGCGGTGCATTTTTGTATGAGGCTTTGAGACAGAGAATGTAATAATTATACTCGATATACTTTTCTAAAAGCCTCCAAATAATGGTGGCTTTTTTTACTTCTTCCCTCCTAAAAACTCATAAACCACTTTCATAGAAGAATTGAAGTATTCTCTAATGACTTCTTCTGGTTTTGGTGGTGGATTAAAATTTCCTTTTTCGTCGAAATTTTTCATAAAGGGATCGAGTTCTGGATTAAAATCGGGTTTTTCCCATTCGTAGAAAATAGGTTTTGAAAATTGCGGTGTTTTTAGAACTAAAGCTAAAGCTAATCCAACTAAAAATCCTGCTAAATGTCCTTCCCACGAAATGCCTTCTTTTACATTTGGAAACATGTACCAAACGCTTCCTCCATATAAAATTACGATGGTGAATGACAAAGCTACTAATCGGTAATATTTGGTAAAAATACCTTTGAAGAAAATAAAACTCACTAAAGCATAGATTAATCCGCTCGCGCCAATGTGGTAACTTGGTCTTCCCAACAACCAAGTTCCTAATCCTGAAAATATAATTCCGAACAGCAAAACAACAAACGATTGTTCTTTGTAGAAATATCTTAAAATAGGCAACAACACCAATAAGGCAACCGAATTATTAGCCAAATGCTCGATATCGCCATGTAAAAAGGGACTAAATAGAATTCCTTTTAAACCAAAAACTTCTCTTGGATACACCCCAAAATGAGATAAGCTTTCGTGAAAATGTAATTCATACCAAAAAACCGACCATAAAGTCAATACAAAAAATAGCGGTAATAAAATGACCGCTTTTGTAAACTGAAAAGGATTATCGTGCTGTTTTTCCATATTGATTTGAATTCAAAGATAAAGCCAAAAATATTTCTATGCACATTTGTCATAAAATTGTAATTTTACGTCATGAATCAACCATTAGCCGAACGCATTCGCCCACAACAATTATCGGATTACATCAGCCAATTGCATTTAGTTGGCCCTGAGGGTTCTTTAACACAACAAATTGCCAAAGGATTAATTCCAAGTTTGATTTTATGGGGACCACCAGGAACTGGGAAAACTACCTTGGCGCAAATTATGGCGCAAGAGAGCAAACGTCCGTTTTACCAACTGAGTGCCATACATTCGGGTGTAAAAGACATTCGTGAAGTTATTGAAAAAGCGAAGCAAAGCAATGGTTTATTCACAGCTAAAAATCCGATTTTATTTATCGATGAGATTCATCGCTTTAGTAAATCGCAACAAGATTCTTTATTGGCAGCGGTGGAAAAAGGCTGGGTAACTTTGATTGGTGCAACGACTGAAAATCCGAGTTTTGAGGTTATTCCCGCTTTATTGTCAAGATGTCAGGTATATGTGTTGAATGCATTTACCAAAGACGATTTGGAAGCGTTGTTATATCGCGCGATGAAAACTGATATTCAGCTACAAAATAAAGACATTCAGTTAAAAGAAACCGAAGCATTGTTAAGACTTTCGGGTGGCGATGGAAGAAAATTATTGAATATTTTCGAATTGGTCATTAATGCTACAGAAAGCGACACCATTGAAATTACGAATGAAAAAGTAATGCAATTGGTGCAAAAAAATACGGTGTTGTATGACAAAACAGGCGAACAACATTATGATATTGTTTCAGCTTTCATCAAATCCATTCGTGGAAGTGACCCAAATGGCGCTGTTTATTGGTTAGCTAGAATGATTGAAGGTGGCGAAGATGTAAAATTTATTGCAAGAAGAATGCTAATTTTAGCCAGTGAAGATATTGGAAATGCCAATCCAACAGCGTTTATCATGGCAAATAATGCATTTCAAGCGGTGGCAACTATTGGCTATCCTGAAAGTCGTATTATTTTGAGTCAATGTGCTATTTATTTAGCAACTTCGGCAAAAAGCAACGCCAGTTATATGGCAATTGGTAAAGCGCAACAAATGGTAAAACAAACTGGTGATTTACCTGTTCCAATTCACTTAAGAAATGCACCAACGAAATTAATGAAAGAGTTAGGTTACGGTGAAGAATACAAATACTCGCACGATTTTCCCAACAACTTTGCCGAACAAGAATTTTTACCTACTGAAATTTCTGAAACTAAATTCTTTGAACCCGGCGAAAATGCTCGTGAGAAAGAATTACGTCAGTTTTTAAAGAATCGTTGGAAGGATAAATATGGGTATTAAGTCTTAAAACTTAACCTCCACTTTTTCTGAAAATAATTTATCTCCTTCGTAATATTCAAAAAACCAACCACTACTCTTCTTCATTAAAACACCTGATTTTGAATCTTTCTGAGCTATGAAAATATTGTCTGCAGAAGTTTTCTTTAAAATAAAAATGGTTTCTGGCTTATCGTTCACTAGTTTATAACCATTAACTATTGGAATTGCAAATAAAGTATTTATGTCTTCTGAATTAGAAATATTTTCGTTTTTAGAAACTACAACTACTTCTTTTGGAGTTTCCACTACTTCTATTTTTTCTATTACATCTGTTTTTTTGAAATTTATTTTTTCATTAAGTGAAGACAAAGCTTGTCTAAAAGTTTGATTATAAGCCGTTTTTAATAATTTTTCTTTACTTGTAGCTGTTTCACTTTGCAATAATAAATTATCATTACAATCTTTGATTTCGAAATAAATCTTTGTCACGAACAAATTTTTATCTTTAATTGGCGAAGCATAAAGTGCTAAGCATCTATTCTGATACAAATCAGAAGGTAAAACATCACTATCATAAAAAACTTCAAATCCCTCTTTTTCAAAAAAAGCTTTTGTTAATTCATTCAATCCAAATTTATTTTCTTCCTTAAAAAAACTGAATTTTTTTGGTACGATAACATACTTGTAATTATCTTGAGCAAAAGAAAAAGAGTAAACAAACAAAACGAATAACAAAACTACTTTCTTCATAACTATAATATGTTTTTTAATTCTAACAAATGACTTACTTGTAAAACTGGATTTTCAACTTCGATATTTTGTTCATTGAAAAACACAGCTTCAATTCCTGCTTCTTGTGCACCAATAATATCGGCTTCATAACTATCGCCTATCATTAAACTTTCTTCTTTTGAAGCTTTTGCCAAAGATAAGGCAAAATCAAATATGTTGCGATGTGGTTTTTTAACTCCAGCCATTTCCGAATTGGTTATCGTTTCAAAATAATGATCAATATTAGAATTTTTCATTTTTTTAGTTTGCACCGAAGCAAAACCATTCGTTATAATATGCAATTGATATTTCGGCTTTAGATAATCCAATAACTCAATAGCGCCATCAAAAAGATGATTGTATTCGGGTAAATATTTGATGTATTCTTCGGATAAATGATGAATCATTTCATCTGAAACTTCAAAGTTTAATGCATCAAAAACGTCTTTCAAACGATAATAACGTAAATCGTCATGCGAGATCTGATTCACTTGGTACAATTTCCAATAATGGTGGTTTCTTGGAATGTAAATATTTAAAAAATCCGATAATTCAACATCAAATCCTTGCTGTTTGAAAATCGTGTCAAACGCAAATCCTGAATTTTTATCAAAATCCCAAAGCGTGTGATCTAAATCGAAAAAGAGATGTTTTTTATGTTGAAATGATTGCAATGCTATATGTTTGAGTGATTAAAAAAAGCCCAAACGAATGGGCTTCTAAATTATTTGCTTTGAGAGATAATTACCGCGTCTTCGATATGGTAAATCCAATCTTCCACATCGGTTTCATTATATCTAAAAGTTCCTTTTAAAGTTACATACGTATCGGTTTTTAACTTTGGAAAAGCGCCACCTTTGAATTTGATACCTGCAATTGTTTCTGGTCCTGATTTTCCACAGAAGAAACAAGCGGCAAATACGTTTTTACTTAACGCGTAATTTTTGTTATCAATTGGCACAATGAAACCGCTCATGAAAACGGTTTTCTTTTGCATCATTTTCAATTTCATATTCACTTGTGGAAATTCCACTTCGCCATAAGTCGCGTGTTTTTTACGAACGTATTTGATATCACCTAATAGTTTCCATGTTAGCGTATCTGCTGCTACTGATGTTTTGTCAGTTGTTCTTGCAATAGAAGTTGTGCTATCTGAAAAGCTCATCATCGAAATAAAAACGACTAAAGCTAAACTTAATTTAATATAATTACGCATTTGCTAATGTTTTTGAAATATTTAAATTGTATGCTTTTACGGCTGGAATTAATGCTGCAATAAAGCCCACAAATATAGTTAGTAAAAATAAAGTTCCTTCTTTCTCCCAAATAAATTCGTATGGATTGAAACTCATTTTAAAGTCTTCTTCGGCTGAGTTGGACAACATACTTAATCCTACTCTTCCCAAAATCGTACCAAAAATAAACCCAACAACACATAAAAGCAAACTTTCAATCATTACGACTTTTAAAAGTTGTAATCTTTTGGCTCCGTTAACACGCATTAAGGCAAATTCATTTTCGCGTTCTTTTAATGTATTGTAAAGTGCGATGAAAATCGAAATTCCTGAAATCAACATAATTCCGTATGCTAAATATTGTAAAGCTGAAATTCCAATTCCGAATAAAGAAAACAAACGATTTACTTCAATTGCTGGTGAAGCGACTTGCATCTTGGTGTTTTGCGCGATGATTCTTGGCCAAGTTACAATTCCCATTTTGTTTCGGAATTTAAGTAAAACAGCTGTGATTTCCATTCCAGGTTCATCTAAAGTCATGTCGGCTTCTTCTTGATGTTCTTCTCCTTCTACATGAACGTGACCTTCTTCACCATGCGCTGGATTTTCTGCTTCTTCATGTCCGCCGTGCATTTGCCAAACACTTGGAATCGTACATAAAATCAAATTATCCACTACTTTCCCTGTTGGTTTTGCAATTCCAACAACTTTATATCCGTAATGATCGTGCACTTCTCCTTCTGCCGCATCGCCATGCGAACCGAAGAACTCATCTCCAATTTTTAAACTTAATTTTTTAGCAATATCACTTCCGATTACGACTTCGAAATTCTTTTCGAATAGTTTTCCTTCGGCAATCTTTGCACCATATTTTTCTAAATAATCGGGTGTTGTTCCTAAGATTTTATAACCGCGATAATTATCTCCAAATGCTAACGGAATCGCTTTTTGAACAAACGGATGTTGCATCCAAACTTTTGCCGAATCGTAACTAATATTTCCTGTAGGAGAATCCACTTGGTAAACTGAAGACAATATCAATTGTAACGGACTTCCTTGTGCTCCCATTACCAAATCAACACCATCAATATTGCTTGAAAACTTTTCTTCAAATTGTTTTTCGACTAAAACTAAAGTGGTAATAATCGCGACACTTGAGGTTAGCAAAACAACACTCAAGATGGTATTTAATGGTTTGAACCATATATTTTTCCATGCTAATTTTGCTATCATACTAACGTGATTTTATTAATGAATCTTTCTTTAATTCGGTTATCATGCGTAACGATAAGTAAAGCTGCTTTGTATTCTTTCGATAAAGAAGTCAGCAATTCGATAACTTTTTCAGCATTTTTATCATCTAAACTTGATGTCGGCTCATCTGCTAATAACACTTTTGGTTCGTTCATTAACGCACGCGCAATCGAAACACGTTGTTGTTGACCAATACTTAGTTGTGACGGTAATTTAGACGCTTGATTTTCGATTCCTAATTGTTCTAATAATTTCTTAGCTCTTTTCGTATGCTTTTTACCCGTTGCTAACCAACTTGCCATTTCTAAATTTTCCAAAACGGTTAAAGCACCAATAAAATGCGATTTTTGAAAAACCACTCCAATATGCTTTCCGCGGAATTTATCGGTTGCTTTTTCGGAAAGTGAAACGATATCTGTTTTATCGATTTCTATTTCGCCTTTAGCTGGTTTTAATAATCCCGCCAGAATATGCAAATAGGTAGTTTTTCCTTTACCTGAATCTCCAGTAATTAAAAGCGTATTTCCAGCTTCGCAATACAAATCAGGAAAGATAAATTCTTGCTCTTTACTATAGGAAAATCGTATGTTTTTAGTGCTTATCATTATTGTTTCAGCATTAATTTAGTGTTGCAAGATAACAAATTCGTTTAAAAAATTTCTTAAATAAATTGTAATAATCAGATGTCAAAAAAGAAGCTGAAACGAGTTCAGCTTAACAATTCTTATTTGATTTAATTAACTATTCTTCATCATGTGTACACAAACCTACAATTGTATGAAAAGTGTCATGTAAACCATTTAAAGCTTTAGTGATTTTTGCATCAGATGCTTTAGATTTCACTAATTTATCCAATGCTTTACTGTCTTTTGCTAATTTATTAACCGAAGCTACAATTTCTTTTTTATTGAATTGAGCTGGAATTTTTGCCATTTTTAAAGCATTTGCTTTTTCAGCCATTTCAGCGCTTCTTTCTTTGATAGGTTGCAAGTTTCCTTCTTCACTTGGATGAAACGTTTGTGACATTACTTTGTGAAACGTTTTGATTTCTGGCCAAGCTGCAAAAGTATCCGGTTTTGGCATTGCTGCTTTGTATCTTTTGCTTACTTCTGTCCAATTTACAACACTCCATAAAGCAGATAGATAATCGGCTCTTTTATTTTGATACTTTAAGTAATAAGCATGTTCCCAAACATCGATTCCGAAGATTGGCGTTCCTTTTACTTCTGCAATATCCATTAATGGATTATCTTGATTTGGTGTTGAACTAACAACTAATTTTCCTTCTTTAGTAACAACCAACCAAGCCCAACCTGAACCAAAACGACTTGCTCCAGCTGCATTTAATTTTTCTTTCAACACATCAAAACTTCCGAAAGTTTCATTTACTGCTTTTTCTAATTCAGCAGACATTTTAGTGTTTTTCTCTGGTGTTAAAACCGACCAAAATAAATCGTGATTATAATGTCCACCACCGTTATTACGAACCGCTGCAGGCATAGTAGAAACTTTTGCAAAAATTTCGTTCAAGCTTAATTTTTCATCAGCAGTTCCTGCTAAAGCCGTATTTAGATTTTTAACATAAGCCGCATGGTGCTTACTGTAATGAATTTCCATAGTTTGCGCATCTACAAATGGCTCCAATGCATTATACGCATACGGCAATGCTTTTTGTGTAAACTGAGCCGATGCTGTTAATGTTACTAAAAGTGTGGAAACTAAAAGTTTTATGTTTTTCATGTTGTATTAATTTTTGATAAAAATACGGCTTATCGATTAGATAAAAAACTACCAAATCTTAAAATTTCCATAATTGTTGGGTTTAAACGCAAAGAACGCTGAGATTTTTCGCAAAGTTCGCTATGAAATTAATTTTTGAATTTCTTCAATCTGTGTTCCAAAAAAGCAAAGCGTCTCTGTGGATCTCTCTCAAAATAAAGTTATTCAAAAAAACTCAATGAATCTCTGTGTAAACTCTATTCAATGAAAAACTATGTGACTATGTGTTTCAAAAAAAATCAAAAAATCCCTTCATCTTGAAAACTCAAATAACCGTTTTCGGTAATGATGAGATGATCTAAAACCTGAATTTCTAAGGTTTGCCCTGCTTCTTTGATCCGTTTCGTGATTTTTAAATCGGCATCACTTGCCATTAATTTTCCTGATGGATGATTATGAGAAAGAATTAAACCCGTTGCGTTTTGTTCGAATGCTATTTTGAAAATTATGCGAATATCCACGACTGTACCTGTGATTCCTCCTTTTGAGAGTTGGGCTTTGTAGATGACTTTATTGGAATTATTGAGATATAATACCCAAAATTCTTCGTGAGGCAATTCGCCAATAATGGGTTGCATGATATCAAAAACTGCTTTACTGGAAGTGATTTTTTTGAGTTCAATAGCGTCTTCGGCCCTGCGTCTTCTTCCTAATTCTAAAGCTGCGGCAATAGAAATGGCTTTGGCTTCTCCTATTCCTTTGAATTGCATAAGTTGGGAAACCGACATTTTTCCTAGCGTATTTAGATTGTTTTCTGAGGAAGCTAAAATGCGTTGACACAATTGCACGGCGCTCTCATTTCGAGAACCGGAACCAATTAAAATAGCAAGTAATTCGGAATCAGATAAGGTAGATTTACCTTTTAGAAGAAACTTTTCACGTGGGCGATCGTCTTCAGCCCATTGATTGATTGGCGTGTACATAAAAATTTATTTTGGCGTTTATAAAAACAAAGCTAATTAAAAAATCTAAAAAATGAAAAAAATCTAAACTTTTACCACATAGAAACATAGGTTTGATTTTCATTTAGTAAGGCATTTTATTTTAGATAGGTTACAGAGAAGCTACATGAATCAATTTGTTGACTATGAAATTCTTATTTTTCTATGTTTCTATGTGGTTTTAAAAAACCTGCAAAATAAATGGCTCAAAAATTGCGTTTTAAATAATAAAATAAAAAACATGAAACTATTTATTTCTATACTTTTAATCTACTTTTCTTTTGGATGTAAGAAATCTGAAACTATTGCTGAAAACATATCGGAATCAAAACACACGACTCAACTTATAGAAAATCCAACTGATTTCTATGAAAAACTATCCAATGCCGCGATTTCGATAATTGATCCTGAAGTGGTTTACACGCCGGCTTATGTTGGGATAAAATATCCAAATGGTGATGTTCCTGCAAAAACAGGAGTTTGTACAGATGTAGTCATTCGTGCGTATCGAAAATTAGGAATTGATTTGCAAAAAGAAGTGCATGAAGACTTGAAAGCCAACTTTTCATTGTATCCCAATTTAAAAAAATGGGGTTTAAAAACCACAGATAAAAATATCGACCACAGAAGAGTTTCTAATTTAGAGGTTTTCTTTGCTCGGAAAGGAAAAACTTTACCTATTACGCAAAATCCAAAAGACTACAAAACGGGCGATTTAGTTACTTGGATGATTAATGATAAATTACCTCATATTGGTATTGTAACGCACATAAAATCAAGCAACGGAAACCCAATGATTGTGCACAACGTGGGAAGCGGACAAGTTTTAGAAGATTGTTTACTGAGTTGGAAAATTGTGGGACATTTTAGGTATGGGAAATAACACAACCAATCTATTTTTTGTTTTTATTGAATTTATATCGTCTATAAAACCATCCCGTTTGATAACCTTCAAAACCCAAATATTTATTTTTTTTGCTTTTCAACTCTTCTTCTAATGAATCGAAATTTGACAAAAAAACTTTAACTAACTCGGATGTTTCGCCATTTTTGAAATAAATTACTATTGATTTTGATTTCCATCCATTTTTCCCAAAATAAGCTTCAGATTTTGAATATCCTAAAATTTCATCTAAAGTGTTTTTCTTAAATTTAAATTTATTTAAATCAAAAATGGATATACAATTATCCTCAATTTCTAAATATTTGAAATAAAATCCAAAGAAATATGATAAATGAAAAACAATATAACCCGTAAACAATATAAAAAACAATGCCGCTAGAAAAAGTCCAAAGTCAAAGTTCAAACATATCTTGGTAAAAAAAACTTTTAAAGTTTGAAAAAACAATAAAACAAACCCAATAATAAAAGCAAATTTTATTGTTGGAAAAAGGATTTTTGGATAGAACTTTTTTTTCAAAATGGAATGTTTATAATATGATTTTATTTTTCAAAAAATTTAAAGTAATTCATTCATAACGTTGTAATTATTTTCCTTTAATGAATTCATAAATAAATCTCTTCGTTTTTTTGTGAACTCAATCCTAAAATCTACAATATCATGATTATTCTTTAATTTTATATTCATAAATTTACCTCCTAAATTACCCGACTTATTACTGTAAAATCTAATCTGTTCAATTTCATCTTTCTGAAAAACTTTTTTTCTAATAAACCAAAAAGGTCTTACAATTGATACTTCGTTCTTCGAAACCGTAAAGTATTTCAAATAATGAATACAATACAAAAAAGTAATAATCAATATTGCAATTAAATAGAAATTTACTTTTTCTGAACTCAAATAATCAACATAAGTAAAAACTGAAACTGGAAGAATCAATAACAAGATATTCAAATACGAATACCAAGCAATTTTCGAATTATACAAAATTTCCTTCTCCATTTATTCAATCAACCCTTTCACCTCATCAAAATTCAATCCGCCGTAATTTCCTGAACTCATTAATAGTAAAGCGGAATTATCTAAATTTTGGCTGAATAAAAAGTCTTTGAATTCGGTTGGGTTGGTGTAAATAATCAAATCTTCTCTTTGGAACGATTGTGCAATTTGGTCGTACGTTACCTCTTCCAAACGTTTGATTTTTACGGCATCGGGCGAATAGAAAACTACTGCAACATCCGCTGCGTCTAATGCTCCTTGGTATTCTTTTAAAAATTCTGCATATAAACTGCTATAGGTATGCAATTCTAAACAAGCGATTAATTTTCTATCTGGATATTGTGCTTTTACGGCTTTTGTAGTAGCAGAAACTTTACTTGGCGAATGCGCAAAATCTTTATACGCGACTTTATTAGCACTTTCGGCAATTTTTTCTAATCGTTTTGAAGCGCCTTTGAAACTAGCAATGGCTTCGTAAAATTCGGCTTCGTCAACGCCCATGCATTGG
Organism: Flavobacterium helocola; assembly: GCF_038289885.1. Taxonomy (NCBI): domain Bacteria; kingdom Pseudomonadati; phylum Bacteroidota; class Flavobacteriia; order Flavobacteriales; family Flavobacteriaceae; genus Flavobacterium; species Flavobacterium helocola. The sequence continues at coordinate 53,020 of NZ_JBBYHT010000003.1, read as the reverse complement.
CAAATCCATTTGGCACCAGCTAAATTGCTTAAATTGTGTGCTCCAAACACTTCAATTGGCATTGGACCTTCTGGTGTATCTAATAAAGTTGTTCCGTTTTCAACAGTATAACTTGGGGTTTGATAAGCAATTTTTCGGATTTGATTTTCGGTTTCTTCGGCTACTGATTTTACGGCTTCGTCTTCTTCGTTGTATACTAAAATTCCGCCACGAGTGATTTGGTTAGCGAAAATTCTGAATTGTTCTACATAATTATCAAAAGTAGGAAACACATTAATATGATCCCAAGCAATTCCTGACAACAAGGCAATATTCGGTTGGTACAAATGGAATTTTGGTCGCAAATCAATTGGAGAAGTCAAATATTCATCGCCTTCTAATACGATAAAATCGTTGTCTTCAGTTAAATGTACCATCGTATCGAAACCTTCCAACTGTGCTCCCACCATATAATCCACTTCGATATTGTGATAATGCATCACGTGTAAAATCATCGAAGTAATCGTAGTTTTTCCGTGCGAACCACCAATAACTACTCGAGTTTTATTTTTCGATTGTTCGTATAAAAATTCGGGATATGAATATATTTTCAAGCCTAATTCTTGCGCTTTTAATAATTCAGGATTATCAGCTTTAGCGTGCATTCCTAAAATAATTGCTTCAATATCGGTTGTAATTTTTTCTGGAAACCAACCTTCTTCGGCTGGCAACAATCCTTTTTTCTCCAAACGCGATTTTGAAGGCTCAAAAATAGCGTCATCGCTACCCGTTACGTGATATCCTTTGTTGTGTAATGCTAATGCTAAATTGTGCATGGCCGCTCCGCCAATGGCTATGAAATGTAGCCCCCTAACCCCCGAAGGGGGAATACTTTGTGTGTTATTTTTATTAGTCATTTATCGTTTATTTTTATCCTCATTTTTAAGTCCCTCCTTTGGAGGGTTGGGGAGGCTTATTTTTCAAATTGTTCTTTTAACTTATTTGCTTTCGCTTTATCTTTCAGTTTGTTCAAATATAAGTCATATAATTTTTCGAAGGTAGTTTTTGAATTACCAATTTCGTGCGCTTTTTTATAATGACTTTCAGCTTTAGTAAAGCGACTAAAATAGACATCAATATATCCTTTTGCCAAATAGCCATCCACTTTTGAAAGCATTATTAATTCATCGGCATACTTTTGTGCTTTTTTCTCACTTCCGCCAATGATTCCTGGTAGTTCGATATACAACATTACTAATGCCCAACGTGTTTCGATATGTTTACTATCTAATTTAGCTGCAGTTAAAAACGATTCTTCTACTTCGTCAATCATTCCTAAAGCTTTGAATTTATTGGATTCTTTAGCTTTCATTCCCAATGCGCCACCATATTTGTACCAATAATTAGCGTTTTTAGGATAACTAACTTTTAGTTTTTTATAGTTTGTAATCGCAGCATCCCAATCTTTTTGATGTCCGGCAATATCACCAAGATATTCAATGGTTTTTATATGATTCGGTTGCGATTTTAAATGTTCGGAAAATAGTTTCTCGGCTTCGTTGTATTTTTTTTGCGCATACAATTTCTCGGCCTTTTCAAACGTTGATTGTGAAAAGACTGAAAACGAAATAATTAGAAAAAAGATTTGGATGATTTTCATATGTTTTAATAACATTTTCATAGGTAACATATGGTATCGCTTTTTATTATTGGAATTTGCTTGCGCAAACTTTTTTAGTGGCGATTTCATTTTTCAAAAATAGTGAAATGATTTTGGATATTCCGCATAAAAAAACGACTTGATTACTCAAGTCGTTTTTTTTTTTTTGTTTTTTAAAATTTATTAAAAATTGTGAAATTATTTTGTATATTCCGAAAAAAAAAACGACTTGATTACTCAAGTCGTTTTTATTTGTTTGTATTTAAAAATTACTTCACAATTGTCATTTCGTCAACAATGTGTTTAGCTCCTGAGAAATTCTCAATTACCCATAACACGTAACGAATATCAACGTTGATTGTTCTTTGTAATTTTTTATCAAAGATTACGTCACCTGCCATAGCTTCGATGTTTCCGTCGAATGCTAAACCAATTAACTCACCTTTTCCATTTAATACTGGTGAACCTGAGTTTCCTCCTGTAATATCGTTATCAGTTAAGAAATTTACGTGTAAAGAACCATCTTTATCTGCATAACGACCAAAATCTTTAGCAGCATTCATTTCTAATACTCTTGTAGGTAAATCAAATTCTAAATCACCTTTTTTGTATTTTTTAACTTGACCTGCTAATGTAGTGTAGTTGTTGATTGAAGCATCATTACGTTTGTCAGCTGGTAAAGAACGAACTTTTCCATAAGTTAAACGTAAAGTTGAATTTGCATCTGGATATTTGATTTCTCCAATTTTAGATTCTCTTAAACCTTCAACTAATAAACGGAAAGATGCACCAAAATCATTTTGAGATTTGATTAATTCTTCACTTCTAAAGCTGTAGTGATTTAACATATCATTCGTTAAAACGAAAAGTGGATCATTTTTAAGTAATTCTTCTGATGGTAAATCTAAGAATGCTTTTACTCTATCAACTGAAGTAAAAATACTTAAATCAAATGCTGCATTTACATATTTAGTAAAATCGCCATTGTTTTCTTTAGCTAGTTTTTCAACCATTGGAGCTAAAGTATAACCAGCTTTTTTAGCATATAAATTTAATTGAGCAGCTAAAATATCTTTTTCTGCTGGAATATGTAATTCACTATGCATTCCTTGAGCCATTTCTAAAATAGCTGGCGCCATTTGTGCTCTTTTTGTAGCATCTGCTTTAGCATAGTTTTCTAATTGTCTTCCTAAACCTCTGCTAACTGTTCCAAAAGCTGATGTTCTGAATAATTGCATCATGTAGTTATCATGACGCGATTTTTCATTCGTCATTGCATAAAACTTATTAATTGTAGGAACTACATTACCATACTTAGCTTTATTAGCTGGTTGGTTAGCCCATTTGTGGAATTTAGCTTCTTGAGCTGCTTTTGTTTTAGCTGTACCAAATTTTGATAACGCATCAATCATTCCTTGACGGTTTTTCCAGTAGTTAGCTACTCCTGCAAATTTTGAAGCATAAATAAGGTTTAAAGCATCCGACTGAACCATATATTTTTTCATATTGTCCATTCCTGTTTTTGAACCTTCAACCCAAGCTGGATAAGCAAATTTTACGTTTTGCTCAATTCCACCTGCTGGCATCCAACGGTTAGTTCTACCTGGATAACCTAAAATCATAGCGAAGTCATTTTCTTTAACACCACCAATATTTACTGGTAAATAATGTTTTGGTTTTAAAGGAACATTGTTTGTAGAATATTCAGCTGGATTACCGTTTGCATCAGCATACACTCTAAACATAGAGAAATCTGCAGTATGACGAGGCCATTCCCAGTTATCAGTATCACCACCAAATTTTCCTAAACTTTCAGGTGGAGTTCCTACTAAACGAACATCTTTGAAATCTTGGTAAACGAAATAGTAATATTCATTTCCTTGAAAAAATGGACGAACAGAAACCGTATATTTTCCACCTTCATTATTTTCTTTTTCAATTTTAGCGATTTCAGCATTGATAGCTTTTTCTCTATCAGCTTCGCTCATTGTAGGATTTACAACAGATAAAATTCTTTTTGTACAATCGTCCATACGAACAAAGAAACGTACATATAAACTTGATGGTTTTAATTCATCTGCTCTGTTTTTTGCCCAATACCCATTTTTTAAATAATTTTTTTCTGCTGATGATAATTCTGCAATAGCATCATATCCACAGTGGTGATTGGTTAAAACTAATCCGTCTTTTGAAATCATTTCAGCAGTACATCCACCGTTAAATTGCACAATTGCATCTTTTAAACTGTGGTTGTTGATACTGTAAATTTCTTCGGCTGTTAATTGCAAGCCCATTTTTTGCATGTCGCGGTGATTTAAACGCTCAATGAACATTAAAAACCACATTCCCTCATCTGCTTTTACCGAAGCTGGCACAAGCATTATTGCAGAAACGACAAATAATAATAATTTTTTCATAATAAATATGTGTTCTTTTGATTTGTGTGGCGAATATACTTAAAAATACGATTTTGATAAAATTATCACTTCAAAATCAGATTAGATTGAAGCAATTTTAACTTTTTATTATAAAAACTAGATTAAAAACAAAAAAGCATCTCCAAATTGAAGATGCTTTTTCTTACTTTTTATACTCTTTTATTTTTCTTCTACATTTAACATTTGCCACAATTTATCTTTCAACTCTTGTAAACCTTGTTGCGCAACAGAAGAAATAAACATATAAGGTGTTCCTTTAAATTCTTTGTCCAATTGTTTTTTCAATTCTGCCTTTAATTCATCGTCTAACATATCGCATTTTGAAATCACAATCAAACGATCTTTGTCCAACATTTCTGGGTTGTAACGACGTAATTCATCTAACAGAATTTCGTATTCTTTCTTAATATCATCTGCATCAGCTGGCACTAAAAATAACAAAGTTGAATTACGCTCAATATGACGCAAGAAATAATGACCTAATCCTTTTCCTTCCGCCGCACCTTCAATAATTCCCGGAATATCAGCCATTACAAACGATTGAAAATCTCTGTAAGCTACAATTCCTAAATTAGGTTTTAAAGTCGTAAACGGATAATCAGCAATTTTTGGCTTAGCCGAAGTTAAAACTGAAAGTAACGTTGATTTTCCTGCATTGGGAAAACCTACCAAACCTACATCTGCTAATACTTTTAATTCTAAAGTAACATCTACTTCTTTTACAGGCATTCCTGGTTGCGCATAACGAGGTGTTTGGTTGGTTGAACTTCTAAAATTCCAGTTTCCTAAACCACCTTTACCACCTTCTGCAATAATTTTAACCTCATCGTGCTCAGTAATTTCGAACAAAACATCTCCTGTTTCTTGATCTTTTACAACAGTTCCTAATGGTACTTCTATGTATTTATCTTCTCCATCATGTCCTGTACTTCTTGAACTTCCTCCATCACCTCCGTGACCTGCGCGCATGTGTTTCAAGAACTTCAAGTGAAATAAAGTCCAAAGATTTTTATTTCCTTTGATATATACGTGACCTCCACGACCACCATCTCCACCATCAGGCCCACCCTTTTCAATAAATTTTTCTCTGTGTAAATGCGACGAACCTTTTCCTCCCTTTCCGGAAGAAACATATATTTTTACGTAGTCTACAAAATTTCCCTCTGTCATTTTTTCTTTTATTCTTTTAAATTGGTAATTAAAACTTTATCAATTTTAACACCGTCCATATCAATAACTTCGAACTCTAATTTGTTCCAAATTAACTTTTGTCCTTGTTTTGGGATTATCCCTAATTCTGTTATGATTAATCCACTAACTGTTGTTACTTCGTAATCACCTGTTAACTCATCCATATCGAAATAAGTTAAGAAATCGTGTAACGAATAATGTCCGTCAACTAACCACGAACCATCTTCTCTTGCCACAATTTTAAATTCGTCTTCATAGAAATCAGCCGCATCTCCTACTAACGCCTCTAAAATATCGTTTAATGTAATAATTCCCTGGAAAACACCGTGCTCATCGGTAACCAAAGCATAATGTACTTTTGAAAGTTTAAAATTTTCCAATGCTTTGTATGCCGAGGTATGTTCAATAAAATAAACCGGTTCTCTGGTAATCGCTTTTAAATCGAAATTTCCTTTCTCGAAATTAGAAAACAAATCTTTTAATAAAACGATTCCTTCCACATCATCTAAATTATCCGCACAAACGGGATAAACCGAATGCAATTCATCTAAAACTTTCGCTTTAATTTCTTCAATTGTGTCTTCATAAGACAAATACACAATTGAATTTCGGTGTGTCATTAACGAATTTACTTTTCTATCTCCAATATGAAAAACACGTTCCACAATATCTTGTTCAATTTCTTGAACTTCTCCTACTTCTGTTCCTTCCTTAATAATAGCTTTGATTTCTTCTTCGGTAACTTTGCCATCAGCGGTTGGTTTTATTTGAAGCATTTTCAATAAAAACTCGGTCGACGTAGTCAATAACCATATAAAAGGCATTGTTATCGTTGAAACCAATTTCATTGGAACGGCAACTGCTTTAGCAATTCCTTCAGGATAATTCAAGCCAATTCTTTTAGGCAATAATTCTCCTAAAACCAAAGAGAAAAAGGTTAATACCACAACCACAATTCCAACTGCAACAGAATTTGCATAAGGTTTTAGCGCTTCAAAAGTGGCTACAAAATTTTGAACATCAGTAGTGATTTTATCTCCCGAATAAATACCCGTTAAAATTCCGATTAAGGTAATTCCGATTTGAACTGTTGATAAGAATTCATTTGGTGAATTAGCTAAATCTAAGGCTGCTTTAGCATTTTTGTTCCCTTTTTTTGCTGCTGTTTCTAAACGGTTTTTACGTGCTGAAATCAATGCGATTTCGGACATTGAAAAAACACCGTTTAAAAGAATCAGAAAGAGAATGATTAAAATTTCCATAGTTAAAATTATAAAAAAAGAGCTAAAATCCCAAATTACGGAAATAGCTCCTTTTCTGTGTGCAAATATCGAAAAAAAAATCGAAAGCCCGAAATTTATCTCAAAGGCTTATTTTTCTATTAAAATGTGTCTAAAACTAAACTCAATCTTTCAGTAACTTCTTGAATAGATCCAATACCGTCAACTGCGTAAAATTTGTGTTGCGCTTTGTAATAATCCATTAATGGCGCGGTTTTTTCGTTATACTCTTGGTAACGATTTCTGATTTTTTCTTCATCTTGATCGTCTGGTCTACCTGAAGTTTTTCCTCTTTCTAACAAACGTTGCACTAAGATTTCATCATTCGCTTCCAAAGCAACTGTAGCTGTAATTTCTTGATTTTTACCTTCTAAAAACTTATCTAAAGCTTCAGCTTGAGCAATTGTTCTTGGAAAACCATCAAATAAAAAACCTGCTGCTTGTGGATTTTTGTCTACTTCACTTTGCAACATTTTAATAGTTACTTCATCTGGAACCAAATCACCTTTATCCATAAAAGTTTTAGCTAATCTTCCTAATTCAGTATCATTTTTAATGTTAAATCTAAAAATATCTCCTGTAGATAAATGAACTAAATTGTATTTGTGCTTTAAAAAATCGGCTTGTGTTCCTTTTCCTGCTCCTGGTTTACCAAATAATACGATATTGATCATTGTTTTGTTATGTTAAGTTGTAATAGTTAGTTATTCTGATAATTGATAAATGTCTTTTAAATTTCTTCCTAAACCATCGTAGTCTAAACCATATCCTACTATAAATTTATTTGGAATTCGAATACCTACATAATCTAATTTAATGTCTTTTGTATAGGCTTCTGGTTTTAAGAATAAAGTAGCAATTTTGAAATGTTTCACATTGTGTTGCTTCATAATAGCTTTTAATTCCTCAATCGTATTTCCAGTATCTACAATATCTTCCACGATAATTACAGAACGACCTTCTAAACTTTGGTTCAAACCAATTAGTTCTTTTACTTCGTTTGTGGTTTGTGTTCCTTCGTATGATGTCATTTTTACAAATGAAACTTCGCAATTATGACTGTATTTTTTTAACAAATCGGCCACAACCATAAAAGAGCCATTCAAAACTCCAATAAAAACAGGGACGTCATCGCAAAAATCGTCTTCAATTTGTTTTGCCATGTTTTCAATGGCGAAGTTAATTTCCTCTCCCGAAATAAAAACTTCAAATTTCTTATCGTGTAGTTGTATCACTTTGGTTAGATTTAGAAATAAACAACAAATTTAAGAAAGTCAAATGAATAGCTACAAAGTATTTCAACTTTTTTGCAAATTTGATATATTTACCGAATGAAAAGTCAAATGTATCAGAAAATCGAAGAAAGCACTTGCCATGTTGCCAGCCGAAAAATGGTTAGTAATTTTGCTATGAAAGATGAAAATCATCTAAAAGAAATGATACAACTTGCTTTTGACACAAAAGATGAATTACATGTAAAAGCCTTTTGGAGTTTGGATTTGGTTTGCGAAAAGAAACTGAAACAATTTGTTCCTTATATTGAAGATTTTTGTAGCGTTCTTCCAAAAATAAAAGATGATTCTGCATTACGACCAGCGACTAAAATCGCTTTCTTTTTAGTGAAAAGCAATCACAGAAAAAACGGAATTTCTCTCACACAACAACAAGAACACAATTTAATAGAAGCCTTAATTGACCGATTGATTCAAGACGAAAAAGTAGCTGCAAAAGTGTATGCTATGAAAGCCCTTTTTGTCTTGGGAAAGAAATACGATTGGGTTCACGAAGAATTAAAAACGATTATTTCTCAAGATTATTCGAATCATACCGCAGCTTACCAAGCGGCAACTCGAAATCTTTTGAAAAAACTCAACAAGTAACAAATTGTTAATTATCAATTGTTAATTATCAATTGTCTGAGTATCTTTGCGACACAAACAACAACACTACGAAATGAATTATTTTTCTTCTGATTTTAAATTAGGAATTTTAGGAGGAGGTCAATTAGGAAAAATGCTTTTGACCGAAACTCGAAAATTTGATATTCAAACTTTAGTTTTAGAACCAAGCGAAGAAGCTCCAGCACGATACAGTTGCAACGGATTTTACAAAGGCAGTTTAATGGATTTTGATACGGTTTACCAATTTGGTAAAATGGTCGATTTGTTAACTATCGAAATTGAGAATGTAAATCTAGATGCTTTAGATAAATTGGAAGAAGAAGGATTGCCGATTTACCCATCGCCAAAAACCTTACGTTTGATTCAAAACAAAGGAAAACAAAAAGATTATTACGTTTCAAACGATATTCCTACTTCGCCACACCAACGCTTTGTTGATTTGAACGATTTGAGAACTGCATTAGCAAAAGACGAATTAGAATTTCCGTTTGTATGGAAATGTGCGCAATTTGGTTACGATGGAAATGGCGTTAAAATTTGTCGCTCAGCATTAGACTTGGTAAAATTACCCGATGTGGAATGCATTGCTGAAGAAATGGTTCCGTTCAAAAATGAATTAGCGGTAATTGTAGCGCGTTCGGTTTCTGGAGAAGTGAAAACCTATCCTGTAGTAGAAATGGAATTTCATCCTGAAGCTAATCAAGTTGAATATGTAATTTGTCCTGCACGTATCGATGAAAAAGTAGCACAAAAAGCTACAGAAGTTGCATTAAAAGTTTCGGAAGCATTTAATCATGTTGGTCTATTAGCAGTAGAAATGTTTCAAACTGAAGACGATGAAATTTTGGTAAACGAAGTTGCTCCTCGCCCACATAATTCTGGACATTATTCAATTGAAGCGAGTTATACTTCGCAATTCGAAAACCATTTACGTGCGATTTTAAACTTACCTTTAGGAAATACCGATAGTAAAGTTGCCGGAATTATGGTAAATTTGGTAGGTGAAGAAGGTTTTTCTGGACAAGTAGTTTACGAAAACATAGAAAAAATCATGGCAATCGACGGAGTAACACCACATATTTACGGAAAAAGAGAAACAAGACCTTTCCGAAAAATGGGACACGTTACGATTGTAAATGAAAACATGACGGAAGCAAGAAGAATTGCTGAAGAAGTAAAGAATAGTATTAGAGTAATTAGTTCAACAATTGAATAAAACTTATGAGTAAAATAGCAATAATAATGGGAAGCATTTCGGATATGCCAGTAATGCAAGAAGCCATTGACATATTAAAAGGATTTGATATTGAAACCGAAGTAGATATTGTTTCGGCACATCGTACACCAGAAAAATTATTTGATTTCAGTAAAAACGCACACGAAAGAGGTATTTCAGTAATTATTGCTGGTGCTGGTGGTGCGGCTCATTTACCTGGAATGGTTGCTTCTATGTCGCCACTTCCTGTAATTGGTGTTCCTGTAAAATCGAGCAATTCTATTGATGGGTGGGATTCGGTTTTATCGATTTTGCAAATGCCAGGTGGAGTTCCTGTAGCAACTGTAGCATTAAACGGAGCAAAAAATGCCGGAATATTAGCCGCACAAATTATCGGAAGTGCTGATAAATGTGTTTTGGATAAAATCATCGCTTACAAAGAAGGATTGAAACAAGCTGTTTTAAAAGCTTCTGAAGGATTGAAATAAAAATAGAAAATCCCGAGTTATTGCTAATTCGGGATTTCTACTCACAATTAAGTGACAACTATAAAAAAATTCTACTCTCTCTCTGTTTGGGGCAAAAAGGATGTTCCTACATCATTTCATCGGCAAAATTATACACTTTATCGATAAAAACAAATTTTTATGACACTTTTTTTAAAAAAATTTACAACAAAGTACAATACAGCACCTTTTAGTAAGATTAATCTTTCAGACTATAAGGAAGCTTTTGAAAAAACTATTGAACTTGCTCGTGCTGAAATCGATAACATCGTAAAAAACACAGAAGCACCTACTTTTTCGGATACAATTGAAGCTTTGGATTATTCAGGCGAACAATTGGATAGATTGTCCAATATTTTCTTCAATTTGAATTCGGCTGAAACTTGTGATGAAATGCAAAAAATCGCACAAGAAGTTTCTCCATTGATTACTGCATTCAGTAACGATATTGCTTTGAATGAAGATTTGTTCAAACGAGTTAAAGCCGTTTATGATCAAAAAGACACTTTGACATTAACTACCGAACAAGCCACTTTATTAGACAAAAAATTCAAAGGTTTTTCTAGAAATGGAGCTTTACTGAATGAAGAAGACAAATTAAAATTACGCGAAATTGATACCGAATTAGCCAAAATCAAACTAACTTTTGGTGAGAATGTTTTGGCGGAAACCAATAATTATCAACTACATATTACCAATGAAACCGATTTAAAAGGTTTGCCAGATGGCGCTAAAGAAATGGCGGCAAGTTTGGCAAAATCAAAAAATTTAGAAGGTTGGGTTTTTACTTTAGATTTCCCAAGCTATTTGCCTTTTGTAACGTATATTGAAAATCGTGAATTGGGAAAAGAAATCGCCATCGCTGCTGGAAAAAAATCGTTTCAGGATAATGAATTAGATAACAAAGAAAATGTAAAACGAATTGTCGAATTACGTCATAAACGTGCTAATTTATTGGGTTATCAATCGCATTCGCATTTTGTTTTAGAAGAACGAATGGCACAAAATCCAGAAAAAGTACAATCCTTTTTGAATGATTTATTAGAAAAAGCAAAACCAGCAGCTCATAAAGAATTTGCAGAATTAACTGCTTTCGCAAAAGGATTAGACGGAATTGACCAACTAGAAAAATGGGATGGCGCTTATTATTCCGAAAAATTGAAACAAAAATTATTCAGTTTGGATGATGAGTTGTTGAAACCGTATTTCAAATTGGAAAATGTATTGAACGGCGCTTTCACAATCGCTGAAAAGTTATTCGGAATTACCTTCAAAGAAGTTTTTGATATTGATAAATACCACGAAGACGTTCAAACTTTTGAAGTTTTAGATTTCGAAGGACAATTAGTAGCTGTTTTTTATTCGGATTTCTTCCCAAGAAAAGGAAAACGAAATGGCGCTTGGATGACTTCCTACAAACCACAATATATTAAGGACGGAATCAACGAAAGACCACATGTTTCTATAGTGTGTAATTTCACACCGCCAACCGAAACGAAACCATCGTTATTGACTTTTAACGAAGTAACGACATTGTTTCACGAATTTGGGCACGCTTTACACGGTATGTTAGCAAATACAACTTATCCAAGTTTATCTGGAACTTCGGTTTATTGGGATTTTGTGGAATTACCAAGTCAAGTAATGGAAAACTGGTGTTACGAACCTGAAGCGTTGGCTTTGTTTGCTAAACATTACGAAACGGGTGAAATTATTCCGCAAGACTATGTAGAAAAAATCAAAGAAAGCGCAAGTTTCTTAGAAGGAATGGCAACGTTACGTCAATTGAGTTTCGGAATTTTAGATATGACGTATCATGGAAAATCGCAAACTATTGATGATGTAAAAGCCTTTGAAAAACAAGTAATGGAAGGCACAAGCTTATATCCAGATGTAGCAGAAAATTGTATGAGTACTTCGTTTTCGCATATTTTTCAAGGTGGTTATTCTTCAGGATATTATAGTTACAAATGGGCAGAAGTTTTAGATGCTGATGCATTTGCGTATTTCCAAGAAAAAGGCATTTTCAATAAAGAAGTAGCGACTAAATTCAAAGACAACGTGCTTTCAAAAGGCGGAACCGAATTACCAATGGAATTGTATAAAAAATTCAGAGGTCAGGAGCCGAAAGTAGAGGCTTTGTTGAAGAGAGCTGGGTTGATTTAGATTATTGGAATTTTAGATATTTAGAAGCCGAAATTAAACACTTCGGTTTCTTTTTAAAACAAACTTTCATTTTTTTTTGAAAGTTTAAAAACTTTTATATATCTTTGTCTCATGGAATTCAAAGAAGCAAAAAATAAATTCGTACAAACTTGGGGAGCATTAGGTTCTCAATGGGGCATTAACAAAACCATGGCGCAGATTCATGCGTTGTTGATGGTTTCGCACGAACCCGTTTCTATGGAAGACATTATGGAAGAATTACAAATTTCGCGCGGAAATGCTTCTATGAATTTAAGAGCGTTGATGGATTGGGGCATCGTTTACAAAGAATACAAAGCCGGCGAAAGACGTGAATTTTTCACAGCCGAAAAAGATTTAGACGAATTAGCCGTAAAAATTTCAAGAGAGAGAAGTAAACGTGAAATAAAACCAGCCTTGAAAGTTTTGAAAGAAGTTTCTTCTATAAAATCAGACAACACAGAAGCAGAAAAACATTTTGTAGATCAAACCACAAAATTGTATGATTTCGTACTAAAAGCCGATAACGTTTTGGATAAAATCACCGAATACAAAGACAATTGGTTGGCGAAATTGGTTGTTAAAATTATGAAGTAAAAAAATTTAACCAAAACTTTCAATTATTTCTGAAAGTTTAAAATAATAGATAATATGAAAATAATAAAATATTTAAACACAATTGCTATTGGGATACCAATATTCATATTAATGTTCGGAATAATAAATGAAGGGGCATTGATGTTATCGGCTATTTCAACAATACTTACAGGATTTATTCAATTAATATTGGGAATAATTCTTCTATTTAAATTCAAAGAAAACATTCATTACAAAATATACTTCATAAGTGTAATTTTATTCTTTGCTCTTTGGATTTGGAATCCAACAATAAATAAAGTAGACTATTTTACATATACTCTGATTTATATTCCACCAATATTAGCGATCTACTTATCAACATTAATCTATAAAACTCCAAACAAATGAACCTCAACATCATCGCCTACCTAATCTATTTTGGTATCACAGGCATTATCATTGTGAAAGTTGGAAGAATTTGTTACAACAATGGAAACATTTTCGTTTCGCAATTGATTCCCAATCATGAAGAGTTGTGTCACAAAATAAATCAAGTGCTTTTGGTGGGATATTATCTGTTGAACATTGGTTATTGTGCGATGACGATCATTTCTTGGGAGCAAATTGAAAGTATCACACAACTCATTGAAGTGATTACCTCAAAATCGGCTTTCATTATTATTGCGATTGCCGTGATGCATTACATCAACATTATTTTATTAACGAATTACATCAAAAAATTAATTTAAACACACGTATTATGGAAACTACAAAAATTTTAATCGGTTATGCAATTTATCTTCCAATTGCCTTATTTTTAACCTACTATGTTTCAAAAACACTTTTTAAAAATAGTAAAATTTACATGTTAGATATTTTTAAAGGTAGAGAAGAAATTGCAAACGCCACCAACAAATTATTCGAAACAGGATTTTACTTATTGAATTTAGGTTTTGCGCTTATGATATTAGAAATGAATATGTATGATGATACTTACCAAGTTTTAATCGAAAAACTGAGTTATAAAATAGGTGGATTTTCAATTTATTTGGGATTGATGCTGTTCTTAAACCTATATTTCTTCTTTAGAGGAAAACGAAAAGCAAGTCAAACTCAAGTAGAACAACGAATTGTGATTAATGGGTAAGTTCACAATCCTGACAGGTTTTTGAAACCTGTCAGGATTAACACCAACCACCACAAAACCGGAACACTTTCTAACCAAAACGAAGCGTAATATCGCGAACGGTTCTCATTGGCAAAAAAAAGAAAAAAAGCAATAGTTCCACAGACCAAAAGTTTGAAAAAGAATGGTAAAAAATGATGATTATTGGTATAGAAAAACTCTAAAAGCAATAATAAAAGTAATAATAAATAACCAAGCCTTTTCGTCATCTTTACTCCTATTTTCTGCGGAACAGTTTGTAAGTGAATATCATCGAGTTTTACATCCACAATATCAAAAACCAAAACAATTGAGAACACCAATAAAAATCGTTGAAAAGCCATTAAAAAAACATCTATTGAAAACGGAATTTCAGCTTCTACCAAAGGTAAAATCACAGTTACTCCAACCCAAGTAATTCCAACAATGTAAATTTTTACGCCTTTCCAGTTTCTTGCATTTTGTTTGTTTGGAAAAAAAGGTAATGTATATAAAAGCGTAAGCCCAAAAAAAGCAACAGCACTTAGTTTTGATTCCCAACTCAATTGCAAGAAAAAATAAAAACAAGCCAACAACGAAATAAAACTCAAAAAAACGATAGCCTTGAGTTCATTTTTGATTTCGGTTTTGTTTAACCTTGCGATAGCATCATACTTCACAAAATTATAACCAACTACCGTTCCAAAAAAAGCGAAGAAAGCTACCGAAAAATCGCCTTGAACACCGAAGAAATATTGCGTCATCGACACTAAAGCAAAAGCGGATAATGCGACATGCAAACTACTATTGATGTAAAAATCGAGAATTTTCTTTAAAACCACCATTCAACAAAAATAATCAATCTGTTAATAAGACTCTATTTTAGTTGATAAAATCACAAAATTTCACATTTTAAAAACAAATTATTACAAGATTAATAATTACTTTTGTTGACCAAAACAACACATAATAACACACATACACATTTTTAATAAATGAGAACAGATGCATTCGCTTTGAGACATTTAGGGCCACGTGAAAGTGACTTAAATCACATGTTTAAAACGGTTGGTGTAGAATCTTTAGACCAATTAATTTTCGAAACCATTCCAGATGATATTCGTTTAAAAAACGACTTAAATTTAGATGCTCCCATGACTGAGTATGAGTATTTAACTCACATTCAAGAATTAGGAAAGAAAAATAAAGTATTCAAATCATACATTGGTTTAGGATATCACCCAGCAATCGTTCCGGCGGTTATTCAAAGAAATATTTTTGAAAACCCAGGATGGTACACGGCTTACACACCTTATCAAGCAGAAATTGCGCAAGGTCGTTTAGAAGCGATTTTGAATTTCCAAACTACGGTTATCGAATTAACCGGAATGGAAATCGCAAATGCATCGTTACTTGATGAAGGAACAGCTGCTGCAGAAGCAATGGCGTTACTTTTTGATGTAAGAACACGCGATCAAAAGAAAAATAATGTGTCGAAATTCTTCGTTTCGGAAGAAATTTTACCACAAACCTTATCGGTTTTACAAACACGTTCTACTCCGTTAAATATTGAATTAGTTGTTGGAAATCATGAGACTTTCGATTTCTCAACGGATTTCTTCGGTGCAATTTTACAATATCCAGGAAAATATGGCCAAGTTTATGACTATGCAGGATTCATCGCAAAAGCAGCAGAAAACGAAATTAAAGTAGCAGTTGCTGCTGATATTTTATCATTAGCTAAATTAACTTCTCCAGGTGAAATGGGCGCTGCAGTTGTAGTTGGAACTACACAACGTTTTGGTATTCCAATGGGTTACGGTGGACCACACGCTGGTTATTTCGCAACTAAAGAAGAATACAAACGTTCTATGCCAGGAAGAATCATTGGTGTTTCTATCGATGTAAACGGAAACCGCGCATTACGTATGGCTTTAGGAACTCGTGAGCAACATATCAAACGCGAAAAAGCAACTTCTAACATTTGTACAGCTCAAGTTTTATTAGCGGTTATGGCTGGAATGTATGCTGTTTTTCACGGACCAAAAGGTTTACAATATATTGCTAATAAAGTACATGCTTCTGCGGTTACAACTGCCGATGCTTTAAATAAATTAGGTGTTTACCAAACGAATACTGCTTTCTTCGATACAATCTTAGTAAAAGCAGATGCTCAAAAAGTAAAAGCAATTGCTGAGAAACACGAAGTAAACTTCTTCTATCCAGATGCAGAAACGGTTTCGATCTCATTTAACGAAACGACTTCTGTAAACGACATCAACCAAATCATCGCTATTTTTGCTGAAGCTACTGGAAAAGATAAAATTACAATTAGTCAATTAGCTAATGAAGTAATGGTTCCTGAAAACTTAGTAAGAAAATCAACTTTCTTACAACATGATGTTTTCAACAACCATCATTCAGAGTCGCAATTAATGCGTTATATCAAAAAATTAGAGCGTAAAGATTTATCGTTGAATCACTCGATGATTTCGTTAGGTTCTTGTACGATGAAATTAAATGCTGCTGCAGAAATGTTGCCTTTATCGATGGCAAATTGGAACAGCATTCACCCTTTTGCACCAATTGAACAAGCAGAAGGTTACCAAATCATGTTGAAAAAATTAGAGCAACAATTGAATGTCGTAACAGGTTTCCAAGGAACAACGTTACAACCAAATTCAGGTGCTCAAGGAGAATATGCTGGTTTAATGGCTATTCGTGCTTACCATTTATCAAGAGGCGATAACCACAGAAATGTGTGTTTAATTCCAGCTTCTGCTCACGGAACTAATCCAGCTTCTGCTGCTATGGCAGGAATGGAAATCATCGTAACAAAAACCATGGATAATGGAAATATCGATGTTGAAGATTTGAGAGCAAAAGCAATCTTACACAAAGATAACTTATCTGCTTTGATGGTTACTTATCCTTCAACTCACGGAGTTTTTGAAAGTGCTATTATTGAAATTACCAAAATCATTCACGATAATGGTGGTTTAGTTTATATGGATGGTGCGAATATGAATGCACAAGTTGGATTAACAAATCCAGCCACTATTGGTGCTGATGTTTGTCACTTAAACTTACACAAAACATTCGCTATTCCTCACGGTGGTGGTGGACCTGGTGTTGGACCAATTTGTGTGAACGAAAAATTAGTTCCATTCTTACCTACTAACCCAGTTATTCCAACAGGAGGAAGCCAAGCAATTACCGCAATTTCTTCTGCACCTTATGGTTCGGCTTTAGTTTGTTTAATTTCTTACGGCTACATTACCATGTTAGGAGCTGAAGGATTAACAAATGCTACTAAATATGCTATCTTAAATGCAAATTACATGAAAGCGCGTTTAGACGAACATTATCCAGTTTTATATTCTGGAGAAATGGGAAGAGCGGCTCACGAAATGATTTTAGATTGTAGAGCTTTCGAAGAAAAAGGAATCAAAGTAACAGATATTGCAAAACGTTTAATGGATTATGGTTTCCACGCGCCAACGGTTTCTTTCCCAGTTGCTGGAACATTAATGATTGAACCAACTGAATCAGAAGATTTAGCGGAATTAGATCGTTTTTGTGATGCGATGATTTCAATTCGTAAAGAAATTGAAGCTTCAACAAAAGAGGATGCCAATAATATTTTAAGAAACGCACCTCATACTTTAGCAATGGTTACAGCTAACGATTGGGTTTTCCCATATACAAGAGAACAAGCAGCTTATGCATTAGATTATATTGCTGAAAATAAATTCTGGCCTACGGTTCGTCGTGTTGATGAAGCGTATGGAGATAGAAATTTAGTTTGTTCTTGTGCTCCAATTGAAGCATATATGTAAAAAGTAAATTTCGAACATTTAAAATCCCAAATTCCAATTCAGGTTTTTGGGATTTTTTTTAAACATGACAAAAGTCACTTGCCTCAAGAAGTATTGTTGTAAATTTGTACGATTATAAAATTTGGAAATGAAAGACATTGAAACTCGAGAAGACATTCTATTCATCATGCGAAAGTTCTATGACAAGCTATTAGTTGATGAATCAATCAATTTTTTCTTTACCAAAGTTACATCGGTTGACCAACATTTGGAAGAACATTTTGAGATTTTGGCCACGTTTTGGGAGCAATCCTTATTTTTAAAAGGTGGTTACTATAACAATATGTTTTCCATTCATAAAGAGGTTCATGACAAACATGCTTTTGCAAAAGAACATTTTGAAACTTGGTTGCATCATTTTAATTCAACGATTGATGAATATTTTGAAGGTAAATATGCCGAGCAAATGAAAACACAGGGGCTGAGTATGGCGACTATTATGCAGATAAAATTTTCGTAAACACCCCTAAAAAAAGTCAATTTCGTATTTTTTTGAGCTTAAATTAAAGATTCAATAATTACTACAAAAAAACAGGCATTTTTATCTTATGTTAAGAAATAATTAATAATTTCGTTACATTAACAATAACTATTATGAATATTAAAATAACGGGTTCAGGAAGTTATATTCCAACAAAAAAGGTAACTAATTCTGATTTTGCTCAACATGATTTTTTAAATGAAGATGGCACTGCTTTTAATATGACAAATGATATTATTGCAGAGAAATTTGTTGAAATTACTGGAATTCTAGAACGACGCTATGCCGCTGACGACATGGTTAATTCTGACATGGCATTAATTGCTGCCAAAAAAGCAATTGATAAATCAGGTATTGATCCTGAGACTCTAGACTATATTATATTAGCTCACAACTACGGTGACATTCAAACAAATACAATTCAATCAGATACTGTTCCAAGTTTAGCCACTCGTGTTAAATATGGATTACAAATTAAAAATCCAAAATGTGTCGCTTATGACATTCTTTTTGGTTGTCCAGGCTGGATAGAAGCTGTTATTCAAGCACAAGCCTATATTAAAGCCGGAATGGCTAAAAAATGTTTGGTAATTGGTTCTGAAACTTTATCAAGAGTTGTAGACAAACACGACCGCGACAGCATGATTTACTCGGATGGCGCTGGAGCAACAATTATTGAAGCTACTGATGATGAAGGCGGAATTTTAGCTCATGAATCCGCTACTTTTTCTTTTGACGAAGCTAAGTTTTTATATTTTGGAAATTCGTTTAATAAAAATGAAGACCCAAATATTCGCTACATCAAAATGTATGGCAGAAAAATTTACGAATTTGCCCTTTCTAATGTTCCAAAAGCAATGGCTTCTTGCTTAGAGAAAAGCGGAATCGCTATTACCGATGTAAAGAAAATTTTAATTCATCAGGCAAATGAAAAAATGGACGAAGCCATCATTAATCGCTTTTACAAATTATTCAAGATGGAAACACCTGCTGGAATTATGCCTATGAGTATTCATAAATTAGGAAATTCTAGTGTTGCAACGGTTCCAACCTTATATGATTTAATTGTAAACGGAGAATTAGAAGGACAAAATTTAAACAAAGGCGATGTTATTATTTTTGCTTCTGTTGGAGCTGGAATGAATATTAACGCAATTGTGTACAAGATGTAAAAAGAGGGAAAAATTCCCTCTTTATCTTTTTAAAAATAAATAAACAATCGAAAACAAGAGAAAGTATAGTAGAAATAAGAGTAATTCTAATCTAAATCTCACCAAAAGTTTTTTCATAATTTAGACTCTAATTTCTTCTTGAAAATTTATAATAATTATAACTTGGTAATCTAGCATTTTTCAATTCATCAGCTGATATTTTTAAAATTAATTCTGTTTGAGAAAGCGAAATCACATCATAAGTTGCATCCCAATCTGTTCCTCCAGAAATTGTTAATCTATCATTCGCTTCATCAAAAGAATATATGCCACTTTCTTGAGCAAAAAATGTAGATTCACAAGCCGAACTAAAATAATTAAATGTAAAGTTTTCTGATGATGTTAAAATCATGTGGTCTTTTTTAGAAGAACAATCGTGAGACCAATCCTCTTCTGAAGTAACTTCATTTGAGGCGTTCATGTAACCAACTTTTTCAATAGCCCAATCATTAACAATTGACACTGACTGACCGTCATCATCTTTTGAACATGATAAAGATAAAAATGTAATAAAAGTTAATAGAATTAATTTTTTCATGATGTTTGTTTTTTAAGTTAATGTAATGATTTTTAGTTTTTAATAATTTTTTGAGTAGCAACAGCTCCATCAACATCTTCTACTCTTACCATGTAAATACCATTAGTTAAGTTTGAAATATTGATTTGTTTTTCTGTTGAAGCCAATACTTTTTGTCCTTGTAATGAATAGATTTCAACTGATTTTATTTGGCTTTCTAAATCAATATTAACTAATTCGTTTGATGGATTTGGATACATAGCAATATTCAAGTTATTTGTATTAAAATCAGAGCTTGATAAAGTAGCAATTTGAGTAGAAGTTAAAACTCCTGAGTAAATTTTTAAATCATCTATCCAAAAATTAGAATTTCCAAAATTTGCAGCTAATGATGTTCCTAGTCGAATGTCTGCTCCTGTTGTATTTACTGCAACTGAATGATTTTGTTGGCTAACCAAACTACCGTTTTTATAGTATTGTGCTGTATTTGTAGTTCCGTCGTAAGTTATTGTGATAGTTGCCCATGTATCTTGAATGGTAGCATCGGCAAAACACACGTTATTTCCCCAAACACTACTACATCCTTGCGCTTGTGTTTTTTCAAATCCATAAGACAAGCTATTTGATGGACTACCCCAACTCATTACATAATGTGTCATAGAAGCATTGTTAAATCGAACACGCATTACTACAGACCTAGATGCATTACCTTGAGGAAGTAACGGCAAATTAGCTGATTGCGTTTGAGTAGAATAATTACCTGAATTAACGGCAACTTCTAAAGCACCTGTTGAATTTCCTAAGCCGTCACTAACAAAAGTACCAAAACCAATACCTGAATTAAAAGTTCCTGAATTTACTATACTATTCATATTCCCATTGAAAGGAAAATGATAAAGTAAAGTTGTTACCATTGGCGTTGTAAATTGACGAATTACCGAATTAGTACAATTTGTTCCATTATTCAAATTTATCCTTACATAATAAGTGGTATTTGGCGACAAACTTGATAAATCTACAAAAGTAGTAGCATTATCAGTACTTGTAGTTGGCACAGCTAAAATGTTGGTCATTGTAGTTTCAGAAAGACCATAATACAAAGCTCCAGTTACTGCTATATTAGCATTGTTATCAATTCCTAAATTAATTCGAGCTGAAGTAGTAGTTAAATTAGACACAGAAAAAGTATCAACTTTAGGATAATTATTAAAGACAGAACCGGTAGTTGACATAGTGGTGTATCCAGAAGTTGTTGTTCCGCTAATATTGACTGCTTTAACTTTTACATAATAATTATCGCCAGAATTTAAACATTGAATGGTATAGGAAACCGTTACAGGTGAACTTCCTGTTAATGTAGCAATATTATTTATTTCGTAGGTAACATTTGGTGTAAAAAATGCATCTTCCGAATAAATTATAGACCATTGTGTGGAACCATTTGGGGTTATTAATGAACTAATTGCCAAACTATTGTCTGCTGCAGTTACTAAGGTGGGGTTTGAGACAACTGGAGCTTGCCCTAAACTTAGTATTGACCAAAGAAAAATTGATAATTGTAATAATCTTTTCATAATGATATTTTTAAAATTTGATTCAAAACTAGAGATGTGGCTTCTATAATTTGAAGTCAAATTCATTAAACTAGGTTTCGAGTTCATCAAATTCAGTTTATAAATCATCATTAAATTGCCCTCAATCAACTTAACTTCTATATTTGTAATATTAATAATTAATACAATTGAAAACCTTTTTTCTACTATTCATATCGCTGTCATTCAACTGTTTTGAATTAGTTGCTCAAAACCCATATTCTTATGTAATCGACAAATCTGTTGGTTTACCTTCCAATGCAGTTTATGATGTTTTTCAAGACAAAAAAGGCTTTATGTGGTTCGCAACTGGTGAAGGCTTGAGCAAATACGATGGTACAAAATTTCATACATTCACCACAAAAAATCAAACCAGCAAAAGCGGCTCGAATATTATTGAAGATAATTTTGGCAGAGTTTGGTACATAAATTTTGATGGTTATTTATACTATGTTCAAAACAATCAATTGCACGCTTTTAAACAAAAAAACAGCATTGGTTATTATGAATTTGGAATTATTGGCAACAAACTTTTTACAATTCAAAAAAATTCAATTGAAGTTTACGATTTGAAAAAATTAAAACGCATCAAAAAGATAAAATTTGATAACACCTATTTCAAAGCCACACATTTATCAAAAAAATATTTCTATGTTTTTACCAATAAACTATTAAAAATTGATTCCAACTTAAACACAACTATAACCAGTTTGCCAAACGAACTTGTTATCACAAAATCTATTGTTATTGAAAGCAACTTAGATGATTTATATATTGTATCTAAAGCAAATGGACAACTCTACAAATACTCTAATCAAACTTTTGAAAAAGAAGCTGTTTTAAAAGGAAGCATCATTCAAAATCTAAGTTTTGTTGACAATAAATTATGGCTCGCCACCACCAGCGGATTGTTTGAATATAAAAACAAGAATTTTATTAATTACTATAAAGAAATCAATATTTCAACCATTTTTAAAGACCAAGAAAATAAATTTTGGATTACTACCTTAACAAATGGATTACTCTATATTCCAAATTTTTCTTCCATTTTATGGAAATGCAATTACAAACCTGTTACCTTAAATTCTGACAACAACACAATTGCCATTGGATATGAAAATGATATTTTAAGTGAATTCAACCCAAATAATTACGAAGAAAAAATAATTTTCAAAGGCAATTCTAATCATGAAATTTATAAAGTTTTTAAAGATGAAACCAACTATTTTATCACATCAAATAACTTTAAAATTCTAAATAAAAATGTAAAAGATGTAAATATTGCTGTAAAAGATGTTGTAAAAATCGACGACAAATATTATGCTTTTGCCGCTAGTGGACTCTGTGGTTTATTTAGCTTAGATTATAAAAAAACATCTGAATGGGATAATTTATACACCAAATATTTTACTGAAACACCGTCTAATTTAAATGAGTCTAAAATTTTAGTTGGCGTTCGAGGAAAATCGGTTGCTTATAATCCAAACAGCAAGACTATCTTTTTTGCAACAAATGTGGGGCTTTACGCTCAAACCTTAAATACACAAAAAGAAATACAGTATAAAAATAAGCCCATTTTTTGTCAAAAAATATACTATCACAACAATTGCATCTACTTATTATCAAACGAATATGAGTTATTAAAAATTGATCAAAACAATACTATTACTACTGAAAAAATTTCTAAAAATTTAATTACTGACGATATTAAAAACATAAAACTAATTGATAATATTCTTTATATTTTTACAAACAATGCTATTTTTCAATTTAACTTATCTACAAAAAAAGCAACAAAAATTCAGAATATTACTCCTAATATTTCAGTTAGTGATATTGCTACTTTATCAAACCAAACCATACTTGCTACATCTAGTGGACTTATAATAAAACCAAATACGAACTTAAACGATGAGTCGTTACCAAAATTTATTTTAAATAAAGTTCTTATCAACTACAAACAAAAAACAGCAACTAATTTTGAATTTAATGAAAACAATTTAAGTTTTGACTTTTCGGTTTTAGCTTATTTACCAAATACTAAATTTCCTATTTCATACAAAATCAATAACGGAAATTGGGTAACTTTAGAAGACAATCAACGAAGTTTGAATCTTTCTTCTTTAGCCGCAGGAGATTATTCCATCCAATTTAAAATTGAAAACATAGAAAAAACAGATAAAAACATCATCAATTATAATTTCTCTATTCAAAAACCATTTTGGGAAAGTACAATTTTTATCTTATTTTCTATTTTACTTTTGGCAATTCTATTCTATTTTCTTTACCAATCGAAACTTAAAAAAATTCAGCAAAAAAACCAAATTGAACTCAATCGAATTACCTTAGAAAACAATTTAAATGAGTCAAAATTAACCGCTATTAAATCGCAAATGAATCCGCATTTTTTTTACAATGCTTTAAACACGATTCAATCCTATATTTTGTCAAACGATAAAAAAGAAGCCATTATTTACTTAAATAAATTTTCTTCCTTAACCAGAACCATTTTAGAATTAACCGAAAAAAATTACCTTTCTATAAATGAAGAAATCAAAACAATTACGTTATATCTCGATTTAGAAAAAGCCCGTTTTTTTAACGATTTTAATTACACCATTTCAATTGACAAAGAAATTGATACCGAATCCATTAAAATACCAACCATGTTATTACAACCTTTTATAGAAAACGCTATAAAACATGGACTTTTACATTTAAAAGGTGAAAAAACAATAAACATTGTGTTTAAAAAAACCAATCATTCTTTAGAAATTAGCATTGATGATAATGGAATAGGAAGAAAAAGAAGCGAAGAACTCAACCTCAACAACAGAAAAGACCACATTTCTTTTGCAACAAATGCAATTGAGAAAAGATTAGAGATTTTAAATTTGAACAAAACCAATAAAATTACCGTTTCATATATTGACAAATATAAATTTGATGAACCAATAGGAACAACCGTAATTATAAACATACCTACAACATGGAAATAAATGCAATTATTATTGATGATGAAGTTAGAGCACGCGTTTCATTACAATTACTTTTAGAAGAATATTGTCCAAATATTAAAATATTGGAACAATGTGAAACTCTTGCCGAAGGAATCAAAGCAATCAATAAATTTAAACCAAATATCGTGTTTTTAGATATTGAAATGCCAGCCCATAGTGGCTTAGAATTATTTGACTTTTTCAACGAAGAAGAGATTGACTTTTCGGTAATATTTACTACAGCTTATAGTCAATACGCAATAAAGGCGTTTAAATTTTCCGCAATTGATTATTTGCTAAAACCCATTCATCCAGAAGAACTTGTAGAAGCCGTTAAACGTTTTGAAAAAACAAAATCGCAAAACATCAAAATCTTAAAAGAAAATTTAGATCAAAATAAATTAAACAAAATTGCTGTTCCAACAGGTAATAGCATTTTATTCTTAGAAACCGACCAAATTTTATACGTTAAAGGCGAAGGTTCTTATTGCGAAATTGTTTTGTTAAATGGCGAAAAGATAATATGCAGTCGCTATTTAAAAAATTTCGAAGACATTCTTTCAAATTACAGTAATTTTTTACGGGTGCAAAAATCATATATTGCCAATCTAAACTATGTTTCTGTTTACAATAAATCCGATGGAGGAAATTTAGAATTTAATAATAAAACTTGCATCCCAATTTCGCTCGACAAAGTAGATTTGATAATGGAAAAAATTACTTTAATTAAGAGATAAATAAAAATGCTTATGTTTTTTTGTGCTTTTCTTTGAAGTTCCTACATAATAGTTAATTTTGTCAAAACAATTTATTAAAAGGATTTTCAATGTACGAAAAAACATATCCGAGCAAACGATTCAATATCACTTTAGATTTTCTAAAAAAACATATCAAGACTTCTGAAACCATTTTTGATTTAGGCGTTCCAAATCCTTTTTCAAAAATCATGGTAGATAATGGCTATACTGTTATCAACACAAAAGGCGAAGACATTGACAACAATCAATCGGCTCTTCAAAACGAAAATTACGATGTATTTACAGGTTTTGAAATTTTCGAACATTTACTAAATCCTTATACTGTTTTACAAAATGTAAAAGCAGATAAAATTTTAATTTCGATTCCATTACGTTTGTGGTTTTCTCCAGCTTATCGAAGCAAAACCGATATGTGGGACAGACATTATCACGAATTTGAAGATTGGCAATTGGATTGGTTACTTGAAAAAGCAGGCTTTAAAATTGTTGACCGAGTGAAATTCACACATCCGGTAAAAAAACTTGGTTTTAGACCTTTGTTGAGATGGTTTACGCCGAGATATTATTTGGTTTACGCAGAAAGAAAGTGATTAGTAATTAGTGAATAGTAATTAGTCTATGCGATACTACATAATCATACCAACATACAACGAGGAAAAATTCATTTCATTAACACTTCAATCGTTAGTAGAACAAACGATTTTGCCAGCAAAAGTTGTAGTGGTGAATGATAATTCTACCGATAAAACTCCGGAAATTGTTTCTGAATTTGCTTCCAAATATCCTTTTATTACTTTAGTTAATAAAAAATCTGACGCAATTCATCTTCCAGGAAGTAAAGTAATTCAGGCATTCCATGAAGGAGAAAAACACATTGATGACAATTACGACATAATCGTAAAAGTAGATGCCGATTTGATTTTTCCAAACAACTATTTCGAAACGATTATAAAGCACTTTCAATCAGATGAGAAAATTGGAATGGCTGGCGGGTTTTGTTATGTAGAAAAAAATGGGGATTGGGTTTTAGAAAATCTAACCGATAAAGATCATATCCGTGGAGCCTTAAAAGCCTACCGAAAAGCTACTTACAAACAAATTGGTGGATTAAAACCTGCAATGGGTTGGGACACAGTTGACGAATTACTTTGTAAATTTTACAATTGGAAAGTAGTTACTGATTCAAGTTTACATGTAAAACACTTAAAACCTACAGGCGCCAGTTACAACAAAGCCGCTCGTTACAAACAAGGAGAAGCTTTTTACAGCTTGGGCTACGGATTTATCATCACCGCTATTTCATCATTGAAATTGGCAATTCGAAAAGGCAAACCTCTTTTATTTATAGACTATTTAATGGGGTTTTGGAAAGCAAAATCATCTGGAAAACCTTTATTTGTAACTCCTGAGCAAGCCAAATTTTTCAGAAACTACCGCTGGAAAAAAATGAAAGAAAAGTTGTTTTAACCTATTCCAAAAAAATATAGTATTTTTACTGAATACTAGAAACTGATCACTGAACATTAAATAATATGATGCTAGTTCGCTACTTATCGCAAATAGGAAAATACTTTATCATGTTGAAAGAAATCTTCAACAAGCCTACTAAATGGTCGGTAATGAAACAATTAATACTTAAAGAAGTTGATGATTTAATCATTGGTTCGCTAGGGATAGTTTCTTTTATTTCCTTTTTTGTTGGAGGAGTTGTGGCAATTCAAACAGCATTAAATTTGACCAATCCTTTAATCCCTAAATATTTGATAGGTTTTGCAACACGTCAATCGGTGGTTTTAGAGTTTGCTCCAACATTCATTTCTATCATTATGGCTGGAAAAATGGGATCTTTCATTACTTCAAGTATTGGAACTATGCGTGTTACAGAGCAAATTGATGCACTAGAAGTTATGGGAGTTAACTCATTGAACTATTTGATTTTTCCAAAAATTATCGCCTTACTTTTATATCCGTTCGTAATTGGATTGAGTATGTTTTTGGGTGTTTTTGGAGGTTGGATGGCGGCTGTTTATGGCGGCTTTACCACTAGTTTTGAATTCACTACCGGACTTCAAACCGAATTTATTCCGTTTCATATTGCGTATGCCTTTATAAAAACTATTGTTTTTGCTTTATTGCTTGCGACTATTCCTTCCTTTCACGGTTATTACATGAAAGGTGGTGCTTTAGAAGTAGGTAAAGCAAGTACGGTATCCTTCGTATGGACATCGGTAGTAATTATTTTAATGAACTTTATATTAACCCAACTCCTATTGAGCTAATGATTGAAGTAAAAAACATCGTAAAAAAGTTTGGCGAACAAACCGTTTTAAAAGGCGTTTCTACTCGTTTTGAAGCTGGAATGACCAATCTTATTATTGGACAAAGTGGTTCGGGAAAAACCGTTTTCTTAAAATCGTTATTAGGTTTACACACTCCTGATAGTGGAACAATTTCATTTGATGGCAGAATTTATTCAGAGCTTTCAAACGACGAAAAAAGAACTTTAAGGACCGAAATAGGAATGGTATTCCAAGGAAGTGCTTTATTTGATGGAATGACTGTGGAAGAAAACATTGGGTTTCCTTTAAAAATGTTCTCTAATAAAACCCCAAAAGAAATTAAAGAGCGTGTTGATTTTGTTATAGATAGAGTTCATTTGGTAAACGCACACCACAAACGTCCGTCTGAAATTTCTGGTGGAATGCAAAAACGTGTTGCAATTGCTAGGGCTATTGTAAACAATCCGAAATATTTGTTTTGCGACGAACCTAACTCAGGTTTAGACCCAAAAACTGCTATTGTAATTGACAATTTGATTCAGGAAATTACAGAAGAATACAACATTACTACTGTGATTAACACTCACGACATGAACTCGGTAATGGAAATTGGTCAGAAAATCGTTTTCTTAAAAAACGGATTATTGGAATGGGAAGGAAGCAAT
Organism: Flavobacterium helocola; assembly: GCF_038289885.1. Classification (NCBI taxonomy): domain Bacteria; kingdom Pseudomonadati; phylum Bacteroidota; class Flavobacteriia; order Flavobacteriales; family Flavobacteriaceae; genus Flavobacterium; species Flavobacterium helocola. The sequence goes on along the minus strand of NZ_JBBYHT010000003.1, from coordinate 24,562 downwards.
AAAGAAATTTTCAAAACCGATAACGAAGCCGTTACCGATTTTGTATATTCTTCTGAGTTATTCAAGCGTGTAAGAAAAATGTACTTGGAAGATGATGTGAAATAGTACTATTTTAATTTAGAAACTATTTGCTTAATATCTTGCTCTTTATTTTTTGGATAAATCAACAATACATCGTCTTTGTCAACTATAATGTAATCAGTTAAACCATCAATCACTACTAACTTTTTCCCTTCAGTTCTGATGATATTATTAGTTGCATTTTCTAAGTAAACGGTTGCATTTACAACTGCATTTTCTTGTTCGTCTTTTGGTAATTTATCATATAATGAACCCCAAGTTCCTAAATCATTCCAATCGAAAGTAGCAGGTAAAACGTAAACATTCTGCGCTTTTTCCAAGATTGCATAATCGACCGAAATATTTTGTGCTAACGGATAATTATCTTTAATAAAAGCCGCTTCTTTTGGTGTGTTTAAAGCTTCATAACCATTCATAAAATGAGCAAACATTACCGGTTGAAACTCTTCATAAGCTTTTAAAACGGTTTTGGCACTCCACACAAAAATCCCAGCATTCCAAAGGAAATTTCGGCTTTGAATAAACTTTCTTGCCGTAGCATAATCTGGTTTTTCGCGAAATTGTTTTACTTTTTTAACAGGTCTCGAATCTAACTTATCAAATTCGATATAACCATAACCCGTGTTGGCAAATGTTGGTAAAATTCCCAAAGTCATTAAGTTTTCATCGCGCTCACAGAAATCAAAAGCGTGTTGCAAATTAGAACAAAACTGCACTTCATCTTCAATCCAATGATCTGATGGCGCTACTACCATAACTGCATCTGGATTTTGTTTTTTAATCTTCAAAGAAGCATACAAAATACAAGGCGCTGTGTTTCGCATTACAGGTTCTAAAATAATTTGCTCTTGTTTTACCATTGGCAATTGTTCTAAAACTATGTTATTGTAATCTTCATTCGTAAGAATTAAAATATTTTCTTTTGGAATAATTTGAGACAAACGAGTAAACGTTTTTTGAATCAACGTTTCTCCAGTTCCTAACATATCGTGAAATTGCTTAGGAAATTCGGTTGTACTCACGGGCCAAAAACGAGAACCAACTCCTCCAGCCATCAATATCGCGTAATAATTTTTGTTCATTTTTTGAAAGATTTTTTTATTGCTTTTCTAATTCGGCAACAATTCTACTTCTGCATTGGGTTGAAAAAGATATAATCGCCCAGAACTTATTTCTAAACATTCGTATCGCTTAACTCGTAATGCTATTTTCTTAAAAATTTTTCCATTGTGAATTCTAAAATGACTTCCCATCGGAATTTCAAAGATATAATTTTTATCGGTTTCTTTTTGGTCAAATTGCTTTAATGCGATTGCTAATTTTGCATCAGTATCGCTACTTGCTTTTGGATTTCTAAAATGTTTCGCAAGCAAGGGCAACAATTGATTTGGAAATATTTCTGGACGAATAAACGGCACCATCATGCGTTGAAAAGTGAGTTTCCATTCGTCACCATGCGGTTTTATGTTTCGACCATATTTTTCAAAGGCTACCAAATGGGCTATTTCGTGAATTAAGGTGATTAAGAATCGGTATTTATTCAAACTTGCATTCACTGTAATCAAATGATAACCTTGCGCATCTTTTCGATAATCACCATGACGCGTTTGACGTTCGTTGACGATTTTAAGATGCACATGATTCGCTTTGATTAACTCAAAACAATGATGAACTGCGTGTTCAGGAAGGTATTTTTGTAAAACTTCGCTCAATTTTAAGGTGTTGACGATGAAACTTGTAATACTTTTCCGTTGTAATATTTGTTTCCTGTTAAGGCGAAATTGAAGATGTAATCTGCCATTTCTTTCGCTGAAAGTGGTGCTTCGTAACCCGGAAACGCTTCTTGTAGCATTTCGGTATTTACAGCTCCAAGCGCTAAAACATTAAATGAAATCCCTTGTTCTTTGTATTCTTCTGCTAATAATTCTGACAAGGTAATTACCGCGCCTTTACTTGAAGAATAAGCCGCTAATCCTGCAAATTTCATGCTTCCTTGTATGCCACCCATAGAACTAATTGTTACCACATGACTACCTTTTTCCATGAAAGGAATACAGATTTTTGTCAATTCTGCAACAGCAAAAACATTGACTTTGTAAATGTTTTGAAATTCCTCTGAAGTAATTTGTGTGAATTGTTTATGCAACAAACTTCCTGCGTTGTGAATTAAAACATCTACTTTTTTCCAAGTTCTATTGATAAAATTTTCCACTTGAAGCAATTCTTCTGGATTTGAAATATCAATTGACAAACACGTAATATTTGGATTTTCAATTAACTCTTTTGGTGTTTTACGGGAAATCGCTAATACTTGATGTCCAGCGTTTGCAAATTGCATAGCTAATTCGTAACCTATTCCACGAGAAGTTCCTGTTATGATAATATTTTTACTTTTCATTTAATTTGATTTCTTTTTTAGGCGCATTAATCATTTGTTCTAAAACCGGAATTGTTTTCGAAATTACATTGGTCATGTGTTTCGTATCCATCAATTCAAACTCATCATCAGGCTGGTGATAGAATTGGAAATTTTCAAAATCGAAAGTCGAAACCGTTTGTGCCGGGACATTAAATTCGGTGAAAAAAGGATAATTATCTGAAGCTCTGAATAACATATATTTTGTTTCTATTGGTAAATATCCAACTAATTTTTCTCCAGCATAATCATTCATTGTCGTTGCCATGTTTGATTTTCCAAAACCTGTAAGATAGAAATCCATTCCTTTGTCTTTCATAGGAACACCAATCATTTCAAAATTGAACATAAAATACAAATCCATTTTTTGTTCTTTTAATTTGGCTGCCAAATGTTTCGAACCTAAAAGGCCTTTCTCTTCTGCTGAAAAGAACACAAAAAGAATACTTCGTTTGTTGTTTTTAAACTTGGCGAAATACTTTGCAACTTCTGTTACCGCTGTGGTTCCAGTTGCGTTGTCGTTTGCACCATTTACAATTACATCGCCATTAACACCATTTTGCAACATTCCGATATGATCATAATGCGCTCCGATTACCACAAACTCATTTTTCAATTTTTTATCGGTTCCTTCTATATAACCTACAATATTAAAAGCAGGTTTGTCAAAATTCGATAAGGTATCGCGATACGTTTTAAAATAAGGCTTTACTCCATTTTCTTTTAATAGATTTTCTAAATAAACCGCAGCTTTCTCAATTCCTTCGCTACCAGAATCTCTTCCTTCTAATTCATCAGAAGTTAAATAAGACAAGGTTTTAATTACATTTTCTTCAGCAACTTGATAGTTTACCTTTGAAATATTCTTCGAAGTAACATTGGTTTGTGCATTCAATGACAATCCAATAAAAGAAATTAGTAACAAGAATTTTTTCATAGCATGTAGTTTTAAGTAAAAATAAAAAAATCCCGAATAAATCGGGATTTTGTATGATAAATTTAACACTTATTATGCTAACATCGTTACTGGATTTTCCATAAACGCTTTGAACGTTTGTAAGAATTGAGCTCCTGTTGCTCCGTCCACTGTTCTGTGGTCGCAAGCTAAAGTAACTGTCATTGTGTTTCCAACTACGATTTGTCCGTTTTTAACTACTGGTTTTTCAATAATAGCACCAACAGATAAAATAGCAGAATTTGGTTGATTGATAATAGAAGTAAACGATTGAATTCCGAACATTCCTAAGTTAGAAATTGTAAACGTACTTCCTTCCATTTCAGCTGGTTGAATTTTTTTAGATTTTGCTTTTCCAGCTAAATCTTTGACGTTAGCACCAATTTGAGTTAAACTCATTTGATCTGTAAATTTCAATACTGGAACCATTAATCCGTCTTCAACTGCTACTGCAACACCAATATTCACGTGGTGATTGATTACCATTGCATCTTCTCTCCACTGTGAATTTACTTGTGGATGTTTTTTCAATGCCATAGCACTTGCTTTGATTACCATATCATTGAAGGAAACTTTCGTTTCTGGCAATCCGTTAATCATATTTCTTGAAGCAATAGCATTGTCCATATCCAACTCGATAGTTAAATAATAATGCGGTGCTGTAAATTTAGATTCTGATAATCTTCTCGCAATGGTTTTACGCATTTGCGAATTTTTGATTTCTTCTTGGAAAACTTCTCCTACTGGAACAAATGGTTTCACAGCTGCAACTGCACTTGTAGCTTCTGCAACGGCTTGAGTTGGAGTTGCAACGGCAGATGGAGAGAAATTCTCTACATCCGATTTTACAATTCTTCCATTTTCACCTGAACCTTTTACTTGAGACAAGTTGATTCCTTTATCTTGAGCAATTTTTTTAGCTAATGGAGAAGCAAAAACTCTACCTGAAGTAGCTTGTTCTGTTACTACAACTTCTTGAGCAACTGCTTTTACTTCTTCTGCTTTTGGAGCTTCAACAACAGCACCAACTTTATAATTAGCCGCAATTCCTGAAACATCAGTTCCTGCTGGTCCTAAAATTGCTAAGATGGTATCAACTGGAGCAGAATCACCTTCTTGCACTCCGATATATAATAATGTTCCTGCATTAAAAGATTCGAATTCCATAGTAGCTTTATCCGTTTCGATTTCAGCCAAAATGTCACCTTCTTTTACAGTATCTCCTACCTTCTTTAACCAAGTCGCAACTGTTCCTGTTGTCATGGTATCAGACAAACGAGGCATTGTTACTACTTTTACACCAGCTGGCATCTCGACTGCGCTCGATGTGACAATTTTAGTTTCTTCTACTTTTTCTTCTTTAGTTTCAGTAGCATTTCCTCCACTTAATAAAGCTGAAATATCTTCGCCTTCTTTTCCAATGATAGCTAATAAAGAATCCACTGGAGCCGATTGTCCTTCTTGAATTCCGATGTGTAATAAAACACCATCATGGAAAGATTCGAATTCCATCGTAGCTTTATCCGTTTCAATTTCGGCTAAAATATCACCTGTTTTGATTGTATCACCCACTTTTTTTAGCCAAGTTGCTACAACTCCTTCAGTCATCGTATCACTCAAACGGGGCATTGTTATAATTTGTGCCATAGTTCTTATAATTTATGTGGGATGAAAGGATAATTTTCTTGTTCGTATACTACATCATACAACTGATTTACTTCTGGGAATGGAGAATCCTCTGCGAATTTTTCACATTCAGCCACTAAATCAGCTACTCTTTGATCGATAGTTTCGATTTCAGCTTCTGTAGCGTAGTTATTTTCTTTAATGATATCTAAAACTTGAGTAATTGGATCGATTTTTTTGTACTCTTCCACTTCCTCTTTTGTTCTATATAATTGTGCATCAGACATTGAGTGTCCTCTGTAACGGTATGTTTTCATTTCTAAGAAAGTTGGTCCATCTCCACGACGTGCTCTTTCCATAGCTTCATGCATAGCTTCTGCTACTTTTACTGGATTCATTCCATCAACTGGTCCGCAAGGCATTTCGTAACCTAGACCAAGTTTCCAAATATCAGTATGGTTAGCAGTTCTTTCTACAGATGTTCCCATTGCATATCCATTGTTTTCAACGATGAATACTACTGGTAATTTCCATAACATTGCCATATTGAAAGCTTCGTGCAAAGAACCTTGACGAGCAGCGCCATCACCAAAATAAGTTAAGGTAACTCCGCCAGTTTCAAAATATTTATCAGCAAAAGCAATACCTGCTCCTACTGGAATTTGTGCCCCTACAATTCCGTGACCTCCATAAAAACCATGTTCTTTAGAGAAAATATGCATAGATCCACCCATACCTTTTGAAGTACCTGTAGCTTTTCCGTATAATTCTGCCATAACTTTTCTTGGGTCTACACCCATTCCAATTGGCTGAACGTGGTTACGATAAGCGGTAATCATTTTATCTTTAGACAAGTCCATTGCGTGCAAAGCTCCAGCTAAAACTGCTTCTTGACCATTGTATAGGTGCAAAAATCCTCTAACTTTTTGTTGGATATAAACAGCTGCAAGTTTATCCTCAAACTTTCTCCAAAATAGCATGTCTTCATACCACTTTAGGTAAACTTCTCTTGTAATTGGTTTCATTTTAGTTTGTTTTTTTAATACAATTGAATTGTGAAAGGCATTATTTATCAATCACAATTTTACGAACAGCAAAAATACTACATAGAACCTGATTGAAAAAATTAAATTCTACGATTTTTGTATTTTTTATAACAAAATCGATAAAAAAAGTTACGAAATCGTTATAGATGATTTTTATCGAAAACCAAAGGCAGTAGATTTTTTAATGAATCTGACTTATAAATATCGCCTTTTGCTCCCATAAAGAAAATAGCAATTGGAATATCTTGTTTGAATTCGTATTCTGCGATTGCTTGCCTACAACTTCCGCATGGTGGAATTGGCTCTTCTAAATCTCTATCTTGCGGAGATGCCGTAATAAACATTTTTACAATTTTTGCATCTGGATAGGTTGCCCCTGCATAAAAAATTGCTACACGCTCAGCACACAAGCCTGAAGGGTAAGCTGCATTTTCTTGATTTGAACCTTGAACTACAATTCCGTTATCCAAAAGAATAGCTGCACCCACCGTAAACTTTGAATAAGGTGCGTAAGCTTTACTTCTAGCTTCTACCGCTTGCATCATTAATGTTGTCTCCTCTTGAGATAATTCTTCTTTTGAAAGTACCGAAATGGTCGTGTTTATTGAAATTTGCTTCATATGTAAGGAAAAAAAATCCAAATTCTAAAATAAGAATTTGGATTGTTTATTAATTTATTTTTTGTTTAAAGTTCATCGTAATTATCGCCAAAGTTAAATGTCAGAGAGAATCTCAATGTATTTTCTAATGGATTTCTCACTTTAGATGCTGAGAACAAATACGACACATCAATTTTCACTACATTATACTTAAAACCGGCTCCTAAAGTAAAAAACTTTCTTGCCCCTTTTAATTCATTTTCATTAAAGTAACCTAAGCGTAGTGCGAATGAGTCTTGATACCAATACTCTGCACCTAAAGCCCAAGTAAACTCTTTTAATTCTTCTGAAATACCATCAGGAGCATCATTAAACGAATTGAAAATTCCGCTTGTCCAACTTGTTTTTCTGTAATCTGACAATGCTTGTGTGTATGCATCATCAGCCAAATCTTGCTCTGCAGGCTCAATTGAACCACTATCATCAGCATCTACTGCAGCAACTTTTGCTGGTGGTGTTGGAACTAAAAGTTTTGTAACTTCAGCCGTAACACCAATTTTACTATACTCATCAAAAATAAAATCAAAACCTCCACCTAAACGCATATTGGCTGGTAAAAAGTTATCATTTAAATCATCATTATCATAACTAATTTTAGGACCTAAATTCTGAAAGTTAAATCCAGCTCTCCATCTACCATTAAAATCATCATAAGCCATTTCTTCTGATTGATAATAACCTGCAATATCAACTGCAAATGTTGTTGCTGCTGTAGCATCATTATTTGCATCACCAATTCTTAAAGCCGAACGAATAAATCGTCCACCAACAGCCATAGAAAAACGGTCACTTAATTTAAGAGAATAAGAACCATCTAGAGCTAGTTCATTTGGATTAACTGTTCTTACCGGCTCGTTTGGATCTGGAGTTTCTCTCAATTCGATATCACCCAAACCAAAAAAACGTAAAGACCCTGCAAATGCACTACGCTCATTTATTCTATTGTAGTATGTCAATTGTCCCAAAGAAATATCGTTTGCAATACTAGACAAATAAGGCGTATAACTCACAGAAAACCCTTGTTTTTGAAGAGAAAAAGCATATTTAGCAGGATTGAATTGTTGCGAGAAAGCATCTGCAGAAGTTGCTACTCCCATGTCAGCCATACCCGCAGAACGCGCATCAGCAGCAATTAATAAGAAAGGAACACCTGTGGTTATTACTCGGCTATTATCTTCTTGCGCTTTAACATATTGACCTACAACTAATAAGGTAAATATTACAGCAATTTTTTTCATTGTATTCATAGAAATTAATTTGACAAATATAGTATTTTATTATAGTATTACAAGTTTCTCATATTTTTCAACTGACTTTCCAGTAGTTGTAGATCGTACTTTTAATTTATAAACATAAACCCCTTTTCCAATCTTATCTCCAAAATCATCACGACCATCCCAGATAATTTCTCTACAAAGAAAACCTTCAGTCGTAACTTGCTGATTTATTGTTTTAACCAACTTTCCTGCAACAGTCAGAATCTGAACTTGAACATCAAGTGGTTCAAATGGCATGTTATGATTGAACCAAAACTCAGTATAACTCACAAACGGATTGGGATAATTCAATACTCTTTCTACTCGTAGTCCATCATCAGAACAAATTGCATTAAACTGAATTTCTGCCGTTACTAAATTATTATACACATCCCAAGCTTTAAACAAAATAGTATGCAATCCAGGTGTTAAATCCCTGAAAGGAAATCTCACAAAACCGCTGGTATAATCGTCGTTATTTGTTTCATAATATTCATTCAAAACATACGGATTAGATTCATCGCCATCCAAAATTGCTACGATATCATGCCCGATTCCACTTGCCGTATTGATTCCGTTTTCATCTTCTAAAAAAGCCAGCAAAATGGGTGAACAATTTGTAATTCCGCCCGAAACAAAACCTTCATCATTCATATGCAATCTAACCGTTGGCGGATTCGTATCACTTACAGCATTTACGTTAACACCTCCAATTTGGATTGTTCTATCATAACCTGTTTGGTTATCCAAACTAGGCATATCACGTTTTGCATAAAAGCTTATTTTACCATTTCCAACTGGAATTCTAATATCTTGCGGCACCACGAAACTAAATTCAAATTGTCCGTTTACTACCGATGCATTTCCTCTAAAAACAGTTTCTCCTAAAGTAGTAAAATTCATCACTATAAGTCCGCTACCATTGGTAACACCATTATTTCCGAGAGTAGCTCTATTAATATCTTTATCAAAAATTTGAACTGCTAAATCACCGTTATATCCCGATAACAATACATCATTTTCATCTCTTACCTCACCAGATATCTTTGTTAAACTCAAAGCTTGAAGGACAGGCAATGGTTGATTTACCGGAATATCATTTACTTTTGTTAGTACTACTTTAGGTCTCGGAATTGCTAATTTTAATGCAGGATCACCAATATAAAAAACAACTCTTCTGTTATCTGAACCTGTATCTAATTTTGTTAACCTCAGCGCTTCTGCGATTGAAGGATAATCATTTGAACCAAATGCATACAAGTCTTCATTCAATAAATTATTCATTACAAAACCTGTCGTAACACCAATTTGACGTGTAGTAGCAATCAAACCAATTGCCCCACCGCTTTTATTCCAATACATGTATTCGCCTCCTGTAAAACGCCCTGGATCATCAAAACGTGTAAACTCGCAAGTTATTGTTATAAAAAGTGGATATCTGTAACGATTGGTTAAATTTTGAGCATCTAATTTTTCAAACAATCTTTCTCTTGCAAGCGATTCTTCATTTCCGTGTCCGAAGTAATTAAAAACTAAAGCCCCAAGCGCTAAAGCGTCTAAAAAGTCTTTTTTTGCTTCTGGATAACGCTCACCACCCGCCGCTACTTGTTGCAAATAAGCATCGGTATGTATTTTTTTAACATTTACAAATGGCTTTTGTGCAGTTAAAGTATTCGCTAAATTATCTAATCCAAACTGAAGCGTTGCATCTGTTGTATTATCGGCGTCATCGGAATAGATGACATAATTATTGCGCCATCTTCCGTAGGATTTCTCGTCATGATATTCAATTACTTTATCAACCATTTCTTTAGCTTGACCAGTAGAGGAAACTAACATTCTTCCAACTGCAATATCAATTCCGTCAAAACCGCCTAACATTTGACCTTCGGTATCATCCATCAAACCATAGAAATCGTCAGACATAAATGACGAGAATAATGAGAAATTAGAAATATTATTTGTTTCCGAAGCAAAAGGATTGAATCCATGAAAAACAGGAACAATATTGGTATTACTAAATAATCGGTCTTTGTAATCATAAGATGCGTCTCCAAAAAGATTTACATACTTAACTCTTTTATCTGGAGTGGAAGCATTCCAATACACATATTTAATTAAATTTCTAATTGCAGCAATATCTTGTTTTCCAGAAGCAAATTCTTGATAAATTTTTTCTAAAGTAACCACACGCACTACTAAACCAGAATTATTTCTATGAAAATCAGCTAAACGTTCTGCTTGTGTTGTTAAAAGCTCTGGTGTTATAATCAAATAATCGATGTCTTGAAAATTTCCTTGAGCATCTTTAAAAATTGTGCCTTTTAAATTCTGATTCACCACAACAGAATTTGATTCACGCAATGGCGTAAAGGTGTCAGACATGTCAACTGCCACGTATTTTCTAGCTGTACCTAAATTTACTTTAAAATTAAAATTGGCTCCAGTGGTATTTTCGTAAGCCGTAACATTATATAAATCGGTAACATCCCAAACTTGAGAAATTCCTGATGCATTTGCAATTCTGTATTCTCCAACACCAATATTAGCTTGCTCTTGATCATTAAAAAATAGGAATTGTTTAGAGAAACCTGTTAAATTCCGCTTTACTTTTAATCGTATAAAATCTAAAAAACCATTTGAACTCGGAACACCTCCATTGTTATATGTTAGTGCAATTGAAATATTTGAAGAAGTCGCATTAAAAACTGTATTTAAAGCAGATTCATAGCCTTCAACTCCACTACCTGAAGTTAACTGTGGAAAATTCAAAGTTCCCAAATCAACAGAATTGGCTTTTACATTAAAAGAAGAGTTACCAAATGATCTAGAAGCTGTATTTACTTTTATTTGAACAGGAACTGAAGTATCTAAATTAGGAATTGAAAAATCAAATGTTTGAAATTCATCTATATTAAATTGTTCACCAAACCATCTTCTACCAACTTTTCCAGCATTAATTAAATCTTTCTCGTAGTAAATAACATCATCAAACTGATTAAAAGTTAAAGTTGGAGGATTTATTGGCTGCAATGCTTGTTCTATTCTTTTTCCAGCTGAACCTAATGAAGTTATGTAATAATATGATTTATCTGCAAACAAGTTCACACTGGTTAAACTTTCGGTACTCCAAGTATCAACTCCTTCTGCATAAAATAAAATATAATCGCTATTATCAAAAACGCCATCATCTTCACCGATAAATTGAATCGCATTCTGTTCTAAATCATCCGGATAAGGGATTGAATTGTTTAACGGCAACATGCGTCCACCATTTCCATAAATCTTTATATTTCTAGGATCTACATTAACATTAAAACCCAAACTTTGAAGAAAAGTTTTAGAAATTCTATAAACACCTGATTTTTCAATGTAAAAACGATGCCAATTACCCGTTGATAAAATCGAATTTGAAACCGCTTGAACAACATTCTGATTTTGACTTCTATTTGACAGATTGTTTTGAAAAGAATACGTTAACGAAATAACTTTTTTAAAAACGCCACCTTCTTTTATAATGGGACTAAAAATTAAAATACCTTTATAATCATCTCGAGCACGAACAACTTCCAATGAAGCTTGAATCTTATTAGGTAGTAATGATTTATTCAAATCATAAAGTTCCGATTCGTTTATAGTTTGATATTTTACATTTGATATAACCAAACTTGACACATTAGTTGATGCAGTAACTGTCACTAATTTCCTATATTGAATTTTTCTTGACGGAATATCAATATTGTAAAATTCTGTATCAAACTGAGGCACTTTAATTGAAGTTTCCCCCAAACTGTAATCCACATTAGAATTCCAATTAATAGAAATATTATCTGTTTGTTGCCCAAAAACAAACACAACAGAAAATAACAGTATAAATAAGATAGTCTTTTTCATTAGCTATAAAACGTGTTAAACACCTATATATTACAAAGAGAAAAAAAATATTTATTTTAATCTAATTTTTTACAATAAAACTTAATATAAATCGTTGTAAGAGAAAGGATTTTAACACAACATTAATTTTTTTTTACAAAAATTTAAAAACATGTTGCATTTTAATTCATTATTATTATCTTGCGACACGAAATTTATTACCTACTAAAGTATGAAAATTAAGAAAATTATGGCTTTAAAAGTGTTAGTAGTATTAGCACTGGCATTAGGCTTTACAGGTTGTAGCAAAAAAGGAAGCACAAAAGGTGGTTCTACAGCTACAGGATGGAAAATCAATGATAAAAAAGGTGGATTCCAGTTTAACGACAAGTTTAAACAACAAGAAACGCCTCCAGGGATGATTTCTATTGAAGGAGGTACTTTTACAATGGGAAAAGTACAAGACGATGTTATGCATGATTGGAATAACTCTCCAAATCAACAACACGTACAATCTTTCTTTATGGATGAAACAGAAGTAACCAACAAAATGTATTCTGAATACTTGTTTTGGGTAAAAACTGTATTTCCTCCAACTGAAGAAAACTACAAACACATTTACAATGGAGCAATTCCAGATACTTTAGTGTGGAGAAATCGTTTAGGTTACAACGAAACGATGACTAATAACTACTTAAGACACCCTGCTTATGCTGACTACCCAGTAGTTGGTGTTAACTGGATTCAAGCAACTGAATTTAGCAAGTGGAGAACTGACCGTGTAAATGAAAACATTTTAGAGCGTGAAGGTTACCTTAAGAAAGATAACAAAATCAAACTAGGTTCTGACGTAACTGCTGAAAACTCTTTCAGTACTGAAACTTATATCAATACACCATCTAAAGCATTTGGTGGTAACGAAGAAGTAGTATTGAAAAAAGAAATGGGTGGTGGTAGAAGACCAGCTGCAGATACTGCTAAAAACGTATACGCTCAAAGAAGTTCTGGGTTAATTTTACCAGAATATAGATTACCAACAGAAGCTGAGTGGGAATATGCTGCAGTAGCTTTAGTTGGAAACAGAGAATACAACATTTACAAAGGACAAAAGAAATACCCTTGGAGTGGTCAATATACTCGTTCGTCTAAAAGACAATACAGAGGTGACCAATTAGCCAACTTTAAACAAGGTAAAGGGGATTACGGAGGAATTGCAGGTTGGTCTGATGACGGAGCTGACATTACAAATAAAGTTAAAGCGTATGCTCCAAATGATTTTGGTTTATATGATATGGCTGGAAACGTAGCTGAGTGGGTACAAGACGTTTACAGACCTATGGTAGATGACGAAGCAAATGACTTCAACTACTTTAGAGGTAACGTTTATACAAAAAACAAAATTGGTGAAGATGGAGTTGTTGAATTAGTAACTTCTGACAACATCACTTATGATACTTTAAGTAACGGTAGAATTATGGCTAGAAATTTCCCTGGTCAAATTGCTCAAGTTCCTGTTGATGAAAACGAAACTTACTTAAGAACTCAGTTCTCAACTTCTGATAACAGAAATTACAGAGATGGTGATAGACAATCTACACGTTTCTACAAATTTACTGACTCTGAAGAAGGTGCAGGTGAAGAAAAACACAGAATGTACGAAGCTCCTAAACACTCTATCACTGCTGATAGTTTAGGTAAAATGGACAAAAAATTTGATAAATCTGACAAGAGAACTACTTTAGTAGATGACAACGTTAGAGTTTACAAAGGTGGTTCATGGAGAGATAGAGCATACTGGTTAGACCCAGCTTCTAGAAGATTCTTCCCTCAAGATATGGCAACTGATTACATCGGATTCAGATGTGCGATGTCTAAAGTAGGTCCTAAATCAAACAAAAAGACTCCTAGAGGAAATCCAAAAAAATAATTTTCATACAAAATACTTAAAAAAGCCCTTTCGTTTGAAAGGGCTTTTTTTTATCTTCGTTTCGATTTAAAACAACTCAGATGACCACAATAGCTACTTTACATTCCTTATTTTTAAATTGCTCAAGCGTTTCTACCGATACAAGAAAAATAGAAAAAGACAGCTTATTTGTTGCCCTTAAAGGCGAAAACTTTGATGCTAATACCTTTGCAAAAGAAGCTTTAGAAAAAGGAGCCAAATATGTGATAATTGACAACCCTAGCTATAAAATTGACGAACGAACTTTATTAGTAGAAGACTCACTTATTGCGTTACAAGAGTTAGCTAAGTTCCACAGAAACTATTTGGGTTTGCCAATAATAGCCTTAACAGGAAGCAATGGAAAAACTACTACCAAGGAATTAATACACGCTGTACTTTCAAAAAAATACAATACACTGGCAACTATTGGCAATTTGAATAATCACATTGGAGTTCCACTTACACTATTGCGTTTTACAAAAGAAACAGAAATTGGCATTGTTGAAATGGGTGCTAATCATCAAAAGGAAATTGACTTCTTATGTAAAATTGCACAACCTGACTATGGTTATATCACTAATTTCGGGAAAGCTCATTTAGAAGGATTTGGCGGAGTTGAAGGCGTAATCAAAGGAAAAAGTGAAATGTATAATTATCTAAGAAACAATGAAAAAATTGTTTTTATTAATTTAGATGATGCCATTCAAAAGGAAAAAGCAATAGGAATTAAACAATTTAGTTTCGGCTTAAACGAATCAAATGTTGATATAAAAATCGATAAGGTTGAAGCTAATCCAATGGTAAAAATATCCTTCAATGACTTAACCATTAATTCGCACCTTATTGGAATTTACAACGCTAATAATATCAATGCCGCTATCACAATAGGAAATTATTTTAAAGTTTCCGACGAACAAATTAAAGAGGCAATTGAAAATTATATTCCTGAAAATAATCGCTCACAATTGATACAAAAAAACGGGAACGAAATAATATTAGATGCTTATAATGCGAATCCGAGTAGTATGTCGGCAGCTATAACAAATTTTATTCAATTAGAGCACAATCATAAAATTGCAGTTTTAGGCGACATGTTTGAATTAGGCGAAGAAAGTCTTTCTGAGCATAAAAAAATAATAGCATTATTAATTTCCGAAAGCAATATAACTACCTACTTTATTGGTAAATATTTTTATGCTAATCAGGTTCAAAATTCACACATTAATTTCTTTGAGAATTTTGAAAACTTCGCAACATTTTTCAAAGCAAACCAACCAAAAGATAGTTTAATTTTAATCAAAGGGTCTAGAGGAATGGCACTAGAAAAAACTTTAGAACTGATATAAAACAAAAAATCCTACTTTAAAGTAGGATTTAAATTTTTGTGGGCGATGAGGGGTTCGAACCCCCGACCCCCTCGGTGTAAACGAGGTGCTCTGAACCAGCTGAGCTAATCGCCCCAATAAGATGCATTAGTATTACCGTATTGCGAGTGCAAATATACAAGGAATATTTGTATGTGCAAGTGTTTTTGAAAAAAAATTACACAATTTCTGCCACTACAAAAGTACTACCACCTATGTAAATAAAATCGGAATCATGAGCCAAATTTAATGCTTCAGCATAAGCTTCTGATACCGAATTAAATACTTCTCCAGACAATCCAAATTCAGTTGCTTTTTTCTGTAAAATTTGTGGTTCTAATCCTCTTGGGACATTTGGTTTACAGAAATAATAATTGGCATTTTTTGGAAATAAGGGTAAAATTGAAACTAAATCTTTATCATTTACTACACCTAAAACTACATGAAGGGTTTCAAATTGGTGTTTTTGAATTTGGTTTAATACTATTTTTAATCCGTGACTGTTATGAGCTGTATCGCAAACCGTAAAGGGTTTTTGTTTTAAAATTTGCCATCTACCAAGCAATCCAGCATTTTGAATTACATTTTTTAATCCTAATTTAATATGCTTTTCCTCTATATTAAATTGTGATTGCAATAATTCGATGGTTTGAAGAACCGTTTTCTTATTATGCATTTGATAATCTCCTAACAAGGCACATTCGTAAGTAACTTCTGGATTATCTTGAGCAAAATAAATTGGAGTATTTTCTAATTTCGCTTTATCTATAAAAACAGGTTTTGTTTCTTCTGAATATTCTCCAATTACAACAGGAACATTTGATTTAATAATTCCAGCTTTTTCATTGGCTATTTTTGGCAAGGTATCTCCTAAAAACTGAGTATGATCAAAACCAATATTGGTAATTACAGAAACTAAAGATGTAATAACATTCGTAGAATCTAATCTACCTCCCATTCCAACTTCAACAACAGCTATATCAACTTGTTCTTTTGCAAAATAATCAAAGGCTAAACCAACGGTCATTTCGAAGAAACTTAATTGATTAGCTTCGAAAAACGATTTGTTTTGAGCTACAAAATCAACCACAAAATCTTCTGAAATCATTTCGCTATTAATACGGATGCGTTCGCGAAAGTCTTTTAAATGAGGTGAAGTATATAATCCCACTTTATAACCAGCTTCTTGTAATATTGAAGCAAGCATCGACGAAGTAGAACCTTTTCCATTAGTTCCTGCTACGTGAATCGATTTGAATTTAGTTTCTGGATGTTGCAAATGTTCTACCAACAACAAAGTATTGGTCAAATCTTTTTTATAGGCTGAAGCGCCTTGCATTTGAAACATAGGTAACTGGTTAAATAACCATGTTGTTGTTTCTTGATACGTCATTTTAAATGGGATAACAAAGAATTATTATTCTCCTACTTGGAAATTCACTACCACAAAACCAATTTGGGTTTCAGGTGCGTTAGCATCAGGTTGCCATTTGAAGGTTTTTGCAGTTTCCAATGCGGGATTAACTAAACAAGGATTAGTATTAGTTGTTCCTTGAGAACGTTCGGCTTTAATTACATTTCCTTGACGATTTACCCAAATTTTAACCACCACTTTTCCAGATTCATTACAATCCTGAATTCTTTTACTGTTACCTGATAATTTTCTTCCAGCTAATCCCCAACCGGTTCCTTTTCCTGTTCCAATTCCATCACCAGAACCATTTCCGTAAAAACTATTGGCATACAAACTTCCGTTTGGATTCCCTTTATCGCCACCATCAGCATCATCTCCATGACCAGATTGTGATGTTCCGTCTTGTTTTGGGCCTTTAATAATACTATTTAAGGCGCTATTACTAGGTTTTATTGGTTTGGTTTCTGTTGGTTTAACAACAGGTTTTGTTTCCGCAGGCTTAACAACTGGTTTTTTTATGTCTTTTTTAGGCAACGTAACTGGCGCCTCTTCGTCTTGCGTTAAGACATCATCTTCTTCTGCTGGAACAGGTTCTGACTGCGCTTGATCGGGCGACATTTGTACTGGTTCTGTTGGTTGAATTTCTCCACTACCTGTATCGCTAGTACCAAAGTTAACAGCGATTCCGTTTTCTGGTGGTGGATCCATATACGTCAATCCGAAAATAGTAAACAACAGAAAAAGTATCACAAAAATAACCGACGTTATTGTGAATGATTTTTTTTCTTCTGATGTTTCTAAAAATTTCATTTTTTTCTATTTTGGATTTACCGCAATAACCATTTTTATTTGATTTCTGTAGGCTATTTCCATAACCTTAACTACTTTTTCATGAGGAACTGATTTCTCAGCTCTTAAAACGATAGCTTTATTTTCTGAATTTGCCATTAGAGCCATCAATTGGGTTTCTAAATCAGCTTCATTGATTTTATCTTTATCGATGAAGAAATTCAAATCTTTATCAATACTTACTGAAGTACTTTTATTACTATCCGTTTTCCCTTTTGCTTTTGGCAACACTAAATCTAATGCATTCGTAGTTACCATGGTAGAGGTTATCATGAAAAAGATAAGCAACAAGAAAACAATGTCGGTCATTGACGACATGTTGAATTCTGTTGAAACTTTATTTCTAGTTTTACCTAACTTCATTATACTGGTTCGTTTAATAAATCTAAGAAATCTACTGCATTTGCTTCCATTTGGTTTACCACTTTATTAGTTTTCACTACTAAGTGATTATAGCCAACATAAGCAATAATTCCAACAATTAGTCCAACTACCGTAGTTGTCATAGCTGTATAAATACCTTCAGCCAAAGCACCCACTTCGATTTGACCACCACCACTAGCCATTTTATGGAAGGCAAGAATCATACCAACAACAGTTCCAAGGAAACCAACCATTGGTCCGGCTCCTGAAATAGTAGCTAACATACTGGTGTTTTTCTCCAACTTGTATAACTCTAAATTACCTGCGTTTTCAATTGCTGTATTGATATCTTCTAATGGTTTTCCTATACGAGAAATTCCTTTTTCGATTAATCTTGCAACAGGTGAATTAGTTTGCGCACATAACATTTTGGCAGCATCAATTTTGCCTGACATAATATTCATTTTGATGTTGTTCATAAAACTAGCATCAATTTTAGAAGCTTTGTTAATGGCCATTAATCGCTCAAAATATAAAAATAGAGCAAAAAACAACTGAATAAAAAGAACCAACATAATTAATTGACCTCCAATTCCACCACTAGTTAATAAACTCCACATGGATAAGGTTTGTTCTGTAGGTTGTGCTTCTGTTACTACTTGACTAGCAACCGCTAAACTATCGGCTTGAAGAAATAAACTCATAATGTATACTTAATTTATAATTAAAACGTGTATAAATTCTAAATATTGTTATCTAATATAATGTTCAATAAATAAGAAAGCCATTGCTCCTGCAATAAAACCTGCAAAAGCTAACCAAGTGATTTTTTTTAAGTACCAAATAAAATCGATTTTTTCCATTCCCATGGCAGCTACACCTGCAGCAGAACCGATAATAAGCATACTACCTCCAGTACCTGCAGAATAAGCAATAAAATGCCATGCTGGATGATCAATTTCATAAGTGTACATTCCCATTGAGGCTGCAACTAAAGGCACGTTGTCAATAACTGCTGATAAAACCCCTAACAGAATAATTACAAAATCCATATTAGGAATGGCATTAGAAATACTTTCAGCCGCATAACGCAAAGTACCCACTTCTACCCCATTGATAGAACCAAAAACCAAACTCTCTAATGACGCTACTGCCATTAAAATTCCTAAGAAAAACAAAATACTTGAAATCTCAATTTTAGACAGCGCATTATTGGCCGAGTATAAGTGCTTTTTACTTTTATCAAAATTTACTTCAGGATGAATGTATTCAGAAACCATCCAAACCACAGCTAAGCTTAACATCATACCTACATAAGGAGGCAAATGTGTTAATGTTTTAAATATAGGAACGAAAACAATTGCTCCTAATCCTAACCAAAGCATAGTTTTACTACTCAACAATCTTTCACGCTCTTCATGAGTTTTCTCATTAACCTCAATATTACCTCTAAAAATTTTCATTCTAGAAGCTAAAGCATAAGGAACAACAAAACATAATATTGCAGGAATAATGATATATTCAGACAATCCTCCGGCTGTAACTTTCTTAGCTATCCATAACATTGTAGTTGTAACATCTCCAATTGGAGACCAAGCACCTCCTGCATTTGTAGCAATAATAATTAAAGAAGCATACCAAATACGTTCTTCTCTATTATGAATTAATTTTCTCAATAATGAAATCAATACAATAGTTGCTGTAAGGTTATCAATAACGGCAGACAATATAAATCCTACAATCCCTGTTATCCACAAAAGTCTAATTTTACTTTTGGTTTTAACCATGTCTTTTAGAACATCAAAGCCTCTGTGCAAATCAATTAGCTCTACAATTGTCATTGCTCCTATAAGGAAAATCAAAATTTCAGCTACTTTTCCTACGTGATGCAAAAGCAACCCTTCGAACCCATGCTCTTGCTGATGAATATCTCCAGAATTAATATTAAAAATAGCTCCATGTCCATCAACGACAGAAAACCATCCGTTTTGAAAACCTATCGCAAGCAAAGCCCACATCAAAGCAGCCATCATAAGTGCTGGCACAGTTTTATCTAACTTTAATGGATGTTCTAAAGTAATAGACAAATATCCAATAACAAATAGAAGTATTAATATTGCTTCCATGATTTATTTTTTATACAAGTTGTTTCAAAGCGATTTCAAAAGCAGTTGCACTAATGTTCTTTTTATCAGAATTTATAGCATGTGCATTTTGAATTGCGTTTTTAATTCTGTTAGAAGTGTCAGAGAAAATAGCTTCGTCTGTCATTTGTACTTTTTTCTCCATGAAATAAGCAAAAACTCTTGCCATACCACAATTTGCGATGAAGTCAGGAATTAAACTCACTTTTTTATCAGTTTCTTCCATAATTGGACCAAAGAAAATTTCTTTATCAGCAAAAGGCACATTCGCACCACTTGAAATCACTTCCAATCCAGAAGCAATCATACTATCAACCTGGTCTTTAGTAACCAATCTTGAAGCCGCACATGGAGCAAATACTTGAGCACCCATTGACCAAATCTTCTCGTTGATTTCAGCAAATGGAATCATGTTAGCAGCAACTAATTTATTTCCATCTTTGTTTAAGAATAATGTTGTAATTTCTTCGAAAGAGAATCCGTTTTCATTGATAACACCACCATCTCTATCGATGATTCCAACCACTTTTGCGCCCATTTGTGCTAAATAAAAAGCAGCTGCAGAACCTACATTTCCAAAACCTTGAACGATAGCTTTTTTACCAACAATTGTTCCTCCATAAATATCATAATAATGACGTGCCGCTTCGGCAACACCATAACCAGTAATCATGTCGGCAACTGTGTATTTTCTATTTACATCTGGAGAGAAATTTGAATTTTCAATTACTTTAATAACGCCTTGACGTAATTGACCAATTCTATTGATTTTATCAGCTTCTGTAGGCTTAAAGTGACCGTTAAAAACACCTTCTTGTGGATGCCAAACACCACAATCTTCTGTCATTGGGATTACTTCGTGAATTTCATCTACATTTAAATCGCCACCAGTTCCGTAGTAATTTTTTAATAATGGAGAAACTGCTTTATACCATCTTTCTAAAACACCTTTTTTTCTTGGATCGTTTGGGTCAAAATTGATTCCTGATTTAGCACCACCAATTGCTGGTCCTGAAACTGAAAACTTAACTTCCATAGTTTTGGCTAACGAAAGTACTTCATTCATATCTAATCCCTTACGCATACGAGTTCCTCCACCAGCAGCACCACCTCTTAACGAGTTAATTACCGTCCATCCTTCTGCATCTGTTTCAGGGTCTTTCCAATTAAATACTATTTCTGGTTCTTTGTTTTCAAATTTCTTTAATAAATCTTTCATTGTGTTGGTTAATTTTTTTGGTTTTACAAATATACATATTCTGTTTAAGCCCCGAAGCCTAAACTACACTTTTTAGTTTTTTATAACATTTACATAAAAACTACTCCAGAAGAGTGATTTTTAATAGCTCCTGTTACTGTGGACAATACATTAATTTCATTTCGTAATCGCAATACACCTAGAAATGCAAAAATCAACGCTTCCTTAAACTGAATGGTTTTATCATCAGGAATTACAACTTCAGTTGTAGGTAAATAATTACGTAATCTCTCAATTAAAAATCGATTATAAGCTCCACCTCCCGTAATGAATAATTTCGCAAGAGGTTTATCACAAATATTCGCAATTTGAATAGCGATATGTTCTACAAAAGTTCGAAGTTTATCTTTTACGTCAATTGAAAAAGAATGCATAAGTGGGAAAATTTCAGCATTTACGAATTCCATTCCGAGTGATTTTGGATAAGATGCTTTGTAAAAATCCAAATCATTCAATTTTTGTAATAAATCCTGATTCACATTTCCAGATTTTGCTAAATTCCCAGCATCATCATATGGAAAACCTAATTCATTCGCATAAAAATTCAAAACGGTATTTACGGGAGAAATATCAAAAGCAATACGATTACCATTTTTATTAAATGACACATTCGAAAATCCGCCTAAATTCAAACAATAATCATATTGAGAAAAAAGCAATTCATCACCAATCGGAACTAATGGCGCACCTTGACCACCTAATTGCACATCTTGTACTCTAAAATCACAAACAATCGGTTGATTAACTAAATCTCGAATCATCGGAAGATTACCAATTTGAAGTGTAAATCCTTTTTGGGGTTGGTGTAAAATAGTATGACCGTGAGTACAAACGGCATCAATTTCGGTAAGATTATGTTTGGAAATAAAATCGGAAATTATCGAAGCTAAAAGTTTTGTATAACCACTATTCAATTCTTCTAATTCTGAATGACTGAAATGAATCGCATTTTTCAATTTGTTAAGCCATTCTTCAGAATAAGAAACAGTTTCGGATTGAAAAATTTCAAACGTCCAATTCTCTGAATGATTGAATTTTATGTAAGCTAAATCGACACCATCTAACGATGTGCCCGACATAACTCCGATAACGTTATAGTTTTCTTTAAACATGGGTTAAAATTACAAATTGTTATTGAAAATTTGGTAATTAATCTTTACATTTGGTTCCTGAAATTACAAAATAATCAAACATTACATCTAAATAATATGGATTTTAAATTAACCGAAGAGCATTTAATGATTCAGCAAGCTGCTAGAGATTTTGCTCAAACAGAATTATTACCTGGAGTTATTGAAAGAGACGAACATTCAAAATTCCCAACAGAACAAGTAAAAATGATGGGGGAACTTGGGTTCTTAGGAATGATGGTTGATCCAAAATACGGTGGTGCTGGATTAGATAGTTTATCATATGTTTTAGCAATGGAAGAAATTGCTAAAGTTGATGCTTCTGCAGCGGTTATCATGTCAGTAAATAACTCATTAGTTTGTGCTGGTTTAGAAAAATATGGTTCAGAAGAACAAAAAGTAAAATACTTAACGCCGTTAGCCAAAGGTGAAGTAATTGGAGCTTTCTGTTTATCAGAGCCAGAAGCAGGTTCAGATGCTACATCACAAAGAACAACTGCTATTGATATGGGCGATCATTATTTAGTAAACGGAACTAAAAACTGGATTACAAATGGTGGAACAGCTTCTACTTATTTAGTAATTGCTCAAACTGACGCTTCAAAAGGACATAAAGGAATTAACGTTCTTATCGTGGAAAAAGGAATGCCAGGTTTTGAAGTAGGTCCAAAAGAAAAGAAAATGGGAATCCGTGGTTCTGATACACATACCTTATTATTTAATGATGTAAAAGTCCCTAAAGAAAACAGAATTGGTGCAGACGGATTTGGTTTTGCTTTCGCGATGTCAACATTAAACGGAGGACGTATCGGAATTGCATCTCAAGCGTTAGGAATTGCACAAGGAGCTTACGAATTAGCATTAAAATATTCGCAAGAACGTGTAGCTTTTGGAAAACCAATTTTCAATCACCAAGCAATTGCTTTCAAATTAGCTGATATGCATGTAAAAATTACGTGTGCTAGATTGTTAATTCATAAAGCAGCAACTGAAAAAGATAATGGTGAAGATATTGCACATTCTGGTGCTATGGCTAAGTTATATGCTTCTGAAATTGCTTTAGAAGTAGCTAATGAAGCTGTTCAAATTCACGGTGGAAATGGTTACGTAAGCGAATACCACGTAGAAAGAATGATGCGTGATTCAAAAATCACTCAAATTTACGAAGGAACTTCAGAAATTCAAAGAATTGTTATTTCAAGAGGTTTAGTGAAATAATCACACCTAAATTAATATAGAAATCCGACTTCAAAAGAGTCGGATTTTTTTATGGCATCAATCTTAATTACTAATAACATTTTTAATATATTTATTCATAATTATCAAATCTTTAAACCAAAGCTAAATGTCTATTCTAAAGAAAATAAATGAATTAATTAAAGGGAAAGACCTAAAATACATTTGGGAACAATTTACAGTAGAAAAAAATGGTACACTAAAATCTACTTCTGGGGATTTATTTGTTGAATATTCTCATTCTGATTTCTGTTTTAAAATTACAAATCATACTCATTATATAACTTCTGGAGGAAGAACATACGAAAAAAAATATATGATAGGAATAGTTCAATTTAATAATCCAACTAAACTTGAATTGTGTGTAACAAAAGAAGATATACTAACAAAAATTGGCAAAATCTTTAACAGAAAAGACATTAACATTAAAAATACAGATTTCGATAAAAAATATTTTTTAAAAAGTAATTATGAATATAAAGCTACATCAATATTAAAAAGTAAAAACCTCTTAAATTTAATTGTTGCATTAAATCCTGATAGATTAGAAATTACAAATAAAAATGGATTATTTGATGAAATTCCAGATAAAGGCAAATACATGCTATATTTTGCTAAACAAGAAAAATTACAAACTATAGACCAACTCAACCAAATTCATTCACTTTTAAATAATTTCATTGAAATTCTAAAAAACAACAATTCTATTCATTAAAAATAGCATTTCTACTAACTAACTTATCCAACAGAGGTAAAATTAAACCAATAAAAAAACCACCCTTATGAGGTGGTTTTTTAGTCTCGTAGAGACGCTATATTGGTAACAAAAAAGCCCTATCATTACTGATAGGGCTTTTCAAAAGAAAGGCGGCGACATACTCTCCCACATAACTGCAGTACCATCTGCGCAATCGGGCTTAACTTCTCTGTTCGGAATGGGAAGA